>NZ_JBFUDJ010000002.1:0-1269221 GCF_056404775.1 Mesorhizobium sp. P2_B5 | reverse complement strand
CGATCTCGAAGGACGAGGAGAAGACGCTGGTGCGCGCGCTTTCGGAAGCGCCGCGCTACGCCAACCAGGTGCTGAAGCTCGAAGAGCAGATCGAGCGCATTGCGCGTGAAATCTCGCGCTACAAGGACGTGCTCTATCTCGGCCGCGACACCAATTTCCCACTGGCCATGGAAGGCGCGCTGAAGCTCAAGGAAATCTCCTACATCCACGCCGAAGGCTACGCCGCCGGCGAGTTGAAGCACGGCCCGATCGCGCTGATCGACGAGAACATGCCGGTGATCGTCATTGCCCCGCATGACCGCATCTTCGAGAAGACCGTGTCGAACATGCAGGAAGTGGCGGCGCGCGGCGGCAAGATCATCCTGATCACCGACGCCAAGGGCGCGGCGCAGGTCAGCGTCAAGACGATGGAGACCATCATCCTGCCCGACGTGCCGGAAATCATCTCGCCCATCATCTATGCGCTGCCGATCCAGATGCTGGCGTACTACGCCGCCGTCTTCATGGGCACCGACGTCGACCAGCCGCGCAATCTGGCGAAATCGGTGACGGTGGAGTAGGGCGGATGACTAATCGTCTCCGCCGAGAGGAGGTGGCCAATGAGTCGGCAATTGGGACGAGGCCCTCGCGATCGAAGCTGCATTTTTCGTCGATCACAGGTAAATGGGCCAGTTGCGCTCTTGAGGTTTTCATCGTCGCAATGATCAGCCTTTTGCTGGCCAGCGCCATCGGCCTGATGGTCCCCATTTTGTTGATAGGTCGAGCCTAGCAAGCGCGAGGAATATCCTTCGTCCGTTCGAACGAAGACAAGTAAGGCGACAGGGATAAAATTCGTCTCACGCGGCATTTGGCGTCGCGGCGCAGTAAGCAGAAAATACAATGGCGGTGAGGGCCGTGGTTCATGAGTTTCAGCGATGGTCTATGCGCAGAATACCAAATTAAAGCGTCTCCGCTGGAACGTCACGTTCGTTAATCGACGCCTATTGATTTTATCCCGAGGGATACGCGGCACAGCGCGTGGCGCCATATTTCCTTTCGTTCGGTTAACCCTCATTCTGTTATTTGCATCTCCAGCCTACAGTCAGTTTGCTCCGGAAACGTCAGCAGTCGGCGCAGCTAGTGACAGTTCGTCGATCGTGGTTTCGCACCACATCGATTTCGAGAAAGAACCGGGCAACGCGCAACCAGGCGCGCCCGGGTCCCATATATCCCATGCAGTCCTCGGTGAAGCGCAGGCATCCAAGGATGCACACAAGCCGCTCGACGAGAATGTGGAAGGGTTGCGCCGCGAGTTGGCCACCGCACGAGCGGAGCTCGCCAAGCAAGCTCAGGCCTTAAAAGCACAGCAGCAAACAGACGAAGCGCTCTCGCGCAGTCTGGAGACGGCGCAACGTGTTATCGAAAATCTCCGGGCGGCAGCCACTCTCTCTGAAAGCGCGGACAACAGCGTGCCAGCCAATCCCTCCATGGAAGCCTCCGAGGCTCCTGCCAAGCAAGCGCTTGAGGAAGAGCGCCAGAAGGTTGAGCTCTTGAAGCAACAACTTTCCACGGCTTATCAAACGATCGATGCCCTCAAGACAGGCGCAAATCTGGCCGCAGTCGAGCAGGCCAGCGCCGCAAAGGACCGCCAAGTGGCCGAAGCCGCTTCCAAGCAGGCTGGGGAAGCACTCAAACTGGAACGCGAACGAGCAGATTCAGCCACAAGTGAGCTCGACTCTGTTCGGAAGGAACGCGATGCGTTGAGGCAGCAATCGATTGTGTTGAGCGCGGCGCTGGACCAGGAGCGTGAAAGGTCTAACGGTTTGGCCCGCAGCCTCAGTGCCGCGCGTGAGACAATTGACATCTTCAAGGATAAGCGTCGCATTACAGCCTTGCAGGGCGCGCCGAAAGTACGCGCCCCAGCGGCTGAGCTTGCAGCTAAATTACCGCGCTCAGGAGCAACCCGTAAACCGCCCTCGCAGGAGAAACAGAGGGAAAAGGGCCAGGACCCATCGCAATCGGAGGTGCTGGCTACCATCGATCTTCCCGCGGCATTGCTCCCAACGCGCCCCCCGAAAAAGCGCGGCCTGCGCCCGTGAGGACTAGGGAGCGAAATGTATGCCGCACGGGAGCATGACAATGAAAAATTGCGTCGTGGCCGCATTGATGATCGGAATGGCAGTCGGGCCTGCCTCGGCTTTTGACACAGGCGTTGGCGGTCACGTCGGCGGCATCGGACTCAGCGCAGGGGTGAGCGGCGGTAGGCAAGGCACATCTGTGGGGGTGGGCGCGAACGTCGGCGGTCTCGGGATCGGTGCTGGAGTGAGCGCCGGTGCGCAAGGCACGTCTGTGGGGGTAAGCACGAGCGTCGACGGTGCGGGCGGAGCAAACGTTGGAGCTTCGGTTGGCGCAGGTGTCGGTGTCGGCGTCGGCGTCGGCGATGATGAGTCCGCCGAAAACCAATCGGCTACCACTGCCGGTAGTCCGGCCGCAGTCTCGGCAGCGACTGCCAAGACCACCAGAAAGTCGATGGTTCTGCCGCCTGTCCTAAGGCCTTCCAAATCAGGGCGGGGCTTCACCAAGGGGTATCCCTTTGGATTTCTGGGACCACTGAAAGCGATTCCCGGGACGCCAATTGCGGTCGTGCAAGCCTGCCGCTCGGCGGTCATGTCCGCTGCCAAGCCGCTTGGGGCCATCCGTGTCCGCGCGGCAAGCGCGGGTGCCTTGCATCAACGCCGAGGTGCAATCTCGGCGCCGATCAACGTGCGAGTGGACTACGCAAGGCAAGGTGGCATCGAAGTCCGGCAGGCAAAGGTCAATTGCAGTCTCGATAGAGCAGGCAGGGTCACCGGAATAAAATAGACCTATGGCCTGTAAGGGCCACCACACAACGTTTTGCGGGTCGTTCGGCATGGCGCGCGGCGCCACGCTTGGCGATGACCATGCCCCAAGTCTGATTTTGGGAACCCGCCGCTTGATTAGCCCTGGTGAACCTGAAGCCGCTGTTCCCGGTGCAGCGAGGAACCGGGCTGGTGGAGTTTCTCCCTGCAAAACACGTTGGGTTGAAGGGCAGGGAGCTTCGCGAGAATCTTAGCCTGTAGTGTAGCAACCGGACTCTCAAGAACGATGCAACTGTGCGATCGTAACGCCTGGAAAGGGCCGACGCTATATCTCCTCGGTAAGGCGACAGTGAAACTTCGCACCGGCATGGGAAAGATCGTGTCCATGGCCAGATTCTGGATTGTTATCTGTCTTTGGCGACCTGCTTTTTCTATCACTGATCATCCAACTCGTTGAAACCGCATGCTTTGCAGCGGTACGCATGGTTCGGCTCCTCTTCGCGACGGAGCATCCTGACTGTGCCGCGTTCCACCCAACAGATTGGGCACGAGAAATTGCCTCCGTAGCGCGGCCGGTACACTTTCAGGCGCCCGTCCGCGAGCTCCGCGGCCTTCAGTCGTTCGGACATCTCGGCCAGGCTTTTGTAGGCTTCGGCGATTTGGGTTCGCAGGGTTTCTCGGTCGTTCGCTTGGGCGAGCGCTTGTTCCTTCGCGCGAAGAGTGAGTTTTTTGGCAAACCGCTCCATCATTCGCTGCCTGATCTACCTCGTCTCGGAGTGGAGATAGGGGTTGCTCGAAGCAGGACGATAGGCCGTAAGGACTAGTTAACCCAATGTGAGCTTCAGCTAATTTTATCTACGACGAGAATTCAAACCCCTCGTCAGCCTTTGATGAAACTTCTCCCCCGCTGGCTCAAGCCGGCGGGCTTCTTTCATGCTGTATGTCCTTGCTGCCCCCATCGAGCATCTTCAGTGCAGCACTTTTTTCTGCAGGCAGCACCAGCAAAGCGCGTTTATGAAAAGCCGAAGCTGGACAGGGCAGGCCGACAGCTGTCACGGCTTCACCGCAGGCTTCTCCAGCAGTGCCGGCACAGCCGACGCCAACCTAAGGTATTGTTCAGTAACGCAAAGCCTGCTGTCGATTGCCCTTCCCCGCGCACTGGCGGATTGGACTATGATAGGCGCATGCTCTGCATCTTTTGTTCGAAAAGCGCGAGCTTGGTCAAATAACCGATCCTAATCTTCGCGTCGCATCGGTTACAGTTGAAGGTAGATATCACCTTCACCCAAGAGCCCTTCTTCACCATTACATGGGAGCAGTTGGGGCATTGAAATTCGAGGTACTCGTCCATCATTTCTTCGGAAATAGGCATGTGCCACTCCCCTCAGCGATTTACTGAAACTAAGCGGTGGCGGCCTTCCAGCCGAGCCACGAATGCGCGGCTCGAACCTTAACCTTGGGCAAAGGTTCCATCGCCCGGCTTCGGTCCTAAGGTGCAATAGACCAAAGTCCCAATATGCTTGTCGGAAGTCATTTAAGAGGCGGCCCTCGGCCGTCGTGACCTCCGAGCAGGAAGGCAGGTTATCACTCTCCCCACTGAGGGGGAACATTCCGTAAAAAACGTACAATCTAGATCTCGTTGACCTTTTTGAAATACGGCGCGCTCCGCTACCGGGAACGATTTCATGACGGAATTAGCGGCGTCATATTGTTCGTCCAAGAATCTTTGGATGCGGGACCACTTCAGGCCGCTGCCTCAACCGGAAGGCCTGCAGCCTTCCATTCGGGATAGCCGTCCTCGAGCCGGTGAACGACATATCCTCGCATCCGCAACGCCGCGACAGCTTCGAAGGACAGAACGCAATAAGGACCACGGCAATAGGCGATGACCTCTCGGTTCGCGGGCAGCTCCGCCAGCCGGCGATCAAGCTCAGCGAGCGGGATGTTGAGCGCCCCCGGAAGATGTCCGAGCGCGAATTCGTCTTCCGGCCGGACGTCGAGAACCGTGACGAGGCCATCATACAGCCTTGAGACAAGGTCTTCGCGCGACACTGCCTCCAGCGCGTCGCGAGCGTGGAAGTAGTCGGTCATGACGCGATTGACCTCGGCGACGTTCCGCTCGCCCACGCGCCCCAGGGCCTTCATCAATTCAACCACCTGGGCATCTCCGGCAAGACGATAAAGCACATGCTTGCCATGTCGCTGCGCCTCGACAAGTCGCGCGCGTCGAAGAATTTGGAGGTGGCGCGAGGCGTTGGCAAAGTTGAGGCCAGCCCGTGTCGCAAGTCCCTCGACGCTGCGTTCGCCCTGGGCGAGGTGCTCCAGCAATTCCAGCCGGTGCGCATGCCCGAGAGCTTGAGCCACTTCGGCAAGGCTGGCGAAAATTGCCTGTTTTGGCCCGATGCTTGACATGCGATCTTCTCGATGAAACATTCAGCAGAATAATTGACTGTTACCTCAAGCGAGGTAGAGAGCGCAAGTCATGATCCTCCGTCAATTCCTCCATTCCGACCCGGTCGCTGCATCCTACCTGTTCGGCTGTGGTGGCAAGTCGGCCGCCGCCGTCGTCGATCCGGTCGGCGACATCGCGCCGTATCTTAGGGTTGCAGAGGCAACCGGCATGCGCATCCTCTATGTGGTCGATACGCACATCCATGCCGACCACATTTCCGCCGGGCGGGCGCTTGCGGCTGCCTCCGGCGCCCAATATGTGCTCTTCGAAGGCGTGGAGGCGGGGTTCCCGTTTCTGCCCGCCAAGGACGGTGACGTGCTCGAACTCGGCAACGTGACCATGACCGTCATGCACACGCCCGGGCATACGCCGGAACACATTTCGCTCCTGGTCACAGACAGGACACGCGCGGCCGAGCCATGGTTCGTGCTGACGGGTCACACTCTCATGGTTGGCGATCTCGGACGAACCGAACTTGCAACCAGCGCCGAGGCCGGCGCGCGGACGCTGTTTTCCAGCGTGCGGCGTCTCAAGCAACTGCCAGATCACGTCGAGGTGCTGCCCGGCGCCTTTTCCGGCTCGGTCTGCGGGCGCTCGCTCAGCGGCAAGCCGACATCGACGATTGGCTTCGAGAAGCGCTTTAACAAGGCGTTCCGCATCGACGACGAGGAGGCCTTCGTCGCAACGATGATCGCAGACATACCGCCTCCGCCGCCGGATGCGGCGCGCAACCGCGCCGCCAATGCCGGCTTGGCCGCCGCCGCGGCCTGACCGATGAGCGACGCATCGGCTTCGCAGTCAGCAGGCTCGGCCGTCAGGCTTGGGCTCAAGGAAAACTGGCGGCAGTTTGCTCTTCTGATGCTGGTGAATGCCTTTGTCGGCGGCATGGTTGGGATCGAGCGAACGGTGGTGCCGCTCATCGGGTCGGAAGAGTTCGGCATCAAGTCAACGACACTCGTCGTCTCCTTCATCGTCAGCTTCGGCGTGGTCAAGGCGCTTGCCAATCTCGTCTCGGGCCAGCTCGCCGATACCTGGGGGCGCAAGCGCGTTCTCGTCCTCGGCTGGCTTGTCGGCTTGCCGGTTCCGTTCATGATCATCTGGGCCCCAAGCTGGGGATGGGTGATTGCGGCCAATGCATTGCTCGGCGTCAACCAGGGACTCGCCTGGTCAATGACGGTGGTCATGAAGGTGGACCTCGTTGGCCCGAAGTCACGCGGCCTCGCCGTCGGACTCAATGAATTTGCCGGCTATCTCGCCGTCGGCGTGACGGCGTTCCTCACCGGCTATCTTGCTTCGCGATACGGTCTGCGACCGGTGCCCATCTATCTCGGGATCGGCTATACCGTCGCCGGCACTGTGTTGTCGGTGCTGCTCATCCGCGACACGCGCGGCCACCTCCGGTTGGAAACATCCGCTCACGCACAGCAATCCGCGCCGATCAGCTTCCGGGAAGTTTTTGCGCTGACCTCGTTCCGGGATCGCAATCTGTTCGCGGCATCGCAAGCCGGCCTCGTCAACAACCTCAACGACGGCATGAGCTGGGGTATTTTCCCACTGTTCTTCGCGTCCTTCGGCCTCGGCGTCGAGCGCATCGGCATCCTGAAGGCGATCTATCCGGCGACCTGGGGGATCCTGCAGATCGTCACCGGCCCCTTGAGCGATCGGTGGGGTCGCAAGGGTCTGATCGTCGCCGGAATGTGGATCCAGGCCGGTGGCTTGTTTCTCACCGCGGCCACGAGCCGGTTCGAATGGTGGCTCGTCGGCAGTCTTCTTCTTGGCCTTGGAACGGCAATGGTCTATCCAAGTCTGATCGCCGCCGTTTCCGACGCTTCGCACCCCAGCTGGCGCGCCCGCTCGCTCAGCGTCTACCGGTTCTGGCGCGATCTCGGCTACGCGATCGGCGCGCTCTCCGCAGGTCTCATCGCCGATCGCTTCGGGCTCTCATCGGCGATCACATCGATCGCCGCATTGACGTTTCTGTCGGGAACGGTGGTTGCAATGCTCATGCGGGAAAGGAGTCCACATTGAAGGGACCCGTCCGCCTTGGCGGTGCAACCGGGCAGCGATGGCTCGAAGCAGCCGTCTGAGGCTGCACAACCCATGTTCAACGACGAAACGCTGGCGCCGCCCACCACCAATTGGGCGACGCCACGACGAGATGCTGACACCACCGAATGAACTGCTGCTGCTCGGCGATGTCGGGCTCCAGTGGCTTGGCACTGTGAAAGCCGCCGCGCAGGACCAGATCAAAGCGCAGCTCTCTCAGTGCGACAATGCGGACTTCATGGCCTGCCGCCCGTGTGCCGTCTACATATGCCGCCGCCACGGCATCAGGGTGGGCGCTCAGCACGAGGATGCGCATGAAATCATCGCCGAAATTCGCCGCCTTCTTGTTTGGGCTCGACCGGTAATTGGTGAATGATCAGTCCCGCCATATTCATTCTCGCACGCGGTAGACGACACTCAGATCACTATGCGGACGGTATTCGGAAGCCTGTTCCGTTGGATGTGGGCAAGCCGGACAAACCTGCACTTTGCCGAAACCATGGCACGATCCGCTACCTGAATTCACCCCTCCGCACGACGCTTGATGCCTCTGGGGCGCAGCGTTGATCGTGACGGCATGGGTCACTGTGCCCATCGGGGCCGGCACGAGGGAATCCGCGGGCATGGCGCGCTGCTTCTCTTCACGCGATGCCAGACAGTTCGTGAAGGACATGATGAGCCTATGCCCGAAGAATGACGTGCTCGATTGGACGGCGAAGCGATTTGGGCAACTCCGGACCATATCCGAACCTCATCACGAGATCCGGTCGACGACCGCCGATACCGAGATATGTCGCGAATTGCCCCCGCACGGCGGGAACCTCGACCGGTTGATTGATGAAGGCGTGCTTGAGGCCGAGCGCCGTGGCCTGAAGGGCGAAACGCTGGCAGCAACGACCGGCTTCGGCCCAATAAGCCGGTTCGTTCTTCTCGGAGACGAACACGGCAACACCGGCCGAGCTCCTGATCTGGCTCTCATACTTCCTGTTTTCGGCGTCCTTCGTAAATACCTGACTGAAGATCAAACGGCCGATCCAGCCCGGTAGAACCGGATTGCCGGAGGATTTCGAAAACAGTCCGTCTCGCGTCGAGAGGGATTCGCCATAGCTGAATCGAATCCACGATTTCAGTTCTTCTATGAAGGCGACATCGTCCATCTGCGCACTGTTGCCTGCGACGAGATAGGAGAGGATGTCTTCACGTTGCTGCCGCTCCGTGAAAAGCAGCATCCGCACGCCGTCACCGCTCCCAACAGCTTCCAGAAGCCGGAGATGCTCGGGCGGGACCGACCGCCCATCATAGACAGCGCGCGTTGATTGACGATGTGGGATCGCGCCGAACAGGTCCGTCCCTTCCGACGGTGCGGGCTCCAAATCAACCCGAATTCCGCGCGCCTCGAGATCGTAGCTCGGAACCGCCCGAAGTCCGAACGCGCGAGCCGCTTGAACCATATTCTCGACGGCGCAGCCGAGGCTGGCGAACACATGGTGATCGTCTGGGTCGACGGCGGGCAGGCGACGCTCGGAATCAGGCAGCACGAGGATGGAGCGGTCCGAGAGCCGAAATTGCCAAGGCTGAGTGTTATGGCTGTTTGCAGCCAAGGTCGCGTAACGGACGAGCTCTCGTCGGGCGGATGACGACGGCACATCGATGTTGTCGCCATCCCGCCACGTGGAATTGACAGCTTCCTCATAATCGGAAGAGCCCTGGGCATTCATCACCAGTGCGGTTGCGCCGCCAATTGCGACGAGTCCTCCTCCGACGGTTAGTGCGGTCAGGAACCCGCGACGGCCTTGATGAACCTCAGACATGGTAGCTGCGTATCACGACTGGGGCCCGCCCAGCTTTGATCTGAGTCAGGCCTCCTTGTGGCGTGTTGCCTCGGCGCTTGACAGCGAACTGGATGCCGTCAGCGCTGTCGATTGCGCCAGATCAAAGCGCGACCGCAACAGCTCTGATCTCATGCGCCAGAAGGGAGCAGTGGCCGATGTTGCCGTTCCCCGACTGCGACGTTTGCGGGCCTCGTAGGTGGCGCATCTGAAAGTGAGCGACATCGGCAGCAGACGAATGGTCAGGAGGCTTTGGCCCTCCAGCGTGTGGTGCTACAGTGAGGTCTTCGATTTAGTCCCGGTTAAACGAGGCAGGCGCGCTGCTGCGACATCGACCGGTGGGACCTGCGCTCTGTTCCGTTCGCCAGTGATTTCGGGTGCGAGCTCGATGATGTCGCCAGCCACGACGGCGCGCGTTCGCTCCAGCATTGCGGGGATGTCCCGGGCAGGTAGAGGCCGGCTGAGCAGGAAGCCCTGCGCTTCGGTGCAGCCTTCTCTTCGTACCCGTTCCAACTGCTCCGCTGTCTCAACCCCTTCGGCGGTGGTCTGCATCCCGAGGCTGTTGCCGAGGCTCGTAACGGCCCGGATGATGGCAACGGAGCTGGCGACGTCATCGGCATCCTTTACGAAGGACTGGTCGATCTTGATCTTGTCGAACGGGAACGAGCGCAGATAGCTCAAGCTCGAATATCCGGTTCCGAAGTCATCCATTGCGATGTGCACACCCAGCATGTGGATCTGTTGCAGCATCGCGAGAGTGGCCTGTGTGTTGGCCAGCAGCACCGTCTCGGTGACTTCAACCTCGAGCTGACTTGCGGGCAGTCCCGAGGCGTTCAATGCCTCGACAATCGTCGAGAGCAAGCGCGCGTTACGAAACTGCGTCGGCGACAGATTGACGGCAACCTTGATGCTTTCTGGCCAGCTTGCCGCGTCGAGACATGCTCTTTTCATCACCCATTCGCCAATCGGGATTATCAGGCCGATCTCCTCAGCCAGGGGAATGAACTCGGCCGGGGAGACAAGGCCGCGTGTCGGGTGATGCCAGCGCAGCAGCGCCTCGAAGCAGCTGACCTCGCCGCGATCGAGATTGAGCAGCGGCTGGTAGTAAATCTCGAATTGCTCCCGTCCTAACGCTTCGCGCAGATCGAGTTCGAGAAACCTGCGCGCTTGCATGCGGGCGTCCATTTCCGGCTCGAAAAACCTATAGGTTCTACGTCCTTCCGCCTTTGCCCGATAGAGCGCCATGTCGCCGTTCTTGAGAAGTTGGTCGGCGTTCCTGCTATCATTCGGCGCAATGGAGATGCCGACACTGGCGCTGATCATGACTCCATGTCCATCCACGACATAAGGTGCGCTCAGCGCATCAATGACCCGTTGCGCGAGGGTGGTGGCCCCGACCGGCTGATCAGCCCCCTTTTGAATGATCACGAACTCGTCCCCGCCGAGCCTGGCCACCGTGTCGCCTTCTCGGACTACGTGCCTCAGCCTGGCGGCGACCTCCTTCAGCAAGGCGTCGCCAACCGGGTGCCCAAGCGTGTCGTTGACCGTCTTGAAGTGATCGAGATCGAGACAGAGGAAGGCAGCGTTGCCCTCCCCGCGTCCCATGTCGACCAAAGCCTCCTCGGCGCGTTCGCGGAACAATATGCGGTTTGGAAGATCGGTAAGTCCGTCGTGGCGCGCCATGTGGGAGATCCGGGCCTCGCTGCGCCGCAGGTCGGTCACATCGTGGTGTGTCGCAAGCCACCCGCCGCCCGGCAGTGGCTGATGGATGAGGTCGATGGTGCGCCCGTCCCGAAGCTCCACCAAGCTCACCACGCGCTCGGCGCGGTCGATGGTCGCCGAGAGCTGCTGCAGATACTTTTCTGGATCATGGCCGACATAGAGCCCCGCGGCAATCCGGAACCGCATCAGATCGACCCATGGCGTGCCTGGGCGGGTTAGAACCTCCGGCAGGTGGTAGAGGTCGGCGTAGCTTTGGTTGCAAAGAACCAACCGTCGCTCTGCATCGAACATGCACAGGCCCACGGGCATATTCGATGCAGCCGCAGCCAGGTGCTGCCGCTCCAGCTCGGCCTCGCGGGCCAGGGCGTCGCTACGCTCCAGACTAGCGCGGTAGCCGGCAAAGGCCGAGAACAGCACTCCAACCTCGTCCCGCCGGTTCCTTTTCAGTGCAACGAGGGTTGAGCCGCGCTCACCCTGTCAGCCGATACATCGCCTCGCTCACGGCGAGGATCGGCTTGCTGACATTGTGGCGAATCCAGGCGACAAGCCCGCCAAGACACGCGGCCGCAAAAACAACCGCTACCCAGGTCAGCTGCTGTGCGACGGTGTAAGTGCGGTCGGCCATGGCGGCGACAGCAGCGCTGCGCTGGTTGGTGAGGGCCAGCAACTCGTCTAGTCGCCGGGTTGCCTCGGCAACCGTGGGGAGCGAGACCGCCTCGAACTCCTTGAGGGCCTTTGTCCGTTCTCCCGTATCGAGGAGCGGGAAAATCGATGCGAGGGAGTCTTGGTAGGCTGTCGACAGGTTGACGAATTGGTCGAATAGTTCCCGCTCCGCAGGCGATCCGGCGCTCCTGCGGTAGGCGCGCCGACCTTGGAGCATCTCTTCGCTCCCCCTCGCCATCTCGTTGTCGAGGCCAGCTATCTGCTGAGTGTCGGTGGTGCGCATGCGCAGCGTCGCATAGAGTTGATGTTCGGCGAGGGTTCGCTTCATCTCGCCGACGATCTGGACCTGTGGCAACCAAAGGCCGGTGATTTCGCGGGTGACTTCGTTGAGTGATCGCAGCTGCGTGACCCCAAATAGCCCTACCGCCACGATGCACAGCAACGCCAGCCCAAAGCCCAGCGATAGCTTGGTCCCGACACTGACGTCCCTCAACCGCTTCATGTAAACGCAGATGTAATGAGACCAGTCCTCTTCGCGAGCGCCAATTCTGTGGGAAAATTAGAGGCGCTTTGCTGTAGTCTTGCGCCTAAGGTCTTAATGCTGATTTAAGACGACACCGTTCCCTGTACTGCGTGCAATTTCCTCTGGAACGAATGTCAAGGAGGTGGCGAGGTTTAGCGAGCTTCCCGGGCATGCACCTGCGCGCTTGGGCACCTGGAATACAATGTCAAGACCTGACAACATACTTGTCCAAAAACCGAAAATGCCTTCGGTCACTGCGACCATGTCTTTGCGACAATAGAACGAGATCAGGTTTCTTCTTGCACTTATTTCGATACGCGATTGCGGTAACGAGTGAGATTGATCGGCCTAGCCGGGGAGGATGCGAGGGCGGCAAAATCTCGGCTGGTCGGCCAGCGAGGAAGATCGTTCCGACATCAGCAAGGCGGGGCAGGAGTGGCAGGTCAGGCTGCCAGCCGCGGATGCGGCTTGAGCCGCATCCGTTGGTGTTCATCGACGAAATCGGAACCACTACGAAGATGACACGCCTGCATCGACCAACTTATGGGAGCCGTCCTAACCGCGCGCGAGATGGGCGTGGTCAGCTTTGTGGCTCATTTCCTGGAGCGGGCCCGCCGCGAAGCAGCCGAGGCTGGAAATACGGTGTTCGACAAGCGCATCGAAGATCATGCAGCCTGGCTGTCGTGGGCTACGGAAGACGAGAAAGACAACGGAGCGGGGAGTCTCGTCGACCGCAGCCACCCTGTTTTCGTGAAGGTAGATAGAATGGATAAACGGGCGCAGGAAATTCTGGCTAAGGTTTCCGGGCCCTAAGATTATTGGGTTCGCGTAAAGGTACTTTCGACTCGTTTGATACAGGAATCCCTAAGTTGGCTACCTTGCCAAGGCAACGAAGAGAGACTGGTAGCGGGAGAGGGACTTGAACCCCCGACCCCAGGATTATGATTCCCGTGCTCTAACCAACTGAGCTACCCCGCCAGGGCGGCGAAAGGCCCGAATCCACCTTAAATCGAAAGGCATTTCGAGGCGTTCGCCAAGGTCGCGCGGATATAAGGTTGGGAGGGCGGGCCTGTCAAGCATCGATGCGTCAGGCGCGCCGGCATATTGTCGCCCGAGAAAAGCTTTGCCGGGCAGACATCCCGATGCAGTCGGGATGGGGCTCTAGTCTTTGTTTGAGCATGGTCTCTGGACAAAACGGGTACCCCGTTTGTCCGTGAAAACCGGTTCCCACTTTTCGGGACCACGCTCTTGTCGCCGGGGTTGAGTTCGGCGGGGCACGTCGCTATGTCTCGGCCAAGAAATCTAGAGTTTGAAGCTGATGAAGCCGCGCATTGCAGTCCTCGGTTGCGGATACTGGGGCAGCAACCACATCCGCACCCTCAAGGCGCTTGGCGCGCTGCATGCGGTTTCCGATGCCAATCGGGCGCGGGCCGAAGGTTTTGCCAGCGAGCAGGACTGCCTGGCGATCGAGCCGGATCAGCTGTTCGTGCGCGACGATATCGACGCCATCGTCATGGCCTTGCCGCCGCAGTTCCATGCCGACCTTGCCGTGCGCGCCGTCGAGGCCGGCAAGGACGTGCTGGTGGAAAAGCCAATCGCGCTGACGGTGCCCGACGCCGAGCGTGCCGTGCAGGCGGCAAAGGATAATGGCCGCGTGTTCATGGTCGGCCATGTCTTGCGCTTCCATCCCGCCTTCGAGACGCTGAAGGCGCTGATCGACAATGGCGAGCTCGGTGAAGTCCGCTACATCCATTCGCACCGGCTCGGCCTCGGCAAATTCCACACCGAGAACGACGCGCTGTGGGATCTGGCGCCGCACGATCTGTCGATGATCCTGGCCATCACCGGCACGGAGCCCATCGAAGTCAGGGGCGAGGGTGCTGCCTTGCTCGACAGTCTCAGCGACTTCGCGCACCTGCATATGCGCTTTCCCAACGGCCTGCGCAGCCACCTCTTCGCCTCGCGGCTCAATCCCTATCGCGAGCGGCGGCTGACCGTGGTTGGCACCAAGGCGATGGCGGTGTTCGACGATGTCGAGCCGTGGGAGCGCAAGCTTGCCGTCTACCGCCATGCGGTGTGGCAGGACAGCGGCCAGTGGGCCTTCACCACCAACGAGCCGTCCTATGTCGCGGTCGGGCAGGGCATGCCGCTGACGCGCGAGCTGGAGCATTTTATCCAGTGCATCGAGACGCGGGCCGAGCCCCGCACCAGCGGCGAGGAAGCCATCAGGGTGCTGCGCATCCTAACCGCGGGCACGGTTACCCACACAAAGTCCTGAGACCGTTGGAAGCTGCGCTGAAGGGCAGAGAAACAGTCTCTGAAAGGACGGCGTTATTCTGCGGGAACCTGTGCCGGCCTGGCGGCAAGCCGCGTCAGCATCGCTTCGGCCTCGGCGCCGCGCTCGGAACGCTCGATGAAGCCGCCACCGAAGACGCGGGCCTCGTTGCCGTCATCGGAATAGAGCACGCAGGCCTGTCCGGGCGCGATGCCGGACTCGCCGTCGACCAGTTCCACAAAGGTGCTGCCGGCGCGGTGATGCAGTACGGCCGGGCGCGGCGGCCGCGTCGAGCGGACCTTGGCAAACAGCTCCATGCCGGCGGCCGGAATGTCTGACAGCGCGCGATCGCCCAGCCAGTTCATGTTGCGCAGGTAAATCTTGTGCGTCTCCAGCGCCTCGCGCGGGCCGACAATGACGCGGGCCCGGTCGGCGTCGAGATGGACGACGTATAGCGGTTCGCCCGACGCAATGCCGATGCCGCGGCGCTGGCCGATCGTGTAGCGCAATATGCCATCATGGCGGCCAAGCACGCGGCCGTCGATATGGACGATGTCGCCCGGGTTGGCGGCAGCCGGCTTCAGCTTGGCGATGATATCGGAATACTTGCCCTGCGGCACGAAGCAGATGTCCTGGCTGTCCTGCTTGGCGGCGACGCTCAGCCCCATCTCTTCGGCAATAGCGCGCACCGCGGGCTTCGACAGGCCGCCGAGCGGAAAGCGCAGATAGTCGATCTGCGCCTGCGTGGTGGCAAACAGGAAGTAGCTCTGGTCGCGGTCTGCATCGACCGGCCGGAACAGCGCGCGGTGGGCGCCATTGGCGCCGGAGCGGATATAGTGGCCAGTGGCGAGCGCGTCGGCGCCAAGGTCCTTGGCGGTCGCCAGCAGATCGGCGAACTTCACCGTCTGATTGCAGGACACGCACGGGATCGGCGTCTCGCCGGCGACATAGCTCTCGGCGAACGGGTCGATGACCGCCTTGCGGAAGCGCTCTTCATAGTCGAGCACGTAATGCGGGATGCCCAGCGTCTCCGAAACGCGGCGGGCGTCGTCAATGTCCTGGCCGGCGCAGCACGAGCCGGTCCGGTGCGTTGCCGCGCCATGGTCGTAGAGCTGCAGCGTGACGCCGACGACATCATAGCCTTCGCGCTTCAAAAGGCCTGCGACGACGGACGAATCGACACCGCCCGACATGGCGACGACGACGCGGGTGTTTTGCGGGCTGGCGGGAAGGTCGAGGCTGTTCATGGTTCTTTCGTTCTGCGCGGCGCTTCAATGGCAGTGGCGCGAATATAGGTCAACCACATCAGCGGCGCCAGCTTTGCGGCAGCGCCGATTTTGCGGGAAAATTGCGCGCCCGCCGGCCGTTCACTCAAATGCCGACGAAAAGACTAACGCGGCGTTCATGATCCTTACCTAGTCATTAGGGTTCGCTTAGGCAATTTTTAAAGCTGTGGCGGTAATGTGGTGGGGATTGGGTCTTTGAGTTTTTTGTAGAGAGTACGATGACCGATCTTGTTAGACCGCGAGTCAAATATGTTATCGGGCCTGACGGCAGCCCTCTTACGATTGCCGATCTGCCGCCGACGAATACACGTCGCTGGGTTATCCGGCGCAAGGCGGAAGTGGTTGCGGCGGTGCGCGGCGGGCTTTTGAGCCTCGACGAGGCATGCCAGCGCTACAAGCTGACCACCGAGGAATTCCTGTCTTGGCAAGCGTCGATCGACGAATACGGGCTTGCCGGGTTGCGCACGACGCGCATCCAGCAATACCGGCACTAGAGCCAGGATCTCAAAAAGAAAAGGGCGCGGCAACCGCGCCCTTTTGCCTGTCGTAAGGCCTGGTTCAGACCGTCAGCACCACCTTGCCGATGGGCCTGGTGGCGAGAAAGGCGTGCGCCGCGCCCGCCTGTTCGAGCGGAAAGCTCTTTGCCACATGAACGGCAAGCTTTCCCGCATCGACCAGTTTGCCAAGCTCAACGAGGCCTTCGCGGTCAGGCACCACAGACATGCGCTCGACGCGGATGTTTCGCGCCGCAGCCTTGGCCCGGGTGGTGTCGTGGACGTTGAGCAGCGACACCAGGACGCCGCCGTCCTTCAGGACTGTCAGCGATTGGTCGGCATGGTCGCTGCCCATCGGGTCCAGAACCAAATCGATGTCACGGACCTCAGCGGTGAAATCGCCCTTGGTGTAGTCGACGACCTCGTCGGCGCCGAGCGAGTGGACGAAATCGAGTTTCTTCGGGCTGGCGGTGGCGATGACATAGGCGCCGCGCGCCTTGGCAATCTGCACTGCCAGATGTCCGACGCCACCGGCCGCGGCATGGATCAACACGCGCTGGCCGGGCTTCAGGCCACCATGGCGGACAATGCCCTGCCAGGCGGTCAGGCCGGCCAGCGGCAGCGCGCCGGCGTGATTGTGATCGATGGTTCGCGGCTTTGGCGCTATTTCATCGGCCGGGGTGACAGCGAGTTCCGCATAGGCCGCGGCCTGTTTGGGGAAACGCGGCATGCCGAACACAGCGTCACCGACCTTGAGGCCACCGTTGACGCCTGGGCCTAGCGCCTCGACGGTGTCTGAAATATCCCAGCCGAGGGTGAAGGGCGGTTCGCCCAGCAATGGATAATAGCCGGCGCGCACCGAGCCATCGACCGGATTGATGCCGGCTGCGTGCACGCGGACCAACACTTCGCCTGATTTGGGCGAGGGGGCGGGACGATCGGCGATGACGAGGACGTCGGGTCCGCCGACGGAATTCTGGACAACGGCACGCATGGGATATCCTTCCTGCTTGGGTTCATATGCCGCTATCATTTGGATAGTAATATTCTCTTGTCTAGTATGTACCTTATCTATATATAGGTACCCCATGGATAGTGATAATGATTGCGGCATCGGCTATGATGCCTTCCAACGGACATGCCCTTCGCACGCCGTGCTCGAAATGCTGGCCAGCAAATGGGTCTATCTGGTGGTTTGCGCATTGCGCCGCGGCCGGATGCGCAATGGCGAACTGGCCCGCAGGCTGGAAGGCATCACGCCCAAAATGCTGACGCAGACGCTGCGCATTCTCGAGCGCGACGGGCTGGTGCGGCGCGAAATCTTTCCGGTCATCCCGCCGCGGGTCGAATATGAATTGACGGAACTTGGCCAGAACCTGGCGGGGCTGCTCACCCAGATACGGTCCTGGTCGGAAGAGCACGTGCCCGACATCAAGCAAGCGCGGGCTAGGGCAGAGGCGAACCAGGAAGCGGAGTTGCAGGCACAGGTGTGAGGCTGCGGCCGCCTTGCGGCCAGATCAGCAGCGCTGGAACTTTGGTCCGGCCACACTCAAGCAAAGTGCGGCGTCAGGCGCCGCTGGCTGGATCAGCCACCGTCTTCAGCCGATCATGGCGCTGCGGCCGCCGAGTTCAGCATCGCGGATCTTGGTGTCGCGCGATTCCAGCATCTCGGCCTTGGAAAGCTCCGCTTCAGCTTCGCCGAGTAATGATTCGGCAGCGCTTCGCTGCTGGGCGAGGTCGCTTTGCGAGTTTCTGAGGTTGTCGCGGCGCAGACGCGCCGCTTTGGCGAAGGTTGGATAGGCAAAATGACTGATGTCGGTGATGCCCGCCTTCTTTTCTTCGGCGGTGATCTGAAGCTCCAGTTCAACAGCCATGCGCTCGAACTCGGCGATCATCGTGTCGAGCTGCAGCAGCTGCCGCCGCTTCTCATTCACCTGAAACTGCTTCAGCCGAACGAGGTTTTCACGTGACTTCATGATTCGGTACTCCCGCAAACGCACACCTGCACATATCGTCCAATCCGCTCGCCAGCGCCTGGCGACACCCGTATCCACCGGCATTCCCCGAACTATGGGAAACAAATTCCTAAAGTTTCTTGCCGGCGGTAACCATTCGTTTACGGGCATTGTTAATCATAAGGGCGAGGACTTAAGGCCGGGTAAAAATTCCGGCTCCCGATACGGAAGCCGGCCTGCGAGTCCCTTGAGTCACTTAGTCCAACTTATTAATGTGTTGCATTAGCGATTTGGTTCTGTGATTCATCATTAGATTCAAGAGGGTGTAGAAAGCGGTTAAAAAATCTGGTACCGTTCTGGGTGCGGAATTAGGTTTTGTTAACCATTCGATGGCAGCCTTCTGTTCAGGCAATCACTGCTCCGGTTCCGGATGGGTCGTGACATGGTCCGGCGGCAGAAAAGGGGAATGAAATGCGCGTTCTGCTGATAGAAGACGACAGTGCAACCGCTCAGAGCATCGAGCTGATGCTCAAATCCGAAAGTTTTAATGTTTATACGACCGACCTCGGCGAAGAAGGCGTCGATCTCGGGAAACTTTATGATTACGATATCATTCTTCTCGATCTCAACCTCCCCGACATGTCAGGCTACGAAGTCTTGCGGACACTTCGCCTCTCCAAGGTGAAGACGCCAATCCTGATCCTGTCCGGCATGGCCGGCATCGAGGACAAGGTGCGCGGCCTCGGCTTCGGCGCCGACGACTATATGACCAAGCCGTTCCACAAGGACGAGCTGGTCGCCCGCATTCACGCCATCGTGCGCCGCTCCAAGGGCCATGCCCAGTCGGTCATCACCACCGGCGACCTGGTGGTCAATCTCGATGCCAAGACCGTCGAAGTCGGTGGCCAGCGCGTGCATCTGACCGGCAAGGAATACCAAATGCTGGAGCTGCTCTCGCTGCGCAAGGGCACCACGCTGACCAAGGAAATGTTCCTCAACCACCTCTATGGCGGTATGGACGAACCGGAATTGAAGATCATCGACGTCTTCATCTGCAAGCTGCGCAAGAAGCTCGACGCTGCGTCCGGTGGTCAGAACTACATCGAAACGGTCTGGGGCCGCGGCTATGTGCTGCGCGAGCCGGAAGATATCCGCGTCAGCGCCTGACCGAATCATCTGATTGAATTCAATGCAAAAAACCCGGCTCAGGCCGGGTTTTTTGCTGTCCCTTCCGTTCGAGCACGAGCCGAATCAGGCGGCGATCTTCAGGGTACGAAAGCGTTCGAGCAGTTGCGGCCGGTTGAACGGCTTCAAGAGATAGCCCTGGGCGCCGGCGCGCTTTGCCTTCATGATCGAGGCGACATCGACTTCGACCAACGAAATCAGGATCTGCGGCTTGATCGCGCTTTCCATGGCGCGGACCTGGCGGATGACATCGACCGCCTGCATGTCCGGCAGTGCGCCGTCGACGACAATCACATCGGGCATCTCGGCAGCGCACATCTCGACCGCGTCGTGTCCGGTGGCCGCTTCGATCACCACCATGTCGGAGCCGCCAAGAATCCGTTTTGCGACCTTCCTGATCACACTCGAATCGTCAACAAACATGCAGCGCTTCATTTCCGGGTCCTCTTTGCCTTGGGGCGAACCGGCGGCATCCGGGGTATCGGGATGCACCTTAGACCGATCTGGTAAAGAAGCCGAAAAGCCGTTAGGTAAAGTTTTTGCAAAAATGTCGTTTGCGCGCCGTGTCAGCGGACGCGTCGCCGACGAAGAAACTTGGTTGTTCTGAATTTCGGCCAAGCCCGCAAATATCAGCGGGAAAAGATACTTGACTTGTTCTTGGCTGTCGGCCGAGCCGGTAACGACTTCGAGTCGTCAGACCGCGGACAGCACGATCTCTTCGGCGGTCGCGTGGATCGAGATCGTCATGTTGGCCTCACGCGCAAGAAGCAGCGTGTAATAAGGCTGGACCGAATGGGCGTCGATCGGCTCCTCGGGCTTGTTGCCGGAATGGAGTTCGAGGAATTTTGGCGGCACGCGCAGCATCGGGCCGCTTGCCGCAAGCGCAAAGCGCGGCTCGGTGTCGAGGTTTTCCAGTGTAACCACCAGCTTGCCGCCGCGCGGGATGGCGGCGTTGGCGACGAGCAGCAAATTGAGCAGCAGCTTGACCTTGTTCTTGGGCAGCAGGGCGCGAACGCCGTTCCAGACCAGTTCCGGCTTCTCGTTCTTCAGGAACGCGATGGCGACGGACTCGGCATCGCCGGTGTCGATCATCATGCCGGCCGAACCTGCGGCGCCGAAGGCGATGCGGGCGAACTGCAGGCGGGCCGAAGCGTTTTTGGCGCTCTGGCGAATCAACTTCATGGCGTCTTCGTCGGCGCCGCCCTCGTCGAGGAGTTCAAGGCCGTTGTTGATGGCCCCAACCGGCGAAATGATGTCGTGGCAGACGCGGCTGCACAACAAGGCTGCGAGATCGGGTGCGGAGAGAGAGAAAAGCTCGGCCATCGGCGAAAATCCCTGCAAAAAATTCACATCCTGGTGGCCACGCGAGCGACCGCCGCGCCTCACCCACCCGAATCACGCTCTTTCCCCAGCGCTTCTGAATACACAGCGCCCGAGCGTGCAGCAACAAATCCACAATTCTCGTCAGCAAAAAAGGCGTGTTTGCACAGGATGGGAGCCCGCACAGACGGTCAGACAGCCTTCGAACCGCCATGTTCATGTGGAAGGTTAATGGTTGAAAAAGGATTACGGCATAGTTTGCCCGTAACAGTCATCCTTAACGGCCGCCTAAAGAGCCGGACGGGTGCGAGGCGTCGGCGAAAGTGCTCCCTGACGGAGATTGGAAGCATGGTTTCCCGATTCTACGACCGGACCTTTGTCCGTGTCTTCTTCATGGCGATTGCCCTCATGGGCGCGCTCGCCTTCTCAACCTCTGCGTCGCGGGCGCAGGAATACACCGCTCAGGAGATCGTCGATTCCGGCCACAAGTTCTTCGGCGCGACGTCGGGCGGTCTCGCCACCGTCGTCGAGAAGATTTTTGCCTCCTACGGCCTGCCCAATGGCTATCTGCTCGGCGAAGAGGGTTCTGGCGCGGTGATCGGCGGCCTGACCTACGGCGAAGGCACGCTCTACACCAAGAATGCCGGCGACCATAAGGTGTTCTGGCAAGGTCCGTCGCTCGGCTGGGATTTCGGCGGCGAGGGATCGCGGGTGATGATGCTCGTCTACAATCTCGACGACGTCAGCAATCTCTACAACCGGTTCGGCGGCGTTGCCGGCTCCGCCTATGTCGTGGCCGGCGTCGGCTTCAACGTGCTGCAGAACAACAGGGTGTTGCTGGTGCCGATCCGCACCGGCGTCGGCGCGCGGCTTGGCGTCAATCTCGGCTATCTGAAGCTGACGCAGAGGCCGACCTGGAATCCCTTCTGAGCGATTCCGACCATAGGTCGGCCCGATCAACAGGTTCTGACCCGATCAAGCTGCGGCATACTCTTGCCGCAGCGCTGGATTTGCGTCATGCGAACATGGCAAAGTCCAGACTTGGCGGTTGTCGGCTAGCGGCCCGCCTGTAACGGGTAGTCACCTTGGTTCAATCGATCCTGTTCTTCGCCCTCGGCTTTCTGTGCGCAGGCTTTCTGGCGCTGCTGGTTGCGCCGGCCATCTGGCGGCGGGCGGTCGCGCTGACGCGCAGGCGTGTCGAGGCGTCGGTGCCGCGAACGCTGGCCGAGATCCAGGCCGACAAGGACAGCTTGCGGGCCGAGTTCGCCATGACGACGCGCCGACTCGAAATCAGCGTCAAGACGCTGCGTGAGCAGGCCAATGAGCAACTCGTCGAAATCAGTCGCGGGCGCGAGGCGCTGAAAGGCCTGGCGGTCGAGCGCAAGGACAAGAAGCAGGCGCTTACCGAGCTTGGAGAAAAAAACGAATTGCTCCTGCATCGCGAGCAGCAGATACAGCAGCTGACGGACAAGCTGGTGCAGGCCGAGCGCATGATGGAAAAGCGCGCGCTTGAGCTCGAAAAGCTCGAGCACATGTATGACGACGCCTCCTTCTCCTCCAGCAATCGTCAGATCGAACTGGTGGCGCGGGAATCGGAGCTGGAAAAGTTTGCCAACGACATTTCGGTGCTGCGCGGCCAGCGCAAGGAAGCCGAGAAGCGTCATCAGGAAGTCGTCGCCGAGAGCAAGGCCACGCGCGATTCTCTGAAAGCCGAGAAGAAGAGAACCGCCGATCTCGAGAAGAAGCTCGAGCGCCTGCTCGCCACGCTTGCCGATCGCGAGGACAAGCTCGATCGCCGCGAAAAGGAATTGGCTCGGCTTCGCGAACGGTTGAGGGGCGAGACTGCGGGAGGCGCCGTGGCTGCTGGCCTTGTTGGCGCGCAGGACAATGCCCCCGCTGGTAACAACGACGTCGACAAGGTGCTAGCCAAGCTCGAAGGCGATCGCGAGCGGCTGGAAGCCAGGCTGACGACGCTGGCCCGTGAGAACAAGCGGCTGAAGACGGAGCTTGGTGGTTCCGAGACCACGAGAAATGGCGACGACGAGCGCAGCGCCGGTGATGCGTTACGCGAACAGATGAACACGCTCGCGGCAGAGGTCGTCAGCCTGACCGCCAAGCTTGAAGGACCCGATTCGCCGATCACCAAGGCGTTGGCTGCGCCGCAGGAAGCGCGATCGGGAACCATCAGCCTCGCCGATCGCGTGCGGGCGCTGCAAAAGGCAGATTCGGCGGGCTGAGCTTCAGGCCGCTGGTTTTCCAAAATCCTGGGCGGCTACCGACTTGCCAGTCGAAAAATGATGCAACGCGATGGCTGAGGCTGCAGCGACATTCAGGCTGTCGAACCCTTCAAACATCGCAATCCTCACCGTCCGCAGCCGGTCAAGCAGCCTCTCGGGCAGGCCTTCGCCTTCGGTGCCGAGATAGAGCGCCAGTCGTTTCGGTCTCGCGGCATTGCGAATGTCAGCCTCACCGCGCGGCGATAGAGCGATCTGGCCGAAGCCCAACTCGTCGAGCTTCGCGATGAAAGCTTCAGTGTGGCTGAAGGAGGCGAAGGGAACTTTCAGCGCTGCGCCGACGGAGACGCGGATCGCCTTGCGATACAGCGGGTCGCAACAGGTGGCGTCGATAAACACGGCATCGGCGCCGAAGGCGGCAGCGTTGCGGAAGATCGATCCCATATTGTCATGGTTGGCGATGCCGATGAGCACGACGATCAGCGCGTCGGCTGGCAAGGTGTCGAGCAAGGCCTCCGCGGGCTGCGGCGCGCCCTTGCTGCCGATCGCCAATATGCCGCGATGCATGTGGAAGCCGGCGATCCTGTCCATGACGTCGCTTTTCGCAACGTAAACCGGCAGGTCGGCAGGGGCCTTGCGCAGGATGTCGTCGAGCCCGGCCAGCCGGTTTTCCAGAACCAGGACCGACTCGGCGGCGAAGCGTCCGGCTGACAGCAGGACGTCCAGCACCACCTTGCCTTCAGCGACGAACCGGCCATGGCGGCCGGTGAGATCGCGTTCGCGGATGTCAAAGTAGGCGGCGACCCGCGGATCGCGCGCGTCGTCGATCTGGATCGGACCCATCAATACCTCGGCCGGCGAGAAATCGTCAGCGAGGTAAGGAGCGATCGGAGCCGCAGGTCAAGTCCCGGCGCGGCGCAGACGCGTTGCCATCTGGGACAAGTCGCCGATCCCGAAAATGCCGTCGAGCATGCGCAACAGCTCGCGCACGGCGTCCGACTTGCAGGAATAGTAGATCATCTGCCGGTCGCGGCGGGTCTCGACAAGATCGAGCGCCCTGAGCTTGGCCAGATGTTGCGACAAAGCGGACTGACTGAGCATCACCTTTTCGGCGATGGCGCCGACCGACATCTCACCGTCGGCCAGATAGCTCATGATCAAAAGCCGCTTTTCGTTGCCCATAAGGGTCAGAAATGTCGCCGCCGATTCGGCATTGGCGATTAATTTGGTAGAGACCATGCCCCATGTTTCCCTGCTCATCCGAACGCTATGGGGGCAAATAGCGTTGGGTGCTATAATTCAGCTGTGGATCGCGCTGCTGATTCAGCGTCGTATGAATCGTAGATCATTTCGCCCAAATCTCAAGACATGCTTTTGATTCATGACGATTATCCTTGCGTAGCCGGCATACGTCCGGTCTTGGCCATGTTGACAAGAACTGGCCGCAGGTCGCGCGCGGTCTTCAATGGTTGCGGAAAATAGACCCTGCAAACGGCGTCGCCCGATGCCAGATCCATGCCCTCGGCATCGAAGCCGGTCATGGTCCAGCCATCACCTTCGGCCTTGGCAAAATGATGCGCATAGACAGCGATTGCGTCGAGATGGTCGGCATTCATGTGGTCGAGGGCGGACTGTTCGCTGGCGGCCAGCTCCTCGACGATCGGCCCATCGGTGATGAGATCGGCACGGCCCAGCAGATAGGCCTTGCCGAAACCGCCATTCAGGCTGGCGCGCTCCGGCTCGAGCCGGAAGATCGAGAAATCGCCGAGCCCGGAATAGAGCTTAGCCCTGGGATTGTGATTGAGATAGCGCCGCTCGGCGCGGGCATGCGCGCTCGATCCGCGCTCAAGCTGCTGGGCCTGGCAAAGCAGTGTTATCCTTGGGTGCGCCAGCGGATCGCCCTTGCCGGGCTCACCGACAAGCAGCGAGCAACGCGGCTCGGCAAGCATCGCCCCGGTGTGGGCGGAGAGCCCCGAGACAAGGATCAGCGGCGTGCCATCGGTGTCGGTGGCGACACCGACCCTGGAGGCCAGCGGCGAACCGGTCGAGGGCTCGATGACCGCCAGGGCGCCGAACCGGGCGCTGCGGATCAAGGTTGTTGCCAGCCTGACCGCCTCGGCGTCCGTCGCGCGAATGACGTCCTTCTTCGGCTCGTTCAAAATGCTCACCGGGTTAAGTTGATTTTCTTCATCCAGTTATTGGCCAATCAGACCGGATTTGACAAGCGCTGTGATCTCATCTGCCGAAAAGCCGAAGCGCGCCAGCACGTTTTGCGGCCGCTGGTCGTCATCATCCGGCATGGCGGCAAGCGCCGGCTGCGAGGCGGAAAAGCGCGGCGCAGGTGCCGGGCGTTCGAACGTGCCCGTCTTCACAAATGCGTGACGAGCACGATTGTGCGGATGGTTCCTGGCCTCCGCAAGCGACAAAACCGGCGCGACGCAAGCGTCGGTGCCCTCAAACAGACCGGCCCAGTCGTCGCGCGTCTTCAGCCGGAACCGGTCGGCGAAGGTGGCGCGCATGTCCGGCCACAACGCCTTGTCGTACTGGCCGCGGACAAAATGCTCGCCCAGCGGCAGCAACCTGGCGAATTCGGCGAAGAAGCGCGGCTCAAGGCAGCCGACCGCGACGTGGCGTCCGTCCGCCGTTTCATAGGTGTCGTAAAAGGGGGCGCCGGAATCGAGCAGGTTGGCGCCGCGCCTGTCGCTCCACAGGCCTGCCGCCATGAAGGCGTGTATGGGCGCCGTCAGCATCGAGGCGCCCTCGACCATTGCCGCGTCGACCACCTGGCCCTTGCCGGAGCGCGAACGCTCAAACAGCGCTGCAAGCACGCCGGCGATCAGCATCATGGCGCCGCCGCCATTGTCGGCGATCAGATTCAGCGGCGGCACCGGCCGGCTTTCCTCCCGGCCGATGGCATGCAGCACACCGGAATAGGCGAGGTAGGTGATATCGTGGCCAGCGCGGCCTGCGAGCGGCCCGTCCTGGCCGAAGCCGGTCATGCGGCCGTAGATCAGCGCCTTGTTGCGCGCCAATGCAGCATCCGGGCCGAGACCGAGCCGCTCCATGACGCCGGGACGAAAGCCCTCGACCAGCAGATCGGCCCGTTCGACGAGATCCAGCACCAGCTCGATGCCTTGTGATTGCTTGAGATCGACACGCAGGATGGAACGGCCGTGACGGTCGAGATTGTACTCATCGGAGAGCGGCAGCAGGGGTTGGTCCGAACCGCTGCGCTCGATGCGCAGCACCTCGGCGCCCATCTCCGACAGCATCAGCCCGGCCAGCGGCACCGGGCCGAGCCCGGCCATCTCGATGACTTTCAGGCCGGCCAGGGGGCCGGTCTTCACTGCGGCTGCGCCGGCCGCCATGGCCGTCTATTTCGGCGCCATGCGGATCGCCCCGTCGAGGCGGATGGTCTCGCCGTTGAGCATCTGGTTTTCGACGATATGCAGGGCGAGCGCCGCATATTCGGACGGTTCGCCGAGACGAGACGGGAACGGCACGGCCGCACCAAGCGAATCCTGCACCTCCTGCGGCATGCCGGCCATCATCGGCGTCTTGAAGATGCCGGGCGCGATGGTGCAGACGCGAATGCCGGAGCGGGCGAGATCGCGGGCGACCGGCAGCGTCATGCCGACGACGCCGCCCTTGGAGGCGGCGTAGGCGGCCTGGCCGATCTGGCCGTCATAGGCGGCGACCGACGCCGTGTTGACGATGACGCCGCGCTCGCCGCCCTGCAATGGCTCGAGCTTGGCGGCGCGATCCGCGACGAGGCGGATCATGTTGAAGGTGCCGATCAAGTTGATCTCGATCACCTTGCGATATTGGTCGAGCGGGTGCGGACCATCCTTGCCGATGGTCTTCACGCCGATGGCAATGCCGGCGCAGTTCACCAGGATGCGCGCCGGCCCAAGCCTTTTTTCCACTTCGGCGACCGCGGCCGCACCGCTGTCGGCGCTGCTGACGTCACACAGGATGGCGGTGCCGCCAATGTCGCCCGCCACTTTCGCCGCCCGGTCGATGCCGATATCGAAGATCGCGACGCGGGCGCCCTTGTCGGCCAGCGCGCGGGCGGTTGCCTCGCCGAGTCCGGAGCCGCCACCGGTTACGATCGCAATCTGGCCGTTCGGGTTCATGCCGGGTCCTCCCTGCTTTTGCGGATCATGCTACGGAGGTCGCTGGCATGGTGCAACCTGACCGGTCAATCGAGACGTCTCGATCGGCCGGGCAATCAGGCCATCGCCGGCGCGGGCTCGGCAATCCTGGCGACGCTGGCATGGCAGACTTCGCCGGAAAGACGCGCCACGGCGCCAGGCACGATCTCGTGCGACAGCAGCCGGTCGAGGTCGACCGGGCGTGGCATGGAGATCTGGCCGCGCGGGATCTTCCTGAAGCCGAGCGGGCCGTAATAGGGCTCGTCGCCGACAAGGATCACCGCCGGCGCGCCAGCCTTGGCAGCCGCTTCCAGCGCGATCGCCACCAGCCGGCGGCCGATGCCGAGATTCTTGAACGCAGGGCGCACGGCAAGCGGCCCGAGCATCAGCGCGCGGCCGGCGCCGGCCGCAATGCGGGTCATGCGCACCGAAGCAACGACGAGGTCACCGTCCACGGCGACGAAGGACAGCGAGCGCTCGTGGCCGCCGGCCTCGCGGATCTTGTAGGCGGCCAACACGAAGCGGCCGGGGCCGAAGGCTTCGTCGTTGATGGCTTCGATTTCAGGGTCATGCGCCGGAGTTTCCGGCAGGTATTTCACGTCGGCAAGGCTCATGGTCTTCGCGGTCCGATATACGAGGAAGGTTGCTGCAAGCGGCAGCGTTCGCCAGTCAGCGCTTTCTAAGCGCGGGCGCCCTTTCGTCGTCGGTCAAACCGTATCGAGGCAAAGTCGAACATGCGGAGTGTCCGCTAGCATCATTTTTCGGCCGCTGCAATCGGTCGCTTTTATCAGGCATTGCGGACGAGTGACGCTCTGTTCAGCAGATGACGACTTCGACATTGCCGCTTTGCGCCTACATTGGCCAAGGCAGGCAAGGAGATTTCGCATGGGTTTGCTGGTCGAAGGCAAATGGCAGGACCACCCGGCCAAGGTCGATAGCGACGGCAGGTTCATCCGCGCCGAGGCGCAGTGGCGTGACTGGATCACGCGTGATGGCTCGCCGGCTAAAGGCCGTACGCGGGGCTTCAAGGCCGAACCGGGCCGTTACCATCTTTACGTCTCGCTCGCCTGTCCGTGGGCGCACCGCACGCTGATTTTTCGCGCGCTGAAGAAGCTCGAAGGGATCATCTCGGTTTCGGTCGTGCATCATTTCCTCGGTGCCGACGGCTGGACTTTTCTGGCCGAGGACGGGGCCACTGGCGACACGGTTTACGGTCTCGATTTCCTGCATCAGATCTACACCAAAGCCGATCCCACCTATTCGGGCCGGGTGTCGGTGCCGGTGCTGTGGGACAAAAAGGAACAGACCATCGTCTCCAACGAATCCGCCGAGATCATCCGCATGCTCAATTCCGCCTTCGACGCATGGGGCGATGCCAGCGTCGATTTCTAT
This sequence comes from Mesorhizobium sp. P2_B5, assembly GCF_056404775.1. Classification (NCBI taxonomy): domain Bacteria; kingdom Pseudomonadati; phylum Pseudomonadota; class Alphaproteobacteria; order Hyphomicrobiales; family Phyllobacteriaceae; genus Mesorhizobium; species Mesorhizobium sp. P2_B5. The sequence goes on along the minus strand of NZ_JBFUDJ010000002.1, from coordinate 1,240,872 downwards.
CCGCCGGCGCTGCGCGGCGAGATCGACAAGGTCAATGCGCTGGTCTATCCGGCCATCAACAACGGCGTCTACCGGGCCGGCTTTGCCACCACGCAAGCAGCCTATGAAGAAGCCTTTGCAGAGTTGTTCTCGGCACTCGACACGCTGGAGGAGAGGCTGTCAAAACAGCGCTATCTCACCGGCGAGCGCATCACCGAGGCGGATTGGCGGCTGTTCACGACGCTGGTGCGTTTCGACCCGGTCTATGTCGGCCATTTCAAATGCAATCTGCGCCGCATCGCCGACTATCCGAACCTGTCGAACTATCTGCGCGATCTCTACCAGGTGCCCGGCGTCGCTGGCACGGTGAACCTGCACCACATCAAGACGCATTATTACGGCAGCCACGAGAGCATCAACCCGACGCGCATCGTGCCGGTCGGCCCGGAGCTCGACTACGCCGCGCCGCATGACCGGGCGCGGTTCAGGAAGGCGGCGTGACGCCAAATCCAATCGAGCGCATGGCGCACTACGTTGCGATTTCAGCAGCGAGAGTTATCGCAGCAGCTAATGCTGTCGGAGAACTCTGGCCTACCAGTGCGGCGATGCCGGGTCCCCACCAAAAACCTCAGCGATCCGCCGCAACGTCGCCGGCGTCGTGCCTTCGGGCAGACGATCAAGCGGGAAGAAGCCGGCTTCGGCGATCTCGTGGTCCGGCAGTTTCGGCGCCGCCTGGCTGAAGCTCTCGATCAGGTAGAAGGCGACATGGTCGCGGCGGCTGGAGCGGCGGTTGAAATGCATTGATTTCAGCACCGGCGGGGCGGTGAGTGCGATGTTGCCTTCCTCGGCCAATTCCCGCGTCAGCGCTTCGCCAAGCGTTTCGCCCAGCTCGACGCCACCGCCCGGCAATTGCCAGCCGGGAACGTAAGTGTGGCGGATGAGGAAGACGGAGTTCGACGCGCGATCGTGGATCAGGCCGCGCACACCAAGCGTCATTGGCCGCCGCAGCAGGAAATAGAGATGGAACAACCTTGCCCTGAGGCCGGCCCAACTGGTCTGGCGAAACGCCTGCTCCGGATCCGATATCGCCATCGCTAGCGAAACCGTAAGCAGACAGGAAACAGTGAGTGGAAAGCGGGGGGCGCGTCGCCTATGAAGGAAGGATGTTCAGGCTCGCGCATATTTCCGATGTCCATCTGGGGCCGCTTCCCGGTGTAACCTATCGCGAACTCGCGTCCAAGCGCGTGGTCGGCTATGTCAACTGGCAGCGCAACCGCCGCCGCCATATGCACGATGCCGTCATCGACACCATCGTCGCCGACATGAAGGCGAGCGGTCCCGACCACCTCGCCGTCACCGGCGATCTGGTCAATCTGGCGCTGGATGGCGAGATCGAAATGGCAAAGCACTGGCTGGAGACGCTAGGCCCTCCGGAGGATGTCTCGGTGGTGCCGGGCAATCACGACGCCTATGTGCCGGGCGCCTTCGACAAGGTCTGCCGCTCCTGGGCGGCGTGGATGAGCGGCGACGGCGTCACCACACCAATCGACCGCAACACCTTTCCCTATCTGCGCGTGCGCGGCAACGTCGCGCTGATCGGCGTCTCGACGGCGCGCGCCACGGCGCCGTTCATGGCCAACGGCTTCTTCCTCGAAGGTCAGGCGCAAAGGTTGGCCTCGATGCTCGACGCCACTGCCAAACGCGGCCTGTTGCGGGTGATCATGATCCATCATCCGCCGGTGCGCGGCGCCGTCACCCAGCAAAAGCGCCTGTTTGGCATATCCCGTTTCCACAAGACCGTTCACCGGCACGGCGCCGAGCTTGTGCTGCACGGCCATTCGCACCTGCCGTCGCTGTTCTTCATTGGCGGACGCGGCACCAGGATTCCGGTTGTCGGCGTCGCCGCTGCCGGGCAGTCGCCCGGCGGCAAGAACCCGGCGGCACAGTACAATCTGCTCGACATCGACGGCGAAAAGGGCAACTGGCGGATCCGGCTGACGCGTCGCGGCCTGACCGGACCGGCCATACCGCCATCCGACCTCCAGGTAATGGAACTTGGCGTGGATGCCGAGGCATCCAAACCGCTGGTCAGAAGCTGATTTTCATCGTCATCAAGCGATCCCAGAACAGCGCGGCCGCCACCGCCAGCCCCACCAGCGCGCCGGCGGCGATCAGGCCGAGGCCGGACAGGAAGGTCGACCAGCGCCTCCCGGGCGCGGTTGCTTGCAAGGGTGGTTCGGCTTCCCGCACGGTGGCGCGGTTCAGGCCGGCAACGGCCGGCTCGACGCCGCCCTCCATCATACGCTGACGCTCGACGATGCGCTCCGCCACATAGCGCGTGACCTGATCGGCAACCGGTTTCATATCGGTCGATTCGGCAAGCACCACGCGGCCGATGCGGGTATCCCTGAGGAAGCGGTAGGTGCGGCGGTCGCGTCCCATGGCGACATGGCTGACGGCGTCGATCCACAGCCGCGGCTGCAGGCCCGACGAGACGACGAAGTCGAAATTGTCCATGTCGGCGGGTACGTCGGCAAAGACCGGGGCGAGTTCGGCGGCAAGAAGATCAAGCCGCATCCGGTGTGCCTCGCGCATGTCGACCACGACGTCGTCGCGATCGGCGAAGGCGTTCTTCACGTCGCGAACGGCATCGGACAGTTTGCGCGACGGGTTTAAAGAGGTGAATTGCTCGTCTGAGTCCTTCATCATCCCTCGCTAATATATGGTTGATAGCGAGTTAACACAGCCGTTTGCAAAATGCACTGGCGAGATGCCGGAAGCCGGTTAGTTCAGCTCGCTGCGGCGTCGAATGTCGGACGCCTGCCGCGCCGGTCCATGTTCCGGCGCACGGCTTGGGTGACCACGCCTGGCGCCTCCTCGACCAGCATATGGCCGGCATCGAGGACGTGATGGATATGAAAATGCGCCGGCAGGCCATCAGCCTGGGTATAGGGCAGGACCGGATCGTCCGTTCCCCAAACCACCATCACCGGCATGTCGAGCGTTTCCAGCTGTTCGCGGGGAATGACGCCCTGCCGCTCATCCCTGGTCATGACGGTTGCGATCTCGATCAGCTTGCGCAACTGGCCGGGGCGACGGCGTACTTCCGCCAGCACGCCAACGATGCGTTCGGGCGGCGGGCTTTGCGGTCCGGACATGGCGGCAAGGCAGGTGCGGATTTCGCGTCTGTCGGCCGCCGCGGCGTAGCGACGCAACAGCGGCCCATTGATCTCCGGGCCAAAACCGCCCGGCGCCAGAAGCGTCAGCGAGGCTATTGTTTCGGGTTCGGCCAATGCCATCAGGGTGGCTACCGCACCGCCCATCGAATGACCGGCGACATGCACCCGTGCTATGCCGCGTGCGGCGAGATCCGCGAGAACTGCTCGGGCCGCTGTCCTGGCCGGACCGCTGCCAGGGAAATCGAGCGACAGTCCGTGTCCCGGAAGATCGTAGGTCAGTGTTCTGATCCCGGGCGCCAGCGTCGCGGTCACCTCGCGCCAGATGTCATGGCAACCGCCGAAGCCATGCAGCAGGACGACCGTCTTCGGCCCGGCGCCCCGCTCGGCAACATAGAGGGATGAGACCATGAAAAATGTATGATTATTGCAAGATAGGACAGGAAATTTCGAATTGGGCTGGATTGCTCCCAGTCCAGACCGATGGCCAGTAAAATTTTCGCGATCCGGAAAGATACTAGCTGGCGTTACCGAGGCCCGCGGCGCGCAACGCCTCGACCAGCCGCTCGGTCAGATCGGCGGGATATTTCCGCTCGGCGAAGGCCGCACGCGGGTCAGCGGCGAATTTCGGGAATTTGGTGGTCAGCTCATCCAGAAGCTTGGCCGCCAGCTGCTCGCGGCCGGCAGCCTTGGCGCCGATCAGCCGCGCCGCCAGATAATGCGATTTCATCGCCGTCGTGCGCAGCGACTCGCTGGCGATCGCGGCCTTGTTCATATCGCCCAGCATGAACTGCCCGGCGAAGAGCCCGTAATCCCACCAAGTCGGGTGGCCGCTGAACGTCTCGACGGCACGGGTCAGGATCGGTGTTCCCTCGGCATACTTGCCAGCGAAGATCAGGCCATAGCCGTAGGCGGCAGCCATGCTGAGGTCGTAGGGGTTGAGCTGATAAGCCTTGCGCATCCAGCGAATCGCCTCCTCGGGGTTGCCGAGGCGCGAGTAAAGGTAACCGTATGCGCGGTGCGCATAGGGGCTGGTCGGCCCCATCTGGATGGCGCGATGGGCAAAAGACATCGCCTGTTCGACCGTCGCGTCAGGCGGATAGGCGTAGTGATCGGTCGCGGCCTCGAGATGGAGCGATGCCAGTTCCGAATAAACGAGCGACGATTTTGCGCCTTGGCTGGCAAGGTTTTCCAGACAACGATAGGCGGCCTCATGAGTCTTGGTGCTCTGGTCGAGATAATATCTGTCGTTGAGGATCAGGCACCTCGTCAGCCCGGTCTGAATGCCGTTCTGTTCGATGTAGCTGTAGAGCGGGCCGGCGGCGGGAATGGTCGAGCTGAGGATGGCGGCGATACGATCCTCGACGGTACCAGGCGCACTGTCGGCGACCGTCAGATTGCGGGACAAAAGCACGCGGCCGGTCGCCACACTCTGCAGCTCGAGCGTCACGTCACCTGCCATTGGTCCCGGCAGGACATCGAAAACGAAACTGGTCGGGTCGGTGCTCGGGTCGCGCTTGCTGTCGGCGTCGCGGCCGATGAAGTCGATTGTGTCGAAACCGGCAAGACCGGCGCGCAGCGAGGCGGCGACGCGACCTGCCTCGGGGCCGGTGGCCTTCACGGCGATGTAGACGAGGGGCAGGGCCTCCACCGTCGGCGATGCGATGCTGCTCGTCGCGCCCGCGGTCTCGACCCCTGCCGCCGGATCGTTGCTGGCAAGCAGTGCGCCGCTGCCCTGGCGCAGGATGAGCACGCCCAGCATGAGGATGACCAGCGTCAAGGCGATCCAGAAGAACTGGAGATGGCGGGCCAGCGAAGGTCCGGGTTCTGTAATCGCCGAAGCTGTCGTGGGGAGCGCGGCAGGAGCCGCCTGGTCAGGCGATCCCGGCAGGGCGGCTACCGCCTGCGCCAGCGCCACCGGCTCCTGCCCAACCGGCAGGCGAATGGCGTTGAGTTCATATGACGGCACATAGCCGCCGCGCGGAATGGCGATTCGGACCGGTTCGGCTACGCCCTCATTGGCGAAATAATGTTGGAGAAGTTCGCGCAGCCTGCCTGCCTGCACCCGGACCACCGCATCGGTCGACGAATCGAAATCGCCGTCCTTGCCGAAGACGTCCATGGCGATGGAGAAACCCTTGAGCCTGTCGGCTTCGCCGGCTTGCTCGCGCTCCACGAGGTAGCGCAGCAACTTGCGTGAGCGCTCGGAACGTCCGAACGTTTCGCTGGCGAGCAGTCGTTCCAGTGTCTCGCGCACTGCGGGGGCGGCAGGCGTGGCATGCTGCAAGTGTCGATCCTTTCGAAGTCGGCACAGGTTGAGGCGCAATCATATAGCGCCTGCACTTCCATACAAGCATGCTTATGTTATGCGATCGCGTACCGCACCGGATAATTGCCGATGGTTAACACGCGAAAACCGGAATTTCCCCCGGCAAATGGGTGATTTCCGGGCGCCGCGGATACGGCGCCCGGCGAGAAATCAGCCGGCCTTGCGCCCGATGATACGGTTGGCAGCCGAAACCACGGCTTCCAGCGAGGCGGCGACGATGTTGGTGTTGATGCCGGCTCCGAACAACTTGCCGCCGGGATATTCCATCTCGACATAGGAGATCGCCGAGGCGTTCGATCCGCGCTGGAGCGAATGCTCGGAATAGTCGAGGACCGACATGTCGACGCCGACATGGCGCGACAGCGCATCGACGAAGCCGTCGATCGGGCCGGTGCCGGATCCGGTAATGGTCGTCTCCTTGCCGTTATCGAGGATCACCGCCTCGACCACGCGCCGGCCTTTTTTCTCGGTGTCAGGGTAGGTGTGATGGTCGAGGAATTTGAGCCGCGCGACGGGCTGGTCGACATAGGTCTCGAGGAAGCGGTCGTGAATGCGCTTTGCCGGCACTTCCTTGCCTTCCGCGTCGGTGATCGCCTGGATCTCCTGGCTGAATTCGATCTGCAGATTGCGCGGCAGATTGAGGCCGTAATCGGCCTGCAGCACATAGGCGATGCCGCCTTTGCCGGACTGCGAGTTGATGCGGATGATAGCCTCGTAGCTGCGCCCGACATCGGCCGGATCGATCGGCAGATAGGGCACTTCCCAGACCGGCGTATTGGCCTTCTTCAGCGCCTTCATACCCTTGTTGATGGCGTCCTGGTGCGAGCCGGAAAAGGCGGTGTAGACGAGTTCGCCGACGTAAGGGTGGCGCTCGGGGATCTTCAGCTGGTTGGAATATTCGTAGACGTCCTTCATCCGGTTGATGTCGGAGCAATCCAGATGAGGATCGACGCCTTGTGTGTACATGTTGAGCGCCAGGGTGACGATGTCGACATTGCCGGTGCGTTCGCCATTGCCGAACAGCGTGCCTTCGACGCGGTCGGCACCCGCCATCAGGCCGAGTTCGGTGGTGGCGATGCCGGTGCCGCGATCATTGTGCGGGTGCAGCGAGATCAACAGGTTTTCGCGGTTGTCGAGGTTGCGGCACATCCATTCGATGCGGTCGGCATAGATGTTGGGCGTCGACATTTCGACCGTCGACGGCAGGTTGATGATCAGCTTGTTATCGGGCGTCGGCTTCACGATCTCGGTAACGGCGTTGCAGATCTCCAGCGCGACTTCGAGTTCGGTGCCGGTAAAGCTCTCCGGCGAATATTCGAAGCGGTAACCGCCGCCGGCCTTCGCCGCCATGTCGGTGATCATCTTGGCCGCGTCGGTGGCGATGCGCTTGATGCCGCCGACGTCTTTCTCGAAGACGACGCGGCGCTGCAACTCGCTGGTCGAATTGTAGAAATGCACGATCGGGTTGGTGGCGCCCTTCAGCGCCTCGAAGGTGCGGGTGATGAGTTCGGGCCGGCACTGTACCAGCACCTGCAGCGAGACATCGGCCGGCACATTGCCTTGCTCAATGCACCAGCGGGCGAAATCGAAGTCGGTCTGCGAGGCCGAGGGGAAACCGATCTCGATCTCCTTGAAGCCCATGTCGAGCAGCAGCGCGAACATGCGCGCCTTGCGCTCATGGCCCATCGGGTCGATTAGCGCCTGGTTGCCGTCGCGCAAATCAACCGAGCACCAGACCGGCGCCTTGTCGATGACCTTGTTGGGCCAGGTGCGGTCGGTGAGGCCGACTGTCGGATAGGGCTGGTATTTGCGGGCGGCGCCCGGCATGTGGCCGGCGGCGCTTTTTACGCTTTCGGCTTCGCCGGATCGTATCTCTTCTCGTGCGTTCATCGTCTTGTTCTCCCGGCGGCTCACGGATCGGTCTTCGGACGGATTGAGAGCGAGCTGCGCCTTACCAGATTTTCGTTCGCTTGATGTGAATTGCCAATTTTGAAACTGGCCAAGGAGCGTGCGCGTAAGCGGCGGTTCGACCGCCGGGCGCTCCTTCAGCGAACCCGGCGATCGCCGATAAGGCCGAGAAGAAGCAGGGTCGATGCCAGCGCGCGAACGGTCTCGCCGGTAAAGCCGGTCGGACGGGAAGCGACGGAGGAGGCGCGCGTGTTCATGGCGGTTTTCATACAGGAGCGGCCATGGAGAGGCAAGTAGGCGCATTTGCGCCCATTCCAGGCCTCTTCCCCGCGCGCGGCAAATACGCCAGACTTGGTGTTGTTTCTGTGCGTGTCGCCGTCCCTTCGCGGTCCCGGCAACATGCTTGGACGAGGTCGCGATGCCGGGGGAGGTCGCCCATGAATTTTGTATTCTTCTCGCCGCATTTTCCGGCCAACGGCGCCGATTTCTGCGACCGGCTGAAGAAGGCCGGCGCCACGGTGCTGGGCATCGGCGATGCGCCTTTTGATGCGCTGGACGGCAAGCTGAAGGCGGCACTGTCGGAATATTACCGCGTCGCCGACATGGAGGACTACGATCCGGTGTTCCGGGCGATGGGTCATTTCATCCACAAATGGGGCCGCATCGACCGCTTCGAGTCGCTCAACGAGCATTGGCTGGAACTGGAAGCCAACATCCGCACCGACTTCAACATCTACGGCACCAAGCTCGATTTCGTGAAGAATCTGAAGCGCAAGAGCCGCATGCGCGCCTTCTTCCGCAAGAGCGGCGTCGACACCATTGCGCAGCGCAAATGCTCCGACCGGGCAGGCGCCATGACCTTCATCCGTCGCGTCGGCTATCCCGTGGTGGTGAAGCCCGATTCCGGTTCCGGCGCCTCGAACACCTTCAAGATTTCCAACGCCAAAGAACTCGACCAGTTTTTCCGGGACAAGCCCGAGGACGTGACCTTCGTCATGGAACAGTTCATCGAGGGCCTGGTGGTCACCTTCGACGGGCTGGTCAACCGCGACGGTGAGGTGGTGCTTGCCGCCAGCCACCGGTACGACCAGAGCGTCATGGAAGTGGTCAACAAGGACCGCCACATGAGCTACACCTGTTTTCCCAAAATCAGCCCCGCGGTCGAGGAGGCAGGCAGGAAAATCCTGAAGGCGTTCGACGTGCGCGAGCGCTTCTTCCACATCGAGCTGTTCGAAACCAAGGACGACCGTGTCATCGCGCTCGAGGTCAATATGCGGCCGCCCGGCGCCTGGATGACCGATGCGATCAACTACACGTTCGACATCGACGTCTATGCGGCGTGGGCCGACATGGTGGTCAAGGATGCCGCCAGCGGACCCTATGAGGGCAAGTATTTCACCGCCTATGCCAGCCGCAAGCAGCACCTCCACTATTTGCACAGCCATGAGGACGTGCTGGCCGCGCATCGCGACAAGATCGTCCACCATCAGCCGATAGAAAAGGTTTTCAGCCGCGCCATGGGAAATTACGCCTACCAGATGCGCTCGAAGGACGAAGCAGCGCTGCGCGAGGCCGTCGCCTATATTCACGCGGAAAAGGCTTAAACGCGATGGACATTTCCTATCACAAGGGCTTTGCCCGCAATCTCGGCCGCGACATGGAATACAAGCGCTACGGCCATGCCGGCCGGCCGGTGGTCGTGTTCCCGACCTCGCAAGGGCGGTTCTATCAGTTCGAGGATTCCGGCGGGGTAGGGGCGCTGGCCGAATTCATCGATACCGGCCGCATCCAGCTGTTTGCGGTCGACGGCATCGATTCGGAATCTTTCTTCAACAAGCATGCCGACGCCGCCCACCGCATCGGTCGCCACGAGGCCTATTTCCGCTATGTCCGTGAGGAGGCGTTGCCGGAGTTTCTGGCGACCGCCGAGCAAGCCAATGGCGGACGCAAGCTGAAGCCGCTGTTCACCGGCTGCTCAATGGGCGGCTACCATTCCTCGAACTTCGTCTTCCGCTTTCCCGAACTCGCCAGCGGCGTCATCGCGCTGTCGGGTGTCTATTCGGTGCGCGACTTCTTCGGCAAGGTGCTCGACGGCGACATTTTCTACAACTCGCCGCTCGACTATCTGCCCGGCATCGTCGACCCCAAGCTCTTGGCGCGGCTGAAGGCGCTGAGGATGATCTTCTGCTGCGGGCAGGGCGCCTGGGAAGAGCGCATGCTGGTCGAGACGCGCAAGCTGGAACAGATCCTGCGCGACAAATCCATTCCCGCCTGGGTCGACTATTGGGGTGGTGACGTCAGCCATGACTGGCCGTGGTGGCACAAGCAGCTGGTCTATTTCTTCGGCCGCTGGCTGGATGACGATCTGATGCATAGATTGGACTGATGGCCACCCCCGAGCCCATCCGCCGTTTCGTCGAGGCCACCAATGAAGGTGACACCGAAGCGTTTCTTGGCACTTTACCGCCAACGCATCCCTGACCGACTGGGGACGATCCTTCCATGGCCGCGAGCAGATTGCGCGCTGGAACCAGTCGGACAATATCGGCGTGAAGTCCAATCTGCGCATTGTCCGCATCGCCGAGGCCGATGGCAGCTACCACGTCCGCATCGCCGTCACAGGCGAAGGCTTCAACGGCGAAGGGGACATGGTCTTCACGCTGGACGGCGACCGCATAGCGAGCCTGGTCATCAGCTGACGCCGCGCAAGGCTAGCCTTCCTGGCATACCGGCAGAGGAACGGTTTCGTGCTCCACGGTCGATCCGCGGCGTAGGCCGAGGAAGACGACAAGCGCGGTGACGATCGTGATTGCCGCCAGCACGATCAGCAGCCTGTCGAACGCCGTCTCGTAGGCCTGGACCAGGACCGTGGCTCCGGCCCCCGGCAAGCGGGCTGCCGCTTCGCCAACATTGCCGGTCACCAGAAGCTGGGCGGCAGCGGTTGCACTCAGGGACGACGTTGCGCCCTGGGCCGGCAGTTTTGCAGCCGTGAAGCCCGACAGGACCGCCATGACGATGGCCAGCGCCACGCCTTCACAAGCGACGCGGGTGGTGTTGAAGATGCCGACCGCCATGCCGGCGCGCTCCTTCGGCACGACGCTGACGGCAAGTCCGTCCATCAGCCCCCAGGGCAAAGCGATGCCGATGCCGATCAGCATCAGCGGCGCCACAAGGGCGAGGGCGACCGGCGGCGTCAGGCTCAGCCAGACAAGGCCGGCGGCGGCGATCAGCAGGCCGACGCCGCAGATCGTCGCCGGAGCGATCCAGCGCGCCACCTGGCCGGCAAGCAGAGGCAGGATCAACAGCGGTCCCGACAGGCAGATCATCAATTGCCCGGCCTTGATCTCGCTCATCCCCTCAATGCCGATGAATCGGATCGGCAACAGCACGAGCAGGACGACGAAGCCATAGGCGGGGGCAGCCGCCAGAAACTGGACGCCGACGAAGCGGGGAAAGCGAAACAGCGAGAGATCGAGCATCGGCCGGCCCACGCGCCGCTCGACGATGACGAAGGCGGCAAAGAAGAGCGCAGCGATGGCAAGCAGCCCGATCACAAGCGGATCGGTCCAGCCGCTCTGCGGCGCCTGAAGCACGCCGTAGGTCAGCGTGGCCAGCGCAATCGTGAAAGTGCCGGCCCCCGCCCAGTCGAGGCCAGTCGCATCGGGGTCGCGCGATTCCTTGATTGTGCCCAGACCCAGTAGTGCGGCGGCAATCGCAAGCACTGCCACCAGAACGAAGATCGACCGCCAGCCGAATGCTTCGATGATGAGGCCGGAGGCGATCGGACCGAAGGCGAGGCCAATGCCGAAACTGGTGCCGAGGAAGGAAAAGGCGCGCAACCGCAATTGCCCCTCGAATTCCTGGGCAAGCGCGGAGGCGCCGCCAGCGAAGGCGGCCGCACTGCCGAGCCCTTGCGCAGCCCGAAGTGTGTCGAACCAGACGATGTCAGGCGCGAGCATCGCGCCCAGCGTGGCCAGGACATAGAGGCCGAGGCCGGCGAGGAAGATGCGCTTGCGGCCATGATTGTCGGCGAGCGCGCCCAACGCCATCAGGGTAGCGCCAAAGGTCAGCATGAACGCGTTCGTCACCCAGTTGAGCGCGATCGGGCTGCCGCCGAGATCGGCTGCGATGCGCGAGAGCGCGACGGCCGGGCCGGTGAAGGTCAAGGGCATGGTCATGGCGGCAAGGCATACCGACAACAGGACGAGCCATGGCGCGGTTGCGCCGTTTGTGGTCTTCGAAATCATGGTTTTTCCTATTTGAAGCAGGATCCGCCGGTGTGCTGTCGGGAGCGCAGCACCGGTCGCAACGGCAAGATAGGCCCGCGACATTCCCAGAAAAATAGTATTAAATCTCCAGATATACCGGACTGAAACGCTCGAATGGAGAGATGCGATGGAACGCCTCAACGGCCTTCTGGCCTTTGCCCGCACTGCCGAGTTCGGCAGTTTCATCGCCGCCGGCCGAACGCTTGGCATCTCAGCGTCGGCCGTCGGCAAGAGCGTCGCCAGGCTCGAGCAGGATCTCGGCGTGCGGCTGCTGCAGCGCAGCACGCGCCGTGTCGGACTGACCGAAGAGGGCAAGCTGTTCAACGAGCGGGTGCGGCGCATCCTCGACGACATCGACGATGCCGAGGCGATGCTGTCGCGGACGCGGGAAACGCCGCATGGGCGGTTGCGCGTTTCGACGCCGATCGTGACCTATCACCTGCTGTTGCCGGTGCTGTCGGAGTTCATGGCGTGCTATCCCGAAATCGAACTCGACATCGATTTCAACGATCGCATCGTCGACCTTATCGACGAAGGCGTCGACATCGCAATCCGCAGCGGTGAGCTGCCGGATTCGCGCCTGGTGGCGCGGCCGCTTGCGCCCTTCCGGCTGCTGTTGTGCGCGGCACCTTCCTACCTCGAGCAGCACGGCAACCCGAGCGGACCGGACGATCTCGTGAACCATTACGGCATACGCTTCCGGTTTCCAAACACCGGAAAGCTGCAGGGTTGGCCGTTCATCGGCGGCAGTGTCGAGCCGCAGGTCCGCTCGATGCTGACCTGCAACAACACCGAGGCGCTGAAGGGCGCCACCATGGCCGGTCTCGGCATCAGCTCGATGCCCGATTTCCTGGTCCGCGAGGCGCTGCGCGATGGGCAATTGCGCACTGTGCTGGACGACCATGTCGACGGCCGCGGCCAGTTCCGGATGCTGTGGCCGTCAAATCGCCATTTGTCGCCGAAGGTGCGCGCTTTCGTCGACTTCCTCCCCGACCGGCTTGCCGCGACGCTGAGCGGCTCGTAGTCCTTCGCGGCGCCGTTGGCGATGACGAAGACGGCGAGGGACTAGCGCCACTTCTCAGTAGGTGGCCCGTCCGCCCGACAGGTCGAACGTTGCGCCAGTGGTGAAGGAATTCTCGTCCGAGAGCATGAAGGCGATCATCGCGGCCGCCTCTTCGACTTCGACAAACCGCCCGCGTGGCACCTTGCCCAGCATGTAGGCCACCTGGGCCTCGGTGAGCTGTTCGAGGATGCGGGTGCGGGCGGGCGACGGCGTCAGCGCGTTGACGGCGATGTCGTGGCCGGCAAGCTCCTTGCCGAGCGATTTGGTCAGCGCGAGCACACCCGCCTTGGCGGCCGAATAGGCGGCGGCATTCGGATTGCCTTCCTTGCCGGCGACAGAGGCAATGTTGGCGATGCGGCCGTAGCTGCGCGCGATCATGCCGGGCACCAGGCGTTTGCAGCAGTAGAAGACACCGTTGAGGTCGATGTCGATGATCTGGCGCCATGAGGCAGGATCATAGTCCACCACGGTAGCCGCCGGTCCGGCAATGCCGGCATTGTTGACGAGCAGATCGACCGGGCCGAGCGAGCGCTCGGTTTGCGTCGCGGCGCTGTCGACGGCCTCGATCAGCGATTGATCGCACAGCAAAGCCTCGATCCGACCGAGCGGGGCGAGTTCGGCGACGGCGTTCTTCATCGCAGCCTGGTCGACATCCCAGATGGCAACGCTGGCGCCCGACGACAGCAGGCGCCGGGCAACAGCAAGGCCGATGCCTTGCGCGCCGCCCGTCACCACGGCGACACGGCCTGAGAGATCGACGGCATTCACGCGACGGTTCATGGGCAATTTCCTCTTCCCGGTTACTTGAATTCGTAACTCAGTCCCTGACGGCTCTCGCCACCAGCCGCGCGATGCTTGGCCCGGCGATGAGCACGACCAGGAAGCGGGCCGATTGCAGCGCCATGACGAAGGAGATGTCGACGTTCTGCGCGGCGGCGGCGATGATGGCGACGCTGTCCATGCCGCCGGGGCTGGTTGCGAGATAGGCGGTCAGCGGATCGATGCCGAGGACATGGCTGATCAGCCAGGCAAGCCCGCCGCAAAAGGCGATCAGCACGACGATCGAACCGACGATCTGCGGCAGTGCCCGCGTCGCATGGCGCAGGATCGCCCGTGTAAAATTCAGTCCGATCGACCAACCGACCATCGCATAGGAGAGCGCCAGCAGCCATGGCGGCAGTTGCATCGCCACGCCGAAGCCGAGATGGACGATGGTGCCGAAGATGAAGGTGCCGAGAAAGAAGGGCGAGGGCAGCCGGCAAAGCCGGCCGAGCAGGCCGCCGACCAGCGCCACGCCGAGCGTGGCGGCAAAGGCCATTGCGTCGATCGGCGGGAACCAGACAATGGCTGGGATTTCAACGCCGGAGGTGTCGACCCACATCTTGGCCACGAGTGCCGCCGTCATCGAGACGAAGATCACGCGCAGATACTGCATGAAGGCGACGAGGCGCTGGTCGGCGCCAAAGGCGCCGGCCATCAGAACCATGGCGGTGGCTGCACCCGGCGATGAGCCCCAGACGGCGGTGGTGCCGGGCAGAATGCGCCAGCGGCTGATCAGCCAGCCGAGCAGGCTGGACGCCGCAAGGGTCGCCAGCACCACGACGACGAACAGAGGCCATTCCTTGTAGAAGACCGAAAAGATGTCGGCGGAGATCGACGCCGCGACAAGGCAGCCGACGACGGCCTGGGCGGCGCCGAACAGCGGGCGCGGCACGCGCACCGTGGCGCCGTTGGTGCCGGCAAGGATGGCCGCCAGCATCGGCCCGATCAGCAACGCCCCAGGCAGTGCGGCATATTCCAGCGCGCCGGCGAACAGCAGCGAGAAGATCAGCAGCACCAGCCACTGCCGGACCGGACGCATGCGCGCCATGCGTTCGACGGCCGGCTGTTCTGGCGAGGAATCCATATCAGGTCTTAGACTTGGAGAAGAATGACGCGAACCCCGCCGAGGAAAACTTGCTTTCGAACATCACTCGTTCTTGACGGCGGGCAGGCCGAAACCCCCGACCGGATGGGTCTCGATCTGGAACTCGAAGCCGGAGATGAAAGGCCGCGCCTTGGCGATCGCCGCCTGGACTTCGGGCAGTTGCAGCGATGCCTTGTGGCTGGCCTGATCGGTCCACACTTCGGTGACCCAGATCGCGTCGGCATCGACCGGGTCGGTGGCGATGATATAGCTCAGGCAGCCGGGGAGGGCGCCGGTGCTCTCGCGCAAAACGCCCATGATCGCGTCGCGCTGGCCGCGCGCCGCCCGCATCTTGCCGATCAGTCCGTACATTGCCTTACGTCTCCCCTTCAAACCTCAGCAACGCTCGCATGGCAGGCATGGTTGCGAGACGCAGTATGCAATTGCCGGCTCAAGGCATCAACTGGCCACCGTTCACCTCGATCACCTGGCCGGTGATGTAGCCACTCAGGAGATCGGACGAGAGGAAGAGATAGGCGCCGACGCAGTCTTCGGCCGTGCCGGCGCGTCCCTGAGGAATGGTGGTAACCATGCCCTTGATCTGTTCGTCGGTGGAATAGCGCTCGTGGAATGGCGTCAGGATCGTGCCGGGCGCCACTGCGTTGACGCGGATGCCGAAGCCAATCAGCTCCTTGGCCATGCCGCGGGTGACGTTGGAGACGAAGGCCTTGGCCGAGCCGTAGAGCCCGGCGCCGCCGCCAGCGCCATTGCGCGCGGCGATCGACGAGGTGTTGACGATGAAGCCGCCCTGCTTCTTCAGCCATGGCATCGCCTTGCGTGAGGCGGTCAGCACCGAGCGGGCGTTGAGGTCCATCACCGCGTCGTAATGCGCCTCGGTCTGCTCGGCATAAGGCACGCGGCCAAGCATACCGCCGGCATTGTTGACCAGCCCGTCGAGCCGGCCGAAATGCTCGGCGCTCTCCTCGACGACACGCTCGACATCGGCGGCAATCGAAAAGTCGCCTTGGGTGAGAAACACCTCGCCGCCGCCATCGCGGATGGTCTTGGCCAGTTTCTCGGCCGCCTCGCGGCTCGAATTGAAGTGCAGCGCGACGCGGCTTCTTTGCGCGGCATATGCCAGCGCAAGGGCAGCGCCTATGCCGGTCGAGGCGCCGGTGACCAGCACCGCTTTGCCGGCAAGATCGGGGATGACGAGGGTGGGGGTTGCTGGCACGTCGGTTCTCCGGGAATTTCCTCCCGTCCTTCGTAGGCGCTCGCAGCCCTCCTGTTCAAGCCCTGGCTAGGGTCTGAGATAAGCGTAACCTTGGCGCTGCAGTTCGGCGAGCTTGACGACGCCGCCCTTGTCGGCGGCGTGGAAGCCTTCGAGCAAATCGGCAAGGCTGATCTCCATGCCTTTCATGGTGTTGCCGCAGGCATGCGGCTCAAGACCCTGCTGGACGAGGCCGGCAAAGCGTCCCGAAATCGCCGCCGATATGCCTTTCGACTTGAAACCGGCAAGGGCGGGACCATGCACGACCAGCACGATGTCGACATTGCCGCCGGTGCCTTCATAGTGGTTCTTGATGTTGCCGAGCACAAAATTGACCTTGTCGAGGTCGCTGAGATGATAGGCGACCTTCGGTCTGTCCTCGGCGGCGGCCGCCCGGTTCAGGCCGAACAGGCCGGCGGCGCCGGCAAGGCTGGCACGGAAAATGTCGCGTCGGCGCATGGCATCCTCCTCGGCTTGGTGCTCATCGCAAATTGCGTGGCTGCGGCCATGATACTAGCATAAATTGACGTTACGTCCTGTCGATGCGAGGAGGGGTCCAATGGCATTCAGGAAGTGGAAGAATTTCGCCGTCGCCGGATCTGGCGCCATGCTGCTCGGCGCACTTGCGGGTTCGGCCGGGGCCGACGATGCGCTTAAATTGCCCGAACTCAGTGCGAGTGGCGCCGATGCCTGTTTCGGCCGTGTCTATGACGCAGCCCATCTCAAGGCGCATCCGAAGCAGAAGGTGGCGCGGATTTTCTTCCTCTATGGCCATGATCCGGTGAGCCATCCGAACGAGGAGCCGATGGCGAATGCGGACACCTCCTACAATGGCTTTCTCACCACCACGGTGCGTGGCGCCAAGACGCCGCAATGGGCCGGCGGCTGGTGCAATCACGAGTCTGAGGACGGCAAGTCGGGCCCGATCCGCTGCGGCATGGACTGCGACCGCACCATGGCTTCGCTGAAACTCGATGACAAAGGCCGCCTGATCCTCACCGATGTTTCGTCCGATCTCTATCTCGACGCCGGATCGGAAGACGAACTGGGCGAGGCTGAATATGACCGGCAGGCGCTGGGCTCAGAGGACGATAATTTCCGCCTCGACCCGATGCCGGCAGCGACCTGCAAGGCCGAATTCGCCAAGATCGATCCGATCGATCCGGCGCTGGGTGCGCCGTTGCGCGAGCGGCTGAAGCCGGACCAGCCTTTCTGTTTCGGGCGCGATTACGATGCCGCGCACCTGAGCTCTCATCCCGACCAGGTGACGCAGTCGATCCGCGTCTTCCGCGGGCCGGTCGAGCTTGCCTCCTTCGCCTCAGGCGGCGATGTCTCCAACTGGCCCGACGGCGCCGACATCGCCGTTTCGGTGACCACCAGGAAGAACGGGGCCAAGGTCACGCAGACCTATTCCTGCCAGGGCGAAGCGGACCAGTGGCGCTGCGCGGCCAGTTCGAAGATGAGCAATTCTTCGTGCGACATCAGCCAAAAGGAAATCTACCTCAAGCGCGGCGCCAACGGCACCATGATGCTCGCCAACCCGAACAGCAGCCTGGCGATCGTTGATCTCTGCTCGGAGGCGGCGGATGGCAAGACCGCCTCCGATGACAAGGTTTATCGGCTGGAAGCGATGACGCAGTCTGCTTGCGCTCCTTGAGACCCCGCGCTTCGTCATCCTAGGGTCTGCGCCGCGTCGCTTCGCTCCTTGCTTCGCCCTAGGATGACGAAGTTGAGATGGCTCAGCCAATCTCCAACGCCATCAGGCGAACGGCACCGCCGTCGTGCCTTTCGGCAGCTTCGCTTCATCATCGGGCTCGACATGGATGGTGACGCGCACAGACGGAATTTCGGCTTTCAGCGCATCCTCGATGCGGTCGCAGATAACGTGGCTGGCGCCGACGGTCATGTCGGCGTCGACGACCAGGTGGAACTCGATGAAGGTAGCGCGGCCGGCTATGCGGGTCTTGAGGTCGTGAACCTCCAGCGCGCCCTTGCAATTGGCCGAGATGATGTCGCGGATATGCATGTGTTCGCTGGTGTCGACGGCGCGGTCCATCAGCCCGTTCATCGACGAGCCGATGACATGCCAGCCCTGCCACAGGATGTTGAGCGCCACGATGACGGCAAGCGCCGGATCGAGGATTTGCCAGCCGGTCAGGATTGCGCCGACGAGACCGCCGAAGACGCCGACGGAAGTCACCACATCGGTCATGATGTGGCGGCCGTCGGCAACCAGCGCCGGTGATTTTGCGCTGCGGCCGGCGCGGATCAGCGTCCAGGCCCAGAAAGCGTTGATGACGGTGGCGACGCCATTGATCGCGAGACCTTCCCAAGGCTGTTCAAGCGGCGTCGGCGCCTGCCAGGAGCGCCAGACCTCGCTGAGGATCAAAAGTGCTGCCAGCACGATCAGCACGCCTTCCAGCACGGCCGAGAAATACTCGGCCTTATGGTGGCCGAACGGATGGTCCTGGTCGGCCGGCTTGTAGCTGACCCGGATCGCCCAGTAGGCAGCGGCCGAGGCGATGACGTTGACGATCGATTCCAGCGCATCCGAATAGAGCGCGACGGAGCCGGTGATGTACCAGGCGGCAAGCTTGAGCGCGAGCACGACGCACGCGACGACGATCGACCAGAAGGCGAGGGCGGCGACCCTTTGCTTGGCCGCCTCCTTTGCCGCGATCGCCGTCACGCTGTCCGCTGCGGCCATACCGGTCAGGCCGCCTTTTCCTTGGCCTTGCGCGGCAGATGCGCAACGATGTTCTCGATGATGCGCATGCCGGCATTGTGGCCGAGCGTCATGATCGATTCCGGATGGAACTGTACGGCGGCGATGGGCTCCTTGCGGTGCTCGAAGGCCATGATGACACCGTCCTCTGTCTCGGCGGTGACAACGAAGCCGTCGGGCAGCCGTACCGGATCGGCAAAGATCGAGTGGTAGCGGCCGACGGTGACTTCCTTGGGCAAGCCGGAGAAGATGATGCCGGGCTTGGAGACACGAATGCGCGACGGCTTGCCGTGCATCGGCACATGCAACTGCCTGAGCTCGCCGCCATAGGCCTCGGCCAGCGCCTGCAGGCCAAGGCAGACGCCGAAGATCGGCAGGTCGCGAGCCCTGGCCTTCTTGATGGTCGCGGCGCAGTCGAAATCCTTCGGCGTGCCGGGTCCCGGCGACAGCACGACGAGGTCGGGCTTCAGCCGCTCGAACACCTCCTCCGGCACTGGCGTGCGCACGGTCGAGACATTGGCGCCGGTCTGGCGGAAGTAGTTGGCCAGCGTGTGGACGAAGGAGTCCTCGTGGTCGACGAGCAGGATGTTGACGCCGTCGCCGACGCGCGCGGTGGTGCGTTCGGCGCCGGCGGCATTGCCTAATTTGGCGTCGCGGATGGCGGAGAGCATGGCGGATGCCTTCAGTTCGGTTTCGGCTTCTTCTTCCTCGGGGATGCTGTCGAAGAGCAGCGTGGCGCCGGCGCGCACCTCGGCGATGCCATCCTTGATGCGAATGGTGCGCAGCGTGAGGCCGGTGTTCATGTCACCGTTGAAATTGACCATGCCGACGGCACCGCCATACCAGGCGCGCGGGCTCTTCTCATTCTGCTCGATGAAGCGCATGGCCCAGAGTTTCGGCGCGCCGGTGACGGTAACCGCCCAGGCGTGCGACAGGAAGGCGTCGAAGGCATCCATGCCTTCGCGCAGGCGCCCTTCAATGTGATCCACTGTGTGGATCAGGCGCGAATACATCTCGATCTGGCGGCGGCCGATGACGCGCACGGAGCCCGGATCGCAGACCCTGGACTTGTCGTTGCGGTCGACGTCCGAGCACATGGTCAGCTCGGATTCATCCTTCTTGGAGTTGAGCAGCTTCAGGATCTGCTCGCTATCGGAAATGGCGTCGTCGCCGCGCTTGATGGTGCCGGAGATCGGGCAGGTCTCGACCCGGCGGCCATTGACGCGCACGAACATTTCCGGCGAGGCGCCGATCAGATACTCGTTTTCGCCGAGGTTTATGAAGAAGGAATAGGGCGAGGGATTGATCGACTTCAGCTTGCGCGAAATCTCGGACGGCTGCGTCTCGCAGCGTTCGTAGAACATCTGCCCGGGCACCACCTCGAACAAATCGCCGCGCTTGAAGCTATCCATCGCCTTGCGCACCAGATTGGCATATTCGCCGGGCTCATGATCGCCGCGCGGCGGGATGCGGTCAGCGGTCTTGAACGGCTCGGCGATTTCGTCGCGCGGCAGGCCTTCAGTCGAAAAACCGTCGCCGGAATAGTCGTAGCGGTCGGTCCAGGCCTTGGTCGAGTAATGGTCGACGACCAGGATTTCGTCGGGCAGGAACAGGACCAGGTCGCGCTGGCTCTGCTTGCGCTCGAGCTTGTAGTCGACCGGATCGAACTGGAAGGCGAGGTCGTAGCCGAAGGCGCCGTAGAGGCCGAGATTGGCGTCTTCGTCGGTCTTGAACAGCGCGGTGATGGCGCGCAGCACGGTAAAGACGGAAGGGACGCGGCTGCGCTCTTCCTCAGTGAAGACCCGGCCGGGTTTGGCGACATCGAGGCGGATCAGCTTCTTCGAGGTTTCGGTGACCGTGACTTCGCTCAAGCCGGCAAGCGCCTTGCCGATCACCGGCAACAGCACCTCGCCACGGCCGTTCAGTGCCTCGATGCGCATGGCGCGGCCACGCGCGGAAATCACCAGCGGCGGGTCGATGATGGCCGTATCCCAGCGCGTGTAGCGGCCGGGATATTCGTAGTTCGAGGAAAACACGGCCCCGCGGCGCGAATTCAGCCCGTCGACATAGGAGTCGATCGCGCCGGCATAGGGCTTGTCGTGGCGCTCGCGGGTAATGGTGACGCCACCCGCGGTCACGAAGCGTTCCGCGCCGTTTTCCAGAACCTTCATCGTCGTCATTGCCGTCTCCATCTGGCTTGTTGGGCAACGGACCCGGGACTGGCTTTGAAAAAACAAATGGCCGCCCGGACATTCCGTTGCGGCCACCTTCTATTTTCACGCGCACGCGTTCGAACAGGCCGCTGTCAGCGAGCCCACCACCAAATGGTCTTGATCGAACGCATGTTCATGGCCGAAATCCATAGCGGCGAAAAGCCGGATGCGCAACAGGTTTGAAAAGCCTGTTCGTGGCTGCCGCTTCCGGGGCTCATGGCACATCGCCAGGGCCAGCGGTGCTGCCTAGACTGTCCATCCAACATCGAGAAAGACGGGAAAGACCTGAATGACCGACCAGATCGAGCGCGCACGCACGTTCCATTCCCTCCACGTCAAGGGAAACCCGATCGTCCTCTACAATGCCTGGGACCCTGGCTCGGCCAAGATTGTCGAGAAGGCGGGCGCCAAGGCGATTGCCACAGGAAGCTGGCCGGTCGCGGCCGCCTTCGGCTATGCCGATGGTGAGAAAATCCCGCTGGAGCTGGCGCTCGACAACATCAAGCGCATCGTGGCGGCGGTCGATCTGCCGGTGACCATGGATCTCGAGGGCGGTTACGGCATCGAGCCGGAGGTCGTAGCCCATACAGTGACGCTGGCGCTGCAGGCCGGCGCCATCGGCTTCAATTTCGAGGACCAGATCGTCGGTGGCGCTGGCCTGCACGACATCGCCGTGCAGGTGAAGCGGATCGAGGCGGCAGCGACGGCGGTGAAGGCTTCCGGCATTCCCGCCTACATCAACGCCCGCAGCGACATCTTCCTCAAGGCCAAGCCGGATGCGCATGACAAGGCGCTGCTCGACCAGGCGATCGAGCGGGCGAAGGCTTATGAAAAGGCCGGCGCGAGCGGCTTCTTTGCGCCGGGCCTTGGCGATGAGGGGTTGATCGAGGCGCTATGCAAGGCGACCGCGCTGCCGGTCAACATCATCGCGCTGGCGCATGTGCCGCCACGCCAGCGGCTGGCAGAGCTCGGCGTCGCGCGTGTCAGCCACGGGCCTGTGCCTTACCGGCAAATGGCCGAATGGCTGGAGGCCAAGGCGCGGTTGGCTATTTCAGGCTAGGTCAGTCCTCCAGTGTCCCCGACCTGGCGTCGACGCTCTTCTTGTCGCCGACCAGTTTCAAGAGATCCTCGCCGGCGCGGATGATGCGGCGCGAGCGGCGGGTCAGGATGGCGCCGTCCTGCGGCGCCAGCACTTCGGTGCGGCCGCCGGTCTCGCCGGGCGTGTGGACGATGGTGGCGAGGCGTGCGCCCTTGGCGACGCGGTCGCCGGGCTTGACGTCGTAGAGGATGGCGCCGGCCCGGGGCGCCGGCATCATGTCGATGTTTTCCAGCGGTGCGACGAAGCCGGCGAACTTGTCTGGCGCGGGCAGGGCAGGATCGGCGATAACGCCGCGCGCTGCCAGCAGCCGGTAGAGACCTTCGGCATCGGATGCGGCCAGCGCGCCGTCGACATCGAGCATACCGCGATATTCAACCGTGGTGGCGACGCGCCGCTCGAACTTCGCCACGCCGGCGGGGACGTTCTGATAGGGCATGATCGTGGCGCCCTCGAAGGTGCCGTCGCTGTCCTCGCTCCACAGCACCACGGCGTCGACAGCCATGGCGGCGGCGCAATCGGCCATTGCCGGCCACAGGCTGGTGTGGACGTAGAGATAGGCCAGCCCCTCATCGTCGCAATGCAGGTCGAGCACGATGTCGTGGCCGATCGAAAGCTGCAGCAGCCGCGTCTTCAATTGCTGGTCGGCGTTGCCGAGCGTGGTGTCCGGCAACAGCGAGGTGTCGGGCGCGGCGAGCAGTGGAAAGCCACGGTTGAAATTGTTGCGGGTGCCGAGATGGAAGCGGCCCTGGTGCTCGCCAAAATGATATTGCGCGCGGCCAATCGGGTTGGCCCAGGGCACGACAGTGATGTTGCCCTTGATGCGGCCTTCGGCCTCGGCCTTGTTCAGTGCCGGCATCAACGCGTCGATGGCGACGACGCCCGGCAATTCGCCGGCATGAAGGGCCGCCTGCAGATAGGCCGAGGGTGCGGCCTTGTCGGCGCCGGCGAAGCGGAACACCGGAAATTCGTAGAAAACGCCTTCGCTGTCGCCGGCAATGCGTTCGATCGATTTCTGCATGGGATGCCTCCAGGAAAAGAGGCAGAACACATGCACGTTTGCCGGAGGGCTGTCGATTGGTCCAGTTCACGCCGCCATGGGCGCAATGGGATTATTCTGCGGCCGCCGGAACGGTCGCCACAGGGGCTGAGCGTTCTAGCGCCTGTGAGACAACGGCCGCGGTAACGGCCAGTAGCGCCAGCACCGCGCCGACCAGCGGCAGATGGGCGTAGGAAACGCCGGCGGACAAGGCGACGCCGCCGATCCAGGCGCCGCTGGCATTGCCGACATTGAAGGCGCCCTGGTTGAGCGTGGCGGCAAGGTTCGGCCCTTCGGAGGCCGCCTCGACGACGCGGATCTGCAGCGGCGGCACGACGACGAAGATCAGCAGGCCCCACAGGAAGACGACGCCGATGGCGACGCTGGCAATGGCGCCGAACTGCATGAAGCCGACAAACAGCAGCGCCATCAAAAGGAGCGTGCCGATCACCGTCGGCATCAGCTTCCAGTCGGCCAGCTTGCCGCCGATGATGTTGCCTATGGTCATGCCTGCGCCGAACAGCAGCAGCACCCAGGTGACTGCCGAGGTGGATAGGCCGGAGACCTCGGTGAGGTAGGGCTTGATGTAGGTGAAGACCGCAAACAGGCTGGCCGAGGCCAGCGAGGCAATCAGCATGGCGAGCCAGACCTGCAGTCTGCCCAACACGCGCAGTTCGCCGCGCAGGCCGCCGCCGCTCGGTTCTGCGACGTTGGAGGGCACCAGCCAGGCGATGGCTGCAACCGAGATGAGGCCAATACCGACAACGGCAAAGAAGGTGGAACGCCAGCCGAACGCTTCGCCAAGCGCAGTGCCGGCGGGAACGCCCAGAATGTTGGAGAGCGTCAGCCCCGCGAACATCATCGCCATGGCGCTTGCGCGCTTGTTGCGCGGCACCAGGCTCGCGGCCACTACCGAACCGATGCCGAAGAAGGCGCCGTGGCCGAACGCAGTGAAGACGCGCGCAGCCATCAACAGCCAGTAATTGGGTGCGATGGCGCAGAGCAGATTGCCGACGACGAACAGCGCCGTCAGCGCGACCAGCACAGGCTTGCGCGGCAGATGCGCGGTGGCCATGGCGACGATCGGCGCGCCGAAGACGACGCCCAGCGCATAGCCGGTGACCAGCAGGCCAGCCGAGGGGATCGACACGCCGAGATCGGCGGCGACCTCCGGCAGCAAGCCCATGATGACGAATTCCGTGGTGCCGATGCAGAAGGATGCAATGGCAAGCGCAAGGATCGGCAAAGGCATGGAAAGTCCAGACTGAATCGGTTCAATTTCAGACTGAACGACAAACCTAGCCATGCGCAATGCACATTGCTGCAATGCACCAATGCAGAAAGTCGAGAGCTTGACGCCGAGTTATCTCAGGCGAGCGGCTTCAGCTCCTGGGCGATGGTTGGCAACAGCTCCGAGACGGTAGGATGAATGTGCATGGCGCGCGCCAGCGTGTCGACCGGCGCCTTGGCGTACATCAGGTCGAGCACACAGTGCACGGCTTCGTCGCCGCCGGGGCCGAGCACCGAGCAGCCGAGGATCTCCCTGGTCTCGGCATCGACCAGGATCTTCATAAAGCCTTGCGTCTCGCCCTTTTCAACGGCGCGGCCGACACGGGTCATCGGCCGCTGGCCGACCAGCGCCTTGCGGCCGGATTTTTTCACCGCGACCTCGGTCATGCCGCAGCGGCCGAGCGGCGGATCGATGTAGAGCGCATAGGCCTCGATGCGGTCGCTGACCTTGCGCGGATCGTTATCGAGAAGATTGGCGGCAACGATCTCATAGTCGTTGTAGGAGGTGTGTGTGAAGGCGCCCTTGCCGTTGCAATCGCCCATCGCCCAGATGCCGGGCACGCTGGTGCGCAGTTGGTCGTCGACGGTGACGAAGCCGCGCAGATCGACCGAGACGCCGGCCTTGTCGAGACCGAGGTCGTCGGTGTTGGGAGTGCGGCCGAGCGCCAGAAGCACGTGCGAGCCGACTGCCGGCGGTTTGCCGGATGAGAAGGTCACGGCGATGTCGTTGCCCTGTTTGGCGAAGCCGATGTCGTCGGCGCCGACATGGACCGCTATGCCCTCGTTTTCGAGGATCGACAGGATCGCCGCCGACACGTCCTCGTCCTCGCGGCCGGCCAGGCGTGGGCTCTTCTCGATGACGGTGACTTCGCTACCGAAGCGGCGGAACATCTGCGCGAATTCGAGCGAGATGTAGCTGCCACCGACGACGACGAGGTGACGCGGCAAAATTTCGAGATCCATCATAGAGGAATTGGTGAGGTAGTCGATGTCGTGGATGCCGGGCAGATCCGGCACCGAGGCGCGGCCTCCGGTGTTGAGGAAGATCTTTTCGGCGGTCAGCAGGTGGTTGCCGACGCGCACCGTGTTGGCGGATTCGAAGCGCGCATGCCCGCGATAGAGCGTGCATTTGTCCATGCCGGCGATCCAGGTTTCCAGCCCGGTGCGGGAGGCGCCCGAAACCTTGTCCTTGCGCGCCTTGATCGCCTTATAGTCGACGCCGACAGGGCCACTGAGCGTCACGCCATAATCGGCGGCGCGCCGCGCCAGATGGGCGGCATAGGCGCTGGCGACCATAGTCTTGGTCGGGATGCAACCGGTGTTGACGCAGGTGCCGCCGACCAGCTTGCGCTCGATCAGCGCCACGTTCATGCCGGCTGCGTTCAGCCTGCCGGCGAGCGGTGTGCCGGCCTGGCCGGCGCCAATGATGATGGCGTCGAAAGTCTTTGCCGTCATGCCACGGCCGCCACGATCAGCAGGCCGCCGATGATGGCCACCGCGTCCTCGATGAGAGCGGCAGGCAAGTCCTTGCCGAAGGCGGCCGCCAGCCGGCCGCGCGCTTCGGCGCCACCATAGGTGCCGATAACGGAGCCGATGGCGCCGGCGATCAGGCCGCCTATGGTGGAACCGGCGGTGGCGCCGATCACCGCGCCGGTAAAGGCGCCCATGATGATGCGGGCGCCGAACTGCTGCGGCACTTTGCGGCTCGGCGTCGAGGGCAGTTGGTCGGTGACGAGTTCGACGATGGCGAGGATGGTGAAGATGCCGACGGCGGCCCAATGGCCCATGAAGCTTGCCCAGGTGCCGGCAAGCGGCAGCCAGCCGAGATAAGCACCCCAGGCGACTGCGGCCGGTGCTGTCATGGCGCGAAGACCGGCGATGATGCCGATCAGAAGTGCAAGCAGATAGAGCATGGTTGATCCCCTCAACGCAGAACCTCGGACGGTCCGCGCGGCAAGCTAGCATAGGCCGGGCATTTGGACAGCGGGGTTTTCCCAGGCGGAGGATTGTGCTTTGGCAGGAGATCAGATTGGAGGCGTGGCCATGTCCGCAAGCGAACGCACGAAGATGATTGCAGGCGAGTGGTACACCTGCATCGACGACGAGTTGGAAGCGCTGCGGGTGATCGCGCGCGATGCTGTGTTCGAGCACAATTCACTGCCGCCCCGGCAGCGCGGCAATATCAGTCCAGCCTTGTTGGCGCTTCTTGGCAATGCTGGCGAGGGCGCCCGCATCGAGGTGCCGTTCCATTGCGCCTACGGTTTCAATACCCATCTCGGCGCAGGCGCGTTTCTCAATGCCGGCTGCACCATCCTCGATACCGCGCCGGTGCGTATCGGCAACCGGACACTGCTTGGGCCCAATGTGCAGATCTACTGCGCCGAGCACCACAAGGAGGCATCGGGGCGGCAGGCGGGGCTGGAGATCGCCAGGCCGGTCACCATTGGCAATGACGCCTGGATCGGCGGCAGCGCCATCATCCTCGGCGGCATCAGCATCGGCGATGGCGCCATTGTCGGCGCCGGCGCGGTGGTGACGCGCGATGTGCCTGACAACACCACCGTGGTCGGAAACCCGGCGCGGGCGGTCAAACGCGGCTGAATACGCGTCCGCCGATGATCAATGAGACAGGGCGGACATCGCCTGCTCGCCGGTTCGCCTGGAGAATTCGCGCCGGTACTGCGCCGGCGAGGTCCGCAGTCGTGCGGCAAAATGCTGGCGCAGCGAGGTGGCGCTGCCGAAGCCGGCCTCGAAAGCCACCATGTCCATCGATTTCTCGGTCGCCTCTAGCAGCCGTTGCGCCAGTTCGATGCGCTGGCCGGCCAGCCACTCGCCAAAGCTGGTGCCCATCGATTTCTGGAAACGGCGGGTGAAGGTGCGCCGGGTCAGGCCGGCGGCCTCAGCGACGCGGTCGAGGCTGTGCGTTTGCCCCAGCGTTGCCCGCACGGTGTCGAGCGCCTGGGTGAACCGATCGGCGGTCGGGGTTTTTGCCAGCGGGCGCTCGATGAACTGGGCCTGCCCACCCTGCCGGTGCGGCGACAGTACGATGTGCCTGGCCAGCCGCAGCGCTACCTCCGCACCATAGCGGGCGCGCACTATGTGCAGGCAGCAATCGAGGCCGGCGGCGACACCGGCCGAGGTGACGATGTCGCCATCGTCGACATAGAGCACGTCGGCGTCGACTTCGATGTCGGGATGCAGCGCCTGCAGCCGATCGGTGGAGGACCAATGCGTGGCCGCCCGTCGGCCGGCAAGCAGCCCGGCGGCGGCGATGGCGAAGGTGCCGAGACAGAGGCCAACGATCAGTGCGCCGCGTCGGTTCGCGCGCGCAAGCGCTTCGAGGAGCGGGGTGGGAAGCGGGGCGTCGAGATCTTTCCAGCTCGGAATGATGACGATGTCGGCATCGTCGAACGCGGAGAGCCTATGCGGCACCGCGATCGTCAGCCCGGCATCGGTGTGGATTGGCCCATTGTCGAGCGCGCAGACGCGAAAGTCGAAACGCGGCAGGCCGAGTTTGGTGCGGTCGGTGCCAAACACCACGCACGGTACGGAGAGGTGGAAGGGGCTGATGCCGTCAAAGGCGAGAACGGCAATGATTGGATCAGTCATGGGCGTTTCCGGCAAGTGAGATCGGATTGTCCCAATTCTTTCGAATGATGTCAATCGGGCCACTTTTGGCAGCCGGGCGATCCGCCTATTTTCGGCCCGTCCCAGTCAAGCCCGAAAGGAAAACACCATGTCCGCCAACACCACACCGCGCCGCGCACTCATCGTCATCGATGTCCAGAATGACTATGACGGCGGCAATCTCGCCATCCAGCATCCGCCGTTCCACGACAGCGTCGTCAATGTGGCGCGCGCCATGGACGCTGCCGCTGCCGCCGGCGTGAAGGTGGTGGTCGTCAAGCAGATGGCGCCGGAGACGTCGCCAATCTTCGCCAAGGGCAGCCATGGCGGCGAATTGCATTCCGAGATCGCCAGGCGCAACCGCGACCACTATGTCGAAAAGTCGCTGCCCAGCGCATTTGCCGGCACCGACCTTGAGCCGTGGCTGCGCACCAACGCCATCGATACGATCACGGTGGTCGGCTACATGACGCATAATTGCGATCTGTCGACCATCATCCACGCCGTGCATGTCGGCTTTGCGGTCGAGTTCCTGTCCGACGCCACCGGCTCGCTGCCTTACGCCAACAGCGCCGGTTACGCCTCGGCCGAGGAGATCCACCGGGTGGTGATGGTCATCCTGCAGTCGCGCTTCGCGGCCGTGCTCGACACCGCCGAATGGATCGATGGCCTGAAGACCGGCGTCCTGCCCAAGCGCGACACGATCTACGCCTCCAACCACTGGCGCGCAACGCGGCGTAGCCTCTGGAAACAAAAAAGGCGCCGCATCGCTGCGGCGCCTTTTAGTGTCGAGACTACAAGATCTCAGAACAGGCCTTCGATCTGGCCGGCTTCGTTGAGGAAGATCTTCTCCGAAGACGGCGCCTTGGGCAGGCCCGGCATGGTCATGACCTCGCCGCAGATGACGACGACGAAGCCGGCGCCCGCCGACAGCCTGACCTCGCGCACCGGCACGGTGTGGCCGGTCGGCGCGCCGCGCAGGTTCGGGTCGGTCGAGAAGGAATATTGGGTCTTGGCCATGCAGACCGGCAGGTGGCCGTAGCCGGCCTGCTCCCAGGCATGCAGCTGGTCGCGCACCGACTTGTCGGCGATCGCCTCGTCGCCGCGATAGATGCGCTGGACGATGGTGTTGATCTTCTCGAACAGCGGCATGGCGTCGGGATAGAGCGGCGCGAACTGCGAGGCGCCGGATTCGGCGATCTCGACGACCTTGCGCGCCAGCTCCTCAATGCCGGCAGAGCCATTGGCCCAATGCTTGCACAGGATCGCCTCGGCGCCGAGCGAGGCGACGAAATCCTTCATCGCCTGGATTTCCACCTCGGTATCGGTGGTGAAATGGTTGATCGCCACGATCGCAGGCACGCCGAACTGCTTCACATTCTCGATGTGGCGGCCGAGATTGAGGCAGCCCTTCTTGACTGCCTCGATGTTTTCCTTGCCGAGGTCTTCCTTCTTGACGCCGCCATTCATCTTCATGGCGCGCACGGTGGCGACGATGACGGCCGCGGCCGGCTTCAGGCCTGCCTTGCGGCACTTGATGTCGAAGAACTTTTCCGCACCGAGGTCGGCGCCGAAGCCGGCTTCGGTGACGACATAGTCGGCAAGCTTCAGCGCGGTTGTGGTGGCGACGACCGAGTTGCAGCCATGCGCGATGTTGGCGAACGGGCCGCCATGGACGAAGGCCGGGTTGTTTTCCAGCGTCTGCACCAGGTTGGGCTGCATGGCGTCCTTCAAGAGCACCGCCATGGCGCCGTCGGCCTTGAGGTCGCGGGCGTAGACCGGCGTCTTGTCGCGGCGGTAGGCGACTATGATGTCGCCGAGACGCTTTTCCAGGTCCTTGAGGTCGGTGGACAGGCACAGGATCGCCATGACTTCCGAGGCGACGGTGATGTCGAAGCCGCCTTCGCGCGGAAAGCCGTTGGCGACGCCGCCGAGCGAACAGATCATCTCGCGCAGCGCCCGGTCGTTCATGTCCATGACGCGACGCCAGACGACGCGGCGGGTGTCAATGCCGAGCTCGTTGCCCCAGTAGATGTGGTTGTCGATCAGCGCCGAGAGCAGATTGTGCGCCGTGGTGATGGCGTGGAAGTCGCCGGTGAAGTGGAGGTTCATGTCCTCCATCGGCACGACCTGCGCATAGCCGCCGCCGGCCGCACCGCCCTTGACGCCGAAATTCGGGCCGAGCGACGCCTCGCGAATGCAGACGATCGCCTTCTTGCCAATGCGGTTCAATCCATCGCCGAGGCCGACCGTGGTGGTCGTTTTGCCTTCGCCGGCCGGCGTCGGGTTGATGGCGGTGACCAGAATCAGCCTGCCGTCCTTGTTGCCCTTTACCGACTTTATGAACTCTGCCGAGATTTTCGCCTTGTCGTGGCCGTAGGGCAAAAGGTGCTCGGTCGGGATCCCGATCTTCTTGCCGATCTCCTGGATCTGCTTTTTCTTGGCGCCGCGCGCGATCTCGATGTCGGACTTCACTTCGGCCATGACGGCTTTCCTTCGGATTGAACGGTGGAGGGGACGGGTTTGATCTCACTCGCAGGCATGTTGGATCCGGGCGCGGGCATGTTCTAACCCTGTCGCTGCCGCGGCGTCAACTTGCATGCAACTATGTTTCCTGTGAAGAAAGTGTCTCCGCGGCCGGGCCGACCTGCCGTCGGTTCTTCCTGGCTCCGTTGCCGCGCCGTATAGAAGCCAGAGGACGCGTCGTTCCGCCGTCTCAAAACAGCCGCTCAATGCACGGAATGCGACAGAGGCGACGGCGCAAATTCGCCATCGCTGCTTGCGTTGCGATAAGGGCTACTGGGTCAGAACGTTACTGATCTCGACCATGTTGGAACGCACGCGAAGGACGTAGAAGCCCATCGTCGTGAGGTGCGTCGGCATGATCCAGCCGTCCTCGCGGCCATTGGCGATGATGAAGGGCTGGATGCGCAGCGCCGAGACGAATTGCGAATCCATCGTGTCCCACAGATTGCCGAGATGCTTTTCCTTGATCACATCCTCGAAGTCGGCCTGGGCGCCCTTCATCAGGCCGTAATAGGCATAGAGCTGGCCATAGGCGAACCAGAAGCGGTCGTCGGCGCGGAAGTCGAACCAGCCATTGTTGTGGTTTTCGGCACGCTCCTTGAGGATTGCCGAGGTCGAGCCGATGTCGGAGGAGATGCGGTCTATATACTGCTTCAGATTGTCGGCACGGGCGTCGAACGTCGCCTGGCAGGTGGCCAGGCGGGCGTTGAAGGAGCGCAGCTTGTTGACGGCATCGCGATAATAGCTCGGCGTCGGCGTCTTCGGTCCGAACGGGTTCAGGCCGAAATACCAGGTTTCCTCATCGAACTGCAGATTGCCGCGCGCATCCTGCAGATCGGCGTCGATCTGCGATGTCGTACGCACGCGGCCGAGATTGTCGGCAAGCTCGGTGGCGGTGCGCCGCACCGCCTGGTTGATGCCGCGCTGGAACGAGGCCTTGTTGTCCATAAACGGCGTGTGATCCCAGTCGACGCCGAACAGGCCGAGCTTGTAGAGGATCATCGACGAGACCCAGGCATTCTGGTTGACGTTGAAATCGGTGAGGTCGGCCGCGACCTGGGCGATGCCCGAATTGCCACAGGTCTTGGCGGTCTCGGTGCCGGCGCCGGCCGCGACCTGTTCGCCGGCGGAAATGTTGCGGTTCTCGAAGGTGTATTTGTCGACGTAGTTGGGGTCGAACTTGTTCCACCACTGGGTGGCATAGAAGAAGTTGGCGTAGAGGCCGATCAACACCAGCAAAGCCAGGCCGACCACCGCCTTCAGGATCCAGCCGCGCTGCGTATACCAGCGCCCGGCCCACAGGAACGGCCACAGGATCGCACCGATGACCAGGCCGATGCCGCGGCCGATCCATTGGAAAATCCGGGTGAAGAAGTTCACAATCGGATCGAGCATGGCGATGTCACCTCTCAGTCAGTCAGGCCGTAGAGGCGCGTTCGAAACGCCACCTTGTCCTTCAAATATGTGGTTTTCAGAACGTCCACAACATGCGATCGCCAGGCGTCGCTGTAGCCGTCATAGTCCTTGTAGAAGCCGGGCTTGTTGAAGACGTAGCGCGAGACGAAGTCCTGCGGTACGAAATCCGAGATCAGCTGGTTGGTCAGCCAGGCATCGGGATGATCGGGCTTGCCGCGCACGACCAGGAAGCGCTGGCGCGGCGCGACATCCTCGATCTTGAGATGGCCGAGCTGGGCGATTTCGCGCTTGGCGGCGTTGAGGAAGGGAAAATTGCCGTCGCTGGTGATGAGATCAGCATGGCCGTGGATCCAGGTCTGCAGCCAGACCTTGTCGACATCGGTCAAATTGCGGTTCGGTTCGGTGTCACGGATCAGCGAGCGCACAACCATCTCGGCGCGATGCTCGAGGTAGCCCGAGCTTTCGACCCATGACGCCCGCGGCAGTTCGATGCGGCCGGTGCTGGCCAGGAATTTGAACACCTTGTCGGCATCGTTGATTGAGAGGTAGCTGACCTGCCAGGGCCGCGACCGGCGGAAGCCGGGTGCGGCCGGGTCGCCGATGACGGTGGTCATGTCAGGGTCGACGAAAACGTAGAGCCCGCCGAAATGGCTGGTCCAGTAGGCGTTGTGGCGGAAGATCACCTGGTCGGGCACCAGCGCATTTTCGCGGATATCGCCGCAGACCTTGGCCAGCTCCACCATGCGGTTGAGCGTGGCGCTATCGCGCCAGGCGTCCGGCTCCTGCTTCAACCGGTCGACAAGCTTGCCGAGCTCGGCGGCCTTGCCCAGCACGTCCTCGGCCGACAGCACCTTGAACTCGACCTGGCTGATCGACAGCAGATCCTCGATGTCGTTGACCACGGGGACGGAATCCTCGATCTCGCCGTAGATGACGTCCTTGATGGTCAGCGCATCGATGGCGCGCTGGTTCTTGGACATGAACTCGAACATCAGCTGCGAGGTGTTGGAGAAGGCGGTGTGCACCACCGGCAGGTCGATCTGCGACGGCGTCAGGATGATGAAGCGGCGGTTGACCTCATTGGGATCGAGATAATCGTAGTCGCCGCATTCCTCGGCCACCTCGGGCGAGAAGCCGGTGCGGTCGATCTGGAAACTCTTTAGTGTGGTCGGCTTCAACCCGAAGGCAACAAGCGCCTTGTTGTAGCGCTGGATGAGGTGCGACTCATCGACGGCGAGCAGGCGGCCGTAGATCAGCTCGTTGTCGCGCAGCAGGTCGGGTTTTTTGGCGGGGGTCATGCAGAACGTTCCGAGGGGCGTTGCCTGTTATGGCGAAGCGCCAACGTTGACGCCCCCCTCTCCCCGTTCTTCACGGGGAGAGGGTAAGGGTGAGGGGCAGCGCTAACGGTCAAGGACATGTCTCCCCATAGCCTTTGGCGGCAATAAATCGAAGATCATTCGTCTGGATGTGGCGATCGAGGCGCTGTTCGATAGCTGCCAGTATGGTCTCAAGCACCGCGTCGCGTTCTTTCAATACGTCGACGTTCCAAAAGCGGAGCACAGACCAATCATTTGAAACCATGAATTGATCACGGGCCTGATCGTAGTTGTTCCCGGCGTGTTGACTCCCATCCACTTCGACAACCAGTTGGCATTCTCTGCTGGCAAAATCAGCAAAGTAGCTGCCTATCGGAAACTGTCGCACGAATTTGTGGCCGTTCAGTCTGCGGTCTCGCAACTCCATCAAAGAGCACCTTCGGCGTCGTTGTCCGATTGACGCAGACGTCTTGCCCGTTTCGTTGTCGCGATCTCTGGTCCACGCATGCGCTGCCCCTCACCCTTACCCTCTCCCCGTGAAGGACGGGGAGAGGGGGGCGTCAGCGTTAGCGCCAAGCCTTTCGGCACCCGCGGGCTGCGAAGGAAGCTCACGCATTCCACAGCCCCTTCTTCTTCATCTCCTCCATCTCGCGCGCTGCACGTTCGCGCAGCCGCGCATCGCGGAGCAGCTTCTCGACCGCCGCATCGTCCGACTTGTCGGAATAGCGGAACTCGGAATCGGCGTAGCGGTTGATCTCCTGCATGACCATGTCCATCGAGAACGGTCCGCGCAGTTCCTCGATCATGGCTTTCTTCTCGTCATAGCCCTTGTGCATGAAGGCTTCCGGCTTCTCGAACCACTCGTCGGGAAGCTCAATGTCCATGGCGCGCATCTTGATGGCGTCGGTGACGTTCTTGATGGCGCGGCCGGTGAAGCGCGGCTCGGCGTCCTTGATCAGGTGCAGATAGGTGCCGATGTCGGCCATCGATTTCGGCGCGCCATTCTCCTTCATGTAGCGCTCATAGACCTTCATCAGCCCATCTTCCTGCGGCTTCTCATGCTCCTCATAGGCCTCGGTCACAGCACGCTGGATTTCCTGCGCGGCATAGAGCTTGTGGTCGCCGAGCGGGATCTTGTGGTTCTTGCCGGCAAGCAAAACGAAGATGTCGATATAGTCGTCGCGGCTCTGCGGGCCGTCGACCAGCCAGCGGGCGCCGGCGCGCTGGCGCAGGGCGTCGTCGACATTTTCGGGATAGTTGGAAAACATGCCGAACGAGCAATTGCCACGCACCACCGTGCCGGCACCGGCAAAGGCATCCATCAAGACGCCGGTGATTTCCTGCTGGCCGGCCGAGGCGCGGTCGTCGGAGCGCCGCGCCGCCACCTGGTCGATGTCGTCGACGGTGCCGAAACCGATGACGCGCGGGTTCAAGACATTGTTTATGAATTGGCGGCAGTTCTGGCCTGACTTGCCCTGGTAGGACGAAATCTGGTCGACGCCGAAATTCTCATAGGCGAAGGGATAGCCGGCGACCTGGCAATAGCCGTTGACCAGGCCCGCGATCATCTGGATCAGCGTCGTCTTGCCGGTGCCCGGCGCACCGTCGCCGATGAAGGTGAAGAGGAAGCCGCCGAGTTCGACGAACGGATTCAGCTCGCGCTCGAAATCATAGGCCATCAGCATCTTGGCGAGCTTGACCGACTGGTATTTGGCGATGTGGTTGCCGACGACCTCTTCCGGCTTCTTGAAAGTCATCACCAGCGGCTTGGAGCGCTTGCCCGGCGCGACGTCGAAGCCGTCCAGGGTGAAATCGTCAGCGTCGATGCGGATATGAGCGTCCTCGAACGGGCCGATCCCATCGAAGCGGCCTTTGCGGGCCAAGAGCCCGTCAATGGCGACGCGGGCGAAGGCGCGCGCCCGGGTGGTCAAATCGCCATCGTCCTTGGAGCCGGCAATCGCCTTGTCGAGACCGGCGACAATCGACTTCACCGCATCCTGCGGCGTGTCGAACAGGAAGTCCGGCTCGGGGATATCGTTGGGCGCCTCGCCGTCGCTGTCGATCAGCTGGAACAGATAGGAGGCAAGACTGAAGGCTGAAACGTAAGCCGAGGCTGACAGAAGCTTCTTGAAGGTGGCGGCTTCGTCGCCTTCCAGCGGCGCGCGTGTGTTCTTGGCCTGCAGGCTTTCAAGATCGGAGCCCTCGGCGAAGACATCGGAAATGGCGAGCGAAATCGCCAGGCCGCGCCGGGCGCGAAACAACAGCGTGTGCTGCGGGATGCTCATCAGCTGGTCGTCGGGGTGGATGGCAGCGACGGTTTTGGTCAGTTCGACCTCCCGCGTGCGCCGCACCGAACCGACGGAAACGGTCGAGACGAAGCGGCGATTGGTGCCCGCAAGCGCGGTACCGGATTCGCGCGAAGGGTCTTCCAGCACGACGACGCGGGTGATGAAGCTCTGCGCCGTGGCGCGGTGCTTTTCGATCGCGGCTTCCGGGATGGTAGTCAGGCCGGTGTCCATGAAGGATGCTCCGTGGTGTGACGGTCAGACGTCTGAGATGACCTGCCCGTTGGACAGGATGTGAACCTTGTAGCCGGAAAAGATCTTCTGCGCCTCGCCGGCGGCGTAGAGAGCCTGGTAGGCTTCATGCGGGATCAGCGCGTGGTTCTCGTAGCTCGACACGCCCTGGCGCGCGGCTTCGAGATCGTCGGTGTTGATGAAGAATTCCTGCGTCGTCTTCTCGCTGGAAAACAGGCCCTTGCGGCCGGGTCTCTCGCCCTTGGAATAGACCTCCTGGATGGTCCAGGTGAGCAGCCAGGCATTTTCGGGCTTGCGCACCTTGGCCAGCACCTCGGTCACCGTCGAATTGTTGTCGGTAATCCCTGCGGAATAAAAGGGGCCAAGCACGACGCGGCGCAACTGTTTGGGGTGCAGTGGCTCGAAATCCTTGTCGAGATTGACCGCAATCGTCGCCGGCGACAGCGTGTAGGCGGAATTCTTTTCGGTGAAGTCGTCGAAGCGATGGGCAAGCTCGGGGTTGAGCAGGCCATCGACGGGCAGCGGGATGTCGACCTGTTCGTTGAGCTTGCCGTTACTGTCGACAAGCTGGCGGATCATGGCTTCGGAGGAATCCTCCACCGTCACCATGTAGACCAGCGGCAGGTTGGCGCTGCCGTCGAATGTCGCCCAGTGGACGAGGTAATAGGGCCGGAAGGTCTTTGGATTGACCGAGACCTTGGCCGTCTGCGCCAGTGAGAACGGGCCGAAGGTCTGCTCGCTCTTGACGTCTTCGAGATAGAGCCGCTCGGCCATCGACTTCTGCAGCGCCTCGGGGAACTCCTTGTGGCGCAGAATGAAGTCGGCCATTTCCTCGCGCAACTCGCCGGCAAGCGGGATGTTGGCCAGCCGCGCGTCGGCCTGGCGGCGGTCGTTTTCCAGCTCGAGCAGGTTCTGGAAGACGGGATAGCCGCTGTCGGCGCGCGAAATGCGGAACGTGTCCATGAAGCCGAGACGGTTGCGCCAGCAGGAGAACGATTTGTCCAGCCGGGCAATGTATTCGGCGACGATCTTGGCAACGATACCGTGCCGGTAAAGCGGCGAGCGGTCGTCGCGCATGAACACTTCAAGGCCACTGAGTGCGGCCGTGATGGCGGAAAAATAGCGCGCCGCCGCTTCGTTTTCGGGAGTCATGCCGGGTGTGCTCGCGTGCAGCCGCTCCTTACGACTGCACGTAGTTGGCCGAATTGTGCTTCTTCATCACGTCGTCGAAACGGCGGGCGAAGGCATCGTCGGCAAGCTTCTTGCGGCGCTGGATGTCGGCGCTGGCGACCATGTTCTTCTCGTGCATTTCGAGGAGATCGCCAATGTGCTTTTGCGAGGCGGCGCCAATGCCGGCCATCGTCTCTTCTGCGGTGTTGTCGACCTGGCTGCCCAGCGTGTTGATCTTGTGGGCGACGTCCTGCTGCGCGGCAGTCTTCAGCGAATCTTCCAGGGCCTTGTAAAGCACGATGCGCTGTTCGGTATCGATGGTCAGCTTGTTGATCAGCGTCGACTGCGCCGCAATCTGGTTGTTGAGCGAATCGACGAAGGTCTGGAACATCGAGGTGTAGCGTTCCAGCGTCTGGCTCTCGGCCAGCAATTCCTGCTCCTTGGCTTGCTTTTCATTGTATTCGGTGGCCAGTTTCGAGCGCTCGCCCTCAAGCTGCGTGCGCTCCTTCTGGCTGGTCGAGGCAGCGATCTTGTTCTCGATGTCGAGCAGCAGCGGGTTGACCTCCTCGATGCGTTTCTGCACCGCTTCGAGGTTGGTCATTGTCACCTTGCGGCGCTCGATCACCTGCGACAGGCTGTTTTCGGAGGTTTTGTAGCGCTGGTCGAGGACCTCTTTCTGCGCCTTCAGGATGCCGACGATGGTGTCGGATTTGACCAGAAGCTCCTGCAGATTGCCGGCCAGCGACATGTTGCGAACACGGTCGGTGCGCATGCGCTGCTTGCGTTGCGCCGAGAAGACGCCGACGAAGCTTTCCCAGCCGGTGTAGTTCTTCATGCTCTCGAATTCGGCGCCGAAGACGTTGGTGGCGTCTTCCAGCCCGATGATCAGGTCGGCGATGTTGCCTTCCATCACCTTCTGCTGTTTCAGCACATCCTCGATGCGGGCATTCTCGATGTCGAAATTGGCGTCGCCGATCTTTTTGTCAGCGGTGGCCAAAGTATCAAGCACGGTGCCGGACTGCTCGATCTTGGTGCGCATGTCCTGCACAACCTGCCTGGTCTTGGCAATTTCGGCATCAAAATTCTGCAATGTCGCCATAGGGGCCTCCCGCTTCGGCTTCCGGTCGCTGGCTGCGAACAGCGGCGAATATATGTGGGGCATCCGGGGATTGAAAGACGCAAGACAAGACCCGCCCCGAAAACAAAAAAATCCGTCATCGTCTTGAAAGTCAATGAAGGCGGGGTCATGGCGTGAATAACCAGCCGGCCAGGCATTGTTCAACTGTCATTGAACTTTGACGCCGGCAAAGCAGTCGATCTAATGTGCCGGAATTCGATAGAGAACTCAACCGGTTGCAGGCGCGAGGCAGCTGGAGAAAGCCATCACCGTCACGCAGCACATCCAGTCGTTCAGGGCTTCGAATCGGCCTTCAGATAAGCGATGACGTTGGCAATGTCCTCGTCGCTGGTCAGGCCGGAGAAGGCCATCTTATTGCCGGGTACTTTCAGCTTGGGGGCGCTGAGATAGGCCTTGAGATTGGCTTCGTCCCAGACGAGGCCGGCGGCGCCGGCATCCTTCATGGCCTGCGAATAGTTGAAATTCTCGGCTGTGCCGGCTGTACGGCCGACGATACCAAGGAGATGCGGGCCGATCTTGTCGCGGTCGGTTGCCGCCTCGTGACAAGCCATGCATCTGAAGAAAACCTTCTTGCCCAGCGCAGCATCGCCGTCGGCTTGCGCGGCCGCGATACCGGCTAAGTAAATGACAAGTGCTGACGAAATGGCTCTAAGCATGGCGGTCCCCGGCTGGCTCTGGCTGCGGGCAAAATAGGCCGCAGGGCCTTAACAAACGCCGCATGGTGGCTGGATTGCAAGGCGGGTCTTATCCCGTTCGGTGGAGCGGCATTTCCGCGATTGCCTGCCGGATCGCTTTTTCAATTGCTGCCGATGAATGGTTGTCGCGCACGAAGGTGCGGCCGCTCTCCGCCATCTCGCCCGCCGCTTGCGGGCGTTTCGCGAGATCGACGATTTTCGACGCGAGTTCGCCGGCATCGCCGCCTGACAGGAAATGCCTGTCCGCCTGCAGGCCGAGCCCTTCGACGGCTTTTTCGGTAGCGGCGACGACCAGGCCCGCCGCCATCGCCTCAAGCACCTTGATGCGGGTTCCGCCGCCGAAGCGCAGCGGGATCGGCGCATAGCCGGCACGACCAAGCAATTCCGGCAGATGCGGTGGGTTCTCGATCAACTGCAGACCATGCTTGGCGCATAAACCACGCACGACGTCGCGCGGGTTCCTGCCGGCGACGGTGATCGACCATGGCCGGCCGGAGGCGGCGAGGCGCGGCACCATCCCGCGGCCGATCTGCTTGACGGCGTCGATGTTGGGGAAATAGCCGAGATGGCCGATGAAGCACAGGCTGAGTTCACGGTACCGCTCGGCACCAATCGGCAGGGAAAGCACAGTCTCGTCTGGAATGGGGTTGGCGATGAGCCTGACGTCGCCGACGGGGCCGAGTGCGGACAGCAGCGCCCCGTCAGTCCGCGAGCAGACCCAGACCTGATCGGCCATGGCAGCCGCACGCCTGTCGGCGTCGCGCGCCTCTGCCCTCTTGCGCCTGTTTTGGCGCCAGCCTCGAATTTGCTGCCACAGTGTCAGGCCGGCGATCCGGTCGGCGACCGTCCGGGAATCGATGTTGTGCTGGTCAAGAACGGTGCGTGCGCGATGCTTCGGCGCCAGCGTCAGCAGCTGCGACAGTGGGATCTCCTCGATCACCACGAGATCGGGCGAGAATTCTCTCCAGATCGCGTCGGCTTCAGCCAGTTCGTCGTCCGGCATCATATGCACGGTCGGGTGAGGGCTGCGCCTGCCCCAGAGACCTCTGCCGCGCGCCGCCTCGATGATCCGGTGACGGATATTCGGCGGTGGAGAAGGCGCCGGGGCGCCAGTTAGGCTTACCGTCAGAACCTCGCCCATCGATGCCAAGGCGCGCGCATTCGCGGCGTTCCTGATCTCGGCGCCGGATACCGGCGGAAACGGGCAATCGACTGTGAACTGGAGAATTCTCATGTTGCCCCGGCCGTTCAGCCTCTGGTGAAGCCGATGAAGTCGTCGGGCGCGGCGCGGCCCATTTCCTCTTCCCAATGGCGGCGGCAGAGCGAGACATAGACGTCCTTGCCGATCGCTACCTGTTCGCCCTGTCGTGCCACCTTGCCATCGGGGCCGAGGCGCACGACCATCGTCGCCTTGCGGCCACAGCGGCAGATGGTGCGCACTTCGCGCAGATCGTCGGCAATGGCGAGAAGCGCGCGCGAACCCGAAAACAGATTGCCCTGGAAATCCGTGCGCAGGCCGTAGCACATGACCGGGATGTTCAGCCGGTCGGCGATACGGGCAAGCTGCCAGACCTGCTCCTCCTCGAGGAACTGCGCCTCGTCGACGAAGATGCAATGCACGGTCGTGTGTTCATGATGCTCGGCGACGGGGGCGTAGAGATCGTCGCCATCGCGGAACATCTCGGCCTCGGTCTCCAGGCCGATGCGCGACGAGATCAGCCCGGTATCGCCCTTGCGATAGTGGCCGGCGACGAACAGCATCGTCGTCATGCCGCGTTCGCGATAATTGTAGGACGCCTGCAGCAGCATCGTCGTCTTGCCGGCGTTCATCGTCGCATAGTGGAAGTAAAGCTTGGCCATGCCGTCCTTTTAAGCCGAGTTGTCCTGCCGCGGGGAGGGGGCACCGCAGCATTTCACTGGAAAAGCCGTCTGCCATCGAAAAAGCGGCAGGCGTGTCGCTGATTGGCCAGCCCGCGCCGTTGATCGTGATTGCCTTAGCGCTTGAAACCACACCAGAATGGTGTTTGGCTGACGAAACAAGGCGGGCAAAGAAACCGTAACTACGCTTCGCCAAAGAATCACAATGGGAGACTATCAATGTCGCGTATGAACACCTTCGTCGCCGGCCTCGGTCTGGTGACTTTCCTGTCCACGAGCGCAGCCCTTGCCGGCGATCCGGAGAGCTGCAAGGCGGTGCGCCTTTCCGATGTCGGTTGGACCGACATCCAGGCCACGACCGGCGTCGCTTCGGTGCTGCTCACCGCGCTCGGCTATGAGCCGCAGACGATCCAGCTTTCGGTGCCGGTAACCATGGCGTCGCTGAAGAACAAGGATCTCGACGTCTTCCTCGGCAACTGGATGCCGTCGATGACCAACGACATCAAGGACTATACCGCCGACGGTTCGGTCGAGACGATCAGCACCAACCTGACCGGCGCCGGCTACGGCATCGTCGTGCCGACCTATGTCGCCGATGCCGGCGTCAAGTCGCTGACCGACATCGGCAAGTTCAAGGACAAGTTCAACGGCAAGATCTATGGCATCGAGGCCGGCAATGACGGCAACCGCATCATCCTCGACATGATCAAGAACCCGAAGGACAATCTCGAAGGCTTCGAACTGGTCGAATCCTCGGAAGCCGGCATGCTGACGCAGGCCGAACAGTCGATGAAGAACAACGAGTGGATCGCCTTCCTCGGCTGGACGCCGCATCCGGTGATGGGCGCCATGAAGATCACCTATCTCGACGGCATGGGCGACAGCGGCTTCGGCGCCGCCACCGTCTACACCAATGTGCGCAAGGGCTACACCACCGAATGCCCGAATGCCGGTAAGTTCATCGCCAACCTGAAGTTCAATCTCGACATGGAAGGCGAGATGATGGACGCGATCCTGAAAGGCGGCGACGCCAACACGGTCGCAGCCGACTGGCTGAAGAAGCACCCTGACGCGGTTGCGCCGTGGATTGCCGGCGTCACCACCTTCGATGGCGGCGATGCGGCCGCAGCGGTCAAGACCGCGCTCGGAAGCTGAGCCGACTGAATTCGGCAAAGCCGAACCAGGAAGGGCAGCCAATCTAGAAAAGGCTGCCCTTTTTCATATCCTGTGAGAAGATGACGTAACGACAGCAGAGGCCGGGGGCAGGCGGTCTCGCGCATGAGAGGGGCGATATGGATCCGATTTCGAAATTCATGGTCGATCACAAGATACCGATCGGCGCCTGGGGAAAGGCCTTCTTCGGTTTCCTCACCGACAATTTCGACACTGTGTTCAGGGCTTTTTCGAACGGCCTCAATTTTCTGCTCGACGGACTGGTCGACATCCTGCTGGTGGTGCCGCCGGTGCTGCTGGCGCTGGTCATTGCCATCATTGCCTGGCTGCTGCAGCGCTCGCGGCCGCTGGCCATCGGCGTGTTCCTCGGCCTGATCTTCATCATCAACCAGAACCTCTGGAAGCAGACGGT
Organism: Mesorhizobium sp. P2_B5; assembly: GCF_056404775.1. NCBI lineage: Bacteria > Pseudomonadati > Pseudomonadota > Alphaproteobacteria > Hyphomicrobiales > Phyllobacteriaceae > Mesorhizobium > Mesorhizobium sp. P2_B5. The sequence continues at coordinate 1,198,722 of NZ_JBFUDJ010000002.1, read as the reverse complement.
GCAGACGCTGGTGCTGGTCGTGGCCGCCGCCGCCATGGCGATGGCCATCGGCGTGCCGCTCGGCATCTGGGCCGCGCACAAGCCGAAGGTCTACCGCGTCATGCTGCCGGTGCTCGACCTGATGCAGACGCTGCCGACCTTCGTTTACCTGATCCCGGTCTTGACCCTCTTCGGCCTTGGCAATGCGCCTGGCCTCATCGTCACCATCATCTTCGTCATCCCGACCGCGGTGCGGCTCACCCATCTCGGCGTCGTCTCGGTGCCGAAGTCGATCATCGAGGCGGGTGAGGCGTTTGGCGCCACCAAGCAGCAGCTGCTGTGGAAGGTCGAACTGCCGTCGGCGCTGCCGACCATCATGGCTGGCCTGACGCAGTCGATCATGCTGTCGCTGTCGATGGTGGTGTTCGCAGCGCTGATCGGCGCCGGCGGCCTCGGTACCGAAATCAACCGCGCGCTCGGCTCGCGCCGCATCGACCTCGGCCTCGAGGCCGGTTTGGCGATTGTCGTGCTCGCCATCGTGCTCGACCGAATGACGCGTATCGGCGTTGGAGGCAAGAAATGACCGTCGCCGTTGACTTCAAGAATGTCGATATCGTCTTCGGGTCCGATCAGGCCGGTTCGCTGGCACTGATCGACGGCGGCGCCACGCGCGCCGAAATCCTCGAAAAAACCGGCAATGTGCTGGGTTGCGCCGGCGCCAGCCTGACCGTGCACGAGGGCGAGATCTCGGTGCTGATGGGCCTGTCCGGCTCAGGCAAGTCGACGCTGCTCCGGGCCGTCAACCGGCTCAACGTGGTGTCGCGCGGCCAGGTGCTAGTCAAGGACGGCGACAACATCGTCGATGTCGTGACCTGCGATCAGGCGACGTTGCGGCGGCTGCGCCAGAAGCAGGTGGCGATGGTGTTCCAGCAGTTCGGCCTGCTGCCATGGCGTACGGTCGAGGAAAACGTCGGCCTCGGCCTCGAACTCGCCGGCGTGCCGGACGCAGAACGCAAGGAGCGCGTGCACAAGCAACTCAAGCTAGTCAATCTCGACCAGTGGTCGAAAAAATACGCGCATGAACTGTCCGGCGGCATGCAGCAGCGCGTCGGCCTGGCGCGCGCCTTTGCCACCGAGGCGCCGATCCTGCTGATGGACGAGCCGTTCTCGGCGCTCGATCCGCTGATCCGCACCAAGCTGCAGGACGAATTGCTGCAGCTGCAGGCGGAGCTGAAGAAGACCATCATCTTCGTCAGCCACGATCTCGAAGAGGCGCTGAAGATCGGCAGCCACATCACCATCATGGAAGGCGGCCGCATCGTGCAGACCGGCGCGCCGGAAGACATCGTGCTGCGGCCCGCCAACGACTATGTCCGCGACTTCATCGCCAACGTGAACCCACTCTCGGTGCTGACCGCCTGGAACGTCATGCGCGACCGGCGCGATCTCGAGCACGGCGACAACGGCTGGGTGTGGCTCGACCGGCGCAAGACGACGCGCTTCAAGATCGACGAGCACGGCCTGGTGGCGGCGGCTGAACGCGACGGCAAGCCGGCAGTGTGGGTGTCGTGCGTCGATGTCGAGGCCCAGCCGGAGGAGACGGCGCAGGTATTCTGGGCCACTCCGGGCACCTCGCTGAAGACAGTGATGCTGGCCATGCACCGCTCGCAGACGGCACCGGTGGCGCTGTTCGACGACCAGTCACGCTTTGTCGGCGCCATCGGCATACGCGATGTGCTGAGCGCGGTGCTGCGGCGCTAGGCCGGCAACGTCACCGATGAAACGGATTTTGACCTGGCTGTCGATGCCGCGGGCGGCGCAAGCGGCGCTCGGTTTGCTGATCGTGATTGCGATCCGCTCGAACCTGGAGTTCTTCCGCCTCGGGGGGACGACCGCATCGCCGCCGGGCAATGAGGAAGTCTTTTACATCGAAGGCTCGCTTGCTGCATCCATCGCCGCGCTTGTTGTTCTTGCCTTGCATGCGTTCGGGCAACATCGCTGGGCAACGCTGTTCGCGGCAATTGTCATCATCGCCTTGCTGGCCTGGAAGATTGTTGCCGTTCCCTGACAGGCTGATACGGCGGCCAAGGCAGGCTGCTTTGCAGGTTCAGCTAAGCCCGATGCGCTTGGCGCCGAGCTTGTAGAGGGCAGTGGCATCCGGGTCGAAGCGGAAGGTGCCGATGAAGTCGTCGGTGCTGTAGTCCGGAAGCGTCTTGCGGATGGCGGCGGCGAAGGTTTTGGCCTCGTCGAGCCGTCCGGCCAGCGCCAGGCAATGGGCGGCGATCGACAGGATAATGACATGGGCGTTGGGGCGGGCCGCGGCCTTGAGCGCCCAATGCGCCGCATCATCGAACTGGCCGAGGCGGACATGCGCCATGGCGCGTGCACCCAGCATGCCGAACAGCAACGGATCGAACGGCGACAGATGGCGCGAGTGATCCGACGACCCGATCGCGGCTTGCGGGTCGCCCGACTGCGACTGCACGAAGGAAAGCGCATAGTGGCCAAGCGCGAAATTGGGGCTGAGATCGACAGCTCTTTCCAGCTCGACAAGCGACGCGTTGCCTTCGCCGCGCAGCCACAGCGCCCGGCCCATAGCCCAGTGCGCGGCCGGATTGTGATCGTCGACCAACAGGCTCTGGCCGGCCGCTTCGTAGGCGAGCGCGCTGTCCTGGTCGCGGTTGCCCCAGCGCTGGAAGGCGCTCTGCCAATGGGTGAAGGACAGGCCGGCATAGGCGCGGGCGAAGGTCGGATCCTGCTGCACGGCTATATCGAAGAAATGCCGGGCGAGGTCGTTTTCGCTGCGGGTGAAGCGATACATGTGCCAGAGGCCCCGGTGGTAGGCCTCCCAGGCATTGAGTGAATTGGGCGCCTTCAGCATGGCGCGGTTGCGCTCGACCGTCTCGATCTCGGATGAGATGGAGGCCACGATGCTGTTGCCGATATCGTCGAGGATCGCGAAGAGGTCGTCGGGCCTGCGCTCGAAGGTCTCGGCCCAGACGATCCTGGCCGTGCGCACCTCGACAAGCTCGACGGTGACGATCAGGCGGCCTGTCACGCTGCGCACCGTACCGGTGGCGACATAGTCGACATTCAGCCGGCGACCGGCATCTTCCGGCGCGATGTTTTTCTCGGCCAGCGCGAAGGCCGAGCCACGGGCGATGACGAAGAAATCCCTGAGCTTGGCCAGGCGGGTGATGATGTCGTGGGTAAAGCCGTCGGCCAACCCGCCGCGAATGCCGCTGCCGGCGTCTTCGGCGAACGGCATCACGGCAAGCGAGGCCTTGTGCGGTGTCGAGGGCTCGGCACCGGCAAGCATGATCGGCGCCTGTTTCGCAGCCGGCACCGTTGCCGGCTGTGCCGGCAAAGTCGCGCAGTGACGTTCCGCGCGAATGGCCAGCCACGCTTGGCGCACCGGGCCGAAATCCAGCTCTTCCGACTGAAACAGCTGCGCTGCTGCTGCCAGATGGTCCTCGCAGGCGCCGAACTGGCCGCGCCGCGCCAGCCTGGCTAGAAGCGCGATGTGGGCGCAGCTGTCGAACGGGGTCAATTCCAGCCATTTTTCGAGATGGGAGGAGACGTCTTCGGACTCGGCCGGCAGCGTCTTGACCAGATGTTCCAGTATGGCTGCGTGGCAGGATCCGAAACGACGGCGCTGCGCGGTCAGCCAGCTGTTGAAGAGCGGGCTGCGGTCGATCTCCAGCCCCTCCAGGAAATTACCGGCGAAGAGCTTCGACAGCGCCTGCAGTCGCTCGGGGTCGAGCGTTTCGATGCCTGCGGCAGTCGCCGCAGCGACATCCAGCACGTCGACCAAAATGCCGTCGAGATCAAGCGCGATCGTATCATCAGCGGTTTCGATCCTGCGGCGCCCTGGCTCGTCGAGAGCAGCCCTCAATTTGCTGAGGCACCAGCGCAGCTCGCCTCTGGGATCATTTGGAACATCCCACAGCAATTCGCACAGCTTGCCACGCCCGACCGGGTGGGGCGCTAGCACCAGATAGGCCAGCAGCGCGCGCAACTTGCGCGATGCCGGCAGGACCACCGGGACGCCGTCGCGCGCAATCGCCGGCGGCCCAAACAGGCGCACGCTAAGACCTTGACGGCTGCTCTCCACGCTCGATTCCACGTCGGATACCACGCCTTCTCCCACGCTGGCCCGCCGGCCCCTGCTTTATCACCGAACACGACAAAGTGCACCCGGCTTGCAAATTTGCGCGCCGGATGTGGGGTTTACCACATTGCGGCACGTCAAAGACCTGTAGTGCGGCAAGGTGTCGAAATCTCGCCGCCCAAACCGCCGGTGTGTAACCGGTCCGTGAGCAAAACCAGGAGTTCATCCATGTTGCATCAGCAGAAAATCAGAACCACGGCCGGCCGCGGCCGCCTGTTCGACAGCATTCTCGACACGGTCGGTGACACGCCGGTCATCCGCGTCAACAATCTCGGCCCGGCGCACGCCACCATCTACGTCAAGGCAGAGTTCTTCAATCCGGCGTCATCGGTGAAGGACCGGCTGGCGCTCAACATCATCGAGGAAGGCGAGCGCACCGGCGCGCTCAAGCCAGGACAGACCATCGTCGAGGCGACCAGCGGCAACACCGGCATCGGCCTTGCCATGGTTTGCGCGCAGAAGGGCTATCCGCTGGTGGTGACGATGGCCGACAGTTTTTCGGTCGAGCGCCGCAAGCTGATGCGCATGCTGGGCGCCAAGGTGGTGCTGACGCCACGCGCCGAAAAAGGCTTCGGCATGTACAAGAAGGCGGTGGAACTGGCCGAAGCCAATGGCTGGTTTCTGGCCCGCCAGTTCGAAACCAAGGCCAATGCCGACATTCATGAAGCCACCACGGGACGTGAGATCATCAACGATTTCGCCGGTTCGCGGCTCGACTATTTTGTCACCGGCTATGGCACCGGCGGCACTGTTGCCGGCGTGGCGCGGGTGCTGCGCCGCGAGCGGCCCGAGACCAAGATCGTGCTGACCGAGCCCGCCAACGCACAGCTTGTCGGCAGCGGCAAGCCGCAGGTGCGTGGCGCAGGCGGCGCGCCGGCTGCCAGCCATCCGGCCTTCGAGCCGCACCCGATCCAGGGCTGGACGCCGGACTTCATCCCGAACGTCCTGCAGGAAGCGATCGATGGCAACTTCTATGACGAGGTGATGCCGATCGCGGGGCCGGAGGGCATGAAATGGGCCAAGGCGCTGGCGCAGCAGGAGGGCATCTTCACTGGCATTTCCGGCGGCTCGGCTTTCGCCGTGGCGCGCCAGATCGCCGGTACGGCGCCTGCCGGTTCTGTGATCCTGTGCATGCTTCCCGATACCGGCGAACGCTATATGTCGACGCCGCTGTTCGATGGCATCGAGGCCGAGATGAATGCGGAAGAGCTTGCTCTTTCGCGCTCGACGCCCGGTTGCCAGTTCCCGGCATGATGGCGCGGGAGCAATCTGCATGGACGCGATGTCTGGACACTCGGCTACCAGCACCGAGGAAACGCTTGACCCCTCGGACTGGGCCGATGTGCAGGTCCTGTCGCATCGGATCGTTGACGATGCCGTCGCCTATTTGTGCGATGTCAGGCAACGGCCGGTGTGGCAGGAGATGCCTGGAGATGTGAGGGACTTCTTCACCGCGTCGCTGCCGCAATCGCCGACACCGCTTGCCGACATCTATGGCGATGTCGTCGACAAGGTGATGCCCTATCCGATGGGCAACATCCATCCGCGCTTCTGGTCCTGGTATATGGGGTCGAGCAATTTTACGGGCGCCCTCGGCGATTTCCTGGCGGCCATCCAGGGCTCCAATCTCGGCGGCGGCAACCATGCCGCCGCCCTGATGGACGGCCAGGTTGTCGACTGGTGCAAGCAGATGATGGGCATGCCGGCTTCGGCCAGCGGCACGCTGGTCAGCGGCGGCTCGATGGCCAACATCATCGGACTCACCGTGGCGCGCAACACCAAGGCCGGCATCGACGTGCGCGAGCATGGCGTTGCTGCCATCGAGAAGCCGTTGCGCTTCTATGGGTCGGACCAGATCCACTCCTGCCACCGCAAGGGGATGGAGGCACTCGGCCTCGGCAACAGGGCGTTGCGCCGGATTGCCAGCGACGCCAGCCTGCGCATCGATATCGCGGCTTTGCGGGCGGCGATTGCTGAGGATCGCGCGGCCGGGTTCAAGCCGGCCTGCATCATCGGCAATGCCGGCACGGTGAACACCGGCGCCATCGACGATCTGCAGGCGCTGGCCAAGCTGGCGCACGAGGAAGACATGTGGTTCCACGTCGACGGCTGCATCGGCGCGCTGATTGCGATTGCGCCTGAGAATGCGCATCGCGTCGCCGGCATCGAATGGGCCGATTCCATCGCGCTTGATCCGCACAAATGGCTGCATGCACCGTTCGAGGCGGGCTGTGCGCTGGTCAGGGATGCCTCGGCGCATCGCAAGACTTTCGCGGTGACGCCGGAATATCTGGAATCGACGCCGCGCGGCCTCGCTTCCGGGCAATGGCTGCACGATTACGGACTGCAGACGTCACGCGGCTTCAAGGCGCTCAAGGTGTGGATGGCGCTGCGGGAACATGGCGTCGAAAAGTTCGGCCGCCTGATCGACCAGAATATTGCGCAAGGGCATTATCTCGCGAACCTGATCGAGGCCGAACCGGCGCTTGAGCTGACAGCCCCAACCAGCATCAACATCGTCTGCTTCCGCTATCGCGCGGAAGGGCTCGATGGCGAACGCGCGAAAGCGCTCAACACCGAGATCATGCTGCGGCTGCAGGAAGAAGGCATCGCCGCCATTTCCGATACGACGGTGCAGGGCCGACATTGCCTCAGGGTGGCGATCAACAACCACCGGACCCGTCGCGAGGACCTCGACCTTCTGGTCGCCGAAACGGTCCGCATTGGAAAAGACATCGATGCTGCTGCGGCACCGGATTGAAGAGAGCGCGGCCAAGTCGTGTCATTCGGGCAGGCCGGCCAGCCGCAGCGCTTCAACGTATCTGACGAAATAGTCCGGCCTGATTTGCCCCACGCGGTGCTTGAGGTTGGAAAGCGTCAGTTCGGGGTCGAGCCGCAGCGAGCGCGCGATATGCTTGCTCGCGGCATCCAACCTGCCGGCCATGGCATTGCTAGCGGCCGCGACGCGTAGTCCGGTGAGATAATATGGCTGCGCGCGGGAAGCAGCCTCGGCGAGCGGCCAGGCGGCGGCGTAGCGACCAGCCGCGAAATGAGCGAATGCGGTGAAACACTGCATGAAGAAGGTCAGCGGATCGAGCGGGCTCAGCCTCCTTGCCCGCGACAGGTGCTCGATGGCGATGTCCGGATCGTCGTGGCAGGCCTTGAGGCAGCCACTGGCGCTCCAGGCGGCCGCGCAGTTAGGGTTCAGCACGAGCGCGCGGTCGACCAGTGCCGAGCCGGCCTCGTAGTCGCCGATGACATAGCCCAGCGCGAGGCCGCTGAAGGCCAGCGCCACCGCGTCGTCTTGGTCGGCAATGGCTACGTTGCCGGCCAGTCGGGAGACCTCGGCGCTCTCCTTCTGCGGGTCAGTCATCCAGCCATTCGCCATTCGCCAGAAATAGCACCAGGCCGCAGCGCCCTTCGCGGCGGCAAAATCGGGATCGAGCTCGATGGCCTTGTAGAACTGCGGGAGCGCGACCTCCTGCCCCTCCCTCGTCCAGCAGTAAAGGCTCGCCATGCCGCGCAAATAGTGATCATAGGCGTCGAGACTCTCGGTGGGTTTGCGCTTGGCGCGCGCCATCTCTGCCTGTTCGAGCTTGGGCGAAATCGCGCCGATGACGCTGGAAGCGACGAGGTCTTGCAGTTCGAATACCTCCGAGACTCCGCCTTCGAAGCGGTCGGCCCAGAGACTCACACCCGCCGCCGCCTCGATGAGTTGGCCCGCCACGCGCAGCCGGCTGCCGGCCTTACGGACGCTGCCCTCCAGCACGTAGCGCACACCGAGTTCCCTCGCCACGCGCGTGACGTCGACCGCCTGGCCCTTGTAGGCGAAGGCGGAGTTCCGCGCGATCACGAACAGCCAGCTCACATGCGATAGCGCCGTCGTGATCTCCTCGACCACGCCGTCGGTGAAATAGTCTTGCTCGGCGTCGCCGCTCATGTTCTGGAATGGCAGCACCGCGATCGACGGCTTTTCCGGCACCGAAACGGTAGGGCGCAGCGGCTCCACCTTCGCTTCCAGGCGGGAAAGTCCGATCTCAGGCGGGCCGCCATCGGCCATGGGTTCCTTCAAACGCCCCATGTTGGGCGCTTCGATGCGTTCGACCAGCGCCCGCGTCGCCTCTTCTGGCTCGACTCCGAGCTCACGCTTCAGTGCTTCCTTGCAGGCCAGAAACTGGCGGAAGGCATCGTTGGTCTTGCCGTGGCGGTGGAGGATGCGGATCAGGGCGCGGTGGGCCTGCTCGGCGCATGGGTCGAGAGTCACCAGCCGTTCGGCCAGTCTTTCACAGGCCTGTTCCTCGCGCGAACCGAGTTCCGGCAAAAGGCTTAGCCGCTCGACCAGGTCCAGCGCCTTGCGGGTATAGTTCGCCCGAAGCGGCGCAAGCCACTCGTCGATCTCGTGTGAGAATGACAGCCCGTCGAGCAGGTCGCCCCGGTAGAAGTCGGCCGCTGCGGCGAGGCTCGCACCGTCATCGGCCTGAATCTTCCGGTCGAAAATCCAGATGTCAGCTTCATCGGCGTTCGCCGCCAGCCAGATGGTGTCGGCATTGCCTTCGATGCGAATGGTCTCGTCGCCGGCGGACGGAAACAGCCGCCTGATGTCGACCAAGGCCTGGCGCAGGCTATTTCGCGCCTGCTGCTCGCCGCTGCCTGCCCACAGCATCGCCGCCACCCTCTCGCGGCGAAGGCCCTTGGGCCCAGCCAAAACGAGCGCAGCAAAGAGCAGCGACGTCTTGCGCGTCGCGAAATGCAGAGGTTCCCCGCCTCCAGAGACAACTTCGATGTCCCCAAGCAATCGGATATGCACCCCGACCCCCGTGAAACAGCCCCCGACAGAATATCACGTCCCGCTGTCGACTTAACGACGATTTAGCGCTTCCATCCGCAGTTTTTTCTGCCGTTTCACGCCTGGATGAACATTGGCAAAGCGAGCCGATGGGACATTGCCCTCGTGAGTTCGAAACAGGGAGAATGACAATGACCTACATCGGCCTCAGGACCTTCCAGCCGACTTCACGTTTTGCCGACTCGCTCGCTGCCCATGTCACGACCGTCATCGCCGGGCTTCGGCGCCGGTATCAGGACGCCATGCAACGCAGGGCTTTGGCCGGCCTGTCGATATCGGAACTGAAGGACTTCGGCTATCCAGCCGATGAAGCTCCCGCCGATGTCGCAGCTTGCGGCCGCATCGCCGGGCGCAGTTCGCTGCAATGACCCCTCTTGTGCGTGCTTTCTGGAATTGCCTTGCAGGCCCTTCTCATCCCGCGCCGGAGGCAAGCCGGGTGCCAGGCAGATAGAGCAGGATCGGGCGGATTTCGTAGACTGCCGAAGGGTTCACGCGCCTCAGGTCACGCGCCGCCGCGATGGCTTCATCCTGGGTGGCGCAGTCGAGCACATACAGACCCAGCAATTGCTCCTTGGTCTCGGCGAATGGACCGTCGATGACGGTGCCTTCTCCGGGACCGCGCAGCGTGACGGCGTCGGCGGTCGCGCCCAGCCTTGCCGCCGGCCCGAGCTTGCCCTCACGGGTCAGTCTGGCATTGACCTCGAGCAGGTCGTGCATCAGCGCCGCATCCTGCTGCGGCGTCAGGGACTGGATGGTCTGTTCGACGTGATAGGCCAGGATGGCGTAAAACATGCGGCGATCTCCTCCTGTTCGAGCGGCCGCACTATTGCAAGGTTGGGTTGGCCGATCCAGCCCCAGTGCCCATCGAGACGGTAGTCTGCTGCCTTATGCCGCCAGCGGCAGGCTGAGTTCCGTCAGCAGGCCGCCGCCGGGATGGTTGGACAGATGGACCTCGCCGCCGGCGGCACGCGCAATGTTGCGGGCAATGGTCAGGCCGAGGCCAAGGCCGCCGGTCTGGCGGTTGCGCGACTGCTCCAGCCGCACGAAGGAACCGAACACCTGGTCGAGCTGCGCCTGCGGGATGCCCGGTCCCTCGTCGCGGATGACCAGCGTGATCGTACCGTCCGACTGGCGCAGGCTGAGATGGGCCTTCTTGCCGTAGGTCACGGCATTCTGGACGAGGTTGTTGACGCAGCGCTTCAGCGCCACCGGCCGCGCCATGCAGATCATGCCACGCGGCCTGGCGCCGTCATGGTCGAACGAGACGTCCTCGAAGCTGTCGGCGATCGATTCTACCAGCGACCAGAAATCGATCCGCTCGCTCCTCTCCTCGGTGACTTCGAAAGTGGCAAAGTCGATGACGGAGCTGGCGATGCTCTCGATGTCGGCGAGGTCGTGGGCCAGCGCCTCGCGCGCCGTCGATTTGCGCAGGAGTTCGAGTCGCAGCCGCATCCGGGTCAGCGGCGTGCGCAGGTCATGCGCGAGTGCTGCCGCAAGATGCTCGCGGTCCTCGACATAGTCGCGCAATCTGACCTGCATGGCGTTGACGGCTTTGGCCGCGGCGCGGATCTCGCGGCTGCCGGTCTCGGCGATCGGCGGGCTTTTCAGATCCGTGCCGATCCGGTTGACCGCCGTTTCCATCATCCGGTAGGGCGCGGTCAGCCGGCGCAGAGACCAGATCGACATGATCACCACCAGGGCCGCGATAAGCGAATAGAGCGGCAGGCTGTCGAAACTCAATATCGGCCCGACCGGCGTGTTGGGCTCGGTGAAATTCAGCCATTGGCCGTCGGCGAAGCGGACCGATGCCGTTAGCTTGTCACTCTGGGCGAAGCTCGCCGCCAGTCCCAGGAGGTCGCGCTCCACCGCACCGACATCCTTGGTGAGCACCACACCGCCAGGCGTGTTGGCCGCCTGCGATGCAGGATCGCGCCGGACGCGTGCGTCGGTGATGCCGAATTTCGACAGCCGTCCGACCAGTATGTCCTCGAGCTCGGCCAGTTCGTCGTCGCCGGCGATCGACGAGGTGACCGCGGGCGTGTCCGAAACGGTCAATGCATAAGTGGCGTTGAACAGGCCGGACGCCGTCAGCTTGCGCTGATCGGGCGTGTCGTCATGCATCAGCTGCACCAGCGAATAGGCGCGGTCGTTGAGCCGGTAGAGATCGACCTCGTCATTGGCGACGGCGCGGTCGCGCGAGACGATATAGAGGGTGGCAACCTGGCTGATCAGCAGGCCGGCAATGACGATGAGCAAAACCCAGACTGGCAGGGTTTGCGGCAACAGGCGTCTCATTCGGAGGTGGTCTCGGGCAGGAACTGGTAGCCGCCGCTGCGCACCGTCAGAATCAGTTTCGGCGTCTTGGGATCGTCTTCCATCTTGCGCCTGAGACGGCTGACCAGAATGTCGATGCTGCGGTCGAAGGAATAGTCGCTGTCGCCACCGGAAAGCTCGATGAGCTGGTCTCGGGTGAGCACGCGCTGTGCGCTCTTGACGAAGGTCTGCAGCAGGTTGAACTCCGCCATGGTCAGCTCGACCCTGACGTCGCCCGGCGCCATCAGCCGACGGCGCGAACAGTCCATCGTCCAGCCGGCGAAATGGTAGATCTGCTTGGTGCTGGCGCGCTTCGGCGAGGCAGCGCCATTGCGCCTCAGCACGGCGCGGATGCGGGCCAGAAGCTCGCGCGGATCGAAGGGTTTGGGCACATAATCGTCGGCGCCCATTTCGAGGCCGACGACGCGGTCGGTGGTCTCGGTGACCGCGGTCAGCATGATGATCGGTGTCGAATAGCTGGCGCGCAGGTCGCGGCAGAGCTCCAGCCCGCTCTTTCCCGGCAGCATCACATCGAGAACGATCAGGTCGACCTGCGTGCGGCGCAGTATGTCTTCCATCTCGATGCCGTCGGCGGCAACCGTGGTGCGCAGGCCGCGCTTCTGGAAGAATTCCTGAAGCAGGTCGCGAATGCCCTTGTCGTCGTCGACGATCAGTATGTGCGCATCGGATTTCACGGCGATCCCTGTCATTGTTGGCGGGCCAGTCGGTGGCCGCCCTTGAGTCTGCTTTTGGCGACGTCACCCACACGATAGAATTCTGGCCACATGTTGGCCAGCGGCGACGATCGCCTGCACAGCCGATTTGCCAGAAACAATCCAGAAACAAAATTCTATAGTCCGGAAAAACTTCCGAAAAAAATCAAGGGCATAAAGGGTGCCGTGGCGGTCAGGACATCGGCTGCGACGCTAGTCTCCGGAGTAACGGACATTACCAATGCACAGGTTCACGATCAGCTTGATGGGTGCGCTGTTCAGCATTTCGCTCGTCACGGCCGCGGTCGCAGCCTCTAGCGCAAAGGTGACGCCGATCACAAGGAGCGAGCGCTGCATCGATCTCAATCGCCAGGTAGACGAAGCCCTCGAAACCCATGCCGCGGCAACGCAGGTCACCGCGGCGAAAGCACTGCAAAGAAAGGGAAACCGGTTCTGCGCCAACAAGAAACAGGCACAGGGTATCCGGATGCTCGCGAACGCTTTGAAGCTGCTTGGAGTGACACCGATCGACCCGGTTCAGTGACACTCAAACCGACCCGCACAAAAAAGGAAATGAAGCCATGAAAAAGTCCATCCTCTCCGCCACCGGTCTCGCCGTCGCTCTCGCTTTCGCAATGCCGGCTCTGGGCAATGCCGCTGCCACCACGACCGCTGCTCCGGCTGCCTCGACGACCGCTCCGGCGACCACGACCGCCAAGCCCCCGGTGAAGAAGGTCGTCGCCAAGAAGCCCGTCAAGAAGCACAAGAAGGCCAAGAAGGTCGTCAAGAAGGACGCTCCGAAGGCCTGATCCAGACCAACCCAATAGGGTTGTCTGTAACAAGGCCGCTCCAGCACCCCCCCGGCTGGAGCGGCCTTGTCGTATCTGACAAGCATGATTATCCCGTTGATGGGTGCCGGCCACCAGGAATTTAACCCGTTTGCAATGCCGGTCCGATAGGACAGCCAGCATGAAGAAGCGGCTTTCATCCATTCTGCGCTCGATGGCCATTGGCGGCCTTGTGGCCTCGGCTGTGGTCAGGGTGCTGATCCAGTTTACCGCCAGCCCGGTGCCCGATCCGGTGAGCGGGCGCACCGAGCCGTCGCTGTTCGCGCCGGCTATCTCCAGCAACTGGCAATACATAACGCCATGGCAGAGCCTGCTGCTTACGGTGCTCACCGGCGGCGCGCTGGCCTGCTTTGCCGGCTGGCTCGCTGTCGCCTGGATGGTGCGCAAGGCAGATGCGGCCACGTCCGCCTCAGCAGGGCAATTCCACGCTCGTCGCACCGTCGACCGCCAGGGCCGTTGAACCGTACCGGACAGTTCCTAAATTTGTGAATGGCAGCACTCCCGGGAAGCCGGTTTCGCGCGCCGATCAAAATGGACGACTGCTTTCCCCCATGACAAAGTGAGAGCGACCCTCGCGCAATGCCGGTTTCCGATGCCTGAGATCACCTCCAAACCCCGCACCAAGACCAAGCCGCAGACCGAGCGGCCGAAGCTCTACAAGGTCATCCTCATCAATGACGATTTCACGCCGCGCGAATTCGTGGTGACGGTGTTGAAGGGCGAGTTCAAGCTCAGCGAAGATCAGGCGCGCCGGGTGATGATCACCGCCCACCAGCGCGGCGTCTGCGTCGTCGCCGTGTTCACCAGGGATGTCGCCGAGACCAAGGCGACCCGAGCCACCGATGCCGGCAAGGCCAAGGGCTATCCGCTGCTGTTTACGACAGAGCCGGAGGAGTGAGGAGTGGTCGCCCGTAGGGCGATCAATCGACAATGATTTGTCGATTGAAACGACGAACGCCCGGAGCCATAGCGGAGGGCAGGGCCGGTCGTGAAGGCAAATTCATGAGAGTCGGCGGAGAAGGCGGCCCTTCGCAGGCTCCCAGCCCTTCGGGCGTTCAGCCCCTTCAAAAGGTCCACTGGACCTTTTGATCCGCCCGAAGGCGGACCGGGTCTTCACCGTTCGAAGCTCGAAAAGCCAAGCAATTGGCTTTTCGTCCGCTACGCGGATCACTTCTCACCCCCTCATCCGCCCTCGGGCACCTTTTCCCCGTGAACGGGAGAAGGAATGGAGCGCCACTACCTTCCCTCTCTGTACCACATCGCGCCCATGGCCAGCAGCAGCAGGCCGAGGCCGAGGAAGCCGCCGAACAGCGGCACGCGCGAGACGGCTTTGAGCACGCTGTCGTCAGTGGTGCGCAGGCCGATCCAGTCGGCACCCGAGGCCGCGCCCGAGGCGCGGACCGGGACGATGGAGGGCAGGGCGACACTACCGGTGAGTTGGCCAAGGGTCGAGGACGCCGCCAGCCGGCGAACGCTGCCGCCGGTGGCTTCGGCCGGCGCCTTCAGCCGGTCTTCAGTGGAGATGACGTCGGAGAATTCCGGCGCGTTGACTGGGCCGACATGGGCAAGTGCGGTCAGGTCGCCATTGCCGATCTGGTAGAGGCCGATCTCCTTGGTCTCGATGCTGCCGAGGAACACGCCGGGCTCGGATTTTTCCAGCTTGACGATCAGCGCCTTGCCTGAGGGGGTGATCACCTGGGCCGGGCCGGGGTCGTCGCTCATCGTCTGGCGGCGGATTTCCAGCACCATGCCGCGGCCGTCGGCGGTCAGCCGCTCTTCCTCGAGCTCAGGCTCCTTCATCAGCCAGTGGGCGATGCGGCGGTAGAGCTGGACATGCGGGCCGCCGCCCTCGAAGCCGCGCGCCCATAGCCAGCCCTGATCGGACAGAAGCATGCCGACACGGCCTTCGCCCTTGTGGTCGAGCAAAAGCAGGGGACGGTTTTCGGCGCCCTTCATCACCACTTCGCCTTCGGGATTCTGCACGCCGATGGTGCGGAACCAGCGGCTCCAGTGCGGCGGCTCGCTCGCCGAACCGTCGAGGCCGCGCGTCACCGGATGGCGCTGGCCGAGATCGGTGAGGCGCGGATAGAACGCCTTGTCGATGACTTCGCCTGTCGGCATCGCCGGCAGCGAAGACATTAGCGGCGTGCGGGCGATCGAGGCGTCGCCGGCATATTCCGGCCCGGCGGCGATCAACAGAGCACCGCCCTTTTCCACATATTCGGAGATGTAGTCGTAGTAGAGGATAGGCAGCACGTCGCGGTGCTGGTAGCGGTCGAAGATGATGAGATCGAAATCCTTGATCTTCTCGACGAACAATTCGCGCGTTGGGAAGGCGATCAGCGACAATTCGTTGATCGGCGTGCCGTCCTGCTTTTCCGGCGGCCGTAAAATGGTGAAGTGGACGAGATCGACCGAAGCGTCGGATTTCAACAGGTTGCGCCAGGTGCGCTCGCCGGCATGCGGCTCACCGGAAACCAGAAGCACGCGCAGGTTTTCGCGAATGCCGTCGATCAGCGCGATGGCGCGGTTGTTGGCGTCGGTCAGTTCGCCCGGCTCGCGGTCGATCGAGAGTTCGACAATGTTGCGGCCGGCGCCAGGAATGGTCACCTGCAGCGGCATGGGCTGGCCAATGGTGGCCTCTTCGACCGCGACCTGCTCACCATTGACCGAGACGCGCACATCGACCGGGCCGGTTTCGCCGTCCGTGGCGATGACGCGGTAGGTCATGTCGAGCGGCTTGCCGACGAGACCGAAGCGCGGCGCGTTCTCGAAGCGGATGCGGCGGTCCTTTTCGTGCTCATTGCCGGTGATCAGCGCGTGCAGCGGCGCGTTGAAGTCGGGGGCAGCCGGCGGCGCGTCATGCACCTCGCCATCGGTGATCATGATGGCGCCGCCGATGCGCGATGGCGGCACGTCGCGGAAAGCGCCTTCGAGGGCTGCAAAAAGCTTGGTCTCGGTGCGCTCTTCGGCGGCTTCGGACTTGCCGGCCTCGACGACGCGCACGTCGAACTGCTTGAAGCGGGCAAGGCGCTGCTGCAACCCTGCCAGCGCTTCGTCGGTCTGCTTGGTCCGGTCGCCGATGTCCTGGCTCTGGCTGCGGTCGACGATGACGGCAACGACGCTTTTCAACGCCTCGCGCTCCTCGTCGAGGAAGACCGGGTTGAGCAAGGCGGCGCCCAGCGCAATGAGCGCGGCGAAGCGGAAGATCGCGCCGCGCTGGCGAAACCACAGGCCGACAGCCGCGAGCAGCAGCAAAGGCACCAGCACCATGGCCAGCAGCGGCCAGGTCAGCAGCGGTTCGAAGGAGATCGACCAGTTCATGATCTTACTGCCCCAGCCGTTCGAGCAGGATGGGCACGTGCACCTGATCGGATTTGTAATTGCCGGTCAGCATGTACATCATGATGTTGACGCCGGCGCGCAGCGCATAGATGCGCTGCATCGGATCCGACGGCACGGTCGGCAAAAGCGGGTCGCCATTCTCGTCGACAGCCCAGGCGCCGGCAAAATCATTAGCAGTGATCAGGATAGGCGAGACACCGTCGCCGACGCGCACCGGCCGGTTCTCGGCGTTGCTGGCGTCGAGCGAGGCTTCCACCCAGAGCGGGCTGCCGGCGAAGCGGCCGGGAAATTCGGGCAGGATGAAGAAGGATTTGGTCAGCACATGGTCGGCAGGCACCGGCTCCAGCGGCGGCACGTTGAGATTGCCGAGGATGTCGCGCAATCGTTCCGTCGCCGGGCTCGCCGAATCGACGCCGATGCCGTTGGCAAACTGGTCGCGGGTGTCGAACAGCACCGTGCCACCCTGCTGCATATATGCGTCGATGCGGGCGATCGCGGCCTCGCTCGGCATCGGCGCGGAAGGGTCGATCGGCCAATAGATCAGCGGATAGAAGGACAGCTCGTCTTTCGAAATGTCGACGCCCGCCGGCGCGCCCGGCTCAAGCGCGGTCTTCTCGATCAGGAAACGGGTCAGGCCCTCAAGGCCGGCGCGGCTGATCGAATCGTCGCCTGGCACGCCAGTCAGCACATAGGCGATGCGGGTCTTGGCAATGTCCTCGATGGCCGCGGCGTCGCCCGGTTTGGCATCGTCGGCGCGGGCGAGGTCGGCATGGCCAAACAACACGCCGAGGCCGAGCAGCAGCGCAGCCGTCGTTGCCGCAGCCGTGCGGGCGCGGCGCGGCCGACGTGACAACAGCCCGCCCATCCAGAACACCGCCAGCGTGTCGAGCAGCATCAGCACAAGTGCTGCGGTCACCAGCGGACCCTTGAGGTCGCGTGATTCATCGAAAGCATACTGGACATTGGTCACCGGCACCGTGAATTGCGGACGCACCAGCGGCGCGAAGACGGTGGCCGGATCAAGCAGATTATGGGCGAAGACGCCGGTTTCGGAGCCGTAGAGACCGGGCGGGTTCTCGAACGTCACAGGCAGCGGGCCAGCGACGGGTACCAGCGGCCGTGCGTCCGGCGTCGGCGGCACCAGCGCGCCGTCGGCCGCGATCATGCGATAGGGCGCCAGCGACGTCGCGGCGGCTTCGGCGTTGGCGACCGCCGCGCCCTGGTTGCGCGACAGCTGCACGATACGCCGCAGCATTTCGACGAAGCTGCCGGAGATCGGCAGCGTCGACCATGTCGCCTCCGGGGTGACATGGAACAGGACGAGCGTGCCCTTGCCCTTTTTCAGCCCGGTCACCAGCGGCGTGCCGTCGGCCAGCGTTGCCCAGGTGCGCTCGACGATATCGGGCGTCGGCTCGGCAAGGACCTGCCGGCTCACCGTGACTTCGGCCGGCGGCGCGAGGTCGGCAAAGGGGCCGTTCTTCGGGAATTCGGTCACCGGCTGCGGCGTCGTCCATGACAGGGAGCCGCCGAGCGAACGCTCGCCGGTGCGCAGTCGGACCGGCAGAAGGTCGTCGTCGTTGCCGGCGGCGGCCAGCCGTGACCCGGCGAAGCGCACCAACGTGCCGCCATTGTCGACCCAGTCGACCAGCCGCTGACGCACCTGTGGCGGAATGGTACCGATATCGGCCATGACGATCATCGCCGGCTTCTGGTCGAGGAGCTGCGGGATGGCGTCGGCGAGGTCGGCGCTCGACGGTTCGACCAGATCGGCGAAGGGCTGCAGCGCGCGCCTGATATAGTAGAGCGGCGACAGAAGCGGCTGCGCCTGGTCGGCCTCGGCCTGCGACAACAATCCGACGCGGCGGCGCTTCGAGCTTTCATCGAGCACGCGCACCGCACCCGCCTGGTGCTCGCCATCAAGGGCGATCGAGGCGAAGTCGTTGCGCAGCTCGAACGGCACCGCCATCGTGCCGGTGGCGGTGGTCTCGCTGGGTGCGAAAGTCAGCGTCGCATCGGCGATGCGCCGACCCTTGTCATCAAAGGCGCCGGCGGTGACCTGCGCCGGCGCTGGATCGCCGGGTGCGCGAATGGCGGTCAGTGCAAAGCCATCGACCTGGTTCTCGGCGCCGGTGAGGCCGGTCAGCGCCAGCCGGTCGGAACTGGCCCAGACAACACGGTCGGCTTTTTTCGACAGCAGCGTGTTGAAGGCGGCCTCGTCGCCTTTTGCGGCGAGGCCGTCGGCGAGAACGGCAACGCTGGCGCCGGGCAAGGTCTCCAGCACGCCGGCAACACGGGCATAGACGGCAGGACGGTCAGTCGGGATTGGCCGCGGTTTTGCCGCGCGCAGCCGGTCGAGAGCGGTTGCGGCGTCGAAGGGGCCGATCTCGGCATTCGGCTTTTCGGCGGTGAAGGCGATGACGACCGGCACGCCGTTCGAGCCGGCATCGGCGATCAGCCGCTGCGCGGTGGCGACGCGTTTGCCCCAGTCGGCGGCACTTGCCCAGTCATTGTCGATGACCAGTGCCAAGGCTGCCCCCTCTGCCGGCAGTTTTTCGCGCGGGTTGAAGACGGGTTCGGCCAATGCCGCAACGATCAGGGCCGCCATCAGCAGCCGAAGCAGCGTCAGCCACCACGGGCTCTGCTGCGGCGTCTCCTCGCGCTTCAGCACGCGGGCGAGGATCTTCAGCGGCGGGAACACCTCGGTCTGCGGCTTGGGCGGCGTCAGCCTGAGCAGCCACCAGATCACCGGCAGCGCCAGCAAGCCCCACAAGACCATGGGAGCACCAAAGGAGAGCGGCAGCCAACTCATGCGCTGGCCCTTCCGGCGAACGCGCCATCGGCGGTCATCGCCATATGGATGCGCACCAGTGCCTCGGAGGCGAGGCGATCGGTGTGGTTGACCGTATAGCTCCAGCCGAGGCGCTTGCACCAGCCGGCCAGCTCCTGGCGGCGGGCGGTGTAGAGCAGGCGATATTCATCGCCGAGCATTTCCGCGCGACCGGCGGTCAGCTTGTCGCCGGTCTCGGGATCGGTGAATTCGGTGCGGCCGGCATAGGGGAAGGTCTCCTCGGCCGGATCGGCGACCTCGATCAGATGCGCACGCACGCCATGGCGGGCCAGCACGTCGAGCCAGGCCATGGTCTCCTCGACCGGATCGAGGAAATCGCTGACGATGACGATGTCGCAGAAGCGGCGGATGCCGGACAGGTCAGGCTTCGCCGGCGGATCGGCGGCGTGCATCAACTGCGCTGCGATGCGCTCGGCGCCGTTGCGGGCGGTGAACGGATCGGTCAGACCGGGCCAGGCGATGCGCTCGCCGCTGCGCGACAACAGTTCGGCCATGGCCAGCGCCAGCACCAGGGCGCGCGATTCCTTGGACACGCTGGCGCCGGTCGATTTGTAGAGCATGGAAGGCGAGGGGTCGGCCCACAGCCATACTGTATGGGCGGCCTCCCATTCGCGGTCGCGCACATAGGTATGGTCGTCGCGGGCCGAACGGCGCCAGTCGATGCGCGAGGAATCGCCTTCGACATAGGGGCGGAACTGCCAGAAATTCTCGCCGATGCCGCGCTTGCGGCGGCCATGCCAGCCGGCAATCACCGTGTTGACGATGCGGCGCGCTTCTACCAGCAGGTCCGGCACCAGCGAAGCCCGCAACCGGCCCCTGGCGAGCGCGTCGCGCGTCGCTGCCGGTGTCTGGACTTCGCCGATATGCGCCATCAGATGCCTTTGGCCAGTTTCGCCACCACGTCACGCACGGTCGTGCCCTCGGCGCGGGCGGCAAAGGTCAGCGCCATGCGATGCTGCAGGACAGGCTCGGCCAGCGCGCGGATGTCGTCGACCGAGGGTGCCAGCCGTCCGTCATAAAGCGCTCGGGCGCGGGCGCAGAGCGTCAGCGCCTGACTGGCGCGCGGGCCTGGACCCCAGGCGACGTGCTTGTCGGTCTCGGTATTGCCCTGGCCGGGGCGCGCCGAGCGCACCAGCTTGAGGATGGCGTCGACGACGCTTTCCGGCACCGGCATGCGGCGGATCAGCGTCTGGATCTCCTTCAGCCGCACAGGCTGCAGGACGTTTTGCGCCTTTGCATCCTCGATGCCGGTGGTTTCCAAGAGGATGCGGCGCTCGGCCTCGATTTCGGGGTAGAGGATGTCCACCTGCATCAGGAAGCGGTCGAGCTGCGCCTCGGGTAGCGGATAGGTGCCTTCCTGTTCCAGCGGGTTCTGCGTCGCCAGCACATGGAAGGGCGCCGGCAGGTCGTGGCGAACGCCGGCGATGGTGACGTGATATTCCTGCATGGCCTGCAGCAGCGCCGACTGGGTGCGCGGCGAGGCGCGGTTGATTTCGTCGGCCATCAGCAATTGCGCGAAGATCGGGCCGGAGATGAAGCGGAAGGAGCGCTTGCCAGCCTCGTCCTGCTCCATCACTTCGGAGCCGAGAATGTCGGACGGCATCAGGTCGGGAGTAAACTGGATGCGGCGCGAATCGAGGCCGAGCACGACGCCGAGCGTCTCGACCAGCTTGGTCTTGGCAAGGCCTGGAACGCCGACCAGCAGCGCATGGCCGCCGGCGAGCAGCGCCACCAGCGTGCGTTCGACCACCGCTTCCTGGCCGAAGATGACGCGGCCGACGCCGTCGCGGACCCTCGAAATGTCCGCCAGCGCCGCCTCCGCCTGGGCGATCATGTCCTTTTCGTTGATCGGGCTTTCCTTGACCATAACGCTCATGCCGCATCGATCCTTGTGCTGGAAGTACCGGCTTGCACTGTAGCAGTGCCGCAGAATGCCGCGATTCGGCCTCGCCTGGCGCCTGCATTCAACTTAAATCACAGACTTAGGCTGACAAGCGGAACAACAGTGACTATTTCGTGACCATGACGGAACGCTCCGAACATCGCGAACAAAGCCTTACCGGTGCCACAGAGGCGCGCGGCCTCGAGGCGCTGATCTCGCGCGCCACCCGCGCCGGCAAGGGCGCGGCACCGGTAGAGCGTTGGAATCCGGACTTCTGCGGCGATCTCGACATGGAGATCAAACAGGACGGCACCTGGTTTTATCTCGGCACGCCGATCGGCCGCATGCCCCTGGTGCAGCTGTTTTCCACCGTGCTGCGCAAGGACGAGGATGGCAGGACCTATCTGGTGACGCCGGTGGAACGGGTCGGCATCCGCGTCGTCGATGCGCCGTTCATTGCCGTCGAAATGAACGTTTCCGGCGCCGGCGCCGAGCAGACCATCACCTTCCGCACCAACGTCGGTGATGTCGTCGAAGCCGGGCCCGGCCATCCGCTGCGTTTCGTCGACGAGGACGAGACCGGCGGGCTAAAACCCTATGTGCTGGTGCGTGGGCGGCTGGATGCGCTGGTGACGCGGCCGGTAATGTACGAACTGGTCGAGCATGGCGAGGAGATCGAAATCGGCGGCAAGACAATGTTTGCCGTGCGCTCGAAGGGCGAGGTCTATCCGATCATGCCGACGGAAAAACTGAAGCGGCTGAGCATGTGATGGATCAGGTGACGCCGGCAGCGTTTTCCACAGCGGATTTTCGGGCGCGTGTCGCGGCGCAAGCTGAGGCCCATGCCGGCGACGACTATGGCGACCATCGCTTCAACCCCGGCCATCCCCGGTTAAAGCAGCTGAAGGCGCTGCGCGATGCCGCTGTGCTGATCCCGGTCGTCGACCACGGACGCGATGCGACCGTGCTCTTGACCAAGCGGGCGGAAAAGCTGCGCAGCCATTCCGGGCAGGTGGCTTTTCCCGGCGGCACCATCGATCCGACCGATCCGACCCCGGAAGCAGCGGCCTTGCGCGAAACCTTCGAGGAGATTGGGCTTGGCCAGGACCGCATCGAGATCATCGGCCGCATGCCCGATTATGTCGCCGGCAGCGGCTATCGCATCGCCCCTGTGCTGGCGATCGTGAAGCCCGGTTTTACTCTGTCGCTCAACGCCGACGAGGTCGATGCCGCCTTTGAAGTGCCGCTCCCGTTCCTGATGGATCCGGCCAACCACACCAGGGACAGCCGCATGTGGAACGAGCTCGAATGGTTCTTCTACGAAATGCCCTATGGCGGCCAGCGCATCTGGGGCGTCACCGCTGGCATCATCCGCACGCTCTATGAAAGGCTCTATGCTTGAGTGATCCGATATCGCTGGCGGGCAAGGCTGACTGGCTCGGTGAAAAACATCTGCAGCGGCTGCTTGCCGTGCTGGCGCAAGGCGGTGAAGAAGCCCGTATCGCCGGCGGCGCGGTGCGTAATGCGCTGATCGGTCAGCTGGTTGCAGACATCGATATTGCCACGACCTGCCTGCCTGAGGAAACCATCCGCCGCGCCGAAGCGGCGGGCTTCAAGGCGGTGCCGACCGGCATCGAACACGGCACGATCACGGTGATCGCCGGTGGCGCGCCCTATGAAATCACCACGCTGCGCGCAGACATCGAGACCGACGGCCGCCGCGCCAAAGTGACGTTCGGCCGCGACTGGAAGGCCGACGCCGAACGGCGCGATTTCACCATCAACGCACTGTATGCCGAGGCCGACGGCACGGTCATCGACCTGGTCGGCGGTGTCGGCGATATCGAGGCGCGCAGGCTGCGCTTCATCGGCGATGCCGAGCAGCGCATCCGCGAAGATTATCTGCGCATCTTGCGCTTCTTCCGCTTCTTCGCCTGGTATGGCGACGGCCGGCCCGATGCTGAGGGACTGAAAGCCTGCGCCCGGCTCAAGGACGGGCTCGAAAAACTCTCGGCGGAGCGCATCTGGTCCGAGCTGAAGAAGCTGCTGTCGGCGCCTGACCCATCGCGCGCGCTGCTGTGGATGCGGCAGGCCGGCGTGCTGACCGGCGCCCTGCCGGAGAGTGAAAAATGGGGCATCGATGCCATTCACGGGCTGACAAAGACCGAGAAGGATCTGGGCTGGGCGCCGGATCCGCTGCTCAGGCTGGAGGCCATTGTGCCGCCCGATGCGGCGCGGATGACGGTATTGGCCGAGCGGCTGAAACTGTCCACCAATGAGGCGGAGCGCCTGCGACACTGGACGCTGACGGGTGCCATCGAACCGAAGACGAGTGAAGCGGAGCTGGCAAAGCTGCTTTATGCAGGCTATCGCCAGGGCTTTGTCGATCGCTTTCGGCTGTCGCTCGCCTCGGCGCGGGCGCGCGCCGTCGAGGACAATGACGCGCTTGTCCAGGCTGGTGGTTTTTCGCGCCTGCTGGCCTTTGCGCTGAAATGGGAAAAGCCGGTATTTCCGGTCAAGGGTGCCGATCTGACCACGCTTGGCGCGTCGCCGGGGCCGAAACTCGGCGCGATCCTGAAAAACCTCGAAAAAGAATGGATCGGCTCCGGCTTTTCGCTCGATCGCGACGCGCTGCTTGAGCGCGCCGCGGAGGCGTTAAGGGCCAGTTGAGCCTCAGGCCGCGTCGCGAACCTTTTCGATGCGCGAGCGGATCGCTTCGATCATCGTCTCGCGGATCACTGTTTCGCCATGCGTCTCGCGCATGTGGTCGACGGCACGGCGCATCACCTCGGCTTCCTCGTCGGCACGGGTGTGCCACCCACAGCCGGGAACCAGCGAGCCGCAATGGAATTCCTTCATGGGTTTTTCTCCTTTCCTCCTGGGAGCCTGCGCCTCTCACGGGCACGAAGCTCCGCCACCTTTGTTCCGCGCCCTGTCGTAGCAGTCGGTTTTGAGGGCACGTATGGGGGAACAAGCATAACACGGTTCGGCGGTTTTGGTTGCCGCTAAAGCGCGTCGCGTCGAAGCGGATTCACGCGACGCGCTTTAGGCCTTTGATTTTATGCATGTCATTTTCCCAGAACCGAGGTCACTTCTGGCTGACATGCATAGGCGAAAAAGGCGGAGCAGCGCTGCTCCGCCTCTCTACGCTACCCCAGAGCAAGACCAGCTTGGTCTTGTCCCGACAGGGCCGTCACTTCACGATCTTGACGGACTCGGCAACTTTGTTCTTGCCGCTCATGTCCCAGGAAACGCGGACCTTTTCGCCGGCCTTCAGGCCAGGATCCTTGAAGGTCTTGGGCAGCGTAAAGGTCGATCCATCGTCCAGAACAAGGCTCATGGCCGTTCCATCATAGGTTTTGACCGTGCCCGTGGTGTGCTTGACCGCGGCAAAGGCAACCGAGCCTGAAGCGAGAAGGGCAGCGGCGGCTGCCGTTACAATGAGCTTTCGCATGGTAAGTACTCCTGGAAAATGCGGACATCCGTTTCTTGAGAATGCTCCGCCTTGTTCAGGGCCGTCCGGTAGCGTCGTGTCGCGGTTCGGGACTGAATCGCCGGCGCTTCCCGGCCCGGAAACGACAAATAGTCGTTTTATTTCAATTGCCTATTAGACGAAAAAGATAATTCGTGCGCCACATTGAATGCCAAAATTCGGCGAATGGGACGCTTTTGCGGCTCACGCTTCGCTCACCGATTTGTTACGGCCACCTGACCTCCGGCGGCAGGCTGGACAGGATCGAGGCGACATTGCCGCCGGTCTTCAGGCCGAAGATGGTGCCGCGATCGTGAAGAAGGTTGAATTCGACATAACGGCCGCGGCGGATGAGCTGTTCGTCGCGGTCGTCATCGGTCCAGTTTTCGTTGAAATGGGCTCGAACCAGGTGGCCGTAGACGACGAGAAAAGAACGCCCGACATCCTGGACGAAATTCAAATCGGCATTCCAGCCGCCTTTGTCCTCGCCCGAATGCAGCCAGTCGAAAAAGATGCCGCCGACGCCGCGCGGCTCGTTGCGATGGGGCAGATAGAAATACTCGTCGCACCAGGCCTTGAATTTGGGGTGATCGGCAACGGCGGCATTCTTCTCGCAGGCGAACTGCATGGCGCGGTGGAAGGCGACCGTGTCGGGGTGATCCTCGGTGCGGTTGCGGTCGAGCACCGGGGTCAGGTCGGCGCCGCCGCCGAACCAGTGGCGCGACGTCACGACCATGCGGGTGTTCATGTGCACGGCCGGCACGTTGGGGCTCCAGGGATGCGCGATCAGCGAAATGCCTGATGCCCAGAAGCTCGGGTCTTCCTCGGCGCCGGGCATCTGCTTGCGGAATTCCGGCGAGAACTCGCCATAGACGGTGGAGGTGTGGACACCGACCTTCTCGAAAACGCGGCCACGCATCATCGACATGGTGCCGCCGCCGCCCTTGCCCTGGTCGCGCTCCCACGGCGTCTTTTCGAAGCGGCCGGGAGACCAGGCGGCCAGCGGCCCCTGCAGTTCCTGCTCGATCTGCTCGAAAGTGGTGCAGATGCGCTCGCGCAGCGTCTCGAACCACAGCCTGGCCTTCATCTTCTTTTGTTCGATGTCGGCCGGCAGGCCTGCCGGTATTTCTGGTCGTTCCAAAATCAGGTCTCCGGTCGCAGCCGACAAATGACTCGTCTTTTTAGGGCGCGATCCCTAATCTCTTAAGGGCAAGGGTCAAGTGTCATCTGGTCAAGGCCCCAGGAGTTCTTTCATGCGCACCCCGGCAAGACCGCCGCTGGATGGCTTGAAGAAGCGGCTCGACCGTTCGCGCGCCGAGCGCGAGCGCATGCCGCGCGACGGTTTTCTGCGTGAAACCTTCGTCCTGCCGCGTTCGGATGCGCGGCTCAAAGCCAAGGAATGGTTCGAACGCTTTCCCAAGCAGGCCTACTGGACCGAGATCGAAAGCTGGTTCGAGCGGCCGGGAGATGTGATCGAATTCACCATAAGGCGGCTGCCTGCAGCGGATTAGGGTTCGGCCACCAGCAGTCGCCTTGCGCCAGGTCCTTGCGCACTCAACCGGTCTTCCCTGTTCCTTAGCGGGCATTTGTCGATCGACATGCAGCCGCAGCCGATGCAGTCGGTCAGGCCATCGCGCAGCTTCTTCAACTGGCTGATCTTGCGGTCGAGGTCGTCGCGCCAGCCGGTCGACAAGAGGTTCCAGTCCTCACGCGTCGGCGTGCGGCCTTCGGGCAGGGATTGAAGCGCCGCCGCGATCTCGGCCAGCGAGATGCCGACCTCCTGCGCGACCCGGATGATCGCCACCCGCCGCAGCACGTCGCGGCCATAGCGCCGCTGGTTGCCTGACGTGCGGTGGCTGCGGATCAGCCCGCGCGCCTCGTAGAAATGCAGCGCCGACACCGCCACGCCGCTGCGCATGGCCACCTGGCCAACCGTCAATTCCTTTACCGGAGCCATTTCGACTTTTCCGCTTGACCTCAACTTAAGTTGAGCTTGTAGCCAAGAAATGTCGATAGGGCAATTGAGGAGAAGGCGATGTGCGCCTGGGTGAGAATGACGCAAGAAATAAAGGCCGTTCGCGACGGCGACGAGGAATTAGCCGAGCTGCCGGATGGCTTCGCCGGCGACCATGGCGACGGACAGCGCGACGTTGATGCTGCGTGTGCCCGGCTGCATCGGGATCGTCAGCCGCGCATCCGCCACCTGGTGGACAGGATCTGGTACCCCAGCCGATTCTCGGCCGAACAACAGGATGTCGCCGGCGGCGAAGTTGAAGCCCGTGTAGGCGGTCGCGGCTTTGGTGGTGAGCAGCACCAGCCGGCGCTCGCTCGCTTGGCGCCAGTCCTCGAAGGCGTTCCAGTCAACATGCCGGGTCAGAGCGGCCATTTCGAGGTAGTCCATGCCGGCACGTTTCAGCGCTTTGTCGGAGAGCGGGAAGCCGGCCGGCTCGACAATGTCGACGCCAAAGCCAAGGCACGCGGCGAAGCGCAGGATTGTCCCGGTGTTGCCGGCGATGTCAGGCTGGTAGAGGGCGATGCGGAGACGGTGGTTCATTTCCGCGTCTTTCTAATAAGTGGCAGATCGGCCACAGCGGGCTCCTGGTTTTGGAAATTGCTGGACCTGCGGGTGGTCATTTTCTGCGAAGTCGATTATACCGCACGCATTGTCAACCCGAACCGATGGAGGGGTATTTCATGATGGCCATGCACATCCAGCGCCCCTCCCGTGGGCTTACCTGCCTGCCGGCGGTTTCGGTACGACGATTTACCTGACTTCCTAGATCTGATCGCACCGATTCCCGCCGAACCCAGTTTTCGGCTTTCGAAGGAATCCTGCGATGTTTTTCAACCTGTTGAAGGGGCCAAGCGCCCCAGTTGAGCGTGTCCTGACCGAGGTGTCCCCTCGTGTCCCGACCGATGCAATCCGTGCCTCCGGCCGAATGCCAGCGCACGACATTGCTTCGCCTTTTTATCTCTATTTGCACACGGAGGACGGACCGATGTTCGATCCCTACAAAATACCTGGTTCAAGAAGCCTGCACGAGCGCAAGACGGCGACCTGGGCGTTGCTGATCGGCGAGACCTACTCGTCGGCGGTTCACGCCGAGACGCGCCGGCGCCCGCATCGCGGCATGCTGCCGGACGTCGATTTCTCGCGCGCGGTTCCTGACCACAGCCGGCCGTCGCTGGTGCGCCGGATCATCCGGCTGATCCGGCCGGGCGCGAAAAGCCGGGCTGGCGGCGGCGTGCCGTCAGGTCAGTCGAACGTGCCTGTCGGCGAAAAGCCCGCAAGTCCCTATATTGCGCGAAGCAGGACCGATGGCCCGGGTGATTCCGGGCCGTCGGTCCCTGACGCCGTACGCTCCGGGGACTTTTCCCGTGCCGCGTGAGCGGACAACAGTTTTGTGAGCATCACTATGTTTAGCTGGTTTGAAAAAAGGCTCGATCCGTTCCCCGCAGCGGAACCGGTCGAGCCGCCGAAGACGCTGGTTGCCTTCTGCGTGCATTACACGCGTGGCGCGTGGCCCTACATCATCGTCGATGCGGTGCTGGTGACGGCGATCGCGGTGGCCGAAGTGTGGATGTTCGGCTTTATGGGCCGCATCGTCGACTGGCTGTCCGGGCAGAATCGCGAAACCTTCCTGCAGACCGAGAGCTGGAAGCTCGCCGGTATGGCCTTCGTCGTGCTGTTTGCGCTGCCGGGCACGGTATGGCTGCATTCGCTGCTCAACCAGCAGACGCTGATGGGCAACTACCCCATGCGCATCCGCTGGCAGGTGCATCGCTATCTCTTGAAGCAGTCGATGAGCTTCTACCAGGACGAATTCGCAGGCCGCATCGCCACCAAGCTGATGCAGACGGCGCTTGCCGTGCGCGAATGCGTCATCAAGGTGATCGACGTCCTCAACTACGTCATCGTCTATTTCCTCGGCATGCTCTTCATCGTCGGTTCGGCCGACTTACGGTTGGCAGCACCGCTTGGCGTCTGGCTGCTCGGCTATATCGGACTGTTGCGCTACTTCATCCCCAAGCTGGGCAAGGTCGGCGAGGCGCAGGCCAATGCGCGCTCGACCATGACCGGCCGCGTCGTCGACAGCTACACCAACATCCAGACGGTGAAGCTGTTTTCCCATGCGCGCCGCGAAGCTACGTTCGCGAGAGAAGGCATGGCCGGCTTCCTCGACACGGTCTACCGGTCGATGCGGCTGGTGACAGTGCTCTACGGTCTGCTCTACATCCTCAATGCGTTGCTGCTGTTCTCGGTCACCGCGCTGGCGCTGTGGCTGTGGCTTGGCCAGGCGGTGACGATCGGCGCCGTCGCCGTGGTCATCGGCCTGGTGCTCAGGATGTGGGGCATGTCGCAGTGGATCATGTGGGAAATGTCTGGCCTGTTCGAGAACATCGGCACGGTGCAGGACGGCATCGCCTCGATCTCGCTGCCACGCCTGGTCGAGGACCGGCCGGGGGCGAGGGACATTGCCGTCACCAAGGGTGAGATTCAGTTCGACGATATCCGCTTCCACTACGGCAAGCAGAAGGGCGTCATCGAGAGCCTGTCGCTGACGGTGAAGCCCGGCGAGAAGGTCGGCATTGTCGGCCGCTCTGGTGCGGGCAAGTCGACGCTGGTCAATCTCTTGCTGCGCTTCTACGATTTGGAGAGCGGCCGGATCCTGATCGACGGCCAGGAGATCGCGTCGGTAACGCAGGATTCGCTGCGCGCACAGATCGGCATGGTAACGCAGGACACTTCGCTGCTGCACCGTTCGGTGCGCGACAACATCCTCTATGGCCGGCCCGATGCCACGGAAGAGATGCTTGTCGAGGCAGCCGGGCGGGCCGAGGCGCTGGAGTTCATCGCCGGGCTTTCGGACCACACTGGACGCAAAGGGCTCGACGCTCATGTCGGCGACCGCGGCGTCAAATTGTCCGGCGGCCAGCGGCAACGCATCGCCATAGTTCGCGTTATGTTGAAGGACGCACCGATACTTATCCTTGACGAAGCGACCTCGGCGCTGGATTCCGAAGCCGAGGCCGCCATCCAGGAGAATCTCTACAAGCTCATGCAAGGCAAGACCGTCATCGCCATTGCGCACCGGCTGTCGACCATTGCGGCGATGGACAGGCTCGTCGTCCTCGACAAGGGCCGTGTCATCGAGGAGGGGTCGCACGAGGAACTCGTCGCCAGCGGCGGGCTCTACGCGCAGCTCTGGCAGCGTCAGTCGGGCGGGTTCCTGCTCGACGACGGCCCGGTCGACGCCGCCAATGACGCTGTGGCCAAGGGAGAAGCCGCAGAGTGATGACATCAGCATGATGACAGCCGTCTATCGCTGGTTCGAGAACTGGGTCTATCCGTTCAGGGAGCCGGCGAATCTTCGGCCACCATCAAGCGTCGGCGGCTTCCTCTGGTACTATGTCGGCCAGGCGAAGTTCGCCTTCTTCGCCATGCTGGTCATCGGCGGCATAGCGCCGCTGATCGAGGCCGGGCTGTTCTACTTCGTCGGGCGGCTGGTCGATATTCTCGACCAGCTTCCCGGTGAACGCAGCTGGCATGCGCTGTGGACCGCTGCCGGGCCCGAGCTTGTCTTCATGGTCGCGGTGGTGCTGGTTATCCGCACCGTCGTGGTCGGCTTGTCGGCGCTGGTCGACGAGCAGACGATTACGCCGGGTTTCTACAATCTGGTGCGCTGGCAGGCGCACCGGCATGTCTCGCGCCAGTCCTACACTTTCTTCCAGAACGATTTTGCTGGCCGCATCGCGACAAAAGTCTGGCAGGCGGGGCAGGCGACCGGCGACCTGATGGAGAGCTTCATCGAGGTCATCTGGTTCATGCTCATCTATACGGTGACGACGCTGGCGCTGGTCGCTGGGCTGGATCTGCGCCTGGCCGTGCTGGTGGTGGTCTGGATTCTCGCTTTCGCCTGGCTGGCCAAGCTCTATCTGCCCTCGATCCGCAGGCATGCCGAGGCCACGGCCGAAGCTGGTTCGATGATCAATGGGCGCATCATCGATTCCTATTCCAACGTGCAGACGTTGAAGCTGTTCTCGGTCGATGGCGACGACCGCTACATCAAGAACGGCTTCGACATCTATCTCGACGCGCTGCGGCCTTTCACCCGCCGGCTGACCGGCGTGCGCATGGCGCTGACGACGCTGTCGGGCATCATGATCTCAGCGATTGGCTGCTTTGCCGTCTATCTCTGGGTCGAAGGGTTGATCACCGTCGGCGCCGTCGCTTTCACGCTGTCCCTGGTCTTGCGGCTCAACATGCTGCTCGGGCGGGTGATGATGCAGCTCAACGGCATTTTGCGAAACCTCGGCGTGCTGGAGAACTCCAAGGCGCTGATCTCGCAGCCGCTCGGCCTCATCGATGCGCCCGACGCCAAGGAGCTTGTCGTGGCCGGCGGCCGCATCGACGTGAAAAATGTCGAGTTTCATTACGGCAAGGGGTTCGGCGTGCTCAACGGCATCGACCTCGTCGTCAGGCCCGGCGAGAAGGTCGGGCTGGTCGGACCGTCCGGTGCGGGCAAGACGACACTCGCCAACCTCATCCTGCGCCTCTACGACCTCGAGAGCGGACAGATCACCGTCGACGGGCAGGATGTGTCAGAGGTGACGCAGAATTCGCTGCGCGCCAATATCGGTGTCGTCAGCCAGGACACCGCGCTTTTCCATCGATCGTTGCGCGACAACATCAAGCTCGGCATGCCTGATGCAACCGACGCCGAGGTGGTCGCAGCAGCGAAGAAGGCCGAGGCGCATGATTTCATCCTCGGTTTGCGCGACAACCGGGACCGTGCCGGCTACGAGGCCTTTGTCGGCGAGCGTGGCGTCAAACTGTCTGGCGGCCAGCGCCAGCGCGTGGCGATCGCCCGCGTCTTCCTCAAGGATGCGCCGATCCTGATCCTCGACGAGGCGACATCGGCGCTCGATTCCGACATCGAGGCGGCGATCCAGGAGAATCTGGCAAGGCTGATGGAGAACAAGACGGTCATTGCCATCGCGCATCGGCTGTCGACCATTGCCGCACTCGACCGGCTGGTGGTGCTGGACGGCGGCCGCATCGTCGAACAAGGCACGCATGATGAGCTGGTGGCGCAGGACGGGCTCTATGCGCGGCTGTGGAAACGGCAATCCGGCGGCTTCCTCTATCACGAGGAAAGCGTGCTGGAAGAGACGCGGCCGGCGGAGTAAAACGCTGAAATGTCGGTCAGAATGCCCTCGAATTTTGGACGCGGCGGCGCGCAGGAAAGCGCGCTGGACCTGCTCGGCCACGAGATACTGGCCGAAAAGGCGGCCGCACTCGGCCGCGCTGGCCAACGTGTCGAGGAAACGCTGAAGAAGCTGCGCGAGAACAGTGATGACGAGCATCGCGCGCGGCTGCTGAAGGAAGCCGCCGCGGCAGTGCACGCCTATTTCATCCAGCGCGAACTTTGCGGCTTACGCCGGCATGAGTCGGTGATCCGCGAATACGACATCCCAAGGGCGGTTCTGGTCAGGCTCGGCGCCAGCTAGAGATCATCGCCCCGGCAAATAATCATTCCAGCCATTCGGTGACGAAGCTGCCGCTTTCGTGGATGTCGGTCGATTCCAGCGGACCGGGTCCGAGATTGGTGAATTTGTGCGGTGTGTTCGGCGGCACGATCAGGATCTGGCCGGCCGTGGCCTCGATCTGCTTGTCGCCGATGGTGAACAGGCCGGTGCCCTGGCGGATGATGAAGATCTCGCAATAAGGATGCGTGTGCAGCCGCGGGCCGCCGCCGATCTCCGCCTGGTAATTGAAGATCAGGCAGGAGTTGGAGCCGTAGGCGGCCAATTGCAGTTCGCCCTGCCAAAGGCCGGGCGTCCTGGTCCAGGTCTCGCGGTCGATGATGTGTGCCATGCCAGCGAGACTAGATCACGGCAACCTGTCCTGTCGAGACAGGCGGGGAGCCTCGGATTTGCTGATATTTCCCTGTTGTTTAGCCGCCTTTGCCGGCCTTTGGACATCTGGCCGACCGACGCGCTCTTCTGTCCCCGCGACAATCTGCCCTTGTGGCCTCACCCCGCTGGACAAAAACGGGCTTCACGCATAAACCGAAATCCAAATTGCCGGAGGAATTCGCTAGCTTGTTCGCCATGCGCTGTCGGGCCGGCGCGATGGAGCGGGGAACAAAGCTCGACCGCCGGCTCGGAAGAGGCGAAAGGATCAGGCACCCGTGAGCGCAACCGACACCCAGGATCCCAACCGTCGTGATTTTCTCTACGTCGCCACCGGCATGGCCGCAGTGGTCGGCGCAGGCGCTGTCGCCTGGCCGTTCATCGACCAGATGCGCCCCGATGCTTCGACGCTGGCGCTGGCCTCGGTCGAGGTCGATGTTTCCTCGCTGACGCCTGGCATGTCGCTGATCGTGAAATGGCGCGGCAAGCCGGTCGTGGTGCGCAACCGCACAGAGCAGGAGATGAAGGACGGCGAGGCCATCAACCTTGCCGATCTCAAGGATCCGATTGCCCGCAACGCCAATCTGCCGGCCGATGCGCCGGCGACCGACGCCAACCGCACCACGCCCGGCAAGGAAGCCTGGATGGTGATGGTGCAGGTCTGCACGCATCTGGGCTGTATTCCGCTCGGTCAGGAAGGCGATTTCGGCGGCTGGTTCTGCCCGTGCCATGGCTCGGTGTACGATACCGCCGGCCGTATCCGCAAAGGCCCGGCGCCGGAAAACATGGCTGTGCCGGTATTCAAGTTCATTTCCGATACCAAAATCCTTATCGGTTGAGGCAGGGGATATTTCGATGAGCGAGGGACACTCGACCTATACGCCCAAGACCGGTATCGAACGCTGGTTCGACGCCCGCATGCCGCTGCCGCGCATGGTCTATGACAGTTTCATCGCCTATCCGGTGCCGCGCAACCTCAACTATGCCTGGACCTTCGGCGGCATCCTGGCGATCATGCTGGTGGCGCAGATCCTGACCGGCATCGTGCTGGCCATGCACTATACGGCCGACACCAATCTCGCCTTCAATTCGGTCGAGAAGATCATGCGCGACGTGAATTCGGGCTGGTTGCTGCGCTATATGCATTCCAACGGCGCTTCGTTCTTCTTCGTCGCCGTCTACATCCACATCTTCCGCGGGCTCTATTACGGCTCCTACAAGGCGCCGCGCGAGCTTTTGTGGATCCTCGGCTGCATCATTTACCTGCTGATGATGGCAACCGGCTTCATGGGCTATGTGCTGCCCTGGGGTCAGATGAGCTTCTGGGGCGCCACCGTCATTACCGGCTTCTTCAGTGCCATTCCGCTGGTCGGCAACTGGATCCAGGAGCTGCTGCTCGGCGGCTTCGCCGTCGACAATCCGACGCTCAACCGCTTCTTTGCG
Organism: Mesorhizobium sp. P2_B5; assembly: GCF_056404775.1. Taxonomy (NCBI): domain Bacteria; kingdom Pseudomonadati; phylum Pseudomonadota; class Alphaproteobacteria; order Hyphomicrobiales; family Phyllobacteriaceae; genus Mesorhizobium; species Mesorhizobium sp. P2_B5. The sequence continues at coordinate 1,164,945 of NZ_JBFUDJ010000002.1, read as the reverse complement.
CTGCACTATTTGTTGCCGTTCATGATTGCCGGCGTCGTCGTCTTGCACGTCTGGGCGCTGCATGTGGTCGGCCAGTCGAACCCGACCGGCATCGAGGTCAAGTCGAAGACCGACACCGTCGCCTTCACGCCCTATGCGACCATCAAGGACGCGTTCGGCATGATCGTGTTCCTGTTCTTCTTCGCCTATTTCGTCTTCTACCTGCCGAACTTCCTCGGCCATCCGGACAATTACACGGTCGCCAACCCGCTGAAGACGCCGGCCCACATCGTGCCGGAGTGGTACTTCCTGCCGTTCTACGCGATCCTGCGCGCCATCACCTTCAACATCGGGCCGATCAACTCCAAGCTCGGCGGCGTGCTGTGCATGTTCGGCGCCATCGTCATGCTGTTCCTGGTGCCGTGGCTCGACACCTCCAAGGTGCGCTCGGCGGTCTACCGGCCCTGGTACAAGCTGTTCTTCTGGCTCTTCGCAGCCGACGCCGTCCTGCTCGGTTGGCTGGGCTCGCAGCCGGCCGAAGGCAGCTTCGTGTTCATGGCGCAGATGGCGACGCTGTTCTACTTTGCCTTCTTCCTCGTCGTCCTGCCGGTGCTCGGCCTGATCGAGACGCCGCGCAGGCTGCCGAATTCGATTACCGAAGCGGTGCTGGAGAAGAACAAGGGTGCCGGTGGGGGACATCCGGCAGGTGCGAACGCCGCGCCGGAAACCAAGGGCTGAGCGAGAATCTAAGGGGATTTGGCATGAAAAAGATTCTCACCTCGCTCGCCCTGCTCGGCCTGTTGGCTGGCGGCATCGGAGCGGTCGGCAGCGTGGCGATGGCCGCTGAAGAGGCGCATAACGCGGCGGCACCCACGCATTTCCCGATCGACGAGCCGAAGGAAATGGACTGGAGCTTCGCCGGTCCGTTCGGCACCTATGACAAGGCGCAGCTGCAGCGCGGCCTGAAGGTCTACAAGGAAGTCTGCTCGGCCTGCCATTCGATGAACCTGGTGGCATTCCGCACGCTGGAAGGCCTCGGCTATTCGGAAGCACAGGTGAAATCCTTTGCCGCCGAATACACCATCCATGACGGTCCCAACGATGCCGGCGACATGTTCGACCGGCCGGGCAAGCCGTCGGACCATTTCCCGGCGCCGTTCGCCAATGAGGAGGCGGCTGCCGCTTCCAACGGCGGCGCAGCCCCGCCCGACATGTCGCTGCTGGCCAAGGCACGCGGCGTCGAGCGCGGCTTCCCGCGCTTCGTCTTCGACATCTTCACCCAGTACGCACAAGGCGGCCCGGACTACATCCATTCGCTGCTGACCGGCTACGACGAGACGCCGCCGGCCGGCATGGTGATCCCTGAAGGCACCCACTACAACCCGTACTTCATGTCCGGCGTGTCGCTGAAGATGCCGAAGCCGCTCTCGGACGGCCAGGTCACCTATGATGACGGTTCGCCGCAGACGGTTGACCAGTATTCGCGCGACGTGTCGGCTTTCCTGATGTGGGCGGCCGAGCCGCACATGGAAGACCGCAAGAAGACCGGCTTCCGCGTATTGGTGTTCCTGTTGCTCTTCGGCGCCCTGGTTTATCTGACCAAGCGCAAAGTGTGGGAAGGCGTGGCCCACTAAGGCCAAGCAGCCTGCGATCAAGAAAGGGCGCCGAAAGGCGCCCCCAGACCGCTGACAAACCCCGTCGATTTTCGGCGGGGTTTTGTTTTGCGGAATGATTTGGCTCAGCAAATTGATGTCAGGAGGGCCAAGGCCGAGCTGCGTTCCGACCTCGGTATGTAAGCTATTCCCAACAGTCGGTTTTCGACGGCAAGGGGCGCCAGCGGCGTCCCTTTTTCGTTCATGGCTGTGGCCAAGAGGCAGTTTGGCAATTCACCCGTTGGCATGGCGGCATCGTCTTGATATTCGACGCAGCGAGCTTCTTGCGCCATGGCATTTGGAAATCGATGATGCGGCTAAGCGACTGTCACAACTTTTCCGATTTCCGGCGCATGGCGCAGCAGCGGCTGCCGGGGCCGATCTTCAACTACATTGACGGCGCGGCGGACGACGAGGTCACCTATCGCCGCAACACCGAGAGTTTCGAGCGCTGCGACCTCGTTCCCAATGTGTTGCGCGGTGTCAGCGAGATCGACATGTCGGTGACGGTGATGGGCCAGAAACTGGCCATGCCCGTCTATTGCTCGCCGACCGCCTTGCAGCGGCTGTTCCATCATCAGGGCGAGCGCGCGGTGGCCAAGGCTTCGGCCAAGTTCGGCACGATGTTCGGCGTGTCCTCGCTCGGCACGGTGAGCCTCGAGGAAGCGCGCAAGATCAGCAGCAGCCCGCAGGTCTACCAGTTCTATTTCCACCGGGATCGCGGCCTCAACCGGGCGATGATGCAGCGGGCCAAGGCGGTCGGCGTCGAGGTGATGATGCTGACCGTTGACAGCATCACCGGAGGTAACCGCGAGCGCGACAAGCGCACCGGCTTTGCCATTCCCTTCAAGCTCAACCTTGCCGGCATGCTGCAGTTTGCGCTCAAACCGGGCTGGGCGATCAACTATTTCACCCATGAGGGGTTCAAGCTGCCGCAGCTCGACGAGCATGTCGACATGGGCGGCGGCACGATGTCGATCAGTCGCTATTTTACCGAGATGCTCGATCCGTCGATGACATGGGACGATGTCGCCGAGATGGTCAGGCTGTGGGGTGGTCCGTTCTGCCTCAAGGGCGTCATGTCGGTGGAGGATGCCAAACGCGCTGTCGAGATCGGCTGCAGCGGCATTGTGCTTTCAAACCATGGCGGCCGGCAGCTGGACGGCTCGCGGGCGGCCTTCGACCAGCTGGCCGAGATCGTCGACGCCGTCGGCGACAGAATAGACGTCATCATGGATGGCGGCGTGCAGCGCGGCACGCATGTGCTGAAGGCGCTGTCGCTCGGCGCCAAGGCTGTCGGCGTCGGGCGCTACTATCTGTTCCCGTTGGCGGCGGCCGGCCAGCCGGGCGTCGAGCGGGCGCTGGAGCAGATGCGGGTCGAGATCGAGCGCGGCATGAAGCTGATGGGCTGCAGTTCGATCGAACAATTGTCGCGCACGAATCTCCGTTTCAGGTAATCTCGGCTCATGAAATCCTCGCTCGAAGACACGCTGCTCGCCGCGATCCGCACCATTCCGGACTATCCCAAACCCGGCATCCTGTTTCGCGACATCACCACTTTGCTCGGCAATGCGCGCGCTTTCCGCCGCGCCATCGACGAGCTGGTGCATCCCTATGCCGGCCAGAAGATCGACAAGATCGCCGGCATCGAGGCGCGCGGCTTCATCCTCGGCGGCGCCGTCGCGCACCAGCTTTCCGCCGGCTTCGTGCCGATCCGCAAGAAGGGCAAGCTGCCCTACGAGACGGTGCGCGTCGCCTACAGCCTGGAATACGGGCTGGACGAGATGGAGATGCACAAGGACGGTGTTGCGCCGGGCGAGAAGGTGATCCTGGTCGACGACCTGATCGCCACCGGCGGCACGGCGGAAGCAGCGATCAGGCTGCTCAGACAGATCGGCGCCGACATTCTTGCTGCATGCTTTGTCATCGACCTGCCGGACCTTGGCGGGCGGGCGAAGCTTGAGGCGCTGGGTGTGCCGGTGCGGACGCTGATCGGGTTTGAAGGACATTGAAGGAAGAGCGCTTTTCCCTTCTCCCCTTGTGGGGCGAGAAGCGGTCCGCGTAGCGGACGAAAAGCCAATTGCTTGGCTTTTCGAGCTTCGAACGCCCTGAGCCTGCGAAGGGCCGGGTGGCCGACCCACCCTGCCGGGTCCCCGCTGCTTCGCAGCGTCCCGGCGTTCGCCGGCCTTTCATCGTGCCACTGGCACGATGAATTCGCTTACGCGAACCGGCTGCTCACCCCACAGGGGGGAGAAGGAAGAGGCTACCCTGCCTTCACCAGCACGGCGCTGTCGAATTCCAGCACCTTGTCGTCCCTCGAGTCGAACCCCTCCGAGCGCAGCGCGAGCAGCCGCCAGCCGGGGCGGGTGGCGAGCGGGCGGTGGGACAGTGCGGTGCGCATGAAGGTTACGGTTTCTCCGGCATAGACCGGCTTTGGCCATTTCAGGTTCTTGAAGCCGGGCGAGGGGCCGAATTCGGGCAATGGGCCGGGACCGCTCCATCGCGTTGCGTCCAGCCGGCTTTCGAGGTTGAGTTTCATCCAGGTGGCGGCGGTGTGCCAGCCTGAGGCGCAGAGGCCGCCGAACACGCTTTTCTTTGCTGCCTCTTCGTCGACATGAAAGAGCTGTGGATCGTATTTGCGGGCGAATGCCTTGATCGCCTCGGCCTCGAATGTGTGCGAGCCGAGATCGATGGTCTCGCCGATGCGGAAGAACGCGTCGAGGCTCATGCGCCGGCCTCGCGGGTCAGGAACATGACGGTGTTTTCGAGTTCGAAGACGCGCTCGCCACGCTGGTTGACCATTTCGCTGCGAAAGGTGACCAGACCGAGTTGGGGTCGTGACTTCGAAAGGCGCCTGGCGACCACACCAGTCCTGCCGCTGAGCGTGTCGCCGGCCAGCACCGGCTTCTTCCATCTGACCTGGTCGATGCCCGGCGCACCTTGCGCGGTCGAGTCGAGCAGGAAGGCGTCGCACAGCATGCGCATGAAGATCGCGCAGGTGTGCCAGCCGGAAGCGGCGAGCCCGCCAAGGATGCTGGCCTTGCCGGCCTCCTCGTCGAGATGCATCGGCTGCGGGTCGAACTCGGTGGCGAATTCGACGATTTCGGCCGCACTCACCTGCTTGGCGCCGAGGTCGATCGAGGCGCCCTCGGTGAAATCCTCGTAGGCCCAGCTTCTTCTGGTCATGATCCTAATCCGGTTCAAGATTGTACGATCACCGGGCATCCGGATGCCGTCCGGAGGGCGTTAGGTCAAGTGAATTCTGGTGATCCAGACCCGGTCAGAGCCAGCCGCGACGGCGGAAATACCAGAAGGGGAGGATCGCCGACAGGATCATCAGGCCGATGGCGAAGGGATAGCCGAGCTCCCATTTCAGCTCTGGAATGACGTCGAAATTCATGCCGTAGATCGAAGCCACCAGCGTCGGTGGCAGGAAGATGACGGCGGCGACCGAGAAGATCTTGATGATGGCGTTCTGCTCGATCGAGATCATGCCCAGCGTCGCGTCGAGCAGGAACGAGATCTTCTGCGACAGGAAGGTGGCATGGTCGGCGAGCGACAGCACGTCGCGCGACACGGTCTTGATACGGGCGCGGACGTCCTTGCTCATCTTGGTCTGGGTCGCGACATGGGCGAGGAAGCCGGTGAGGCGCTGCAGCGAGATCAGGCTGTCGCGGATCGAGGAAGCGATGTCCTCCTTGCGGCCAATGGCCTTGAGCAGCTCCTGGAAATCGCGGTTGCGCTTGTTCACCTTGGTCGAGCGCGCCTCGAAGATATCGCGCGAAATCGTCTCGATGTCGCGGCCGGCGCGTTCGAGAATATCGGCGAGCCGATCGACGATCGCCTCCAGCAGACCGATCAGGATGGTGTTGCCGGTGGTGCAGCCTGTCGCCACCTTCTCGGCGCGCTGCGGAAAGGTCTTGAACGCCTTCGGCTCATGATAGCGGATGGTGACCAGTCTCGGTCCGGCAAGCACGAAGGTGACCGGTGACATCAGCGGATCGTCGATCTCGGTCTGCGCTGGCAGCGTCGCGGTCATGAAATAGGCGCCGTCCTCGATATAGAGGCGGCTCGAAATCTCGATCTCCTCCATCTCTTCGCGCGTCGGAATGGCAACGCCGAGCCAGCTCTCGATCGTGGCTTCTTCTTCCCTGGTCGGGTTGAGAAGGTCTGCCCAGACGACCTGATCGCTGCTGGCCAGCAGATCGTCGGCGACGCGCAGGCGGTCATTGTCGACGACGAAGGCCTTGATCATCGCCGGGTCTCCGTTGGTTGAGCCCAAGAGGTTTCGTTCGATAGCGATGGGTCCTGCGCGCGCAGCCATTTCCCACGGAGACGGGCAGGTCGCATGCAGACGGCCTTAGACCCGGTGCCAAGGGCAGTCAAGCGAAGCAGCATGCGGGCTCTTCCACTTGACGCAGCTGTGATCGGCCGCGGTCAGCGCGCCGGCCGCGAGATACCTTGGCGCCTCAAGTGTTGAACTTGAACAGCAGGACGTCGCCGTCCTGGACGACATACTCCTTGCCTTCGTCTCGCGCCTTGCCGGCTTCCTTGGCCGCTACTTCGCCGCCCAGCGTGATGTAGTCGTTATAGGCGATGGTCTGGGCGCGGATGAAGCCGCGCTCGAAATCGGTGTGGATGACGCCGGCTGCTTGCGGGGCCTTGTCGCCCTTGTGGATGGTCCAGGCGCGCGTCTCTTTCGGCCCGGCGGTGAAATAGGTGATCAGGTGCAACAGATCGTAGCCGGCGCGGATGACCTTGTTGAGGCCCGGTTCGTCGAGCCCGAGCGAGGACAGGAACTCCATCTCTTCCTCGTCCGAGAGCTGCGCGACTTCGGCCTCGATCGCGGCCGAGATTACCACGGTGCCAGCGCCCTGCGCGGTGGCCATCTTTTCCACGGCCTGGGTGTGCTCATTGCCGGTGGCGGCGTCGGCTTCGGCGACGTTGCAGACATAGAGCACGGGATGCGAGGTCAAGAGGTTCAGCCCCTGCAGAATGCGCAGATCCTCGGCTGAAATGCCCTTGAGCAGGATGCGGGTCGGCTTGCCGGCCTGCAGCAATTCGAGCGCAGCCTCCATCATCGGCAAAACGGTGGTGGCTTCCTTGTCCTTGCTGCCGGCACGCTTGCGGATTTGCACGATGCGGCGCTCGAGGCTGTCGAGGTCGGCAAGCATCAGCTCGGTCTCGACCGTCTCGGCGTCGGCGACGGGGTCGATGCGGCCCTCGACATGAGTGATGTCGTCATCCTCGAAGCAGCGCAGCACGTGCACGATGGCGTCGACCTCACGGATGTTGGCGAGGAACTGGTTGCCCAGTCCTTCGCCCTTGGAGGCGCCGCGCACCAGGCCGGCAATATCGACGAAGGAGATGCGGGTCGGGATGATCTCTTTCGACTTGGCAACCGCGGCGATCTTCTGCAGCCGCGGATCGGGCACCGCGACCTCGCCGGTGTTCGGTTCGATGGTGCAGAACGGATAGTTGGCGGCCTGCGCCGCCGCCGTCCTGGTCAACGCGTTGAAAAGCGTCGACTTGCCGACGTTGGGCAAGCCAACGATGCCGCATTTGAAACCCATGTGTCCGGTCCTATCGGGAAAATAGAAATTTGATGAGGGCTATGGGCGATAGGGGTGAGGAACGTCAAGCCCTGCGGTCCCGATCCTATCGAGGCTCAGTCTTTCTTGCCGAACAGTTTCTTCAGCATGGCGGCCATCGGGCTGCTTTCGGGCAGCTTGGCCGGCGCCTGATGCGGCCTTGCCTGGCGGATGTGGCTCTGGCCTTTTGGGCCCTCGGCCTTCGGCGCCTTGGGCGGCGGGCGGTCGTCGTCGCCGGTCGGCACGAGCTTGTCGCGCAGAGCCAGCGTGATGCGGTTCATGAATGAATTGTCGTCGCCCTTGGCCAGCAGCCCGGCATCGTCGGCGATGGTATCTAGCAGCACGTTCAGCCATTCGCGGTCGGCCTTGGCGAAATCGCCGAGTACATGGCCATGCACCATTTCCCTGACGCCGGGATGGCCGACGCCGATGCGCACGCGGCGAAAATTCTTGCCGACATGCTGGTCGAGCGAGCGGATGCCGTTATGGCCACCGGCGCCGCCGCCGACCTTGACCCGCAATTTGCCGGCCGGCAGGTCGATCTCGTCATAAAAGACGGTCAGCGCCTCGGGGCCGAGCTTGTAGAAGCGCAAGGCTTCGCCAACCGCCTGTCCTGACAGGTTCATGAAGGTCTGTGGCTTGATCAGGAGAATCTTTTCGCCGGCAATCGTGCCTTCGGCGATCAGGCCCTGGAATTTCTTCGACCAGGGCGAAAAGGAATGGCGGCGGGCGATAGCGTCCGCCGCCATGAAGCCGACATTGTGCCGGTTATCAGCGTATTTCGCGCCCGGATTGCCGAGGCCTGCAAAAACAAGCATCGTGCGCTCCGGGCCCGAAAATTACTTCTCTTCGGCAGCAGGAGCCGCCGCTTCGGGGGCTGCTGCTTCCGCCGTCTCTTCCGCCTCCGGCTTCATCGCCGAGGAGCCGGCAATGGTCGCGATGGTGAAGTCGCGGTCGGAGATCACCGGCTTGACGCCGGCCGGCAGGGTCACCGCCGAGATGTGGATCGAATCGCCAATGTCGGCGCCGGTGAGATCGACGGTGATGAATTCCGGGATCGCATTGGCCGGGCAGTGGAACTCGACCTCGTGACGCACGATGTTGAGCACGCCGCCGCGCTTGATGCCGGGCGACTTGTCTTCATTGATGAAGTGGACAGGCACGTCGACATTGACCTCGGTGTCCTTGCCGATGCGCAGGAAGTCGACATGGACCGGAAAATCCTTGACCGGGTCGAGCTGGAAATCCTTGGGCAGAACCTGGATTTTCTTGCCGTCGACATCGATCGTGGCGATCGTGGTCAAAAACCCGCCGCCATGGATTTTGTAGAAGACGTCCTTGTAGTTCAGCGCAATAGCCAGGGGGGGCTGCTTGTCGCCGTAAATCACTGCAGGCACTTTACCGTTACGGCGAACTGCACGGGCGGACCCCTTACCGACCTGTTCGCGCGCTTCGGCCTTGAGCTCGTAAGTATCGTGGCTCATGGCATTTCCTTTCGCGTGTTATGGAGCGTTTGCGGCGGGCAACGTGCCTGGACCGTAAACGTCGAAAGCCGCCATGCCTGGATATCCCAGAGAACGCAGCCGCTTTGACACGGAGCTTTGTTCGGGATCACCGGGGGAAGGCAGCCTTCCGCCGCGTTGCCTCCAAGGGTGTCTACGCGGGTGGCGGCTCTATAGCGGAAGGCGGGAAAGGGTGCAAGCCATAGCCGGCAAGGGCGGCCCATAGCCTGCGTCGGGCGCTACATAGTGCTCAGGCCGGCAGATTGTCGGGCGTTGGATTTGATCCGTTGCCTTTGGCGCCGGCCAGCGTGGACAGCGCGCTCAAGAGCTTCGTCCGGTCCTTGCCGATCATCAGCACGCCGCTGTCGGGCGCCAGCAGCGCCGAGAACGGCAGCATGGCAGCGCCGATCGAGGAGGCTTCGGCGCCGAACTGGCCCGGCACGATCTCCGGCGCCACGATACCGATGGCGCTGGTCTGGTTGAATTGGGTCTGCACCCTTGCCAGCAGTTCGAGATGGATCGGCCGCGGCAGGATGCTGTCGAGAACAATGGCCTCGATGTCGATGATGGAGGTGATGGCGATGATCGCCTCGACCAGCGCGCTGGCGCAATCGTCGATCCACTCGAACAAAGGCGCGCGCGCCTCCGGCGGCAGTGGATCGAGCTCCCGCACGCGGTTGATGACCACGCCTCGCGACCGCAGATGATTGACCAGCACATAGATCGAGGCGCGATGCAGCAGGCTTTGGTAGCGCGCCGGCTTGGCCGCCACCGAATCGAGGCTCGAGGGCGACACCGGCAACGGGCCGAGGGCTGCGCTGTTGCCATGCGGCCCGGTATGGACCTTGCCGCCTTGCACCAGACCGCCGCCGACGAAGGTGTCGATCGAAATGTGCATGAAATCGCGGAAGCGGACGCCGGCACCCTGGACAAGTTCGGCCAGCGCCGCCGAGGTGGCGTCGTTTTCCACGAACACCGGCGTCTTTGCAGGCGTGGCAAAGCACGTCGCCAGGTCGATCGCTTCCCAGCGGCTGCCGAGATCGTCGGGAAAGCCGAGTTCCTCGCTCCAGCCGCCGAGGAAATAGGGCGAGGCAATGCCGACGCCGACAATGCTGGCGTCACCAAGCCCGTCGACCAGTTTCTCGAACGTGGCCAGCGCCATGTTGCCGGCCTTGAGCACCAGGTCGGGATCGGGAAAGCGGTATTCATGCGATTCGCGGGCGCGGATTTCGCCGGCAAAGTCGACCAGCACCGCTTCCAGCGCACGTCGGCCGATCTTGATACCAACGCTGTAGATACGCTCCGGCGTCAGCCTGTAAAGCGTGGAGGGCGATCCGCGTTGCCCGAACCTTTTCCCCACTTGCTTTACGAAACCGGATGACTCCAGGCCATCAACGATGGCAGCGACCGCTGCAGGCGTCAGGCTGGCCGCGCGCGCCAGATCGGACTTGGACGCTTCCTTGAGGCGACGGATGGCGTCGAGGACGAAACGCTCATTGTAATGCCGAACTTTGACAGAATTGCTGCCTTTTCCTGACAAAACTCGCATCTCCCAAAAATGTCGTCGTTCCGCCGCGAAGCCTATTAACCACCTGCGGTCGAGACACCCTGAGGCGCCCGTGTTCGCCGCGACAGTGCGCGCCGGAACCACCGAAGTCAATTTTGCCGTTGCGCCTTTGCGCTATTTAATATAGCAAATTGAAAAAATAACCGGGAGGAGACGTGCTGCACTCGGGCACACAAAGCGGAGCCGACGCAGCGGTGGTGCGGGTTGTTCCCGTTGCCCTGGTTCAGGCGACGAAGGCTTTCGGCGGCACGATTGCACTCAAGGACGCGTCCTTCGAACTGCGCTCCGGCGAGGTGCTGGCGCTGCTTGGCGAAAACGGCGCCGGCAAGAGCACCTGCGTGAAGCTGTTGGCCGGCGTGCATTCCCCCACCAGTGGTCACGTCGAGGTTGACGGCAAACCGGCGGTCTTCCACTCGCCGCATGACGCGCAAGCGGCCGGCATTGCGGTCATGCACCAGCATCCCGGCCTGTTTCCCGATCTTTCGGTGGCGGAGAACATCTATCTCGGACACATGCCGCGCGACCGCTTCGGTGGCATCGACAATGCCGCCATGCTGGCCGGCGCGCGCAAGGTGCTGGCGACCGTCGGCCTGAGCGTGCCGGCGGCAACGCGGCTGGGAACACTGCGCACCTCCGAACAGCAGCTGGTCGAGATCGCCCGGGCGCTGTCGCTGGATGCGCGCGTGCTGATCATGGACGAGCCGACCGCCGCGCTGTCACAGCGTGAGGTCGAGCGGCTCTTTGCCGTCGTTGCCGATCTCAGGCTGCACGGCGTGGCGATGATGTTCGTCGGCCACCGCATGGACGAGATCTTTCGCATCGCCGACCGCATCGCCGTGCTGCGCGACGGCCGCCTCATCGGCGTCAAGCCGAAGGCCGAACTCGGTCGCGCTGCCGCCATAAGCATGATGGTCGGGCGTGAAGTCACCGATCTCTATCCCGAACGGCGCCACGCTTCCGGCGCGCTGGTGCTGGAGGCGAGGGGGCTTTCGCGCGCCGGCGGCTTTTCTGGCATCGACCTCAAGCTGCACGCCGGCGAGGTGCTGGGGCTCGGCGGTCTCGTCGGCAGCGGGCGCACCGAGATCGCGCGCGTGCTGTTCGGCATCGACCGTCCCGACGCCGGCGAAATCATGATCGACGGCAGGCTCGTGCAATTTGCCTCGGCGCGCGACGCCATGGATGCGCGCATCGCTTATGTCTCGGAAGACCGCATGGGCCAGAGCCTGGTGATGGATTTCTCCATTCTCGACAATGCGGTGCTGCCGGTCCTCGACAAGGCAGCGTCTCGCGGCCTCTACGGCACCGATCGCGCCATCGATCTGGTGGCGGATTGGTTGAAGCGCATGAAATTGCGCTTTTCCGGTTACGGGCAGCCGGTCAAGGAACTGTCCGGCGGCAACCAGCAGAAGGTGGTGCTGGCCAAATGGCTGCGCACCGAGCCGCGCGTTCTCATCCTCGACGAGCCGACGCAAGGCATCGATGTCGGTACCAAGGCGGAAGTGCATGCGATGATTGCCGACCTTGCCGCGCAAGGCATGGCGATCCTGCTGATTTCGTCGGAAATGCCCGAACTGATCGGCATGTGCGACCGCATTGTCGTGCTGCGCGAAGGCCATCAGACGGCCGAGTTCGCGCGCGGGCAGGCCACCCAGGAAAAGGTGCTGGAAGCGGCGACCAGGACCGACGAACGTGCCGGCCAGGCGGCACAGTTGGAGTGGGCGGCCCACGAGGAGAAGACCAAAGGGCCGTTCGATTTCCTGAAGCGGCGTGAGTTCGGCCTGCTCGCGGCCATGCTGGCTGTCGCCATTCCGGTCACCATCATCAACCCGCGCATGGTGAGCGCGGCGAACCTCACCGCGGTGTCGATGGATGCCGCGCTGCTGGTGGTGGCGGCACTCGCCCAGATGCTGGTGCTGATCACCCGCAACATAGATCTGTCGATCGCCGCGGTGATCGGCCTTTCCGCCTATATGGCGGCCAGCATGGTCCATGCCTATCCGGGGTTGGACATCGCCATCGGCCTGATCACCGCCTGCGCGGTCGGCGGCTTTGCCGGGCTGCTCAACGGCCTTGTCGTCACCAGGGGAAAGATCCCGGCCATCGTCGTCACCCTGGCCTCAATGTCGATTTTTCGCGGTTTCAACTCGATCTGGGCGGCGGGCGACCAGGTCAGTGCCGATGAGGTCACGCAAGCCTGGCTCGACATGACCGGCCTGAAGATCGCCGGCGTGCCGCTGATCGTCGTCATCGCCATTCTCATGCTGTGCGCCGGCTATGTGCTGCTCTACCGCACGGCGACTGGGCGCGAGCTGTTCGCCACGGGGTCGAATCCCGACGGTGCAAGGCTTATCGGCATTCCGGTCGACCGGCGCATCCTGCTCGCCTTTGGCATGGCCGGCCTGCTCGGCGGCCTGTGCGGCGCGCTGTGGGCCTCGCGCTACGCCACCATAGATGCGCGCGTCGCGCTCGGCTTCGAGCTTACCGTGATCGCCTCGGCGGTAGTCGGCGGCGTCGCCATCCGTGGCGGTTCGGGCACGCTGCTCGGCATCATCCTCGGCGCGCTCACTTTGCTAGTCATCAAGAACGGCTTGACGCTGGTGCGTGTCGACCCGCTCTGGCTGCAGGGCGTCTATGGCCTGGTGATCCTGGTCGCCATCGGTATCGACACCTTCATCGTGCGGCGCGCCGAGCAGGCAAGACAGGCGAGGGCGAGATGAGAAAATTCCTGCGCTCGATCGACTTCTGGGACTTGCTGCTGGCGACCGCCTGCCTCGCCGTCTTTCTCTACGCAGCGCTCTTCGTGCCGAATTTCATCTCCGGCTTCAACCTCTCGCAGTTGGCGGCGAGCGCCTCTGAGAAAGCGTTGCTGATCCTGCCGATGACGCTGCTGATCATCACCCGCGAGATCGACCTGTCGATCGCCTCGGTGCTGGCGCTGACCTCGGTGGTGTTCGGCTTGGCTGTTCAGGCCGGCGTGCCGACGTTGGCGGCAATTCCGCTGACGCTGGTCTTCGGCGGCCTGCTCGGTGCGTTCAACGGCTATCTCGTCTCGGGCCTGGGGCTGCAGTCGCTGGTGGTGACGCTCGGCACCATGGCGCTCTATCGCGGCATTGGCTACATCCTGCTCGGCACCGGTTCGGTCAACATATTGCCGCCCGCGGTGGTCGATTTCGGCATCAACAATCTGCCGGGCACCGAGATACCCTGGACCATCGTGCCGTTCCTGCTGCTGGCGCCGATCTTCGCGGTGGTGCTGCAGAAGACGCCGACCGGCAAGCGCATCTACGCGCTCGGCGGCAGCCCGGAAGTGGCGCGCTATTCCGGCATCGACACGCGCAAGATGGTGCTGAAACTGTTCGTCGTCTCCGGCGTCGTCGCGGCCATCGCCGGCATCGTCTATACCGCGCGCCTTTCCAATGCCCGCGCCAACAATGCGCTCGGCATGGAGCTCGACGTCATCACCATCGTGCTGCTCGGGGGCGTCAGTGTCTTTGGCGGCAAGGGGCGGCTCACCGGCGTCATGCTGGCGCTGCTCTTGATTGCCATCATCCGCAACGTGCTGGCGCTCAACCAGATCGGCGGCGACGCGCAAGGCATGATCATCGGCCTGTTTCTGATCGGCTCGCTGCTGGTCGGCAATTACTGGCGCTCCCTGGAGGAGCGGCTCTCAAGATCGCGCGTCCTGCGCGAAACCAAGGGGTAATCTCGGGCCCCTTACTTCAAGCCCGAATTCTGACGGAGGAGACACAATGAAAGCGTTTAGATTAGCCCTGCTCGCATCCGCAGTTCTGCTTGCGCCAGCCTCGCTGGCTTACAGCCAGGAATGCTCCAAGGAACCGGTAACGGTCGGCTTCCTGCCCAAACTCGATACCGATCCCTACTTCAAGGTCGCTTTTGGAGGCGCCGAAGAGGCGGCGAAGGAAATTGGCGGCACCGCTACCCAGGTCGCGCCATCGCAAGCGACGGCCGAGGCACAGATCGAATTCATCAACAGCCTCGTGTCGCAGAAGGTCGGTGTCATCGCAATTGCCGGCAACGACGCCAATGCCGTTGCGCCTGCACTGAAGCGCGCCGTTCAGCAAGGCGTCAGGGTGATCTCGTATGACTCCGACGTGGCGGCCGATGCCCGTGCGGTATTCGTGAACCAGGTGAAGGGCGACAGTCTCGCCGAAATGATGCTGGAAAGCGCATTCGACCTCAGCGGCGGTGAAGGCGAATTCGCGATCCTGTCGTCGACGCCGACGGCGACCAACCAGAACGCCTGGATCGACTTCATGAAGGCGAGGATGGCAGCCGAGTCGAAGTTCGCCAAGATGAAGCTGGTGCAGGTCGCCTATGGCGAAGAAAGCGAACAGGTCAACCAGCAGCAGGCGCTGGCGCTGGTGCAGGCGTTTCCGGATCTCAAGGTGATCATCGTTCCGGCAGGCATCGGCCTTCCGGCGGCCGCACGTGCACTCGAGGAAGCCGGCATGATCGGCAAGGTCAAGCTGACCGGCCTCGCGCCGGCAACTCTGATCTCGAAATACATCAAGGACGGCGCTGCGCAGGATATCTGGTGGAATGTCACCGACCTTGGCTATCTTACCTATCAGACGGCCCAGGCGTTGGCGCAGTGCAAGATCACCGGCAAGGAAGGTGAGAAGTTCACGGCAGGCAGGCTCGGCGAATACACGATAGGCGCCAGCGGCGAACTGATCCTTGGCCCGGCCAAGATCGTGACGCCGGAAAACCTGGCCGAGTTCAAGTTCTAAGCCTCCCAAGGCCAGGCGGGCGCCGATCGAGCCGGCGCCCGCCTTCTAATCTTCAGCTGAAGGGTGCGGGGGCGACGATGAAACTCTTGCTGGCAGGCGAGACCTTCGCAGCGACAACTTCGGTCGCTGCCGGCGGCGACGTGCTGACAAGTGCGACGTGGGTGAACGGCGCGACGGCCTTCAATGCCGCGCTCGCCACGGAGGGCATCGCCGTCACGCAGATCGGTGGCGATCGCTGTGCGACCGAATTTCCCTATGACATCGACGCGCTCGCTGAATATCAGGCGGTGGTGATCTCCGATGTCGGCGCACTGACCTTGCTGGTCACGCCGGAGGCCCGTGCCGGGCGTATCGGCGTCAACCGCCTCGAGGTACTCAAGGCCTATGTCGAAGGCGGCGGCGGGCTGATGCTGGCCGGCGGCTATATGGGGTTTCAGGGCATGTTCGGGACGGCGCGGTTCCACGATACGCCGGTCGAGGACGTGCTGCCCGTGCGCTGCCTGCCATTTTCCGACGGTATGGAGGTGCCGCAAGGGCTGCAGGCTTCCATCCTGCAGACCTCGCACCCGATCCTTGCCGGGTTGGAGGGGCCGTTGCCGCCCATCCTCGGGATGAATAAGCTCGATTTCAGACGTGACGGTTCGTCCCAGCTCCTGGCGACCTGCCACTATCGCGGCACCGACTGGCCGCTGCTTGCGGTTCGTGAGCATGGCCGCGGCCGCACCGTCGCCTGGGCGACCGATATCGGCCCGCACTGGCTGTCGCAGGATTTTTTGGGATGGCCGCTCTACGGCAAGCTGATGGGCAATATCGTGCGCTGGCTGGCCGGCAAGGATTAGGGTCGGGCTTGTTCTCGGGGGGGAGGGCTATTTCTGATTGCCGCTCAACGCGTCACGCAGTGTCTGGATCTGCCGGTTCAAGGCATCGAGTTGTGCCAGCGTCATGCCCGAGCGCTCGATCAGGGTCTCGTTGAGGCAGTTGCACTGGACAAGCAGGGCGCGGCCGGCTGGGGTCAGGTCGACCTGCACCTGGCGCTCGTCGGTCTGGCTGCGCTGGCGGGTGACGAGACCTGCCTGCTCCATGCGCTTGACCAGCGGCGTGATCGTGCTCGATTCCAGAGCAAGCCTGTGCGCAATCGAGCCGACCGACATGCCGTCGGCCTCGGCAAGCGCGTTCAGCACGAGGTATTGCGGATAGGTGATCCCCATCTTGTCCAGCATCGGCTTGTAAGTGCGGTTGATCGCCATGCTGGTGGCGTAGAGGGTGAAACAGAGCTGGTTGTCCAACGGGAGAGGCACGATATATTCCTTTGCCGACTGAGCGTTTTCGATATGTACCACGAAAAATGATATCGCGATACATATTTTCTGTAGACAAGGGTTTCGATCTGCGCTAGTCATATCGTTATCGCGATATTGATTATCGCGAAAGATAATCAACGGAGATTGAGATGACCAAGCCCGGCAGCAGCACGATCACCACCAAGGACGGCACCGAGATTTTCTACAAGGATTGGGGGACCGGCCAGCCCATCGTCTTCCATCACGGCTGGCCGCTGAGCAGCGACGACTGGGACGCCCAGATGTTGTTCTTTCTGTCGAAGGGCTACCGCGTCATTGCCCATGACCGGCGCGGCCATGGCCGCTCGACGCAGACCGATACGGGCAACGAGATGGACACTTATGCCGCCGATGTCGCGGAACTTGTGGCGCATCTCGACCTCAAGGGCGCCATCCATGTCGGCCATTCCACCGGTGGCGGCGAAGTGGCGCGCTATGTCGCGAAGTACGGCTCAGGCGGCCGTGTCGCCAAGGCTGTTCTGATTGGCGCTGTGCCGCCGATCATGCTGAAGACGCCGGCCAATCCCGGCGGCCTGCCGATCGAGGTCTTCGACGGTTTCCGCTCCGCCCAGGCCGCCAACCGCGCCCAGTTCTTCCACGATGTTGCGGCCGGCCCGTTCTACGGCTTCAACCGTCCCGGCGCCCAAGTCTCGCAGGCTGTGGTCGAAAATTGGTGGCGCCAGGGCATGATGGGCGGCACCAAGGCGCATTATGATTGCATCAAGGCGTTCTCGGAAACCGACTTCACCGACGATCTGAAGGCCATCGACGTGCCGGTGCTGGTCATGCATGGCGACGACGATCAGATCGTTCCGATCGCGGACTCGGCGCTGCTGTCGGTCAAGCTGCTCAAGAAGGGCGAGCTCAAGGTCTACAAGGGCTTCCCGCATGGCATGGCCACCACCCACGCCGACGTCATCAACGCCGACCTCCTGGCCTTCATCAAGGCCTAGTACTGTCCACTTGGGATAGGCAAGGCACCCGCCGTCAAGCGGGTGCCTTGTGCTTTCATCGAAATGTCCGCAGGATCTATTTGGCGAGAAAACCGGTGATCAGCTTGACGGTGGCGTCGGGGTTTTCCTCCATGATCCAGTGACCGGAGTCAGGCACAATGCCGCCCGCAACATCGGTCGCAACAAGCCGCAAGATATCGGCCTGCGTGGTGCCGGCGGATTTTTCCCCGCCAACAGCCAGCACCGGCATGGTCAGTTTGCCACCGGCGGCGAGCATCGCCTGGTTGTCGATCGCGTCCTGGTCAAAGGCCTTGAACTGCTCGAACGCGTCATGCATCGCATGCGGGCGGGCATAGAGTTTGGCATAGTGCTTGCGCGTTGCCTCGTCGATCTTCTTGGGGTCGGCCGACAGCTCGTTGTAGAAGCGATCGAGATAGATGCGCTCGCGCCCTGCGACCAGCCGCTCCATATCCGGGCCGCGGAAGTTGAAGTGCCAAAGCAGCGGGCTTTGCTTGATCTTTTCCCAGTCGCCGATGCCGGGTAGCGGCGCATCGATGATGACCCATTTGGTGATGCGCTTGGGATATTGCGCGGCAAGCGCATAGCCGACCATGTTGCCGATGTCGTGGGTGACCAGATCTGCCTTGTCGATCTTAAGCGCGTCCATCACCCCGGCGATATCAACGGCCTGGTTCTTCTTGGTGTAGCCCGCTTCCGGGTGGGCAGACAGACCCATGCCGCGCAAGTCCGGCACGATGACGGTGTGGTCCTTCGCAAGCGCCGCCGCGGCCGCGCCCCACATATCTCCGGTATCGGCGAAGCCGTGCAGCAGCACGACAGCGGGACCCTTTCCGCCGACGCGCACATAGAGTTTGGTGCCGTTGGTTTCGACGGACTGCGTCTTGAAACCTGGCGGAAAAGGAACGATGCGTGCCATAGCCGGCACGGTAACAAGAAGCACGCCCAACACGGCCAATACGATCTTGCGCATATCATTCTCCAGAGACGTTGAGGATCTGTGGCAGCGTCGCCCCGCGCACACGTTTCGAACACTAACAGGCTTTTCACCTGGCGCATGGGAAAGAATCAATAAGGGCGTGGCAGCTGCCACGCCCTTATGTCGAGACCTGGAGATCGGTGTCTTAGAGCGTTTCACCGTTTCACGGAAACGGCGAACCGCTCTATCTCTTTGTTTTTACGCAATTCCGAACGGAAAACCGATCACACTTTTCCAGGAATTGCTCTAGCTGGCGGTGGCATGCGCCTTCCTGGCTTCCTTCATGTTGGGCAGGAACACCGTCAGCAGGCCGAGCAGCGGCAGATATGAGCAGACCTGGAAGACGAAATCGATGCCCTTCATGTCGGCAACGACGCCGAGCACGGCGGCCGCGATGCCGCCCATACCGAAGGCGAAGCCGAAGAAGATGCCGGCGATCGTGCCGACGCGCCCCGGCACCAGTTCCTGTGCAAACACAACGATGTTGGAGAAGGCCGAGGACAGGATCAGGCCGATCAGCACCGTCAGCACCATCGTCCATTCGAAATTGGCGTAAGGCAGCGCCAGCGTGAAGGGCAGCACACCGACGATCGAGAACCAGATCATCGCCTTCTGGCCATAGCGGTCGCCGAACGGGCCGCCGAGCAGGATGCCCAGCGCCGAGGCGCCAAGGAACAGGAACAACATGACCTGGCTCATCTGTACCGAAACGCCGAACTTATGGATGGAATAGAAGGTGTAGTAGCTGGAGAGCGAGGCGATGTAGGCGTTCTTGGTCAGCACCAGCAGCGTCAGCACCGCCAGCGCTCCCATGACCTTTTTACGCGGGAAGGGCGAGACGAAGCTTGCCGCCTTGCGGCTGCCCTGCGCGGCGCGCATCCGGCTGTACCAGCCGCCGACCCGCGACAGAACGATGATGCCGATCAGCGAGCCAACGGCGAACCAGGAGATGCTGGTCTGGCCGAAGGGCACGACGATGAAGGCGGCGAGCAGCGGCCCCATCGACTGGCCGAAATTGCCGCCGACCTGGAACAGCGATTGCGCCAAGCCAAAGCGGCCGCCCGAGGCGAAACGGGCAATGCGCGAGGATTCCGGATGGAAGATCGCCGAGCCGATGCCGATCAGCGAGGCGCCAACCAGAAGCAGCGCGTAGTGGCCGGCATAGGCGAGCACGATCAGACCGATCAGCGAGGACGCCATGCCATAGGGCAGTGAATAGGGCATTGGCCGCTTGTCGGTGATCATGCCGATGATCGGCTGCAGCAGCGACGCCGTGACCTGGAAGGTGAAGGTCAAAAGACCGATTTGCCAGAAATCGAGACCGTAATTCTCTTTCAGCAGCGGATAGATCGCCGGCAGCAGCGACTGCATGATGTCGTTGATGCCGTGGCAAAAGCTCACCGCCAGGATGACGGTGAAGGCGGTTGCCTGGACTGAAGGGAGGCTGGCGCTCGGCTGCGGCGCAATGCTGGCGGCTGT
Source organism: Mesorhizobium sp. P2_B5 (assembly GCF_056404775.1). Lineage (NCBI taxonomy): Bacteria > Pseudomonadati > Pseudomonadota > Alphaproteobacteria > Hyphomicrobiales > Phyllobacteriaceae > Mesorhizobium > Mesorhizobium sp. P2_B5. Next base: position 1,145,134 of record NZ_JBFUDJ010000002.1, on the reverse strand, counting down.
CGTATCGGTCAAGGCAGGCTCCGAGGTCTTTTTGGCGGGCGTTTGCCCGCAGGCAGGCTTGGCGGCCGCATCTTGCGGACCGTCTTAAGGACGCTCGTCTGAAGCGCCTTGGGGGACGACTGCCTTATAAGCCGCTTGCGAGGCGACTTCTTTCGTGGTTTGGTCCAATAGTTTCGCAAGTGGGCCATAGCCAATGCCACATGGCAGGGACGTCTTCCGCGCCGGCAATGCCGATCTCGGCCGATTGCACGAAAGCCGCTGGCAATGGCTCGAGGAAGTTTCCGGGCCGGCCGTGGCTTTGCCGACCGAATATCCCGACGGTTATCACGTGCCGCAGCACCGCCACAGCCGCAGCCAGTTGCTGCACGCGCTGGTCGGTGTCGTGCTGGTGACGACCCGGTATGGGCGCTGGATGGTGCCGCCCGACCACGCAATGTGGATACCGGCCGGCACCGAGCATTCCGTCGAAATGCTGGGCGATGTCTCGATGCGCTCGGTCTATGTCATGCCGGGCGCGATCCCCGGCCTGCCGGAAGGCCTGCGCGTCGTCGGCGTCACCGAGCTGATGCACAGCTTGATCGTGGAGTCGGAAAAGCTGCCGCAAGGCGGTGAATTGGAAGGGCGCGGCGGGCTGATCATGAAGCTTTTGTTGCACGAGATTCCGATCTTGCCGGAACGGCCGCTTGGGCTGCCGTTCCCGACTGATCCGAGGCTGGCGGCGCTCTGCCGGCGCTTTGTCGCCGCACCGTCGCCGCGTGCCACGATCGACGAGTGGGCCGATGCCGCCGGGATGAGCCGGCGATCCTTCACCCGCGCCTTCCACCGCCAGACCGGGCTTTCCTTGTCGACATGGCGCCAACAGGCCTGCCTGTTTGCAGCACTGCCCAGGCTCGCCGACGGCGAGCCGATCACCAGGGTGGCGCTCGATCTCGGTTATGACAGCGTGCCGGCCTTCATCACCATGTTCAAGCGCATGCTGGGCGCCTCGCCGCGCGGCTATATGCGCGGCGCGCGCGACAGTGGCGAAGTCGTGCGGCGGGCCCCGCCGCGACTTGAGGCTCCGGCCCCCTAAAATGGCGCCGGAGCAGTGCTTGACGCTGCCTAGTCCAGCTGAACGCCGCTGGCCTTGACGATCGGCTCCCATTTGGCGAGCTCGGCTTTCACATGCGCTCCAAGCTCCTCCGGGGTGGAGGCCACGATCGAGGCGCTGAACTGGGCCATGCTGGCAATCACGTCTGGATCTTTCAGGGATTCAACTGCCGCTTTCTGAAGCACGGCAATCACTTCCGGCGGCGTGCCCGCGGGTGCGAACAGAGCGTTCCAGCTGTAGGTTTCATAGCCGGGGATGGTTTCGGCAATGGCTGGCAAATCGGGGAAGGAGGGAACGCGCTCCTTGGTGGTAACGCCGAGCGCTCTCAGCGTGCCGCTTTTGATATGGCCCGATGAAGACGGCAAATTGTCGAACATCATCGGCACCTGATTGCCGATAACATCGTTCAGCGCCGGGCCGGCGCCCTTGTAGGGAATGTGCTGCATGCTCACCCCGGCCATCGTCTTGAAAAGCTCGCCCGAGAGATGCAGCGGGGTGCCATTGCCCGAGGAGGCGTAGGCGTATTTGTCCGGGTCCTTCTTCAGCATCTCGATCAGTTCCTTGACGTCCTTGGCGGGGAACGCAGGGTTCACGACCAGGACGTTCGGCACCAGGACAAGCAGCGATATCGGCGCAAAATCCTTCTCCGCATCGTAGGGCTTTGTCTTCAGGATAAGAGGGTTGAGCGCGTGTGTCGCAACCGTGCCCATGAGGATTGTGTAGCCGTCCGGTTCGGCCCGGGCGACCTGGGCAGCACCAATGCTGCCGCCGGCGCCGCCGACATTTTCGACGACAATCTGCTGGCCGAGTTTTTCGGACATCTTGTTGGCGACGAGGCGCGCGACCAGATCCGTCGAGCCGCCAGCGGAAAAGGGGACAACCATTGTGATGGTCCGATCCGGGAAATCGGCGGCCCAGGCCGCCGGCGCCGAAAAGGCGGCCGCGATGGAAACCGCAAGCCCGAGCAAAGTCCGTCGCCGCATTTGCTACTCCTCCATTGTTTGGAGGAGCAGTATGCCATGCTAAGCGGGTCAGGAGAAACGTCTGCTTCCCGCAACAGTGCAGATTACGGGCCGCTAATGTGTGCGTCCGCTTAGTCGAACAGGCTCGACACGGACTCTTCGGTCGCCGTGCGCGAGATCGCCTCGCCCATCAGGTCGGCGATGGAGATGACGCGGATGTTCGGCGCGTCGAGCACGCCCTGCGTCGGCTGGATGGAATCGGTGATCACCAATTCCTGCAGCTTCGAGCCGGCGATACGGGCCACCGCGCCGCCCGACAGCACGCCATGGGTGATGTAGGCAGTGACGCTGGTGGCGCCGTTGGCGAGCAGAGCATCGGCGGCGTTGCACAGCGTGCCGCCGGAATCGACGATGTCGTCGATCAACAGGCAATCCTTGCCGGCAACGGCGCCGATGATGTTCATCACTTCGGATTCACCGGGGCGTTCGCGGCGCTTGTCGACGATGGCCAGTTGGGCGTCGAAACGCTTGGCCAGCGCACGGGCGCGCACCACGCCACCGATATCGGGCGAGACGACGACGACATTGGCAAGCTGCTTGTATTTCGCCTTCACGTCGCGTGCCATCACCGGCACCGAGAACAGATTGTCGGTCGGAATGTCGAAAAAGCCCTGGATCTGGCCGGCATGGAGATCGAGCGTCAAAACGCGGTCGACACCGGCGCGGGTGATCATGTTGGCGACCAGCTTGGCCGAAATGGGCGTACGGCCCGAGGCGCGGCGATCCTGCCTGGCGTAGCCGAAATAGGGGATGACCGCGGTGATGCGCTTGGCCGAGGAGCGCATGAAGGCATCGATCATGATGAGCAGTTCCATCAGATGATCGTTGGTCGGAAACGAGGTCGACTGCAGGATGAAGACATCCTCGCCGCGTACGTTTTCCTGGATTTCGACGAAGATTTCCTGATCGGCGAAGCGTCTGACGCTGGCCTTTCCCAACGGGACGTTGAGATAGCGGGCGACCGCTTCGGCCAGCACCCGGTTGGAATTGCCCGCGAAAAGCTTCATGCACCGTTCCTGGCGAAGGATGGAGAGGCGCGACAGACTCTCGAAAGCCTCTTAACCGGGCTTTTAGCGAGCCGTGCCGGTATTGCAAGCCTCGTCAACCGGATTCCGCCGGCTAATCTCAAAAACGTCAACGCGTGACGAATAGCGGTAACAGGCGGATCAGCCGGCGCTGCTGCCGAGCCAGGCCGCGAACTGGTCGATCGTCTGGTCGGCGATTGCCTGCATGGTAGCGGGGGGGACGGCGGGCCAGCCTTCGGCGCCACTGACTGAGGCCGCCTTCTGCTGGCCGTTGATGCGGTGCAGCCGGTTGCCGGCGGGGTCATAGACGTCCCAGACATAGATGACGGTGGTGTCCTTGCCTTCCGTCATGGTCGAGAAGTAGCCCTTCAGCACATGGGTGGCTGTCTGATCGGTGCTGCCGGCAAGGGTGATGCCGCGCTGCCTGGCGCGGGTCTGGAGTTCGGCTGTCAGCGGCGTTGCCGCTTCCACCGAGGCGCCGACGATCGGCGCGATCTGCAGCCGCGTCTTCGACAGGGCGGCGGCGCTCTGCGCGGGATTGGCGGGTGTTGTGGCGCCGACGGCCGGCGGCGAGGGCGTGCCAGCTGGCGCGGTGCCTGGGGTTGCCGACGGAGGCTGGGCCGGTTGGGCAGAGGCTGCCGGCGGCGTGATGGCGGACGGTTCGAGGACGTCCTTGGCGTTGGTGCAACCGGCCAGCACAAGCGCTGCGAGCAATGACACGGTCGTCACACGCGATCGTCTCATCTGCCCGAAACTCCTTAGCCGTGAACGCGCCCGCGTGGACCAGCCATTATGGATTCACTGTACGATCAAGTCGAGATCATGGCGCGAAAGCGGCTTCGGCTGGGATTCGGTGGTCAGGTAGGTGCGGCCAAGCGTCATGGCCGTCTCGGTTTCGGAGTCCATGATGATCATATGCGCGAACAGCGTCATGTTGGGCGCGATCGGCTCGGGATTCCCCTGGTAGAACATCGGCATGTCCATCCAGGACGGGGTGAAGCGGGCGCCGACCGAGTAGCCGCAGGCGTTGAGCCGGTGCTTGGTCAAATTATGCGCTTCCAGCGTGCGGGCATGGGCGTCGAAGACGTCGCCGAAGGTGTTGCCCGGCGTCATCGCCTTCTCGACCGCCAGCAGGGCGGCGCGGGCGGCGTCGAACAGCTCCTGATGGCGCTTCGACACCTTGCCGGTCAGCACGGTGCGCATCATTGGGGCGTGATAGTGGTGGAAGACGCCGGCCCATTCGAGCGTCAGCTGGTCGTTCTTGGTCAGTTTGCGGCGCCCGGCCTTGTAGCGGCAGAGCAGTGCGTCGACGCCCGAGCCGATGATGAATTCATTGGCCGGATAGTCGCCGCCGCCGGCAAAGACCGCGCCCTGCATGGCGGCAAGGATTAGCGCCTCATCGCCGCCCTGCTTGATCAGCGGCAGGGCCGCGTCGAGCGCGTCATCGGATAGATTGGCGGCCTTTTCGGCCTTGGCGATTTCGGCCGGGCTCTTGAACAGGCGCAGACGGCCGACAATGCCGGAGGCGTCGGCGATCTGGCCAAAGGTCTGCAACTGCTCGTCGACGCGGCGGCCATTGAAGGCGGTCAGGCCATGGGTGTCGTATTCGACGCCGATGCGGGCGCCGAGCAGATTGAGGTCGTTGAGCAGGTTGCGCAGGTCGATCGCCGGGTTGGCGCCGTCGCGGTCGGTCCACAGGACGATCTTGTCGATGATCGAGGTGTGGCGCGCCTGGCGCAGATCGGCCGACCGGGTCAAAAGCACCATCGAGCCATCGGCCTTTACCACCAGGCACTGGAAGAAGCAGAAGCCGAACGTGTCGTAGCCGGTCAGCCAGTACATGCTCTCCTGGGCGAAGAGCAGCACTGCGTCGAGCTTCTTCTCGGTCATCTCGATCATCAGCCGGTCACGCCGGGCGTCAAACTCGGAGCGTTCGAAATGCAGCGCCATTATTCATTCTCCAAAACAATTGCCGAAACCTGCCGACCGTAGTCCGGTTCCTTGCGATGCGTGGTGCGCCGGTAGGAATAGAAGAGATCCTCCTCGGCATAAGTACAGCGGCCAAGCCCCTCGGCGATCACGCCAGCCTTTTTCAGCCGGTCGACCGTATAGAGGTTGAGGTCGAACATCGCATGCCCCGGATTGGCCGAAGGGATGAAATAGCTGATGTTTTCGGCATCGGCTTCGACAAAACGGGCGACGAATTCCGGCCCGACTTCGTAGTTTTCAGGACCGATGGAAGGGCCGAGAACCGCAACGATGCGCTCGCGGCGGGCGCCGAGGCTTTCCATCGCGGCAATAGTGTTTTCAAGCACGCCGGTGAAAGCGCCCTTCCAGCCGGCATGCGCCGCGCCGATGACGCGCGCCTCTGCATCGGCAAACAGCACCGGGCCGCAATCGGCTGTCGAGGCGCCGATGGCGATGCCCGGCCGGTCGGTGACGACGGCGTCGGCCTTGGGCCGTGGACCGGGGAAGGGTTCGTTCACGATGACGACGTCGGGCGAGTGAACCTGATGCGCAGTCAAGAGATGGCTGGCCGGCACGCCCATCCAGGCAGCGACGCGGCGGCGGTTCTCGGCGACCAGCGTCTGGTCGTCATCCGAGCCGGTGCCGATGTTGAGCCCTTGGTAGATGCCGCTGGAGACACCGCCGATACGGGTGAAGTAGCCATGGCGGATGCCTCGCGGCTTCGCCGCTTCCAGCAGCGGCGAGCGAACAGGATCCGGTTTGGTCTGATTCAGCATGGATGGGTTTGTTGTCCGCGCCAGCGCTTTCGTCAAGGCGAAGTTCGGCCAAGCCAATGCGGCAGCCATGCCGCATTGGCTCCGAGTTGGCGAAAAGCGGGCATTCGACTATAGGCAATGGCCAGACAATTTCCGGGGCGGGCGAAAGTGCATGGGCTGGAATCCAGTCAAAAGCCTGATCCGACAGATCCACCGAAATCGGCAGGTGCGCAAGGCGAAGGATTTTCGCAACGCGCTGGTGAAAGGCTATTTCCGCTCACGCAATGCAGCGTCGGGGGCGGAATTTGCCGAAGAGTTGCGGCGAACCGGCGCGCGGCATTTTTGCTTCTCCATCGCCTACAACACGCCCTGGGTCATCGATGCGCTGACCAAGGCATGGCTGACCTATTCGAGCGGGATGACGCTGGCGGTCATCGACAATTCGTCCAAGCCCGCGGCGCGGCAGGCGATCGAGGCCATCTGCCGGCGGCGCGGCATTGCTTATTTCGGCTTGCCGCGAAATCCCGAGTGGAATCCGAACCGGTCGCACGGCATTTCGATGAACTGGGTTTTTCATAACATCGTGCGCCCGCTGCGGCCCGACCTGTTCGGCTTTCTCGACCATGACTGCTTTCCGGTGGTTGCCCTCGATATAGCCACACGCATGGCGGGCACGGACGCCTACGGCACCAAATACCCCGCCAAAAGAGGCCATGAAGGTTGGTATTTCTGGGCGGGGCTTTGCTTCTTTCGCTTTTCCGTCGTCGAGGACCTTGAGCTCGATTTCACGCCGCGCTTCGACACCGGGCTCGATACTGGCGGCGGCAACTGGCCGATGCTGCGCGACAGGCTCGACGACAGCAATATCGTCAATGCCGAAAAGACCACGATCAGCCTGAAGCTCGGCGGCATCGAGGCCGACCATCGCATGATGGACAACAGCTTCTTTCATGTCGGCGGCGCTTCGTATCGCGGCCTGATCAGCACGCGGCACTATCGCCGGCTGATGTGCGATCATGTCTGGGAGACCTACCTTGGCGGTGTGTCGGAGCGGCTTGTAAACGACCTCTAGAGCGTTTCATCGTTTCACGGAAACGGCGAACCGCTCTATCTCTTTGTGTTGACGCAATTCCGGACGAAAAACCGCTCACACTTTTCCTGGAATTGCTCTTGTCAGCCTGGCTGGTGCGGCAGGATTTTCAGGACCTTGAACAGCGTACCCATGGCGTCGGGGCCGGCCAGGCGCTCGACGGCGTCGGTAATGGTTTGTTTTGCCTCGTCGCTTGCCTGGCTACCCAGCAGGCCGGCCCGCTCGAGCAAACCCATGGAAAGCAGGAAGTCGCCCTGCGTGGTCAATTCCACATCGAGGCCATGCGCCCGCACGACAGCGGCCAGCGCTGCGAAGTCGACATGGGCGGTGAGATCGGCTTCACCGGGATTGGCCAGCACGTCTTCGGGAGCGTGCTTGCGCACGGCCTGCAACGTGTCGCCTAAACCGGGCTGGAGATGGCCGTAGTCAGGGAATAACCCGGCGCCGCCGTAGCCGGCTATGTATTCGGCAATGGCCGCCATCAGCGCCGCGCGGGCCGGTGCTGCTTCGAAAATAGAACCTTGCGGCGCCTCGACGGCATTGTCCGGCAGCAGCGTTGGCTCGACAGAACCGGCGCCGGCGAAGAAGCTCAGTTCGTCACTGTCATCGAGGCCGACCATCCGTTCGCGCCAACCGGCGCCGGCGCGGATGAACTGGCGGATCGGCACGGCGTCGAACAATTCGTTGCCGACGATCAGCAGCGGCGCTTGCGGCAGGGTGGTGATGGTTTCGTGCCAGCCGACCTCAGCCGAACTTCCGGCAAGCGTCTGTTTCTGGATTTCGGTCAGCCGCGGGCTGGTCTCGATCAGAGCGAACGATGCGCCTTTGGCGAGCGCAGGGTCGAGCCGCGCCAGAGTGCGCAGCATGTCCTTCATCAGCGTGCCGCGTCCCGGGCCGATCTCCGCGACGGTCACCGGCAGCGGCCGGCCGATTGCCAGCCAGGCCTGATACAGCCAAACAGTGACGAGCTCGCCGAACATCTGGCTGATCTCCGGCGCGGTGACGAAGTCGCCGGCGGCGCCGAACGGTTCGCGCGTGGTGTAATAGCCGTCGCTCGGATCGAACAGGCAGAGCGCCATGTATTCGTTGACGGGAAGGGGGCCTAGCGCACCGATCAGGTCGACGATGCGGGTTTTCAGCCGTGTCATGCCGGCTGTGGCTGCGGCACCGGCCTCGCGGTGGCCATCGCCCAGATGCCGGCGAGCACCATCGGCAGCGACAGCACCATGCCCATGGTGAGCCAGCCGCCGAAGAGATAGCCGAGCTGCTGGTCGGGCTCGCGGAAGAACTCGACGAAGATGCGCGACAGCCCGTAGCCGCAGATGAAGGCGCCGCCGACGAAGCGCGGTGTCTTCAGCTTCAGCCGCGAATGGGTGAGGAAGCGCAGGACCAGGAACAGCACCAGGCCCTCAAGCAAGGCCTCGTAGAGCTGGCTCGGATGGCGCGGTTCGAGGCCAGCGACGCAGCCCGCCACCGTCTGCTGGAGGCGCTCGTTGCAAAAGACGACGCCCCACGACACATCAGTCACGCGACCCCACAGTTCCGCATTGACGAAGTTGGCAATGCGGACGAGACCGAGACCGACCGGCACGCCGGCCGCGACGACGTCGAACAGCGACCAGGTGCGGATACCGCGCTTGATGGAAAACAGCGTCATGGCGAGGATGACGCCGAGCAAACCGCCATGGAACGACATGCCGCCCTGCCAGATGGCGAAGATGTCAAGCGGGTGGTCGATGTAGCGCTTGAGATCGTAGAACAGCACATAGCCGGTGCGTCCGCCGAGCACGACGCCGACGGCGGCCCAGACGATGAAATCGTCGAGATCGATCGGTTTCATCGGCAAGACGCCGTCCGGCCACAGCCTGGTGTTGGTGACCAGCCGCTTGGCGTACCACCAGGCGAACAGGATGCCGACGATGTAGCCAATGCCGTACCAATGCACCGCCAGCGGACCGATCTGGACCAGGATCGGGTCGATGTTGGGGAAGGGCAGCGACGCCATCGGCAGCAGGAAATAGTCGTTCAACAGGGTCTCCCGGAAGGGCTCGCGTTCGGGCGCGGACCATGCGGCAGGGTTTTGGCGGGGTCAAGGCAAGGTGGTGGTTGCCTTGGCCCGCAGATGGGAGGCTCAATCCTGCGGCTTGCCGGCGACCAATTGCCTTAGGGCGTCGTTGATCCTGTCCTGCCAGCCGGGACCATCTTCCTGAAAGTGGTCCAGCACTGCCCGATCGATCCTGATCGAAACAAGCTCCCTGACGTTTGGTGCGGTCGAAGGTTCGCGAATTGGTGGCGCCGGTTTTTTGATCGGCTTGAAGGCTGCTTCTGCGGCTTCCATCGGATTTATCGGTCGGCGCGGGGGTGATGCCATTGGTTGATCCTTGATCAGAGCGACTGGACGCAGGTCGACTTGAAAGCACTACAATAGGCGACGTCGCGCCATCACGTACAGGGCTGGGCAGCCGAGGTGCGATGCCGCAGCCATCGCAACGTTCTTGCATTCCGCACACGGCGCCATTACCTCAATTCGACCAAGCGAGGATTTGCCATGTCGACCGGACCGAACCGCATTCTCGATGAATTCGCCAAGCTGATGACCGATGCCGCGGGTGCCGCGCAAGGCGTGCGCCGCGAGGTCGAGACTGCCTTCAAGGGGCAGGCCGAGCGCATCCTCAACACCATGGACGTGGTGCAGCGCGAGGAGTTCGAGGCCGCCCGCGACATGGCGGCCAAGGCCCGGGAAGAAAACACCAGACTTGCCGCGCGCATCGATGCGCTCGAGGCCAGGCTTGCCGAATTGACCGATCAGGCCGCACCTGCGGCGGCGGCAAAGCCCAAAGCAAAAAAATAATCTTTAAACTTTTCCACAAAGCGCAATCCGAAAAAGTGCTTTGCCGTGAATCGTTTACCGGCGATGCATGAATCTTTGTGACAGCGCCTTTCCACATGCGGATGACGCAGTGCGAAAAATTAGGCTGTTCACGCGACTCCCGATCAATAGACTGAATTTGTTGCATGATTCGGAGCAGGGTCATGCGGCCGGGCGGTGGGGTCCGGTCCGGGGTCTTTGTGTCGTGAAGTCCTGGCCGTCCGAGTTCTAGACAAGATTGTTCGTCGTGTGTGCCCCGCGGAGCGTGCGGCGCTCCCCTGAACACAGGAAGCATTCCATGGAACTTCTCGAACTCGAATTCTCCCGCGAAATCCATCCGGTGGATGTCATCGAGCAGGTGGCCCATAACAATGACTGGTCCTTTGAGCGGGCCGGCGATGACGAAATCTCGATCTCGGTCGCCGGCAGTTGGACCGACTATCACGTCTCTTTCTCGTGGATGGAGGATTTCGAGGCGCTGCATCTGGCCTGCGCGTTCGACATCAAGGTGCCGGAAGCCCGTGCGTTGGAAGTGATGCGGCTGTTGTCGCTGATCAACGAGCAGATGCTGTTTGGCCATTTCGACCTGTGGGAGCAGGAGGGCGCGATCATGTTTCGCCAGTCGCTGCTGCTCGCCGGCGGGGTCGAGCCGTCGAGCCAGCAGGTCGAGGTGCTTTTGTCGTCGGCGCTGGAAGCCTGCGAATGCTATTTTCAGGCCTTCCAGTTCGTCGTCTGGTCGGGAACCTCGGCCAAGGATGCGCTGGCCGGCGTCCTGTTTGAGACCTACGGTAACGCCTGATCGTCGCTAAGAAAAGAAGATGAGTTCGAGCAGCGCGCGCAAGCCCGAGATCAGCTTTGCCGATTTCGATCGTATCGACATCCGTGCCGGCACCATTGTCGAGGCTGAGCCTTTCCCTGAAGCGCGCAAGCCCGCGTTCAAGCTGAAGATCGATTTCGGCCCCGATATCGGCGTGAAGAAATCCTCGGCGCAGATCACCAAATATTATGCGCCGGGAACGCTGATCGGCCGGCAGGTGTTTGCGGTGGTGAATTTCCCGCCGCGCCAGATCGGTCCGTTCATGTCCGAAGTGCTGACGCTCGGCTTTCCCGACGAAGAGGGCGCCGTGGTGCTGGGCGCCATCGAGCGCAAGGTGCCGGACGGCGGGCGCTTGTTCTAACTGCCCCTAGGCGGCAAGCTTCCGCTTGGTGCCAAGCGCCTCTTCGACCGTGTCCATGAACATTTTGGCGCAGGCTTTCCAGCTGTAACGCATGGCGCGTTCGCGCGCCTCGGCGCGGTCGACGTTTAGCGCGGCGAGCGCGGCCTCGCGCAGATCGGTCGACACCGCCCCGCCGATGCCGTCGCCGACGATGTCGATCGGCCCGGTGACCGGATAGGCGGCGACCGGCGTGCCGCTGGCCAGCGCCTCGATGATGACGTTGCCGAACGTGTCGGTGCGGCTCGGGAAAACGAAGACATCGGCAGAGGCGTAGATTTCCGCCAGTTCGTCGTTCGGACGGTGGCCAAGGAAGTGCGCCTGCGGGTACTTCGCCTTGAGCTTGGCCAGTTCCGGCCCCTCGCCGACGATGACCTTGCTGCCGGGGAGATCGAGATCGAGGAAGGCGCTCAGGTTCTTTTCAATGGCGACACGGCCGACGCACAGGAACACCGGGCCGGGAAAGCCGAGGTCCTTCTTCTTGTCCGGGCGGAAATGGTCGGTGTCGACGCCGCGCGTCCATGGCCGCAGCTTGTTGAAGCCGCGCGCGGCGAGATCGTCGGCCAGCGACTGTGTGGCAACCAGCGTGCCTTGTCCGGAATTGTGGAAATCGCGCAGCCAGCGGTAGGCCCAGCTCTCCGGCACCGGCAGGCGGGCGCTGAGATATTCGGGAAAGCGGGTGTGATAGCTGGTGGTGAAAGGACGGCCGGCGTTGCGGCAATAGCGCCGCGCCATGATGCCGAGCGGTCCCTCGGTGACGATGTGGATGTGGTCGGCCTTGCGCTGATCGATCAACCGCGCGACGTTGCCGGGCGTGGTCAGTGCCAGCCGGATGTCGGGATAGGTCGGCAAGGGCAAGGTGCGAAAGATGTTCGGGGTTAGGAAGTCGACCTCGACATCAAAGGATTTCAGCGTTTCGGTAAGCCGCTCCAGCGTATGGACGACGCCGTTGACTTGAGGGCGCCAGGCGTCGGTGACCATCAGGATGCGCATGGCGGTCCTTTGCTTGGATCGACGGTTGCCTTGATGCGATGGCGGAACGGCACCCACACGGCGGCCCTCGCTTCGCTCCAGCGCACCCGGGCGGGCACGATTTCGAAGTGAGGCGGCTGAGCCGAATCAACTGAGGTCGCGCGCTTCATGCGCGCTCTTGACCATGATTTCATGACGGGCGGATGAAGGCGGTTTTTGGCTGAGCCTGATCTCTGGACAAACGGTTCCCGTTTGTTCGAGGAACCGGTTCCCATTTTTCGGGATCATGCCTCGTCAGGCAGGAACCTTGATCACCGCCCGCAGGCCGCCGAGCGGGCTGTCGTCCAGCGTGATGTCGCCGCCATGGCTGCGGGCGATGTCGCGGGCGATGGAGAGGCCAAGACCGGTGCCGCTGGCGTCGAGGTTGCGAGCTTCGTCAAGCCGCAAGAACGGCTTGAACACGTCCTCGCGCTTTTCGGGAGGGATGCCCGGACCGTCGTCGTCGATGGTGACGACAAGCGAACCACGGCCGTGATTGGCGCTGATCTCCACGGTCTTGGCATAGCGCAAGGCATTGCCGGCGACATTGGACAACAGCCGGGCGAAAGCGTGCGGGCGCACATGCACGTCCGGATCGCCGGCGAGCACCGTCGACAGCTTGCGCTTGTGCAGCGACGCCTCCTCGCCGAGCTTCTGGAAATAGGCCTCGAGATCGAAATGGCCGGCATCTTCCGACGCTTCGCCGCGGGCAAAGGCGATATAACCTTCCAGCATCGACTGCATGTCGTCGATGTCCTGGTTGAGCGCCGCCTTGGTCTCGGGCTTGCCGCCGGCCAGCGCCAGCTGCAGCTTGAAGCGAGTGAGGATGGTTCTGAGATCGTGGCTGACGCCGGTCAGCATGGCGGTGCGCTGTTCGAGCTGCCGTTCGATGCGCTCGCGCATCTGGATGAAGGCAAAGCCGGCGCGGCGAACCTCCTCGGCGCCACGGGGGCGAAAATCGCGCGGCATCGGCCGGCCCTTGCCGAAGCTTTCGGCGGCCTCGGCCAGCATCAGGATCGGCCGGATCTGGTTGCGCAGGAAGGGGATGGCGATCGTCAAAAGCACCAGCGAGGTGCCGACCATCCAGATCAGGAAGATGTGGGTGTTGGAGGCATAGGCCTGGCTGCGGCGCACGAAGACGCGCAGCACCTTGCCCTCAAGCTGGATGCGCACCTCGACGATGTTGGAATTGCCGACGGTGTCGATCCAGAACGGGCGGTTGATCTGGCGGGTGATCTCGGTGGAAAGGACGTCGTCCAGGATCGAGAAGAAGGGCTTGGGACCTGGCGCCGGCAGTGGGTCGGGCGGCAGGAGGTCGACCTTCAGCTGCATGCGGTCCTGCGCGATGCGGATGATGTTGGCGTAGTCGCCGTCGTGCGGATAGGTCTCGATCATGTCGATGATGGCGGCGATGTCGCGCACGGTGGCCTGCGACAGGCGCTGCGTCACGGTTGCCCAGTGGCGTTCCATGAAGTCAAAGGCGACCACCGATTGCAGAAGGATCATCGGCGCGATGACGATGATCAGCGAGCGGGCATAAAGCCGCTTCGGCATATAGAGCGCGACCAGGCGCCAGAACCGGTTCCAGGCGCGCGGCATGGCTTTCAGCGCGCGCAATATGCGCGTGCCGAAGCCGCCTTGTTCCGGCCGTTCCAGTTGCGTGGTCGCCATGTGTCCTTCCGCTGGTCGCTCGTCGATGGCACTCGTCTATGGCCAAACGGCGACCGTCGGTGGCATTCTATTCCACGCCGAGCCGTTCTGGAACAGCCGTGGCATGGCGGCCGGCGACCAGCAGGCACGGAATCGCAAGTATTGTGATCAAGGGTTCACCGGCGCGTTGCGTTGGAACCACTTCGCAGATTGAGCGTTACGAGCGGATGGTCAGACAATTTGCCTACGCCCTTATCTTCGTCCAGGTATCCATGGCGACCGCGCTGGCTACACAGGTATTCCTATCGACCGCCGAGGAAGCCCGGAGCTCAGAACTCTCGCTGGCGCCGGCGCCAGGCGAAGAGGGATGCGCCAAGGCGATGTGGCCCAATATTCCGGAACGATGTCTGCAACGGGTCGAGCCGAAGGTGGTGACGCTCGTGCTCAGCCAAAACAACTGATGGCGAATGGCTCTTTCTGATATGCAGGCTGCCATTCGCAACTGGCTGCGCTGCCGAAGGACCAACGGCGCTCCGTTAAGCCTCGGTCAATCTCTGCAATCTATCTTGAAGGCCAGATTGTTGAGGGTGACATGAAGCGCAAGTCGACAATGCTCTTTGCCTTCCCAGCTTTGGTCCTGCTGATTCTGGCAGGGGAGCGCATGGCGACCTTCTTGCTGGGAGCATATCCGGCCAGTCCCACAATGTGGCGTATTTGGCTTGAACTAAGGCCGCTGTCGACCATGTTCTGGCAACAGATCGATCTCTTTCTGGGGGCGTCGATGGTTCTTGATGCCTCTATCCTGGGCGCCGCGTCGATCGTTTGCTGGATGGCGTGCCGCACAAGAAAGTCGGCTGCCTTCTACTTCCTTGCAAATCACATCGCCCTGCTTTTTGCCGGGTTGATGATCGCCGTCACCAGCCATTCCGAAACAGCGAGCGCGATCGCCTCGTTCACGGTACCCGGGGGTCTTCCATTCTCGCTAATGGTCGATTTCACCCTGAAGAACAGCCTTGTGCTGTTTCTGGGTGTGACAGCATGCGCCTATTGTCATGTTGCCTTCCTCAGCGAAACCCGACAGCGGTCAGAAGCGCTGGCCATGAGACTTGTTGCTCTGCAGCGGGATCTCTAGGCCAGCCCTGCGTTTCAAGCGCTAGTTGATCTTTCTGTAGTAAACCTTGCCGTCGGCCTGCTGTATGCGCTGGTAGTTGGGGCTTGGGGCAGGCGCTGCCGCTGCGATCCGCCTTTTCGGAGCACGCGGCGCATCGACAACGCTGGGCTCGGTTGCGCCTTCACCATCGAGAACGGCAGGTGCCTCCGCCATGCTGCTGGTCGTGTCGACGGAAGGTTCCGCTGCGCTCGACATGATTTCGTCACCGGCAAGAGGCTGGTTCTGTTCCAGCCGGGCTATGCTCCTGTTGATCTCACCAAAGCTGCTCTGCAGTTGACTGTCCAGTTTTTCAAATCGGCTCTGAAAACCGTTGTTGACCGTATCCAGCCGACTCCCGATTCTTTGTTCGAAGGTTCCGAGTTGTTGCAGGCGCCCTTCCAGAAAGCGCATATCGCTGATGCCGCGGTAGAGATAAACGGCGGCTATTATGTTCACCAGGGTGATCAGGGACGTGCCGATGATGACCGCGCCGATCATGCTTTTGTCGCTCGGTTTCCCAACGACAGCCTGCTCTTCAACGCGGGTTGCTGTCCCAATCTCGATTGCCGGCATGTCCGGTTCGCTGATCATCGTCATTGAACCACCACCTTTGCGCCGATCGCGACGCGTTTGAAGAGATCGATCACATCGGTGTTGGTAAGGCGAAAACACCCCGATGTTCCGTCGAAGCCAACCCCTGACGGATCGTTGGTTCCGTGTATCCGATAGAGCGTGTCACGCCCGTCCCGAAGCAGATAGAGCGCCCGGGCGCCGAGTGGATTGTAGGGACCGGCAGGCACCATTTGCGGCAGCTCCGGCTGGCGAGCGCGCATTTCGCGGGGTGGGCGCCATTCCGGCCATTCGGTCTTGGCCCCCACCTTGACGACCCCGGTCCAGCCAAATCCGTCGCGGCCGACGCTGATCTGATAGCGAAGCGCCTGGCCTTGTCGGGTCACCAGATAAAGCGCTTTCTCGCCCTTGCGGATAACGATCGTTCCGGGTTGTTCCGTGGTCTCGAAGGCGACAGTCTTGCGCAGGCTGGGGCCCATTGCTGGCAGCGGCGGCCGATCCGCAAGTGCCGATCGCGCGCTGGCGAAATCCTGGACCGACATCGCCAGCACCATGGCCATGACGCAGGCCAATCCCGGGCCAACCCGATTCCTACCTGGCCGATACCTATTTGGCAGCGTCATCGAGCCGCTCTTTGAACATCCGCTTCAGGTCCTTGTTGAAGCGCGCACGCCCATCCACCTCTGCAGGCAAGATAGCACGGTTCAAGGCATCGGTCAGAAGCGCATTGTCCAGCGCGACCGATTTGATGTGCGGCGCCTTGAAAATCTTTTCCAGTTCGCTGCGCGAAAAGTGGTTTCCGAACCATTTGCGCTTGTGCTTGTTGGCGACCAGCGTGATGCTTACAGCATTGCCTCGCAATTCACGGATCTTCTTGTAGAGCCGCTTGCCTTGCCGCAGCGAGGCGACGTTGAGTTCGAAGACGATGAAGATCTCATCGCTCGTCGACAGCACGGAATTGTGCCATGGCGTCTCGATGTTCGGCAGGTCGATGACGATGTCGTCGAACCGGTAGGCGACGAGGTCCAGCAGACGAAACACGAAATCGGCGCCCTGCGGCTCGAAAGGCAATTGCGGCCTCTCGAAGGAATAGAGTGTCAGCCCGGACGGACGCGAGAGCTTGATGACATCCATCAGCTCAACGTCGAGCCTCTCCGGCTGGCCGATGATGCCACCAAGGTCGAACTGGTTGAACTGGTTGAGATAGG
This sequence comes from Mesorhizobium sp. P2_B5, assembly GCF_056404775.1. Classification (NCBI taxonomy): domain Bacteria; kingdom Pseudomonadati; phylum Pseudomonadota; class Alphaproteobacteria; order Hyphomicrobiales; family Phyllobacteriaceae; genus Mesorhizobium; species Mesorhizobium sp. P2_B5. The sequence continues at coordinate 1,128,512 of NZ_JBFUDJ010000002.1, read as the reverse complement.
CGCCGCAATTGGCGCTCTGGAAATCGAGGTCGACCAGGCAGGTGGAAGCCCCGCGTTCTGTCGATTTCGACGCCAGGAATTCGGCCGCCGACAGAGCGAGCGTCGTCGCGCCGGCGCCGCCGCTGGCGCTGATGAAGGTGATGATGCGGCTCTTGGTGCCTTGGTTGCCGGTGTCGTGGAAGGTCACTGCGTTCAGCAGTTCCTTGCCGTCGAGCGGCTTGTGCAGCCAGTCCGAAGCGTTCATGCGCACCAGCACGCGCGTCTGCTCCGGCGACAGTTCGTCGGAGACCGCGATCAGCGGCACGGCCGCCCATTTTGAGCGCGCCTCGACAATGCCGGGCTGGCCGAGCAACTCGCCATGGCCAAAGTCAAGGATGACGATGCCCGGCCGCGTGTCGGCAGGCGGCCCGTTGAGAAAGTCGCCCGTATCGGAAATCCTGACATCATAGATTGCTAGCGCCTCTAGCCGGGTGGCGACATCGCGCTTGAAATTCGGATCGGACGAGAACAGGGCAACCTGCTTTCGTTTAGTCGGGAGAACTCTCGTGTCGATTGCGTTCATGGGAACGTACTCTTCAAGTCTTCGCCCGTGACCGTACTGAGCATGGAGGGCATGGTTTTGTTTGCGTACCCAAGCAGTCCTTGCAGGAAGAAGAACTGGAAAGTTACGTTCTGGAGGTTGACGGTGATTGTCGGCACCGGCCCGCCTAGCCGGGTCTGGTAACCTAGGCCGGTGGCGGCGTAGGTAATGACAACATTGCTTCGTTGCAGGCCCGGGAAGAAATGGCACATGCCGGCTCGCTGGTCGGCGGCCAGATCGGGACAGGCGTCGTCATTGGTGTTTGCGGTGTCACCGCGAAAGATGCGGCTGAAATTGGCGGCGCTGAAGCCGCCGCTGTTGCTGCAAGCGCCGGTGCCGGCAGTGTATGTGCAGACGAAGGGACCATAGGCGCCCGCGACAATCGGGGCGCCCGGAGACGAGGTCGGGCCGGCAGCTGTGAGGTTGGTTGCAACCGGATCCGATATCGACGCCAGCCGGGCGCCGATCTGCACGGCTTTGGTCGCGGCATTCCATTGATAGAAGGCGTAGCCGAAGTCGACGAAGCCCAGCGTCAGCGTAAACAGCAGGGTCGAGACGATGGCCATTTCCACCATCGTTGAGCCGTCTTCTGATTTTGCAAAGCGCCTAATCATGTTCAGAACCGTGTCCACCGCTCTTCATGAAAGCCACTCAGCGTCATTGGGCTGATGCCGAGCAGCGACAGCATGCCGACGCCGGCGTAGGCATAGGTGCCAGCAGCCCTGACGATGCAGACCTGCGCAGTGGTGGAGCGATATTGGGTGACGCCGGCAACCACGGTGTCCTGGCAAGAGCCGCTGGCCGCGATGGTTACGGTCACATTAGCCTTTTGCCAGCCAGCAACTCGCGCGTTGCCGGTCCCCGCCGCATTGCCGAACACGGCGATGTTGGCGGCGATATCGGCGCAATTGATCGCCAGCCCGGCACTGGTATACAGCGCGCTGTTGCAGCGTGCCGCAAAGCGAGCCCCATCCGAAAGCCCGGCTTCCATCAGCAGCTTCCGGTGAATCAGATTGCCGAACTCGAACACGCCCGCAGACAAGAGCAGCATCAAAGGCGCGATCAGAGCCATCTCTACGAGTGCCATGCCGCGCTCGTCGAGGCGAAAGCGATTCAGGATACGGGACAGCCTTCTCAACATCGCCGTCACCGGTAGAGCTGAGGTTCGTCGCGCAGGAAGTTGTCAAGGGTCCCTTGTCCGCCACGGCCGGTGATGTCGACGAGCTCGACCATGACAGATGCATCGTCCGACGGCGAAGATACCGGCTCTGTGAGGAAGAAGCTGCCGAATGCTTCAACGGGCAGGTTGGTGCTGTGGCCAGACAGATCGTTGGTTTCTTCGAGCGCGTTGCAATTCAGGATGGCGCCATAGATCAGGCGTCGATCGACCGTGGTCACTGGTGGCTGGCAAGAGTTCGGGGGCGTGCCCACCTCGCCACCAGTCGAAGCTGTTCCCACCAGCCCAGCCGATATCTCGTACTTGTAGACTTCGTAACGGGTCGGCTTTGTCGTGTCCCACGAGGATGGATGGCTGGCGGAACCAAAGTTGGTGTTCCAATAGCCGGAGAGGTTCCAATTTCCGTCGCCCATCCGTCCGCCCATATAGGGCGTTGTGGCATCTCTGGGCAGGCCCATGTTGCCCGTTCCGTTGAACGTCAACTGGTTATATTGTGGGCATTGGCCTCCGCCTCCGCCTCCGTTGCCATTGCCATTGCCATTGCCATTTCCAGACGAAGCACCTTTTCGGACGTTAACGGCCGGGCCGTATTCCGCGCTATTGAAGTGGCCGTTGGCAGCAATCCCGAACCGAACGTTGAAGGCGTCTTGCACTGGTCCGGCGTTTTGTCCTGTCTTGGTGGTGACCCCTTCCGCGGAGTAGCAACCGATTGGCCGGGATGTGGCAATGGTCTGTGCTAGCGCCTGCGCCCCGTTACCAACCCCTTCCGGGGGCTCTAGGAAGCCAAAGTTGCCAGGACCGGCGGCGGCACCATTGCCGACCTTGCGCAACTCGATGAGTCTCCGATGCAATTCGGGGTTTGTAACCGCCTCTTCGAGGGTGTGTCCATCCGGGTCATCCTCATAAGGATTGCAGATAAAGACGGGAGTAAAATCGCAAACACCGGAGGTAAAGCCAGCCACGGCGACGGCGGCGACATTGAAGCTTTCGCTGGCGCCGGGTGTTACAAAGGCGGCCGGAAAGATCGCGGCAAAGCCGGTAGGTGCCACTGTTACCTGGATAAATCGCGTCTCTTGTTCGCCGACAGCAGGTGTATTGTCGGCCAGATAATTGGCCTGGTTGGCTGTTGTGATCTTGGTGCCGTCGGAGGGGGGGATGGCCTTGAGGAAGCACCAGGAGATGCTTCCGGCACTGTTGCAGCGCTGCGTGCCTCCCGGTTGGCCAGCGGCCATCGGGACCCTGCCTGCGGTCGAGAAATTGCTCTCGTTGTGCACAAGCATCGCCATGGCGCGTTCCGCGCGAACCCAAGAGCCACTCCTCCCGTCCAACTCCGCCGCAGCTGCAAGCGCAAACGCGTCGGCGCCCTTCTGCAGATCATTGTGCAGGTTGTTGACCCTGCTCATGTCAATCGCCAGCAGGGAAAAGCCGATGATCGCCGGCAACATAACGCTGACCAGGATCAGCGCTAGTCCTCTCTGATCGTGCCAGAACGCGCGAACAATCCGCAGCATGGCCCTACCCCTTTTACTACCCCCGACGCCAACCCCTCGTTCGCCTGGCGCGTATAAAACCGCATCCTTCTGTTCAATTCGTGTTGCCGACGTTGACCGTGATGCTCGGCGCCGGCGGAGGCGGCGGTGGAATCTTGTATCTTTGGGCGACCCCGGCGGCACGTGCACCATCGCCTTCTATTCTGGTGTTCTTCGACGCCGGATTGAACGGATCGACCGTCTGCAGCAGTGAATTGTATTTCTGCGTGTCGCCGGCGGCCAGCGTCACCGTGTCGTAGTTGTTGAGATAGTCGGCGGCGCAGCCCGATAGTGCACCGGCGCACAGAATGAGGATCAAGGCGCTATTTCTTGACATAGAGCATCTTGTCCTTCGATTTGAAGTCCAGCATGTGGCCATAGGGGCCAGTCACGCCGTCTCCCGTTTCATATTTTCGGATCATGTCCTTGTTCACCTCAAGCTGACCGAGCACGAAGAATTCCGGATCGTTGGCCGGCCGTGTCTTGTCGAACGGCGTCGCCAGCTGCTCACCGGGCTTCACCGGCCGCACGACGTGCGGCGTGACGATGACCACCAGTTCGGTCTCTTCCTTCTGGTTGCTCGAATTTCGAAACAGCGTCCCGATAACCGGCACCTGGCCGAGCCACGGGACCTGTTCCTGCAGCTTGGTGGTCTTGCTGGACAGCAGCCCGCCGACAGCGAAGCTCTGGCCGTCGCGCAGTTCGACGACGGTATCAAGCTTGCGGTTGGTGAAGATCGGGTCGCCGGCGGTGGTGAAACCGGTGAGGTCACTCACTTCCGGCGCCAGCTTCATATGGATCTTGCCGTCGTCGAGTACGACCGGCGTGAACAGCAGATTGACGCCGAATTGCTTGTACGTGACGGTTACCTCGCCATCGTTGCCGATGACACGGATAGGCACTTCGCCGCCGGCGTTGAAGCTGGCGGGCTCGCCGGAAAGCGTTGTCAGGTTGGGATTTGCAAGCGTGCGCACGACCCCCTTGGCCTCAAGTGCTTCAATGATCAGGTCGACCTTGATGTTGCTGTCAATGACGCGGGTGATCAGAGCCGCGAAGGGATTGCTGGTCGACAGCAGGCCGGTGAGCAGATCGCCCGGGCCGAGCACTATATTGTCCTTGTCGACGGTGCCGATGCCGGTTGCGGCGCGTGTCGTGCCGCTGCCGTTCGTGCTCCTGATCGACACGCCGAGATCGCGACCGGCGTTGCGCTTGGCTTCCAGCACGCGGACCTCGAGATTGACCTGCTGGCTGTCGTCGACGATGACGGAGTTTATGATGGCGTCGGGGCCGTACTGCTGCGCCACCTCAAGGATCGACGCCAGCGTGGCGCCGTCCTTGACATGGCCGCCAAGTCTCACCTTGCCGTTGATCGAGCCTATTTCGATGCGCGCTTTGGGCGCCACCTGCCGGATCGCCTGCGCCATGTCGCTGACGTCGACGCCGACTTCGATCTGGATGACGCCGAGCGAGCGCTTTTCCGGGGAGAAGAGATTGACCGTGGTGGTGCCGGCGCTCTTGCCGATGACATAGAGCGTCCGGTCGGTCATCGGCTGGGCATCGGCGATCTTCTCGTCGCCGACGACGATATCGCCCAGATTGGCGCTCACCTGGAGGGTCACCGATTGCGACATCGGCAGGAAAATCCGATGGACGCTGGGGTTGGACACATCGATGAAACGGTCGGCTGCATCAGCCGCAAGGCGCGATAGCAATAGCGCTGCCAGACACGACAACGCGGCCGCCGCTATCCTTAACCAAGACCCCCGCATCTGCAAACTCCCCACTCGCTGCCGCTGCAGCCGATTTTTATCGGCCGCACCTTATCATGGTTGTCGCGGCACATCGTATGTTTCGAGTTTTATACCTCGAAAGACACCGACTGTCGCGCGCGCCGGTGGTTCAGGCTGCACATATTTGGCCACTTCCTTTACAACTTCCTTTACCTGCGGCGCAGATGCCACAGCCGGGGCCGGCTTGATCTTGCTCAAATCGTCGAGCTTGCTTCCTACCCGGTCGACTGCCTGGGTCAGTCCGGCCAGTTTGTCGTCGGCGCGTTTGCGCTCGGCTGCCGCCTCGGCTTCGGCGGCCGCTTGCTTGGCAAGTTCAGCCTGCCTGGCGGCGACATCGTCCGGCGTGTCGCCGGTCAGGTCCGAAAGCGTGACGCGTTCGGTCGTCTCGCCCTTGCTGGCCGCCGCCTGGCGAAGCGCCAGCGACAATTGGCCAGCGCCGGCCGCCAAGGTAAGCTTCTGCGCATCCTTGGTGCTGACCTCCAGCGTCACCGACTTTACCACTGTCGGGCTGTCCTTGCTTTCATCGGCAACCTGGTCGATGGCGAGCACCTTTATGCTCTGTAGCAGCACGTCAACAAAACTCTTGTCGGCGCCGCCATCGGCGCGCACCGTGCGGGTCAGCAATATATCGACGCGATCTCCGGGGAAGACGAATCCGGCCACGCCGAGCACGTCGTTGACCCTGATGGAGACGGCTTTCATGCCTTCGCCGAGCACCGCCGAAAGCGTGGCGCGCTGGCCGGGACCGGTGATCTTGGTGGCGAGAACGGGCTCGTTGGCGCCGATCGCCTGCAGCGCCTGCTTCGAGTCGCCGGCCAGAAGCTCCTTGCTGGTCTTGAAGGCGCCGGCCGGAACCGCGCCCGCCGGCCATGCAATTTCGCGCAGCTTGTCTGATGTCAGCGTGTCGCCGAATTTCAAAGGCACTGCCGCTACCACCACCGTGTCGCGCTGGACGCCATTCGCCTCGGCGAGCGCGCTACGCTGACTGGCCAACCAGATGTTGACAAGCACCACTGCCAGGACGCCGAACACGCCGGCGAGGACAATCATAATCAAAGTGTTGGCACGCATGAACCCCAAGCCCCAATTCGCCCACCGCGATGAGACTCAGGCCCGAATCGAAGGATCCGGGCCTGAGCATTATTGAATGATCAGGTGCCGACGCCCGTTGCACCGTTGCAGGTGCCGATCGGCGAGTTGTCCAGTGCGGTGCAGAGACCAGTGAAACGACCAGTAACCCAGCCGCCGATCGCAAGAATCGCCATGATCGCCAAAGCAGCGATGATGCCGACCAGGATTGAATATTCGACCATAGCAGCGCCGTTGTTATCGTCGCGGAACTGCCGGGCCACCGTCATGAGCTTCTTCATGTCAATGTCTCCCTTTGGAGGTTTGAACCCGACGAGACAGAGCCAAGGATGTAACCCCATACCCAAGCATCCCCCGTCACCTCAATCCTAGGTCCCACGAAAAAGCGGAGTCAAACGGATTAACAGTTCCTTAACCTTCCAATACCTGAACTTGCGAGCTCAAAAGCGATTTCAATTCTGACAAGAGCTTGATTCGGCTGAATTTTCAACCGTCCTTAACCATTCGTTCACAATTTGGCCGCAGCTAAGGCAAAATGATAGTCGTATTAGCCAGACGGCATATTCCTTTATATCTAAGGGCTTACTGACATTTTTCACCTGCATGCCGTTTGTTGCGGTATGAAAGGTTCCGTGAGGTTGGAAGTGGGGGCTTCGTGTGACGACGGCAAAGCGCGGCGTTGAAAATAAAAACGATATTTTTTGCGTGACATCTTTAACTATGTTGTAAGTATTCGGTGTTCGCCACCACGCTGGCCGCTTGTGCCCCTCGTGGTTAACGCTTAGTTTCTGGTCCTGGGGAATTTCAAGGGGGGCTTGAGCGATATGTTGGGTCGCTTTATCAAGGGACCGAGTGAGGTGGGAACGCCGCAGCCGGCACCCGCCGTAGCAGCGTCGAACGGAGCGGCAATCGTTCCGCCGTCTGATGTCGAACCAAATGGCGACGACTTCCTGACACTCAAGGTCGAACTGCATCGCCATCTCATTGACCGATTCAATCTGACCGCTCTTGAAAGCGCCTCCAAGGATGAAATCCTGAACGAGATCAGGCCGATCGTGCGCGAGTTCGTGCGTGGCCGCAATGTGCCGCTGAATGCACGCGAGCTTGATCAACTGACCAGCGATACCGCCGACGAGATGCTTGGGCTGGGTCCGATCGAACCGCTGCTGAAAGACGATTCCATTGCCGACATCCTGATCAACACCCACAAGCACGTGTTCATCGAGCGGCGCGGCGTGCTCGAGGAAACTTCGATCCGCTTCCGCGACGAGGCGCATCTGCTGCGTGTGGTCAACAAGATCGTTTCAGCCATCGGCAGGCGCGTCGATGAATCGTCGCCGATGGTCGATGCCCGCCTCGCTGACGGCTCTCGCGTCAATATCGCGGTGCGACCCATCTCAGTGGACGGCCCATTGGTGTCGATCCGCAAATTTTCCAGGCATCCTTATTCGCTCGAGCGTCTGATCGCGTTCAATTCGATACGCCCGCCAATGGTCGATATGCTTCGGATCGCCGTGCAGGCGCGCAAATCGATCCTGGTTTCGGGCGGCACCGGCAGCGGCAAGACGACCTTGCTCAACGCGCTATCAAGCTACATTCCATCCACCGAGCGACTGATCACCATTGAGGACGCAGCGGAACTGCAATTGCAGCAGCCGCATGTTGGCCGGCTCGAGACACGTCCGCCCAATGTCGAGGGCAAGGGCGAGGTTCGCCAGCGCGAACTGGTCAAGAACGCACTGCGCATGCGACCCGACCGCATCATCGTCGGCGAGGTTCGCGGCGAAGAAGCCTTCGATATGCTGCAGGCGATGAACACCGGCCACGAAGGCTCGATGACCACGATCCATGCCAATACGCCGCGCGATGCACTGTCGCGCCTGGAGCAGATGGTCGGCATGGCCGGTATGCCTATGACGCATGAGTCCATCCGGGCGCAGATTGCGTCAGCAATCGATATTATCGTGCAGACGCAGCGCCTATCCGACGGTGGCAGACGCGTCATCTCCATATCGGAACTGACCGGCATGGAAGGCAACGTGGTCCAGCTTCAGGAACTTTACCATTTTGTTCGCCGGGAGGTGACGGCGGAGGGCAAGATCATCGGCGATTTTCGCGCCACGGGAGTTCGTCCGCGGTTTGCCCAGGAAGCGGCAACACTTGGTCACCATTTCGGCAAGGATGCCTTCAATCCGCAGGTGCCACTCTAATGCCCACCAGTCAAACGCTGCTCTACTTCATCTATGTGCTCGCAGCAGCGTCAGTGATCCTGGCCGCTGAATCCCTCTATTTGTCGTATGCATCGCGGCGCGTCCGCGCCGGCGTCATAAACCGACGTCTCAAGCGCCTGGCCGAGGACGCACCGGCCGAGAAGGCCCTGCAGAGCCTGTTGCGCGAGCGTGGCTTGACAGATAAGGGCGACTTTATTTTCGGCGCGGTCGGGCTGAACCGGCTCTACACACAATCTGGCATCACCGGCAACCCGCTGGCTTTCGCTGCAATGTTCCTTCTTGCTGGGCTGGTGCTCGCCTTGATGTTGAAACTGCTTCTCGGCTTGTCGGTTGTCGCGGTGCTGATGGTTTTCCTGCTGGTGGGTTTCGTGTTGCCGCTTCTTGTCCTTCGACGTGCCCGCAGCAAGCGAGTCCAGAAATTCGCCAGGCAGTTGCCGGATGCCCTTGACATGATCGTGCGATCACTGCGCGCCGGGCATCCAGCTTCTGTAGCAATAGCGCTGGTGGCGCGTGAAATGCCTGACCCGCTCGGCACGGAATTCGGCATCGTCGCCGACGAAATCACCTTCGGCCTCAGCCTTGAAAACGCCGTTCGCAAACTTTCGCAGCGGGTAGGGTACGAAGGTCTTCACCTGCTTTCGGTATCCCTTTCCATCCAGTCTAAGACGGGTGGCAACCTTACCGAGATCCTTGCCAATCTCTCATCAGTGTTGCGCGAGAGACAGAAGCTCCGGATGAAGATCAGAGCGCTCTCGTCCGAAGGACGAATGTCGGCATGGGTCATCTCTCTATTTCCGGTGGTTATGTTCGTCATCCTCCAGGTCGCTGCCCCGGCTTACTACGGCAACGTCTGGAACAATCCGGTCATCATGCCTGTGTTCTTGATCTTCGGGGCGTGGGCGCTTCTCGGCGATTTCGTCATGTATCGCATGGTTAATTTCGACTTCTAAGGAGCGAGCACAAACGTGTTCTCGACCATTCAGGATCTAGGATTTCTGGTTTCCATAGCCGTCTTCTTGGCGGCGGTGGCGCTCTTCCTGTTCGGCGCTCTGGTCTTTCTGCCTGCGTTCCAGACGCGAAAACTGGTCTCGCAAAGCCTCATGGCCGAGGGGATTGCCGATCGTCGTTCGCTGGTCGGTCAGGAGCAACTCGCCAGGATATCGGCCCAGCGTCCGATCGACGCTTATTTCCGCACGCTTGAGAAGGAACGAGGCGCACCAAACGCGCTCGAAGCGAAGCTCTTTCGCGCCGGCTTCCACCAATCGAGCGCTCCCCTTATCTACACCCTCTTGCGCATCGCTGCGGTCGGCGTCGGCTTCTTTGCCGCCTTCGCGCTGCTACCTGTGGTCCTGCCGCCGCAAATACCCGGCTTGTTCGTATTTGCCGGTGCTGCCTTATGCGGGCTCGCTTGTCTCGTGGTTCCGAGTGTCGCGCTCGATCGTTTCGAGAATGCCCAGAAACAGGTATATCGTCGGGGGTTTCCCGATTTCATGGATATGATGATCACCTGCGCCGATGCCGGCATGAGCCTGGAGGCGGCGGTCGAGCGTGTCAGCGGCGAACTGGCCGGCACCCACAAATGGCTGGGCATCCAGCTTTCGATAATGACGCTGCAATTGCGCGCTGGAAAGCCGTTGCGCGAGGGGCTACGCGATCTTGCGGACCGCATTGGTCTCGACGAGGCGCGGGCTCTGGCGGTTCTGTTTCGGCAATCGGAAGAACTTGGCACCAGCCTCACGGACGCGCTACGCGTCTATAGCGACGAGATGCGCAGCCAGAGAATTCTTCGCGCCGAGGAGCGCGCCAACGCTTTGCCGGTCAAGATGATGATCCCATTGGGGCTGTGCATTTTTCCTGTGGTGCTGATGGTTATTATGCTACCCGTAGTCATCCGGATGAGGGGTATTTTCTTCTAGGTGTGCATATGCTTTGGTCCTAATGTGCCATTTGGGGAATCGTTGAGGAAATCAATATGAGATGGCAAAATGCGGCCGCATCCGGCCTGTTGATCCTTGCGATTGCCGGCTGCCAGACGGACGCTGCCGACGGTGTTGTTCGCACCAACGAACCCTCCAAGGGCGACGTGACGTCCTTTGGCGATGCGTTCGATGGGCTGAAGACGGTCAGCGATGTCGAATACTATGCCTCCGACCTCGCCGTCGCCGAAGCCAAGAACCAGTTCCGCGCCGAAAACTACGGCAATGCCGGTGCGCTGTTCTACAAGGCGACGCAACTGGCACCCAATGACGGTGTTGCTTGGCTGGGCCTCGCCGCCTGCAGCGACCGTATCCATCGCTTCGACCTTGCCGACCGGGCCTATGGCCGGGCGTTCAAGCTGATTGGCCCGACACCCGAATATTACAACAATGTCGGCTATTCCTATCTGCTGCGCGGCAAGCTGCAGGACGCGCGCACCAACTTCCTCAAGGCCTACGAGTTGGCGCCCAAGGATCCGACCGTGGCCAACAATTTGAGGCTGCTGTCCTCCAGCGTGCAGAACGTCGAGCGGTAGGCTACCTGCATGTTGCTAGTCGCGTCGCTGCTGCTGGAGGCGCTTGCCATCCCTCTGCTTGCGCGGGTGGCCTGGGTCGACTTCACCACCCAGAAGATATCCAACAGCAACGTGCTGCTGCTGCTTTGCCTGGGCCTGGGCTCACTGCTGTTGTTGGCTGTTCAGTCCGGCTCCTGGTGGGACATGGGGCTGAGCGCGCTTGCCGGCCTCCTGCTGTTTATCGTGTTCTTCCCCTTCTGGATCTTGCGCAAGGTCGGCGCGGGCGACGTCAAGCTGATGGCGGTCACACCGTTGCTGGTCGGCAGCACTGGCCTTGTCGTGTTTTCTCTGCTGCTGATGGTGTTCGCCGTGGCCACGGCTGTTGTGGTGAAAAACCCGTTTCTGCTGCCAGCGGGTGCGTTTCGCGTCTATGTCCAGCATATGGACAGGAAGGGCGTCGTGCCGTTTGGCGTACCGATTTCGGCAGCTGCGATTGGCGCTATCGCCTTCCAGATTTACGGGAGCTGGGTGGTGGCGAGCAGCTCTGGAATCCTGGACCAGCTGCACTGAACCAGCAATCCGCTGGGTCGTCGCTAGACCTAAAGTCAAAAGCGCAACCGCATGGATTGAAAACGCCTGGCCGGACCAGCTATTCCACGCTGAGCCGATAGCCGATGCCGCGCACCGTCTGCAGCCAGACCGGATTGGACGGATCGCGCTCGATCTTGCGGCGCAGCCGGTTGATCTGGACGTCGATGGTGCGCTCGCCGACTTCGGAATCGTCGCCGACCAGCTCATGGCGCGGTATGGTTTCACCGGCGCGCGCGGCGAAGATCGCCAGGATCTCCTGCTCGCGGTCGGTCAGCTTCAGCGCCTCGGCGCCACGCTTCAGCTCGCGCCTGGCGATCTGGAAGGTGTAGGGGCCGAAGACCAGCTGCTCGACCTTGGGCGTGGTCGCCGGGCCGCCGCGGCGCAGGATGTTGTTGATGCGCAGGATCAGCTCGCGCGGGTCGAAGGGCTTGGGCAGATAATCGTCGGCGCCGGCCTCGAGCCCGGTGATGCGGCTGTCGGTCTCCGACAGCGCGGTGAGCATCAGGATCGGTACGTTCTTCTCCTCCCGCAGCGCCTTGGTGAGGTCGACGCCGGTTTCACCGGGCATCATGACGTCGAGGACAAGGAGGTCGAAGTCGAGCCCGGCGAGCTTGCGCCTGGCCTCGCCGGCATTTCCGGCGACCGTGACGCGAAAGCCGTTCTCGGTCAGATACTGCTTGAGCAAATTGCGGATGCGGGTGTCGTCGTCGACCACAAGCAGATGCGGCGCGTCATCGTCCGGCGCCGCAGGCTGGTCCACCCTCTCAATCGTCTCCATGGCTTTTCCCTGACATGTTTGCAGGCACAATGTCGATCTGCGCCCTTAGTTCCGGATTCACCATCGCTTCCAGGAATCTTTCGATCAAGGGGCGCTCGCTGGCTCCGGAATCTTCCAATGCAGCACGGATGCGGCGTGACTGTGGCCGCGCCAGGGCCAGCGCAAGGGCGCGGCCCTTGGCCGTCGGGTAGAGTTCACGCTGGCGACGGTCGCGCGGGCCCTGCAACTGCACGATATGGTCGGTGTCGATCAGCTGCTTCAGCACCCGCGCCAGGCTCTGCTTGGTGATCTTGAGCACGTCGAGCAGTTCGGCGACCGTCAGCCCCGGCCGGCGGTTGACGAAATGCAGCACCCGGTGATGGGCGCGGCCGAAGCCGTAATCGGCCAGGATCTGGTCGGGGTCGGAGGTGAAATCACGATAGGCAAAGAAGAACAGTTCGATGATGGCGAAGTCGATGCCGTCCTCGTCGGTGATCGCCGTCTTGATCGGTTTTCCGGCAGCTGGGCTTCGATCCGTCATCATTTCTCCGTCCATAGAGGGAAATTATGTCAGTACTATTGACGTAATTTCCCTGCAATGGTAATTTTTGACAAGCTTTTGGGCGGATTGCGAACGAAAAGGCAAGGGAGCGCGGTTTTTCCGGAACTTCCTGAGTTTGCCAGAGTTCGATTATCCGCTTACGCTTCAAGATATCCGGCCGCCCGATGCGGCTGTCGCGGAACAAACAACAACACCAATGATGTGCGGGCCGCCGCCCGCGGGAGGTTTCCATGGCATCCGTTCCCTTCGACCAGCTGGAAGGCTTCATCTGGATGAACGGCGAGTTCGTCAAATGGGCCGACGCCAAGATCCACGTGCTGACCCACGGCCTGCACTATGCCAGCGCCGTCTTCGAGGGCGAGCGCGCCTATGGCGGCGCGATTTTCAAGCTGAACGAGCATACCGAGCGCCTGCATGAATCGGCGCGGCTGCTCGGCTTCAAGATTCCCTATTCGGTGGCCGAGCTCAACGACGCCTCGACCACGCTTCTGAAGAAGCAGGGTTTCCAGGATGCCTATGTCAGGCCGATCGCTTGGCGCGGCAGCGAACAGATGGGCGTGTCGGCGCAGAACAGCCGCATCAACTGCGCCATCGCCATCTGGCAGTGGCCGAGCTATTTCGACCCGGCGCAGAAGCTCAAGGGCATTCGTCTCGATCTGGCGGAATGGCGCCGGCCCGACCCGCGCACGGCGCCGTCGAAGTCGAAGGCCGCCGGCCTCTACATGATCTGCACCATGTCCAAGCATGCCGCCGAGGCCAAGGGCTATGCCGATGCCATGATGCTCGACTGGCGCGGCCAGGTCGCGGAAGCAACCGGCGCCAACATCTTCTTCGTCAAGGACGGCAACATCCATACGCCCAAGCCGGATTGCTTCCTCGACGGCATCACCCGCCGCACTGTCATTGGCCTGGCCAAGGACCGTGGCCTTGAGGTGATCGAACGCGCCATCATGCCTGAGGAACTCGAAGGCTTCGAACAGTGCTTCCTCACCGGAACGGCGGCGGAAGTGACGCCGGTTTCCGAGATCGGTCCCTACCGATTCGAGGTCGGCGAGATCGCCAAGACTTTGATGAACGACTATTCTGCTGCAGTGCAGCCTAAGCATGCCATAGCCGCAGAATAACGAAAATCACAGCTTTTTTCGCAAGCAGGGGCGGTTTTAGGACCGCCCCTTTTATTTCAGCATTTACGCATTTGACTTTCGTCTAATTCGGCGTCTCATGATGGTGTCGGCCCGGGAGGCTGGCAGCTATGGAGGGACTAGGTACATGGATACGAACACGCTCATTGCGATCGTTGTGCAGGTAATAGCGGGTGTTGTCGGTGGTCAGGCAATCGGCGTTGCGCTGAAGAATGCGGCGATGGGCCAGTTGACCAAAATCCTGGGCGGCGCCATTGGCGGCGTCGGCGGCGCGGCGATCCTCGGCAGCCTGCTCGGCGGCGGCACGGTCGACCCGGCAGCGGCTGCAGCGGCAACCGGCGGGTTGGGCAGCGCGTTGAACATCGAAAACCTCGTCGGCGGCGCAGGCGGCGGCGCGATCCTGACCGGCATCATCGGTGCGGTCATGGGCGCGATGAAGAAATAAGCCTCGACATCTCGGGCTTCGTCATATGGGCGGCCGTTGGGCCGCCCATATCTGTTTTGGGGTCTATCAAGATTGTCGCGCAGCTGTGGACGTTGCCGGCCTGTGCCTCTACATCACGCGGGACACAGCGAAAGGACAATCATGGGTCAGCTCAATGCCGGCATCGTGCCGGTGACGCCCTTCCAGCAGAACTGCACCATCCTGTTCGACATGGATGACAAGCATGGCGTCGTCGTCGATCCGGGTGGCGACATCGACAAGGTGCTGGCGGTGCTGAAGGACAATGCGATCTCGGCCGGCGCGATCTGGATCACTCATGGCCATATCGACCATGCCGGCGGCGCCATGGAGCTAAAGGAAGCGCTCGGCGTCGAGATCATCGGCCCGCACGAGGCCGACAAGCCGCTGCTCGACAACCTGGAAAAGCAGGGCCAGCTCTACGGCATTGCAGGGGTGCGCAACTGCGTTCCCGACCGGTTCCTCAGCGAAGGTGAAACCGTGTCGTTCGGCTCGCATGTGTTCGAGGTGCTGCATTGCCCCGGCCATGCGCCGGGCCATGTCGTCTACTATAACCGCGCGGCCAAGTTTGCCCATGTCGGCGATGTGCTCTTTCGCGGCTCGGTGGGACGCACCGACCTGCCGGGCGGCGACCATGCGACGCTGATCGCCTCGATCAAGACCAAGCTTCTGCCGCTCGGCGACGACATCGGCTTCATCTGCGGCCATGGCCCGGGCGGCCGTTTTGGCGAGGAGAGGCGGACCAATCCGTTCCTTACTTAGCGATGTCTTTTACCAACAAAAATGCGCTGACCTCGCGGTCAGCGCTTTTTGTTTGGGGCAGGGAAGCTCTACGGCGCTTCGCGCCCTAGAGTCTTTATCTTGTGCAGGTCGTTATCCCAAAACCGCTACGCACTTTTGGGCGACATGCACTAATTAGCCGTGCAGAAATGCTGCTCACCGTCATTGCCGGTGAACGTGCCGCTGCGGGCGTTGAAGGTCCGGTAGCGGTCCGAGCAGTATTCGTACCAGTCGCGGGTCCACGGCTCGGCATAGCGGTCGGCATAGACAACCCTCGGCTCGGCATAGTAACGGCGCACCGGCCGCACTTCGCGATAGTCGTAGTCGTCGTCATAGCTGCTGTAGCGCGGCTGCGGATTGCTCAGCGCTCCGGCGATCAGGGCGCCGGCCGCAAGGCCGACCACACCGGCTGCAAGCGCGTCACCATTGTGGTGACCATGACTGCGATGGCGCCATTCGTCGGCGTTGGCGGCGGGCAGAGCGGCGAGCGTGGTCGCGGCGAGTGCGGCGCCCAGGATGGCGGTCTTGAAAATGCGATTCATTTTGGTCTCCTTCGTGCCGGCCCGGGTAGTTCTAGGGGATGCGGTCCGGCCTTGGGGACGATTAATAGGAGACCGTGGCTGAACGGGGGCTGAACGGAATTTACACCTCTGATTCAGGCCATACGGCAAAAACCAAGCGCGTGCGGAAGGCGCTCCGCCTCGTCAATCTCCGTCCAGACTGTCTGGAGCCGGCTTAGCCGACCGACAGATTGACAGCCTTCGGACCCTTGCCGCGCTTGTCCGGCTCGGTGTCGAATGTCACTTTCTGCCCATCCTCCAGACCGGGAAGACCCGACGCCTGCACGGCGGAAATATGGACGAAGACATCCTTCTGGCCGTCGTCCGGCGTGATGAAGCCGAAGCCTTTGGCATGATTGAAGAATTTGACGGTGCCGGTCTGCGGCATGGGAAGCTCCCTTTGATCCCATAAAGTCAGTTTCGGGCCGGCAAATGCCCGAAGGGAAATTTGTCCTTTATTTTAGCGCTATCGGCAAGAGAAAGTTTTGGCGAGGCCGGCAACGGTCGAGGGGGTCAAATAGATCGTTGCAGGCAAGGCAATTCGCGCCAGACGATCGCGCCGGCGATCAGCCATTCGATGAACGGATCGAGCGTCCTTTGCCCATCACCGGCGGACACGAAAAAGGCGCGACGGGAAACGTCGCGCCTTCGAAACTCTGGGACGGCTGACAAAGCCGGCTCAAGCACGCTTTCAGTGCTTCCTTCGCGCGCCCTGACGGGCGCGCGGGCACCGCCGGTTCAGGCCGCGCGGAGATTGACCGCCTTCGGGCCCTTGCCCATGCGGTCGGGTTCAACGTCGAAGGTGACCTTCTGGCCGTCGACGAGCGTACGCAGGCCCGAAGCCTCGATCGCGGAAATGTGGACGAACACATCCTTGGCGCCGCCGTCGGGCGTGATAAAGCCGAAGCCTTTGGTCGCGTTGAAGAATTTAACGGTGCCGGTCTGGGCCATTGGGGAAACTCCTTCACCCGTGTCAGTCTTGTGGTTTGCCCGCCGCCTGGCATCGTGGGCAAGTCCCGGTGGTTGCTTCGGCAGTCCTGCATTTGCGCATGGTAAAACCCCCCGCCGAAAACGGGGCCGTCAGAGATTCACAGTATCGGGGAAAGGTCGTCCAAAACGTTCCGCTCTCCGGGTCGCAAATGCCCGAACACAAAATTTATCGCACGGAAACGTGATAGTTGCAAGATAGCGCCGCGGGCCGCGACCATCGACGCATCCCAACGCAGGCGCTTCGATAGACCCGGCCCCGTTGGCGGTCATCAGCCAGAGCCCGGCCACGCATGGTCCAGCTGATATAGTCCAAGGTTAAAACGATGCGGGGAGGGGTATCGCATGGCTCCGCCGCGCCGCAAACAGGGGTTGCATTTGGCAAGGGAATGACGAGGATCGACAGGCGCGTTTTGCGCCGGGACGGGGGTTCTCGAGGGAGGCATATTCATGAGATTTCTTGCGACGATCTTCTCGCGCCAGGGTTTTACCATTCTCTTCCTGTCGGGTCTTCTTGCGGCCTGCACCGTCGTCGTCGACGACGGGCCGGGACCCCGTCCGCGGCCGCCACGGCCGGAACCGGAATTCTGCACCAGGGAATATGAGCCGGTCTGCGCGCGGCGCGGCGGTGACCGCCAGACCTTCGCCAATGCCTGCCTGGCAGAGCGCTCGGGCTACCGCATCGTGCGAGACGGCCCTTGCCGTGACGGCGGTGGTGGCGAGGAGCCGACATTCTGCACACGCGAATATGCGCCCGTCTGCGCCCGCCGTCATGGCGAACTGCGCACCTTCCCAAATGCCTGCGAGGCCCGTGCCGCCGACTATCGCGTCGTCGACAACGGCCCCTGCTGAGAGGGCAAAGGATGGGGCGAGACCCATAACTCGCCCCGTGCGGTGGATCGCCGCGCCAGCGCCGAGGCCGGGAAGGGTGGCTGGACGGAATGAGACGAGCGCTTGGGGTTGGCGTGCGGATCAAATCGGAATGGCTGCCTACACCGGATACGCCCCGTCGGCCGGGCCGGCGTAAAGCTCGCTGCCGTTCTCGTCGCAGATGCGCAGGCGATCGGGGATCTGCGGCATGGCCAGCGTATGGAACAGCGCGGTTGCGCCCTGCAAGGCGGCGCGCAGGTTGGGCGCTTCCAGCGACACCTTGTCGAGCGTGGCTTCGTCGGCGTCGCGCGAACGGTAGAACTCGATGAAGAAGTTCAAGCACGTCTCCGTGGCAGAGCGTTGCGCGAGCTTGTTGCCGTCACCTTGCACCTAGAGCGTTTCACCGTTTCCCGGAAACGGCGAACCGCTCTATCTCTCTGTTTTTCGCAATTCCCTAGGGAAAGCGCTACGCGCTTTTCCCGGGAAAACCGCTCACACTTTTCCTGGAATTGCTCTAAGGCGACGGAGGGGCGCACGAAGCGCCCCTTGCCGGTCAGTTTTTGGACTTCGGCTTCAGGCCGCTCTCGGCCTGCTTGACCGACGAGCCGAAGGGGGCGGCCGGCTTGGCCACGACCTTATCCTTCTTCGGCTTGCGCGTTTCGCGGTTGCTTCGCTGTTGACCCTTGGACATGGACTGCTCCTGGTGCGTGTTGGCTTGGCTTTGCCCGCGTTTCAGGCGGCCGGGTTGTTGGAAACAACCGGGTTGTTGGCAGCAACCGGATCGTCGGCCACTTCGAGATTGTCTTCCGTGGTGACCCGCTCATAGGTCTCCTGCTCGCTGCGGATGCGGTATTGCGGCGAGCCGTCCTTGACCGGCAACCTGCTCTTGATCTCAAACAATTCCACGGGCTTCTGGAGCATCCCGATGCGGCTCTTCATGCGTACCGTCTGGCCGACGGCGAAGCGGTGCGAGGGCGTGTCGGTGCGCGGACGCGCATTCTGCTGGAAGCGGATCATGCTGCGTTCTCCTGGTCGCGCCTCAGCGCTGTTTCGAGTTCGAGGTAGTCTATGGCGACAAGCTGGCTGGTGGTCGGGTTCTTCACCGCCCTTGCCGGCAAATGGATGAAGGTGGCGACGCGACGCCAGGCAAGCCGCGACATGCCCTCGATCAGCTCTTCATCGTGATCGATGTCATAATCGCCGGCCGGCAGTTGCCCTTCCAGTCCGCCGAGCACGAAGGGTGCCGCGAAATGGGCGATGGAATGGGTGGTGCGCTCCGACATTGGCTTGGCTCTGGTTCCGCCTGGACGCGCTGCACGCCACTGTGCCGGCAATTCAGATATCGGCGATTTGGAATGAGTTTGGCGGGTCGAGAACTTCTGACGCCGCGATATGCCAAGCTTGGCCCAAAAACGATCTTCCAACTCATAGCCCTAAACAGCGGCTTGTTCAAGATAATTTCTGGCTCGATTCGACCAATCTAAAAATTTAACGCATATAAATCTTGGATAAAACTGCTATGACGTCATTATATCAACAAATCCCTTATCGATGGCGCACCGGAATAATTGTCCTGTCGCCTGATTTTATTTTTGCTGAAAAGGCGAAATCTATGAGAATCATGAAAACACCGGACGGCCCAGTCGCAACCATCGCGCCAATCGTCGCGTTCCCGAAAGCCCTCTCTGTGCGCCTGACGATAAGGAGCGACGAAGCGGCACGGCGCAAGGTCGCCGACACCGACGGAACGCTGCGGCGGAAGCGCCAGCTTGCCGAAAGCAACCGGCTGATTTGACCGGACGAGCTTTGTCACGAGGTGCATCGTTGCGCGCTCGCTGGACACCCCCGCAGCACTCTGATTTTACGCACGGTTGCTGCCCTGATCGAAGACGATACCCGGCTTCGATCTGCCCTTGAATCTGTCTCTTCCATGCCTTAGGTCCGGCTAGCGGACAAACACGGCAGGTTTCCCATCAACAGAGATCAGAGAAGAGCGGCAGGCGCAGGTTCGGGCGGACAGCCACCGCTGGGCCTCGACCAATATGTGCAGCAGGCGCTGCAGCTGCACCAGGCCGGGCGCCGGCAGGAGGCCGAGACGCTCTACCGGCAGGTGCTGGCGCGCAAGGCCAATCACGCGGCGGCGGCGCATTTCCTGGGCCTGCTGCTGCACCAGACCGGGCGCAGCGCCGAAGGGCTGGAGCTGATCGAGCAGTCGGTGCGTCTGCAGCCGAAGAATCCCGATTTCCTCAACAATCTCGGCACGGTGATGCGCGATCTCGGTCGCGTTGCAGCGGCGGCTGATTTCTTTCGCGGTGCGGTCGATCTCAAGCCCGACCAGCTTGCGGCACGCGATAATCTGGGTTCGGCGTTGAAACAGCTCGGCCAGTTCGAGGGTGCGGAGGACATTTATCGTGGCACGGTCGGGCGCAATCCCTTCCATGTCCGTGCCCGCATCGGGCTTGCCGAAACGCTGCAGGAGGCCGGGCGTCTGGACGAGGCACTGGCGACCTTCCGCGAGGCGTTGACCATCCGGCCGAAGGATGCCGACCTGTTGCATGGACTCGGCGTCGGGCTGATGGAAAAAGGCAAACTCGATGAAGCCGCCGACCTGTTCCGGCAGGCGCTGGCGATCACGCCCGGCATGGCCAAAGCCTGGCTTATGCTGACGCAGGTCAAGCGCCAGAAGGAGCGCGACACCGAACTCGTGGGGATGGAGGCACAGCATGCCAAGGCGCCGGCCGACAGCCTGGCGCGCATGCAGCTCTCCTTCGGTCTCGGCAAGGCCAATGACGATTTGAAGGATTACAGCAGGGCCTTCGACTATTTCGCCGAAGGCAATGCTATTCGCCGCAAGGGCATCGACTACGATTCCGTCAGGACACGCGACGAATTCGAGGCGATGAAGACGGTGTTCGACACGGGCCTTTTCGAAAAGCACAAGCCGAGCTCGATTTCCAATGACACGCCGATCTTCGTCGTCGGCATGCCGCGTTCGGGCACCACGCTGGTCGAACAGATCATCGCCAGCCATCCTGAGGTCTACGGTGCGGGCGAGCTCAGCATTTTGAAGACCGCGGTCGGCAAGCAGTTCCCGACAAATATGCCCGGCGGCTTCCCCTGGGGACTGGTTGATGTATCCGACGCGGAGTTTGCCGAGGCAGGCCAAGCCTATCTCGACATGCTGCATGCCCGCTATCCCAACTTCAGGCATGTCACCGACAAGATGCCCGGCAACTTCCTGCTCATCGGCTTTATCCATATGATGCTGCCGAAGGCGAAAATCATCCATTGCGCGCGCGATGCGGCGGCGACGTGCCTTTCGATCTACAAGGTGCATTTCCGCGGCGACAGTCACCGCTACGGCTATGATCTCGGCGAACTCGCCGACTTCCACAATCTCTACACCGACATCATGGCGCATTGGCGCAGCGTGCTGCCCGGCGTTGTCCATGATGTGCGCTACGAGGATTTCGTCGCCGACCAGGAGGGACAGACGCGGGCGCTGATCGCGCATCTCGGCCTGCCCTGGGACGACAAGGTGCTGTCGTTCCACGAGACCGATCGTCCGGTGCGCACGGCCTCGGCCGCGCAGGTGCGCCAGCCGATGTATCAGGGCTCGGTCGATCTGTGGAAGCGCTATGGAGACAGGCTGAAGCCTCTCCTCGACAAGCTGGCCTGAGGCAGCGGCTACAGCTCCACGAACGGTTGGAAGCCGCCGTAGATCATGCGCTTCATATCGAAGGGCATAGGTCCCCAATCGGGCGTGAAACGCGGATCGGCCATCACCTTGGGCATCACCGTGTCGCGGCTTTCCCTGGATTCATAAACCACCCAGGCAAAGACGACGATCTCATCGTCCTTGGCCTGAACGGCACGCGGAAACGAAGTGACCTCGCCATTGGGCACGTCGTCGCCGATACATTCGACATAGGCGAGCGCGCCGTGCTCCATCCATATCGGGCCCGCGAGGTTGGCCAGTCTCTTGTAGTCATCGAGATTTGCCTTGGGCACGGCGAGCACGAAACCATCGACGTAGGACATGGGGTTCTCCTTGGTTGGTGGCGTTCTTCCTTCTCCCCTTGTGGGAGAAGGTGGATCGGCGCGCAGCGCCGAGACGGTTGAGGGGTGTTCCAGCTTGGCGCCAAGTTACCCCTCACCCGGATTGCCAGCCGAATTGCGAAGAGCAATTCGGGGCAATCCGACCTCTCCCACAGGGGGAGAGGTAAGAAGCGTCAGCCTTTCTTCGCCGGTGCGTTCATCGCCCATTCGACACCGAAGGGGTCGCGCATGTTGCCCCACTGGTCGCCCCAGAACATCAGCTGGAGCGGCACGGCGACTTCGCAGCCGGCATCGACGGCTCGTTTCCACCAGGCGTCGATGTCGTCGGCGCCGAGATGGAGCTGCATGGTGTAGCCCTGCGGCTTGACGGCGGGCATGCCGTTTTCGGGGTAGAAATCGGAGATCATCAGCGTCGAGCCGTTGATGTGGAGATGGATGTGCATGGTGCGGCCCTGGTCGTCGGGCGGATAGAAGAACACCTGCTCGGCGCCGAAGGCCTTCTTGTAGAATTCGGCTGCCTTGAAGGCGCCGTCCAGTTGCAGATAGGGGGTCAATCCACCGAGAACTTTCGCGGCCGGCTGAACGGGGGTCTGGTCGGTCATATCTTGCTCCTCTTTGCGTTTGGTCTGGGCGTGTGATCTGGCCTTGCGGACCATAGGACGAACGAGGCGGCGACAATCCTACATGGCCGCTGCGATTTTTTGGCGTGAAAGAAACTTGCGCCGGCGGCGCCCAATCAGAGCGCAATCCTCGCGGCCCGCGGGCTAGAAAAGGGACCGCTTCTTCAACCCGTTGAGACGACAATGATCCTCTACTACCAGACCCATTCGCCCTTCGCGCGCAAGGCGCTCGTCTTCGCCCATGAGGTCGGCCTTGCCGATCGGCTCGAGATCATTCACCACGAGACCAGCCCGACCTTGCGCAACGCCCGTGTCTACGCCGAAAATCCGCTCGGCAAGGTGCCGGTGCTGCTGCGGCCGGATGCGTCGCCGCTCTTCGATTCCGATGTCATCTGCGCCTATCTCGACACGCTGCATGACGGCCGCAAATTGCTGCCGCAGGATGGCGAGGCGCGTTGGCAGGCGTTGCGGCTGCAGGCGGTCGCCCAAGGCTTGGCGCAGACGGGGATAGGCTTGCGCTGGGAGACGGAAAGGAGGCCCGAACAATTGCGCTACGCTACGCTCGCCCAGGGATACCGGGACAAGATCGAGGCGAGCTACGACTGGATCGACAGCACGCTGGATGATGAGGCGCCGCACCATGTCGGCCACATAGCGCTTGCCACCACGTTGTCCTGGATAGCGTTCCGCCAGCTGCCGTCGTTTCGCGCGCGCGTGCGGCTGACGCGCTGGTTCGAGGCGTTCGAAAAGCGCGCATCGATGCAGGCGACGCCGCTGTCAGGCGACACACATGACTGAGCAATGGTCGCCCCGCGGCGGCCTGCATCGATACTTCCCAACCGCATGGTCAGGGCGCCCTGCAGATCCGCGGGCCGTTTTGCGCGTCGATGACGATTTCAGGCCAGCCGATATCCTTGCGCAGTTCGATCGGCAGGGCGAGCAGCTCGCGCTCGCTGCGATGGCGGGCGCGGTTCTGTGCGTAACGGGTGGCGACGCGGCCTATGGATGACAGAATGGACATGATGCTTTCTCCTCAGATGAAGCCGGCATCATCGTGTCGGCATCCCAAGGACGCGTCACACGGCGACAATCCGACAGAGCGCGGAGAAATTTATTGGCCGCAAGGCCAGATTCAATCGAAGACGGCTCAGATGACCGCTGCGGCCAGAGCGGTGTCGTAATACTCCACCATCCCGATAATCTTGCCGTCGCGCAGCGTCCAGAAATCGGCGGTGCGCATGACAAACTCCTCGCCGGTGGTTCGGCGCGTCATATGGATCTCGACCTGCGCCGCAACCTTGTCGCCCTCTTCGATGATCTCGACCGGGATGAAGCTCCGGTATTCGAAATCGTCGTCCAGCGCCAAAAGCCGAGCAAGGAACTCCTGCTTGCCCTTGGCCACTCCAGCGTAGCGCGACTGCGCCGGGTCGGCGATCCAGCGGAAGACGATATCATTGGCGCAGTCGACCAGCGCGCCCTCGATGTCACGTTTTGCATAGGCATCATACAGGTTCCTGACGACGTCCGCGCCACGCATGATCGGTTTCCTCCCTCGGTTTGCGAGACCTCAGAATGCGCCTTTTCCGACTTTTGCGAAAGCCTGACGAGCAGTCCTGATGGAGGGCCGGCCCGTCGGCCAAACCTCAACCACCTGGTTCGGTCACCGAGCGGAAGAATTCCTCGGGGTCTTCGACTTCGGTCAGCCACCGCTTGTCGATCAGCCAGAAGCGGTTGCCGATGGCGCGGATGAAGGAGCGGTCGTGCGAGGCGAGGACGCAGCTTGCCTGGTGCTTGAGCAACTCCTCCTCCAGCGCTTCCTGGCCGTCGATGTCGAGATGGTTGGTCGGCTCGTCAAGCAGGTAGAAATTGGGATTGGCGAGCCTGAGCGCCAGCATCATCAGCCGCGCCTTCTGGCCTCCTGACAGCATGCCGATCTTCTTCTCCTGCATCTCGATGACCACGCCGGCGCCGGCGAGCAGCGAGCGGGCGCGCTGCTCGCCGACATCGTAGCGGCGCGAGACCATGGCCAGCGGCGTGTCGTCGCCGCTGATGCCGGCCAGCGCCTGGTCGCTGTAGCCGAGCACCGTCGAAGGCGTCACCTTCACACCAGGCACCGTGTCCGGCTCGGTGATGGCATTGCGGATCAGATTGACGAAACGCGACTTACCGACGCCATTGCGGCCGAGCAGCACGATGCGGTCGCCCTGGCAGATGTGGCGCTTGCCGGTCTTGAACAGCAGCGTACCGTCGGGTGTTTCCACGGCTGCGTCGTCAAGCGTGATCAGCACCTTGGCATGGGTGCCGCGGTTCGCCAGCCGGATCGCGCCGGCCGAGCGCTCGCGATGCGCTGATACCGCGGCGTCTTCCAGCTTCTCCGCCCGTTCCCTGAGCTGCTTGGTTTTCACCGTCAAAAGGTCGCTGCCGGAATTGATGCCGATGTTGTTGAGCTTGGCGGCCTGTTTTCGCAGTTGCTGCGCGACCTTCATGTCTCGCTCGAACCGGCGCGCCGTCGAAGCGTCCAGTTCGTCCAGCGCCTGCCTCGCCCGCGAATAGGGCAGCGCAAACACCGGCGATTCCTCAGGGCGCAGGAACAGCGTGCGGTTAGTGGTGGCGTCGAGAAAGGCGCGGTCATGGCTGGCGATCACCACCGGCACCTCGCGCGGCAGCGCGTTCAGCCAGCTCTCCAGCTGGCTGATCTTGGCGAGGTCGAGATGGTTGGTCGGCTCGTCGAGTAGCAGCACATCCGGGTCGGTGACCCAGACGCGGGCGATCAGCGCCAGCCTTTGCCAGCCGCCGCTCAGTGCCTGCATGGGGCGCTCGCGCATCGGCTCCGGCACGTCGAGCGAATCCAGCACCACGTCGACCCGCCACAGCTCGCTGTCGGCCTGCTCCGGCGGCAACGCGTCGGCCACCACCTGGTGGAAGGTGCGGCTGAGAAGGGCAGGAGGAACCGACTGCTCAACATGGCCGACGCGCAGGCCGCGCGTGCGGGTGATGTCGCCGGAACTCGGCTCCATCCCGCCGGTCAGGCATTTGAGCAAGGTCGACTTGCCGCGGCCGTTGGCGGCGACGATGCCGAGCCGGTCGCCGGTGCCGATGGTGAGATCGAGATTGGAAAACAGCGGCGCACTCATGGTGACGCCGAGGGATTTGAGGCTGATCAGGGCCATTGTGATTTCTCTGGTCTTGCCGGAGACAACTCCGGATGCACTTTGACGGTGCGCATTCCGGCCATCAGGCTCAGCTTTGCACCACGAAGGGCAGACCAAAAAATCGAAGCGGGAAAAAACCCGTGATGTCCCTGGTCAGCCCTGCAAGCGAACTCGCAGGGCGGAAATCGGGCCACGCTGACGATGGTGATCGATAAACACGCAGCCCTCCTTTCAAGACAGACGTTGAGTGTGCGGGAGCGATTACACCAAAGGCGGTGGTGGAGGCAAGTGGGTGGGGGATTGCGGAGGCGGTGAAGCGCTTACCTTCTCCCCTTGTGGAGAAGGTGGCCTCGCGAAGCGAGGTCGGATGAGGGGTGTTCCAGGGAACGCCAACGCCTCACTCCGCTGGAACACCCCTCAACCGTCTCGGCGCTGCGCGCCGATCCACCTTCTCCCACAAGGGGAGAAGGGAAAGGCGCTACTTCCCCGGCCTGCCCGTCTTGCCGGGCCGGCGCTTTTCGCGACGGGCGTCGCCTGGGTCTTCGTAGGAACCAATACCGGTGCGCTGGCGAACGATGGGCTTGGCTGAATCGCTGCGATCCTTCGCGCCCCCCTCTGTCCTGCCGGACATCTCCCCCACAAGGGGGGAGATCGGCTGTGGCTTGGCCGGCACTCTTCCCTCAACCGGCTTCTCCGTGCGCCGCACAGTCATCTCGTCCAGCGAGTTCTTCTTGAACAGCGGCTTGGTGGCGTCGCCCGGAATGCCGAAGTCGGAACCGTGCGCTTCCTGCGCCGACTGTTTCTTGAACAGCGAACGGGACACCGCGCCTGACGGCGTCGGCATGTCGGTACCAGGCCCCATATCGTCCAGCGACGGCTTGGCAAACAGCGGCTTCTTCACCGGCACGGCGCCGTCGGCGCCCATCTCGTCGAGCGCCGGCTTGCGGAAGAGGTTGGACCGGGCAGCCCTGGCCGCCTCTTCGGCGGCACGTGCCGCGTCGAACTTGCGGAAACGCTCCTGCTCCTCAGCTGTACGGTGTTTGGCCACGCCCTTGTTGTGCTTGCCCTTCTCGCGACCGGAGACCGGGCTTTCCATGTCGGCATATTTGGCCAGCGGGTCTTCCGAGATCGACAGTTCCATCTCGCGCAGCCGCTTGATCTCGTCGCGGATGCGGGCGGCCTTTTCGAAGTCGAGATTGGCTGCGGCGTCGCGCATCTGTTTTTCCATGGCGTCGAGATGGGCCTTGAGATTGTTGCCCATCATCGCGCCGGCGCCGTCGGTGAACTGCGAGATGTCGGCGCGGACATGGTCCTTCTCGTAGACCGAATCCAGAATGTCGGAGATGCGCGACTTGACCGATTCCGGGGTGATGCCGTTGGCCGCGTTCCACTCCATCTGCTTTTCGCGGCGGCGGTTGGTCTCGGCCATCGCCCGCTCCATCGAGCCGGTGATCTGGTCGGCATAGAGGATGACCTTGCCGTCGACGTTGCGAGCGGCGCGGCCGATGGTCTGGATCAGCGACGTTTCGGAACGCAGGAAGCCTTCCTTGTCGGCATCGAGGATGGCGACGAAACCGCATTCGGGAATGTCGAGGCCTTCGCGCAGCAGGTTGATGCCGACCAGCACGTCGAAGGCGCCGAGGCGTAGGTCGCGCAGGATCTCGATGCGCTCCAACGTGTCGATGTCGGAATGCATGTAGCGGACGCGAATGCCTTGCTCATGCAGATATTCGGTCAGGTCTTCGGCCATGCGCTTGGTCAGCACCGTCACCAGCGTGCGGTAGCCGGCGGCCGTGGTGTCGCGGATTTCGCCGACGACGTCGTCGACCTGGCTCTTGGCCGGACGCACCTCAACCGGCGGGTCGATCAGGCCGGTCGGGCGGATGACCTGCTCGGCGAAGACGCCGCCGGCCTGTTCCATTTCCCAGCCGCCGGGCGTCGCCGAAACCGCGACCGAGAGCGGGCGCATGGCGTCCCATTCCTCGAAACGCAGCGGACGGTTGTCCATGCAGGACGGCAGGCGGAAGCCATACTCGGCCAGGGTCGCCTTGCGGCGAAAGTCGCCGCGATACATGCCGCCGATCTGCGGCACGGTGACGTGGCTTTCGTCGACGAAAACCAGCGCGTTATCAGGGATATATTCGAACAAAGTCGGCGGCGGATCGCCCGGCTGGCGCCCGGTGAGATAGCGCGAGTAGTTCTCGATGCCGGCGCAGGAGCCGGTCGCTTCCAGCATTTCCAGGTCGAAGCGGGTGCGCTGCTCCAGTCGCTGCGCCTCCAGCAGGCGTCCAGCCTTTTCAAGCTCTTGCAGGCGCTGCTTGAGTTCTTCCTTGATCGACTTGATAGCTTGATTCAAGGTCGGGCGCGGCGTCACATAGTGCGAGTTGGCGTAGATCTTGACGCTTTTGAGCTCGCCGGTCTTCTGGCCGGTCAGCGGATCGAATTCGGTGATCGCCTCTATCTCGTCGCCGAACATCGAGATGCGCCATGCACGGTCCTCAAGGTGGGCCGGGAAGATTTCGATCGTGTCGCCGCGGACGCGGAACGAGCCGCGGACGAAATTGATGTCCTGGCGCTTGTATTGCTGGGCGACGAGGTCGGCGAGCAAAGCGCGCTGGTCGAGCCGGTCGCCGATCTGCATCTGGAAGGTCATCGCCGTATAGGTCTCGACCGAGCCGATACCGTAGATGCAGGACACCGAGGCGACGATGATGACGTCGTCGCGCTCGAGCAGGGAGCGCGTCGCCGAATGGCGCATGCGGTCGATCTGCTCGTTGATCGAGGATTCCTTCTCGATGAAGGTGTCGGTGCGCGGAACGTAGGCTTCCGGCTGGTAATAGTCGTAGTAGGAGACGAAATACTCGACCGCATTGTCCGGGAAGAATTTCTTGAATTCGGAATAGAGCTGCGCGGCCAGCGTCTTGTTGGGCGCCAGGATCAAGGCAGGGCGCTGCGTCTCCTCGATCACCTTGGCCATGGTGAAGGTTTTTCCCGAACCGGTGACGCCGAGCAGCACCTGGGTGCGGTCATTGTTTTCGATGCCTTCGACCAGATCCTTGATGGCGGTCGGCTGGTCGCCGGCCGGCTCGAAATCCGACACCATCTTGATGGCGATGCCGCCTTCGGATTTTTCCGGGCGGGCAGGGCGGTGCGGTGTCCACAGGACACCATCCTTGTGCAGCGGATTGCCGGATTCGATCAGCGCCGACAGTGCCGCGACCGTCGCGGTGACGCTGCCGGAGGCCATCGTCTCCGCGTCTTCCAACGAGATGTCGAGACCGGCGACCGGATTGAGGCCGGCTGCCGTGCGTTCGCGGGCCGTGGCCGCGCCGCCCATCGAGGTGCCGCGCGAACTGCGGCCGGGCGCGGCGGAACGCTCCGGAATCTTCTTCGCGGCCTTTGGCGATTTGCCGCCGCCATCCTTGCCGGAGAGCCGCCCTTCCTTCTCGGCCTCCTGCTCGATCTGCTCGGCCCAGTCCGCAATCGACCCGGTCAGCGGCGTGCCGGTGAAGTCGGCCTGCGGCGCCTCGGCGAAGCCGCCCTTGTGCAGGGGCTCCGAGGCATCGAGGAAATCGGTCAGCGGGCTGCGCCGCTTGGGCGGCGAAGCGCTGTTATCACCCACCGTCGAGGGCGTCTTTCTATCGGGGAGTTTGGCCATGCCCCAAATATGGGCAGAGTCCGCCAAAATGGAAAGGGTGCAGTGGCGCGGGGCATTGGGCGAACCGAGGCTGCTGACACAAGGGTGTCAGGAGCTGTGGCGCGAGTGCCTGGCGATTGTCCTCAGTTGAACCACAGCGCGAAGGTCAAAAACCCGGCGCCGCCGAACTGGCGCTGGATCTGGTCGAACTCGTCGCTGGTCAGGATCTTGCCGCTCTCGAGATAGGGCGCGATGGCCGGGCCGGTGATCGACAGCACCAGGTCGAAATTTTTCGGCTCCTCGAAGAAGCGCTTCATGTTGATGCCCTTGTCGGCGATGCGGAAATGCGGCAGCAGCACGCGGCCTTCGAGCAGATCCTCGGCCATGGTCAAGGCGGCGAGCCAGGCCTGCACCTGCTCCTCGCCGACCTCGAGCCCGGTCAGTGGGTTGGCGCCCTTCTGCTGCGGGCCAGGCAGCCATTCGCGGTCATTGTCGGTCTCAGTGCGGATCGCCTTCCAGTCCTCGCGCGACAGCCGGATCATTTCCAGAAGGTGGCGGCGCGCCGCCTGCCGGCGTTCCGGCTCGACCACCGGCCAGTTGACGAGATGCACCAGCGATATGAAGTCGGCAATGCGCCATTCGGAGGCCAGCATGCCGCCGCTGGTGCCGCCGTCCAGCGGCACGAGAATGTCCTGCAGTGGTAGTTCGGCGTGCGGGAACAGCATGTGGAACGAGCCGTCGAACATGTTCCTGAAATCATGCGCCAGCCAGAAATCGGCTTGAGCCATGAGGAATTCGGCGTAGCCCTGCAGCCAGTAACCGTCGGCGCGGTCGAAGCGGAAGGCCAGCGATGGCGCGGTATCGTCCGGGGCGATGCCGCCGCGCGCCAGCGACGCCATGATGGCGGCCATGCTTTCGTCGGGCGCGATGGTGCCGTCCTCATTGAGGTCGATGCCGATATGGGTGAGGTCGATGACCATGCCGATATCGGCGTCGGCCGGCACCGAGCCCAGCCTGGCGGCGGATTTCTCCAGCCGGTCGCGGAAGGCGACCAGAATGGCGCGGAACTGCTCATAGGTCAGCGGTTCGGGATTGGGATTGTCTGGAACCGGAAGCCGCATCAGCGGCAGCATGAAGGATTGCGGGCTGTCGAAGCCGTGGCGGTGCAGGCCGCCGGCGAGGATTTCCAGCGCGGTGAAGAATTCGCCTGCGCCGGCGGCATAGGCCGACGCCGGATCGCTTGATGCTGCGGCTTCGAGCGTGGCGAGCGCGGTGTTGCGGTCAGCCACGGTTTTGGCCTCGAACAGGGCCGAGGCCGCTTCGGGCGCGGCGGCGGATGCCGAAGACAAGGGCAGCAAAAGAAGGAGGGCGGACGCCAACAGGGTTGCTACACGTGTCATCTCATTCCTCCACTATGCCATTGCGCGGACCATACACGCATTCGGTGCGCCGCGTCTGCCGGCTCTGAACGGCATTGTTTCAATTGGCTGACGGTCGACACTTCCCGGGCAGACCGTCTACACAGAGCAAACGATTGGGCGTCGCGTGTCGAACTATCCGCTTTCCTATAAACTGTCATGGCTGCCGCGCTTCCTGAAGCCTTCGCTGGGCGGCGACGTCAGGGACTTCGCGCCGATCGCGGCGACAACCATCATCGACCCGCCGCCGGGGCGGAAGGTGCGGCTGGCCTTCGTCGGCGACATTTCGGCGGTGGCCAACAGCAGTGCGCCGGAGTGCGATCCAATGATCGCAAAGCTGCTGGGCTCAGCCGATCTGGTGATCGGCAATTGCGAAAGTCCGGTCGTAGAGCGGCCGAGCGTGGCACTCGGCACTCGGCTCGGCACGCACCATGCGATGAGCGAACAGTTCCTCGCCAAGGCGCTGGCCGCCCTCGGTATCGCGCGCGAAAAACTGGTGCTTTCGCTGGCCAACAACCATGTGCTCGACCAGGGTATCGCCGGTTTCGACGAGACCGTTGCGGCGCTGGAACGGCTCGGCATCCGCACCATCGGCACCGCGAAAAAAGGACCTGTAGAGCAGGTCAAGGCCGGGCCGCTGACGATCGGCTTTGCGGCATTCACGCTGTGGCGCAATGCCGACGCTGCGCCGTTCACCGAGCGGGTGTCGATGCAGAGCGACCCGGCGGCATGGGCAAAAGACGCGACGGACAAGAGGATTGATCTGCGCTGTGCCGTTCCACATTGGGACTGGGAGTTCCGGCATTTCCCACAGCCCCAGACGCAGGCGTTGGCAAGGCAGCTTGCCTCGCATGGCGTCGGGCTGATTGCCGGCCACCACGCCCATGTCGTGCAGCCGGTGCAGTGGGTCGGCAAGACGCTTGTCGCCTACGGGCTCGGCGACTTCCTCGGTACCGCCTTAGCGCGCCAGCCATGGCCTGGCCGCATCGGCAGCATTTTCGTCGTCGATGTCAGCGCCGATCTCGGCAAGCGCGGCGCCATCGCCGGCTACCGGATGCACCCCTTCATGCGGCTGCGCGCCGGCGGGCATGAGCGGTTGGTCCCGGTCGAGACGCTCACCGGCCTGATAAAGGGCAAGGTCGAGGCGCGGCTGAAGGCGATTTTCGGCGCCTGACGATTTTCCGAAAAAGCGGCTATCATAGACGCAATCAAGCTTGCGAGGGGGCGATGGAAACAGCGGATTTCATGCCTGATGAAACGGTTATCGCCGGCATCAGGAAGAACATCGAAGCCTATGAGGCCGGACGCGCCTCGGCCTATCGCCAGGTGCGCTGGCGGGTGCCGGTGTTTCTTGGGCTGCTGCTGGTCTTTGTTGCGCTGGTCGCCTGGCTGTTCAACAAGGTCGCCGACCTGAACGAGCAGTGGTTCTCGACACCGCATGTGTTCCTCTATGTCGTTGGTTTCTTCGCGGCGCTGCTGCTCTATTTCCTGGCGATGAGACCGGCGACGCGGCTGCAGCAATCGTTCCGCGACACGCTGCTGCCGATCATTTTCGGCTTCATCAGGGATGTGCGCTATCAGCACAGCGTGACGCCGAATTCCTTCGACCGGCTGCCGCGGGCCGTGGTCGGCGCCTTCAACCGGCAGAGCTTCGACGACATCGTGTCAGGCCGCTACGAGGAGTTTCCGTTCGAGCTTTACGAGGCAGAGTTGCGCCAGGGCACCGGCAAAGGCTCGTCGACGGTCTTCAAGGGCGTCATCGTTGCCTTCGAGACGATCGCGCCATTCCCCGGCACATTGGTGGCGACGCGGCGCAGCAATGCGGTCGTCGGCTTCTTCCGCGGTATCTTCGCCGGCAAGATGCAGGAACTGTCGAGCGGTGATCCACTGCTCGATGGCGACTATGAATTCCGCACCGACAATGTCGCCGCCGCCCAGCCGCTGGTGACCGGCCGGCTGGCGCAGGCGCTGAAATGGCTGCATGAGACATGGCGCGACGATCCGGCGCGGGTGGCACTCAACGGCAGCGACGGGTTCCTGCTTTTGCCGCAGCCGAAGAACTTTTTCGAGCTGCCCGCCATTTCCGTGCCGCTCGACTACACCAGCCATATTGCGCCGATGATCGCCGATATGGGCTCGATCCTGGCGACGGCGGCGCTGGTGCGCAAGATCGGCGCAACGGATGGCGAGGTTCAGCCAGGCTGAAGCACATCAGCAGTCGAAGCCATAGTTGGCGCTCCTCCGTGTCGATGCCTGACACCATCAGGCACCTATCTGGAGTTTTCAACGGCAGTGGGACATCGTGGTACGGCCCGAACGGCGCGCCGTTCACAACCCGCTTGGCACCAGCCCTGCCAGCCAGTTCGCCGACCGCTTCGCCATGCCGACCGTTGCCGAAGCGGCACGGCCGAGATCGGTCTTGACCACGGCATAGCCGTTCCTGGTGCGGTAGAGCACGCCGGTTCCGCCATCGACCACTTGTTCGTAGGCGACGGGCCGGGCCGCTGCTGCTTCCATGGCCGTCGTCGGCGAGCCGACGGGCACGCTCGGCCGACGGCTCAGTTCCGGCGGCAATGGGCTTTCGGATTGAACACTCCGGCTGGCCGGCTTCAGTTCCGGGCCGGATGCGGTCGCCGCCAGTTGCGAAGAGGATGCCGACCCCTTGGTGCGGCAGATGCCGGAGACCAGCGGATAGTTGAAATTCTTCTGGTGCAGCATCTGGCTTTTCATCGCCGCTTCGCAGTCGGCGATGGTTGCCCACTTCGCCGGCGTCTCGCCGATATATTCGCAAAGCTTGGCGTCGCAGTCGCAACCGACGATGGTCATGGCGACAAGGGCGGTCTTGATCACGGTCTTGTCCTCGGATTGCCCCCCGGCAGCCCCCCTTTCCATCGCGCGCGAACAAGGCGGGATTTTGGCCACGATCGCGCAATGAGCCAGGCGATGCGGTTTCGGGCACGGCTCACTATTAGGTGGATTTCGAGATGCCCGGGAGCAGATAGGGCGGCGACCATGGTGCGTTTGCGAAAGAAGGGCAAAATAAATATTGCCTTCTATGACAGCAACAACTGTTTCCTGGTGCGGTTTTCTATTACAATACTGATGGGGTGATACAACAACATCGGAGGGGTTTGCCATGGGAAGAATTGTCCGGTCGGCGGTGGTGTCGAAAGGCAATCTTGAGGGCGTTGCAGACGACGAAGGCGGGCAGAACGGTCAGGGCGAAACGGACTCGAAAGACGGCGATGGTTATCTTGACCGGGTAGCGAAATATGTACCGGCCGAAATCGTGGCCTTCTTCATCTTCGTCAACTCCATCCTCGCCAATGCGGTCGAGAAGCCCGTCGCCAAGGCAATGGCGGCGGCATCGAATGATGAAGCCATTTCCGGTAAGGTGCGGGAGGCAATCGATCTCGAAAAAATGGCCGGCATCAGCGTCTGGACCATTTCATGGGCCGTGTTGTTCGTCGCGCTGGCAATGACCCCAGTGTACCTGAAATCGGTGAGCGATGCCGCCGACAATGCGGAGGCTCCCGGCGCCAACATCGTCATGTCGATGCTCGCTTTCCCGTTCTGGGCTTATGCCGTCGACGCGCTGGCCTTCAGGCCATGGCATGACGGGGCGCTGGCCAGTATCATGCTCGCCACCTTCACGCTCATCAGCGGCGCCATCCGGCCGGAATATATAAACGCTGGTCTCAATTTGATCCCGGGCATCGGGCCAAAGAAGTAGGCCGCGTGGAGGCCGGCCTCGTCGCAGTACGGCCGTCGCGGCTTCAGTAGTCGTAGACATGTTCCAGCCTGGCGCCGGCCTTGGTCAGAGCCGGCAGCACAAGGTGCAGCTTGCGCACGGCGACGATCAGCCCGGTGCGGCGGTTGGCCGGATCGACCGGGATCGGCTGGCTGAACAGCGCGCGGGCGCCTCCGGGCGGCCCAAGCTCGGCCGCCGACAGCATGGTGATCATGATTTCGTCATTGCCGCCGATCTCGACAAAGGACACGCCTCTGTCGATCAGCCGGGGGATCATGTCGGTGAACGGCTGACCGTGCCTGGTGATAAAGATGGTGCCATCGGCGCCGAAATCGCGTTCCAGCAAAGTGTCGGCTTCCTCGCGCGTCGCTTCGCCGACCGGACCCTTGGCCCAGACATGGATGTCGAGCGAGGTGGGGTCGGAGGGCACGCTGAGTGCGCCGACCAGCCAGGCGGAGCCCTGCTTGACCGTATCGGCGAAGCCGAAGGCGAGCTTGCGCTCCCCGCTGCGCACCGCCCCATCGCCGGGTGCGGGCTGCACGGCAAACAGTTCGGCGCGCTTTTCGGCATACGGGAATTGGTACCATGACGACCGACCGAGGAAGCCGGCATAGTCGGCCGCCGCCTTGGCCTGGTAGAGATCGGTGGCTGTGCGCTTGCCGGCGGTGGCCTCGGTGACGCGGCCGACCGTGTTCTCATAGGCCCACTGCAGTATGTAGCCGAGCGTGTAGCCGGTGCCGATGACGACCGGCATCTGCTGGTCGTCATAGTTGAATTTCTCAATGGGGCTGGCGCGCAGGATCGCGGCGTAGTCCTGCCAGAAGCTGCCGATATAGGACCAGTATGGGAAGCTGCTCGGCTGATCCTTGGCGACAAAGCCGGCATAGTCGCGCGCGGCATGGACGGTCGCCCATTCGGGATAGGCGAGAAAGGTTGATGCTTGCGGACGCTGGTAGCCCGCAATCTCGGCGCGGACTTTGTCGGCCAGCGCCTTGGGCGGAGCGCTGCCGGCAACACCGGTTAGCGGTTCCGGCGACGACGTGGTCAGGAAACCGTAGGCGAGGCCGGCGATCGGGACCAACACGACGATGACGACCAGCCAGAGGAGGGTCTTGACGATGCGCTTCAGCCAGCGGAGCAGGAGCATGGCCGGTCAGGCCGTGGCAGGACAGCAGCGTCGGTGCGGAATGCAGGTGGCGGCCGGCTTCCGGATCAGCGTCATGAAGTATCCCCCTTCAAACGACACTGGACGTTAGCCGATTTTACCGCAGGTTGCAGCCCCACCTGCAACCGGGTTGCAGCCCCAGCTGGAAGGTGTGTCGGGCCCCAAAAGACAGTCGGCGCCGGGATTTCTCCCAGCGCCTCCCTGTCAGATCAGGACACGGTCGGGCAGCAACTTCCCTAGAGATGTCGCGCCATGCCGGCCTTGATTTTGACGGCCCTGCCAGTCACCACCCGAGGGCGATGCCCGTTCCAGGCCACGCCGTTCTCCACTCTTGCGAGCTTTGCTCAGCGTGCCATCGAAGGTTTTTGCCGTCCTTCATGGCAGCATCGGTCCGCCGTTGGCGTTCGCACGCTTTCCGCGGCCCCGTAGGTCTCGGCATCCGTCCCTCGAACAGGCAAGCCTGCTCTCGCTTCGGGCCGTACGGGCCTCAGGAAATCCGCCTTTTCGCTTTGCCTTTCGGCGTGGCGATCGGTAGCCGCCTGAGATGGGTTAAACTTACGCCGGGTAAGGGTTTTGGGGAATGGGCGCGAGCCTGTGGATAACGGGATTATCGGGGACGGTTTGCCGCAAACCTCGGAATCTCGGCGTCGGCTGCCTTAGACAGCCTGCCCGCTTTTTGACGCCCAGCGGGTTGTACCCCTTGCTCCATCGGCGCGCGCGGGTTTCAATGCCGGCAAAGCATCGAGCCTATCGGCGCGGTGCGGGGAGGGTGCAGTGAAAGTCGGGATGGTGCTCAATCCGATTGCCGGTGGCGGCCGGCTCAAGCGGCATTGGCCGGAGGTTGCTGCTTCGCTGAAAACGCATTTCGGCGATTTCGAACTGCGCGAGACGCAGGCCGAGGGCGATGCCGAAAGGTTGGCGCTCGACCTCGCGGCCAGCGGCTTCGATCTGGTGATCGCGGCTGGCGGCGACGGCACCGCCAGTGAGGTGGCGGATGGGTTGCTGCAGGCATTCGATGAGAGCGGCCGGACAACCGAGCTTGGGTTGCTGCCTTGCGGCACAGGGATCGACTTCGCCCGCGGGCTCGGCCTGCCGAAAGAGGTGGACGCAGTGCTGAAACGGATCGCCGAAGCCAAGGCGCGCAAGGTCGACGCCGGGCGCATCTGCTACATCGACGATCATGGCGCGCTGGCCAGCCGCCACTTCATCAACATCGCCAGCCTCGGCCTGTCGGGCGCCACCGACCGCGCGGTCAATGCCGACAAGCGCAAGGGCAAGATGTCGACTAGGGCGCTGTTCCTGTGGCGCACCGTGGTCGAGTTCATCCGCTACCGTTTCCAGGACGTGCGGATCACCGTCGACGACGGCGCGCCGGTCGAGGCGCGCATGGCGCTGGTGGCGGTGGCCAACGGCAAATTCTTCGGCGGCGGCATGATGATTGCGCCCGATGCCGAGTTGGACGACGGCCAGTTCGACATCGTCGTCCTGCGGGCGGCCGGCAAGCTGAAGCTGATCTGGGACATCCGCCTGCTCTATGGCGGCCGCCACCGCAACCATCCGGCCATCACCATATTGCGGGGTAGGAAAGTGGTTGTCGAACCGCTCGGCGATATCGAGAAAAATGGCGCGCTTGTCGACATAGATGGCGAGTCGCCGGGCCGGATTCCCGCGACCTTCGAGATTCTGCCGGGCGCGCTGACGCTGAGATATTGAATCAAGACGTGGAGGGATTGATTCAAGTGGTTTTGACGGTGATTCCGGCAATACGGCCAATGGCCTGAAATCGCAGGACAAATTACCCGGCTTAGATTTCCAGTTTTGCCGGAAACCCAGGCGCGCGCAGGTCGGTATCGACGGCATCCTCAAGCAATTTGACGATTTGGGTCGACCAGGCGTTGCCGCCATATTCCTGTTTGCCCATCAGGAAAATCTCATTCACAAGCGGCGCCAGTTGGAGTGGCAGTCTGAATTCCCTGCCCATGGCGAGCGCGAAGCCGAGGTCCTTCAGCGCCAGGTCCATGGTGAAGCCGATGTCGTAGGAGCCGTTGAGGATGAGCTGACTTTCGGTCTCATGGACGAAGCTGTTGCCCGAGGACGCGACGATGGCGTGGTAGGACTGGGCGAGATCCAGCCCGCCCTGTTTGGCCAGCATCAGCGCTTCGCCGGCGGCGACGAGATGGATGAAGGCCAGCATGTTGGTGATGACCTTGATCACCGCCGCCGAGCCGATCGGTCCCATCAGAAACGACTTTGCGCACATCGCTTCGATGGCCGGCCGATGTCGCTCGTAGAGGGCAGCATCGCCGCCGACCAGCGCGGTGATCTTGCCGACCGCTGCGAGGTGCACGCCGCCGGTGACCGGGCACTCCAGCGTCTCGACGCCCTTGGACGAGGCGAGGGCTGCGAGGCGCAGAATCTCATCGCGGCCGTTGGTCGACATCTCGATCCAGGTGCCACCCTTGGGCAGGCCTTCGAGCAGGCCGTCGGCACCAGTCAGCACAGCTTCGCTGACCTTGGGCGAGGGCAGACAAGTGATGGCGTTGCCGGCCTGCGCCGCCGCTTCGGCAGGGCTAGCTGCTGCTGTCGCGCCGAGCGCAACCAACCGCTCGACGGCTGTGGGGTCACGGTCGAAGACGGTGACAGCAAAGCCGTTGCGCAGCAGGCTGGCGGCAAGGTTGCCGCCGAGATGGCCAAGGCCGATGAATGCGTAGGGCTCTCTCACGGCATCAGCGGCATCTGCATCATCTGCAAATGCAAATCCTTGCCGGTGTACGGATGCGCGTCACAGACCGCTTCGTTGAGCTCGACGCCGAGGCCCGGCTCTTTCGAGGGGATGACATTGCCGTCCTGCCATTCGATCTTCTTCTTCAACAGCGTGGCGTGGAAACCGTCCCACTGCTTCAGCGATTCCAGGATCAGGAAGTTGGGCAGCGTCACCGCCAGCTGGATGTTGGCGGCGCCGACGATCGGCCCGCAATAGCAGTGCGGCGCGACCTGGATGTGGTAGGCCTCGGCCATGGCGGCGATCTTCTTGGTTTCGAGAATGCCGCCGGAACGGCCGAGGTCCGGCTGCAGGATGGTCGCGGCGCGGTTCTCGATGACGCGGGCGAATTCGAATTTCGTCGTCAGCCTTTCGCCGGTGGCGATCGGGATCGACGTGCCGCGGGCAACCTGCGCCATCACTTCGGGCATATCGGGCGGCACCGGCTCTTCGAACCACAGCGGATCGTAAGGTTCGATGGCGCGCGCCATGCGCAGCGCGCCCGATGCCGTGAACTGGCCATGCGTGCCGAACAGAATATCGGCGCGGGTGCCGACGGCCTCGCGGATCGCCTTGATCATGCGGGTGGAGACATCGATGTCGATGAGGCGCGGCTGGTGGCCGTCGAAAGCGGTGTAAGGCCCCGCCGGGTCGAGCTTCACGGCATTGAAACCCTGCTCGACATATTCGAGCGCGCAGGCTGCCGCCAATTCGGGATCGTTGTAGACATTCCTGCCGTCCGGCGCGTCCTCGGAATGGACACTGCCGGTGTGCGGATAGAGATAGGTGTAGGAGCGCAGCGTCTCGTGCACCTGGCCGCCGAGCAATTTGTAGACCGGCTTGTTGGCTTCCTTGCCGATGATGTCCCAACAGGCCATTTCGAGTGCGGAAAAACAGCCCATGCCGGAAACATCCGGGCGCTGGGTGAAGCCGGAGGAATAGGCGCGGCGGAAAAAGCTCTCGATGTCGTGCGGGTCGCGCCCGACGAGATAGCGCTCGGCCATGTCCTCGACCATTTTCGCGGTCGTGTGGGCCGAGAAGGTGGCGTTGTAGGCCTCGCCGTAGCCGACGACACCGCCATCAGTGGTCAGCTTGACGAAGATGAAA
Source organism: Mesorhizobium sp. P2_B5 (assembly GCF_056404775.1). NCBI lineage: Bacteria > Pseudomonadati > Pseudomonadota > Alphaproteobacteria > Hyphomicrobiales > Phyllobacteriaceae > Mesorhizobium > Mesorhizobium sp. P2_B5. Next base: position 1,089,243 of record NZ_JBFUDJ010000002.1, on the reverse strand, counting down.
TACTTGCCGCCGATGCCTGGCGGCGGATTGCCGACAACCCAGGTCTTGACGTCGGTGATCTTCATTTTTGGTCCTCCAGAACCAGTTCGGCGCCCTTCCATCCGGTCATGATAGAGGCGGCGTTGGTGTTGCCGGTGATGTTGGCGGGAAAGATCGAGGCGTCGATGACGCGCAGGCCGTCGAGCCCGTGCACCTTCAGGCGCGGATCGACGACCGCCTGCCCGGCATCGGGGCCCATGCGGCAGGTCGAGACCGGGTGATAGACGGTGCCCGAGCGCTTCCTGAAATCCGTGATCAGGTCGGCATCTGACTGGATCGATGGCCCCGGCAAAACCTCCTCGGCGATGATCTCGGCCATGGCCGGCATCGAGGCGATCTTGCGCACGAATTTCACCGCCGCCAGCATCTCGTCGACATCGGCATTGGTGGAGTAGGCGTTGGCGACGATCTTGGGATAGTCCAGCGGATTGCTGGAGCGGATCATGATCTCGCCGCGGCTCGACGGGCGGCAATTGGACAGGCCGATGGAGAAACCCGGCCATGGGTCCGGCGTCAGGATAGGCCGCTCGCCGCTTTTCGGAATGACGGTCGAGAAGGCCTGGAAATAAAGCTGCATGTTGGGGCGCGAGAAGGCCGGGTCGGTGCGGAAGAAACCGCCGCCATGGTTCATCGACAGCGACAGCGGGCCGGAGCGGGTGAGGATGTATTGCATGCCGACCAGCAGTTTGCCCCACCAGGGGCGCAGGATCTGGTTCAGCGTCGGCACCTTGCCCTTGAAGGTGTAGTTTATGCCGACATGGTCCTGCAGATGCGCGCCGACATTCTCGTTGGCATGCACGACCGGAATGCCGAGGCCGCCGAGCAAAGCGGCGGGGCCGACGCCGGACAACTGCAGCAGCTGTGGCGAGTTGATCGAGCCGGCGGAGAGGATGACCTCGCGACCGGCGCGGGCGGTCTTGGTCTCGCCGTTCTGCTGGTACTCGATGCCGACGGCGCGCTTGCCTTCGAACAGAATTTTGCTTGCCAGCGCATTCGTCTCGACGCGCACATTGCCGCGTTTCATCGCCGGGCGCAGGAAGGCGCGCGCCGCCGACATGCGGCGGCCATTTTTGGTCGAGATCTGGTAGACGCCGACGCCTTCCTGGGCAGCGCCATTGAAGTCGGGATTGAGCGGCAGGCCCGCCTGCTGGCCGGCAGCAAGGTAGCGTTTGGTCAGCGGATGCACGGCGTTCGTGGTGTCGGTGATGTGCAGCGGCCCGCCGGTGCCGCGCCAGACATCGGCGCCGGCCTCATTGTCCTCGAGCGCCTTGAAGCCCGGCAGCAGATCGTCATAGCCCCAGCCGGGATTGCCGGCATCGCGCCAGTCGTCAAAATCCTCGCGCGCGCCCCTGATCCAGACCATGGCGTTGATCGAGCTCGAGCCGCCGAGCAGCTTGCCGCGCGGCCAATGGTCGACATTGCCGCCGAGACCGGGATCCGGTTCGGGCTTGTAGTTCCAGTTGACCGCCGGGTCGAAGAAGGTCTTGCCATAGCCGAGCGGCATCTGGACGTAAAAACGGCGGTCGGTGCCGCCAGCTTCCAGCACCAGCACGGAGTAGCGGCCGGAAGCCGACAGTTTGTCGGCGAGAACCGAGCCGGCCGAGCCGGAGCCGACGATGATGAAGTCATAGGTCTGCATGATTGGTGTTGGCGGCTCCGCAAAACTGGGCGCAGCCTAGACGCGACGGCTTCGCCAAGTCGCCGCACCTTCCGGCATGCGTTGTGAAAAATGCGACCGCGAGACGCCTGGTTCGGAAATGCCAGCAGGGAAACGACATTGCGCCACCAGCCTCGCACATCGCGTTGACCTCCCGGCGCCGTGACGGTACGGGATCGAGGGCAATCGTTTCAGGGGATTTGGCGCATGGTGCATTACGCGGACGGACAGCCGATCGGCGATCTGACCTTGCGCACGCTGGCCATGCCGGCCGATGCCAATGCGGCCGGCGACATCTTTGGCGGCTGGGTGATGGCGCAAATGGACCTTGCCTGCGGCATCCGCGCCGCCGAGCGCGCCAAGGGCCGCGTGGTGACGGCGGCGGTCAAGGAGATGTCCTTCGCCAAGGCGATGAAGATCGGCGACACGCTGTGCATCTACACCCATGTCGAGCGCGTCGGCCGCACGTCGATGACGCTCAAGGTCGAAGCCTGGGCACAACGCTACCTCTCCGATCTGATGGAGAAGGTCACCCATGCCGATTTTGTCATGGTGGCGCTGGATAGCGACGGCAAGCCGAAGCCGATTCCAGCGGAAAGCTGACGCGCTTATGTAACATCCCCCACGCGGGCGATGCGCTGCGCGACATCCAATGGTTGCCTTCGTCTCCGATTTTGCGGATGGCGGAGGGAAGACAATGCGTCAACACATGCTGAACGGCTGGCTCGTGGCGGCCCTTGTCGCGGTGATCTGTCTGCTTGGCACCACCGCCTATACCGAGATCAGCAAAGAACTTCCGAGCGTCGCCTGCAAGCACGACCGGACAGTCGACAAACAGCGAACTGCAAGGGCCGATACGTGCAGCACGATGTGTTGCAGCAACCCTGCGTCAAAGGCCTGAAGGCCTCTCAGCGAGGACGCTTATTCGCCTCAAAATGATGGTGCGCCGGCGAACGACATGCGGCAGCTGGATCGCGACGGCGCGGCCGAGGATGCCAGGCGGACCCAGCCAAATCTGAACTGCGTGTCTTCGAGGACGAAGTCCTTGCGCTGCAAGGGTTTCAGGCGTGCACGCCGTCGAATTTTTCGCGCGCTGCCTGGACGCGCACGGTATTTTTACGCGCCCATTCTCCCAGCGCGCCGACCGGGACCAGCAGCTCATGGCCTAGCTCGGTCAGCTCGTAATCGACGCGTGGCGGGATGGTCGGGAACACGGTTCGGGTGACGAAACCGTCGCGCTCCAGGCCGCGTAAAGTGGTGGTCAGCATCTTCTGCGAAATGCCGCCGACGGCGGCGCGCAATTCATTGAAACGCAGCGGCCCGCCGCCGAGCTTGCCGACGACCAGGACGGTCCATTTGTCGCCGACGCGCTGCAGGATTTCCGAGACGGCGCGGCAGTCTTCGGTGTTGTGCGGGTGCCTCAGTAACAAAACGGTGCCTCCTTGCGCAGTGGTTTGACAGTATCTCATATAGCGCCGGTATCCAAACGATACCAGCTTTTACATATATGGAGAGCCCCATGTCCAAGCCCAAAATCGCCATCGTCGTCGGTTCGACACGCGCCGCGCGTTTCGCCGATGTGCCCGCCCAGTGGATCGCTAAGATCGCAAAATCGCATGCCGACATCGATGTCGAGATCGTTGATCTGCGCGACTGGCCGCTGCCCTTCTTCGATGAAGTTGCCTCGTCCGCTTGGGCACCGTCGCAGAACGAAGTTGCGCAGCGTTGGCAGAAGAAGGTCGCCGAGTTCGACGGCTTCATCTTCACCGCCGCCGAATACAATCACGGCCCGACCGCAGTGCTGAAGAACGCCATCGACTATGCCGCCAATGAATGGAACAAGAAGCCGGCCGGCTTCGTCGGCTATGGCAGCGTCGGCGGCTCGCGTGCTGTCGAGCACCTGCGCCTTGCCGCCGTTGAGCTGCAGATGGCGCCGGTCAAGTCCGCCGTCCACATCGCCTGGGGCGATTTCCTGGCGGTACGCCAGGGCGAAAAGAAGCTTGAGGAGATCGAGCATCTGAACCAGGCTGCCGCCGCGCTGGTCAACGATGTTGCCTGGTGGGCCCGGGTGCTCAAGGCTGCGCGTCAGGCCGACGCGATTGCCGGTGAAGCCCAGGCGGCCTGAGCCTTATCCTCCCAAGGATCAATCATCTTCCCAAGGGGCGGCGCTTGCGCCGCCCTTTTTCGTTGACGGCCATGCGTGATGGATCGCCGCCCGTCACAGCCAACCGCCGGAAAAACCGGCTCGGCGCAGACCTGTTGTGACGGCCGACACGCCGCGCATCAGCCGCCACAGGAAGTCCGACCGGTAATTCTCGATCATCAGGGCGATCGGCCCCTGATTGATGCCGACGTGGTCCGGCGATACCCAGCCACAGGCGCGGCCGTCGGCTGCGGCGATCGTCGGATTGAAGCTTGCGACGAAGCCGTAAGGATTGCCCACGTGCAGGTCCATCTCGTGAAAATGGCGCAGCGCCGGCAGCACGATTTCCGGCGCAAAGGGCAGGGAGGTAATCGCCGCCCATGGCGACAGCGTGCCGTCATCGGGGCCGAAAGGCGCGCCGCGCGCGAGATAGCCGAAGAAGCGGCGGCCATCGAGCCTCATTTCGCGCTTGGTCGGGGCCGGACCGTCGCTGGCGGTGACGCCCCAGCAATTCTCGCCATAGCCGTTCAGTCCCTTCGGATTGCGGATGGCATAGTCGCGCTGCAGGTAGGTCGCCTGGCGGCTGTTCTGGAAATAGTCGCTGTCGTGATCGCGCATGAAGGCATCGCGGATGCCGCGAAAATCGATCCAGATATGCGAGAACTGGTGGATGAAAAGCGGGCCGGCATAGACCAGTTCGCGGCCGTAGATTGTCTTCCACTTGTAGCTGGACAGCCAGGCCGCGTAGCTCTCGAGCGGCAGCGGATGGGTTGGCGAGCCCAAACCCAGCACGTACAGGATCAGCGCTTCGTCAAATCCTTCCCAGCGATAGCGCAGGAAGCCTTTTTCAGGCCGCCAGCCATGGGTAACGGTGGGGCCGCCATTCTGCGCCCAGCGCCAGTCGGCGCGGCGGTAGAGCGCATCGGCGATCTGACGGATTTCCAGCTCGGATCCATCGTCCTGGTCAAAATAGGCGCCGGCGGACAGAACGCCGGCAAGCAGGAGCGCGGTATCGACTGTGGACAGCTCGCACTTCCAGACGCGGCGGCCGGTCTGCATGTCGAGGAAATGATAGTAGAAACCCTTGTAGCCGGTGGCATCGGGCTCTGGCCCATGCGGAGCGTTCCAGAAGAAACGGAGCGTGGCGAGCGTGCGCTCGATTGCGGCCGCGCGTGTCATGAAACCGCGTTCGACACCGACGGGATAGGACGACAAAGCGAGGCCGACGGCGGCTATGCTGGCAGGCGACGCCTGCGTGTTGCGGTCGGCGACCAGGCCGTTGGCAGGGTTGGCCTCGTTGAGAAAATACTCGAAGGACAGACGCTGGATATCTTGGAGAAGCTCGTCGTTTAGCGCGTGTTCGTTCGATGCATCCATGGCTACCGATATAGAGGCTTTGGCTGCGTTTCCCAATCTCTCAGTGGATCAATCATGGGTGAGGCAGGCGGCTTTCGGAGTCCGTACTTCGCCATGCAAGCGAGCATCTGACAAAGCCCTTCTGACGCCACGTCGCCGGCATTGCTTGCCGACCTTGAGCCGCCACGCGCTCGTGTCCCTGCTCGATCACGTCCGAGTGAATTGCATAATGCAACTCACACCGCTATCTGTAACTTTCATTATGAAAGAGACCGCTGTCATGGTTGCAAAGACAAGCTTCGAAAACCGCCCATGCCCCATCGCGCGCAGCCTCGATGCTGTTGGTGAGTGGTGGAGCATCCTGCTGCTAAGGGACGCGTTCCAGGGCCTGACGCGCTTCGACCAGTTTCAAAAGAGCCTGGACATTGCGCCCAACATTCTGACGCGGCGGCTGAACAGCCTTGTCGAGCGCGGCCTGTTCGAAAAGCGCGTCTACTGCGAACGGCCGCTTCGCCATGAATATGTGCTGACCGCCAAGGCGCGCGATTTTCGCCCGGTTCTCCTCTCCCTGCTCGCCTGGGGCAACAAGCATCTGGCCCCCGAAGGCCCGAGCCTGGTTATGGTGGACAGGGCGGATGGACGCTGGGCCGAGCCGGTTCTGGTCGACCGCCAAACCGGCAGTGAACTCGACAGCGAGGGCTTCATCCTGGCGACGGGACCGACCGCCACCGACCGTATGCGGCAGCGCTATCGCTTCAGCAGCGCGGGCTCAGGCCTTCCGCTTATAGAGAATACGGTGATTGAGCACAGGTCGGATGAGGCGCGCCAATGAACAAGGTTCTTTCCGCCGCCGAGCTGCAGCCGGCGCAGCCCCCGGTCGTGCAAATCCCCGCACCCCCCAAAAAGCGCCGCAAGCCGTGGCTGACGCTGGCAGCCGTGATCGTCGTCGGTGCCGCCGGATGGTATGGCGTCGAGTGGTAGCAGGGCGGCCGCTTCCTCGTCTCGACCGACGATGCCTATGTCGGCGGCAACGTCACGCCGCTGGCGCCGCGGGTCGCCGGCCACATCGATCAGATCCTCGTCGAGGACAACCAGCACGTCGCCGCCGGACAGCTCATCATCCGCATCGACGACCGGCCGTTCAAGGCCGCGCTGGAGCATGCTCAGGCGTCCGTCCAGCAGCAGCAATCGGCCCTCGACAATCTGCGCGCCCAGATATCGTTGCAGAATTCGGTGATCGAGCAGGCCGAGGCCGATCTCGAAGCCAAGAGCGCTGCCGCGACTTTCACCGCCCAGGATGCCAAGCGCTATGAAGTGCTGGCCAGCACCCGGGCCGGAACGCAGCAGGATGCGCAGAGAAGCCTCGCCGCCGACGGTCAGGCCAAGGCTACCGTTGCCGCCTCGCGCGCCGGGCTTGCCGCCGCCAGACAGCAGCTCGACGTGCTCAACACCCAGATCGCGGAAGCGACCGCAGCTGTCGCGGCGGCCAAGGCCGACGTCGATACGGCCGAGCTCGATCTCGGCTTCACTGAGATACGCTCACCCCTCGACGGCGTCGTCGGCAACAGGCTTGCGCAGGTCGGCACCTATGTCTCGCCGGGCAGCTATCTCCTGACCATCGTTCCGACCTCCGGCCTTTGGGTCGACGCCAATTTCAAGGAAGACCAGCTGCGCGACATGACCGACGGCCAGGCTGCGACGGTCTACACCGACATTGCGCCCGATGCGCCGCTCAAAGGCCACGTCACCAGCCTGGGCCCGGCGACCGGGGCGATCTTCAGCGTGATCCCGCCGCAGAACGCGACCGGCAATTTCACCAAGATCGTCCAGCGCGTTCCGGTCCGGATCACGATCGACCCGGACCAGGCGCAGAAAGTCGCGCTGCGGCCGGGTCTGTCGACAACGGTCACCGTCGATACCGCGTCACGCTGAGGACGCCATGCCGGAGCGCCAGGAATCCTTCATCACCAGCATCCTGCCGTTCATGGTGATGTGCGTGGGGATGTTCATCGCGCTGCTCGACATCCAGATCGTGGCGTCCTCGCTGCAGGACATCGGTGGTGGTCTGTCGGCGGCACAGGACCAGATCGGCTGGGTGCAGACCTCTTACCTCGTGGCGGAAATCATCGTCATCCCGCTGTCGGGCTGGCTGACCCGCGTGTTCTCGACACGCTGGCTTTTCACCTTCTCGGCAGCCGGCTTCACGCTGGCCAGCATGCTGTGCGGCTTCGCCTGGAGCATCGAAAGCATGATCGTGTTCCGCGCACTGCAGGGGCTGCTCGGCGCGTCGATGATCCCGACCGTGTTCACCTCGTCGTTCCACTATTTCCAGGGGCCGAGGCGGGTCTATGCGGCGGCGGTGGTCGGCAGCATCGCGTCGATCGCGCCAACGCTCGGCCCCGTGATCGGCGGCTGGATCACCGACACGCTGAGCTGGCATTGGCTGTTTTATGTCAACGTCATTCCCGGCACCATCATCACCATCCTCGTCGCGCTGCTGGTCAAGATCGACAAGGCCGATCCGTCGCTGCTGAAGGGCGCTGACTATATCGGCATGGTGCTGATGGCGGTCAGCCTCGGCACGGCCGAATATGTGCTGGAGGAGGGCACGCGCTGGAACTGGTTCGACGACGCAACGATCCGCAACGGCGCCATCATTGCCAGCGTTACCCTGGTTCTGTTCGTCATCCGCAGCCTGACCTATGCGCAGCCGGTGGTCTACTTTCGCGCCTTCGGCAACCGCAACTTTGCCATCGGCTGCTTCCTCTCCTTCGTCACCGGCATCGGCATCTTTGCCACGATCTATCTGACGCCGCTGTTCCTCGGCTATGTCCGCGGCTACGACGCCTTCCAGACCGGGGTGGCGGTGTTTTCCACCGGCGTCGCCTCGATGGTCGGCGTGCCCGTCTACATCTTCCTCGCCAAGCGCTTCGACACGCGCTGGCTGATGATGTTCGGGCTGGCATCTTTCGGCGCCTCGATGTGGAGCTTCAGCGCCATCACCAGCCAGTGGGGCGCCGCGCAACTGCTTCTGCCGCAAATCTTTCGTGGGTTTCCGCAGGTCTTCGCCGTGGCGCCAAGCGTCAATCTCGGCCTCGGCAGCCTGCCGCCGGAGCGGCTGAAGTATGCCAGCGGCTTGTTCAATACGATGCGCAATCTGGGCGGCGCGGTGGGCATCGCCATTTGTGGCGCGATCCTGAACGACCGCACCAACTTCCATTTTCTGACCATCGCCTCGCATCTGACGCCGCAAAACGAGGCGGCGATGCGGCTCCTCGACAATGTCGGGCAGCGCTATGGGTAGCTGCCGGGTGCTGTCGACGATGGTCATGCCGCGGCGCTGAAGGAGCTCTGGCAACTTGCCTATCGCGAGGCCTCCACCATGGCCTATGCCGATGCGTTCCTGGTCATCATGGTTGCCTTCGTCATCGCCACCGCGCTGGTTCCCTTCCTGCGCAACGTCACGCCGAAGGCGCCGCCGCCGGACGCGCACTGAGGCAAACTTGCCTTGGACCGGCATATGGACAGGGCTGCCATCTGGCCCTGCCGTTTTGCCCTGATATATCGGCCGCGATCCATCACATGAGCGGTCCCCGTGAAATCACCCAGCCTGACAGGCGTCGTTTCCCCTATGATCCCGGTGCTGGTCTGCGCGCTTGCGATCTTCCTTCTGTCGGCCATGGATGCGGCGATGAAGATCTTGGTCATCGCCGTCGGCGTCTACAACACGGTGCTGTGGCGCAGCATGCTCGCGACCGTGGTCGCGGGCACGGCCTGGGCGGCGGGGCCGCGCTCGCTTCCCACGCCCTCCGTGCTCAGACTGCACGCGCTACGCGCCATCGTCGTCGGTATCGTCCTGCTGTCGTTCTTCTGGGGGCTTGCCAGGCTGCCGCTGGCGGATGGGATCGGGCTTAGTTTCGTCGCGCCGCTGTTTGCTCTTCTGCTGGCCGCGCTGCTCTTGGGCGAACGCATACAGCGGCAGGCGATCTGGGCGTCGCTGGCGGGCATTGCCGGTGTCGTCATCATCATGGCCGGACAGTTCGGGCAAGGGAACTATACCGGGGATGCTCTGCTTGGCACGGTGGCTGTGCTCGCATCGACGGTGTTCTACGCCTACAATCTGATCCTCTCGCGGCGGCAGGCGCTGGTGGCCAAACCAGTCGAGATCATGCTGTTCCAGAACCTGTGCGTTGCCGCTGTCCTTCTCCCCGCCGCGCCCTGGCTGGCGGTTTCCCTGCCGGGCAATCTCTGGCTTCCCTTGGCCGGCGTGACGGCACTGTCGCTCTCCGGCCAATACCTGATGAGCTGGTCCTATGCGCGCGCCGAAGCGCAATATCTGATCCCGACGGAGTACTCGGCCTTCATCTGGGCGATCGTGTTTGGCTGGCTGTTCTTCGACGAGGCGGCGACCTGGACCACGCTGGCTGGCGCCGCCCTGATCGTTGCCAGTTGCCTGATCGCCTCGCGTTCCAATCCCAGACTTGCCGAACCGATCGAAGCTGCGGTCTGAAGCGGCGCTGTTGTCAGCGCACCACTTCGCGATGGCCGCTGGGCAGGCGGGTGGCGATCAGTTTGTCGATGCGGCGGCCGTCAAGGTCGACGACCTCGAAGCGCCAACCTTGCGCGTCGACGCATTCGCCGGTCGCCGGCAGATGGTGCATGTGCGACAGCACATAGCCGGCGACGGTCTCGTAGTCGCGGTTCTCCGGCAGGTCGATGCCGAGAACTTCGGCCATCTCGTCGGCCTGCATGTAGCCGGCGAGCAGCCATGAGCCATCCTCGCGCTTGACGGCGTTTTCCTCCTCGCCGGCATCGAGGTCGGCGCGGAACACGCCGGTGATGGCTTCGAGAATGTCGGCGGGGGTGACGATGCCTTCGAAATGGCCGTATTCGTCATGCACCAGGGCCATCGGCACGTCGGAATCCTTCAGCTTCTGCAGCACGTCCAGCGCGTCGGCCTGGTCATAGACGATGGGGGCGGCGCGCACGTGCTTGCGTGGGTCGAGCGGGCGGCCGGCAAGGATCGCCGCCAGCACGTCGCGGGTCTGGACGACGCCGACCATGACATCGACGCCGCCATCGCCCGCCGGCAGGCGCGAATGCTGAGTGTCCATCAACAGCTTGCGGATGGCGCTCTCATCGGCCTGCAGATTGATCCAGTCGACCTCGGTGCGCGGCGTCATCACCGCGCGCACGGCGCGGTCGCCGAGCCGCATGACGCCGGCAATCATGCGCCGCTCGTCGGATTCGATGGTGCCGTGATGCTCGGCCTCGGCGACCAGCATCTTGATCTCCTCGTCGGTGACCTTCTCGTCGCTTTCGCCGCGCTGGCCGAGCAGCCACAATATGGCGCGGCCGGAAATGTCGAGCAGGAAGACGAGCGGCGCCGAGACAGTGGCAAGGATGGTCATCGCCGGAGCGGCGCGGGCAGCAACGCGTTCCGGATCGCGCAATGCGATCTGCTTGGGCACCAGTTCGCCGACAATCAGCGAGAAATAGGTGATGATGGCGACGACGATGCCTACGCCGAGCGGGTCGGCGACGCTCTCGCGGATGCCGGTCGAGGCCAGGAAGACCGACAGCCTGTCACCCAGCGTGGCGCCGGAGAAGGCGCCCGACAACACCCCTACCAAGGTGATGCCGATCTGCACGGACGACAGGAATTTGCCGGGGTTGGAGCCGAGCGCCAGCGCGCGCCCGGCGCCATTGACGCCGCGGTCGATCATCGCCTTGAGCCGTGCCGGGCGCGACGAAACGATGGCGAGCTCCGACATCGACAGAAGGCCGTTCACACAGATGAGGACGACCACGGTAGCGATTTCGACGTATAGCATCAGGGGTCAATAGCATTGCCGCAGGCCGCTGGAAAATAGTCCGCGTTGATTTTTGAAAAATGACAGTGGTTCAGGGAAGTTGCCTGAGCACGCCGACGATGGCCTTGCCGTCGGTGAAATAGGGATCGCCGCCGCCATTGCGTCCGGCTTTGGTGGCGCCGATGCCGGGGATATCGCTCACCGAGATCACCATGCCGGCCGCACTCAGGTCGTGGATCACGAGATCGCGCTCAGCGTCGATGTCGGGGCCGATATGGTGGGTAATGGCGCCGGTGTCGTGGCTCAGCCCAACGCCACGATCGAAGCTGGCCGAGCCCAGCCAGAGCGGGCGGCCATCGTCGCCGGTCGCATCGGTGCGCCAGAAGCGGACATGATGACGCCGGTCGGCGCTGTCGCCGACCGGTTTTTCAAAGGCGAGGTCCTGGGCGCGGCCTTCGAACAGCAGCCGGCTGACCGGGGCGTCGGGATAGGGATGGTCGAACAGCACGCTTTCCCCGATTTCGATCGCTGTCTTCAGCGTCACGCCGTCTGCCGTGTCCCAACCGGCCACGGCGAAGGCATGCACAAGCTCCTTTTCGCTGCCGACAAGGCCGACATTGATCGGGTCGCCAGGAATGCCTTGCGGCGTGTGCGTCACCATCTCGAAGGTCTGCTTGCGAAAGCCGCGATCCCTGAATGTCCAGAATTCAGGTGCGGCGACATAGGCGAGCGCCAGCCAGGCGGCCACGAAAGCCGCAAGCCAGATCGTTGCGCGTCGTCTGAGGCTTCTCTGTCCCACCTGTCGCCGCCTGCCTGCGAGGCGTCACTTTATGCGGCGTGACGGGGCTTTGGCAAAGAGCCGGCTAGCGGCAGGCGCGGTAGCCGCTCTTGCGGTTCTTGATGTCGAAATGGAAATGGTTGCGGTGGTCGTAATTGTAGCCGGGACCGAGCACGGTGGTGAAATACTGGCAGCCGTCGGCGCGCACATTGTTGAGGAAGCCACGGGTGCGGAAAGCGAACAGGCCGGGCTTGCGCACGTCGATGTCGTCGCCATTGTTGAGCTCGATGCTCATGACGTCGAGCGCGTTGCCCTTGCCGTGCTCGGACAAAACACCTTCGCCAGCGATGTTGCGGCAGGAATAGCTCGAGCCCTGGTGGATGGTCTTGACGCCGGAGAAATAGCGCCAGCGGGCGGAGGGAACGAGTTCGTTCTTCGTCCAGGCGGCGAAGCTGGCGGCCATGTCGCAGGTCAATGTCGCCGCCGGTTTCATCTGGATGCCGCCAATGGCCGAAACCTTGACCGGATAGTCGATGCCGCACTGTCCCTCATGGATCGGCTGGACATCGGTGTAGACGACGCCGAGTCGCCGCAATTCTCCACGGCAGTCGGTTTCGCTGGCCGGCATCTGCTCGGGCTCCGACATCGGCTCGTCCATGCGCGGATAGGCGGCGGTCATGTAGGGATTGGACGGGACGAGCTTCTGCATGCCTTCATACTGCGGTACGGCAGCAGTCTGGGCGCCGACATCGACGGCCGGCTGCAGCGACAGCACGCTGCCGGTGTTGCAGGCAGAAACGGCGGCCAGCGCAAGGCCGGCGGCCACCATCGCTGCGCGTTTCGATTGGCGCGCGACCATCGCGGCGGCGCGAAATATTCCGGCCATGGGCGGAATCCCTGTCCCTGATCGGTGGGATTTTAACGATCAAGGGTAAAGGAAAACTCAGCGGCCGCATTCACGCCTGCGGCTGAAATGCGGCAGGCGGACGATCATTGGCAGAAGGTGCCGCCGTGCCGACGCGGTTCGAGATCGAGATGGAAATGCAGGGCGTGATCAGAGTCCGCGCCCGGTCCGAGCACGGTCTTGAACGGTCCGCAGGCAGCCTTGCGCACCGCGTTGAGGAATTTGCCGTCCTTCTCGGGCGGCGTTGGACCGACTTCGATCTTCCGGCCGTCAGACAAGGTGAAGCTGGCGATATCGAAGGCGTTGCCGAATGCGTGTTCCGACAGTTTGCGTGTGCCATTGCGCGGCCGGCAGACGAAGGCCGATGCCTGGTTGATCGATTTCAGGTCGGCGCCGAATTCAGCCTTTGCCGTGGGCTGGATGACATTGGCGGCAAAGCGGGCGGCCGCTTCGGCCATCGGGCAGTTGAGCTCGGTCGCGGGGCCGATGGCGATGGATTTCCCGAGCGTCTTCAGCACGATGGGATAGGGGATCGAGCAGCCGATATCGGGATTACTTTCCGCCTTGTGCTCTTCGAATTCGACGCCAAGCGCCGTCAGCCGCTCGCGACAGGCAACTTCCTCCGCCGGCATTTTTGCATCGGGCAAATCGCCCGAGCGAGGGTCGGGGAGCATCTTCTTGTCGTCGGCATCCGCGGGTTTTTCAGACGGTTGCGGGGCGACGACCGGCGGCTCTACCTCCGGCTTTGTGACGTCGGGCCTTTGTGTCGGAACGGGCACCACTGCCGGCGGCTCAGGCCTACTCTCGGTATTGGCTGACGGCTCCGAGCCTGACGGCTCTGGGGCTGACGGTTCGGGCCGCGCCTGTTTCTTATATCGGGATTTTTCTTCATTGAACCGATCGTCATCGGACCGGTTGGGTGCACCACTGGTCTTTTGCTCTTCGGTCTTTGCGGCGTCGGTCTTCTGCGCTTCCTCGGGGCGCGCCTTGGGCACCGGAATGTCGTCAGCTGAGGGCTGCGGATCCGGCGTTTTCGGTTCCGCCTGGTTCGGCACGATATGCCGCTTGCCGCGTGATTTCGGGCGATGCTTGCTGCGCGCCTTTGACGGCTGGTCGGCCCGTTGTGTCAGCAGTTGCTCAACCCAGGACGGCTTGTGAGGCCGTCTGTGCTTCGCGTCGGCAGGCGTCGTGAGCAATCCGGCCACCACCATGGCCAGCGCCAACCCGCACATTCTGGAAAAGACAAGCGCCGCCATCGGTCCTAAACGGCGTGGGCTTGCGGAGGTTGCCGGGAAAAGCGCATGCGCCCGATCACGATCGGTTACCCCGGCGTTACGCGCCGATCGCCTCCAGCCCTTCTTCCAGCCAGTCGGCCAGAAGCGGCATGCCGAGCAGATATTTTGCCGTGCGCTTGTTGGCGCGCTCGCGCGCGGCGGCAACCGCATCGGACCATTCCGCTGCGTCATAGTCGCCGCGGCCGACCCAGGCCAGCGCGATCAATTCGGCCGCCTCGTCGACATTGAGGTCGTTGATCAGTTCGCGCAGCTCTTCCTCGGTGAGGTTTTCCGAGCTCTCCTCCGCAAGCCCGTCATGGTGGTGATTGTCGTGCGTGTCGCCGTCGAACTCGACCTCATGCTCGGCGCCGTCGGTATAGTCTTCGTTGACGGCAGCGCTCAGACCCTTTGCCTTGAGAATGAACAGCCGCACGGTGTCCGGGCCGATCGATAGCTCCCATTCCCGTTCACGGCGCTGTTGCACTCTCTCGCACTCCGCTGGTCATTTCCCGGATGATAGCGGATTTGCAGCGCGCGTCACGTCCGTTCGGCCGGCTTGGCTCACCGCCGGCGGGATTCCGACTTGCCCGCCTGTCTTTTGAAGTGGTTTTGGCAAATAGTTTTCGCGGCGCGGCTTTTCCGGGATGAAATGGCGTCCGCCTGGCGTTAGCATTTCATCATTATCCCTCAAGGAGGCTTCGATGCGCAGACGTTTGCTGATTCAAGTTCTAGCTGTTGTCGCTCTGCCGCTGTTTGCGGCGCCAGCATTTACCGCCGGCGAGGGCGGCGGAGGCGGTGACGGCGGGAGCACGAAATGCAAGAAGGGCGAGGTCTGGGACAAGAAGCTCAAGAAGTGCGTCGCGCCGAAATACGGCATGCTCGACGACAACAATATCTATGAGGCCGGCCACGATCTGGCGATGGCCGGCCGCTATGATGAGGCGATCGCCGTGCTCAGCCTGGCCGCCAACAAGCAGGATCCGCGCATCCTCAACTATCTCGGCTATTCGCACCGCCATTCCGGCCGCGTCACGGTCGGGCTCGGCTATTACGAGGAAGCGCTGCGCATCAATCCCGATTACACGCTGGTGCGCGAATATCTCGGCGAGGCGCATCTGCAGATCGGCGACCTGGCTGGCGCCCAGGAGCAGCTGGCCGAGATCGAGAAGCGCACCGGCAAAGGCTCGCGCGAATACGGCATGCTGGCCGAACAGATCTACCATTTCATGAGAAGCTGACCCCACCCCAATGGCTTCTCTGGGCCGGTTGCGAGCAATCGCAGCCGGCTTTTTGTTGTCTTAGCCGCAACACAACGCGCATTCCGCCACGGCAACTGCACAATCGGCTCATGATTTTTCAAAAGCCCGCTTTTTCAGCGTGAAAAGCGCGCGAAGATCGCTATATTAGGGGAAATTGCGGTGAAACGGTTCCGTTAGCCCGAGGCTGCCGGACCCGTTTTCTTTTTGTACCCATCGACAAGGCTTTCCCCGAAACGCGGGGGTGGCGGCAGGAAAGGTTAGGCATCATGAACAAGGTCCCGATGACAGGCGAGGGGTTCGCGTCATTGAAGGAAGAACTGCGTTGGCGCCAGCAGGAAGAGCGGCCGCGCATCATCGAGGCGATCTCCGAAGCGCGCTCGCATGGCGACCTGTCCGAAAATGCCGAATATCATGCCGCCAAGGAGTCGCAGAGCCTCAATGAGGGCCGCGTCAACGAGCTCGAAGATTATATCGCGCGGGCCGAAGTGATCGACGTTACCAAGCTCAGCGGCGACAAGGTCAAGTTCGGCGCCACGGTGGTGCTGGTCGACGAGGACACCGAGGAAAAGAAGACCTACCAGATCGTTGGCGACCAGGAAGCGGACGTGAAATCTGGCCGCATCTCGATCTCGTCGCCGATCGCGCGCGCGCTCATCGGCAAGGAAGTCGGCGACGCCATCGAGGTCAATGCGCCCGGCGGTGCCAGGGGCTACGAGATCGTCCAGGTGCAGTTCATCTAGGACCTCAGATAATTCCGAAAGGTTCTAAGCCGGCGCTCTGGATTTGAGCGCCAGTTGCTTTTCAGCTTCCGCCACAACCTCAGCCGGCGTCAAGCGCTCCCCTGATGCGGCCAGCAGCGTTGAGGCATATTGCCCGCGCGGGCCGGTTAACCCCGGCTCCGTCGCCAGGAATACCGCGACAGTTGGCAGGCCGAAGGCACTGGCGAGGTGGGTCAGGCCGGTGTCGGCGCCGATGACCAGCGTCGAACGGCCGAGGATCGCGGCGATGTCGGATAGCGGCGATTTCGGCACCACGATTGTTGCCGGCACCGCTTGCGCGATCGCCTCGGCCACGGCCTTCTCGCGCTCGTTCGACCAGGTGGTGACCGGCGTCATCCTCCGCCCAACCAGCAGGCGAGCGGCTCCGATCCAGTCTTCGGCCGGCCATTTCTTGTCCTCGCGGCTGGTGCCGTGCAGCAGGAAGGCCGTTTTGCCATCGATGCCGGCCAGGCCGCCCGGAGGCGGCACAATCCCCGATGCCAGCGCCGATAAATCCGGCTCGTAACCAAGCGCCAGCCCGAACAGCCGGCGCGTGCGTTCAATGGCGTGCAGGTCGCGCGGCACGGCGTATTTGCGCTTGTAAAACAACGTTGCCGAGGGTTCCCGCGCGCTTGCTTGGTCGAAACCGGCAACCGGCGCGGCGGCCTGGATGGCGACAAAGGCCGACTTCAACAACCCTTGCGCATCGATGACCAGATCGTACTGGGCCGCGTGCAGTTCCCGGCGCAGGCCGGCCATCTCGCGCCATGTACCGCTATCGAAAAGCTGCTTGCGCCAGCGCCGGATCGCCACCTTGTGGATGGTTGCGATCGCCGGATGCAGCGCGACGATGCCGGCAAAGGCCTCCTCGACACACCAATCAAAGGAAATGTCAGGGCGGTTGCGGCGCGCATCCTCGACGGCGGGGAAGGTGTGGATGACGTCGCCCATCGACGATGTCTTGACGATCAGCACCTTCATGCGGCGGCCGGGATTTCCAGCAAACGATCCGCCGCCGCTGCCACGCGGGCGACGTCGAGCGTCTTCAGGCAGTTGAGATGGCCGAGCGGGCAGGTCTTCTGGTGGCAGGGCGAGCAGGACAGATGCAGCCAGATCAGCTCGCGCTGTTTAGCCAGCGGCGGCGTGTTTTCAGGCGAGGTCGAACCGTAGACGGCGACGACCGGCGTGCCGACGGCAGCCGCGACATGCATCAGCCCGCTGTCATTGGACACCGCCAGTCGTGCCGCCGCGATCAGGTCGATGGCGTCCTCCAGCCGTGTCTTGCCGGCGAGATCGACGACGCCGGGTGCCAGTGCTGAAATCTCGGCGGTGACATCGCGATCATTCTTCGAGCCGAACAGCGCGACCCGAAAACCTTTTGCCATCATCTCGCGGGCGAGGCCGGCATAGCTTTCGCTCGGCCAGCGTTTGGCCGGGCCGAATTCGGCGCCGGGCATCATGGCGACGAATTTTCCCGGCTGCAGCTCGAAGCGGGCCAGAAGCTCTTTCTGGTTGCCGGTATCGACGGTGAGGTGCGGCGGCTGGAAATGTCCGCCTTGGGCAAGGCCGAAATAGGCCTGCGCGGTGCGCCGCTTGACGCTGTCGGGCAGCGGAACGATGTCGGTCAGCAGGCCATAGCGCATTTCGCGCAAATTGCCGAAGCGACGTGGAATGCGGGCAAAGAACGGGATCAGCGCCGATTTCCAGCTCCCCGGCAGGACATACGCCATGTCGTAGCGGCCGCGCAGCAGGCGGCCGAAGCGGCGGCGAATGGTGAATTCGAGCGCGCCGGGTTTCAGCGGAAAATCAATCTGCTGGCGCAGTTCGGGCATGCGCTTGACCAAGGGGGCTGCCCAGGCCGGAGCCAGCACGTCGATGGCGGCGTTGGGATGGAGTTCCTTCAGCGCCGAAAACAGGCACTGCGCCATGACCATGTCGCCCACCCAGCGTGGGCCGATCACGAGGATCGTTGGGCTTTCAGCCATTCGACATAGTCTCTGACGCCGGTTTCCACACTGCGGAATTGCCCGTTATAGCCGGCTGCGCGCAAGCGGGACATATCAGCCTGGGTAAAACTCTGGTAGCTGCCCTTGAGATGGTCGGGGAATTCGATGAACTCGATCTCGCCTTTGCCCAGCGTGTCGATGACGGTTTCAGCGATGGCGCGGAACGGCTGGGCGCGGCCGGTGCCGCAGTTGAAGATGCCGCTTGAGCCCCGCTTCCACAGCCACAGATTGACGTCGGCGACATCGCCGACATGAATGAAGTCGCGGCTCTGTTCGCCAGGGCCAAAACCGTCATAGGCGCCGAACAGCTTCGGGTTTTCGCCGCGCCCGACCTGGTTGAACAGATGGAAGGCGACTGAGGCCATGGCGCCCTTGTGCGCCTCGCGCGGCCCGTAGACGTTGAAATAGCGCAGGCCGGTGACCTGCGAATGGTCGGTATCGAAGACGGTCCGCCTGACATAATCGTCGAACAGTTTTTTCGAATAGGCATAGACATTGAGCGGCCGCTCCAGCGCCGGATCCTCGCGAAACTCCGAACCGCCGCCATAGACCGAGGCCGAGGAGGCGTAGAGGAAGGGGACCCGCAGCGACAGGCAGGCATGCAGCAGCCGCTTCGAATAGGCGTAGTTCACATCCATCATGTACTTGCCGTTCCACTCGGTGGTGGTCGAGCAGGCGCCCTGATGGAACACAGCCTCGATGCGGCCGAGGTCGCCGGCTTCCAGGCGCGGCAGGAATTCGTCCTTGTCGAGATAGTCGGCGATCTTGAGATCGGCCAGATTGGCGATCTTGTGGCCATCGGTGAGGTCATCGACGACGATTATGTCGTCATGGCCTTCGGCGTTGAGTGCGGCGACTATGTTGGAGCCGATCATGCCGGCGCCGCCCGTGACGATGATCATGAAGGCCTCTGGTTGCTTGCGATTCCGGTCCTTATAAGGGAGGCCAGCCGGGCTGTCGATGAAGCAGGCGGCTGCGCCATTGGGCTGCAAGGCTCCCCGCCTCAGTCGAAGCCCACATAGTGAGGGACAAAAATGCCGTCGACCGAACTGCTCATTGCGTTTTTCGTCACCACGGCGATCTTCGCCTACATCCCGGGTCCAGCCATGCTTTACGCGGCCGCGCAGACCATGGCGCGCGGGCGCTGGTCGGGGCTGACGGCGGCACTCGGCATCCATCTTGGCGGCTATTTCCATGTCTTTGCCGCGGCCGCCGGCCTGTCGGTGCTGTTCCACGCCGTGCCGCCGCTCTACATGGCGGTTAAGCTGATCGGCGCGCTCTACCTGATCTGGCTTGGTGTCTCGCTGTTTCGCAAGCGCGGGGAGGGCGATGCGGCATTGCCGGCCATCGAGCGGAAATCGGCGCGACGGGCCTTTTTCGAGAGCATCACCGTCGAGGTGCTCAATCCGAAGACGGCGATCTTCTTCATGGCGTTCCTGCCGCAGTTCATCGATGCCTCGGCGGCTTTGCCAGTCTGGCTGCAGTTCGTCGTTTTGGGCACCATCGTCAATCTGATGTTTTCTTCCGCCGATATCGTCTGCGTGTTTTTGGCCGGTGCGGTCATCGTCCGGCTCAAGCGCTCCAGCCGGGCGCAGCGGATGATGCAGCGGGCGGGCGGGGCGGTGCTGGTTGGACTGGGCGTCCACGTTGCGTTGCAGAAGAGCTGACGGCTGCCTGACGTTGCGCTGCGTGGATTTGCGGTATATCGGCTTCGCCATGAACGATCCGGCCCGTAAATTGACAATTTTCAGCGTGATTGAGATCGGCCTTTCCCTCGCATTGCCAGTGACATGATCAAGCACGATCCGCCTTCGCCCGAACC
Organism: Mesorhizobium sp. P2_B5; assembly: GCF_056404775.1. Taxonomy (NCBI): domain Bacteria; kingdom Pseudomonadati; phylum Pseudomonadota; class Alphaproteobacteria; order Hyphomicrobiales; family Phyllobacteriaceae; genus Mesorhizobium; species Mesorhizobium sp. P2_B5. The sequence continues at coordinate 1,069,434 of NZ_JBFUDJ010000002.1, read as the reverse complement.
TTTGCACCGCGCCATTGCCCGCTTTGGCGACGTCGCCGTGCTGGTGGTCGGTGACTTCATCCTCGACCGTTTCGTCAATGGCGTCATCGAGCGGATATCGCCGGAAGCGCCGATTCCGGTGCTGCACGGGCGCGGCGAGACCTCGACGATGGGCGGCGCCGGCAATGTCGTCGCCAACATCGTTTCGCTGGGTGCAGCCGCTATACCGGTCTCGGTGATCGGCACCGATGTGGCCGGCGACAATCTCATGCGCATGCTGCGCGAACTCGGCGCCGATACGGCGGGCCTGGCGCAGGAGCGCGGCCGCATGACGTCGTCGAAGAGCCGCTTCAGCGCGCTCAACCAGCAGGTGTTGCGCTTCGACGAGGAAGAGATCAAGCCGCTCGACGTGGCCGAGCGGGCAGGCCTGATCCAGCATTTCCGGGAAGCACTCTCTCGCGCCGACATCGTCATCCTGTCCGATTACGGCAAGGGCATCCTGCTCGACGGCGTGGCCGCCGAACTGATCGCCATCTGCCGCGAGGCCGAGAAGCCGGTGCTGGTCGACCCCAAGGGGCGCGATTATGCGCGCTATGCCGGCGCGACCGCCATCACCCCCAACCGCAAGGAGCTTGGTGAAGCGGTCGGTCATCCGGTTTTCGCCGATGACGAGATTGTGGCTGCGGCTCGCGAATTGATTACGGCGCACGGCTTCGACTTTGTCGTCGCCACCCGCAGCGAAAAGGGCATGAGCGTCGTCGGCGCAGATGAGGCGCGCCACATCGCCACCCAGGCGCGCGAAGTGTTCGACGTTTCGGGCGCCGGCGACACGGTGATCGCCAGCTTCGCGCTGGCCCTGGCCGCGGGCGCCGATCGCGTCATGGCCGCCTCCATCGCCAATGCTGCCGGTGGCGTGGTGGTCGGCAAGCGCGGCACGGCGCGGCTCACCGTCGAGGAGCTAACCGGCGCGCTGTTTCGCTCGCATGGCCCGACCGCGCACAAGGACGCCATCCTCGATGCCGCATCGGCCGCTCGCATGGTGGCGACGTGGAAGGATGAGGGTTTGACCGTCGGCTTCACCAATGGCTGTTTCGACATCCTCCATGCAGGCCATGTCAGCCTGCTACACGCGGCGCGCAGCCAGTGCGATCGGTTGGTGCTCGGGCTCAACAGCGACGCCTCGGTGCGCCGGCTGAAAGGGCCGGGGCGCCCGGTCAACGACCAGCATGACCGCGCCTGTGTGCTCGCCGCTTTGGCTTCCGTCGACGCCGTCGTCGTGTTCGAGGAGGACACGCCGCTGGCGCTGATCGAGGCGCTGCTGCCCGACATTCTGGTCAAGGGCGCCGACTACACCGTCGAAACCGTGGTCGGCGCCGATGTGGTGCAGAAGGCGGGCGGCCGTGTCGTGCTGGTCGATCTCGTCGCCGGCAAGAGCACCACCGGCACGATCGGCAAATTGCGCGCCGGTGGCGCCACCAACTGAGGGATTTCATGTCCGGACTGAACGATTACCTTGTCCGCTCGGCGGCTGCGATCAACGCGATGGTCGAGCGCGACCTGACCGGCGAGATGGAGCGGGCGGCAGTGGCTATCGTCACCGCGCTTTCGTCCGGTAAGGCTTTGCTGATCGCTGGCAATGGCGGTTCGGCCAGCGACGCCATCCACATTGCCGGCGAACTGGTCGGCCGCTTCCTTAGGGAGCGCAAGGCCTACAATGTCATCGCGCTGCCAGCCAATGCCGCCGTGCTGACTGCATGGGGCAATGACTACGGCTTCGACACGGTGTTTTCGCGTCAGGTCGAGGCGCATGGCGCCGCCGGCGGCGTGCTTCTGGCGATCTCGACCAGCGGCAATTCGCCGAGCATCCTTGCGGCCGCCGAGCAGGCACGGATGATGGACATGACGGTGATCAGTCTTACCGGCGACACCGGCGGCAAGCTGAAGCCGCTCACCGACATCCTGCTCAACGTGCCCTCGACCTCGACGCCGATCATCCAGCAGGGGCATCTGTGCCTCTACCATTATCTCTGCGAAGTGGTCGAAGCGCGTCTCAGCGATGGCTGACACCGGCGCCTCCGGCCCATACCCGCTGGCTGAGCCCGGCCTGTGGGTCGAGCGGGTCGGTTCACGGGTGTTCCCGGCCAACACGCCGGCGCTGTTCCTCGACCGCGACGGCACCATCAATGTCGATACCGGTTATCCCGACGATCCAGCCAAAATGGCGCTGCGCGACGGCATCGTGCCGGTCATCGCGGCAGCTAACCGGGGCAACATCCCGGTCGTGATCGTCAGCAACCAGTCCGGCATTGCACGGGGCTATTTCGGCTGGAAGGAATTTGCCGCCGTCAACGGCCGGGTTCTAGAACTGCTTGCCGATGGCAATGCCGTGGTCGATATGGTTCTGGCCTGCGCCTATCACGAGGCGGGCAGCGGGCCACTGGCGGTCGCCGACCACCCGATGCGCAAGCCCAATCCGGGCATGCTGTTCGAGGCGCAGAAACGTCTTCACCTCGATCTTGGGCACTCGCTGATCGTCGGCGACAAGCGGGCGGACATGGAAGCCGGCCGGCGAGCCGGCCTACCGCGCGGCTGGCTGGTCGACGGCGTGGAAAGCAAGCAACCGGGATTTGAGGTTCTGCCGCTGCGCAAGTGCAATGATCGGGACGGACTGCTGACGGCGATCGAAGCGCTCTCGGCTTGATCTGCAAAATCGATTCAGGTTCCGGCCTTATCCAGTTGTTTTATAACGATTTTAAGGAAGTTTTTTGGCTTAGGTCGAAAACGCCACCAGCCCTTCATCCTTGACGCGGCGGATGGTGAGTGCGGTGCGCACCGTGTCGACATTGGGCGCCGAGGCCAGCTGTTCGATGACGAAGGTCTGGAAGGTGCCGAGGTCACTCGCCACGCAATGCAGCAGAAAATCGGATTCGCCCGATACCATCCAGGCGTCGCGCACGATCGGCCAGCCGCGCGTACGCTCGGCGAAGGTTTTGAGCTCCGCATCGGCCTGGTGATGCAGGCCGATCAGGCAGAAGGCGACGACGTCCATGCCGAGCGCCGGCGCGTTGAGCAAGGCGCGATAGCCCCTGATGATGCCGGTTTCCTCCAGCCGCCGGACACGGCGCAGGCAGGGCGGGGCGGAAATGCCGACGCGGCTCGACAGTTCGACATTGGTCATGCGCCCGTCGCCCTGAAGCTCACGCAAAATCTTCCAGTCGATGGCGTCGAGGTCGGCTTTCAGGGGCATGGCTGTCTCAGCTTAAGCGCAAGAATCTTTCGCGATCTCGTCATTAAACGACTTTTGTGTCGATGCCAGCCCTTGGTCAGGCGATTTTAGGGCGGTAACGAAAGCGGCGATTGCGCGAATATGCCTATGGGCCGAAGCTTTCCGGGGACGACGGCCCGTTCGTCTTGCTGGCGTGGTTGGCAACCCTTACATTACCAGCGACATTTCACGTCTTTTTCCAAGGCACACTCGATTGTCTGCCCCGCAGAGGCTTTAGATGACCACCAAACATGCGCCTGTCCTTATCATCGGTTCCGGCCCGGCCGGCTATACCGCCGCGGTCTATGCCGCGCGCGCCATGCTGAAGCCGATGCTCGTCGCCGGCCTGCAGCAGGGCGGCCAGTTGATGATCACCACCGATGTCGAAAACTATCCGGGCTTCGCCGATCCGATCCAGGGTCCGTGGCTGATGGAGCAGATGCTGAAGCAGGCCGAGCATGTCGGCACCGACATCATCAACGACATCATCACCGAGGTCGATCTCAACGTGCGGCCGTTCCGCGCCAAGGGCGATTCCGGCACCACCTACACGGCGGACGCGCTGATCATCGCCACCGGCGCGCAGGCGAAGTGGCTGGGCATTCCGACCGAGCAGACCTTCATGGGCTTCGGCGTGTCGGCCTGCGCCACCTGCGACGGCTTTTTCTACCGCGGCAAGGATGTCGCGGTGATCGGCGGCGGCAATTCGGCGGTGGAGGAGGCGCTCTATCTCTCCAATCTGGCGAAGAGCGTGACCGTCATTCATCGGCGCAATGATTTCCGCGCCGAGCGCATCCTGCGTGAGCGGCTGTTGAAGAAGGACAATGTCCGCGTCATCTGGGACACGATCGTCGACGAGATCACCGGCCGGCCCGGCAAGACGCCGCTGCCACCTTCGGTCGAAGGGCTGAAGCTCAAGAATGCGGTGACGGGCGAGATCAGCCATCTCAAGGTCGACGGTGTGTTCGTGGCGATCGGCCATGCGCCGGCGGTGGAGCTGTTTGTCGGCAAGCTGAAGCAGAAGCCGAATGGCTATCTGTGGACGGCGCCAGATTCGACCCGCACCGACGTGCCCGGCGTGTTTGCCGCCGGCGACGTGACCGACGACATCTACCGTCAGGCGGTGACCGCCGCCGGGCTCGGCTGCATGGCCGCGCTCGAGGCGGAAAAGTACCTGGCCGGCATCGAGGTGCTCCGCGAAGCGGCGGAATAAAATCTATCAAGACGGCAGAGCAAGCCGTTCAAAAGCCTGATTTTTCATTCAGACGCCAAAAACAGAACGAGGGGAACTCAATGGCGTTGGACTGGGACAAGCTTCGCGTGTTTCACGCTGCGGCGGAGGCTGGGTCGTTCACCCATGCCGCCGAGACATTGCATCTGTCGCAATCGGCGATTTCGCGCCAGGTCAGCGCGCTCGAACATGATGTCGGGGTGCCGCTGTTCAACCGCCATGCGCGCGGCCTGGTGCTGACTGAGCAGGGCGAGATGCTGTTCCGCACAGCGCATGACGTGCTGATGAAGCTGGAGACCATCAAGTCGCGGCTGACCGAAGCCAAGGACCGGCCGTCCGGCGTGCTCAGGGTGACGACCACTGTCGGGCTTGGCGCCGGCTGGCTGACCGAGCGGGTGCAGGAATTCATCGAGCTCTATCCGGAAATCAGCCTGCAGCTGATCCTGGCCAATGAGGAACTCGACCTCACCATGCGACAGGCCGATTGCGCGATCCGGCTGCGCCAGCCGCAGCAGCCCGATCTGATCCAGCGCCGCCTGTTCACCGTGCATTTCCACCTCTATGCCTCGCCGGCCTATGTCGGCAAACACGGCAAGCCGACCTCGGTCGCCGATCTGAAGAACCACCGCATCGTCACCTTCGGCGTGCCGGTGCCGTCGCATCTGTCGGAACTGAACTGGCTGGAAACGATCGGCGATTTCGAAGGCGGGCAGAGGGTGCCGACGCTGCAGATCAACGACATATTGTCGATCAAGCGCGCCGTGCAGGGCGGCGCCGGCATCGCCATGCTGCCAGACTATGTGATCTCCAAGGAGTCGGATCTGGTGCAGCTTTTGCCAGAGACCGAGGTGCCGTCCTTCGACACCTATTTCGCCTATCCCGACGCGATGAAGAACCAGGCCAAGCTGCACGTGTTCCGCGATTTCATCATCGCGAAAGCGCGTAGCTGGTCGTTTTGATCCCCACGATGCTCTGTAGCTATTCCCGCCACGGCGTCAGCCGCGGCAACCAGCCGGGGACGTTGCGGCGGTAGGTCTCGTATTCGGCGCCATAGCGGCGGGCCAGCGTCGGCTCTTCGTAGAGCTTCACGAAGGAGCCCATGACGATCGCGCCGATGACGGCATAGGCGACGACGGTCCAGCTTGAAAACAGCAGCGCCTGGCCGAGGATGATCGACAGCACGGCGACATACATCGGGTTGCGGACATGGCGGTAGACGCCGCCGATCACCAGTCGCTCGGTGGGCGCGACAGGCGCCGGCGTGCCGAGGCCTTCAAGCGCAAAGCGGGCGAAGGAATGAACGAGCAGGGCGATGGCCGCGACGATCAGAAGCCAGCCGAGGGGAACGAAACCGGGCACAGTCGACAGCGGCAGATGGTAGTGGTCCGTCAGCACCCAGGGCACCACACCGGCGACGACGCAAGGCGCTGCGATGAAGAAGACCGCGCTGCCGGCGATCGCCTGGGGTGTCCGCATTTCAGGTCTCCCTTGCTGACGCCTGGCCTTCCGATTCTGGCCGCTGCCGCAAAAATAAACGCGCTCTGCCTGATTCTATGTCATTTGGTGTTTTTGCGCTTTGGCGCAAAAATCGGGTCCGGTTACGGTTCTGTGGCAGCTATGGGCCGGTCGCGCAGGCTATTTGAGGTCTTTTTCTGGTCCTACCGTGCTCAAAAATGGGTTAGACCACAGCCTGCGCCTTTTTGCATGCGTGTGTTGCAAAATAGATGCTTGTTTCTTGGGCATGATGAGCACATATATAGACCATCTCCTGGGCGCGTTCTCCTCCCATTAGCGCCCTCGAGTGTTCCCCTCTGGAGGTTAGCCTTAACAGGCACTTCCAATCAAACTCAGCCGGATCTTCGTTGATCCGGCTTTTTTGTTTTCAGGCCTGCCGCAACCGGCGAAAAACCGACCGGAATTGCCGCGTAACAGTGACATGTAACCTCAGGTAACATGTCGCAGGCGCGATTCATCGTTTAAGCAGATCATAGGACGCGGTGTGGTTCGTCCGGGAGATGGGGGCATCACTCGGAAGATCCGGGCTCAGGCGGCTACCGCGTCCGAACCTATTCGTCTGCCTGTGCCGTATGGCGCGGCGGATACATGCGGCGGACCTGCCGTTTTCCTCCCAAGAAGACGGTCCGCAATAGGAGCGGCGTCCGGATCGTCCGGGCGCCGTTTTTTGTGCGGATCAGCCACCGCCTGTCAGGCAGCCTTGCCGTTGGCGTTCATCGCCTCGTCGGCCAACCGCCCCGTAAGCTCGGCCATATGATCGAAGGCACAGCGATAGCTGGCGACGCCGGCGGTCGCCGAGCGCAGTTCGATGATCAGATCGCCGATCTCGGCCTGCGGCATGGTCGCCTCGACGACATCCCATCCCGGCCAGTCGGGCCGCGCGTCGTAGCCGAGGATCTGGCCGCGCCGCTGCGGGATCAGCGCGATGATCTTCGAGGTGGCTTCGGACGGGGTGACGATCTCGACCTTCATTACCGGCTCGAGCAGCACCGGCGAGCACGCCGCCATGCCTTCCTTCATCGCGAGTTTGGCTGCCATCTGGAAGGCCATGTCGGATGAATCGACGGCATGGTAGGAGCCGTCGGAGAGGTTGACGGCGACATCGACCACAGGGAAGCCGAGCGGGCCGGATTTCAGATAATCGCGCACGCCGGTTTCGACCGACTGGATGTAGGTCTTGGGCACGACGCCGCCGGTGATGGTGTCCGAGAACTGGAAGCCGGAACCGCGCGGCAGCGGCTTGATCTCGATCACCACATCGCCGAACTGGCCATGGCCGCCGGACTGCTTCTTGTGGCGGCCGCGCTGCTGCACCGTCTTGCGGATCGTCTCGCGATAGGGGACGGCAGGCGCGTGGCCTTCGACCGGGATCTGGTTCTTGCCTTCCAGCCGCTCGCGTACGACCCGCAGATGCATCTCGCCATGGCCGGACAGCACGGTTTCGGCCGAGTCCTGATTGTGGCGCAGGGTGAGCGAGGGATCTTCCTCGGCCAGGCGCTGGATGGCCGCCGACATCTTGACCTCGTCCTTGCGCTCCTTGGGCCGTAGCGCAAAAGCAAAGACCGGCTGCGGCGGCGTCAGCGTAAGCAGCGGCTTGATGCCGCCCTTGGTGGAGCTCAACGTCTGGCCGGTCTTGACCTCGTCCAGCTTGCCCAGCGCCACCGTGTCGCCAGCCTTGGCGGCGGTGAGCTTGGACTGGTCCTTGCCGAGCATCTTGTAGATGCCGGAGACCTTCGCCGTCTCGCCGTTCGACAGGAAAAGCTCTGTGGCGTCGGCGAGCTGGCCCGACAGGATGCGTGACACAGACAGCTTGCCGCCATGCGCGGTGTGGATGGTCTTCATCACCTGGACGACAGTCTGGTTGCCGTCCGGGACGCCGAGTCGCTTGCGGGTCGCCTCGACATCCGGCGCGTCATGGCGGATCGCCTTCAACAGACGCAGCACGCCATTGCCCTTTTCGGCGGTGCCGATCAGCACCGGCGTTATGACGCCGGCGCGCAGGTCGGCGGACAGATCGTCGAAGACCGCGTCTTTCGGCGGTTCGATCTCCTCCAGCAACTGCTCCATCAGCTGGTCGTCGTGATCGGCGAGCGTCTCCAGCATGGAGAAGCGGGCTTCCAGCTCGCGCGCCTTTTCGTCGCCCGGAATCTCGGCGACCTGGCTTTCGGCATATTCGCGGTAGATGTAGGCGCGCTCCAGCGCCAGGTCGATCGAACCGATCACCACACTGTCTTTGCGCAGCGGAATCTGGCGCAGCAGCAATGGTGCCGCGCTCGTCGGCTGCAGCATCTTCAGCGTGTCGCGCACGCCGGCGATCGCCTTGTCGACCTTGTTGAGGAACAGGATGCGCGGCACGCCGAGATCATCGAGCTTGCGCATGATGAGCTGCAAGGCCGGGATCTTCTTCTCGTCGGCCTCGGCGACAACCACGGCGAGGTCGCAGGCGGCCAGCACCGGCTCGGCCTCGAAGGAGAATTCGATCGAGCCGGGACAGTCGACGAAGGTGAGTTGCTCGCCCATGAATTCGGTTGTGGCAAAGGTCGCCTCGACGCTCATGGCATGAGCGCGCGCCTCTGGCGAATGATCGGAAACGGTGGTTCCCGATGAAACGGGATTTTGGCGAGGGATGGCGCCCGTACGGGCGAGGATGGCTTCGAGAAGTGTCGTCTTACCGCTTGCAAAGGGACCGACTATGGCAATGCATTTCGGTCCCGTGCGTCGTCCTCCGGCGCGAGTACCCATGGCTGACCTCCACTCAGGCGTTGGCCTTGGAGTACGATCAGCAAAAGTGGAAACGGTTTTGCGCCGATCGCACCCTGTTTTGAGCGGCGGCCGGCCTGTTCGACCGTCGCGGGCGGGGTTGTTTTCATTTAGCCACCTGCCCAAACCCATCGTCCCACGGGTTAGGCGGCAGGGCAAGGAAAATAGAAATCGGCGTGCGCCGCCGTCAGGCGGAGAGGGCGGGAAGCGGGATTAGAAAACTTGTCGGGAGGTTTTCAGCGGCCCTGGCTTCGCCGCGCCGGCGTGGCTGCACTCTGCTTCACCACCGTTTCGGCGTAGCGCGACAACAGCGGGTTGAACAGGTTTGGGCGCTCCCAGAAAGGTGCATGGCCGGCGTCCGGGATGACATGGCACTGTTCCCACAGCGAGGCATAGGCCACCGTCTCGAAGTAGCTCAGCCGCACCAGCGGATCATGCTCTCCATTGATCACCGCGACCGGGAACGGGGCGTGTTCGACCACCTGTTTCTGGTCGGCGCCCTTGCCGGCAAACATGCTGCGCGCCACGCCGGCGCGCAGCCTGCCGTCGGTGCGCCTTATGGCTTCACGGAACGACGGACTGGCGGTGTCGCCGAAGCAAAGCGCCTCAAAGCGCTCGATGTCGCGTTCGGAGTAGACCTTCTTGGAGGTGAGCAGCATGTCCCAATTGGCGTGAAAGCCGCGCAGCATGCCGAGCGGTCCCCTCGACACCGGCGGCGCCCCGGTCAGAACCAGGCCGTTCACCGCGTGGTGAAAGCTGGCGAGTTCGATCGCCACATGGCCGCCGAGCGACCAGCCAAAGATGATGGCGCGGTCGATGCCCAGCGAATCGAGAAGGCGGGCTGTGGTCTGGGCGAGACCGGTAATCGTGTAGGCGGTTGCCGGGTCGCGGGCATCCGATGACTCGCCATGGCCGGGAAGATCGAAGGCGATCAGCCGATGGGCATCGGCGAGCGGACTGTCGAACTGACGGGCAAACACGGCGCGCGAACTGCCCGAGCCATGGATCATGACGATGGGCATGCCGGATCCCGACGACTGGCTGAGCCGCAAATCGGCCTGCGGCGTGCGGATGGTGCGGTCAGTGATGCTCATGCTGGATTAGACCTTCAGATTTGCCTGAAGGCCAACATCGCATCGCGGGCTCTATATGTTCTTTAAACATGTGGTTAAGAAAGGATTTCTAGAAATCGACCATCGGCGCGCCCACCGGCTCCATGGCAACCACCGCGGAATCCCGACAATGGAACCAGTTCTCGATCTTCTTGTCTCGATCTGCAGCATCGCGACGATTGGCCAGTATGTTTGGTCGATGCGGGCGCATTTCCAACTGCAGGCCATGTCTCCAGGCGCCATGGCGATATCGGCGGCGGTCATCGCCACTGCGCTGTTCTTTCTCGCCATACTGTGGACCCAATCGCAGCCGGTTTCGGCAAAGCTCACCGGACTTGCCGTCGAACTGGCGAGCTCTGCCCTGTTCTGGTGGGCGATTGCCACGTCGCGCAAGGCGCGGCTACGCTTCATCTTCGCGCCCGACGATCCCCACAGCCTGCTGACCGACGGCCCTTACGGCTATGTCCGCCACCCGTTCTATACGTCCTACATCATCTTCTGGATCGGATGGGGGATCGCGACGTGGTCGATCTGGGCGGTGGTGCCGGTCGCCGGGATCGCCATCCTTTATGTGTTTGCCGCGCTCGACGAAGAGAAGAAATTTTCGCGTACACCGCTTGCCGACTCGTACAAGGCCTATCGGGGGCGTGCCGGCCTGTTCTGGCCGCGGCTGGGGTGGTAGGCAAGGGGCACGGTTTGCCGGATTGAGGATCGCCAGATGAAGATCATTGCCTGCGGCAGCGTGCCGACCATCATCGCCCCGGACAAGTATTTCACCGGCCGCGTGCTGCAGACGCCGATCATCGAGAGGCAAGCGCCGGCGCGGCTGCGCGCCACGCTGGTCAGCTTCGAGCCCGGCGCGCGCACCCACTGGCACACGCACCCGCTCGGCCAGACGCTCTATGTCACCGCGGGCGCCGGCCTGGCGCAGACATGGGGCGGGCCGATCCAGGAGATCAGGGCCGGTGACGTCATCTCGTTCGAACCCGGCGAAAAGCACTGGCACGGCGCAGGTCCGAAGACGACGATGACCCATGTCGCCATGCAAGAGGCGCTGGACGGCGTCCATGCCGATTGGATGGAAGCGGTAACCCCTGAACAATATGGCGGCTGAGCGCATCGCGGGCGAAAGCGGGACGCACGAACTCTTCGCCACCGGCCGGCGATGCTGGAGCAAGAGGCGTAAGGCGCCAATAAACCCGGCGGTGACGCCGGGTTTTTCTGTTTCAGGCTGGCCTGATCAGGTCAGCGATGCCGTAAAGCGCTGGATGCGCGTGCAGGCTTCCTCCAGCAGCGTCTCCGACGTGGCGTAGGAGATGCGGAAGTTGGGGCCGAGGCCGAAGGCCGAGCCGAACACCACCGCGACACCCTCGGCTTCGAGCAGTTCGGAGCAGAAGGCCTCGTCGGTGTCGATCACCTTGCCGGCCTTGGTCTTCTTGCCGATCAGCTCGGCGCAGGACGGATAGACATAGAAAGCGCCTTCCGGCGACGGGCAGCTTATGCCGCGCGCCTGGTTGAGCATCGACACGACGAGATCGCGCCTCCCTTGAAAAATCGCCTTGTTCTTGGCGACGAAATCCTGCGGACCGTTGAGTGCCTCGACCGAGGCCCACTGCGCGATGGTGCAGGCGCCGGAGGTCTGCTGGCCCTGGATCATGTCCATCGCCTTGATCAGCTGCACCGGACCCGCAGCATAGCCGATGCGCCAGCCCGTCATGGCATAGGCTTTCGAGACGCCGTTCATGGTTAGCGTGCGCTCGTAGAGCTTCGGCTCGACTTCGGCGATGGTCTTGAAGACGAAGTCGCCGTAGGTCAGGTGCTCGTACATGTCGTCGGTCAGCGTCCAGACATGCGGATGCTTCAAAAGCACGTCGGCCAGTGCGCGCAGCTCGGCTTCCGTGTAGGCGGCGCCCGACGGGTTCGAGGGCGAGTTCATCAAGAGCCACTTCGTCTTCGGCGTGATCGCCTTTTCCAGCACGGCCGGCGTCAGCTTGAAACCATTGTCGATCGAGGTGTCGGCAAACACCGAGGTGCCGCCGCAGATCGCCACCATTTCGGGGTAGCTGACCCAGTAGGGGCGGGGGATGATGACCTCGTCGCCCGGGTTCAGCGTCGCCATGAAAGCGTTGAACAGGATCTGCTTGCCGCCGGTGCCGACAATGGTCTGCTCGGGCTTGTAGTCGAGATTGTTCTCGCGCTTGAACTTTTTGGCGATCGCTTCGCGCAGCGGCACGATGCCCGAAACCGGCGGGTATTTGGTCTCGCCACGGCGTATCGCCTCGATCGCCGCATTCTTGATGTTGTCGGGCGTATCGAAATCCGGTTCGCCGGCGCCGAGGCCGATAATGTCACGGCCGGCATTTTTCAGCTCGCGGGCTTTCTGCGTCACCGCGATGGTGGCGGAAGGCTTCACGCGGGAAAGGGTGTCGGCAAGAAAGGCCATGACCAGATATCTCCAGAGGGGTCGGCGCAGCCGGGAACAGCTGCGGCGCTTCTCATGTCGCATCAACCCGCCAAGTGCAAGCATTGTCGGATGAGCCAGGGGTCAAGGAGGTGTGAAGATCGGCTTTGGAACACCGCCTGCGCCGGGATTTCTCCTCGTTCGTGTGAAGCAATCCACAGAGCGCATCCGCGGCAAGAATAAATTCATCAACGGCCGCTAAAACCTTTGACGGCAGGATCGCCAGCCATTTCGCCTGTCTCGCGGAGCGAGGGACCCTTGTCGCGCAGCATCGGGCTTGCCCACATCATTCGTAACGATGACGGCACCTCTTCAGGTGTCTGGGGCCTCTACACCCTGCAGAGCGCCTTCCAGCCGATCTTCGCCTTCAAAGAGGGCAAATTGTCGGTAGTGGCGTTCGAAGGGTTGATCCGGCCGTTTCGTGACGGCGAGCCGCAATCGCCGATGAATTTTTTCTCGACCTGTCCGGCCGGCGACCGCCTGCATATCGAGGCGCTGACGCGCACGCTGCATTTGCTCAACGCCGGCGCCTGCCTGCCACAAGAGGCCTCGATCTTCGTCAATTTCGACCCGTCGGTGTTCACCGAACGCTCCGTCGTCGACAACGCGCTGCGCGACATGCGCCTGGTGCTGCACGAGGCGGGGATAGATCCGCGCCGCATCGTGTGCGAGGTGACCGAGCAGAGGTCGGCGTCGCAGGAAACGCTTTACAGCTTCGTCGAGGCGCTGCGGGCCAATGGCTTCCGCATTGCTGTCGACGATTACGGCGCCGATGAATCCGACATCAACCGCATCAAGGAACTGAAGCCGGACATCGTCAAATTCGATGCGCACTGGATCACGCAGCTGATGGAGTCAGGCGCCGGCTTCGCCCTGTTGACCACCATGGTGACGAACTTCGAACAGCAAGGCATCCGCACCGTGTTCGAGGGCATCGAGGAGGGCTGGCAGCTTGAACTGGCCGAGAAATCGGGCGCCTCGATGGTACAGGGTTTCGTGCTGGCGAAGCCGGAACTGGCGCCGACCAGCTTTCGCGTTTTCGGCAAGGATGCACAGGCACCTGCCGCGGCGGCCGAGCCAGTCAAGGCGCCTGCCGGCCGAACCGCTTCAGCGCGGCCGGGCCGGGTGTTCGGGCGCAGGACCGGGCCATGACCGGGCAGCGCGAGCGGCGGCGCGATGTCGGCGAAGCGGTCTTCGCCGACGAGGTCGGCATCGAATACGGCGTCTATGGCGCGTTCCGGTTGAAGAGCGCCTACCAGCCAATCTTTGCGCCACGCGGCGGCGCGTTGGCCGCGGTCGCCGTCGAGGCGCTGATCGAACCGCACCGCGCTGCCATGCCGGTTGCGCCGGCCGTGTTCTTCGACAGCGTCGCGGCGGGCGACCGCCTGTTTGTCGAGACGATGTGCCGGATGCTGCATCTGAGAAATTTCCGCAACATCGGCGTCGATGGGCTCGACCTGTTCTTCAACTACAACCCGATGATCAACGATCATCTCGGGCGTGCGCTGGCCGAGATCCGGCTGATGACCCGGCATCTCGGCGATCTCGACCTGCACCCCGGCATGCTTGTCTGCGAAATCACCGAGCAGGCCGCCGACGATCATGTGCTGGCCCCGCTGGTGCGCGAGATGCGGCGCCACGGCGTTCGCATCGCCATCGATGATTTCGGTACCGGCCATTCGACCGCCGAGCGGATGAGCCTGCTTCAACCGGACATCGTCAAGATCGACGGCGGCTGGTTCGCCGAATTCTGCCGCCACACTGCCGCCGAGCGCTTCTTCCGGCCGCTTGTCTCGTCGCTGCACGATCGCGGCGCCAAGGTGCTGGTCGAAGGCATCGAGCAATCCGTGCATCTGCGCGTCGCACTGGATGGCGGTGTCGACCTGCTGCAGGGATATCACCTTGGCCGCCCGGCGCTCGCAGGTACGATCTTCAACCAGCAGCCGCTGTCGATCGAGGCGCTGCTGGGCGCTGACAACAAAGTGGTGCCGTTGCATCTGCGGCGTTAATGAGGAGCGTCCTTCTCCCCGTTCACGGGGAGAAGATGGCGGCAGCCAGATGAGGGGCGGCGCCGGCTTTCATAATTGGTCTGGTGACGGGGCAGTCCTTCCGCGTCGGCGCTGCCCCTCATCGCCCTGCCGGGCACTTCTCCCCGTGAACGGGGAGAAGGACGCTGTATTGTCTGAACCCCAGACAAACAAAAAGGCGGGATAAATCCCGCCTTCCCATTTTCGGTAGCCTGATCGGGAGCTTTAAGTCCGGGCTGGCAGCTATCTGCTGATCCAGCTGGTCGGGTCTTTCCACTCCAGCGCGCTTCTCGCGCGACTGTCAGTACATCCGTGACTTGCCGCGCGCCCCGAACTCTCGTCCGGCGCGCGCTGTTTGCAAAATCAGGCTGCCTTGCTCAGAGAACCAGCGGACGACTTGCCAGTGCGGCGGTCCTGCTCGATCTCGAAGTTGATTTTCTGGCCTTCGACCAGGGTCGACAGTCCAGCGCGCTCGACAGCGGAGATATGGACGAAAACGTCCGCGCCGCCCGAATCAGGCTGAATGAAGCCGAAGCCCTTGGTGGCGTTGAACCACTTGACCGTACCAGTTGCCATATAAATAGTCCTCGCATTTGCTTTGGTTTGACCGAACCGAGGTTCAGCCGGTGTGTATCGAGATTTTGGAGATAGACGTCAGCAAACGCGAAGATCGCGAGGCCCGGATCGATCGGCCGAAATATCAATGGACCTGATATAGGCGGGTTTTGCACCAAAAACAAGATGGGTCGAAAAATGGCGCCGCCGCGGCGCCGCCCAAAGGCCGCCCCAATCGCATGAAAGCGTTGAGCAATCGGGAAGATCGGGGCGCCCCACGGCGTTAGTCCGGTTTTGGGAGACAACCATGAAAACCGTCGTGAAAACCATTCTGCTGGCTGTCTGCCTGACGCTGGCGGCCGCCGAAGCGCAAGCGATTTCGCGCTACGACCCCACTCGTATGAGCTGCGACAGGGTGCAGGGCACGATCGCCCGCCAGGGCGCGGTGATCCTGCGCTATCAGTCCAGGCGCGTGCCGGGGCTGCCGCTCTTCGACCGCTACGTGCAGAGCCAGCAATTCTGCAACATCGGCGAGGTCAGGAAACGCGCCTATGTGCCGAGCACCGATACCGAATCCTGCCCGGTCTATCTCTGCAAGCGGATCGAGAACGACCATTTCCACCGGCGGTTCCTGCGGCGCCACTAAGTGGTTCGGGTTCTKATTTTTCAGAACCCGAACGACACCTGGGCCGGCGGTGGCGGGCCGACGCGCACGCCTTCCATGGCCAGCATCTTTTCCTTGGTGGCCGAGCCGCCGGGCGCGGAGAAGCCGCCGATCTTGCCGCCCGCGGCCAGGATGCGGTGGCAGGGGATGACCAGCGGCACGGGATTGGCGCCGAGCGCTGCTCCGGTTTCACGCGGCAGGCCGGGTTGGCCCGCGCGCTTGGCCAGTTCGCCATAGGTGGTTGTTTCGCCATAGTGGAGTTTTCGCGCCGCGTCGTAGATGGCGAGGCGGAAGTCGTCGACGCCGTCCAAATCAACCGGCACGCCGGAGAAATCGACGTCCTCGCCCGAGGCATAGGCTTTGATCGAGGCGATGAGCTCGACGACCCATTGCGGCTGCTCGGTATTGGCGGCAACACCGGCATGGCGCATCAGCCGGCGCTCCACCGCTTCGCGGCTCTTTTCGGGCAGGCAGAGCCGGATCAGGCCCTTTTCGCTCCAGGCGATGCCCATGAAGCCGATCACTGTTTCTAACACTGCGTGGCCGGCTGTGATCGAAGATGCCGTTTCCATGATGCGCTCCTTTCCGCAAAGTGGCGAAAACCGGCATACCGACCGGTACATATGCAGAACAATATGGCATCTGGGCCCAGCTCTTGCCACCCGAAAACCACCGGATAGCCCCGATTGCTCACCAGGAATCGCTGGTGTAAGGACTTCTTAACAACCCGACAAACCGGACCCGCGCGGCTTGCCAGCAAAATTCAACCTTATTGCGATCTGCGTGATCGTCGGTGCTGCTGCACTCAGCGGCTGCCAATCGACTTCGCAGGTGAAGGCTACGCCTGCGCTGACTGAAACCGCGACCGCTGCCGGCAGCGATGCCGGCTTCACCGTGCCGCTGCCCGACACGGTTTCGGTGCTGCCGCAATCCTCAGGGGTTACACCCGTCCAGGCGGCCGAAGCGACACCCGCCACGCCGGCACTTGATGCCGCCGCGCAGCCGGTTGTTGCAACCGCGGCTTTTGCCGGCGCGACGCCGACCGTGGCAGCCATGCCCGCCGCAATGACCGCCAATGCCTGGCAGGCGCCTGCGCCTGCCAAAGCCGGGCAGCCGGTCACGGCTGAGACATACACGACCGCCGGGCTGGTCATGCCGGCCACCGCCAAGGGCGGTCAGAAAACCTTGCCCGGCGTGCAGCAGGTGGCCTATGTCGGGCCGCAGAATCCGGCTGCCCTGGTGCAGTTCCCCGCCGCGCCGCTCAACCCCGCGCCGGCAGAAGAGCACGCCACCGGCATGCGCGGCGACATCGACCAGCTGATCCAGAAATACGCCGCACTCTACGAGGTGCCGGTCGATCTGGTGCGCCATGTCGTCAACCGCGAAAGCACCTACAATCCCAAGGCCTACAATAACGGCCATTGGGGCCTGATGCAGATCAAGCACGCGACGGCGCGCGGCATGGGCTATGACGGGCCGGCCAAGGGCCTGTTCGACGCCGAGACCAATCTGAAATACGCGGTCAAATATCTGCGCGGCGCCTGGCTGTGTGCCGACGGCAACGCCAAGAAGGCCGATTGGCTCTACCAGACCGGCTATTATTTCGACGCCAAGCGCAAAGGCCTGCTCGAGGTCACCGGCCTCGGTGTCGACCGCAAGCGCCGCCGGCTGCAGCCCGACGCCTGAGCGCCATGCCTGAACCGCGGCCGCCGGCTCCAAACGACATCCGGCTGCGCAAGATCCTCGACGAGACACTCGTTGCACCGCACTGGCCGGACGGCTTTGCCATGCGCTGCTTCGAACATGGCGACGCGCAACCCCTGCATGCGCTGCTGAGCGAGGTGTTCGATGACGGCACCGATGGCCCATTCGACGAATGGTGGCCGCGTATCTCAGGTGATGCCGAATTCGACCCGGCGCTGTGTTTCCTGGTCATCGACGCCAAAGGACGGCTGGCGGCGGCAGCGCTGTGCTGGACGAGGGCCTTCGTCAAGGACCTCGCCGTTCACCCCGAGGCGCGCGGCAAAGGCATTGGCGAAGCGCTGATGTGGCAGGCTTTCAACGCCTTTCGCGATCGCGGCGCCCCCCATGTCGACCTCAAGACCAACACGGTCGAGAACGCCGCAGCGCTCAGGCTCTACGAGCGGCTGGGAATGATTCAAGTCCCTTGGGAAGGCTAAAGCGGCTGTTGAAAACCTCCGGATTGTGAACTGCTTCACATAGGCCGCTGCAACCGGGTGCTACCTCACCATCCATGCCTTTCGGCCGATGGCGGATCGACGACTGGCAGATGTGGAGGGGCTGCACCGGCATGTGTTCAGCCACTCCTTGGCGGGTCCCAGGCGGGGGTTTGGGGCCCGCCAGTCGTTTACAACTATCCTTCAGATATCAGGTGCATTGCCGATCTTCTTCTTGAGATCGAGCGCCCAGGCGCGGCCCTCGTCGCCGCCCCACAGCAGCCAGGCGATGGTGCCTGCCGACGGATTGTCTTCATTGCCGTAATTCTTGCCGCGCTTGTCGACCTCGTGGCGGGCGAAATAGCTGACCATGCGGCGGATGGTGGATGGCGCCAGCTTTTCGCGGTTCTTCAGTTCGGTGGCGCGGGCGACGCCGATCTCGGTGCCGCCGCGCCCGAACTGCTTGCGCAGCCTCAGCCCCTTGGCGGCGTTATCTGCGACGATCTGCGGACAGCGCAGGTCGATCTCTTCGGTGTTTTGCTCGCGCATGTGTGCTCCCTGATCCCCGGAGATCTAGCTGACGGGAAGAATACGGCAAGGTGGGCTCGTTTCCCGGATCAAGAATGTCGGAACCAGTCGAGTTGGCTCGTCCTTGGGTCGTAGAGCAATCCGCACCGGGACGCCGGCGCAATGGCCAAGGAGACGATCATGATCACCTTCCCCAACGAATCCGCTAGATATCGCACCGCGCGTGAAAAACTCCTGCAAAGGGAAATCGAACTGCGCCGCGCCATGGAGGCCGTGGCTGTCGCCAGGCGCGCTTTGCCGCCAGGCGGGCTGGTGCCGCAGGACTATGTCTTCGACGGGCTTGGCCCTGACGGCAAGCCGGCGCGGATAAAACTGTCGGAGCTGTTCGCGCCGGGCCAGGATTCGCTGATCCTCTACAACATGATGTTTCCGCGCCATCCGCAGGAAAAGCGCGATGTGGCGGCCAGCGGCGAGACCGCGAAGCTGGCAAGGCAGGACCAGCCGTGCCCATCCTGCACGGCGCTGCTCGATCAGCTCGACGGCGCCGTCGGCCATCTCGAAGGCGCCGGCTTCAATTTCGCCGCGGTCGGCAAGACCGCGCTGGAAAACATGGTTGCGCTCGGCCGCGATCGCGGCTGGAGGAACATCCGGCTCGTTTCCTCAGCCGGCAATACCTTCAAGCGCGATTACCACGCCGAGGCCGATGACGGTGCGCAACTGCCGCTGATGTCGGTGTTTCATCGCGATGCCGACGGGATCAGGCATTTCTGGTCGTCGGAGCTCGGCTTCGCGCCGACAGATCCCGGCCAGGACCCGCGCGCCATCGGGACCTGCGAGATCCTGTGGAATTTGATGGATTTTACGCCGGAGGGCCGGCCGGATTGGCACGAACAGCTGCAGTATGGGTGTTGTCATTGAGGGTGGCGCGGGGCGCTCCTGCCCCGGCATCGTTTCAGCTCACTAGGCGCCGGCGCCGCCCCTCATTGCCCTGCCGGGCATTTCTCCCCGTATAGTGACGGGGAGAAAGAAGCCTGCGCCGATGGTTTCGCCAATCACCAGCGTTGCAGAAAGCGTCCCGGCGCTGCGGCCAAGCCCCTTCTCCCCGTCACTATACGGGGAGAAGATGCCGGCAGGCAGATGAGGGGCAGCGCTGACATCTGTTGGCCCGCCCTGTGCGCGGGCGATTGTGACGTAGATTCGATGCGGAATCGAGGAGGAGTGAATGCCCAAGATCGACCTGTCCACCGTGCCTGTCCGCAAAGGCTCCGGCTACCCCGCGCCCTTCGACGCCCCTTGCGCCGACCGCACGCGCAAGCGCCTCGGCGATGCCGGCGGCCTCACCGACTTCGGCGTCAACCTGATGACCCTGCCGCCCGGCGGCTGGTCGAGCCAGCGCCACTGGCACAGCCATGAGGACGAGCTCGTCTATGTGCTGGAAGGCGAACTGGTGCTGGTCGAGGATGGCGGCGAGATGGTGCTCAGGGCAGGCGACTGCGCGACCTTTGCGAAGAACAGCGGCAACGGCCATCACATGATCAACCGGTCATCGACGACGGCGCGCTACCTCGAAGTCGGTTCGCGCAATCCTGACGATGTCATCACCTGTTCCGACATCGACATGATGAGCCCGAGTTCGGACGGCAGGTTCCTGCACAAGGATGGGACGCCGTATCCGGGGCAGGGGTAGGGCAGTCGCCGATGGCGCTCCCCCTCTCCGTCTCGGCTTCGCCGAGCCACCTCTCCCCCATTTCATGGGGGCGAGGAAACGCTAATCGCTGAGGTCGCGGCCTTTGAAAGCTTGGGTTCCTCGCCCCCACAAAGTGGGGGAGAGGTGGCCGCGTAGCGGACGGAGAGGGGGCAGGCGCCGCCATATGCGATCGCCCGTAGGGCGAGGGTAGGCGGCTTTCCGGCGCTCACTGAGCGCCCGGACGACAATGCCGGGCGCTGACGTTCCGCCGGCGCCGCGATAAGCTCGCCGCAAACCCACGAAGGAGGATCGTCATGACCAAACAAATCATCGAAGTGCCGGTGCTGTCGGCGGCGGTGCGGGCGCTGGTCGAGCCAGCGCCATTGGCACAGCCATGAGGACGAGCTCGTCTATGTGCTGGAAGGCGAACTGGTGCTGGTCGAGGATGGCGGCGAGACGCTGCTGCGCGCAGGCGACTGTGCGACCTTCGCGAAGAACAGCGGCAACGGCCATCACATGATCAATCGCTCGACGATGACAGCGCGCTACCTCGAAGTCGGCTCGCGCTCTCTAGACGATGTGATAACCTGCTCCGACATCGACATGATGAGCCCGAGTTCAGATGGACGGTTCCTGCACAAGGATGGCACGCCGTATCCGGGGCAGGGGTGAGCGGAGCTTAGATCGTCCTGATCTGCTCGACCGCGGTCACCAGCAGTTCGTCCATGGCTCGGCGAAGCTCAGAATCCGACTGGGCGATGCCTGCCGCATCGAAATCGGCGCGCACCCTGCGGAACACATCGTCGTCGCCAGCCTCTTCGAAGTCTGAACGCACCACCTCTTTGGCATAGGCGTCGGCGTCCGCACCCGATTTGCCGAGTTTTTCGGCGGCCCACAGGCCGAGCAGCTTGTTGCGGCGCGCCATGGCCTTGAATTTCGATTCCTCGTCCATGGCAAACTTCTTCTCGAAGCCTTCCTGGCGGTCTCTCATGCTGCTCATGGTTTGCCTCGTTCAGATGTGAGTCCGACCTTCATCCGGGGATGAGCGGCCAGGAGGGGCGAGAGTGCCGCGCATGGATGTCATTAGCAAGGCCGGATCGTTCATGCCGGCGATTGATCGGGCGGAAGCCGGAAAATCGAACGTCTCGCAAGCCAGGGGCCCGATGTGATTTGACGTTGCCGCGCCGCGACCTACTCTCTGACGCCTGCTGGATGAATGGAGGAGACGAACAATGCGGTCACCTTTCAAGGGCATTCGCAGCGTCGCGCTGGCAGCGGCGGCGATCCTTGCCGCCGGCACCGCAGCCTATGCCCATCACGGCTGGTCGTGGACGCAGGACGGGTTTTTCGAACTCAGAGGCACGATCAAGGCCATCTATATCGGCAATCCGCACGCCACGCTGGATGTCGACGCGGAGGGAGAGGCCTGGCGGGTGGAGATGGCGCCGCCGTCCCGCACGATCGCCGCCGGCTTCACAGAGGCGGTTGCCAAGGTCGGCGACGAGGTGACTGCGATCGGCAACCGCTCGGTCGATCAGGCCGAAAAGCGTATGAAAGCGGTCCGCATCATCGTCAACGGCAAGACATATGATGTCTATCCCGACCGCGTACCGCCGGCTTGAATGGCCGAGTTCCTCGCCGGCATCGAGCAACTTGCAGTGGCGCGCTGGCTGAAGGCATCCTTCATTGCCTACCCCATTGTCAACGCGCTCCACATACTGTCGATCGGCGCGCTGCTGACCAGCGTCATGCTCATGGATCTCAGGATCTGCGGCGCCTTCCGCTCGCTGCCATACGCGGCGTTCGTCGCGCTGCTGCGCCGCACCGCGTCAGGCGCGTTCGCCGGCGCCCTTGTCACCGGCTCGCTGCTGTTTTCAGTCAAGGCGACCACCTATGCCGCGATGCCGATTTTCCTCGCCAAGATGGCACTCATCCTGCTCGCCGGCGTCAACTTCCTCGCCTTCATGCGCTTCTCCCGCGGAACAGGCGGTGACGAGCCGACCGGCGGCGCCATCCTGGCGATGCTCTCGCTCGTCTTGTGGACTTCCGTGCTTTTCGCCGGGCGGTTCATTGGTTTTCTCTAACCAAAACCGAGCGTCGGCGCTGGCGTTCAGCCTGGAGCAAAGTAAGTTCGCCCCAAACCCACGGAGGATCGTCATGACCAAGGAAATCGTCGAAGTGCCGGTGCTGTCGGCGGCGGTGCGGGCGCTGGGGGTGCCGCTGTCGCTGGTGACCAAGGGCGCGGGGCTGGTCTTCGTCTCCGGCACTCCGCCGCTCGATCTCACGACCGGCAAACTGGTCAAGGGCGACATCGAGGTGCAGACCGAGGCGTCACTGAAGGCGCTGCGCCATTGCCTGCAAGCGGCGGGAAGCTCGCTGGAGAACGTGCTGATGGTGCGCATCTACGCCGCCAATGCCGGCTTCTATAGCGCCATCAACCGCGTCTATGCCAGGCACTTCCCCGAAAACCCGCCCTCGCGCACCTTCGTGCCGGTGGCGTCATGGCCGATGGAGTTCGATATCGAGATCGAGTGTGTGGCGGTGGGGTGAGGAGTTACAGCGTTTTCTTTTCGTCAGCGTCTGGAAGCGATTGGAGCCCAGGCAGTGTCCACAAACTAGCGGCTACGTCATCAAATTGGACGTGTGGGTATTTAGTGTTCAGTCCCTCAAGGATTTCTACATATACTTTATTGTGATCATGATTTTCGGTTAAAATGAATATCAGGGCCGTTGAGCCTGCTTTCATGGCGCCGAAATCATAATCGAATCGGTCGCGCAAAATTTGCATTTGTTCGTCCGTAAGGCGAGCTGCATTGTCCTTGGCGAACTTCGCCCCTCGCACGAGATTTCGAAACGCGAAACAGAAAGTTTCCCAATAAACACGGAAGTTTGGATCCCCCAATTGTATGACGGCCTTGCGTGTCATTTCGTTCAGATGCGCATCCGCGTCGAAATTGGAGAACGCGTCCATCGGTGCATTGACCATGGCATAGTGAGTCAATTGACGGGCTAGGTCGGCTCGATCCTGGAGGAAAGTCTCTTCGAAGAATTGGCGCCTCTTGCGCGAGGTATCCGCTATCTCCTCGCGAAGCCTAGAAATTTCCTTTTGATCATCCCTCCAAATAAAATACGGCGCGGTCACCAACCGAAGTGCAATACCACCGCCGACCACCGCCAGAATCGTCCATGCGAGATAACCTTGATAAGCGGCGTCCATTGCCTCGCCGCGCGCAAAGAATATCGCAGGAGCGAGAACGCCACCAACAATTGAAACTTTGTCAGTAAACAGCACTGAACCGGCAAAGGCGCGGTGAAAGCACTTTCCCAAATAGCCCATTCGGGAACAATGCCCGGATTCTATACCCTTGGGTAGTCACAGGGCGTAGCAGAACTTTCGGCGCTGGCGATTGGGAGATGCAACGCGCCAAGCTTGATGGCACGGCTTCTGCCGCCGTTCGCTTCGGGTTAATCTCAAATCAGAACCGATTGAAGGGGCAAGCGATGGACATTACAAGTGATCAACGTGAAGCGTGGTCAAAGCGGCCTGAGAATCTTGAATGGGAAGGGATTATCGCACCCCACTACAAACGATCCAACGGCGTCGTGGACCTGGAGGCGCTTCATGAGATTGCACGCCTTAATGGACTGATGGACACACGCTCCAAATACGGACAATTAAATGTTGGTCAGGTTGCAATGAATATTAGAAATCGACTTCGTATTCTATGGAAGCGAGGTGCGCTGAAATTGCCAACTTAATAGGGACCGTAGTCGGTTGATGGAAATATATCTGACATTCTGTCTTCGGAGGACACATCGGCACCGCCCCTCATCCGCCTGCCGGCACCTTCTCCCCGTTGAACGGGGAGAAGAGAGCCAATCGCCCTACGCAAAATACTCCTGCAGCGGCCTGACCTCCAGGCTCCCTGCCTTCAGCGCCGCAATCGCCTCGGCCACCGCAGCCGCGCCCGACAGCGTCGTGTAATACGGCACCTTCTGCATCAGCGTCGCGCGGCGCAGTGACTTCGAGTCCGACACCGCCTTCTGGCCATCCGTCGTGTTGAAGACGATCTGGACCTGGCGGTTGCGGATGGCGTCTTCGATGTGGGGGCGTCCCTCGAGCACCTTGTTGATTTTCTCCGCTACGACGCCGTTTTCGGCGAGAAAGCGGGCGGTGCCTGATGTGGCCATCACTTTGAAGCCCTGGCCGGCGAGGCGCTTGACCGCCGGCAGGATGCCCTTCTTGTCCTCGTCGCGCACCGAGACGAACAGCGTGCCGGAGCGTGGCAGGTCGACACCGGCCCCTAACTGGCTCTTGGCGAAGGCCAGCGCAAAGTCGCGGTCGAGGCCCATGACCTCGCCGGTCGAACGCATTTCCGGGCCGAGCAATATGTCGACGCCGGGGAAGCGGGCGAAGGGGAAGACGGCCTCCTTGACCGCGATGTGGCCGGGGTTGCGTGGGTCTGGCATGGCGCCGTAATGGGCGAAGGCGTCTTCCAGTTTTTCGCCGGCCATGATGCGGGCGGCGATCTTGGCGATGGGCCGGCCGATGGTCTTGGCGACGAAGGGCACGGTGCGCGACGCCCGCGGGTTGACCTCCAGCACATAGACCGTGCCGTCCTTGATCGCATATTGCACGTTCATCAGGCCGCCGACATTGAGCGCGCGGGCGAGTGCTGCCGTCTGGCGTTCCAGTTCGTCGACCAGTTCCGAGGGCAGCGAGTGCACCGGCAACGAACAGGCTGAGTCGCCCGAATGGATGCCGGCCTCTTCGATGTGTTCCAGAATGCCTGAGACGAAGGTCGCCGTGCCGTCGCAGAGGCAATCGACATCGACCTCGATGGCGCCGGAGAGATAGGTGTCGAACAGCAGCGGGTTCTTGCCCAGCAGCGTGTTGATCTGGCCGGTCTTGTCGTTGGGGTATTTCTGCTTGATGTCCTCCGGCACCAGGCCGGGCACGGTGTCGAGCAGGTAGGATTGCAACATGCCTTCGTCATGGATGATCTGCATGGCGCGGCCGCCGAGCACATAGGAGGGGCGCACCACCAAGGGGAAGCCGAGCTCGCCGGCGACGAGGCGGGCCTGCTCGACGGAGTAGGCGATGCCGTTCTTCGGCTGGGTCAGGTTGAGCTTGTGCAGCAGCTTCTGGAAGCGGTCGCGGTCTTCGGCGAGATCGATCATGTCGGGTGACGTGCCGAGGATCGGGATGCCGGCCTTCTCCAGCGCGTCGGCCAGCTTCAGCGGCGTCTGGCCACCGAACTGGACGATGACGCCGACCAGCTCGCCCGAGGCCTGTTCGGCGCGCAGGATCTCTAGCACGTCTTCCGCCGTCAGCGGCTCGAAATAGAGCCGGTCGGATGTGTCGTAGTCGGTCGACACGGTCTCGGGGTTGCAGTTGATCATGATCGCTTCATAGCCGGCGTCGCGCAGCGCAAAGGCGGCATGACAGCAGCAATAGTCGAACTCGATGCCCTGGCCGATGCGGTTGGGTCCACCGCCGAGGATGACGACCTTCTTGCGTGACGAGACCTGCGCCTCGTTGGCGAGCGCGCCGGCGAAGGGCACTTCGTAGGTCGAGTACATGTAGGCGGTGGGCGAGGCGAACTCGGCGGCGCAGGTGTCGATGCGCTTATAAACCGGATGAACGTCGAGCTTTTCGCGAATCCTCTGAATCACTTCGGCGTCGGTCTTCGTCAGCGACGCGAGGCGGGCATCGGAGAAACCCATCGCCTTCAGCATGCGCAGATTGACAGCGTCCTGTGGAATGCCGTGCTCGCGGATGCGGTCTTCCATGGCGAGGATGCCGGCGATCTGTTCGAGGAACCAAGGGTCGATCTTGCACATGGCGTGCACGTCTTCGAGCGAGGTGCCCATGCGGATCGCCTGCGCCACCATGCGCAGCCGGTCAGGGGTAGGGGTGCCCAAAGCGGCGCGAATAGCGTTGCGGTCGTCGACGTGGCTGGCGGGCGCAGTGCCATGACCAAGGCCGGGAATCTCGATCTCGTCGAGGCCGGTCAGGCCGGTTTCCAGACCGCGCAGCGCCTTCTGCAAAGACTCCTGGAACGTGCGGCCGATGGCCATGACTTCGCCGACCGACTTCATGGCGGTGGTCAGCACCGGCTCGGCGCCGGGGAATTTCTCGAAGGCAAAGCGCGGGATCTTGGTGACGACGTAGTCGATGCTCGGCTCGAACGAAGCGGGCGTGGCGCCGCCGGTGATGTCGTTCTCCAGCTCGTCCAGCGTATAGCCGACGGCGAGTTTCGCGGCGATCTTGGCGATGGGGAAGCCGGTCGCCTTCGAAGCCAAAGCGGACGAGCGCGAGACGCGCGGGTTCATCTCGATGACAACGAGGCGGCCGTCGGCCGGGTTGACGGCGAACTGCACGTTGGAGCCGCCGGTCTCGACGCCGATCTCGCGCAGCACCGCGATCGAGGCGTTGCGCATCATCTGGTATTCTTTGTCGGTGAGCGTCAGAGCAGGGGCGACGGTGATGGAGTCGCCGGTATGGACGCCCATCGGGTCGATGTTCTCGATCGAGCAGACGATGATGCAATTGTCCGCCTTGTCGCGGACGACCTCCATCTCATATTCCTTCCAGCCGAGCACGCTTTCCTCGATCAGCACTTCGGTGGTCGGCGAGGCGTCGAGGCCGGACTGGACGATGTCGTAGAATTCGGCGCGGTTGTAGGCGATGCCGCCGCCGGTGCCGCCCATGGTGAAGGACGGGCGGATGATGGCGGGCAGGCCGACATGGTCAAGCGCCTGGGCGGCGATCGCCATGCCATGGCTGATGTAGCGCTGCTTGCGGTCGCCTTCGCCGAGGTTCCAGCGTGTTTCCAGCGCGTCGAGCGCGGCATCGAGATCGGCCGGCGCCTCGGCCTTCAGCGCGGCGCGCTCGGCCTCATGCGTCTTGCGGTCGGTGTTCTTGACGTCGGTGGCGTTGGCCAGCATCGACTTCGGTGTTTCCAGGCCGATCTTCTTCATCGCCTCGCGAAACAAAGCGCGGTCCTCGGCCTTGTCGATTGCCGTGGCGTCGGCGCCGATCATCTCGACATTGTAGCGGTCGAGCACGCCCATGCGGCGCAGCGACAGAGCGGTGTTGAGCGCGGTCTGGCCGCCCATGGTCGGCAGCAGCGCGTCGGGCCGCTCCTTGGCGATGATCTTGGCGACGACCTCCGGCGTGATCGGCTCGATATAGGTGGCGTCGGCCAGTTCCGGGTCGGTCATGATGGTGGCCGGGTTGGAATTGACCAGGATGACCCGGAAGCCTTCTTCCTTGAGCGCCTTGCAGGCCTGGGTGCCGGAATAGTCGAACTCGCAGGCCTGACCGATGACGATGGGGCCGGCCCCGATGATCAGGATCGACTTGATGTCGGTGCGTCTTGGCATCGTTGTGAGTTCCGTTCGGCGAGCGGCTTGCACGAAAAACCGGGACGGGAAGACCCGGCCGGTTGTGCTTGCGATTCTGGTATCAGGCTAGGAGGGCCTTATAGGGAAGAGTTTTGGCGGATGTAACCCCGAAAATGAGGGATTGCTCGCGGCTTCACAAACGGGGCAATCGCTTCAAGTTTGAAATCGCATCTTGCCGGGCGCCGGCGCCGACAAATGGTTAGTCGCGGCAGAATCCATTTTGCGACGGCGCCGAACCCTAATCCCCGGTCGCCACGGCGTCGGTGATCTCGAAGCGCTCGGAGGTGCCGATGCGGATCATGTTCAAGCTGCCTTCGCGGGTGAAGCGGAATTCGTCGGCAGAGTCGGAGCCGACTGGCAAGCCGCCATGGAAGCTGATGATGCGCGCGCCGCCGTCCGGCCAGGTCACGGTCACGGCGCTGTCGCCGCCGGTATGGGCGACGCTTATCTGGCACTGGGTCATCGGCTCGCCGACATGGCGCGCGCAGGGGATGCCGGGCGCGGGCGGAGCAGGGGAGGGCTCGATCGCCGCGAACGCCATGCCATAGGCATCGTCCATCGCGGTCCTGCCGATCTCTGCGGCGGATTTCGGTGCGCCTGGATCCGTGCCGCCAAGACGCTGCGTCAGGTCAGGCGGCGGCGCAGGTGCGGGCGGTGGGGAAGGCGTGGTGGCGTCCGGGCCGGCAACAGCCGTGGCGACAGTGGACGCATCTGTTGGCTGGTCAGATTCGGACACGGTCGCCGGATTGACCGGAACGAGATAGCGCGCCGGCGCCCAGCCGGTGACTTTGGGATTGTCTGAAACAATCTTGCACCAGGGATGTCCGTCAATGTCGTTGCAGCCGAGGTTGCGCACGCTCGCGCCGGCAGCCACCCGCGCCTCGGTCTTGCCCATCGGCGATGGCTTGGCGCGGATGTTGAGCAGATCGTCGGGGGCAAGCCCGGTGACGATGGAGATGAAGGGCACCTCTTCGGCGTGGGCCGGGACAACAGCGAGCCACGCAGCCAGCAGCGGAGCGGCAATCAGCGCATGCAAACTTGTTCGGAGCGTAACGATGCGCCTCATCATTGGCCGTGCACTGATACTTTGTACCTTTGCCGCGGCAGGTCCTGCCGCATGCCGAGGCGGTTTTATAAGGGACGATACGGCGCCATGTAAGTCCGAAAATGCGTCCGATGTTTGGTGCCGGGAGGGCGGCGCAGGGCACGGCTGTGGCGTCAAACGGAACCTTGCCCAGAGGATTTGGGCATGAAGCCGGTTCTGAGCGCATGCGCCCATTCCGGCCGCCCCGCCTGTTCAGCCTGCCTGGCTGCCGCTTCGTGGTCGTAGTCGACGGCGATGGTCTCGAAACGGTCGGGTCCTTCACCATCCAAGGTGACGATGCCGTAGCGCGCATGCGGGCTGCCTTGCTCCGAAACATGCGCCGGTGGGGTGTCGTCGTCATAGGCGGGGGCGCCGACGCTGCCGGGGTTGAAGATCACGGGGCCGTCGGGGATGCGGATCAGCTCTGGGCGGTGGCTGTGTCCGCACAGCACGATGCGGCAGGCGAGCCCCTTCAGCCGCCGCTGAATAGCCGCGAGCGGTGCGCGCACCAGTTGGCCATCGACGATCGCGTCGAGCAGATATTTCTCGTCATGGTCGGGCCGGGCATGAAAGGCGACCACGCCGGGAATGATCTCCAGCGTGAAGGGCAGGGCGAACAGGGCTTCGCGCTGAGCCGCGGTCAGCCGCTCCTGGGCGTAGCGGTCGGAAGCCCACATCGTGTCGTCGGCGGGATCGACGGCGACGCGGCGGTCATGGTTGCCGCGCACGGTCGGCAGGTCGAGCGCTTCGAGCCGCTCGAACGTCTCGCGCGGCCAGAGCGGACCGGAGACGCAATCGCCGAGATTGATGGTGAGATCGGCGCCGCCGCGCCGCTTGAGGTCGTCGAGCACGGCATCCAGCGCCAGGGCGTTGCCGTGGATGTCGGCGAGGACGGCGATGCGCATGCGGCGGGCTCCCTGGTGCAGCCGCGTTGGAGGCTTTGCGGCCCGTCTTCGTTATCAAGCCCGTGCCTTCGGTATCAAGCCCTTGAGATCGTTCGGGACAGCCGGGAGCCCCACCCGTGGCTTTTGCGGAAGCACTCCATCTGCTACCGTCCACGCCATTCCAGAGTTCATCTGGGGGGAGATCTGCTCAAGACAGCCTTGGAGGGACCAGGCGATGACCCGCGACCAGATGGTTGCCCACCTCCGCGCCGCCAATGACGTCGCCCGCGAGACTGCCGCGCACGGGCATCATCCTTTCGGCTGTGTGCTCGTCGGCCCCGACGATCGCATCCTGATGCGGCAAGGCAACATCAACACCGTGCGCCACGCCGAAACCGAACTCTCCCGGCGTGCCGCGGACGCCTATCCGCCGGAATTCCTCTGGTCCTGTACGCTGGTCACCACCGGCGAGCCCTGTGCGATGTGCACCGGAACGCTCTACTGGGCCAATATCGGCCGGCTGGTCTACGGCTACGAGGAGACCAAGCTGCTCGCGCTGACTGGCGACCACGCCGAGAATCCGACGATGAACCTCTCGTCGCGCACAGTCCTCGCCTCCGGGCAGAAGCCGGTCGAGGTCCACGGCCCATTCCCCGAGATGGATGAGGAACTTCTCGCCCCGCATATCGGTTTTTGGCAGCGCTAGGAGCGACAGAAACCTTACTTGCGAACCTGCAGCCTCAAGCCGGCAGTTCGATGTCGTGGCCTCCGACCGCCGGAAGGGCAGGGTCGTCGCCAGCCGCCGCAATGACGCTGTCGAGCAGGCCGGGGAAGCGGGCGTCGAGATCGGCGCGGCGCAGCGTGATCATGCGGTTGGTGCCGACCACTTCTGCGCGGGTGACGCCGGCCTCGCGCAGTTTGGCGAGGTGATAGCTGAGATTGGTCTTGGAGCCGAGGTCGAGGAACTGGCTGCAGTTCAACGCCACGCCTTCCTTGCTGGCGAGATAGCGCACGATGGCGAGCCGGGTCGGGTCGCCAAGCACGCCGAGCACGATCGGCAGGCTGATCTGGTCTGTGTTGGGATGCGGCAAGGTCATGGCCCGAAACTAAGCACAGTCGGTGGCGATTTCAACGCGTCCATCTTGTCCTGCGCATGCACAGCGTTTCTCCGTTTTGCGATTGGCCCAATGGCCGTCCTGACACAGGGCTGTCAGCAGGGTTCAGCTATTTTTGGCCACCTTCATTGACATCATGCCCTGTTATGTCCAATTGTTCAATAAGTTTTGAACTAAGGACACCCCCAATGGACAAGCGCCTCTTCTGGCTTGCGCTCGGATCGTTCACGATCTCGACCGAAGGCTTCGTCATTTCCAGCCTTTTGCCCGACATCGCCGGCGATGCCGGCATCTCCATTCCGCTCGCCGGAACGCTGATCACCGCTTTTGCGCTCGCCTATGCGATCGGCACGCCGATCTTGGCGACGCTGACCGGTGAATGGGACCGGCGCCGCGTCATCCTGTGGACGCTGGCGTTCTTCGTCATCGGCAATCTGGTGGCAGCACTGAGCTCGTCCTTCGAACTGCTGCTCATTGCCCGCATCATCATGGCGCTGTCCTCGGGCCTGTTTGCCGCAACCGCGCAAGGCACGGCGGTGGCGCTGGTCGATGATCATCACCGGGCGCGCGCCATCGCCGTGGTCGTCGGCGGCACCACCGTGGCGGTTGCGCTCGGCGCACCGCTCGGCGCGCTGGTCGCCGCCTTTGCCGGCTGGCGCGGCACCTTCTTTGCCATTGCCGGGCTTGGCGCGCTGGTCGGCGCCATCCTGTGGTATCGGCTGCCGCGTGGCATCATCGGCACCAGACTGCCGCTACGGGCACGGCTTTCGGCAGCAGTGCGCCCCGGCGTCATGCCAATCCTGTTGACGACGACTCTGGCGCTGATCGGTGCCTTCACCGTCTTTGCCTATGTCGCACCGCTGGCCATCGAAAGCGGGGGCCTCAGCCCGATTGCGTTGCCCGGCATGCTTCTCGCCTTCGGCGTCGGCGCCGTCATCGGCAACATTGCCGGCGGCCAGGCGGCTGACCGGTTCGGCGCGACGCGCACCGTCGGCTGGTCGCTGGCGCTGAGCGCGGCCATGCTGGTGATGCTCTCGGTCGTCCCCACCGTCCTGCCGCAGCACATCGCCGGGCCGGTGCTGATGGCCATGATGGTGCCGTGGGGCATCGTCGGCTGGGCGTTCCCGCCGGCGCAAGCCAGCCGCATCATCAAGCTGGCGCCAGACGCCGCTCCGATCGTGCTGTCGCTCAATGCCTCGGCGCTCTATCTCGGCGTGGCGCTGGGCGCGGTGGTCGGCGGTGCGGTGCTGCGCTATGGCGTGCCGGCCGATCTCGGCCTGGTGGCGGCGGTGTTCCCGGTTATCGGGCTCGGCGTCGTGCTGGCCGGCAGCTGGGCGGCACGACCAGTCGCCATGCCGGCGGAGTAATGCCGTTTCCAGATAATGATCGCCGGTCGCTTCTTCAGCTTGAAGGGGCGGCCGGTGGTACTTCGTAATCCAGCTCCGCGACTTCATCCAGCATGGCGCGCAGATCGGCCGCCCGTTGCCTGCCGACCATGTCCTCGAAGCGCTGCTGGGCAGTGCTCCACAGTTTCGTCGCCTCTTCGAGCTTGGCGAGGCCTTGGGTTGTCAGCCGCACCCGCTTGATGCGGCGATCGTCCTTGTCGGCGAAGGTCTCGATATAGCCGTCGCGGATCAGCGGCTTCAGCGTGTGGCCGAGCGCCGACAGATCCATGACCATCTCTTCGGCTATGGTGCCCATCGCCGGCTCGCTGCCGACATAGATCTGGTAGAGCAGGCCGTATTGCGTGCCCTTCAGGCCAGAAGGCGCGATCATATCGTCATAGAAGCGGCTGAGCTTGCGCGCGGCGCGCCGCAGCGTGGCATTGTTGCAAGGGCTAAATCCCGGCATCGCAGTCTTGGTCATCACGACTCCTCACCGGCGAAAAGCGTCTGTCGGCCTGCCGCAGAAATAGTTTCTGCCACCTCCGTTGACAAGATGGTGGCATATACCTACTTCCCAGATAGTGGTATATGCCACTAATTGGAAATCAGGCGGCGAGCGGGGGACATCCCATCTCGCCGGGCAGCTAAAAAAGGAACACAACAATGAGTGGACAGGACAATAAGGGCACCGCAGTCATCACCGGCGCGTCGGCCGGCATCGGAGCGGTCTATGCCGACAGGCTGGCCGGGCAGGGCTACGATCTGGTGCTGGTGGCGAGGCGCGCCGACCGGCTCGAGGAACTGGCTGAAAAGCTGCGTTATGCCTACAAGCGCAAGGTCAGCGTGATTGCCGCAGATCTCGCCGACGACAATGATGTGCGCCGCGTCGAGCAGGCGATCGCCGCGGACGACAGCGTGACGCTGCTGGTCAACAATGCCGGCATTGGCGGCCAGCAGGTCGTGGCGACCGCCGACGCCGACGAGGCCGAGCGCATGATCAAGGTCAATGTCATTGCCTTGACCCGCCTGACCCGCGCCGTGCTGCCGGGGCTTTTGGCGCGCAACCGCGGCGCCATCGTCAACATCGCTTCGGTGCTCGCCTACGAGACCTCGTTCGGCGGCATCTACAGCGGCACCAAGGCCTATGTCGTCAACTTCACCGAAGGGCTGCACCGCGAGGTCGCCGGCACCAATGTGAAGGTCCAGGCAGTGCTGCCGGGTGCGACCCGCACCGATTTCTGGGAGCTTGCCGGCAGCGATATCGACAACCTGCCGAAGGAAATTATCATGAGCGCCGACGATATGGTCGATGCCGCCCTTGTCGGTCTCTCCAGGGGCGAAGCCGTGACCGTGCCGGCGCTTGCCGATGCGGCCAAGCTCGACGCCTTCCTCGGCGCCCGGCAGGCCTTCTACGGCAGCCTGCACGCCGACAAGCCGGCGGCGCGTTACGCGGCTTGAGGAGGCTGGTTCGCTTCGCGAACCCCCACCCCGCTCACTTCGTTCGCTACTTGCCGGGGCGAGCCACGGGTCTCGCCCGTCCTTCGGACCCCCACAAGGGGGAGGGTGAAGTGCGCTCCCAACCTCCCCCTTGTGGGGAGGTCGGACCGAAGGTCCGGGTGGGGGTACTGGCGCAAGCTTTACAGATTAAGCAGTCCGCCACATCGGAATGATTGACGCCGCCAGCACCAGCGCCAGCACGATGTTGAGCGCGCGCCATTGCCATTCGGTCTTGAGCAGCCGTGCCAGCACCATGCCCGCCACGCACCAGATCGACAACGAAATGGCGGCGGTGAGGCCGAAGGTCGAGCCGAGCAGCAAAGCCAGCTGTCCCGGTTCGTCGGCCAGCGCCGCGAACGAGGCAGCGGCACCCAGTCCCATCGCCCAGCCCTTCGGGTTCATCCACTGAATGCCGGCGCCGCCGAAGAAGCTGTTGGGCTTGGCCATCGTCACATCGAGATTGGGCGGCCCGGCGCGGCCGATCTTGATGGCCAGCCAGATGAGATAGAGCGAGCCGATGATCTTCATCGCCAGCTGCAGCGATGGCATGGCCAGCAGCAGGCCGGCGAGCCCGGCGGCGGCGGCACCAGTCACCGTGGCGAGGCCGGCAGCACTGCCGGCCATCAGCGGCACAGAACGGCGAAAGCCGAACTGCGCGCCCGAAGCGGTGGACAAGGTCGTGGCAATACCAGGCGTGGCGGTGGCCACGAAGGCAAACAGGATAAGCGGCAGGATGGGCTGGAGCATGGGACGCCCTTCATCGAAGGCCCCATGGTAGACCGCCGCCTGCTTCAGTAAATGCAATGTTTGCGATGCCTGGCATTAGGAGATATAATGCTAGCCATGATCCGTAATCTCGACACCGCGCTGATCCGCACCTTCGTCACCGTCGCCGACAAGGCCAGCATGACAGCCGCGGCAAACGCGCTGCATTTGACGCAAGGCGCCGTCAGCCAGCAGGTGAAGCGGCTGGAGGAGGCACTCGGCTGCTGCCTGTTCGAGCGCGACCGGCGCGGCTTGCGGCTGACACGGCCCGGCGAGCGGCTGTTCGGCAAGGCAAAGCGGCTGCTTGGGCTCAATGACGAGATCTGGGTCGAGATGGCGGGCACGGACGTGGCCGGCCAGGTGCGGCTCGGCATGCCCTACGATCTCGTCGGCACCTTGCTGGCGCCGGTGCTGAAGGCCTATGCCGAGGCCTATCCGCGGGTCGAGATATCGCTGCTCTGTGCTGCCTCGCCGGACCTTACCGCTGCCCTTGCGGCCGGCACCATCGATCTTGCCGTCATCGAGGAACGGGTCGGTCCGTCGGCCGGCGAATGTCTGGTCATCGACCGGCTGGTCTGGGTCGGGGCCAAGGGCGGCGTCGCCCGCGCCAAGCGACCACTGCCGGTGTCGATCGTCGCCGACACCTGCGCCTTCCGCCCGGTGGTGCTGTCGGCGCTGAACGAACACGGGCTGGAATGGCGCACCGTGTTCGAAAACGGTAACATCGACGCCACGACCGCGACGGTGCGCTCCGACCTCGCAGTCACCACCTGGCTCGCCTCCACCGTGCCGGCCGATCTCGACATTCTGCCTTCCGATTCAGGGCTGCCGCCGCTGCCGAATTTCTCGATCAATTTGCACCTGCCCAAGTACGGCGCAGCGCCGGCCGCGCAGGAATTCGCGCGGTATATCAGGGATGGGCTGGCACGGCGAGCTGTAGCGGCTTGAACCTCTTCGAACTCAGGTTCCTCTCCCTCACGATGTGGGGGAGAGGAAATAGGCCCAGCTACTTCCAGGTTTTGCGCCGCTCGAGCTCGGCGTCGGACGGCTCCTGCGTGGCAAACGACCCGACCTTGATCTCGCCTGATCGTTCGTAGGTTGCCATGATGACGCCGGTGGTTGTCGCCTGCGACTTGACAAGCTTGAAGGCGGCCGGCATCGCATCGTCGCCGAACAGCCGCTTTCCCTTGCCCAGCAATAACGGGAAGATCATCAGCCGGATTTCATCGATCAGCCCGTTGGCCAGCAAAGTCTGGATCAACTCGCCCGAACCCTGGATGAGCAGATCAAGCCCATCTTCCTGCTTGAGGCGGCGCAACGCCGCGACGATATCTTCCCCAAGCCATTGCGTGTTCTCCCAGGTCAGGCTGTCCGGTCGATGTGTCGCCACATATTTGGTCGCAGGGTTGAAGGCATCTCCGATCGGATCTTTCTGGTAAGGCCAGTACGCCGCGAAGATGTCGTAGGTTCTGCGGCCGAGCAGCAGCGCGAAGGGTTTGGAAAAGAGTTCTTCCATCGCCACGCCCGCCACCTCGTCAAAATAATGGAAGGTCCAGCCGCCGAACTCGAAGCCGCCAACCGGATCCTCTTCCGGACCGCCTGGGGCCTGCATGACGCCGTCGAGGCTGACGAAGGTGGCGGCGATGATCTTCCTCATTGAGCTTCTCCTTTGGTGATCCACGCCGTCAGGGCCGGATTTCGATCCAAGGACGGACGGGCAGGCGACCTTCCGACAGGCGACGGCAAGAAATCCGCCGCCGCCCGGTGCAGGATACCTATTGTCGCTTTCGCCCGCTGCCAGGAGCCTGTGATGAAAACCAGACATCGCCGATGACAGCGGTGGCGGTCCGGTCGGGCGTCCTGTCAGCTGCCAGCCAGATGGAGCGGCTGCGGGCCGCTTGCTGGAGGTCGGGGATTTTCGCCTCGGAGCTGGCAACCGAGGCGCCAACGCAAGGGATGAACCAGGAGCGCATGAACGGGTCGCAGGCAAAGCCCTTGTCGGTGCGGGTTACCATCACGGCAAGGCCGACGCTCTGGGACGGGCGCCAGGGAAAGATCATGCGGCCGCCGGGCTTTAGCGCTCGCAGCCAGGCAACCGGCGGGGCGATGACGCCAGCGTTGACATAGATGATGTCGGAAGGCGGCAGATCGCTCGTGACGGCATCACCGTGAATGACGCTGACATTGTCATAGGTTTCGAGGTTCTTTGTCGCTTTGGCGGCAAGGTCGGCCTCCAGTTCGAAGGCGGTGACCGCGCCAGGCGAAACCAGCCGTGCCAACAAGGCGGTGTAGTAGCCGGTGCCGGCGCCGACATGGGTGACGGCCTCACCCGGTCTGGGGGCGATCCGGCCGATCCACATGGCGTGCAGGGAGGGCTCGCCATTGTTGATGCCCTTGTCGGCATCGAGCGCCACCAGCACGTCCTGATAGATGTGAACCGGATCGGCGCTCGGCGTCATGATCTTGCCGGTGCCGGTGATCAGCGCTCTGCCAGCAACCACCGTCCACGGTCCGGGGCCGAGAAAGGCCTCGCGCGGCACCGTGGCGAAAGCCTGTTCGAGACGCGGATCGGCCGAGCCAGCACTGGCCGCCATCAACTGCGCATAGAATTTCCTGGCGTCTTCGACACTTGTCATGATGGCGAACAAGATAGCGCAAGCCGCCAGTTTGTCGCGGTCTGGAGCAATTCCAGGAAAAGTGTGAAGTGGTTTTCCCGGGAAAAGCGCGTAGCGCTTTCCCTTGGGAATTGCGTTAAAACAAAGAGATAGAGCAGGTCGCCGTTTCCGCGAAACGGCGAATTACTCGAGAAGAAACTCAGCCGACGCCGAAGACGGTGTCGTAGAGCAGCTTGAAGTTGAGCACCAGGATGATCGCCGCGACCACCCAGGCAAGCACCGCGACACTGCGCGGGATGGCTAGGTTGCCCATCTTCTTCTTGTCCGAGACGAACTGCACCAGCGGGATGACCGCGAAGGGAAGCTGCATCGACAGGATCACCTGGCTGAAGACAAGCAACTGGCCGGTGCCCTTTTCGCCATAGAACGCGGTGACGACCACCACTGGAACGATGGCGATGCCGCGCGTCAGCAGCCGGCGCGCCCATTGCGGAATGCGCAGGCGCAGGAAGCCTTCCATGACGATCTGACCGGCAAGTGTTGCCGTAACCGTCGAGTTGAGGCCCGAGGCCAGCAGCGCCACCGCAAACAGGATCGAGGCGATGCCGAGGCCAAGCAGCGGCGACAGGAGTTCGAAGGCTTGGCCGATTTCGGCGACGTCCTGATGGCCGGTGCCGTGGAAGGCGACAGCCGAGACGATCAGGATCGAAGCGTTGACGAACAGCGCCAGGATGAGCGCGATGGTCGAGTCGGTCGTCGCCCATTTGATGGCGTCGCGCTTGCCCTTTTCGGTCCGCTCATAAGCGCGTGTCTGCACGATCGAGGAGTGCAGATAGAGATTGTGCGGCATGACCGTAGCGCCAATGATGCCGATGGCGATGTAGAGCATCGCCGGGTTGGTGACGATCTCCGTCGACGGCACGAACATCGAATGCAGGATCGAGCCGACCGGCGGGGCGGCGGCGAAGATCTGGATGGCGAAGCAGCCGAAGATGATGATCAAAAGCGCGATGACGAAGGCTTCGAGATAGCGGAAACCCTTGTTCATCAACAAAAGCACTATGAAGGCGTCGAGCGCCGTCAGCATGGCGCCGCCGATGAGCGGAATGCCGAACAGAAGCTGCAGCGCAATCGCCGTGCCGATGACTTCGGCGAGGTCGCAGGCGATGATGGCGAGTTCGCAGGCGATCCACAGCAGGAAACTGACGGGCCGCGGATAGTAGGCGCGGCAGGCCTGGGCGAGGTCACGGCCGGTGGCGATGCCAAGCCGGGCGGCGAGCGCCTGCAGCAGGATCGCCATCAGATTGGACAGCATGATGATGAACAAAAGCGTGTAGCCGAACTGGGCACCGCCGGCGAGATCGGTTGCCCAGTTGCCCGGGTCCATATAGCCGACCGAAACCATGTAGCCCGGCCCCATGAAGGCGAACAGGCGGCGGAACCAGATGCCGGATTGCGGCACCGCGATCGTGGAATTCACCTCGCGCAGGCTCGGCGGATTGTCCTCCAGCCTGTCAAATCGCCAGGCTGATCCCACGGTTGCGTCGGCTTCGGACATGGAGAGTTTTCCACTGGATGGATTGGTATCTGTCATCCTATCTATGCCAGGGCTCAACATTATGCAATAGGCTATATTTCATTGTATGTGCTTCTTGTGAGGGCAGCCCAATGGACACGCAGGAGGTGATCGCAAACGCCGGTTGCGCCTGCCATGGAATGCAAATAAACGGCTGGAACAGTTAAGCCTGTGCTATGAATGGCAAAGGCGGATTGATTTGTCGAAAGCCAAGAGGGAACACATATTGGCGCTGAAGCACAAACCGGTTCGACGCGAAGAGCCGCTTCCGGATGCCGACGTCCATTCCGAAGGCTTCCGGCACACGCGCGAAGCGCGCCGCAGCGCGCTGGTCGAGGATTATGTCGAGCTGATCGCCGACCTGATCGAGGACGGCAATGAGGCGCGTCAGGTCGATATCGCGGCAAGGCTTGGTGTCGCCCAGCCGACGGTGGCCAAGATGCTGACCAGGCTGTGCGCCGACGGGCTCGTCTCCCGCAAGCCGTATCGCGGCGTGTTCCTGACCGATGCCGGCCGCAAGGTGGCGGAGGAAAGCCGCATCCGCCACCAAACGGTTGAAGCCTTCCTGCGTTCGCTCGGCGTCAGCGCCGAGACGGCGCGCATCGATGCCGAGGGCATCGAGCATCATGTCAGCGCCGAGACGCTGGAAGCGTTTCGCAAGGCGATGATCGCGCCGCGCTGAGCCTTGCCAGCCTCGAACCAAAGTCCACGGGAACCTCTGCACCTCAGGCTCGTTGCTCCTGACGTCGCGCGCGATTGTTGCGCGCCAAGGGAGGAAAACCATGGGCGTCGAACAGGCACCGACCGCGAAGGGCAAGCAGGCCGCCAGGGGATTGAAGCAGGCAGCTGCAAAGGACGAGCGCAAGACCGAAGCCGAAACCGGCCAGCCGCTGAAGAAGGGCGCCGCGCGTTTCGAGGAACGCTCCAAAAGCTCGGACGGCAAGAGCGCCGGCGCCAAGCAGAAGAGCTGAGTTCTCGGCCGCAAGCGCCAACGCGCAGCTTATTCTTCGCTCACATCCTGCACCCAGCTGCGCGGATGGCCGTCGACACGGAACTGGAAGATGAAATAGGGCGGGATGCAGGTGCCCTTGCCGGGCTTGGCCTCGGCCAGATCGTCGTAGCCGGCGGTGCAGATATAGTCCTCGCGGCAGGGATGCGCCTTGTCGCAGCCGCGCAGGCCGGCAGTCTTGGTAAATTCCTTGGTGCAGAATTTGTGGTCCTTGCCCGACGCAATGCAGTCGTTGAAGCCGGTCTTGGCCAGCCGTCCGCAACTCGCCTCGTCGGGCAGCTTTTCGCAGCTCGCCTTGCGCAGCATGCCGCCGGGAAAGCCGCCGGTCTTCTGTTCGGGATTGTCGTAGCGCTGGCGCGCCGCGCCATAGCCGGCGAGCTTGATTACCGGTTTCTTGTCGCGCGCAGGATCGATGGCGCAAGCCTTTGCGGTGGCCGGTGACAGGCGGCAATACTGGTCGATGCCCCATTTTGACATCTTGATCTCGCCGAACTCGATGGGATCGCCGACGGCGGTGCCCTTCTCGCTGACGCAGGTGCCGAAGCCAAGATGGATGGCGCTTTCATGGACGCCGGCGCAGCGCAGGCCTTCACCACAGCTCCAGTCCTTGAAACTTGCATCCTCACCCTGATAGCAGATCGAGCCCCAGCCATTGTAGAGGTCGGTGCCTTTCAGCGCCTCGGCGTATTTGGCATCGGGACGGGCGGCGAAGCCGCGGGAGAAATCCGGATGGCTGCCGGCGGCGAAGTCCTCGACGATGGCGCGCCGGCGCGGCAGGTCGGCAAAGAACACAGCCGAGCCCGGTACGAAGACAGCGTTGCGGCGCGGCTCGCTGGCCGGATCAGCGCCGGTGTAATGAAAGCCGGCAATGCCGTGCGTCTGATGGCAGCCGGTGCAGGTCATGTCGTTGAGACGTAAATTGAAACCGGCCACCGATTTCACGCTGCGCAGTTCGTTGCCTCTGGCGACATAATCCTTTAGCGCCTTGTCGATATCGGCATCGTCGAGCAGCCCATAGGCGATGTTGTTTTGCGATCTGGCCATGCCGCCGGGTGCGACCGATACGGCGCTGGTCGCCAGGAATTTGTCTGATATCACCAGCCGGCCACGATCGAGGTCGTAGATGTTGCGATCGGTCAGCAGCCATTTGGCGAAGCCCGGCCGGTCGGCGAGCACGATCTTCCTGTCGATCTGGTTCTCCATCTTCGATTCCTGGAAGGTGGAAGTCGCCGGGTCCCATTTGAAAATCTTGAGGAGATATTCGGCGTGGCCGCCGAAGTCGCGCCGGCTCGAGGCCGATAGCCGGAGAACCTGCATGTTGAGTTCGAGCCGCATGATCTGCGATGAGTTCAGCATGGCGTTGGACAGCGGCCCTTCATCGGAGCGCAGCCAGGCCGCCAGCTGATCGGGTGGAAGGTCTTTTTGCCCCGCGGCCAGCCAGCGCTTGGCGACATCGGCGCACGACACGGCGGTGGCTCTTGGACGGTCTCTCGAAGCACGGGCGCGAACCCCGCCGGGCTTGGCGTTGAAGACCAGGCTCATGGTCAGCGGCAGGCGCGACGAAATGCGTTGTGCCGTCTTCCCTTTCGCCGGCTTCTCCGCCACCGAATAATGGAAACGGTAGATCAGCCTGATCTCGCCGCATTCGGTGTGGCCGAGATAGCCGCGGTCCATGCGGTTGACGACGCCAGTCAGGTCCAGCGTCGAGCCATCGTCATCGATGTAGTTGGGGTTGAATTTCTGGCTGGGGTCCTTCGTCTTCGCCATAGCGGCGACATAGGGGTCGGGACTGCCGGCGGGCTCGTCGGCGATCTCCTGCTTGACGGCGTTGCGCACCGGGGTCAGCGCACGCACCGAAAACAGGCCGCGATTGTCGACCTCACGCGTGAGACCCAGCGCCGGGCCGAGCAGGCGGCTGATGGAAAGACCACCACGCTCGAGCGCCTGCAATGTGTCGGGGTCGGTGACGGCGACGCTGGAATCGAGCGTCACGGCGCACGCCGGCCACGGGCCGAGGCACAGCAGCGCCGCCAGCAACAGAAATCGGCCGATCGTCCGCAAGCCCCTGATACCCCCGTTCGAACCGGATGCTACAGCGCGCAGGCCGCCTCGACCAGAGCGCGAAGCCGCGATGCCGGCGGCGCGAAAAATACTGTGACTTGGTGCAACCATTGGGATATTCGTTTGTTGGGTCGGACCGGGCCATACCATCGGCCGGGTCTGCCGGGAATTTTGCATTACGGGGAGTTGCCATGCTCTGGAAGGGCCGCCGTCAGAGTGACAACGTCGAGGACGAGCGCAGCGACAGCGGCGGCGGTGGTTTCGGCGGCGGCAGCCCTGGCCAGTTCCGCGTCCCGATCGGCGGCCGCACCGGTGGCGGCGGCAGCATCCTGCTCGTCATCCTTGTGGTGCTGGCCGGATGGTATTTCGGCTTCGATCCGTCGCAGATCCTGGGCAGCGGCGACAGCGGCGGTGTGCTGCCGGGGGGCGGCGGCCAGATCACCGACAACAGCGGCGGCCAGGACGAGGGTGCCGGCACGCCTGCTTCCGACGAGATGAAGCAGTTCGTGGCGACGGTGCTCGCCGAGACCGAAGAGACCTGGACCGGCATTTTCCAGTCACAGGGCCTGAAGTACGAGGACCCGAAGCTGGTGCTGTTCAGCGGCCAGATCCGCTCGGCCTGCGGCTCCGCCTCGACGGCAGCCGGCCCCTTCTATTGTCCCGGCGACCATAAGGTCTACCTCGACACCACCTTCTTCCAGCAGCTCGACCAGCAGTTCGGCGCCTCGGGCGATTTCGCTCAGGCCTATGTGATCGCCCATGAGGTCGGTCACCATGTGCAGAACCTCACCGGCATCCTGCCCAAGTTCAACCAGATGCGTCAGTCCATGGGCGAGGCGGAAGCCAACCAGATGTCGGTGCGGATCGAGTTGCAGGCAGACTGCTTCGCCGGTGTCTGGGCACACTTCACCGGGCAGAAAGGCATTCTGGAACAGGGCGACATCGAAGAGGCGCTGAACGCCGCCAAGCAGATCGGCGACGACACGCTGCAGAAGAAGATGCAGGGCTATGTCGTTCCGGAAAGCTTCAACCATGGCACCTCGCAGCAGCGGCAGACCTGGTTGGCGCGTGGCTACAAGAGCGGCAAGCTGTCGGATTGCAACACGCTGACGGGTCCAATCTGACGAGACTGTCTCAGGCCCGCAGTTCCCAGCGTAAACCAACCGCCAACTTGCCGTCAGGGAATGTCAGGATCAACGATTCCTGCGCGTTCCCTTATTGTTCCGGAATGACGCCTCGCCTATAAGGGGCGCCCGCCTTCGCCCAAAGGCGGCCCAGGGAGCAGGCACCATCATGATCGACCCCAAAACCGCCAGGCGGGGCCTTGCGCTCGTCTTCACCACGCTGCTGCTCGATATTATCGGTTTCGGCATGATCATGCCGGTGTTGCCGGCTTTCTTGAGGGAGTTGAGCGGCGTCCGCATCAGCGAAGCGGCGATCGAGGGCGGCTGGCTGTTCTTCGTCTATGCCGCGATGCAGTTCTTCTTCGCGCCGATCATGGGCGGCTTGAGCGACCGCTTCGGGCGGCGGCCGATCCTGCTTGCCTCGGTGCTCACCTTCTCCATCGACAATCTGATCTGCGCCATCGCCTGGTCCTATCCGATGCTGTTCATCGGCCGCGTGCTGGCTGGTATTTCGGGCGCCAGCTATTCCACGACATCGGCCTTCATTGCCGACATTTCGAACGATGAGAACCGGGCGAAGAATTTCGGCCTGCTCGGCATTGCCTTCGGCGTCGGCTTCGTCATCGGCCCGGTGCTGGGCGGGCTGCTCGGTACGTTCGGGCCGCGCGTGCCGTTCTATTTCGCCGCCGGGCTTGCCTTCGTGAATTTTTTGATCGCGCTGTTCTTCCTGCCGGAAACGCTGGAGCAGAAGCACCGCCGCCGCTTCGAATGGAAGCGCGCCAACCCGGTCGGCACGCTCATGCAGATGCGCCAATACCAAGGGATCGGCTGGATCGGGCTCGCCTTCTTCCTGATGACGCTCGGCCACATGATGTATCCGGCGGTGTGGTCGTTCGTCTCCAATTACCGCTATGGCTGGAGCGAGCAGCAGATCGGCTTCTCGCTCGGCGCCTTCGGCCTGTGCGGCGCGATCGTCATGGCGACAGTGCTGCCGCGCGTGATCCCAAAACTTGGCGAATGGAGGACGGCGGTCATTGGTCTCACATTCACGGCCGCCAGCGCCTTCGGCTACGCCTTCGCTTCGCAAGGCTGGATGATCTATGCGGTGATCGTCGTCGGCTGCCTGGAAGCGCTGGCCGATCCGCCGCTGAGGAGCCTCGCCGCCGCCAAGGTGCCGCCTTCGGCGCAGGGCGAATTGCAGGGCGCGATGACCTCGATCTTCTCGATCACCTCGATCATCACGCCGCTGCTCTACACCGCAATCTTTTCCTGGTTCACCGGGCCGAATGCGCCCGTGACCTTCGGCGGCGCGCCTTATCTGCTCGGCGCGTGCTTCCTGACGCTTGCAGTCATCGTCTTTGTCACAAAGGTGGCGAGGCCGGCGGCCCGGGCAAATGTCACCACCGGTGTTGCTGCGGAAGATGGAGCACAGGTATGAGGCACGTCAGCCGCATTGCGCTGACCAGGGACGGGAGTATCGCTGTGGCGCCTGGTCTTCGGCGCCTGGCGCCTGCTCGACGGCGCTGCGCGCCTCCGGAACGATGAAACCGAGCGGTTGTCAGCCATGGTCAAGGCGCTGGAGATAAATCTCGACCGCCAGCAATGGTTCGCCATTCTGGAGGCAAGCGAAGGCCGGCCGGTGGCGTAGAGGCTCAGGCCCGCTCGGTTAGCAATTCCTCGCCACGCTTTTCGCGGATCAAATTGACGAAGCGGCGAAACAGGTAGTGCGAGTCCTGTGGGCCTGGCGAAGCCTCGGGATGATGCTGGACCGAGAACACCGGGCGTCCCGTCAACGCGATGCCGCAATTCGAGCCGTCGAACAGCGAGACATGGGTTTCCTCGACGCCTTCCGGCAGCGAGTCGGCATCGACGGCAAAGCCGTGGTTCATCGAGACGATCTCGACCTTGCCGGTGGTATGATCCTTGACCGGATGGTTGGCGCCGTGGTGGCCCTGATGCATCTTGGCGGTCTTGCCGCCCAGCGCCAGCGCCAGCATCTGGTGACCGAGGCAGATGCCGAACACCGGAATGTCGGTCTTGAGCAGATCCTGGATCACCGGCACGGCGTAGTCGCCGGTTGCTTCCGGATCGCCGGGACCGTTGGAGAGGAAGATGCCGTCGGGCTGCATGGCCAGGATCTCTTCCGAACCGGTGCTCGCCGGAACCACGGTCACCTTGGCGCCGAGGCCGGAAAGCAGGCGCAATATGTTGCGCTTGACGCCGTAGTCGATGGCGACGACGTGCATGGACGGTTCGG
Organism: Mesorhizobium sp. P2_B5; assembly: GCF_056404775.1. Classification (NCBI taxonomy): domain Bacteria; kingdom Pseudomonadati; phylum Pseudomonadota; class Alphaproteobacteria; order Hyphomicrobiales; family Phyllobacteriaceae; genus Mesorhizobium; species Mesorhizobium sp. P2_B5. The sequence goes on along the minus strand of NZ_JBFUDJ010000002.1, from coordinate 1,024,691 downwards.
CCTGTTCGCCAAAACCTTCGTTCCACACCCAGGGCGTTTCGCGCCAGACCGAGGACTGGCCGGAGGTGACCTCCTTGGCAAGGTCGAGCCCGATCAGGCCCGACCAGGCGGCGGCGCGGCGCTTGAGGTCGTCGACGTCGAAGACGCCGTCGGGCGCATGGGCGATGACGGCGTTGGGCATGCCCTTCTCGCGGATCAGCGCGGTCAGGGCGCGGGTGTCGATGCCGGACAGCGCGACGATGCCGCGCTTCTTCAGCCACTGGTCAAGATGGCCGGCCGCACGGTAGTTGGACGGGTTGGTGACATCGGCCTTGAACACGGCGCCGACGGCGCCGGCGCGGGCGATCGGGTTCAAGTCCTCGATGTCTTCGTCATTGGTGCCGATATTGCCGATATGCGGGAAGGTGAAGGTGACGATCTGGCCGGCATAGGACGGGTCGGTGAGGATTTCCTGGTAGCCGGTCAGCGCGGTGTTGAAGCAGACTTCGGCAACGGCGGAGCCGGCGGCGCCGAGACCGCGACCCTCGATGACGGTGCCGTCGGCCAGCACCAGAAGGGCGGTCGGCTTTTCGGTTGCCCAGGCGGGGGTCAATGCGGGCGTCATCTCGGCCATGGCGGCGCTCCTGTCAGGTTGCGCGTTTCGACGGTTCTGCGCCGCAAACGGCGCGGCCGATCTCTCGAGCCTGCGCGCATCAATTCATTGTCTTATGCAAGGCCGAGTACATAGGGGAAGGCGCCAGAGCGGTCAATGATGCCGGGCCAAATCCGGCGGGCATTTGTTTCGTCGAACGATATCAAGGGCTTGGCACGTTTGCTTTACGAGTTCGCCACGGTTATTGTCCGCGCCGTTCGAAGGAGAAAGCATCATGCGCGCAAAAATCGCCGAATCCCTGAAGAGCGCGATGAAGGCGCAGGACAAGCACCGGCTGCCGACATTGCGGCTGATCCAGGCCGCCGTCCACGACCGCGACATCGCCAATCGCGGCTCGGGCAAGGAGCCCGCCAGCGACGAGGAGATCCTGCAGATCCTGGCCAAGATGGTGAAGCAGCGCGAGGAGTCGGCCAAGGCGTTCGAAGACGGCAAGCGGCCGGAACTGGCGGCCCAGGAGCGCGGCGAGATGGAGATCATCCGCGGCTTCCTGCCGACGCAGCTGGACGATGCGGCCGTGGCCGCGGCGGCCCGCGAGGCGATCGCGGCGACCGGTGCCGCCAGCCAGAAGGACATGGGCAAGGTGATCGCCGCGCTGAAGCAGAAATATGCCGGCCAGATCGACTTCGGCAAGGCAAGCGGCATCGTCAAAGGCCTGCTGCAGTAGCAGCCGGCCTTCAAGGCGTCTTGCAGCGCGTCTTGCCGTGTGGCGACGCATTTTCGATCGGCAAAGATTCAGCTATGATCTGATTCCGGCGCGCCCACGCCTCCTCCCTCCAGCGGGGAAGCATTGATCATGCGGGGCCATGCGATCATCAAAACCGACTGTTCGAGCACCAAGCATAAGGAGGGGTTGCGAAGATTGCTCGCAATAGGAGGTTTTTCGATGAGGTTGTCAGCGCCGGTCTACCATCTGAAGCGTGAAGCCAAACTCTTGGCGCGCAAAGACAATATTCCCCTTCACCAAGCGCTTGACCGCATTGCAGCCAGGGAAGGTTTCGACAACTGGAGCTTGCTTGCGAGCAAAGCCTCCGCAGCGACGCCTGCCGGCAAATTGTTTGCGCAAATGGCGCCCGGTGACCTGGTTCTGGTGGGGGCGCGGCCGGGCCAGGGCAAGACCCTGATGAGCCTCAAGCTCGCGTTGGAGGCCATGAGGTCCGGCAATCGCGGCGTATTCTTCACCTTGGAGTACAGCGAGCGAGACGTTTTGGACCGATTTCGCGCCATCGGGGCGGACCCGGCGCAGTTCGGCGGCCTGTTCGAATTCGACAATTCCGACGCCGTCAGCGCCAACTACATCATAGGCAAACTGGGATCGGCGCCGCGTGGCACGCTGGTGGTCATAGACTATCTGCAACTGCTCGATCAGAAACGTGAAAACCCCGACCTGATGGCCCAGGTTCGGACGCTGAAGTCATTTGCCCGGGAACGAGGGCTGATCCTAGTCTTCATCTCCCAGATCGATCGATCATACGATCCGCGGATCAAGTCCTGTCCAGATATCAGCGACGTCCGCTTGCCGAACCCGCTGGATCTGTCGCTGTTCGACAAGGCATGTTTTCTCAACAAGGGCGAAGTTCGTTTCCAGGCCGGAGGCTTTGCCTAGTCTCGGCGTCGCCCTGCTTCCCGGTTCCGTGCATTGAGCATCATGATCGAAATCGTCAAACCCGCGCTCGAACATCTGCCGTCCTACAAGGCCGCGCTCGAGCGCGGCTGGTCGCCGGACAATGTCCGCCTGATGGAAGCGACGCGCGAGCAGCTTGCCGCCATGGAGGCGGATCCGGTGGCGTTCCTTGCCAGCCTCGACGATCCCGAGGCGAAGGGGCCGCCGATCGCCTTGCCCGATGGCACGACCGTGCCGCGGCTGCCCAGCTTCCGGCGCTGGATCTGGGATGGCGAGGCCGCCGGCTCGATCGGCTTTCGCTGGCAGCCCGGAACGTCGGCGCTGCCGTCGCATGTGCTCGGCCATATCGGCTATGCCGTGGTGCCGTGGAAGCGCGGACGTGGCTATGCCACCGAAGCGCTGCGGCTGATGCTCCCCAAGGCGAGGGCAGTCGGCTTGCCCTACGTCGATCTCACCACCGACCTCGACAATCCTGCCTCGCAGAAGGTGGTGCTGGCCAATGGCGGCCGGTTGGTTGGCCCGTTCATCAAGGACGCCGTATATGGCGGCGCCGAGAGCTTGTTGTTCCGGATCGATTTGTAGGCGCTACTCGGCCGCGGCCGGCAGCGGCGGCGTAGCCCTGCTGCGCCATTCCCAGATATGCGAGGCAAGCGCCACCGCCACCGCGACCAGCATGGCCATGGCGCCCACCACCGGCAGGCTGCGATAGCCGTAACCGGCATTGAGCATGGCGGCACCCAGCGATGCGGCGAGCGCGATGCCGACATTGAAGCCGGAGGGTATGAGCGAGGAGGCAAGATTGGAGGCGTCCGCCGTCCAGGCCAGGATGCGGGTCTGGATCGGCGTGCCGATGGCGAAGTTGAGGCCACCCCAGAGGACGATGGCAACGATCATCGGCAGCGGATAGGGGCTGACGGCATAGATCACGCCAAGCATCACCGCCTGCAGAGCAAGCATGGCGATCAGCGACGGCATCAGCTTCCAGTCGGAAAGCTTGCCGCCGAGGAAGACGCCGATGGTGGCGCCGACGCCGTTGAGCAGCAGCACCCAGGGGATCAGGTTTTCGTCGAGATGGGTCACTTCAAGCAGCGTCGGGGTGATGTAGGTGAACAGGCCGAACTGCCCGATCATCAGCATCAGCATCAGGATCAGCGAGGTCCAGACCTGCTGGCGCGCCAGCACGCGCACCTCGTGGCCAAGGTTGGCTGGCGGGCTCGACGCGCCCGTTTTGCGCGGCAAGAGGGCGGCCATCGCAGCAAACGCCACCACGCCAAGCGCGCACATCACCCAGAAGGTGGCGCGCCAGCCCCAGAGATTGCCGATCGCGGTGCCGGCCGGCACGCCGATGACGTTGGAAACGGTGAGGCCGGAGAGGATGACGGCGACAGCCATGCCGCGCTTGTCCTCGGGCACAAGGCCGACGGCCACCACCATGGCGACGCCGAAATAGGCTCCGTGCGCGACGGCGACCGCAATGCGCAGGAGCAGCATCGAGGCAAAGTCGGGCGCCAGCGCGCAAGCGGCCTGGCCGATGGTGAAGGCGACGGTCAGGCAAAGCAGCAGGGTTTTGCGGGAAAAGCCTTTGGTGGCGAGCGCCAGCAGCGGCCCGCCAACCGCGATGCCGCCGGCATAGCCGGAGACGAGATAGCCGGAGGTCGGGATCGAAACGCCCAGACCATCGGCCACTTGCGGCAATACACCGGCGATGACGAATTCGGTGGTGCCGAAAGCGAAGGCGGCGATGAACAGGGCAATGAGCGGAAGCATGGCGCGGAAGCGATCCTGAGACGAGGTCGCCTCAAATCATGGATGGCGCTTGCCGGCAATGCAGAAATTGTCGACGCCGCTTTAGGTTTTCTTGATCCGGCCCATCCCAGCTGGCGGCACCCGCCAAGTCTAAGCGGCGTTCTTCCTGCCGTAGGGGATTTTCAGCCACGCCCGCTCATGAAGGTAATACAGCAAGGATTTGGTGACGACCTCGGTGGCGCCGATGGCCGCGGCAAGCTTGATGCTGCCGGTGATGACGAGCGAGATGATCATCGTGTCGATGGTGCCGGTGGCGCGCCACGATAGCGCCTTGGCAAAGCTGCGCGAATGGGTATCCAAAGACTATCCTCCCGGTGGACTGACCCGATGCTTAGCCGAGGGAGGGCTGGGCGCGCAAAGACTAATTTCGCCGCAGCAGGCGCTTTTCGGGCTCAGCTGGCCTTCAGCCTCGACCCACCGAGCAGGCCGCGCTCTTCCAGCACCGGATAGGCCATCGAGGCAAGCAGCGAGTTGATCTGCTTGAGGTCGCGGATGGTGTCGAGGTGGATGGAGCTGGTCTCGACGCTTTTGGCGGTGCCGTCGCGCAGGCGCACGAAATGGCTGGCGCTGGTTTCCTTCTCGCGGTCGCGCAGTCGGTCCTTTTCCAGCACCAGCTGGCGCGCGGCCTCGGGGTCGCGGGACACCAGCACATTGAAGGCGAGCCTGGCATTGGCCAGCACCGAGGCATGGAAGGCGCTGAGTTCGCGCCAGCCTTCGGGCGTGAACTCCAGCCCGCGCTCAAGCTTCTTCTTCACATGCACCAGCATGTTGCGCACGATGATGTCGCCAACCTGCTCGAGCTTGACGCAGGCTCCGATCAATTCCTGGCAGCGGAGGGCCTCGTCCTCTGTGAGCGAGTTCCTGGTCAGTTTGGCCAGATAGAGCTTGATCGCCGCGTGCTTCCTGTCGACGCGGTCGTCAAGTGCGGCCAGCGCCTTGATCTTGTCGGCGTCGGCGCTCTCGTAGAGTTCGATGATGCGCTTCAGCATGATCTCGACCGTTTCGCAGACCCGCACCACCTCGCGGGTGGCATTGGCCAGCGCCTGGCTCGGCACGTCCAGCGCGCTGTCGTTGAGCGCGGAAAGCTCGATGACGTCGAGAGCTGCGGCCGGTTCGGACTTGGTGCCCATCGCCACGATCTTCTCCGAAACGCGATAGACCAGACCGGCCAGCGGCAGGCCGGCGAGCAGGATCAGCACATTGAAGAGGATGTGGGCGTTGACGATCTGGTCGGGCACGGTGGCGCCGAGGAAGGCGACCGGCGGCTTCAGCATCATGAACAGGATCAGCATCACCAGCGAGCCCATGCCGCGCATCAACAGATTGCCGATCGGCACGACGCGCACGCCAGGCTCGGCGTTGCGGGTGAGCAGCGGCGCGATGATCGAGGAGCCGAGATTGACGCCGAGCACCAGCACGATGCCGAGTTCCGGCGGGATGAAACCGCGGCCGGCCAGCGTCACCAAAAGCAGCACCGCGGCGATCGAGGAGTGGAACAGCCAGGTGATGAGGGCTGCAAGCAGATAGGCGGTGACGAAATCGCCTGAGAAGTAGTTGACGATGAGCGGCATCAGCGTGCTCTGGCGCAGCGGCTCGGACGCCTGGCCGATCATCTCGAGCGACAGAAGCAAAAGGCCGATGCCGACCAGAATGCGGCCGGACTGGCGCCAGTCGCGCCGCTCGGTGGCCATGAACATGACGGTGCCGGCGACAAGGCAGATCGGCACCAGCAGCGTCAGATCGAAAGTCAGCAGCTTGACCACCAGCGCCGAGCCGATTTCGGCGCCGCGCACCGCCAACTGGCCCGACATGCCCGACACGATGCCGGCGCCGGCGAAGGAGCCGACGAGAAGCGTGACCGCGGTCGAGCTCTGCAGCGCAATCGACAGGCCGCAGCCGGCCAGCACCGCCATGATCGGATTGCGCATGGTGGCGCGCAGCCGGTGGCGCAGCACATCGCCATAGGCGCGCTCGACGCCGGTCTTGACCATCCGGGTGGCGAACAGCATCAGCGCCACGGCGCCGGCCAGATGCAGGAGAACGACCGAACCGCTCATGTCGACGCCTGCATGCAGACAGGACGCGCGATGCTGACAGCGAGACGCCTGGAGGGGACAACGAGGATGCGAATCATGATCATGACAGTCGCTTAATATTAGCTGGAATATTTTAGCCGGATAATAAAATTTGTCGATTCCAAGGGGCCGTCGCGACGCGACAGGCCGTGTCGGAAAATAGACGGACGCGCAGGAAAATAGACGGACGCGCAGATGACTGCACGGCGGGTTCATGGCACGGCAGTGGACTGGCGAAGTTTGCCGCGCCTTTGGCGACAACCTTTGTGATGATTTTTAAATATCTGATATAAGCGAATGATTTCATTACATAATTGTAATGCTGACGTTCAGTTTCAGTTCATCCTTCGGGCGCTATTCCCTGGGCATCAACATCCAAGGAGCCCCCGTTATGAAACGCATTGTTCTTTCCACCCTCGCTTTCTCGATGCTGGCCGCGACTTCGCTTGCCGGCGAGGCCGCACCGATGAACACGCCGGCTGCACCGCAGTCGAACTACACCAACGTCGACTGGCAGAAGCCCACCAACAGGGATGTCAAGAAGCGTGTCATCCAGAAGCGCGTGATCCATAAGCGTTTCGAAAGGAAGGTGGTCGTGAAGCGGAACCATTGGCGCAATGGCCAGAAATATTCCGGCTGGAGGCAGCACCAGCCGATCCGCGACTATGGCCGATATGGCCTGCATCGTCCCGGCCGCGGCCAGGAATGGATCCGCGTCGGCAACGACTATGTGCTGGTGAGCATCCTGTCCGGCATCATCTTCGGCGCCATTGCCGCGCAGTAAGCCTACCAGCGCACTGCTGGAGCTTGAAAGGAGGCAGGCGGCCGGCAACGGCCGCCTTTCTTTTTGCCTGTGGAAACCGGGTATGGCCGGTATTCGGGGTCGTCGGATTTCGCCGGCATGATTATATGTTGGGGAAACGAGTTCCCCGATGCGCTTTCCACCCGCCTTTCTCGACGAGATACGCGACCGTGTGCCGATTTCATCGGTTATCGGCCAGCGCGTCGCGTGGGACAGGAAGAAGACCAACGCGTCGCGCGGCGACTATTGGGCGTGCTGCCCGTTCCATGGCGAGAAGAGCCCATCCTTTCACTGCGAGGACAAGAAGGGCCGCTACCACTGCTTCGGCTGCTCGGTGTCGGGCGGTCATTTCAAATTCCTGACCGAACTCGACGGCATGAGTTTTCCCGAAGCGGTCGAGAAGATCGCCGAGATGGCCGGCGTGCCGATGCCGGTGCGCGACGAACGGGAGGAACAGCGCGAGAAGGAACGCGCCAGCCTGACCGACGTCATGGAGATGGCGACCGCTTTCTTCCAGGAGCGGCTGCAGGGACCGGAAGGCGCCAAGGCGCGCGCCTATCTCAGGGACCGCGGGCTCACACCGGCGACGCAGCAATCGTTCCGGCTGGGCTATGCGCCGGACAGCCGCAACGCGCTGAAGGAGCATCTTGCCGCCAAGGGCGTGCCCAAGGCCGATATTGAGGCCTGCGGGCTGGTGCGCCATGGCGACGACATCCCGGTCTCCTATGACTGGTTCCGCGACAGGATCATGTTCCCGATCCCGGATTCGCGTGGAAAGATCATCGCCTTCGGCGGCCGCGCGCTGGCCGCCGATGCGCTGGCCAAATACATGAACTCGCCCGACACCGAGCTCTTCCACAAGGGCAATGTGCTCTACAATTTCGCCCGCGCCCGCAAAGCGCTCGCAAAGGGCGGTACGGTGATTGCCGTCGAAGGCTATATGGACGTCATCGCGCTGGCGCAGGCCGGCTTCGAAAATGCCGTGGCGCCGCTCGGCACCGCGCTCACCGAAAACCAGCTCGAACTTCTGTGGCGCATGGCTCCCGAGCCGATGCTGTGCTTCGACGGCGACCAGGCTGGGATGAAGGCGGCGTGGCGCGCCGCCGACATGGCGCTGCCGTCGATCCAGCCGGGACGCACGGCGCGCTTTGCCCTGCTGCCCGAGGGCAAGGACCCCGACGATCTGGTCAAGGCCGAAGGGCCGGACGCCTTTCGCGCCGTGCTCGCCGAAGCGCGGCCGCTGGCCGACCTGCTCTGGATGCGCGAGACGGCAGGCGGCGTCTTCGACACGCCGGAGCGGCGGGCGGAGCTGGAAAAGACGCTGCGCGAACTGACCAGCCGCATCCGCGACGAGAGCCTGCGCTACCACTACCAGCAGGAGATGCGCGAGCGCGTGCTGAACTTCTTCGGCTCGCAGCGCAGTGCCCGCCAGGGTCGTCAGGATTGGAAACCGGGGCAGGGCAAAACGGCCGCACCCGGCGGGCAGTTCGCGAAAGGCGGCGGCGTCGGCGCGCGCGCCGCGATCACCGAAAGCCTTGGCCGCTCCGCCATGGTCAAGCGCGGCGGCGAGATGATGTCGGTGCGCGAGGCGACGATCATCGTCGCACTCGTCAACCATCCGGCGCTGATCGACGAGAATTTCGCCCATGTCGAGTTCCTCGATCTCGCCAACACCGACCTGAAGCGGCTTCACGCGGCCATCCTCGATGCCATGGCGCATGACATGGCCAATGACCGCGACGCGGTGATCGCCACGATCGAGCGCGCCGGCTGCAGCGAGATCTGGGGGCGGGCGGTGATGCTGATCAAACGCGCCCGGCAATGGCCGGCGCTGGAAACCGCCGCCCTTGACGATGCCCGTGACGCCTTCAACCAGGCGCTACACTTGCAGCGCAGCGCGCGCACCTTACATAAAGAGCTCAAGCAGGCGGAAGCAGCGCTCGCCAGCGATCCCACAGACGAAAACTACCGGCATCTCGTCGAGATTCAGGCGCAATTTCGTGATGTGCAGGCAACGGAAGCGCTGATCGAAGGGTTCGGCGTGTCCTCGGGCAAGGCTGGACGCGTGTAGGTTGAAACCTGCGCAAGAGTGAAGTTGAAACGTGCTGCGCGTCGAATCGACGCCTCTAAGTCGGGTAATTGATTCGCTTTTTTGATGCGAATCATGCGAGAGGCGCTTGACCTTCTGGCAGAATGACGGAATCAGGACGATTCGAAACCTTAACCCGTGCCGGCGTCGATGGGAAATGCAGCGATGTGAGGTGCTGATCACTGGACAGGCTGTTAGCCTGCCACAGATATCAGGGTTAATCTGGACTTAATGCATGTCGCCCAAAAGTGAAAACCGGTTTTGGGGCACGATATGAACCAAACAAAAGAGTTGATGCGGTTACCGGCCCGGTGAAGCGCGTTTCGTCACGAGCGCATAATTTGACCGGTGCGGCAGCTTACGCGGCTTCGATGTTCGGCCGCTAGGAGAAGATAAAGACTATGGCGACAAAGGAAAAGGAAGAGGTCGAGACCGAACGTGAAGGCGCCACCGATGGCCCGCTGCTCGACCTTTCCGATGATGCTGTCAAGAAGATGATCAAGGCCGCCAAGAAGCGCGGCTATGTGACCCTCGACGAGCTGAATGCGGTGCTGCCGTCGGAAGAGACCGATCCGGATCGCATCGAAGACATCAATGCGATGCTGTCCGACATGGGCATCAACGTGGTCGAGGACGACGACCAGGGCGAGGAGCCCGAGGCCGCCGACAGCAATGCCGACGCTGAGGAAGACGCCAACGAACTGGCCGAGCAGACCGGCACCGCCGTCGCCGCCACGACCACCAAGAAAGAGCCGACCGACCGCACCGATGATCCGGTGCGCATGTATCTGCGCGAAATGGGCTCGGTCGAGCTCCTGTCGCGCGAGGGCGAAATCGCGATCGCCAAGCGCATCGAGGCCGGCCGCGAGACGATGATCGCGGGCCTCTGCGAAAGCCCGCTGACCTTCCAGGCCATCATCATCTGGCGCGACGAGCTCAACGAATCCAAGATCCTGCTGCGCGAGATCATCGACCTCGAAGCCACCTATGCCGGCCCCGAAGCCAAGCAGGCGCCGGTGGTGGAGCGCATCGAGGAGGCTCCGAAGCCCGAGGAAAAGCCACGCCGCGGCAGCCGTGAAGACGAAGACGACATCACCAATGTCGGCACCGATACGCGCGGCCTGGTCGATGACGACGAGGAAGATGAGGACGAGGCCAGCCTGTCGCTGGCGGCGATGGAAGCGGAACTGCGCCCGCAGGTGATGGAGACGCTCGACGTCATCGCCGACACCTACAAGAAGCTGCGCAAGCTGCAGGACCAGCAGGTCGAGAACCGGCTGGCCGCGGCCGGCACGCTGTCGCCCAGCCAGGACCGCCGGCTGAAGGAGCTGAAGGACCAGTTGATCAAGGCGGTGAAGTCGCTGTCGCTCAACACCGCGCGCATCGAGGCGCTGGTCGAGCAGCTCTACGACATCAACAAGCGCCTGGTGCAGAACGAAGGCAAGCTGTTGCGTCTGGCCGAAAGCTATGGCGTGCGCCGCGAGGAGTTCCTGAAGGAATATCAGGGCTCCGAGCTCGATCCGAACTGGACGCGCTCGATCGGCAATCTGACCTCGCGCGGCTGGAAGGAATTCACCAAGAACGAGAAGGACGCGATCAAGGATCTGCGTTCGGAGATCCAGAACCTCGCCACCGAAACGGCGATCTCGATCCTGGAATTCCGCAAGATCGTCAACCAGGTGCAGAAGGGCGAGCGCGAAGCCGCGATCGCCAAGAAGGAAATGGTCGAGGCCAATCTGCGTCTCGTCATCTCGATCGCCAAGAAGTACACCAATCGCGGCCTGCAGTTCCTCGACCTGATCCAGGAAGGCAATATCGGCCTGATGAAGGCGGTCGACAAATTCGAATACCGCCGCGGCTACAAATTCTCGACCTACGCGACATGGTGGATCCGGCAGGCAATCACGCGTTCGATCGCCGATCAGGCGCGCACCATCCGCATCCCGGTGCACATGATCGAAACGATCAACAAGATCGTGCGGACCTCGCGCCAGATGCTGCACGAGATCGGCCGCGAGCCGACGCCTGAGGAACTGGCCGAAAAGCTCGCAATGCCGCTCGAAAAAGTGCGCAAGGTGCTGAAGATCGCCAAGGAGCCGATCTCGCTCGAAACGCCGGTCGGCGACGAGGAGGATTCGCATCTCGGCGATTTCATCGAGGACAAGATGGCGATCCTGCCGATCGATGCGGCGATCCAGGCCAATCTGCGCGAGACCACCACACGCGTGCTCGCCTCGCTGACGCCGCGCGAAGAGCGCGTGCTGCGCATGCGCTTCGGCATCGGCATGAACACCGACCACACGCTGGAAGAAGTCGGCCAGCAGTTCTCGGTCACCCGCGAGCGTATCCGCCAGATCGAAGCCAAGGCGCTGCGCAAGCTCAAGCACCCGAGCCGGAGCCGCAAGCTGCGCAGCTTCCTCGACAGCTGACACTCGCCGATTGCAAAGAAATTAAGGGCGCCCATCGAGGCGCCCTTTTCGTTACAAGTGGTTCATCGAATTGCTCTACAACGGCACGTTCAGCCGTGTCCCCTTGACGATGATGCCGCCTCGGTCGCCAACTTCTATTGAGCCATAACGCTGTCTGAAGCACTCGGGCAGCGGGCGGTCGCCGGGAATCGACAGCCACAGGTGCAGCATATGGCGCCGCTTGTCGGAGTCTGGCCAATCGCGAAAACCCATGCGGTCGTGAAGCAGCGAATGATTGTAGACAAACTGCATGTCGCCGAGCCGCAGCCGCATCGACAGGTTCAGTTTCGGGTCATTGGCAAGGCTGTCGAAGAGGTCCAGCGCCTCGACATGCGCGGGGCTTAGCCGCATGGCATCCGGGAAGCGCTGCGCGCTGTCGATGTACTGGCGTTGATAGATGCCGGTCAGCAGTCCCGCGTGCCAGTTGAGGACCGGGATTTCGAAGTAGGGCTTTGCGCCTTCCGGTACCTCGCCGCGCCGGTCGGTGGCAATCGGATCGAACAGCAGACGGACCAGATCGGGCCGTCGTTTGCGCATCTCGTTGTAGATCGTCACCGTGCTTACCAGCAGGGACTCGCCACCTTGCATGGCATCTTTTAGACAGAGCAGACCGACGACGTCGGCGGAATCAGAATGAAACGTCTGGCGTTCAGCCGTCTGGTAGATGCGCGTCGTAGCGTCCCTGGCGTCGGCGCCTGTGTCGCGGACATGGCCGAGTATATGGCCCTGGGCATTCTGCGACCGTGCGCCTCCAAGATGAGCGCCAATCCCGCAGAAGATCGTTGCCGCCATTTGCGCGGAATATGTCTCGACCGGGAGGCCGCGAAGCACCTCGAACCCTATGCCTGCGATGAGTTTTTCACGAAGGGCGGCGAGATGGCCGGCAAGCCGGGGCAAGGGGAAGTCGGCCTTGCTCAGGTTGCCGATATCTTGCGAGCGGGCGAGAAAGCCGGTTGCCGCCAATTCCAGTTCCGCGACATCCTGCTTGTCCAATTCGACCAGCCAATTTTCAGGATGCTTCGCCATTTCCTCGCCAGTCCATGCGGCAGGAATTTCGATCTGTCCGGGCGGCAGGTCGATGCTCTCGCGCATGAAACTCTCCAATGGCTGGATCGGCGGGGATTTCCGCCAGGTCGATGGCCACGAACGGAGATTGCCGTAGTCAGGTGGATTATTAAACCGGCTTTCCCTGGTCGGCGCCGACAGTTTTGCGGTCGTCGCCATGCCGCCGCCTTGGCGCTTGGAGAAATCGCCTTCGCGCATCAATGGGGCTGGCCGGCGGTCCTTGCACGAAGCTCGCTGTGGGCGGATACTTCCCCGTCGGATGCGTGTTCTGGGTGACAAACCGGATGTTCGCCCCGGCTGAGATCCTCAGCCGTGCTCCGTGGCGCCGGAGGGAGGTGTGCGATGACAACCTACATCCTTTTGATGAACTGGACCGAACAGGGGGCCAGGAATGTGCGCGAGTCGCCGAAACGGCTCGATGCCGCCAAGAAGCAACTGGCTGACATGGGCGGATCGTTCAAGGCGTTTTATCTCACGATGGGCGAATGCGACATGGTGGCCGTGGTCGAGGCGCCCGACGACGCGGTGCTGGCGCGTTTTGCGCTGATGCTGGGAGCGGGTGGCAGCGTCAGGACGCGAACGCTCAAGGCTTTCCCCGAATTTGCGTATCGCGAGATCGTCACCTCGCTTGGATAGGCGGGCTGCCTGAGATAACGCGGCCGGGAGCATTTCCTGGCGGTCGATACTGGTGCCGCTTGACGGCGCCTGAGCTGCCGATATTGAGGAGAAATGCTCCTCTCGCTCGAGAAGAACTTTATTTTCATCCACATCCCGAAGACGGCCGGGACCTCGATCACCCGTGCGCTGCGGCCATGGTGTTTAAAGCCGAAGCCGACACCATGGCGGCGTCTGTTGTCGAGGCTGCCGGTGCCAGAGGCCCCGGAGAAGGTCAATTTCAAGCAGCATGACCGAGCTGCCTGGCTGCGGCGCAAATTGCCCTCCCGGCTCTATGACGGCGCCTACAAATTCGCCGTGGTGCGCAACCCTTTCGCGCTGGTCGTTTCCAATTACCAGCATTTGCGCCGGAAAACCTCGCGGCGCCGGCATCGCCAGGCGCAGCGCTGGGACTTCAAGGCGTTCCTGCGCTACCTCGAACGCAAGAACCGGCTGGCGCGGGTGGATCAGACGAGCTGGATCTCGGACAGGGATGGAAAGCTGATTATCGACGAGGTCCTGCGCTTCGAAACGCTGGGCGAGCAGTTCAATGTCCTGGCCGAGCGGCTCGGCCTTCCCGGCGAGCTTCCGCGATCGAATGTCGGGGCGCCGGTCGACTATCGCGCCCTCTACGATGAGGAGGCGAAAGCGATCGTGTGGCGGCTCTATGTCAGAGACTTCGAGCGCTTCGGCTACGAGTTCTGATCAAGCGCGGCGCTTCGCCATGTTGCGGGCCGATAGCATTGCAGGGATAGTCGGTTCCGTCCCTCAGGTCGCGGTCTGAAAGCCATGCCCAAGCCTGCGCTTACCGTCTGGTACAACACACGCTGCCCCGTCTGCGATGGCGGCATCACCAGGCAGAAACGGCGGCTGATCGAAGCGATCAAGGCTGGGCGGATCGCGTTTCGGGACATCAATCTCGAACCGGCGGCGCTCGCCGGCCACGGCGCATCGCTAGAGGACATCCGCCGCCGGCTGCATGCCACGGATGATCAGGGCAAGCTGCTGGTCGGCGCCGATGTCGCGCTTGCCGTCTGGAGGGTGACGCCGGGCGAGGGGTGGCTGGCTGCGCTGTTCGGCAATCCGGTCGCGCTTCCGCTGACCCGGTTCGCCTATGATCGCTTTGCTGACCTTCTCTATGCCTGGAATCGACGCAACGGACGTTGGTAAGGGGGCAAGCCCGAAATTGTCTTCGGGCCTGCCGTCGTGAGCCTTACCGGGCGGGCAGCTCGCATAGCCAGCCGACGATGCGTCGCACGGCCGGCAACACAAGCAGCAGCGTCGGAAACGCCACCAGCCAGGACAAGCCCCAGGCGGTGAGCCAGACAGAGGGCAGGTTGGGCTGAGGGCCAAGGCTTTTCAGCGTCGAGATGAACGAGACGATGAAGGTCATCAGCAGCGACAGCACCAGCGGGCTGACGATGGCAGCATAGCGCGCCGGCAGCTTGCCGCGCTTACGGGTCGTGGTCATTTTGGATTTCCCCTGAAGGATCCGGTCCGTCGCATCGGCATCCATTGCGCCGGAATCCCGGCGGAACTGCCCGGAAAGACCGGGGTTGGATGCGTTGCTTGACGTCAGACGCTTACGGAGAGGTTTGACTCTCACCTGCCTTTTAGCTGTCGGCGTTGGTGAAATCAACCGCTCTGCCGCCGTTCGTAGATATATCGTAAGATATATCTTGACTCGTCGAGCGTGTGCGCTTAATTAAGATATATCGTAAGATAGAACTCAAGGAGCAATCCATGCACAGACATCATCCCTTTGGCGAGCGCGCCGAGCGCGCCTTCCTGCATATGGCCGGCAAGTTCGGCGGGCGCGGCGGCGGCTTCGGCCCATTCGGTCACGGCGGACGTGGCGGCGGACGCGGCGGGCCGGGCGACATGTTTCGCGCCGGGCGCATGCTGGCCGACGGCGATCTCAAGCTGATCACGCTGTCGCTGCTGGCCGAGGCGCCGCGCCACGGCTACGACATCATCAAGGCGCTGGAAGAGCGCACCAGCGGCATCTACAGCCCGAGCCCAGGCGTCGTTTATCCGACGCTGACCTTCCTCGAAGAGGCCGGCTATGCCGCCTCTGCGGCCGACGGCAACAAGAAGGTGTTTTCGATCACCGAGGCGGGCCAGGCGCACCTCAACGAAAACCGCGAAATGATCGACGGCGTGCTCGAGCATCTCGAGCGCTTCGGCCGCAAGATGGCCAAGGCGCGCGAGTGGTTCGGCTGGAACGACGAGAGCGATGAAGGCGGGCGGCGTGGCCGCGGCCGTTCGGAAGCCCGCGACGAGTTCCGCACTGTCCGCCACCGGCTGCGTGCAGCACTCGGCGAGATCGTCGACGCGCCGGCCGAAAAGCAGGCCGAAGCAATCGCCATACTGGAAGGCGCCGCCGAAGCTCTTGAGGCGCTGTCGCGCGGCTAGCTGGTTGTGTGCATGTCGCTATCCCAAACCGCTGGGCACTTTGCGCGACATGCATTAGCGGCCGAGCCGCGGCCCTTGCCGACTTAGCCAAGGACCGCTAGTGAAAATCATCTCGCATCACACCATGTGATGCGGGATGATTGCGGTTGGAGGCTGCTCATGTCTTTTCTGAAACGTCTTTTCGGCGGCGGAGGCGGCGGTGACGCAGGCGAGCCCAAGAGCGCCGCTCCGGCAAAGCAGATCGAGCACAAGGGGTTCCTGATCAGCGCCACGCCCTACAAGGCGGACGGCCAGTACCAGACCTGCGGCGTGGTTTCGAAGGAAGTCGGCGGCGTCATGAAAGAGCACCGCTTCATCCGCGCCGACCGTTTCGCCGGTCTCGACGACGCTGTCGACATCTCGATCAAGAAGGGCATCCAGCTCGTCGACGAGCAGGGCGAGAAGATTTTCGGCTAGGTATGTCGATATTCGGGTGATGCCGGCCTGCGAATGCCGGCTTCCTGCGCTTCCGACGCTCACGTACGAAAAGTGCGCTCCACTCCGGTTCTCGGTACAGCCATTCTCGGCTCGGCCTGACCTGAATCTCAACACACCCTTGTTAGCGCCTGGTGCGTTGACAACAAAAAAGGCAGGCGATGGGCGCCTGCCTTTTTCAATTCGAGTGAGTGACGGGCTTGCGTTTTACGCCGCCGCCGCAACACGCTCGGCAGCACCCGCTGCCACCACGGCGTCGACCTTGGCTGTCGCCTTGGCGAGCGCTGCGGTAACGGCATCGGGGCCCATGCCGACGCCTTCGATACGGATGACTTCGACATCGGTCATGCCGAGGAAGCCGAGCACCGAGCGCAGATAGGGGACAGCGTGGTCCATCTGGACGGCCGCGCCTTCGGAATAGATACCGCCGGAAGCGAGCACGATGTAGACCTTCTTGCCGGTGACGAGGCCCTTGGGGCCGCCCTCGCCGTAAGAGAAGCTCCTACCGGAACGGGCGATGTGGTCGACCCACGACTTCAGCGTCGAGGAGATGTTGAAGTTGATGAAGCCGGTGGCCAGGATCACGGTGTCGGCGGCGAACAGCTCGTCGAGCGCGACGTCGGAGACGCCGACGACTTCAGCCTGGCGCGGGCTGCGGGCTTCGACGGGCGTGTAGATGCCGGTCGAATAATCGGCGTCGATATGCGGCAGCGGGTTGGCGACGAGGTCGCGCACGACAAGCGTGTTCGACGGATCGGCGGCGAGGAGCTTTTCAGCGAATTCGGTGGCGATGCGGGTCGAATGCGAAGCGGAGCCACGCGGGCTCGAGGTTACAAGAAGGATGGACATGGCGGTTCTCTCCAGTGGGAATTGAATTGTCCCGCTTGATATGGGCCTATCGATCCATTCAAAAAACTGGTATATTTTCTATATAACCCATCCATAAAGTAGATACGCCATGCAACCCAATCCGACGCTCGACCAATTGCAAATCCTGGTGGCGGTGGCCGACACCGGCAGTTTCTCGGCCGCCGGGCGCAAGCTGAACCGGGCGCAGTCTGTCATCAGCTATGGTATCGCCAATCTCGAGGCGCAGCTTGGGGTGAAACTGTTCGAGCGCGAGGGCACGCGCGAGCCACAGCTGACCGAGATCGGCCGGGCGATGCTGGAGGATGCGCGGCGCATGGTCGGCATGCTGCAGCGCATCCGTTCGCGTGCCGATGGCCATCATCAGGGGCTGGAGGCCGAAGTGGCCCTGTCGGTCGACGCGACGCTGCCTTCGCCGGTGCTGGTTCGTGTACTGAAGGCATTCGAGGCGCAGTTTCCAACCGTGATGCTGCGCCTGCACATCGGTTCGCTCGGCCTGATCCCCGATCATGTCGTCAGCGGACAGTCCGATCTTGGCATTGGTGGCCTGCTGGGAGAGGTCGACGTGCATCTCGTGCGTATCGGCTTCATGTCGATCGTGCTGGCTGCCGCCCCCACCCATCCGCTGGCCCGGCTGCCGAAGCCGGTGGCGCTCGAAGATGCGCGCGAACACACGCAACTCGTTGTCACCGACCAGTCCGAACGCACCAAGGGACGCGACTTCGGCGTCTTTGCCTACCGAACCTGGCGACTGACGGATGTGCGCACCAAGCATATTCTGATGCGCGAGGGCCTGGGTTGGGGCGGGCTGCCGCGCTGGCTGATATCAGACGATCTCGCCAGCGGCCGGCTGGTGGAACTCGACCTCGTACCCTACAGCGAGGTGCGCTCATCGCTCTATGCCATGCATCGCGTCGACCGCAGTCCGAAGCCGGCGGCGGCCTGGCTGATCGACCAGTTCAAAAGCCAGCTCGGCTGTTTCAACGAGTTCGAGCCGGGCCCAGTGCCTGACGAGGAGCCAGTCCGTCGATCAGCGCCATGAGCACGGCGCGGTAGTCTTCGGCTGAGGCGCCGGCCTCGACGGCCAGTGCTGCACGATCGAAAGCCGCGGCGAGCAAAGCAGTCAGCGCGTCGACCGGCAGCCTGATCATCAACGACTGCTCGCGCATCGCTGCAACCAGGCCTTCGCGCAGCGAACGGTTGCCGTGGCGGTTGTCGATCGCGTCCATGGCGGCGCGGCCGAGCACGGCAGGTCCGTCGAGCAACAGCAGTCGGGTGCGGCCGGGCGCGCGCATGGCAGCGAGATAGGCGTCCGATCCTGCGATCAGCGCGTCGCGGGCAAACAGCGATGGCGGCGAGGCACGATCGATCTCAGCGGCGACAGCTTTTGCCTCCTGCTCGACCACGGCGGCAAACAGCGCCTGCTTGTCGGCGAAATGGTGATAGAGCGCGCCGCGGGTGACGCCGGCGGCCGCTACGATCTCCGGCGTGCCGGTCTCGGCATAGGATTTTTCAATGAACAGTTTGCGCGCGGCGGCGATCAGGTCGGCACGTGTTGCCTCGGTGCGATCGCGATTGGAGCGGCGCGCGGTCTCTCGTTGCATACATGCAGCCTGTATGTTATTTCAATTTACATGCAGACTGTATGTTAGCTGACGGGAGAAAGAAAGATGAAGACGACGAGCTATTATCCGGTGTTGATGACGGGCGACGTAGCCGGCACGAAAGCCTTCTATATCAACCACTTCCGCTTCAAGCCGTTGTTTGCGAGCGACTGGTATGTACATCTGCAGTCGACCGAGGATCGCCGGGTCAATCTCGGTATCGTCCACGGCGACCACGAAACGATCCCGGAAGAGGGGCGCGGCCGCACGTCGGGGCTGCTGATCAATTTCGAGGTCAGGGATCCGGACGCGGTTTATGAGCGGATCGTTGCGGCCGGCCTGCCGATCCTGCGCTCGCTGCGCGACGAACCCTTCGGCCAGCGACATTTCATCACCCGAGACCCCAATGGCGTGCTGATCGACGTCATCAAGCCGATCCCGCCCAGCCCTGAGTTTCAGGCGCAATTCGCGGAGGGCGCGGCTGGGAGCTGAGCGATGGCAGCAAGTGTCGGCAGCGGCTCCGGCCTCTGTGGCCGGGGTCACGCGATGCAGTCTATGCTGGATGATGCTGAAGCCGGTCCTGTTGCATGCGTGACATCTGCCTTGTTCGTGCGCCCTCCAATCTCGGCCTTCGGCCGCTGCACCCGGGCCATGTGCCCGGCACATGGCGGGCGCCGCAGGCGCTGAGCGAAGCCGGCCTCATCGAGGCGCTGGCGGCAATGCGGGTGGTCGATCTCGAAAGGCCCGCTTACAGCATCGAACAGCAACCGGGCACCCGCCTGCGCAATGGTCCGGCGATCCGCCGCTTCAATCTCGACCTTGCCGAGATCGTCGCAAGTGCGCTCGGGAAAAGCGAATTCCCGCTGGTCATCGGCGGCGATTGTTCGATCCTGCTTGGCGCGCTGGCGGCCGCGCGACGGTCCGGCGCGGTCGCGCTGGTGCATGTCGATGGCCACAGCGATTTCCGCCATCCCGGCAATTACGACGTCGATGCCGCGCTCGGCTCGGCCGCCGGCATGGACCTGGCGCTTGCCACCGGACGTGGCGAGCCTTTGTTGACGGAGTGGCCCGGCATTGCCGGTCCGCTTGTTGCTGACGAGACGGTGGTGCAGATCGGTGAACGCGAGAGCCGCGATGCCGATTTTGCCTGGTCCGACATCAATGCGACCGCCATCACGCGTATCGATGTCTTTGCCGCGCAGGAACTCGGCGCGGCTGGAGTGTTGGAAAAGACCCGAGCCACGCTGACGCGCGCCGATTGTCCCTACTGGTTGCATCTCGATGTCGATGTGCTCGATCAGACAATCATGGCGGCGGTGGATTCGCCCGGCAGTCCCGGCATCGATCCCGACGATCTCGTTGCGATCCTGTCGGCGCTGGCAGGGGACCTGCGCTGCATCGGCATGGACATGACCATCTACGATCCCGATCTCGACCCGGACGGCGACCTCGCAGCGTTGCTGGTGTCGCTGCTCGGGCGCGTGCTCAAGCAGCGATAGGGTTCAGCTCGCCCTTGCCACCGGCGTCACCGTGACCTGGCTGACGCCGGTGCGGCGCACCACGGTGCACAGCGTCTCGCGGCCGATGCGTTCGGCATCGAGCATGCGCACGAGGTCGTCGACGCCGGTGACTGGGCGGCCGTCTATTGCGGCGATGATGTCGCCCTCCTTCAGGCCGGCCTTTGCCGCCGGGCCGTTCTTCTCGACGCTGCGCAGCCGTACCGCGGTGTTGGTCGACACCTGTGACAGAAGCGCTGCGCGGCGCGGCAAATTGGTGGTGTCGGCGGAGATGCCGATGAAGGCGCGCCGCACCCGGCCGAAGCGGATGATCTCCGAAATGACGAAGTTCGCGGTGTTGGAGGCAACCGCGAAGGCGATGCCTTGCGCGCCATGGATCATGGCGGTGTTGACGCCGATGACCTCGCCGGCCGACGAGACCAGCGGCCCGCCGGAATTGCCAGGATTGAGCGCCGCATCGGTCTGGATGACGTCATCGATCAGCCGCCCGGTCGAGGCGCGCATCGACCGGCCAAGCGCCGAGACGACGCCGGAGGTGACGGTCCATTCGAAGCCGAGCGGATTGCCGATGGCGATGGCGATCTGGCCGCGCCGCAGCCGCTTGGAATCGCCCAGCGGCGCCACGTCGGCAAAGCTGCCGTCAGCGCGCACCAGCGCGATGTCGGTGTCGGGGTCGCGGCCAAGCACGCGGCCTTCGCTGGAGGCGCCGTCCGGCATCGAGACTCGCACCGTCCTGGCGTCGCCGACCACATGGAAATTGGTGACGACCAAGCCGTCCTGTGCGATGACGAAGCCGGAGCCGTGGCCGCCCTGGCCGCCAATGCGCTCGATGCGGCAGACGGCGGGGCCGATGCGATCGACCGCGTCTGCCACCGTCGTCGAATAGGCGTCGAGCAGTGTGTCGTCCGGTTGGAATTTGGCGGCGGCGACGGCCATTGGTGGGCTCCGTGTTTTCAGGCTTGTTCGTGATTTTTTCCTGTGCGTGTCGTCATCCCAAAACCGCTGAGCACTTTTGGGCGACACGCACTATATGTGCGAAGCGGCGGGAAGCGCCGCGACCTGACCAGATGGCCAGTGAAACCTTGAACTAGCCGTCAGGCGAGTATCTGCGGGCCGGCTGCCGAGCGATATCTGGGGCATGCAAGAAACCCAGGAGACCAAAATGAGCGACTTCAATCTCAGCGCCTTTTCCGCGGCCATCGCCGACGTCGCGGCTGCGGCGGCACCCGTGACGGCAAGTTTCACCACCCATCACCATCGCACCGCCAGCGCCTTCCATTGGCGTGACGGCTATTTCGTCACCGCCGAGGAAGCCGTCGAGGCCGGCGAGGAGATCGAATTGGCATTGGCATCGGGCGAGACGGTCAAGGCCGAACTGGTCGGCCGCGACCCCTCGACCGGCGTCGCGCTTCTGAAGCCGGCAGGTGCTGCCACGGCGCCTGCGCTGGCCAAGGCGGATGCGGTGCGGCCGGGCAACGTCGCCATCGCCATCGGCAGCAGCCAGGGCTCGGCTCTGGCCGTGTCGGGCTCGGTCGGTGAGGTCGGTCCGGCCTGGCGCTCGATGCGCGGCGGCACCATCGACCGGCGCATCAATCTTGCCGTCAATGCCGGCGGCCGTTTCGAGGGCGGGCCGGTGCTTGACGCCAAGGGCGCGCTGATTGGCATGCTCCTGTTCGGGCCGCGTGGCCGCGCCCTGGTCATGCCTTACGAGACGATCGAGCGGGCCGTAGCGACACTGCGTGAAAAGGGCCATGTCGCGCGTGGCTATCTCGGCGCCGGCCTGCACCCGATCCGCGATGGTGCGGCGCGGGGCGCGATGGTGATGAGCCTCGACGACAATGGCCCGGCCAAGGCCGCCGGTCTTGCTCTCGGTGACATCATCGTGGCGTGGAACGGCGAGGCCGTACATGGACCGCGCGAGCTGATCCGCAAGCTTGGGCCCGATAGCGCAGGTGCCGCAGTGAGGCTTGGCGTGGTGCGCGGCGGCGAACAGCGCGATGTCGCTGTGACCATCGGCGAGAAGCCGCTGAGCTGAGAGGGTTGATGGACACGCTCGCCAACGATCGGATCATGTCCGACGGCCCCGCCTCGCGGCGGCTAGTGGTGCTGATCGCGCTTGGCGACGTTGTTCGCGCTGAGCGCTTGGCTGCTGCGCTTGCCGCGAGCGACGATCTGTTGCCGGTCGCGGCCGGCAGCGGTGCGGCCGACGTCGCCATCATCGACGGCAGCGGCGCTGATGCCGTGCCGGCCGCCACGCCGCGGGTGCTGCTGTCTGGGCGTGCGGGCAGCGAACGGCCTGCCGGCGAGGTGATGGCGGTCATGCCTGCCGGCGCGGACGATCTGCTGATCGCCGCGGCGGTGCGGCTGGCGGCGGCTGGCTATCGCGTCTCGGGCGACGGCGGTGGCGGGCGCCATGGGGATTTTCATGCTGGCGATGGCGGGCCTTTCGAGGAAGACCTCTCCGATGAACATGCCCCCCGACCGGCACTATCACCGCGCGAGGCCGAAGTGCTGGCACTGCTTGCCGAGGGCGCGCCCAACAAGGTGATCGCGCGACGGCTGAACATCTCGGTGCACACGGCAAAGTTCCACGTCGCCGCGATCCTGATCAAGCTCGGCGCGGCGAACCGCACCGATGCGATCGCGATTGCCATGCGGCAGGGCCTAGTGCTGGTCTGATGTTGCTCAAACTGCCGCTTCGATATCGGTCAGCCGGAAATCATCGCCCTTGAACAACAACGGCATGGCTTCGAGCCGTGCCGTGGCGTAGGCGATGCAGTCGCCGAAATTCAGCGCCGCCGGATGCCGGCCCTTGCCATAGCGCAGGAAGGTCTGGCGGGCGACGGCAGCGTGGTCGGCGGTGAATGGGACGGTTTCGATCGAGGCGGTACGCAGGAACTGGTCGAGGCGATCCAAGACTTCTTCCCGGCGGCCAGCGAGCACCATCGTCGTTTCAAGCAAAGTTGGCGCTGCCAGCAGCCGTCTCTTGGCCTGAGTGATCGCCAGCACGAAACGGTCGTAGCCCGGCTCAAGGCTCAGAATGGCGACCAGAACCGAGGAATCGATGATCATTTTGTCGGGATTCCGAACTCATCGTAACCAAGGATTTCGTCGTCGGTCAGTGCGTTTTCACGTTCCGGGACGTTTCCAGCACTGTCCGCAATCGCCATCAACCGCTGAAACAGGTCGCTGGCTTCGTCGCGTGGCACCAGCCGCTCGCGCGCGACCTCGCGCTCGAGGCTCTGACGGATAGCCTCTGTCACGGTCACGCGCCGGCGGCGGGCGAGTTCGCGCGCCAGTTGCTCGACTTCCATGTTCTTGATGGACAGCGCCATTCTATATTCCACCTTTTTGCATAGAATATATACCAAGCGCCTGACAAATCCTACAGCTTCGGGCGCAGATCGATGTCACCCTCCGCAGCGTCACCCATCGCTTCCCGCCGCAGGCCCTTGTATCCCGCAACTGCGCGGGCAAGGATCGCGCAAAGAACCAAAGCCACTGGAGGAAAAATGTCGCTGAAGGGAAAGACGCTGTTCATCTCCGGCGGGTCGCGCGGCATTGGGCTGGCGATTGCGCTCAGGGCGGCGCGCGATGGCGCCAATGTGACGATCGCGGCCAAGACCGCCGAGCCGCATCCGAAGCTGCCAGGCACGATCTACACGGCTGCCGAAGAAATCGGGCAGGCCGGCGGCAAGGCGCTACCGGTTTTGTGCGACATCCGCGAGGAGGCGCAGGTTGCCGAGGCAGTCGCTAGAACCGTGGAAAAATTCGGCGGCATCGACATCTGCGTCAACAATGCCAGCGCCATCCAGCTCACCGGGACGCTGGAAACCGACATGAAGCGTTACGATCTGATGCACCAGATCAACACGCGCGGCACTTTCCTGGTCTCGAAAATGTGCATTCCGCACCTGAAGTTGGCAAGCAATCCTCACATTCTGAATCTGGCGCCGCCGCTCGATATGAAGGCCAAGTGGTTCAAGAACCACGTCGCCTACACGATGGCCAAGTTCGGCATGTCGATGTGCACGCTGGGCATGAGCGCCGAGTTTGCCAAGGACGGCATCGCGGTCAATTCGCTGTGGCCGATCTCGACCATCGACACCGCGGCGGTGCGCAATCTGCTCGGCGGCGCGGCGGTGGCGGCGATGAGCCGTTTGCCCGATATCATGGCCGATGCCGCGCATGCCATCTTCCTGCGGCCATCGCGCGAGACGTCAGGCAATTTCTACATCGACGAAGAGGTGCTGCGCGCCGAGGGTGTGACGGACTTTTCGATCTATTCGCCCGGTGCGACAGGATCGCTGGCCGGCGACTTCTTCGTGCCGGACGACGTGTTCGCCAATTCGCCGACGAACGTCAAAAGCATCTACTAGCTGACATCATCTGCCGTAGGCGTTCGTCTTTTCGAAAAGCCAAGCAATTGGCTCTTCGTCCGCTGCGCGGCCCACTCCTCAACTCCCCGTATGGTGACGGCGAGGAGGCGATCGCTTCACTCTTCGCTCTTCTTGCCTTTGGCCAGGCCCATCAGCCGGTCGATATAGGCGAGCATGAACGCCGAGACGACGAAGGCGAGGTGGATGATGGTCAGCCACATCAGCTGGTCGGTCGTGTAGGAGGCAGAGTTGAGGAACACCTGCAACAGGTGGATCGAGGAAATGGCGACGATGGTCGAGGCAACCTTGACCTTCAGCGAGCCGACATCGATCGTGCCGAGCCAATGGACCTCGCCGTCATTCTCGTCGAAGCGGCTGACGAAATTCTCGTAGCCGGAGATAATGACCATCACCACCAGCGAGGCGACAAGTGCCGCATCGATGAGGCCGAGCATTTTCAGGATGGTGTCGGTGTCGCCGAGCGTAAAGGCCAGGGTGATAAACTCATAGAGCTTCTTGCCGAAGGATAGTGCGTAGACGGCCAATGCCAGGGCCAGCCCGATGTAGAAAACGACCAGCAGCCAGCGCGAAGCGAGAATGATCGATTCGATGGCAAGTTCGAGACGTTTCATGCAGCGGTTCCGGTCAGCTTTCTGAGGTCGAATGGGTATTTCGGCCAGCCCGCCCCGGTTTGCAAGGCTAATTGTAGTGCAAAAAACCCCGCCGGGAGGGCCGGCGGGGCTCAATGCATCCCGCTGGAGTCGGGACGGGGCAGGGAACGCCCAGTCGTGAATCTGGGGTGAGCGGCCTCGCGATTCAATGAGCCGGCTCTAATGCTTGTACAATTCTTGTTGACTGAGCTTGCGGTTCGTACATCCACCCATCCCGGTCTACCGGGATGGGTCCTTTTTTTGCCGATCTATTCCAGAAAGCCACTCAAGCTGTTGGAAAACCAGATCAATTGTTGCTCGCCACCGGCGCCACCAGCGAGGTGATGCGGCGGATGGCGACGCGGCGGTTCTCGCGATTGGGCGCCGTCGTGTTCACCTTCAAATACTCCTCGCCATAGCCCTGCGTGGTCAGGTTCTCCGGCGGGATGCCGAAGGCATTGGTCAACGCTTCGGCGACCGACTCGGCGCGGCGGTCGGACAGAGCAAGGTTCGCCTCCGGCGTTCCGACCGCGTCGGTGTGGCCTTCGATGAGGAAGGTTTCGGCCGGGTTCTTCTTCAACAGCTTCTCCATGGCGCTGGCGACGCCTTCCAGTTTCTGCACTTCGGTGTCGGAGATCGAGGCCGAGCCAAATTCGAAGTTCAGCGTGTCGAGGTCGACGCGCCGCGCGATGTCACGCACACGCGCCGAGCGCTTGACCTCGTCGATCGAATAGAGGCGCTGGACCCTCTCCACCGGCGGCTGTTCGAGGAAGGTGTAGTAGTCGTCCGGATCCTCCACATCCTCCGAATCCAGAATGTAGTCCCGACGCGAGATGTCGAGCCGCATCGGCGGCAGGTCGTCGCCGGGATCGCGCCAGTCGCTGTCATCCTCATAGTGCCGCTCGTCGACATAGCTCAGCACATATTCGCGTCCATCCGGCGCAATGCGCGAACGCTGGATGACGTCGCCATAGCGGTTGCGGATGGTGACGATCTGGACACCGTTGTCACGCTCGACGATTTCCCGGGTGCGATCGCCCGACAGATCCTCATAGTAGACGTTCCTGGCGCCGCGGGTCATGCGCGGGGCGTCATTGCTCTGGACGAATGTCTGGTTGTTGAACTGCAGGATGACGCGGTCGCCGAGTTCCCTGACGACGTCGACGCCTTTCGGACGCCGGCGGTCGCGAACGTTCTCATCGGGTGCACGCTCTACGCGCGTGCCCTTTTCCTCCGTCACCGGCGCGATCTTTTCAAGCTGGATTGCTTGTTGGGCCGACTTGTCGTCGGTGGGCGGCGGTCCCTGGTCGACCGGAGCCGGCTTCGGGTTCTGCGCCTCTGTGCTGCCCTGCGCGGGCTGCTCGCCCGTCTGGCCGCCTGCATTCTGACCATTCTGGCCGTCGGCGTTCTGGCCGCCCTGGTCCTTGCGGTGCTTGCGCCTGGCATCCTTCTGGCTGTCCAGAATGGGTGCTTCGTCGGGATTGGCCACGGCTTCGCCCTGGGCCGGTTTTTCGCCCTGCGCCGGCTGCTCGGCATTGGCGGGTTGTTCACCGGTCGCGGGCTGTTGTTCACCGGCCGCAGGTTGCTGTTCGCCTGTCACCGGCTGTTCGCCGACAGGTTTCTTGCCATGCTTCCTGGCCTGGTCCTTTGGCTGTTCGCCCTCGGCGGGAGCGGCTTGCTGATCGGCCGGGGGCTGGACCGGCTCCGCCTGCGGCACGGGTTCTCCGGCAGGTGCAACCTTGGTGGCTGGCGCCTGTTCGGCAGGTGCGGCCTCGATCTGCTGGTCCTGCTTGCGCTTTTTCTTGCGCGCATTGTTGTCGTTCGCCGGCGCTACCTGTTCTGTGGGCGCTGCCTGCTCTGCAGGCTGCTGGGCCGGCTGTTCAGCCGGCGCCGCTTCGATCTGCTGCTGCTGGTCGCGCTTCTTCTTGCGCGGCTTGGGCTGCTGTTCATCAACTGCGGGGGCCGGCTGCTCGGCAGCAGGCGCTGCCTGTTCCGCCGGCGCTGCCTCGATCTGCTGCTGCTGGTCACGCTTCTTCTTGCGCGGCCTGGGCTGCTGTTCTTCCACGGCGGGAGCAGCCTGCTCGGCAGGGGCCTGCTCCGTCTGCTGCTGTTGATTGCGCTTCTTCCTGCGCGGCTGCTGCTCTTCAGCCGGAGCGACCTGGTCAGCAGGAGCCTGCTCCGTCTGCTGCTGTTGATTGCGCTTCTTCTTGCGCGGCTGTTGTTCCTCGACGGCTGGCGCGGCCTGCTCGGCGGCGGCCGGTGCCTGTTCGGCCTGCTGGCGTTTCTTTTTGCGCGGCAGTTCCTGGTCGGTCTGCTGACCATCTGCAGCAGGGTCGTCCTGGACCAGGATCAATGGCGCGGCCGTGTGCTGCAAGGGGCCGAAAACGGCGTTGCCCTGCAGCGGGGAGGCGCCCAACGGCGCGGATGCCATCAGCAAGCCAAGTGCCGTGCCTGCCAGTACCCGTGGTTGGCGTTTCATCACGAATTCTCCTTGTGGGGTCCCATCCCTGCCCAAACTTTCATCAGCCGGATTGGTTCCGGTTCGTGGACATTACCGACAACGAAGGACGATTGACCGGCCTTTTGAAGGCAACTTCATGTTCTTCGTATGGTGCGGGCGGCATTTGCGGCGGCGGTACAGCTTGACCTCACCGCCAGCGAGGGCCACATCTCAGCCCATGATGGAAACCCCGTTCTGGAAAACCAAGACGCTGGAAGCGATGACGCCGGCCGAGTGGGAATCGCTCTGCGACGGCTGCGGCAAATGCTGCCTGTCGAAACTCGAGGACGAAGATACCGGCGAGATCTACTGGACATCAGTCGGCTGCCGTCTGTTCGACGGGCAAACCTGCCGCTGTTCGGACTATGCCAACCGGCTGGCGCGCGTGCCGGACTGCGTCGGGCTGACTCCGCAGAATGTGCGCACCATCAGTTGGCTGCCGAAAACCTGCGCCTACCGGCTGGTTGCCGAGGGACACGATCTCTACTGGTGGCACAGGCTGGTGTCGGGAAGTGCCGAGACCGTGCATGAGGCCGGCATTTCCATGCGCGGCCGCGTCCGCGCCAGCGAGACCGATCTTGCCGAGCCGGACGACTATTTCGACTATATGCTCGACGACGAGCCCTAGATTCAAAGTGATAGAGCATGATGTCTGGACAAACACTGTTGTCCGAGAAAACCGCTTCACACTTTTCGGCATCATGCTCAAGCGTCTGGAACGGATGTAGCCGCCGCCCGTTTTGGGATGACCGGACGTTTTTGACACTCCAAGTCGTTTGCAGCGGTGGAAGGGGCGGTTGCTTTCGACCTGTCCGGCAGATTAACCGAAAATGAACGGCCGGTTCGCAAAGAGTTCAGACTGCAAGGAGCATTCTCCCCCCATCGGTTCGACGAAGACGGGCGCCAGCCCTCAACAAGGAGAAGACAATGTTCAACACGTTCAAAACGGCAGCCCTTTCGGGTCTCGTAGCCCTCGGCACGCTTGCCGCCGTGCCCGCTCATGCGGACTCGATCTATCTCGGCTTCGGCAACAACCACGACCGCCGCGTCGGCGTCTATACCGGCGACGACGATGACGGCTTTCGCCGCGAGCGCCATTGGCGCCGCTGTTCGCCGGAGCGCGCCCTCGACAAGGCCGAGCGCATGGGCCTGCACCGCGTCCGCCTCATCGACGTCAATCGCCGCGTCGTGAAGGTCGCCGGCCGCCAGTATGGTGATCGCGTGGTGGTCGTGTTCGCCAATGAGCGCGGCTGCCCGGTTATTTATCGCTAAGGCAGGAGACTGATCTGCTGATGAAGATCAGTCTGGAGGCATGATCCTCTGCGAGGATCAGCCTGTGATAGCGGCATGATCCTCTGCGAGGGTCGGCCAGGAGCCCCTTTCCCATAGCGCGGAAGGGTGCGGCTCGAAGAAAACCCCGAAGGACCATGTCCTCCGGGGTTTTTTATTTGGTGCCAATTAAAATACCGGCCAGTTCGGCCCGCAGCATGCTGCCGCGGGCCTTTGCCGATTTGGATAAGCCTACTTGAGCTCAAAGGTGACGGTGACCTGCACGGCATAGGCATTCTCGCCGGCCTGTACCGGAACCGCGGCGCCTGCCGCATCGAAGGCCTTGGCATTGATCGGCATCGGCGCCGGCGCGATGTTCTGGTCGGTAATTTCCAGCACCCGTCCGATGCTGACGCCGGCAGCCTCGGCCAGCGTCTTGGCCTTGCCCAAGGCGTCGGCGACCGCCTTCTTGCGGGCCTCTGTGACGGCAGCCTTCGGATCCTCGTTGGAGAACGAGATGCCGCCGCCCTGGTTGACGCCGAGCGACACCGCCTTGTCGAGAATCTCGCCGGTCTTGTCGATGTCGCGGATGCGCACGGAGAGCGTGTTGGTCACTTGGTAGGCGACAAGCTCGGCTTCCTGGCTGCCGTCGGGCTTGTTGGTGTAGTTGTAACGTGGGTTGATCTGGATGCCGGCGGTCTGCAGGTCGCGGTCCTTGATCCCTGCCGATTTCATTGCGGCGATCACGGCGGCCATGGCGTCATTGTTGGCGTCGAGTGCCGCGCGTGCCGTCTTGGCCTCGCGCATGACGCTGAGCGTCAGCAGCGCCAGATCCGGCGCTACAGTCGACTGGCCTTCACCCGACACGATGATGCGGGGCGGGGGCAGCGAATCGGCAGCGGTGGCAATAGCCGGAAAAGCGATCGCCGCGGCAAGTGCGAGCGGCAAAAGATGTCTGGTCATGAAAATCTCCTCGGTCTGCGATCCAGTCGCGCCTGTCGACTAGGATGCGAATATGGGCTGATTTGGGCGATCTCGGCCAGCCTGTCCGGAAAGCCTTGTGCCGCGTAAGGAAAAACACTAATCCAGCGCGCGTGGGGCCTGTAGCTCAATGGTTAGAGCCGGCGGCTCATAACCGCTTGGTTGGGGGTTCGAGTCCCTCCGGGCCCACCATAACCTTTGATTTTATTGTTCCCAATTGAGCCAGCCCGCAATCCGGCGGGCTGCAGACGCCGATGACGCTGTCGACAGCGAAGCCGTGGTCAGCCGCGCGTCCTGGAGCGGCTGAAGACGATCTCGCCGATGGCGATGGCGCAGGCGCAGATCGCCATCAGGACGATCGAGATGACGGCTGCCGACGGCAGGTCCGTGCCGGTCTCGGAGATCTTGCTGTAAAGCAGCAGCGGCAGTATGTTCACTTGCGTGCCGACCAGGGCGAGCGCGGTACCATAGGCGCCGACCGAAACCGCCGAAGTGAGGCAGAAAGCGGCGATCAGCGAAGGCATGATCTGCGGTATCAGAACATCCGCCAGAACCCGCAGCGGTCTGGCCCCCAGAGAGCGCGCCGCGCGCAGTTGAACGGTGTCGAAATTGCGTACGGCCGGCAGCACGATGAGAACGACGCGCGGCACCAGATAGTAAGAATAGGCGAGGCCGAGCCCGAGGGTGGAGAAGATGAAGCCGCCGACCGCCGCCGGGTCGAAGCCGAGCTTTGCCAGAAGCAGCGTGACGAAGCCGGCGCGTCCCAAAAGCAGGATGAAGCCATAGGCGACAATCAGGCCGGAGAAGGTCAAGGGCAGCGAGATGGCGATCAAAAGCGAGGTGCGCATGCGCGGCGACAGGCGCGCCAGCGTGATGGCCACCGGCACGCCAACGAGAAGCGAAAAGAGCGGGGCGGCAACGCCAAGCAGGATGGATCCGCGCAAGCCGGTCCAGAACGTCGGATCGTCCCAGACGCGGGCGAAAGCGGAACCGCCGTCGCTCATGGCTTCGGTCAGAATGGCGGCAAGCGGCAAAAGAAAGAAAAGGCCGAATACCACCGTTCCTGGCACGGCGAATGACGCAGTGACGGCGCCGGGCGTTCTTGCGGACATTTTTGTTCCTTGCTGTGCTTCGGTCCGCGAGGTTCGTCCTCGCGGACCGCCATGCGGCAATGATTACTGACCAAGCACCGCTTTCGCCCAGCCGGCATCGATCTCGCTCTTTCTGGCGGTCGCCTTGACGATATCGATCGGCTTCAGTTGCGGGGCGTCCGGCAACTTGCCGGCCACGCTCTCGGGCAGTTTGACGCCAGGCACCGACGGACGCACGAAACCTTCGGCGAAGATGCCTTGTCCCGTCTCGGTCATGATGAAGTTGAGCCAGAGCTTGCCGGCATTCGGGTTCGGCCCGTTCTTGACCAGCGAGATGGCGTAGGGTGCCGCCGCGGAGGCTTCCTTCGGCATGACCACGGCAATGTCGTCGCCCATGCCGTCCGTGTACTTTGCCTTCAGGCCGTCATTCTCGTAGCCGATCCAGATCGGGATCTCGCCTTTCAGAAACTGGGCGTAAGGCGTCGTGCCGACAGTGCGCAGGACGTTGCCGGCCGCGGTCAGCTTGCCGAGATAGTCGATGCCAGGCTGAACGTCGTCCATGCTGCCGCCATTGCCGAAGGCCGCGGCGAAGGCAATCACCTGGCCTTGCCCCGTCGAACGCGGATCCTGATAGACGATGGAATTCTTGTATTCGGGCTTCAAGAGATCGGCCCAGCCTTGCGGCACGTTCTTGACCAGCCTGGTGTTGACGAGGAACGAAACGTTGAGCGTATGGACCGTGAACCACTGGCCGTTTTCATGGCGGAATGCTTCCGGCAGCTTGTCGAAATTTACCGGTTTGAAATCGGCCGCCAGGCCCTTGGACGCGGCGTCGAGCGCGGACGCGGCGAAGTAGTAGGCGGAATCGGCCTGGGGGCGGTTCTTTGACTTGTCGAGCGTCACGACCGTCGCGGCCGAGCCAAGATCGTTGTAGACCATTTCGACGCCCGGATAGCGGGTCTTGAAGGCCTTGAATTCGGCAGCCCAGTTGGCCCAGGTCGGACCGGTGTCGAAGGAGACGACCATGCCCTCCTGAAGGGCCGCGTCGTAAAGGGCCTGCTCCCCCTGGTAGAGTTCCGGCCCATCGAAGGCGAAGGCAGGCGTGCTTAGCAGCGAGACCGCCAGAAGGGCGGCTCCGAGGCCGATATGCGTGTTCATTGCGATTTCCTCTCTGTCGCTTGACTAACTGGTTTGCTGGCTGGGCGGCAGCAGCCGGATCGCGTCCGGCGGGATCGCGACGCCGCTTATGTCTTCGCGCATGCGGGTTTCCAGCCGCACCGTGCCGTTGCCGACGGCAAGATCGATGCGGCGCGTGGAGCCGAGGAAACGGTCGGCGACGATGTTGCCGGCAAGTGCGTTGACGTGTCTCAGGGCATCCGCGTCGAGCGGAACCACGCTTTCGGGCCGCACGAGCGCAATGACGGTCGCGCCAGGGGCATGGCCGGCCGTGTCGCAGGCGAGAACGCCCACCGGCGTTTCGATGCGGCCCGCGGCCGCAATCGTCGAGCGCCAAAGGTTGGCTTCGCCGACGAAACGCGCCACCGCCTCATCGGCCGGGCTGTCGTAGAGTTCGCGCGGCGGCGCCACCTGCACCAGCCTGCCGTCGCGCATGACGGCGACGCGATCGGCGATCGACAGCGCCTCTTGCTGGTCATGCGTGACCAGCAGCGCGGCGATGCCGGCCGCGCGCTGCACGCGCAGGATCTCGTCGCGCATCTCGACGCGCAGATTGGCGTCGAGGGCTGAAAGCGGTTCGTCCAGCAGCAGGCCGCGCGGCTGGAACACCAGCGCGCGGGCAAGCGCCACGCGCTGCTGCTGGCCGCCTGAAAGTTCGCGCGGTGCATTGTCGGCGCGGTTGCTCATGCCGACGCGCTCCATGGCCTCCAGCGCACGCCTGCGCCTCTCAGTCGGCGTCATGCCCCGCACCTTGAGTGGATAGGCGACGTTCTCCCAGGCGCGCATATGCGGGAAGAGGCCGTAGGACTGGAACACGATGCCGAGATCGCGCCGCTCCGGCGGCATAGCCGAGACATCCTTGCCGTCGATGATCACGCGTCCCTGGGCCGGGGTCAGGAAGCCGGCAAGCAGGTTGAGCAGGGTGGTCTTGCCCGATCCGGAAGCGCCTATGACGGCGACCAGCTCGCCCGGTCCGACTTTCAGCGACACATCGCTGACGCCGGCGTTCGCGCGCGGATACTGGAACGAGACCTGGTCGAGATCCAGCATCAGGCCGTCCTCCCGCCCGCTGTCGTGCGTGCCGCCAGCGAGCTCGCCAGCGCCGCCATGGTGGCCAGCGCGAGGAGCACCACAGTTGCCGCGCAGGCAAATCCCGTCGCGCCGTAGAACGCTTGCAGCAGCACCACCGGATAGGTGCGCGAGAGAAAGCCGGAGATCAGATTGGAAATCTGGAATTCGCCGATCGATAGCGCCGCCACCGTCAGCAGGGAGGAGGTTAGGCTCGCGCCAAGAAGCGGCACGACGATGTCGCGGGCGCGTTGGGCAAAGCCCGCGCCAAGGGAAGCTGCCACGCCTTCGTAGTCGGCAAGGCGCAGCTGTTCCATATCGGCAAGCAGCGTGGTGACGCTGTAGGGAAGCGTCAGTACGAGATGCGCGGCGACGAGCAGCCAGAAACTGCCGAGCCACGGCAGGCTGTCCGACGAAAAGACCAGGATGAAGCCAAAGGCCAGCACCAGTTCGGGCGCGGCCACCGGCATCAGCGCGGCAAGCCGCGCGGCGAAGCGCAGGCCGCGATGGGCTGCCGAATGGATGGCGTAGGCCAGCGGCAGGCCGACGATGACGTTGAGGACGCATGTGGCCGCCACGACCTGAAGACTGGTAGTGAAGGCGCGGCGGAAACTCGGGTCCGCCGCGACCTCGGCATACCAGCGTCCGGTAAAACCTTGCGGCAGAAGCGTGTTGCTCCACGTCTCGCCAAACGAACCCATGAGCAACAGCAGGATCGGCGCCGCCAGAAAAATCAGATAGAAAACGGTTACTGGCAGCACGAACCGCGTCCCTCCGATTTGAATGGCTGTATGTGTAAGTTTTCGTTCATCACATCATTTATCCACAGAGGGTGATAGATTTATGACAAGCTTGGCCCCTGGCCTCGCAGAATGTATCCGGCCAAGCGGGCGAGGGCCTCGCCGGCATCCTGGCACAGGGTGGCGCCGTCGACCGGAGGCGTGTTGCCGAGCGCCAGAACCGGGCGGTTGAAATGCAGGCCAAGCGCCATTTCCGATAGCGTGCCGTGGCCGCCGCCTATGGCGATCAGGATCTGGCAGCCGCGGGCGATGATGGCGTTGCGGGCTGGGCCGATGCCGGTGGCAATGGGAATGGCGACATAGTCGTTGGCCGCGGTCCATTCCTCGTCGGGCAGCAGGCCGATCGCCATCCCGCCGGCCTCGCTGCAACCCTTGCAGGCGGCTTCCATCACGCCATTCTTGCCGCCGCATAACAGTTGCAGGCCGAGCCGCGCCAACTCGCCGCCTATATGTTCGGCCATTGCCAATTCGTCGTCCGTGGCGATTTTCGGTCCGATTATGCCGACCGGTACGCGGCGGATGCCGCCATTGGCGGCCAGCCTGCGCAGTGCCTCGACCGCGCTGACGGCAACTGCGTCCGCAGGCGTGTCGCCAAGGCGCCATATCATGGCCCAGGCGTCGAACCGGCCGTCCGGCCCGAACAGGGCTTTCTCGGACGCCGACCACAAAAACTCTTCGCTCACCATTATTCTCCTCTTGCCGCAGGCTTATCATGCTGCGATAGTACATGGAAGATATCTTACACATTTCGAAGCTGCCGCGACAAGGTCGAACCCATGGAAGCCAGCTTGAACGACAAGATTACCGAGAGGCAGGCGCGCATCGTCGAGATCGTCAGCCAGCACGGTTTTGCCACCATCGACACGCTGGCCCGCGATTTCAGCGTTTCGGCCCAGAGCGTGCGTCGCGATATCATCAAGCTCGATGCCGAAGGCCTGTTGCAGCGCTTTCACGGCGGCGTCGGGGTGTGCGAGGCGTCCGTGCGTTTGGGTTACTCCGAAAAGCGAACGGTTGCCGCCGATGCCAAGCTGCGCATCGCTGAGCGGGCGGCGGAGCTGATTCCTGAGGACAGTATCGTCTTTCTGGATGTCGGCACCACTGTCGAAGCCGTCGCGCGGGCCTTGTGTGGGAAGCGGCGGCTGCGCGTCTTCACGGCGAGCCTGCCGGCTGCGGCGATTTTGACCGGCCGCCCCGGTATCGATCTCTTCGTGTTCGGTGGCGCGGTGCGCGGCGCCGACGGTTCGCTGGCCGGCGAGACGACGCTGGCCATGATAGGTCGCTTCCGTTTCGACTACGCGGTGCTCGGCTATTCCGGCTTCGACGAGGATGGCGCGCTGATGGATTTCGATCTTGAGAAAGTGGCGGTCAAGCAGCAGGCGATCGCACGGTCGGCGCATGTGCTCGCGGTTGGCGATTCCTCGAAATTCGCCCGTCGCGCACTGGTGCGTGTCGCCCCTCCCGGCGCCGGGTTCACGATCGTCACGGATGCAATCATCCCGGCTGACCGCAAACGCTTCGTCGCGACATTCGGCTACCGGGTCGAGAAAGCTGGCGGTCCTTAGCGACCCCATGTTTGGTACCGGCAAGCAACGCAACAGGCATTGTTGAACACGATCCGGGCAAGCGGCGATACGGGCTGACCGGATCCTTTCTCTCTAGGTCCATCACGATGAGAACGACAGTAATTCTCCCGGCGGCGACCAGGGGCGCGTGCGCCAGCAGCCTGCAGTTCAGGTCCTCTCACGATGTGGTCGAGACTTGCCGTGACGCCGGAGGTGCCAGGCAATCGGGCCGCTGGAAGCCGCTGCAACAGTCGGCGGTATCGGGATCAAACCATGCGGCATCGCGCACAGACCACTCAGGTCATAAAGTCCATCCTGCGCTACGAGGGAGAAGGATGTCGGTCGCTGTAAATTCGATGATGAGGCAGCGACATTGCCACGCATCCTGCCGGCCGGTCGGATGCCTGAAACGATACGGCACGACCAGGCCGTACGAAGATTGCGGTCTGGGGCCATTTTGCGCCGACTTTAGGCAGCGATCCATTCGATCATTCCGTAGGGAAAGCGGACCAGGAAAGCGCCCCACTCCGCCAATAGCCGGGATGGCTCTTCGCATGGTGTTGCCGTGAGCGCCGCGACTCTCCGGCTACTCACATGGAAGAAGGACGAAGACGTTCGCAAAATGAGCGCGGCAAGGCTGCGCATTTCCATCAGGTTGGGGCAATTCGTAGGACGGACCCCTGGTCTGTCGGCAGGCAAACTTCAGGCAAATATCGTGGTGATCCCAAACAGATATGCCCACGAATTTCAGCAGTTCTGCGCCAGAAACCCAAAGGCATGCCCCCTGGTCGCGGTGGGCAGTGTTGGGTCGCCCCACATAAGAGCGCTCGGCGGCATCGATCTGCGCACCGACGCGCCGCAGTACGATGTCTACCGGTTTGGCGAATTGGTGAGCCGGAAGACGGACATAACCAAAGAGTGGCGGGGAGATTTTTCCACATTTGCCCTGGGCAGTTCCTTCACGTTCGAGAACAGGCTGATCGCAAGCGGCGTCGAGCTGCGCCATGTGAGGATGGGGATGAAGGTGCCGGTCTATCGCAGCGCCATCAGGACAGTCCGTGTGGGACCCTTCAGCGGAAACATAGCTGTTTCCATGCGCCCGATCCGCCGTATCGATATCGACAAGGTGAGGGCGATTTCGGTTCGCTATCCTCAGGCCCATGGCGCGCCAATCCACATCGGCGCTCCGGACGTCATCGGCATCGATGACATCGAGGCCCCGGAATGGGGCGACGCGGTTGGGCTTCGGGAAGATGAAGTTCCTGTGTTCTGGGCGTCGGGCCTCACCGCACAGAATGCCCTGCAGCGCGCGCGCCCGGAAATCTTCATCACCAACGCGCCCGGCTACATGCTCATCACCGATGTCGACAGCCGCGCGGATGTCGGCCCCTTCAAAGTCTATTGAAGCATGATCGTCCGAACGCTCCAGCGCGGCGCGCTTCAGGTGAGGCCGTTGCGGGAGAGATGGCGAACGACCGGCGCGAACATCTCCTGCTTGATATAGGACCCCATCGGCGCCCCCTCGAACAAGGCTTCGGCGAGCGCCGCATCCTCGGCCACGACGATGCCTGCCTCACGCGCCTGGGCTGCCAGTTCGCCAGCCACGCGGCCCTGGCCTTTGGCGACGACCGCTGGCACCGGCGTCTCGTCCTTGATGTAACGCAATGCCACGGCACGGTCGGCGGAAACGAACACGATCACCGCGTTTTTCACGCCGAGCCTTATCGGCCTCGTCACGGCCTGACGTCGTTGCCGCCGCTGTTCCTGGCGGATCAGGGGATTGCCTTCGAGGTCCTTGTTTTCACGCTTGTACTCGCTCACCGTCATGCGCGTGTCGCGAAGAAACAGCCAGCGCTGCAGGGGAACATCGATCACGCCGATGGCGACCAAGGCGAGTGCCGCGGCGGAGCCCAGCGGCACCAGTACCGCCAGGACGGTCGGCCCAAGGCATGTCTGGCCACAGCCAGGCGCGTCGAACAACGGCTGCAGCGACGAAGCCAGGACAATTGCGAACACGCCGGCCAACAGAACCACCTTGATCAGGCTCTTGGCGAATTCGATGACATTGCGCAGCGACAGGATTTTCTGAAGACCCTTTGCAGGGTTTATGTTGTCGAATTGCGGCTTCAGCGGTTCGAAGGAAAAGACCGGGCCGAACGTCGACAGCATGCCGAACACGATGGCGAGCACGACAACGATCCCAACCAGTGGCAAGGTGGCGATCATCAGCACCGAAAAGGTGTGTCGCACGGCTCGCATGCTGATGTCAGCGAATGCGTCCCCGGGTGTAGTCACGGTCTGAATCAGCTGTAGAACGTGGTCCAGAAGCATTGGCCATGCGACGTAGAGATAGGCCAGCACTGCAAGGAAGGTAAAGCCCGAGACAAAATCCCGGCTATGCGACACCTGTCCTTTGCGGCGAGCATCGCGCAGCTTCTTGTCGGAAGCCGGCAGTGTTTTTTCTTCCGCTTCCTGGCTCATCTTTCGATCTTAACCGTGCGTCTCCCGCTCCCCGAAAATATCCCGTCCGCCAAACTTCCTCACGAAGCGGCCTCTCGCTCGGCCTCTGCCTGTGCCGGCGGCAGCGATTGCGCGCCACCCCGCGCGGCCTTGCCGGAACGGCCGGTGATCGTGGCCAGCGGCTGGACGTTGAATTCCTGCGCCAGTTCCTGAAAGGACAGGACCGGAAGTTCGATCCCATTGTGCACCAGCAGGCTGCGCATATGGCGCCGCACATCCATCGCTGCGAGCACCACGGGCGCGGCATTGGCGGTATTGTGCGCCAGCACCTGTTCGATCTCCCCGACCAAAGCCTGCGCATCGTCGTCGGACAGGTTCAGGAATGTGCCGCTCGACATGGTCTGCACGGCTTTTCGCAGGATTTCCTCGGCCGATCGCTGCAGCACATAGGCTGCAATGATGTTGTTGCGATCCGCGCAACGAAAGCTGATCTGGCGTTTCAGTGCCGTGCGCACCCCTTCCGTCAAAAGCACGACGTCCTGCTCGCGCTGGCCCCATTCGACGATGGCTTCGAGGATCAGGCGCAGATTGCGGATCGGCACGTTTTCGCCGACGAGCCGGCGCAAAACCTCCGCGATCTTTTGCAGCGGAACGATTTCCTGTGCCTGTTTGATCAGATCCGCGTACTCGGCTTCCATGTCGGACAGAAGCTTGCGTGTCTCCTGGATACCGACGAAATGACCGGCATAAAGACGAAGCGCGTTGCTCGCCCATCTTGCCGCCACTTCGGCCGGTGTCGCGAAGCTGAACCCTGCCTCCTTCAAGACGTGAACATGGCGCTCGTCGACCCATACGGATTTGCGCCCGCCGGCAACCGGCGACGCCTTTTCGAATGTCACGTCAAGCAGTTCGAGATGCGTGGCATCGGCTTCGACGAGGACGCGCGCGGCAGGGATTTCCTCGTCGAGGACCGGTGCGCCTTCCAGGTCGATACGGATGCTGCGCGGCGAAGCGGTCTCGTCGACCTCCATGCCGATGGCTGGAACGTTGACCCCGAGGTCGCCGAACAATTCGCCGCGCACGCCTTCGGCGAGCGTGCTGAATTCGGTCTCCGGTATAGCCTGCGCCAGTCCGCGTCCGAGACGCACGACAATGCGATAGGACGCAGGCAGCGCCAGGGTCTGAGGCGCTGCCAGCGCGGCTTTGCCGTCGCCGGCAGCCCCAGCCGCGTCCTGGCCCGCGTCCTCGTCCTCGTCGGGGCGCCGCATTGCGCGGTTTATCAGATAGGCACCCGCCCCAAGACAGGCGCCGATTGCCAGGAACACCAGGGCTGGAAAGCCCGGCACCAGGGCCAGGCCGACCATGATGATGGCGGCCAGTGCGATGGCTCGGGGATCGCGCAGGAGCTGACTGGTAATCTGTGCGCCGAGATCGCCTTTTCCATCCGCGCTGCCGACGCGGGTCACCATGGTTCCGGCCGCCACGGCAACGAGCAGCGCAGGTATCTGCGCGACCAGCCCGTCACCCACGGTGAGCAGCGCATAGGTCGTGGCCGCCTCTCCGAGCGACATGCCGTGCTGCAGCGTACCGACGCTGAAACCGCCGATGAGATTGACCAGGATGATCACGATCCCGGCAATGACGTCGCCTTTGACGAATTTCATCGCGCCGTCCATGGCGCCGAAAAGCTGGCTCTCGCGTTCGAGCTGCTGGCGCAGGCGGCGCGCTTCGACCTGGTCGATATCGCCGTTGCGCAACTCGGCATCGATGCTCA
The DNA here is from genome assembly GCF_056404775.1 of Mesorhizobium sp. P2_B5. Taxonomy (NCBI): domain Bacteria; kingdom Pseudomonadati; phylum Pseudomonadota; class Alphaproteobacteria; order Hyphomicrobiales; family Phyllobacteriaceae; genus Mesorhizobium; species Mesorhizobium sp. P2_B5. The sequence continues at coordinate 984,872 of NZ_JBFUDJ010000002.1, read as the reverse complement.
TCTGCTTGCCCGGCAGCGCGTCCAGCGAGAAGCGGGCGGCAACCTCGGCGACGCGTTCGGCGCCGCGGGCAACCACGATGAACTGCGCGACTGTGATGATCATGAAGATCACCAGGCCGACGGCGATGCTGCCGCCGACTACGAAGGTGCCGAAGGTGGTGATGATGCCGCCGGCATCGGCCTGCAGCAGGATCAACCGTGTCGTCGTGATGGTGATGGCCAGCCGAAACAACGTGGCGATCAGAATGACCGACGGCAGCGAGGAAAACTGCAGCGGATGCGAAACATAGAACGCGGCCAGCAGGATAAGCACGCTGATGGCGATGTTGGTGGTGATGAGAACGTCGACGAGGAATGTTGGCAGCGGGATGAGCATCATCACCACCGCGAAAAGCAGGAGGACGGCGACGACCAGGTCGCTGCGACGAGACAGCTTGACCAGGAGTTGCAGGAGCCGCTGCGTCATTGACTACCTCTTTGCGATAGGAAGCTGCGGAGCGCGCTGCGCGCTTCGGTCTTGCGGCCGGCCGCGAGCAGGGCGCGGCTCTTCAAGAGAGCGAGAGCCGGATGGTCATTCCCGTCCATGGTCTCCAGCCTGGCAACCGTCGCCAGCGCCTTTTCGGCTTCGCCCTCCAGGATCAGCAGATGGGCAAGCGTCTTCAGCACGCCGGCATTGCGTGGCTCGAGTTGCGCGGCGATGAGCAGGTAGGCCACGCTCCGCTTTGCCTGGCCATGACACCCGTAGAGATAGCCCAGGACATGCAGCAGATGCACCGGTTCTTGCGGTTCAATCAGATTCCGCTTCCTTCCTGCATGCGACCGACCAGATTGCGATGGCGCTCGATCTCCTCTTCCATCAGCGTCACGGCAAGCGTTCTGAGCTGCTCGCCGCCCTCAAGGTCTGGAACCAGGTCCGCAACGAAGCGCTGCAAAATCGGCTCGCAGCGCCGCAGGATTCCAGGCTCCGCGCCAACGGGCATGACGAAGTCGAGGAGCATCTCGTCGAGAGACAGGTCGGCTGCATTTCTGGCCGGTTGGAATTCCGGTACTTGCGGGTCTTCCGCGGCTCCGGCCGATGCTGCCTGCCGGGCGCGGCTTGCGGCTCTCTCGGCGTCGTTCATGCGTCGCCGGCCGATCGATTGGCCGCGAACGCTTTCGGCCTGGCGGACGTCGCGGCCGTCCGCTCGCGCCGTGTCCAGCCGTGGCCCTTCGAGCCGGCGGCTCATTGATACTTCAGCGCGACCGTGGCGCCGCCCTTGGTCAGCACGAGTTCCGTGTCGCCGATATGCTTTACCGTCCAGCCGTCGTCGGTGAAGGCGCCTTCGTGATAGCGGGCTCCGTCGGCCGCGATGACATAGGGCTGGTCGCCATACCAGATCGCCTGCAGCATCAGCCGCGGCGCCTGCTGGGCGTTGCCGATCATGACGGCGGAGGCAAGCGCGACATGGGTGCCGAATTTCTGGTCGAACCATGACTGCGTTTCGGTCCAGGCGCCCGACATGTCATTGGCGATCACGCCCGAGACCACGAGACGCTCCGATGATTTCTCAATGGTCAGTGCGCCCAGGCCGCTTTGGTCGAGGCGCTGCCTGAGCTGGCTTTCCGCCTCGGCAAGGGTCTGCGCCATGAGCGGCGAGGAATCGTCGAGCGTCCGTTGCCTGGCCTGGTCGGCGAAGGCGACTTTGACAGGCTCGCCGTCCGACGCCGACGCCAGGTGGGTGAGGCCGGGCAAGGATTTCGACAGCCCGCTTGCCGTGAAGGTGATCGCGCAGAGGACGAAGACGATGCAGCCCGCGGCCATAGTCAGGCGGCCGGCAGCGGTCCAATCCGTCGACCGTCGCTGGCTGGCCAGCCGGACCGTCGCGCCACCGAGCGTCATGACGACGGGAAGCCTGCAACGGCTGCCATGTCCTTCCTCGATCGTCTCGCCCGAGGCGAGGACCACGTCACCGCCGATCGCTTCGATCTCGACGATGCCGCCTTGCCGGCGCAGCCTTGCGTGAATCGGCCCTACGCCGGCATCGCCAAGGACTATGTCGGCTTCGGTGCTGGAGCCGATTGTGTGAACGGGTTCGTGCAGACTGATTTCGGCGCCGCCGTGCACGCCGTGAATGACGGCCAGGACGATCGGATGGCCGGCGTGCGGAGTCCCAGCGCTCAACTGTGGCAACTGCGCCGCTTCCATTGGCTTGCCGGCTGAAAAGGCGGTCATGCCGGTTCGTCTCCCCAATGACGGTTTTCAAGATGCCGAGCGGCGAAGACGCCGCCGCTTGTCCGCGGCGGCGTGAATTCGGTAAGCCGTCAGACTTTTTCGGCGGACCGGCCCATCGTGCTTGCCAGGCCCATTTTCATGTCATGTTCAGATTTCGCGGTATCTTTCTTTACCTCGAGGCTGAACATGCGTTCCTGCTGCTTGATCATCTTCTCGAGGTTGTCTTCCGGCGAGCCGCCAGAGGTGATCGGAGGGGTTGTGGTCATGATCGTCTCCTTGAAGAACCATTCGAATTACAAACGCCAGGCGACCGCGCGATGCTGCCTGGCCTCTTGCGACTATCACCTTACGGCAGTCCAACTGAAATTGGAAGTCCATTTGGAATTTATGAACCAATTTAGTTCCAAGTGTTGCATTGCAGGCGTCTGAGGCGTAAGCTGCGATAGGGGTCAAAGGGGTTTGATGAAATGGAAAATGGTCCGTTGGCGGAACTATTGGTCGAGCGCTTTGAAACGATGCCGCCGCAGTTGCGGGTAGCGGCGCGTTTTGTGCTGGATCATCCCAAGGATGTGGCGCTGATGTCGATGCGCGAACAGGCGCAACAGGCAGGCGTTTCGCACAGCACGATGATGCGGCTGGCGCGATGGCTCGGCCTCGAAGGCTACGAGGATATGCGCAGCCTCTACGCTCGCGCGTTGCGCGAGGCGAGCGCGCGAGGCACGACACGGCAAGCGATCGGAGGAGCCGGTGAAACGGGCTATTCGGTGGCCGGCGTCGTCGCCGATAGTCTTGCCGCGCAGATTTCGAGCCTCGGCGAATATACCAGCGCCATGCAGATCATTGCCGCCGCCGACGTCCTGCAACGATCGCGACGCCTTTTCAGTCTCGGCTCGCGCGCAGCCTATCCCGTCGCAAGCCACTTCGCGCACCTCATGTCGCTCTTGGCCGACGATGACCGCACTGTGGCTGTCGTTACCGAAATGGCCGGCCAGGGCTTGGACGCTCTGCGGCGCGCCGGCCGCGGCGACATGGTGCTTGCCATCAGCATGGCGCCCTATGAGCGCGCGACGATCGAGATGGCGCGTCAGTCGGCCCGGCAAGGCGTCAGCGTGGTGGCGATCACCGACAGCAGCGTCGCGCCGCTCGCGCGGATCGCGCAAGAGACGATCATCGTCACATCGAATTCGCAGTCGTTCTTTTGCAGCATGGCGCCGGCTTTCGCGGCCGTCGAACTGCTGGTGGCGCTGATGGCGGCGCGCTCCGAGCCGGATGCTGCGGAACGGGTAAGGCAGTCGGAAGAGCAACTCGCCGCTTTCGGCATTTATTGGAAGCCCGCGCGGTAGCATCCTCAAGGGGTGCGACCGGAGCGGGTGGCGGCTGTCTTGTCGCCGGCAACGCAATCCGGAGGTCGCCCCCATGATATCGTTCGCCAGGACCCTGCTCGATTTGCAAAAGGCGATTGCGAGCGCGATCGAGGCAGCCCGGCTTCAGGCGCAAGCGGCGTCGGTGACCAACCTGGCGCGCGCCAATGCGACCACAAACGGCTTTCAGCCGGTGCGCGCCTCCACAGCGCTGACGCCATACATCTTTCCTCAGCGCAACGAGTTTGCGCCGACCGCCATGGCTCCTCTCAAGCTTGGCGTCGGCAAGCCTGAGGATGACGCGGCAACGGCGCGCGGCATCGTCGATGAAGCCGTGCGCGGCAAGAGTATCGACCAGATCGCCGCTGCGCGCGGTATGAGGCCCGACCAGGTCATCGATGCGCTGAGGTCCGGACATATGGATGTGTCCGTCAGCAGCAACGGCGACGTTGGAACCACGAGCATAAAAGACAGCACTGGTCGCACCGTCACGCAGTATTACGACTACCAGCATGACAGCTACTATACGAGCGTGCAGGAAAAGACCGGCGGGCCGGCGACCTCGACGCCGGTGCGCGACGGGCTCGGGCGCAAGGAGACCAGCAGCTACAATTCCGACACCGGCGCGGTGACGACGCGCTACGAGGACGATCTCGGCACGGGCACGGTAACGGAGCGCACATCGATGCCGAACGGCGCGTCGGTGGAGACGGTGACGCCGCGCGGCGGCCCGTCCATTCCGGTAACCACCGTTACCGGTCCGGATGGAACGAAGACCACCTTGGCTCCCAAGCAGAAGCCGGGCGGCGACAGCACGCGCATCATCACGGACGGCCTGGCCGCGGGGAAAAGCATCGACCAGATCGCGCGGGAGAACAATCTCAAGCCGGAACAGATTACCGCCGAGTTGCAGGCGGCCGGCTATCAGGTCAAGAGCGTGGCGGCAACGAGCGGCAATGGCGACGTCCAGTCGGTCGAAATCGTCGACGCGCACACCGGCGCCAAAACCGTCTACACCAATGACATCCAGCACGACGAACGCACGGTCGTGACCAATGCCGGCGGCAAGGAGACCACGCAATGGTCCGACGGCAATGGCAGGACCCGTGAGACCGTTCGCACCATAGCGACAGGCGAGACGACGACCACCGTCGTCGATCCGAAAGCCGGGACGCAAGTCAAGACGGTCACCGACAAGGATGGCCGGGTAACAACCACCACCACCGAGCAGATCAATGGCGGCAAGCCGATCGAGTACGAGGTGAAATCGGGCGACAGTCTGGGCGCGATCGCGAAACAATATGGCGTCACGGTGGACGATTTGCGGCGTGCCAACCCGCAGCTTTTCAGCTCACCTGGCGATTCGGTCATCCATCCGGGCGAAAAGGTCACTGTCGCGAGTGGCAGCCGTACGACGGTAACGGTCACCTTCAATGGCTATACGCTGACCACCAGGCCCGACGGCAGCATGACCCTGCACAACGCCACCACGGGCGCCGATCTGGACATCAAGGCCGGAAGCACGCAAGCAGCCTTGGCCAACACACTTCTGGCGGTGAACCCGGACAGCAGCGACCCCGAGGTGGCGAAGGAAGGACAGGTCGTAAAGACCCTCGTCGAAGGCATCCTGGCCGGCGAGGCGTTGCCGAGCCTGGTCGAACTGGCGGATAAGGCCGGACGGGACAAACAGGCCCTGATCGACAAATACGGTCTGGGCAAGCCCGCCACCCCCAAATTCGACGGCCAGCACCGGATTGTCGATCCGTTTGGCGATCCGCCGATAGGCAATGCCCCTTCGGGCGGAAAATGGACGCCGCTTAAGATCGACGGAGTCTGGACCTGGGTCGATCCTCAGGTTGCCCAGGCCATCATCACCGAGAATATAGCGCTGTCGCGCGTCACCGAGACGCGCGCCCTGGCCGTTCAGCGGCAGGAACAATTGAACGTGCAGATGCTCGATCCCGCCTACAAGGGCGCGGTTGCCGCCGCGCAAGCCACGGTGAACAAGGGTCTGGCCCCCTTGGGTATGTCATGGAAGGTGCAAAAGCCGCAGGGAACTCTAGCAGAGGCGCAGAATCGCCTCACCAAAGCCAATACTTTGCTGCAGAACGCGCAAGGCGCGCGTGCTGAGTATGAAAATGCGGGACGTGTGCTCAACGACGCCATTGCCGGCAACAGCAAGTTGGGCCCACTGCCCAATCCGAATGCGACGTACGCGAGTGCACAAGGCGCCCCGCCCGGACCGTCATACGCTCAGCAGGTTGCCGACCACGCCGCCATCGACAAGCAGTTTTCCGAAGTCGGACTGCATTTGAGCAAGGGCGACAAGCTCACGATCGATTCCCTGCTGGGTGAGGCTGACCTGAACGGGGTTGCCGTGGACTCCCAGCAATACAAAGACCTCAAGGCAATGCAGACGGCGGCAGCCAGCCAAGTGGATCTGGCGCAGGCCTACCAGAACTATTATGACGCCCACGACAACGCCGCGCAGGTCGGTGCGCGACAGGACGCTCTCGAGCAAAAACTGCTCATCGAGTATCTTGGCAAGCAGAAGTTCGACCCGAACGAGAAAGTGAGCCGTTATAACGGCGACTACCTCGGACGCTACCAGGGATCCACCCTGGAGATTCGCGATGGCCAGCTTTGGGTGGTAAACCACTTCGAAGAGGGAACGACGGAGCAGGCCCTTACCTACCGTCCGGACAACAAGAACGTCCGCAACGACTATCGTGACCGTCCGCTCAACAAGGAATGGCAGCAACTTCTGCAAGGGGACGGCTCAAACGCGCAGCAATGCGTGGCCAACGGTCTGACGGCCGTCAAAGTCACTGAAGCGCAGGCCGCCAAGGACCTCAACAGCACGCTCGACGGGCAGCTTGGCAAAAGCATTACAGATCTGAATTCCAAGCTGACCGCGCTGCAAGCCGAGGTCAACAAGCCGCACAAGCCGGGCACGGTCGATGCGCCCGCCGGCACCCTGACCGACGGCGCGCAGCCTGTCACGATCGATGTCGACGGACATACGATCAAGGTGTCCCCGGAGGTTGCGCAAGCCTACGGCTTGACCGGCCTCGATGCGCTGACGCAAAGCGGCAAGGCGGTCTGGATCGATCTGGACACAAGCGACGGCGATGCCAGCGGGCGCTGGGTCGACCCCGAGTTGGCTGTCGCCCAGCTGTCGCTCGAGGCTACGAAGAACAAGATTGCGCAAGCCGGTGATTTGCGCCGGGTGCTTCACGATTTCAACGAATACCACGAGCTCTCGCTGAGCGATCCGTCGCTTCTGGTCGAGCGCAACAGCAGCGTGGACAGGGCCTATCTGGACAAGCACCAGCAGCAAACGCTCGACGTTATCTACAAGCCGAAGTTCAAGCAGCTTTTCAACAGCGGTTACGACAACACATTTCGAGACCAACCGGGCAACACGCTTGAGACCACTGTGGGCAGGGCGTTCAATTTCGATCGCTCGACCGATGCAGGCCGCAAAGCAAGCGACAGCGTGCTGGACGAGATTCGCGGCATTGGCGGCGACAAGGTCGCCGTGCGCGTTGTGCCGATCTTCTATGTCGACTCTGCGGTTGGGGCACAGCAAACCGCATTGATTGCCGTGCGTGATGGCGATGCCACGCGCTATGTCGACGCCACCGGCCAGAAATTCGACGATCTGGCGGATTTCCAGGACAACAACAACCAGTTTTCCGAGAGCGGCAAACTGGTTGTTCCCAAAGGCCTGGAGATGAAGACCGGAGCCGATGGCGATATAGCGCTTGAGGTTGTCAATGCGCGCAACGTTTCGGTCATGGACAGGCTTGTCGATCCGCTGGTTGGTGTCGTCACCGGCGCGGCGACCATCCTGTCGTTCACGCCGTTGGCTCCGGTTGCGGCCCCGGTGGCCTATGCCGGCGCCGGATATCTGGGCGCCCGGGCGCTGGTAAAGGAGGTCAATTATCTGGCGCATGGCGGCGAATGGGACGATGGAGCTTCGCTGGGCAATATTGCCGGTGTTGTGACCACGGTTTTGCCGGTCGCCTCCAGCCTGGTCCGCACTGCCGGCCTGGCCGGAAAGGAATTGAACGCGCTCCAGGCCTTTCGAGGCAGCATAGGCGCAACCCGGGCGGGCTCGCCGCTGGCGCTACAAACGCAGACCTACATGCAGTCGAGCGCCTTGTTGAACAAAACGGCGTGGCACCTGGATGTCGGCTCGGTCATTGCCGGAACTCCATTGCTGGTTACGTCCGCCTTCGATCTTGCCGCCAATGGCAACCAGATGAATGGCCTCCAACTCGCCAACGCCATCATCGGTACGGGCACCGGCATTGTCGGCACGGGGCTGGGCATCAGAGGCCTGCGCACATTCCGGCCGGGAACAGGGGAAGAGGCGAATCCCGCCAGCTTCGATGCCGATGCCTCGCCCGACTACACCGAATCCTGGACTTCCGGGCCAGCCATAGGCCATTCGGGAAAACCGATGAAACTTCTGGAAGCCGACGCAGACGGCGTGTTTGTGGACACAGGCGAACTGGTCTACCACGACCCTGCGTTTCCCGTCATTCGCCAAGACGGGGACGATGCTGGTGGAGCGGGCGAACCTGGCACGGCATTGGTTCCAGTCTCGCGGTCATCGACAAAGCCGGAGGGGGATGCACCCGCCGATAGCGACCCGATCGTTGTGCCGGGCGAAGTGGTGCTGGCAAACACGCAGCGTCCTCTGATCTGGGACCCGCAAAGCCGCAGTTTCACAGGTGACCCAGCCTCATCGGACGCTAGCGGTTCGACGCAGGCTACAAGACCGTTGATGCGCTACACGATAGGCAATCGCCACACTGGCGAGACCCTTTCCGACTTCAATCTGCCGGCGGGGCAAAGAACGACGGCCCTGCCCGAGACCAAAGCAATCGAGGCCGCAGCGAAGCCGGTGCCGGCTCCCGTCGAGCTCGACCCTTCCTTGCCGGTTCTCTATCTCGGCGACGATGGCCGCTGGACAACGGAACCGGTCACGCGGCAAGAGGCGGAGACGAACGCCGTGACCGACACCGGGCAGCCCCGACCCGTCAGGTCCGACGGCACGCCGGTCATCAACAGGTTCTCGTCAAACCCGCTCAGTCTGGGCCAGACGTTCCTCGCCATCAAAGCCGGCCTGCGGCGCATCGGTACGCGTTACCTCGACACCGCCCCCCGCTATGACTATCCGAAGCTTGGCGAACTGGTCGACAGCATCTACCAGCGACCGGTTCCGGAAGGGGTCGCTGCGGGACAGCGCATCTATGTCGAGGCGGACGGCAAATATCTGGAAGCGACAGTCATCATTGCCGGTCCGCAGGCAAACATTGTCCACGGCGACGTCGTGCCGGGTGAACACGTCACGGAAGCCGGTTACCTTGGTTCCGGGTCGACTGTCGAGCGCGCCAAACGCCTGTCGATGACGACGCCCAATGGCCAGCTTCGGGTCAACACGCCCGCGCGCGAAGTCCATACGTTCGATCCGGCCGACAATGCCGAGATCACGAACCGCTCGGCGCTGGGAGAAACGCTTGCCGCGACGTTGCCGGAACTGCCCGGCGAGACGGCAACGCCCGCATCGACATGGACACCGGAGCAGGTGGAACTCGTCGGCGACTACCTGCATTCGCTCGAGCGCTCGACGGATTCGGTTTTGCGCGACGCCGTGACCACGACCAGGCTGCAACTGGGGGGCAGGGGCCTGCCAGAGGCTGGCACTGAAATGACGCCGGCTCAGCATCATGCTTTGACCGAAATACTCGATGCGGACCAACACAGCGTCTTCACCGGCTCGAAGCCGGTCGGGCAGCTTTCGATGAACGGCGTGACGACCCTCCAGGTGTTCAGCGCGCAAGGCAAGCTGCCGCAAGTGTCGCCGGCCGAAGTAATCGACCGACTTGGCCTGTCGTCCGAAGGCGGCTTGCCTGGCGGCGAGCAGTTACTGACATCAGGAGCGCTGCCCGCAAAAGCCCGGTGGACCGATGCCGGCCGCGATGTCGTTCGCGATTACGTCGAGGCCGCGGCGGGCGCCACCGATCCGAACCTTGTCGCCGCGGCAAAGGCCGCGCTTCCGGCTTTGAAGGGACGCGCCACCAAGCCCGGAAAGGCCGTGACGCCAGAGCAGCACGACGCGCTCCTGCAGGTTCTTGCAGCCGATGCCGGCGGCACGTGGGTTTACGGTCCCAGGCTGCAGCCGGGGAGGGCGTTCAGCCCGGCCGGCAAGCTTTCGCCGGAAGGACGCTACAATGAGAAGGTTCTGTCCGGCCACGCCACGTGGACGCCGCATCTGTGGCGAGAGATGCGCGCCTATGCCGCCAACCAGCAGAAATCCGCCGATCCCGTGGTCCAGTCGCTGGCGCATTCCCTGGCAGACGCACTGCCTGGCAGCAAGCCCAAGGCCGGGACCGAAATCAACAGCACCGTGCCTGTCCTTCTGCAGCAATTGAGGGATGCCGACAGCGCAAGCTCGTGGCGGTCTCCGAACTTCTTCACCGATGCGCAAGGGGTCTGGCGCTCCGACCGCGCGACGGTCTCCTGGTTCCTGCAGGAGCATGAATCCAACATTATTGGCGGGCCGGCGCTGAACAGCCTGGCGACCAACACGCTTGGTCTCGGCGGATCGATGTTCGGCATCAGTGTGCCGCTGCCAAGCCGCCAGGCCTATGGGGAACTCAGCCTTAAGAACAACGGTCCCAGTGGCACCGGCTTCCTGCTGCCTGTCCATCCCGACGATGCGCGGGGTCAGACACTGTTCGCCAATGGCTACCGGCCGAACTACGCTTACGACGAAACGGCCGGTCAGTGGGTCGGTGCGGCGCCGATGCTGACGAAGAATACGTATCAGAGCGAAAAAGCCCTTGGCTTGTCCGTATCCATCGGCGGCTTCTCTGTCGGCGGAGCCTTCGTCGCGCGCAAGCTCTATTATCTTGGCGGTGAGGGCGGCAGGCCGGGCTACACGCTGAGGCCGGAAGGCCCGCTCAGCCGCGAGGCGGCCTCGTTCTGGGAAGAGGCCACACGAGGCGGCGCCAGTCATTACAGCGCCGAAGGCAAGGTGCCCGGCATGGACGATCGTGTCCTTTACCGGAACTTCAGCGTCGTTGCGCCTTTGGGGGGCGGCAAGGAGCCCTGGCGCGGCAGCGTTGCCTTCCAGGGCGTGCCACGCGAGGCGGGCGCCGGCCCCGTCAACCGGCTGGACCGGACGGATTACGGCTTCGGCGCGTCCGTGAGCCTTCCGCAATTGCCACTGCTGACGGCGGAGGCTGGCTCGGTGAGGAAGGACCTGGTTTCCCATGACCGGACCGCGCGTCCGCACCCCCAATTCAGCGAAGGCGCAAACAAGGTCCTGTCGGCGCTGGGGACTTCGGGCGGGCGCGTGACACCAGATTTCCTGGCGCACCTCGATGCCTATCTCGGCGAGACGGCGGCCTCTCCAAATCCCCAGCTCAGGCTTGCCGGCGAACGCGTATCGGACGTGTTTCCGGAACTCGGCAATGCGCCGTATCCGGACCAGCTCGCCACTGCCGGCGGACGGCCTGCTGGCATGAACAAGGCGGCGTGGAAAGCGTTGCGGCAACAATTGGATCAGCAGGCGCGGGGCGAACTGACGCCCACGCAGGCCCATTACCTCAACCTGTTGTTCGAGGGCGATGCCCGTCAAAACACACTGCCTTCATCTCCAACAGGCAGGGACATCGCCACTCCTGGCAATCCGGCGCCAAGGCCGGTGTTACCAGAGAACGGGCCGGTCTTGCATGGGCTGTTCGACAACCCCATGGCCAAGCCGCTGACGCCGGCCGAGATCGCGGCAAACCGCAAGGAGGCGGCGAGCCTGCTCAATGACACGCTGCATCAGGATCTCGGCATGCCGGAAGTCACCATGGACAATCTGGTGGATCAGCTCAGCAGGTCGCCAACGCTTATAGGCCTCCTGCGCGATGCCAACGACAGGGGCGTGCGCATCGTCAACCCGGCGCGGCGTGATCTCAGGATTTCCGACGCCAGGACTGGCGAGGACGTGACGGCGACCGGATCGCAATTCGACAGCAATCTGGGCGTCATCTTTGTCGACGCCGAAACGTTCCGCGCCGCCGATGCGGACGGCAACACCGTGCTTGCAGAATTCGTCGACCTGCTCAGTCACGAGGCAAAGCACGCCGCCAGTGCCGCGATCGACCTTCCGCCGGGCAATTTTGAGAGCGGGAAAGCCTATGGCGATACAGTGGTCCCAGCCAATCTGCACGCCGAGGGCGAAGCGACATTCGGTCAATATGTCGTTGCCGACGAGCTTGCCGCCAATGGCGGCAAGCCGGCTGCAATTCTCGCCGCCGATGTGCCGATGGCCGAAATATTCGCCCGATACAAGTCCGGTGAGATCGATCGGCCACAGGCGATCGCAAAAATGGCAAAGCTGATCGGCGACAAGCAGCCGAGCACCAGCGAGGGAACTTACACCGAGTTTTATCGCAATCAGGCCGACAAACTGTATGACCACTACACAAGCGGCGATACCAAACCTCTGCTGGAACCCGGCCAGCCCGCGCCGGCAAACAAGGGCCAGCCCAACAACGGGCTCACCCGAAATGGCGTCCATGCCGTTCCGCTCGACCAGGTGCCGAACCTTGTCATGAGAGATTTTCGCCCGGACCAGATTCCCTGGCTGAAACCTGAGCAGGTGGCGGAACTGACGGGACCGCAGTGGGCCGACATGGATCGCGCCGGCTTGCTGCCTTACGTCACCAAGGTCCAGATGCGCGCCGTCCCCGAGACAAGGATAACCGAGGTCAACATTGCTGGTCTCGTCGGAAAACAGGTTCCCTGGCTGACCAAGGGCCATATCCGCAATCTTACCGACAAACAGACGCAGGATCTGATCAATACCGGTCTGAGCTCACACCTCAAGCAGCCGCAATGGCAGCAGATCAAGGGAGACAAGGTTGCCCTCTTCGATATGACGAAGGTGGATCCGAGCCGGATTGCCTGGTTCAAACCCGGTCAGGTCGCCGGTTTCACGTCCAAGCAATTCGCGGACCTGGGCAAGTCCGGTCGCTTGAGCTCATTTACAGAGCCCATGGTTCGAGCGATCCCCAACGACAAGGTCGGCTCGATCGACGTGAAGAAGCTCGATCCCGGTCAAGTTCCCTGGCTGACCGAAAAGCAAGTCCCGCATCTGACCTTGGCCCAATGGGGTGATTTCCCGCTTGACCACATTGAAGCCTTCCCTCAACCGCTGATCGAAGCAGTGCCATCAAAACTGTTTGGGGAAATGAGCCCGGGCCTGTTTCGCAAGTTCACGCCCGAACAGTTTGAGTGGATGTCCGCGGAGCACACCGACGCGCTTTCCGTGCTGCACATGACGACTTTCCGGGCAACCCACAAGAAGACCATGACGCCTGTACAGGCCGCCGCGGTCGACGAAGTTCTGGGCCATGCCCGGCTCAAGGAAAACAGCCAACTGCTCGCGACGTTCGGTGGCATGGCCGGCACAGCCTACGGGATACAGCAAGCCTTGCCGCCGCAATGGGCCGCAACGGCTTCCGGCGTGGCCTTTGGGGTTCGTGGCCTTGTCTTCAGCGCACAGGCAGTGTTTCCCAATGCCACGGCAGGCAACACGCGGCTTGGACGAACGCTTAACGCCATCAACGCTGTAACCTTCGTTTTTGCGGCGCCGGGCTCAGTCAACGCTGCCCTGCACGGCGACAATCTGTGGGTGAACGGCACCTATGGTCTTGGCAATATCATCTTCGGCACCAAGACCGGCCTGCAAGTCTTCACAGGACGGACTGTATTCCGAAATGCGGGCGAGCATCTCGGCGAACCGCTCTATGTGCTTGGATCGGCCTTCTACACATTCCAGAACCTCGATTCCCCATTGGCCTGGGTAGCGGGCGGCTTGTTTACCGTCGGCTGCAGCGAGTTCTGGGCGTCAGCCGCCAGAACCGACATTCTGAACCGCAAGCCGGTTCCCAGGACACAGCAGGAGTCCGAGGAAAGGGCCAAGTCCGACAAGCGCTGGGCGAGGGCCGACCGTCTCTCGCTCGGAATAACCTTCGGCGTCGGCATGATCCTGTTTGCCTGGGACAGTCTCGATGGCGAGCCCTGGAAGACCAAGCCTGCCACACCGCAACCGCCGGCACCGCAACCGACGACGTCCCAGTCGCCGGCGCCACCATCGCCTACGTCATCCCAGCCGCCGGCGCCCCAAACAACGTCTTCCCAACCGCCAGCACCACCACCGGCGCCGCCTCAATCGACGTCCTCCCAACCGCAATCGCCGCCCCCTACAAGCAGGAAACCGCGTGGCGGCCTGATTGCAGTCGACTATGTCGAGCCGCAAGGCAAAAGCGATTCCGAAGGCCGCACGAATCCGACGCTGGAGAAGGATGGCTATCGCTGGGTCCAGGCGCAAAGCGGCGACACCATCCGCCTGATCGCCAGGAGCCAGTCGGTCGATGTGGCACAGACAATGATGCTCAACATGGATCACATCCTGACGCCGGATATGATCTTCTCGGGCGACAGGATCTATCTGCCCGACAGATCGGTCTGATAGCCCGCGGACAGAGCGCCCGCCGCATCCCCAAAGCGGCGGGCAACTATGGTTCCACGGCTCGTGCCGCGTACCTTCGGGCGACGCAGGCGGCGAGATTAGCCGCCCTTTCGGCTACGGAGTTTGAGGGCTCCGAAGGATAAGAAGCGGTAAATTGCAGATCGGACGGATGCCATTCGCAGTCGACGATGCGCAATGTGCCGTCCGCGGTGTGCTCCCGCACCACTTGTTCGGGCAATGAAGCGATGCCGATGCCGCTGAGCGTCATCTTGATCGACGCCGCGAGTGAGTTGGCGGGAAAGATGCGCGGCGTCTGTTCCACTTCACCGCTGAGCTTGCGATGGATTTCGCTGTAGAGCCTCGTGCTGCGGGCATAGCTGATGATTGGAAACTGCATCAACTCGTTCAGGGTCAGTTGACCGCACTTCGGCAACTTCAGGTTTGGCGCGCAGACCCATACCAGCGGAAAGGACGGCAGATCGACATTCTCGATGCCGTACTCCAGCACGGGTCCCATCAGCACCGCCAGATCGATGCGATGAGACATCAGCTCGCTGCGCAGCGTTGTCGTAGCGTCGACGACGATATCGGTCTCGACAAGCGGGTAGTGTTCTTTGAGCTCGCCCAGGAAGTCCGAGAGCCACGTGTGCACGATCGATTCGGCCATGCCTAACCTCAGCACTCCCGCCGTTTCGGAAAGCGCGTTGGCGGCGAGCTGCAAGCGCTCCGCGTCGCGCAAAACGCGTTGCGCGGGCGGCAGCAGACGTTGACCTTCGGCAGTCAGTTTGACCGTGCTGCTCTGACGCTCGAACAGCCTGGCGCCAAGCGCATCCTCCAGGCTTGCTATGCGCGCCGACACAGCCGGTTGCGTCGTGTTCAGCCGGTCGGCCGCCTTGCGAAAACTGCCGAAGGTCGCAACCAGCAGAAAGGTCTCGAGCTGTTTGATGTTAAAGGGGATCAAGGTTCAATGCCGGACAATGATCTGGGCGCCGATCTTTACCCGGTCATAGAGGTCGATCACATCTTCGTTCGTCATGCGGATGCATCCGGAAGAATTCGCCTGGCCGACGGTCCATGGCTGGTTGGTGCCGTGAACGCGGTATAAAGTGTTGCCGATATAGAGGGCGCGCGCTCCCAATGGATTGTTTGGCCCCCCGGCAACGCGTTCCGGCAAGACGCGGCCCCTTGAAGCTTCCCTGGACCGCATTTCGGCGGGCGGCCGCCAGTCCGGCCAGTCTCTCTTGCTGGAGATCGTATCGCGGCCGGACCACTCCAGCCCTTGCCTGCCGACGCCCACCGCATAGCGCAGCGCCTTACCGTTCCCCAGCAGGTAGTAGAGACGCCGTTGCGTGGTGTCGATCACGATCGATCCCTTCGGTTGAGGCTCGTTGAAGTCCACGACCTGCCTGGGGATCGCAGAGCGCGCCGGCGCCGGGCCTTCATCCGGCGCTTCGTCAGGAGCGGCAGGCGATACTAGCAGGCTTCTATCCTGGTCGTAGGTCCAGCTTCTGGGATCGTAGCCGCCATTCGATTGAGCTTGTGCCGACACAATCGTGCCGGCAATCAGCCATGCGCCGCCCAACGCCGCCCGGCGGCGGCTTCGCGCGGTGAACCCGGCCGACTGTCTTGCAAGCGGACCGTTGTTTCCTGTCACAAAGACCGATCCTGTAGCTGTACTTCTTGCCTGTCCGTGCCGGCGATGTCGGTGGTTGCATCCGATTCGGTCCACACCATAGCGTTTTGCCGATTCTGCGCAACATTTGGCACGAATTTAATACTCGCATTCCAATTGGACTTCCAATGTCCATGTCCGCGCGATAGAATGATCAGGCGCCGCTTTCGAGCGACGTGGCGGATGATGGCCGATTGCAAGCCTCGTGCAGGATCAGATGACGACTGGACGCTACATCGACCGGTTAGACCTGAAGGCGGCGGCTGCGGCCGCCGGGACAGGCATTCTGGCATTGTTGCTGATGCTCGGTCTTGCCGACCGGTCCGCCGCTGCCGAACCGCACTGGCCGTCAGGGCCCTACAAGTACATTGCCATCGACCAGTCCGTGTCGGACGCGCTCGTCGAACTGGG
This sequence comes from Mesorhizobium sp. P2_B5, assembly GCF_056404775.1. NCBI lineage: Bacteria > Pseudomonadati > Pseudomonadota > Alphaproteobacteria > Hyphomicrobiales > Phyllobacteriaceae > Mesorhizobium > Mesorhizobium sp. P2_B5. The sequence goes on along the minus strand of NZ_JBFUDJ010000002.1, from coordinate 968,670 downwards.
GCGCAATATGGGTATGCCCATGCGGGTCAGCGCCGAGGTAAAGGGGCGGCTGGGCGCCGGCATGCCGCAGAGTTCAGCCCGCGCATTTTTCGAAGCGATCTGCAGCCGCTATGGCCTGGTCTGGCATTTCGACGGCATCGTCATGAACGTCGCGACCGAGGCCGAAATTCGCACCGAGATACTGCCCCTCAGTGCGAACGCGGTGGCCGGAGCGCAGGACCGGCTCTCGCGGTTGGGCGTGCTCGACCCAAGGTTTCCCGTCACGATCTCCAGGCAGGACGAAGCCGCCTCGGTATCGGGTCCGCCTTCCTACATCGCGCTGGTAAAGCAGACGCTCGGGCAGGCCGCCGCGCCGCAACCCAAGCAGCAGTCCGCGAAAGTTACATCAGTCCGCGTTTTTCGCGGCGGCAAGCAAGCCGAGGTGGTGGATGTGCCTTCCGGCATGTTCGACTGAGGAAGGAGGTCAAGCCCATGGCTATCGCACCCATCGGAGCGCTGGAGGCCACGCTTTCGAGCCTGGCCGCAAGCGCCGGCACGCAGCAGCAAGCGATTGCCGCCGCGACGCCGGAGGGCAACCGCATGGTCGGCGCCATGCAGGAAAAGCATGAAGCGGCCAAAGCCGGCGCGGCCGAGCGTGGCGATGCCGCCGCGCAGCCGGGCCAGCAGGTGGCGCAGGCATCGGCCGGCGCCAGCCCGGCCATGGCCGGGCAATCCTCCAATCCTGAAAGAGCCGAACCGATCGTTGAGCGACAGCTGTTTGAATACCTAGCCGAGGCGGAAAAGGCAGGCGGCATGGCGTTCAAAGGGCCATCCGAGATGTTCGGTGCGGCCGTCAACGCATTGAAAGGACCGCTTCAGGGCATGCAGAAGGCCTTCGGAGACCCGGCCTCGTCCGCGAAAGCAACGGCTGGGCAATCGCCCGAGCAGACGACCGGGGCGGCAGACAATCCGACCGATCCGGGGACGAGCGAGGAACTCCTCGACAAATACATCTCGGTCATGTGGGCGGCCGCCAATCTCGAACTGGTGACGAGCAGCGTCACCGCCGCCACCTCGTCGACCAATGCGCTCGTCAAGCAACAGTAGGCGTCAAGGAGTGTTCGTGCCCAACCTGTCCTTACCGCTGTTGACAAGACTGTTGAACGGTTGCGTCGCGCGCGGCCGCTTCGCGCTCGTCTTTCTCGCAATTCTTCTGCTTCAGGCATGTTCGGTGGAGCTCTATTCCGGACTCAACCAGAGGCAGGCAAACGAGATCGTGGCGACGCTGATGCGCCATGGCATCGCGGCGCAAAGCGAAACGGCCAAGGACGGCAAGATGGCGGTTTCGGTGGAGAAAGGCCGCTTCGCCGAAGCCATGGCCATTCTCGATGAGAACGGCTTGCCCAAACAGGAATTTCAGACGCTGGGCGATGTGTTCAAGCGAGGCGGGCTGGTCTCGTCGCCGGTGGAGGAACGGGCGACGATGATCTACGGCCTGAGCCAGGAACTGTCGCAGACGATCTCCGACATAGATGGTGTGCTTTCCGCGCGCGTTCACCTCGTCCTGCCAGAAAACGACCCGCTGCGGCAACAGCTGGTCCCTTCATCGGCGTCGGTCTTCATCCGGCATCGTGCATCGGTTGCGATGAACGAGCTCGTCCCACAGGTCAAGATGCTGGTGGCCAAGGGCGTGGCCGGGCTGACCTATGACAATGTCTCGGTCACGCTCATCCCGGTGGCGGCGCCGGCGCCCGAGGCGGTCACCGAGCCAAGGCTCACGTCGTTCCTCGGCATCTGGCTGCATCCGGACAGCCTCAACGCGGCCATGTGGCTGTTTTGCGGGATGGCGGCGGTCATCCTGGCGTTGGGCTCCCGGCTCTTCTACCTGCAGTGGCGCCGACGCCCGTCCGGGGTCTACGCGCTGGATCCCGCGGCAATCCCGTTGAAGAGGACGTGATGCAGCAAGATCCGGCGCCGAGTGTTGGCTGGCAGGCATTCGTGTCCAATCCCGCCTCCTACGCGGATGCGGCGCGGCTGGTGCCGTGCTTCGACGGTTCGATCGACGAAGCCGCATGCCTGCACATGCTTGGTGCTGAACGCCTGCATGGCCGGCTGTCCGGAATTTTGATGGAGCGCTACGGCCTGACCCTGGAAACCGCGCCGCCTGCCGATGACATCGACCGGGCCATCGCCCTTGCCTCCGGCGAGGTGCTGGAGGACATCGCGCTTCGGTCCGGTGCGATCTATTGGGCCGGCAGTCTGGCCTCGGTCATTGCCGGCCGACAAGCCGCCGCCCTGCAGGCGGCGCTTGGAGCCGATGCCTATGCCTTTGCCCTCGCCAATCGCGACCTGACCGGGCCGCTGCGGCCGACCGGGCCGCTGGAAGATGTCCATGGTCTCGTTTACGAGGACGGCCTGCGTTGCCTTGGCGGCTGGTGTCAGTCGCTGTCCGGCGACATGGGCATGCGCGTGCGTTTGAAGCTCATGCCGCATCCGCTGATCGACCACAAGGCAGACGAAGCCTTCGTCAAGACCGGGCCTGCCATTGTGCGACGAGCGATGGTGCCATGAGCGAACCGCACAAGGCCTCCGGCGGGGTTTCGCTACGCCCCCACGCCCGCATCCTGCGCGCGGCCGAGGCGCGCGAACTGCGAGAGGGCTATGCCCTGGTCGAGAATGCGCGGCGTGAAGCGCAGCAATTGCGGGAGGCCTCGCGGCGCGCCTATGCGGCCGAATATGCGCAGGGCTATGACGACGGCAAGGCGCGAGGCGAGGAGGAAGCCGCCCGCCTGATAAGCGAGGCAGCAGTCAAGGTGGATCGCTACCTCGGCGGTATTCAAAACGAGGTCGTTAGCCTGGCGCTTGGCGTGGTCGAGCGCGTGCTTGGCGAATTCGACGTCGGCACGCTTGTGGCGCAAGCCGCCAAACAAGCCGTTGCCGAACTGCGCAGAGGCAAACATCTGAAGGTCCAGATCCACCCCGGCGCCCTGGACAAGGTGCGCGATGCACTGGACGCGGTGTTGCGTGACAGCCAGCTGGGCATGACGGTCGAGATCGACACGAATGAAAACCTTGCCGCCGGCGCCTGCACCTTGTCGACCGACTTTGCCGTCGTCGACGCAAGCATCGACGGGCAATTGCGGGCCATAGAAGGCGCGATCGCCGCAAGGGCGCAGACATCATGACGGCGCCCGTGTCCGAGAGCGACAGCCGTCTGGCGTCGATCATTCCGAACCTGCGGTCGGTGCTGCGCGATGATGCCAGCCGGCCTCGCAAGGGGCGGGTGCGCAGGGTCACCGGCTGGGTCATCCATGCGACCGTCGAGGAAGCCCGCATCGGCGAGGTCTGCGAACTGTCCGACCCCAGGACCGGAGCCATCGCCAAGGCCGAAATCGTCGGCTTCTTCGACGACATGGCGATCCTGGTTCCGCTTGGCGATGTGGCCGGCCTGTCGAACCTGACGGAAGTGCTTGCGACCGGAAAGGACCAGCGTGTGCCCGTCGGTCCCGGCCTGCTTGGACGCGTCATCAGCCCGCTCGGCGAGCCGTTGGACGGCACCCCGCTTTCGCCGGAAGGCATTACCGGCACCTACGCCGTCAACGCCTATCCGCCATCGCCGCTGGAGCGCAGCCTGATCTCCGAGCCGATCCAGCTCGGCATCCGCGCGCTTGACGGGTTGCTGACCTGCGCGCGTGGCCAACGCGTCGGCATTTTCGGTGAACCCGGCGTCGGTAAGTCGAACCTCCTGTCCGACATCGTCAGCGGCACCGATGCAGATGTGTCCGTGGTTGCCCTTGTCGGCGAGCGCGGTCGCGAGGTGCGCGAATTCCTCGACCGCAAGCTCGGGCCGCACGGGCGCGCGCGGGCGATCGTTGTGGTGGCGACGTCCGACAGGCCTGCAATCGAGCGCGTCAAGGCGGCCTATGTGGCGACCAGCATTGCCGAATATTTTCGCGATCAGGGCAAGCACGTCCTGCTTGCAATGGACAACATCACGCGCTTTGCCCGTGCGCAGCGCGAGATCGGGTTGGCGTCGGGCGAGCCGCCGACGCGCCGCGGCTTCCCATCCTCGCTGTTTGCGGTTTTGCCACGCCTGCTCGAGCGCTCCGGCCCTGGCCGCGTCGGTTCGATCACCGGTCTCTACAACGTCCTTCTGGAAGGCGACGGCACGCTCGATCCCGTCGCGGAGGAGGTCCAGGCCCTTCTCGACGGCCATGTGTTCCTGTCGAACGAACTGGCGCAGCGCAACCATTTCCCCGCCATCGACGTGCTGCGCAGCCGCAGCCGCCTCATGGAAGCGGTCACGCAACCGGCCCATCGCGCCGATGCGGGCCATCTGCGGGCGCTGCTTGCCCGCTATGCTGACATCGAACTTTTGCTGCGTGTCGGTGAGTATGAAAAGGGCAGCGATGCGATCGCGGACGAGGCCGTGGCCAAGATGGAAGCGATCAACGCCTTCCTGCGCCAGCCCTCGGCCACTCAGGAAAATTTCAACGCCACACGTCAACGCATGCGGGACATCGTCAATGACCGACCATAACATGATCGTTCGACTGCGCGAGCTCAGGCGCCGCAGGCAAGACCGCGCGCTGCAGGACGTCATCAAGGGACATGGCGCCGAGCGCAGGGCGGCTGTGATCGCTCGGGATGCCTCCACGGCGGTCAGCCGGCATGTGCAACAAACGGCCGATGCCGAGGATGCGGCGTTCGGTTCCCTCGTTGGCCGGCCGGTCAAGGTCGCCAGCCTGCATGGGCTTCAGGGACGCTTCGAGGCCGCTGCCGGCAGGACCGAGGAATTGCGCGATCGGCAAAAGGCCGCGGATGCGGACAGGGACCGCCTGGCATCGGAACTGTCGGCAGCGCGCCGCCGCCATCATGCGCGCCAGCTGGCGGTGTCGAAACTGGACCGGTTGACGGAGGCCCTGGAGAGGCGCGGCGCGCGTCGCCGTCTCGCATTGCTGGAACTCGCCGAGGAGGATGAACGTGGTTCGTCGCGCTAGGTCCTTCGCAATTGCTTGAAAACAAAAGACACGAGGCGCGCTTCGCCATTCTTGCGGAACGGCAGCGCCACGGCCCGATGACGCGGCCCTGACGGTGGAGATCAACGCAACATGCTGCAGGCTTTGGCGTCAGCCGAAACGATGACGCAACAGGATCGGGAGCAGCGCCAGCACCGCCGGACGGACGGTGCCGAACGGCTGATGCCGGCATCTGTGACGACAACTGAGATGGCGGTGTTGAATGCCTTCTACCGCCGGCGCGGCAAGGCGCGGATCACGGTTGCGGGCGGCAAAACCGAAATTGCCGCCCGGTGGCCGGCAACGGACGCGGCGGAGCAATCCCTGTGCGCGATCGGCGTGACGGTCGGTGCAAAGGGCGCAACATTGCAATTGCCGCTTCGCGCCCTCGAACGGTTGTTGGCCAAGGCGGAGGTTTCGGTGGACCTGAGCGAGCTTGCGCCCCGGCACGCCGCCTTGCTGCTGGAAGCTGTCCTGGCGGACGACATTGAAAGGCTCGAGGGCGCGCTCGGCGAAAAGATAGAGTTCATCTCGGTCGAACGCGGTGCCGCACCGCCGCACACGACACCCTTCGCCTTTGCCTTGACCGGTGATGATCAAACGACGGGATGCACGTTTTTTGCCGACGATGCCGAGCTCGCGGTTCGTATGGCCCGCCTTCTTGACGAGGCCGGCGCACCGCTTCCGGTTCCGGCCGATTTCCCGCTGCTGGTCTGTCTTCGGCGTGACGCCCTCACAATCACCCTTGGCATGCTCCGCAGCCTGCAGCCCGACGATGTCATCCTGCTGGGCGATGCCGAGAAGGACCGAACGGCGGCAATCATTGTCGCGGAGCGATTTTTCGCGCCGGTGCGCCTGACAGCCGCCGGGTCGCAATTGCTTGCCGCGCCGGCGGCAATCGCCGGATCGAACTGGGAGTGGACCATGGATCAGAAGACACCGCCAAGCGGCCAGACATTGGAGGAATCGAGCTTGGACGAGCTGCCCGTTGCGCTCGCCTTCGAGGTCGGCCGCACGGTCATGCCGCTTGGAGACGTCAGGCAGCTTGCGCCTGGTGCCATCGTTGCGTTTCCCGATGCGGTAGAAGAGACGGTCGACATCATGGCCAATGGCAAACGTGTCGGCCGCGGCGAGGTGGTGCGGGTGGGCGACCATCTGGGCGTACGGATCCTGCAGATGTTCGACAATGGTTGAGAATTCGCCCAACCTGCTCGCGATCCTGCTGGCCATCGGCCTTGTCGGCCTGTTGCCCCTGGCCGTCGTCACGATGACGGGCTTTCTGAAGATATCGGTTGTCCTGTTTCTCATCCGCAACGCCCTTGGCGTCCAGCAGATGCCGCCCAATCTCGTGCTCTACGGCATCGCGCTTGTGCTGACCGTCTATGTCACGACCCCGGTGCTGAGCGAGATGATGAACCGGCTTGAAGAGGGGCAGGTCCAGCTCCAGACCACCGACGACATCGCCAGGGCGGCGCAACTGGTTCGCGAGCCGTTGCGGCGGCATCTCATGAAGTTCACCCGGCCGCAGGAGCGGCAGTTCTTCCTCGACGGCACCAGCCGGCTTTGGCCGCCGGAAGCGCGCCAGAACCTCAGGGACGACGATCTCTCGATCCTTGTTCCGGCCTTTGTCGCCTCCGAGTTGACGCGTGCCTTCGAGATCGGCTTTCTGCTTTATCTGCCCTTTCTCATCATCGACATCGTCGTCGCCAATGTCCTGATGACGCTTGGCATGATCATGGTTTCGCCGGTCCTCATTTCGATACCGCTCAAGCTGTTTTTATTCGTCGCCATCGACGGCTGGTCGAGGCTGATGCATGGCCTCATCCTGAGTTACGTTTGAGGCGCAGGAGAGCTGCATGAACGACGATCTTATCCTGGCGAAGGTCCAGGGCGCGCTTATGACTGTGTTGCTCGCGTCCAGCCCGGCAATCGTCGCAGCACTTGCCGTCGGTCTCCTTGTCGGCCTTGCACAGGCGCTGACGCAGATTCAGGACCAGTCGCTGCCGCAGACGATCAAGCTCGTCGTCATCCTACTGGTCATCATGGTCGCCGGCCCTCTGATTGGCCAGCAGATCGCCCAGCAGGCATCGGCGGCGCTGGATGAATTTCCGGCCCTTACGCGCTGAGCCGTAAGACATGGCGGCTGAGCCAATCTTCGCATCCCTCCGGGAGTTTCAGCTCTACCTTCTCGCCGGCAGCTTTGCGCTGGCGCGCCTGATCGGCTTTATGCTTCTGATGCCGCTTTTTTCGCGCGTGCCGCTGTCGGGGCTTCTGCGCAACGGCGTTGCGCTGGCGCTGGCGGTCCCGGTCTTTCCGATGATCGCAAGCAAGCTGGCGAGCGCCGACATCTCGATGACGTTGGTCGTCCTCTATATTTTCAAGGAAGCGGTCGTCGGCGTGACGCTCGGCCTGGCGATGGGGATCCCGTTCTGGGCCGCCGAGGCGGCGGGTGACATTCTCGACCTGCAGCGCGGCTCGACGATGGGGACCTTGATCGATCCCATGATGACCCACGAAACCAGTTCCACTGGCACTTTGCTCGCCGTTACGATGCTCAGCATTTATCTGGCAGCCGGCGGCCTCCAGCTCTCCTTGACCGGCATCTATGACAGCTATGGACTCTGGCCGGTCGACGCGTTCCTGCCCGTGTTCAGCAAGGAGGCAGCCTTGCTGTTCCTGGGCCTGCTCAACCGCATCCTGATGATGGCGCTCACCCTGGTGTTTCCTCTCGTCATCAGCATGCTTTTGTCCGACATCGTGCTGGCATTTCTTGCTCGTGCTTCACCGCATCTCAACGTTTTCGCGCTCTCGCTGGTCGTCAAGACGCTGGTTTTCAGCCTGGTCTTTGTCCTCTACGCCGCGTTCCTCATTTTCTATATGAATCGCGACCTCGGTTTCCTGCATGAGGCCGGCCGGCAAATAGAGGCGATATCCTGTGGAGGCTGTCGCTGAAGCATAGTGGCAGGATCTGTCTGTAGCGTAGGCCTTGGCCGGCCAATAAATAGAATTTATCGGCAAGGAAAGATTATAAGAATTTGACAGGCAGACGAGGCGTCGATGATCTTAGACAGTCACGACCTGACTCTGAACCGTGCATACCTCTGGAAGCCATGGCTTACCCTTCCACGTCACTGATGTCTGAGGATTTGCGGCTCGTCGAGTCAAGCCGGCTGCGCAAGCTTGTCAGAACAGGCGCCTATGAGGGGCACACAACCGGACTTGCGCGCGGCAAACTCCAGGCCAATGTTGTTATTTTGCCGCGCCGCTTTGCCCGCGAATTTCATCAGTTTTGCGTTCGCAATCCGAAACCTTGTCCGCTGGTCGGCATCAACCGCATCGGTAGCCCGTCGTTGCCGACCCTTGGCGACATCGATATCCGTACCGACGCCCCGCAGTACAACATCTATTGTTTCGGCGAGGTCATTGGCTGGAAAACGGACATCATCGATTTGTGGCGCGACGACTTTGCCGCCTTCGCGCTCGGCAGTGCCTTGAGCGTAGACTCAGCGCTTGCTGAAAAGGGTGTGAGACTGCGCAGCACAGACTATCGAAAAACACCGCCCACTTTCCGAACCAGAATCGAGACGTGTCAGGTTGGGCCGTTCGGGGGCGAGATGGTCGCCTCGATGCGGCCGATAAAACGATGCGATGTCGACAAGGTGCGCGCGCTCACCGCGCGTTACCCGCAGGTGCACGGCTCTCCCATCCATGTTGGCGATCCGGCGGCGATCGGTATCAAGGATTTGATGGCGCCCGACTGGGGCGATGCTGTCGAAATCAAGGAAGGTGAAGTCCCTGTATTTTGGGCCAGCAGCCTCACGGCCCAAGATGCCCTTGCACGCGCCGAACTGGCGTTGTGTGTCACGGTATCGCCTGGCCACATGCTGGTTACCGATGTGGATGCGTTTCGATCTTCCCCCGGTTAAGGTTGTGGCGCAACAGGGCGGTGAGTGCCTGCGCTCGTGCATCAATGCGCAGGCGGTTGGATCGGCCTTCTGCATATAGTCGGCGGGCGACAGTTCCTCGGTATCTTCGCACCGACGCTGATCGGATAGGTTCCCAAATATCAATCGCCTGCCTTGTGCAGGGCGTCTTGGTTTGTGATCATGCGAAACGGAAGCTGCTGCGAGCCCGTGGAGGGCAGGAGATAGTTCCCCGTGAACCCTGCAGACAGGAGCCGTCGTGGACGCCAGACCCAATTCCCCTGAAGCACGTGACATCCGCTACCACCTGCATGGCTATACCAACGCCCGCAAACATCAGGAGTCCGGTCCGCTCATCATCGAAAGGGGCGATGGCATCTATGTCGAGGACGTGGCCGGCAATCGCTACATCGAAGCGATGGCGGGCTTGTGGAGCGTAGCCGTCGGCTTCTCGGAAAAGCGGCTGGTCGACGCCGCCACGCGGCAGATGTCGAAGCTGCCCTATTATCACGACTTCGGTTCGAAATCGCATTCGCCGCTGGTCGACCTGGCGGAGAAGCTGGTTCAGATGGCGCCGGTTCCGATGAGCAAGGCGTATTTCACCAATTCAGGCTCCGAGGCCAACGACACGGCGATGAAGATGATGTGGTACCGGTCAAATGCGCTCGGCCAGCCAGGTCGCAAGAAGATCATCAGCCGCAAACGCGGCTATCACGGCGTGACGATTGCCTCGGCTAGCCTGACCGGGCTGCCCAACAACCATCTTTCATTCGACTTGCCGATCGCCAACGTGCTCCACACATCGGCACCGCATTACTGGCGTGATGCGGAGCCGGGTGAAAGCGAAGAACAGTTCGCGAGTCGTCTTGCCGAAGATCTGGAGACGCTGATCCTCGCCGAGGGACCCGAGACCATCGCCGCCTTTTTCGGCGAGCCGATCATGGGTGCGGGCGGGGTCATCGTTCCTCCGGCAGGCTATTGGGAGAAGATCCAGGCGGTGCTGTCGAAATACGACATCCTGCTCGTCGCCGACGAGGTCATCTGCGGCTTTGGCCGGACAGGCCAGATGTTCGGTTCGCAGACCTTCGGCATCAAGCCCGACATTATGGTGCTGTCCAAGCAGCTCTCGTCGTCTTACCTGCCGATTTCGGCGCTTCTCATCAATGAGAAGGTGTTCGAGCCAGTCGCCGACGAGAGCGACCGCATCGGTGTGTTCGGGCATGGCTTCACCGGCGGCGGCCATCCCGTCGCCGCAGCCGTGGCACTGGAGAATCTCAAGCTGATCGAGGAGCGCGACCTTGTCGGCAACGCGCGCACGGTTGGTGCACACATGCAGGCACGGTTGCGCAAGCTCGCTTCGCACCCGCTCGTCGGAGAAGTGCGTGGTGTCGGTCTGATCGCCGCCGTCGAACTGGTCGCCGACCAGACCAGCAAGGCGCCGTGGGGGAAGCCCGGGGCGCTTGGCGGACTGGTAAACGGGTTCCTGCAGCAGAACGGGGTCATCTCGCGCAATATGAGCGATGCGATTGCCTTCTGCCCGCCGCTCATCATTACCGAGACCCAGGTCGATGCGCTGATCGATGCTTTCGAGCGGTCGCTCGCCGCCGCTATGCCGCAGGTTCGACCGCCGGACTGAACAAGGTCTGTGATTGCAGGCGAGTCTTGATGTGGCCGATCGTCATCGAGCGACGCGGCGGGACAGAAGAAGTCAACGGCGGTCTTGTCCGCGCCCATAAGCGGACGTCGATGGTGCACACGCACGCTTTGAACAGGGCGGATTCGGACCTTGCGGTTGTCAGCTTCTGACAGTTTCCCTGCGGCCCGGTGCGCAAATCCGGTAAATGCAAGCGCCAGGAATCGACGGGTTTGCACGGCTCGCACCCTTCTCGTCACAGAACATAAGTTCATATTGACTTTATCGTCGTTTTGACTATTCTGTATGCAGTGCGTCGACGACCGGTCTTCCAAGGTTAGGGGGGATTGGCAGTTTCCTAGCGACGAAACGGCCCGGCTGCGCGCGTATAGAAATAGGTCAGATCCACTATGCCAAGCTGTGCCTGCCGACGTCAGCCGGGGAAATTCGGAAGCTCTCGCTTGGTGCTTTCGATTTTGGTGACCCTTTGCTTGGTCGCAAATGGCTGCGCGACCCGGGCGGGAAACGTGCTCCAACCTCCTGCGGTCACCACGAGCGAGGCCACGCGGGTTAACCTGCTGGTCGCCACAACACGCAAACCGTCGACGGACCCCGACCAACTTTATTCAGGAGAGCGCGGGACGGCGATCTCGTTGGACAGCGTCACTGTCACCACACCTCCGAATCGAAACCGAAAGATCAGTCAGTCCCAGCTGCCTTCACACCGTCTTCCTGATTCCACTCGGGAGTTCGCCATGGCCGAGGTCGACAAAGTCGCAACGGAGAGGCAGGTCTTCGATTGGTTCCGCAAGAACCGAAATGCAAAGCGTCAGGTGCTCATTTTTGTGCACGGCTACAACAACTCTTATGCCGACTCCGTCTTTCGTTTCGCTCAGATCGTTCTCGACACAGGAACCGACGCTGCGCCCATTCTCTTCGCCTGGCCCTCGCGGGCCAGGGTCTTCGACTATCTCTACGACAAGGAGAGCGCGAACTACTCGCGTCGAGCCCTGGAGGACTTGATCCTTCAGGCTTCCATGAGTCCCGACGTCGACGACGTCACCATTCTCGCTCATTCGATGGGGACGTGGCTTGCCGTGGAGGCGTTACGCGGCGTTGCCATGCGTAAAATCGGGATCCCAGCCAAGGTCAGGAATGTCGTCTTGGCGTCTCCGGATATCGACATCGACGTGTTTCGCCGTCAATTTGTCGAAATGGGTCCAAATAAGCCGCGGTTTACCATCTTCACGTCAACACAGGACAAGGCCCTTCAGTTTTCGCGATTGCTATCGGGTGGAATTTCGCGTGTCGGCGGTTCCGATCTCACACCATATACGGCGGTTCTTGAAGAACTTGGAGTTACCGTCATCGACACGAGCGCAATCGGGTCGGGAGATCCACTCGGGCACAATGGGTATGCCGATAGCCCGGAGATTGTTCGGCTGCTGGCGCAGCGCCTAGGCGGTCGATCGGTGACTGCAGGCGAAGCTAAGTTCTCGGATCGCGTAGCGTCACCGACCGTCTACGACCGGCCGTTGCCGCGCAAAACCGCGCCCGCCCCAGTAGACAGCAACGAGGCACGCAAGTTGCTGAAGCGCGAGCCTGTCACGTCGATCGGACAGATCGTTGATGGTCAGATCTCGTACTGAGATATCTGTGTAGACGGCGCGCTCGACCAGACGTAACGAGAGTGATGATCAACGACGAGCCAGCTTGTGGTGGACGTTATGGTCAATATGACCTATTGTGCAATCCGTTGTTTGAGGTAGGACCAACGATGGCGAAGATCAATCCTATTCGTCGAGCTGAAATTGGGCGTGAAAAGCGCGCGCGAACCCGTGCAGAGCTCGTTGCCGCGGCCAACTCGTTGTTCGCCAGACAGGCCGTGGAATCGGTAACAGTCGACGATGTGGTCAGGCAGGCCGCCGTTGCCAAGGGCACGTTCTACGTTCATTTCGATGGTCTCGAGGGCTTGACGGCGGCAGTCGCGGAGGAACTGGTTCAATCTTTCGACGAAATGCTGCAGTCCGACCGGCTCTCACTCGACGATCCTGCCCTTCGGATTGCTTTCGGGTGCAGCGCGTTCATCGATAAGGCCCTCGATGATCCTCGCTGGGCCAGCCTTGTCGCTAGGATGGCGACGGTTGATGCAAAGGGTGGCGAACTCCTCCGAGGCCGAATCTTCGAAGACCTGCAACAGTTCTCAAACAACCTACCGGACGGCGGGGCATCCTCGCACCTGAACCTGGAAATCGTCGTTGGGATCATGCTCCAGCTCATGCGCGCGCTTGGCGAGCGCAGGCTGTCGCCGCTCGATCGTGATGGGGCCATAAGCGCCATCCTGCGCGCGATCGGCCTCAATGCCCGGGAGGCGAAGTCGGTCCTCACGCGCTTGCCTACATCTGCCGACGGCGCAACGTCTGATGGGCCGCGGCAACGGAAGTCTCGGCGCCCGGGTGAGGGAAGCAGCAGGGCCTGACCTTGGAGTGCCGACCCCCACGCGGCGATCTCCGTTATCTGTTTGTTGAGATTGAGACGTTGCGACGGTGCGTTGTCGGTCAAAACATGCGTCCGGCCGGGATGCTTTATCCAACCCTATTCAGCGCTGACCGAGGCCGAGGGCTCGAAGCGTTGCGTCGAGCGCTTGGCTAGTCGTTTCAGGCCGGGGACCTCGCGCAATAATTCCGCGCGTCACCTCCAGCCATATTCCTATTGCGATGTCGGCTGCCAACTCAACGTCGCGCACGCTCACTCGGCCCTGAGCAATCGCTTCCTCGATGTCCGCCTTGAGGTTCGCACGAACCCCCCTGCCGAACTCAACGGATGATTGTGAGCTCTGAATAACAAGACGAGCCCAGTCCGTGTCCGCGCTCGCTCTCTCCAGGAATTTCATGAACGCGAAAGAGAGGCGCTCAATCGGATCCTGCCGCTCGAGCCTCGCAGGCGACAGCAGCTCATCAAAGCTCTGACTGAGCCCGGCCCCCACCGCAGCGGCCAAATCTCCGATGCTCTTGAAATGGCAGTAGAAGGTCCCCTTGGCAACGCCCGCAGCCTCGACCACAGCATCCACCGTAACCGCCTCGAGCGTACGCCCCCCAAGGAGCGTCGCGCCTGCTTCCACGATCTGCGCACGCGTCCGCGCCCGCTTCTCGCGCCCTATCTCCGCCCTGCGCGCCACATCAACTTTTGCCACGCGTCATGTCCTTTTTGCATCGCACCATTACGCAATTCTCATATTGACCATATAGTCGTTTTGACATATGAGTGCAAATTGAAAATTGAATGGTGCGATGCGGACAGCGAAGGGCCGCGAGGTCACGCTCGGTGAGAAGGAAAGCATTCGATGAACGTTCAGTCCCAGAAGGATTTCCGAACGGCGGAACGGCGTCTCCCTTTCGAATGCATCGCGTTGGTGCTGCAGGGCGGCGGGGCCCTAGGAGCCTATCAGGCTGGCGTCTACGAAGCCCTTGCGGAAGCCGGCATTCATCCAGATTGGGTTGCCGGCGTCTCCATTGGCGCCATCAACTCCGCGATCATCGCTGGAAACGAGCCGGCCGAACGGGTTGCGAAGCTGCGGACCTTCTGGCGCGAGATCACTGCCAGTCCGCTTCTCGACTGGACTGCCGCCACAGACGCTCTTACTCCGACGGGCAATCTGCCGCGCGCACTCTTCAATCAATTCAGTGCAGCCTGCGCGCTCGTCGCCGGCGCCCCAGGCTTCTTCAGCCTGCGGCAGCCCGCGCCCTGGCTGCACTCGGATGGCTCGCTCCAAGGTACAAGCTTCTACGACACCAGCCGCCTGAAGAGCACTCTGGAGCGGCTTGTGGACTTCGACCGGATCAACGCGGGCGGCATGCGTTTCAGTGTCGGCGCGGTGAACGTGCGGACAGGAAATCTCGTCTACTTCGACAATGAGACGCATACGATCCGGCCCGAGCACGTGATGGCCAGCGGCTCGCTTCCGCCCGGCTTCCCTGCGGTCGAGATCGAGGGCGAGCTCTACTGGGACGGCGGCCTCGTTTCCAACACGCCGCTGCAGTGGGTCGTCGAGCACGGGACGCGGCAAGACACGATTGCCTTCCAGGTCGACCTGTGGAGCGCGCGCGGTGAGATACCGCGCAACCTGGCCGACGTCGCGGCGCGGCAAAAAGACATCCAGTATTCGAGCCGCTCACGCGCCCATACCGACCAGTTCAAGCAGTACCAGCGCGCCCGGCACGCTCTCGCCAGCCTGCTTTCGAAGCTTCCGCCCGACTTGCTTGCCAGCGAAGAGGCAAGAATGCTGGGCGGGATTGCAGACCACAAGGTCTACAAGCTCGTGCACCTCATCTACCGCGCAAAACAGTATGAAGACCACTCGAAGGACTACGAGTTCTCGCGCTTGTCGATGGAGGAGCATTGGCGGGCCGGTTACTTCGATGCCATTCGCACATTGCGCCATCCTGAGGCACTGGGTCGGCCGGACAATCTGGACGGGGTCAGCACCTATGACCTTGCCATCGACGGGCTGGAATAGAGGTCAGCCCAAGACGACTGACGGCCCCTCCCGGTCGCGAAGGCGACCCGGCTTCTCCTGAAACGAACCGCTCGATCCAGCCAAAGGAATTTCAGACATGCATCAAGACACCGTCCGGGCGAAGGCTTTCGCCATGCCCCTGACCAGCCCGGCCTATCCGGCCGGGCCATATCGCTTCCGAAACCGGGAGTATCTGATCATCACATATCGCACCGATCCGCAGAAGCTGCGCGACCTGGTGCCGGAGCCACTTCAGGTCGTCGAGCCGCTCGTGAAATTCGAGTTCATTCGCATGCCGGACTCGACAGGCTTTGGCGATTACACCGAAAGCGGGCAGGTCATCCCGGTCTCCTTCGGAGGCCGAAAGGGCAGCTACACCCACTGCATGTTTCTCGATGACCATCCGCCGATCGCCGGCGGACGCGAGTTGTGGGGTTTTCCAAAGAAGCTCGCCAGCCCAACGCTTCGAACGGAGACGGATACGCTTGTTGGCACGCTCAACTACGGCCCCGTCCGCGTCGCGACGGGCACCATGGGCTACAAGCACCGAGCCGCCGACCTCGCGAGCGTGAAGGCCTCGCTCGCCCAACCGAACTTCCTGCTCAAGATCATCCCGCATGTCGACGGCACGCCGCGCATCTGCGAGCTCGTCGAATACCACCTGGAGGACATCGATCTGAAAGGCGCCTGGACCGGCCCGGCAGCCTTGAACCTTTGGTCACACGCACTGGCGCCGGTCGCCGAGCTGCCGGTCCTGGAAGTGGTATCGGCGGTTCACATCGTCGCAGATCTCACGCTCGCGCTCGGCAAGGTCGTGCATGACTACCTTGTGCAGGCCGAGCCGCGCCATCGGAAAGGAAGAATCCATGAACTTGCAGACTGAGATCTCATCGAACAAGCGCACCGATGGAGCCGGCGGACGGCTCCTGGACAAGGTGGCGGTGATCACTGGAGCCGCGAGCGGCATCGGCAAGGAGATAGCGCTCAGCTTCGCCCGTGAGGGAGCAAAGGTGGTCATCGCGGATATTGATCCGACCGCGGCGCAAAAAGCCGCGTCCGAGATCGATCCGATGGGCAAGCGTGCGCTCGGGGTTGGCATGGATGTCAGCAGCGAGGAGCAGGTGGAAAGCGGAATGGCGAAGGCGATCGAAGTCTTCGGGCGCCTCGACATCCTGGTCAGCAACGCCGGCGTCCAGATCGTGGCGCCGATAGTGGAGTTCGAATTCGCGAAATGGCGGAAGCTGCTTTCCATCCACCTCGACGGGGCCTTCCTGACGACCCGTGCAGCCTTGCGGCAGATGTACGGCCAGAACAGCGGCTGCATCATCTATATGGGATCCGTGCATTCCAAGGAGGCGTCGCCGCTCAAGGCTCCTTACGTCACCGCCAAGCACGGCCTCGTTGGCCTGGCGAAGGTCGTGGCGAAGGAGGGGGCCGCGCACGGCGTGCGCGCCAACGTGATATGCCCCGGGTTTGTGCTGACGCCGCTCGTCGAGAAGCAGATCCCCGAACAGGCGCGCGAGCTAGGACTCTCCGAGGCGGACGTGGTCAAGACCATGATGCTGAAGGAGACGGTCGACGGCGAATTCACGACGGTCCAGGACGTTGCGGAAGCAGCGCTGTTCCTGGCGGCCTTCCCATCGAACGCACTGACCGGCCAGTCGATGGTGGTCAGCCACGGATGGTTCATGCAGTAGCGGGGTTCGGAGACGCGCGTCCCATCGCGCGCTTCCGTCCTTGTCCAGATCGATCTCCACTTATTCGTCGTACCTTTTTTGCATAGCACAATTGTACGATTCTCATATTGACTATATAGTCGATTTGACATATACGTTCAGTATGAAATCGAAGCCCCGGCCGCTAAACCGGAGCTCCTTCATCATCAGTTCCCTGCAACCCCGATCCTTTCGAGCGGAGGCTTTCATGCGCCTATCGTACGGCAAATTCCTTTGTGTCTGTCTCGCCGCCCTTTGTCTTGCTGGCTGTTCCGAACAGGAGAAGGCAGCATCTCCAGCACCGCGGCAGGCGCGGGCAGTGGTGGTGACGCCTCACAAGCTCGCCACGGTGGCGCAGGGCGCCGGTCGCGTCCAGTCGCGTTATGTCAGCGACGTCGGCTTCGAAGTCGGCGGTCGGATCATCTCGCGCGATGTCGACATAGGCGCGATCGTCAAGAAAGGTCAGAAGCTCGCTGAGCTCAGTGCCGTCGATTACCGCAACAAGGTGGCCGCCGCGGAGGCCGATCTCACGGCGGCCAAGGCCACGTTCGTCCAGGTCGTGGCCCAGGAGGAACGCTTCCGCATTCTGCTCGGCAAGGGCTTTACCACCCGTTCCCAGTACGACGAGGCGCTGAAGTCGCTGCAGAGCGCACGAGCTGCCGTCCAGGCGGCCGAAGCCAATCTCCGCATCGCTCAAAACCAGCTCGGCTACACGCAGTTGCTTGCACCCGACGATGGCATCGTGACGGCAACGGCGGCGGACCCTGGTCAGGTCGTGGCCGCGGGCCAGATGGTCGTCGAGATCTCCCGCAATGACGCGCGCGAGGCGGACTTCGCTGTCGCCGGCGAAGACATCGCCGGGGCAAAGCTCGGCATGGCAGTGAACGTTTCGATCCAGGGCCGGCCAGAGATCGCAGTCATCGGCACGATCCGCGAGATTTCGCCCGAGGCGGACAGCACGACCGGCACCTATCAGGTCAAGGTGGCGCTGGCCTCGCCACCACCAGAGATGCGGCTGGGGGCAGTCGTCGTAGGCCGCGTCGAAAGCGAAGGAGCCCAGGAGGTCACCACACTACCCCCGACCGCACTGCTGCAGTCCGGAGACAAGCCGCAGGTCTGGGTGATTGGCGGTGACGGAAAGGTTCAGCGCCGGAACGTCCAGCTGCTTCAATTCGATACGGACTCCGTGGTGGTCAGCCACGGTCTTTCGGCAGGAGAGAAGGTCGTGACAGCCGGCGTCAATTCGCTGGCAGACGGTGAATTGGTCAACGCTGAGACGGAGGTGAAGTGATGACACGCTTTAATCTTTCAGAATGGGCCGTCCACAACCGGGCCATCGTCGTATTCCTCATGCTTGTCTGCGTCATCGGTGGCATCAGCGCCTATGAGCGACTTGGCCGGCAGGAGGATCCGGACTTCACCGTGCAAACCATGGTGGTCCAGGCGGTCTGGCCCGGGGCCACCGCGACCGATATGCTCACTGAGGTGACCGACAGGCTGGAGAAGAAGCTCGAAGAAACTCCCAAGCTGGATTACCTCAAGAGCTACACCAAACCCGGCCAGGCAACGATTTTCGTCTACCTCAAGGAGTCGACGCCCAAGAGCGATCTCGACGCCATCTGGTACCAGGTCCGCAAGAAGGTCAGCGACGTTCAGGCGACGCTTCCCCCTGGCGTGATCGGCCCCTTCTTCAACGACGAGTTTGGCGACGTCTTCGGCGTCATCTACGGAATCACCTACGACGGCTTCACGCCACGAGAGGCCCGTGACTTCGCCGAGACGGCGCGGACCGAGTTCCTGCGTTCGTCCGATGTCGGCAAGGTCGAGATTTTTGGTGACCAGGACGAGAAGATCTATCTCAGCTTCTCACCCCAGAAGCTCGCCAATCTCAAGCTCAATCTCGACGAAGTGCTGACGGCGATCGCCCGCCAGAACGCCGTTGTGCCCTCCGGCGTCATCAACACGCCGCACGAGAACATGCTTGTCGACGTCACGGGCTCGCTCTTGACGCCAGAGAATGTTGCGAACCTCAACCTCTGGATCGATGGGCGCTTCTACAAACTCACTGACATCGCCAACGTTCAACGCGGCTACAGCGACCCGCCCACGAAGATGTTCCGCGTCAACGGCAAGCCGGCTATCGGCATTGGCATCAACATGCGCGAGGGCGGCAACAACCTCGAATTCGGCGAAGGCCTGCACGAAGCGGCCAAACGCCTGACGCAACGCGTTCCCGTCGGCATTAATCTCAATCTGGTTTCGGATCAGCCCGAGATCGTGCGCGAGGCCATCGGCGAATTCACCAAGGCGCTGGTCGAGGCGATTGTCATTGTGCTCGCCGTCAGCTTCCTCAGCCTCGGGCTCAGGGCAGGGCTCGTGGTTGCCCTGTCAATACCGCTCGTACTCGCGATCGTCTTTATCGCCATGGAGGCGATCGGCATCAGCTTGCAGCGTATCTCGCTCGGCGCTCTCATCATCGCGCTCGGCCTGCTGGTGGATGATGCGATGATCACTATCGAGATGATGATCTCGAAGATCGAGGAAGGCATGGAAAAAATTAAGGCGGCTACCTTCGCCTACACTTCTACCGCCTTCCCCATGTTATCGGGAACTCTGATCACGATCCTCGGCTTCCTGCCGATCGGCTTCGCCGACAACAACACCGGGCAGTATACGTTTTCGCTGTTTGCCGTCATTGGGGTTGCGCTGGTTGCGTCCTGGTTCGTGGCCGTGATCTTCGCGCCGGTAATCGGGCTTTCCTTGCTGCCTTCCCGCATGAAGGCGCACGCCCATGGGCCTGGCCGCTTCATGCGCACTTTCATCGGCTTGCTCGGTTTCAGCATGCGGCACCGCTGGCTCACCATCGCCGCCTCGCTTGCCGCCTTCGGCGCCTCGCTCTACGGCATGGGTTTTGTGCAGCAGCAGTTCTTCCCGGCGTCGAACCGGCCAGAGCTTGTGGTTACGATGACGCTGCCGAAGAATGCCTCGATCGCCGCGACCGAGACGGAGACGAAACGGCTGGAACAGTGGCTTGCCAGCGACCCGGACATCGCCCGCTTTTCTTCCTATGTCGGCGGTGGCGCCATCCGCTTCTATCTGCCGCTCGACGTTCAGCTCGACAACGACTTCATGGCGGAGACCGTGGTCGTTGCGAAGGACCTCGAGGCGCGTGACCGCGTTCTGGTGAAGCTCGAGACGCTGTTTGCCGACAGCTTCCCGGACGTGAAGGCTCGCATCTCGCGCTTGGAACTCGGGCCGCCCGTCGGCTGGCCGGTGCAATACCGGGTGAGCGCGCCGACGGCCGACGAGGCGAGGGAGCACGCGGAGGAACTTGCAAATGTGCTGCGGTCATCCGGACTCGTGCGAAACGTCAACTACGACTGGGCGGAGAAGAGCAAGGAGCTGCGCATCGAGGTCAATCAGGATCGCGTGCGTCAGGCTGGCCTGAGCTCGCAACAGGTCGCGCAGGCACTCGATCGCGTGGTCAGCGGTTCGACGGTCACTCAGCTTCGCGACTCAATCTATCTGGTCGATGTCGTTGCACGGGCCGAGAGCAGCGAGCGCTCAAGCGTTGAGGCCTTACGCAATCTTCAGATCCCCACCGCGACAGGCGCCTCAGTGCCCCTGCGCGAGATTGCCGAGTTCCAGTATGATCTCGACGAGGGTTATATCTGGCGTCGCGGCCGCCTGCCCACCATCACAGTTCAGGCGGAACCGCTGCCAGGGCTGCAGCCCGCCTCAGTTCACGAGCAACTCGCAGGCGCGATTGAGGCGCTGCACAAGTCGATGCCGGCGGGCACTCTGATTGAGACCGGCGGTACGGTCGAGAAGAGCGGCCAAAGCAACGCCGCGCTATTGGCCCAGTTTCCGCTGATGATCACGCTGATGCTTACCGTACTCATCGTGCAGCTAGGCAGCTTCCGCCGGATGGCGATGGTGATCAGCGTGGCGCCGCTAGGCCTCATCGGGGTCGCGATCGCGCTGCTGACCACGAGTACGCCGATGGGCTTCATCGCCATCCTCGGGATCATCGCACTTGCAGGCATGATCATCCGCAACTCCGTGATCCTAGTCGATCAAATCGAGCATGAGCGTGGGCGCGGAATCGATCCGTGGCAGGCGGTGATCGACGCGACCACCCACAGGTTCAGGCCGATCATGCTGACCGCGGCTGCAGCCATCCTTGGCATGATCCCCATCATGCACGACGTGTTCTGGGGGCCGATGGCCTACGCCATTGTCGGGGGGCTCGCCGTGGCCACGGTGCTGACCCTGGTCTTTCTCCCGGCCCTCTATGTCGCGGTCAATCGCATCCAGGAGAAGGACGAGCCGACGGCATCGGCCGAGCCGGATGCGATTGCGGCCCCCATGCTCGCACCTCAGTACTGAGAAAGGGACCGGTATGCCGCAAACGTCGTCCTCTCTCCTTCATCGATACTTTGGATCGGATGCCACGATATACGCCGGATCGGGCGAGACCGCCCGCGAATATGCCGACAAGATGCTGCTCTCAGCGCTGCAGGAAGCGCAATCGGCGGCGCGCTCGTACGACACGCGGGCCCAGATCGTCGGCGTGGGCTACATCCTCGCGCTCAACCTGGTGCTGCGGTTCGGCGATCTGTTGCCGATCCATGCGCCAATCGGGCCGCTGTTTTATGCGGTCGTTTGGGGGGTCGTGATCATGCCGATCATGCAGTTCGGCCACGTTCTTTATCCGAGCCGGATGCGCGTGGAAAAGGAATTCAATGGCAAGGTGTGCGGGGCTTCCGCCGTCGCACCGGTCTACTATGTCGAACCCAGCTCCTTCTCCGATATCCGTGCCCTGGTCCACCAGGCTTTGAAGTCCGATTGGACCTCGGTACTGGCCACCGAATTGCTGAAGACATCGCGTGTCCGGACCATCAAGCAGGCGCGCTTCCACCGCGGCCTGCTGATGACCGGTTTGTCCTTCATCGTGCTGGGTGGCGAGCAGTTTGTTCGAAGTTTCACGCTGGCCTCATGAGCAACATGACAGATTTGAACGAAACCACGAGCTATGAGGCCGGGAAGCGGAGCAGCCGACCTCACCTGATTTTCCAACGCTACCGCTAGGGGGATTCTCGGCTCGGCAAGGACCAACTTCCTCGGCCAGGCCGGCGCCCGACCGGAAACTTCAAGAAGAGTCGCATGACTATGGATCCAGCAACCATCACCGCCGTCTCCGCACTGGCCGGTTCCGCCATTGGCGCCTTGTCATCCGTCGCTACAAGCTGGCTCACCCAGCATCGTCAGAATCGTGTGCAGCGGCTTGAGCAGGAGGCTTCGCGTCGCGAGCGGCTGTTCGGCGAGTTCATCGACCAAGCATCGAGGGCCTATGCTGACGGAGTGGTCCAGGAACGCCTGGATGACCCGGCCAAGCTGGTCCCGATGTATACCGCCATCAGCAAGCTTCGCCTGTTTGCGATGCCAAGCACCATCGGGGCTGCCGAGGCAGTGCTTGAACACGTCGTCACGACATACGAGACGACTTCGTCTGCCTTGGCGGCCCGGAACTCGCGCGTGGCTGCCCATGACATTCTGCGGGCATTTGCAGAGGCTTGCCGCGCGGAGTTGACGTCCGTGCGCTAACTCCTGGAAGACTTGCACGCTGAACAAATTCATCAGCGCCGCGCCTATGCCAGAAGAAGCCAGCTTGCCGTCCAATATAGCGGGATGGGAAGTCTGTTCACGGCAGAAACGCTCGCCGTCCCCTGGAGCACGGCTCCGAACGTTCGCAAACGAAGTTAGCTAAGGTCGACTGTATGCGCCACGGAACGATGCGGAACGATACGGGAAGATTTCTGATTTTGGCCCACGAAAAACTCAATAATATCAACAATCTTAATACGCCCTCCGGGCCCACCAACTTGTTACAAATCAGTGGCTTGCGCTTAATTCTTTGAGTTTGAATTGAGCGTCATCGGGTAAGTCTCTGCCTTTGAGTGAAATGGTTTGGGCCCATTCGTCAATTTTCTCCGTCTCGTCGATGGCACCCGTCACACGTAGTTCGACACTCCCGGTTTCGAAAGACCCTTCGGCGATTCGTGCGGTATTCGGCGGCAACGACGTGCAATTAGGCGGGGTTCCGAACTCGGCCGTGCACGTCCCCCGCCAGTACTGGCCGTCGATGGCCAAAATCATCGGGGAAATCTTGGTACCTAGCGCGCAACGCTCGCTTGAGATCCTCATACTCGAGGGCGTCGGCGAGAACTGACTATCCCGCCTTCGCAAAAAGGGCCATCGTTGCGCGGATGTCGACAGCTACTCCTTCAGGCTGCGCGGCCGAAGCGATCGACCCTGAAATCGTCGAGCGGCGTTTCGCAACGGTCGGTCATGATGAGCTCGGCCATGGCATCGCCCACGCCCGGACCGAGCTGGAAGCCGTGTCCGCTGAAGCCGAAAGCGTGGAACAGGCCTGGCGTCGTCGCCGAGCGTCCCATGATCGGCAGCATGTCTCTGACATAACCCTCGCAGCCGGACCAAGTGCGAATGACTGTAGCCTGCGCGATCGCCGGCAGCAGCCGCGCGACGGCGCGCAATTGCAATGGAAGGCGCATGGGATCGGCGCTGGCGTGGCCTGGATCGAGATTCACCGCCACTCTTTCGGCCGCTCCGCCGAAGACGATGTTGCCCCGCTCGACCTGACGCAGATAGGCGCCATGGTCCTTGTTGCGCGTCCAGATGCCGACCACCGGCAAGATCTGATGCGGCAGCGGCTCGGTCACGCCCATCTGCGGGCCACGGGCGTCGAGCGGAACCGCTTCGCCGAACTGCGCGGCGATGCGCGCGCCCCAAGCACCGGCGGTGTTGAGCAGACACTCGGCGGCGAATGCACCTTTTGAACTGGCTACAAGGAAGCTGGAGCCCGTGTGCCGGATCGTCTCGACCTCAGTCGCCTCGACGATTTCGGCGCCCAGCCTGCGGGCTGCCTCGGCAAAGGCCGGTGCGATCAGCCGGGGATTGCCGCTGCCATCGTGCGGCGAGAACGACGCCGCGATAGCATCAGGACCGAGACCGGGAAAACGGGCGCGAATCTCGCGCGGGTTGAGCTCCTCCAGCTCAAGCCCCCAGGGCAGCGCCGCTTCGGCATAGGCCCGCATGGCGGCGAGGCTATCTTCATCGAAGATCAGCCGGATATGGCCGGTAGCGCGGAATTCCACGTCGCGGCCAAGCATTTTTTCGGCATCGCCCCACAGGCTGAGCGAGCGATGGGCCAGTGGAAGCTGGGACAGATGACGCCCCGTGCGCCGGATGTTGCCGAAGGAGGCAACCGTGGCTCCAGCACCGATCCGGTTGCGCTCGATCAACGTCACGCGCGCGCCGCGCCGGGCCAGGAAATAGGCCGAAGCCGTTCCCATCAGTCCGCCGCCCAGAACGATCACATCCATGGCGCCCTCTTGCAGTGAATCCTTGACCAATCTTGTCGTCGCCGTGGCATTGCGTCAAAGATGGGTTTGGACAAGAGCCATAAGCTTTACCTATGGAGTGGCAATGCGGGCCCGGCAACTCGAAGTGTTCATCGCCGTCATGCGCGCGGGCACCGTGACTGCCGCGGCCCGGATGCTGAACATCTCCCAGCCCGCTTTGAGCCAGATCGTGATCCACACCGAGGACGAACTCGGCTTCACGTTGTTCGAGCGCGTCAAGGGCCGGCTGCGGCCGACCCCGGAGGCGCTCGAGATTTTCGCCGATGCCGAGAGGTTGTCGGCGGGGCTTGAAGGCTTGCGCCGCAAGACCACCGATCTACGCCTTGGTCGGGCAGGACTGGTGCGGGTCGCTGCCTCAACGCCGCCAGCCATGGCTATCTTGCCGCGTGCGTTCACCAAATTCCGGGCCCAGCATCCCAACATCATGCTGCGTGCTCATAGCGCGCCGATCGCTGCCATCATCGACATGCTGCGCGCGGGTGATGTCAGCCTTGGCGTGGCCATGGACGACCGGCTCCCTCCGGATATCGAGGCGGAGGTAATCGGCAGTGTCGGCTTCGCATGCCTGCTGCCCGCCGGGCACGCGTTGGCCGGGAAGACCGAGCTGACGCTCGCCGATCTCGTCGGCAAAGAATTGATATCCTATCGCGGAAACACCCGCCCCGCCGACGAATTGGCCCATGCTGCGCGCGCGCAAGGCGTGACGCTTTCGCCATCGCTTGAGATCGATGTGTCGATCTCCGCGGTTGGTTTTGTCCAGGCCGGTCTGGGCATCGCCTTGGTCGACGCGCTGCTGCCATGGCACCAGTTTGCCGGACTTGCCGTCAGGCCGCTCGCAGCGGGGCCGGAATTTCCGATCGCGCTGCTGACCTCGCGCACACGGGTCCTTTCGCGGGCCGATGAGATGATGCGCGACCAGATCCGTGCGGCCTGTTCCGCCGTGCTGGGCGGTGACAAGGCAAAGGCATAAGCAAGACTTATATCCTTGCCCATCATACGTCTTGGACCTCTCCCACCCGGCCATGCCAGCTTCCGGCAGGCAGACAGGAAGGGACGCGTCATGGACGGTGCCATCGCTTGCGCGGCGGATGAGGCGCAAAACGAAACCGACTGGAAGGTCGGCGTCGATATCGGCGGGACATTCATCGATTTCTGCGCGCTGGAAGCCCGTTCCGGACGGGTAGCCTCGCTGAAAGTGCTGACGACGCCGGAGGATCCGGGCGCCGAGCTGATGACGGGTCTCAGGCTTCTTGCTGAACGCGAAGGCTTGGATCCTACCCGTATGACGCGCTTCGTGCACGGCACGACCGTTGGCATCAACACGATCATCCAGCGCAAAGGCGCAGTGCTCGCGCTGTTCACCAATGCCGGCTTCGAAGACGTGATCGAGCTCGCGCGGCTGCGCATGCCGGACATGTATTCTCTGTTCTGCTCGCGTCCGGACCCGCTGATCTCGCGCGATATGGTGTTCGGCATTCCGGTCCGCATGCGCGCCGATGGAAGCGAATCCCAGGCGCCGGACATGGCGGTGGTGGCCAGCGCGGTGGCAGCGGCGAAAGCGAATGGGGCGCAGGGGATCATCGTCTCCTTCCTCCATTCCTGGCGCAACGCCGCGCAGGAGGCTGCCGTCAAGGCGACGATCGCGCGTCTCGCTCCCGACCTCTTCGTCTTCTCTTCGGCCGAGGTGTGGCCGGTCATCCGCGAATACGAGCGCAGCTCGACCGCCATTCTCAATGGTTATGTCCATCCGCGCGTCTCGGGCTATCTGACGGCGCTGGAAGAGCGGCTGAAGGACCGCGGCGTGCCGGCCCGCCCGATGCTGACGAAGTCGAACGGCGGGCTGATGAACGCCGCCGAAGGCAAGCACGCCTGCGTCAACATGTTGCTGTCGGGAACGGCCTCCGGTGTCATCGGCGCCTCGTGGCTGGCCCGTCAGGCTGGCGAAGACAAGATCCTTACCCTCGACATCGGCGGCACCTCAGCCGACTTCGCGCTCATCATCGACGGCGAGCCGCAGTTCGGCACCGGCGAACTGATCGGCGAATTTCCGCTCCATATCCCCTCCGTCTCGGTGAGCTCTATCGGCGTCGGCGGCGGCTCGATCGCCAGCGTCGACGCGCAAGGGGTGCTGCGCGTCGGGCCGGAGTCGGCGGGTTCGACGCCGGGACCGGCATGCTACGGCCGTGGCGGCGAGCGGGCGACGGTGACGGACGCCATGGTGGTGTGCGGATGGCTCGGTCACAGCGAGATGGCCTACGGCCAGCTCAGGATCGATACCGGGCTGGCGCATCGCGGGGTCGGCGAGCTTGCCGCCCGGCTCGACCGACCGGTCGAGCAGACCGCGCAGGCGATCCTCGACATTGCGGTGTCGGAGATGTTCGTCGAGGTCGAGAAACTCGCCTCGCGCGCCGGCGTCGACTTGCGCGATTTCACGCTGATGCCCTTCGGCGGCG
The DNA here is from genome assembly GCF_056404775.1 of Mesorhizobium sp. P2_B5. NCBI lineage: Bacteria > Pseudomonadati > Pseudomonadota > Alphaproteobacteria > Hyphomicrobiales > Phyllobacteriaceae > Mesorhizobium > Mesorhizobium sp. P2_B5. The sequence goes on along the minus strand of NZ_JBFUDJ010000002.1, from coordinate 941,988 downwards.
GAGGCCCGATGCTCGGCGCCTTCCTGGCCCGCGAACTCGGGATGAGGCGCGTCATGGCGCCCCGCCGTCCCGGCGTGGTGTCGGCGCTGGGCGGGTTGGTGGCGGATCTGCGCGGGGACTTCATCCGCACCATCTTCAGCCCGCTGTCGAGCATGTCGCTTGCCGGAATTCGCGAGGCCTTCGAGGCCTTGGCACGTGAGGGCCGCGACTGGCTCGCGGCGCAACGTCATGACGGGGAGGCGGAGCTCAATTTGTCCTGCGACATGCGCTATGTGGGACAGAGCTATGAGATCGAGGTCGTCCTTTCACCGGAATGGCTGACGGACGGCAATGCGGCCGCCATCGCGCAGGCCTTCCACCTCACCCATCAGCAGCTCTACGATTTCCACGACCCGGACGGCGAGATCGAACTTGTGAATGTCCGGCTATCCGCCGTAGGCGCGGGGCCGAAGCTCTCCTTCCTGGAGACAGACGAGATCCGAGCCGCCGCCGTTCCGGCGCGCCGGCTCCCGGTCTATACGGGCGCTGGCGTCGAGACCGTCGACCTCCACGACCGGCAGGCCCTGGTGCCGGGCAGCACGTTCCAAGGGCCTGCGGTGGTCGTGCAGGAAGACACCACCTTCGCAATTCCCGCTGGAGCACAGGCACGGGTCGACCGTCACCTCAACCTTTTGCTGACCTTCCCGGAGTGATGCCATGTTTGACCGGACAAATCTGCAGGTTCTGGCGAACCATGCCCGCGCGGCGGCCGAGAACATGGCCCACACGCTGCACCGCACTGCGCACTCTGCCTTCGTCAAGGAGACGCAGGACTTCACCGTGATGCTGATGGATCGTTCGGGCGCGACCTTCGCCGTGCCGATGGACCTCGGCGCCACCTGGTATCCGGGGCTTTCGTATCACCGCGCCATCGCGATGGTCGACGACTACCGGCCGGGCGACGTTGCGTTCACCAACGATCCCTATTCGGGCCACGTCGCCACGCACGCGCCCGACACGCATCTGTGGAAGCCGGTCTTCGTCGATGGCGAGATCGTCGCCTGGACCGGAGGGCATATCCACAACACCGACATGGGTGGCGCGGTGCCGGCTTCGCTCAGCCGGGCGCTGACCGAGATCCATCAGGAAGGCATTCGCTTTCCGCCGATGAAGCTGGTGAACGAGGGCGTCTTCGACGAGACGATACTGCGGATCATGAGCACCAATGTGCGCAAGCCCGACCTCAACATCGGCGACATCAAGGCGCTGGTCGGCGCGCTCAACACCGGCGAGCGCAAGATCCAGGCGATGGTGAGGAAGTTCGGCAAGGCCGGCTTCATCGAAGGCGTTGCCGCGCTTCTCGACCATGCGGAGGCGCAGGCGCGCGACGTGCTGCGTTTGATGCCCGACGGCACCTGGGAATTCGCCGACTATGCCGACGAGGATTCCGTCGAGGCCAATCCGTGCCGGCTGAAGCTGACGCTGACGATCAGGGGCGACGAAGCGGTGCTCGACTTCACCGGCTCCGATCCGCAACTCGGCTCCTCGCTCAACGTGCCATCAGGCGGCGACCCGCGCCACACCATGCTGCTGGTGGGCGTCTACTACGTGCTCTACACGCTCAACCCGAAGATCCTGCTCAATACGGGCCTTACCAGGCCGTTCACCTGCATCACGCCCGAAGGTTCGGTGCTCAATCCGGTCCATCCCGCCGCAGTGGGCATGCGCTCGCTCACCTGCGCCCGGCTGCGGTCGGTCATCTTCGGCGCCTTCTCGCAAGCCGTGCCGGAGCGCCTGCCAGCAGCACCCGCCGGCAACAACTGCATCGTCAACGTCATGACCACGGACGAGCGGACCAGCCGGACCGTCATCGCGGCGGTGAACCCCGTGGTGGGGGGCGGTGGTGCGATGCCGCATCGCGACGGCACCAACGGATCGGGCGCCGACGCCGCCTATCTCAAGAACACGCCGATCGAGATCACCGAGACCGAGACCCCGGTCGAATTCGTGAAGTACGGGCTCGCCAGGGACAGTGGCGGTGCAGGGCGCTGGCGCGGCGGCCTGGCGACCGAGATGGCCTTCCGTGTCTTCGCCCCCGACTCCAGGATCACGGCGCGCAACCGGGACCGCAGTTTCTTTCGTCCCTGGGGCGTGCTGGGCGGCAAGGCGGCCGGCCTATCGGACATGGTCGTCAATCCAGGGACCGAGCGCGAGCGGCGGCTGGGCAACATCGACACGGCGGTGCTGCAGCCTGGGGACGTGCTCGATATCCGCTCCGCCGGAGGTGGCGGGCGCGGCGATCCGCGTACGCGCGAGCCCTGGCGCGTCGCGCAGGACGTGCGGCGTGGCTATGTGTCGCCAACGGCTGCCGAGCGCGACTATGGGGTCGTCATCCGCGACGGCGAGGTCGACGTGCAGGCGACGGAAGGACTGCGCGCGCGGCAGGGGCCAGCCGCCGGCCATTTTCATTTCGGTCCGGAGCGCGATGGCTACGAAGCGCAGTGGACGCCGGCGGCCTATGACCTGCTGACCGCCATACTGCGGGACTTGCCGATCCACTGGCGGTTTTTCGCCAAGACGGAGATCTTCCGTCGCATGAAGGGGCGCTCTGGACCGGAAGGCGTCCAGGCGGCGTTCGATGCGGTCTGCGAACGGTTCCCCGAACTGCCCCGTCCTCGCACGGTGCGAGAGGCCGCGGAATGATCATCGCCGGCCGCATCGTCCGACTGGCTGAACGCGACCGGGCGCAGCTGCATTTCTTTCTCGACGGTGAGATGCGCGGCGCGCTAGCGGGCGACACCGTGCTGACCGCCATGCTGGCGTCAGGGCACGCGTTGCGAAAGTCCGAGTTCGGAGCCGAGCCGCGTGCTGGCTTCTGCCTGATGGGAGCCTGCCAGGATTGCTGGGTATGGCAGGACGAGGGACCGCGGCTGCGGGCGTGCTCGACACTTCTCAGCGAAGGCATGCGGTTGCGCACGATGCCATCGGAGAGCTGGCTGTGAGCGAGACCCCGTCGCCGCGGATCGTGATCGTGGGCGCCGGTCCGGCTGGCATAAGGGCCACCGCGACGCTTGTGGAGGCCGGGCTCCACCCGGTGGTGATCGACGAAGGGCAGCGCGCAGGCGGACAGATCTATCGCCGCCCGCCCGCCGGGTTCACCCGCACCGCGAAGCAGCTCTACGGGTCGGAGGCGGCGAAGGCGGACGCGCTGCATGCGCTGTTTGACTGGCTGGCCAAAGAGGGGCGGCTCACCCATTGCGCGGCGAGTTCGGTTATCGCCGCGCAGAACGGGCGACTGCACGTGCTGGGGGAGGGCGGCGTGCAGCTAGTCGGCTATGACCGCCTGATCCTTGCCACCGGCGCATCCGACCGTGTCGCTCCGGTCCCGGGCTGGCAGAGCGCCGGCGTCTACAGCCTCGGCGCCGCGCAGATCGCGCTCAAGGCGCAGGGCGTGGCGCTTGGGCGGCGCATCGTCCTGATCGGATCGGGGCCTTTGCTGACGCTGGTCGGCGCCCAGCTCGTCAAAGCTGGAGCCGATGTGGCGGCGGTGCTGGACACTTCTCCCTGGCATCAGCAGATGCGGGGGCTCTGGCAGCTTGCCGCCCGGCCGCTCGTCACGCTGCGCGGTCTGGCCCTGCGAGCAAGGCTCGGCGGCCGCTACCATGCGGGCGTGACGCTCGAGCGGATCGAGGCTGACGAAAAAGGTGTCACCGCGATGCGTTGGCGCGACGCCGGCGGCCGGGAGCACCGCACCCCTTGCGACATGATAGGCATGGGCTGGCATCTGCGGGCAGAGACGCATCTGGCCGACCTTGTGGGGTGCGCCTTCACCTATGACGAGCAGTGGCGGCAATGGCTGCCGAAGACCGACGAGATGGGTCGGGCCGGCAACGGCGTTTATCTGGCGGGCGATGGGGCTCGTCTTCTGGGAGCGGACGGCGCGGAGATCGTGGGGCGTCTCGCGGCGGCGGCATGCCTTGCCGATCTCGGAATTCCGGCGCGGTCCACCGGCGGCGATCTGCGCAAGCTTGCGCGGCTCGAGCGCTTTGCCCGTGGCCTGGCTTGCGCCTTTCCCTGGCCGGCAGCGATGGCGCGGGCACTCGCCGACGACGCGGTCGTTTGCCGCTGCGAGAACGTGACTGCCGGAGCTGTACGCGAGAGCGCGGGTTTCGGCGGCGGCGAGGCCAACAGGGTGAAATCGCTGTCGCGCGTCGGCATGGGGCGATGCCAGGGGCGCTACTGCCAGTTGGCTGCCGTTGAACTTGTTGCGGCGCAAGCCGGCTGTGCGCCCGGCGCTGTCGGCCGGTTTCGCGGGCAGGCGCCTGTCCGCCCGGCACCTATCGGTGCCTTTCTCCGGGACGGTTGATGCAATTCCGGAGGCCACACCAGGATGGCATGGATCACATCCTAGAAGTCGGCGACCTTCCCCCAGGCCGAAGCGTCGAAGCGTCGGGGATCATAGGATGTCGCATCGACGACCGGTTCCGAGCCGGTCATCAGATCGGCGACGAGATGCCCGGCGCCGGGTCCGATGCCGAAGCCGTGTCCCGAAAATCCGGCGGCCAGGAAGAAACCCGGAACACTATGGATCTCGCCGATGGCAGGCACGCCGTCCGGCGTGCTGTCGATATAGCCGGCCCAGGCTGCGCTGATCCTGGTCTGGCGCAGTGCCGGCAGCAGCTCGAGTGCCCGGGCGTGGGTCAGGCGGATGGTCGCTTGGTCCGGGGCCGGATCGAGGATGCGCATCCGCTCCATTGGCGTCGGCTGGTCGAGCCGCCAGTGCCGGAGCGTTTCGTGGCCCGAGCGCACGCCCTGCAGACCTCCGGGCGCGAGGCTTCGCCACCGCTTCAGGAACATAGGCAGGAACTGCGACGAGAAGCGCAGCTGCTGCGGCGTGACGTCCACGCGGCCGCGTCCGCTTATGGCGAGCGTGTAGCCGCCGTCGCCGCGACGCGTGGCCGAGATCCTTGCCGTGTGCAGCGCATCCGGCAGGCCCTCCGCGCCGGGCGATACGGACAGGATGGAGGAGCGGATCGACGCCTGCGGAAAGCGGAAACCGAACTGATGGCAAAACGAAGAGGCCCAGGCGCCACCGGCCAGCACCACAGCGTTTGTCCGGATCGTGCCGCTTTCAGTGACCACGCCGCTCAGGCGCCCGCCCGCGGTTTCGATGCCGCGCGCGGCGCAATGCTGGTGCACGGTGCTCCCGAGCTTGACGATGGCGCGGGCGACCGCGGGCGCGGCCCGCGACGGATCGGCGGTGCCGTCGGTCGGCGAGGAGACGCCGCCCTTCCATGTCCGACCCGTGGCGCGGCCTCGCTCGCTGGCCTCGGCGCCGTCAAGCATATGCGTGGTGACGCCGGCCGTTTTGGCGAAGTCACGCCAGCGTGCCCAGCCGGCCAGTTCCGCCTCGTCGTTGCTCAGATAGAGCAGGCCGCAGCGGCGAAAGCCGGTGTTTTCGCCGGTTTCCGCCGCAAAGCTGTCCCAAAGATCGAGGCTTTGGGTCGCCATCGGCAGCTCGCGGGCGTCGCGGTTCTGTTGGCGGCACCATCCCCAGTTTCTGGAGGATTGTTCTGCGCCGATGCGCCCCTTTTCGACAAGCGCGACCTTCATGCCGCGCCTGGCCAGATAGTAGGCCGCAAAGACGCCGACGATGCCACCGCCGATCACCACCGCGTCCGCGGACTGTGGCAGTTCGCCAGATGTCTCGATTTGCTGCAGCTGCGCGCGCATGGTCTCTCTACCTTGAAGCGCCAATCTAGCGCGTTGCACAGGCAGCCGCTGCTGCAGTTGAGGCCGATGCAGAATTTTATTCCGGCTGTTCGATTGAAATCGGGAGACGCTGCGTTTCAAAGCGGTATCCGCTTGGATGGACAGGCCGGCGGGCTGTGGTAGTGTCGATGGCTATGGGTATAGCAGCATTTTGTGCTGCGGCATGTGTTCTGCGGAGACGGCCATGAAACTGGATCGGATCGACATCAAAATTCTTCACGAATTGCAGAAGAACGGCCGCATCACCAATGTGGAACTGGCTGATCTGGTGCATCTGTCGCCGAGCCCGTGCCTGATGCGGGTCAAGAAGCTCCAGTCGGAAGGCTACATCGAAGGCTATTCCGCGCAGATCAATATCGGCAAGCTCGGCCAGACGCTGACCGTGTTCACCGAGATCACCTTGAAGAACCACCGTCAGATTGACTTCGCCCGCTTTCTCGCTGTCGTGGAGAAGATCGAGCAGGTCATCGAATGCCATCTTGTGTCGGGCGGCTACGACTATTTGATGAAATTCGTGACCTCCGGCATTAGTGAGTATCAGACGATCATGGAGCGACTGACCGACATGGATATCGGCATCGACAAGTATTTCAGCTTCGTGGTGCTGAAGTCTCCCATCGTCAAGGCGCACATGCCGTTGCCCAGCCTGTTTCCGATGTAGTTAGAGCAATTCCAGGAAAAGTGTAAAACGGTTTTCCCGGGAAAAGCGCGCAGCGCTTTCCCTTGGGAATTGCGTCAAAAACAAAGCGATAGAGCGGTTCGCCGTTTCCTTGAAACGGTGAACCGCTCTATCGATGGCCGTACTGGCTGACGAGTTCGGGGTCGCGGACGAGGCCATCGAGCCACGTTGGGTCAAGCTTCGGCACGGAGGAAAACAGAAGCTTGGAATAGGGGTGGGTGGGCGCCGTCAGCTTGTCGGGCGTGATCTGCTCCACCCGCTCGCCATTGTACATGACCATGATCTCGTCGCAGATGGCCTCGACGACGGAGAGGTCGTGGCTGATGAAAATGTAGGAAAGGCCCAACTCGCGCTGCAGCTCCTTGAGCAGCTCGATCACGGCGGACGCCACCACCGTGTCGAGCGCCGAGGTGATTTCGTCGCAGATGATGAGCTTGGGATCGGCCGCCAGCGCACGCGCGAAGTTCACGCGCTGCTTCTGGCCGCCCGAGAGCTCCGATGGGTGACGGTAGCGCAGCGTCTTGGGCAGGCGCACCATGTCGAGCAGTTCGTCGACGCGCTTCGAGCGCGCCTGCCTGTCGAGCCGGTGATAGAAGGCCAGCGGGCGGGAGATGATGTCCTCCACCGGCTTGGCCGGATTGAGCGCGGTATCGGCATATTGGAACACAATCTGCATCTCGCGCAGTTGGTTCTGGCTGCGTTTCCTGGCGGCACGCTGCAGTTCCTCACCGTTGAAGACGATGTCACCGGCGGCCGCCGGATGGATGCCGGCGATGACGCGCGCCAGCGTCGATTTTCCGCAGCCGGATTCGCCGATGATGCCGAGATTGCGCCCTTTCTCGACGACCAGGCTGACGGAATCGACCGCGCGGATAAGTGGCAGTCCGTCATCCCGCACCGGGCCGTAGCCGGCTGTCACATTGTCGATACGCAGCAGCTGTTTCGTCCCGGCATCCGCGTCTGCATGTGCTTGCCGCGGCTTCGGTTCGAAGGCGGCCAGCAGTTCGCGCGTGTAGGGGTGTTGGGCGGCCGAAAGGATTGCCGCAGTGGTGCCGGTCTCCTGCACTTCGCCGCCTTTCAGCACCACGATGCGGTCGGCGATCTGGGCGACGACCGCGAGGTCGTGGGAAACATAGACACCCGCTATTCCGCCCGCCCGCATGACCGACTTGAATGCCTTCAGCACGTCGATCTGCGTCGTCACGTCGAGTGCTGTCGTCGGCTCGTCGAAGATCATCAGCTTGGGATCGCCGATGAGCGCCATGGCCGCGGCCAGCCGCTGCAATTGCCCGCCCGAAACCTGATGCGGATAACGCGCGCCGATCCCTTCCGGATCTGGTAACGACAAGGCCCGGAACAGCTCGACCGCGCGCTGGCGCGCTTGCTCGGGTGGCATCAGCTTGTGGATGCGCGTGACCTCGATGACCTGCTCCATGATCGTGGAGGAGGGGTTGAACGAGGCGGCGGCACTTTGCGGAACATAGGCAATGTCGGTGCCGCGCAGCCTGGCGCGTTCCTTTTCGGAAAGGGCAACCATGTTCTCGCCGTTGACGTTGATCTCGCCGCCGACGATCCGGCAGCCGGCCCGCGCATAGCCCATGAGCGAGAGCGCTACCGTCGTCTTGCCGGAGCCGCTCTCGCCGATCAGGGCAACGATCTCGCCGTCGGCGATGTCGAAGCTGACGCCCTTGATGATTTCAACAAGCCGTCCGGAGTCGGTCTTCGCCTCGATCCTCAGGTTTCTGACCTCGACGAGATTGCTCATGCGTCTCGGTCCCTGATCTTCTGCGGCAGGTTGTCGATCAGCAGGTTGACGCTGATGGTGAGGCTGGCGATTGCCAGCGACGGCACGATGACGGCGGGGGCCGCGAAGGGCAGGCCGCCGATGTTCTCGCGCACAAGCGCCCCCCAGTCGGCGAGCGGTGGCTGGAGGCCGAGCCCCAGGAAGGACAGGCCGGAGAGCAACAGCACGATGAAGACGAAGCGCAGCCCGAAGTCGGCAAGCACCGGGCGGATGATGTTGGGCAGGATCTCGGAGCCGATAAGGTAGGCGGTGCTCTCGCCACGGACACGGGCGACGGTGATGAAATCCATGGTGTTGATGTTGACGGCGAGAGCGCGCGCGAAGCGGTAGGCGCCGGGGATATAGATGACGGCCAGCGTCAGGATCAGCACCGGGATCGACGAGCCGACCGCAGCGACGACAACAAGGCCGAACAGCTTGCTGGGGATTGAGTTCATGGCGTCCAGGAAGCGGCTGAGGCAGGTGTCGAGCCAGCCACCGGTGACGGCCGCGATCATCCCCAGCACGACACCTGAAAAGCAGGCGATGGCGACGGCGGCGAGCGATATGCCGACGGTGTAGCGGGCGCCCATCAGAACCCGCGAGAGCATATCGCGCCCAAGATAGTCCGAGCCGAGCCACAGTCCCTGGCGCATCGGGCCGAAATAGTCGTCGTCGACAATGTCGCCGATCGAATGGGGAATGACGTAAGGCGCCAGGATCGCGATGAGCGTCCAGGCCAGGATGACCAGCGCGGCCACGACGCCGACGAGGCTGTAGCTGTGGCCCAGGAAGGACCGTTGGGAGGTTGTCGCGCGGGCTATCGTCATCTGAGCCTCGGGTTGGACATGATAGCGACGATGTCGGCAGCGGTGATGAGGAAGAGGTAGCCGAGGCAGAAGATCATCGCGCAGCTCTGGATAAGCGGCAGGTCGCGGGTCGCGACGGCATCGACCATCAGCTTGGCGATGCCGGGATAGTTGAAGATCGTCTCGACGATGATGACGCCGCCGACCAGATAGGACAGTGAGAGCGCGACAGCGTTGACGATTGGCCCAAGAGCATTCGGAAGGGCGTGCCTCAGCACCATGCGGCCGCGCGAGGCGCCTTTCAGAAGCGCCATCTCGACATAAGGCGTAGAGAGCGTTTCGATCACCGCAGCGCGGGTCATGCGGATCATCTGGGCGGAGATGACGAAGGTGAGCGTGATCACCGGCATTGCATAGATGCGCACGAGGTCGGTCAGCGAATGTGCCTCGTTGACCGAGGACAGCGCAGGCAGCCATTTGAGATAAACGGCGAAGAGCAGGACCGCGAGGGTCGCGACCATGAATTCCGGCACGGAGATGACGCCGATCGACAGGATGGTGACGGTGCGGTCATAGACGGAGCCGCGCAACATCGCGGCGGTGATGCCGAGCGTCAGCGCCAGCGGCACCGAGAGCAGCGTGGTGATGCCGGCGAGCTTCATGGTGTTGACCAGGCGCCCGCCGATCAGCGCTGCGACTGGCATCTCATTGGCATAGGAGGTGCCGAGGTCGCCGTGGAGCAGTCCGACAAGCCAGAGCAGGAAGCGCAGGATCGCCGGATCGTTGAGATGCATGGCCTCGCGCAGGCCGGCGACCGCTTCCGGAGTCGCCGCCTGGCCAAGCAGGATCGATGCGGTGTCGCCGGGCAGCATGCTGGTGGCGAAGAACACGGCGAACAGCACGATCAAAAGCGTGACGGCCGCGATCCCCAGCCGCTTCAGCACGAGGTTGAGAACCCCAGATGTCATGGAAGCGCTCCCTGCGGTTGTTCGGCCAAGCAATCTTGCGCAATGAAGTGCCGGGGGCTGGCTGACCGGCCCCCGGCTGGCTTCTCTCAGGCTTCGAGCCAGAGATATTCCGCCATTGCATAGCCCATCATGCCACCGAGCGGGTTCGCTTCCAAACCCTTCACCTTGCTGGAGAGGGCGTCGACGTTGGAAATGTAGGCCGGGATGATGGTGCCGGCCTCCTCGGAGACCATAGCCTGCATCTGGCCGTAGATCTCCTTGCGCTTGGCCTGGTCGAGCGAGCCGCGCGCCTCGATGAGCATCTTGTCGAACTTCTCGGACTTGTACTGGCTTTCGTTCCACGGCGCGTTGGAAGCGTAGAGGAGCGAGAACAGGATGTCCGGCGTCGGGCGCGGATTGATGTTGCCGAAATGGATTGGCGCCTTCAGCCAGTAGTTGTCCCAGTAGCCGTCGGCCGGGACGCGCTGGACGTCGAGCTTCATGCCGATATCCGCGCCGGCGGCCTGGATGATCACCGCCATGTCGATCGACGAGGTCGCCGCGTCGGAAGCGATCACCGGGATGGACTGGCCGAGCAGGCCTGCCTTCTGGAAGTGGAACTTCGCCTTGTCCGGGTCGAAAGCCTTCGGCTTGACGTCGGGATTGTGGAAGATATTCGCCGGCGAGACGGGCTGGTCGTTGCCGATTTCGCCGAGGCCGCGCAATGCCGATTTGACGATCTGCTCGCGGTTGACGAGATACTTCATGCCCGCCACGAAGTCGGCCTTGCTGCCCGGATCCATGTCGAGCCGGATGTTGAGGTCGGTGTAGTTGCCCGAAGTCGTCTTCGACAATTCGAAGCCCTCCTGGCCGCCGATGAGTTTCATCGCACGCGGATTGATCGAGGCTGCAAAATTGATGTCGCCCGAAAGCAGGGCGTTGACGCGGGCGCTGTCGTCGCTGATGGCGATGAACTCGAAGGAGTCGAGATGGGGCTTGCCCGACTTCCAGTAGTTCTTGTTCTTGGTGACCACCGAACGCACGCCAGGTTCGAAGGTTTGCAGCACGAAGGCGCCGGTGCCATTGCCCTTGGAGAAGTCCGTGGTGCCGTCCTGGACGATCATGAAATGGTGCAGCGCCAGGATGGTCGGCAGGTCGGCATTCGGGTCGGCGAGCGTGATTTCCACGGTCGACTTGTCGACCGCCTTGAAGCCAGTCATCTGTGCGGCGATCTTGGCGACCTTGGAGCCGACCGCTTTGTCGAGATGGCGCTTCAGCGAGAAGACGACGTCGTCGGCCGTGAGGTCTTTGCCGTCGTGGAAGGTGACGCCCTTGCGCAGCTTCACCGTCCAGGTCTTGGCGTCCTTGCTGTCGAAGCTTTCAGCCAGCTCCATCTGCGTGACGCCATCCTTGTCGAGGAAAGTCAGGCGGTTGTAGAGCGAGCAGCAGCGGACATAGTCGGTGGAGAGCGACGCCTTTGCAGGATCAAGCGTGTCGGCGGTCGATGACGACCAGCCGGCGGCTTTGAAATTTCCGCCGGAAACCGGCTCAGCGGCGACGGCTTGAGTGGCGCGGCCGAGCACCAGGCTGTCCGCGGCAACCGCGGCGCCGCCGGCCAACAGCATCTTGAGAAGTTCGCGGCGGTTCGCGCCCCGCCTAATGGCGCTTTCGACCATGGCATCGTCTGCGCTGGTCCAGTTCGTGATCTTGTCGGTCATGTTATTCCCCTTTCTGTTTGTCTGGTCGGGATGCTCGTCTTGCTGCGGCTTTCCGGGCTTGGGCTCAGGTTCGTTCCTTCAGGCTTTCCCGCACGGCCGCCGCCAACGCGGCCAATGAGGTGAAGTGGTAGTCCGGCGCGGTGAAGCGCTCCGGTTCGATCGTGCCGCCATAGCCCTTCTGGGCGTGCCGGCGCTCGATCCAGCAATTGGTCAGGCCAAGTGTCCGGGATATGCCGATGTCGTGGTACTGGCTTTGCGCGACGTGCAGGATGTCGTCCTTGCCGTCGCCCCTTGAGGCGACGAAATCGAAGACCGTCTGGAAGAACGCCGGATCCGGTTTCTCCGTTCCGGTATCGTCGGCGGTAAAGGTGGCGAAGAAGGGCGATCCGAGCTGCTTCTCGAAATGGTCGAGCGCCCAGCGCCGAGCATTGGTCATGGCAATCAGCTTGTGTGACTTCGCAAGCTCGGCTAATGCCGCTGCGCTGTCGGGAAAGCCTTGCCAGGCGCTGGCGGAGTCGCGTAGGCGCACGCCATACTTCTCCTCGACCGGCAGGCCGAGTTGCGGCGCGATGACCATGTAGACGCGTACGAGATCGTCGGGGAACAGGCCCGCATCGGGCATGTAGCGGGCCTGCCGATACAGGGCCAGCGCGGCTTCGCCATCGATGGCAACGCCGGCGTCGGCGGCAATCCCGGCTAGGCAGGTTGTGATGCCGCCTTCGAAGTCGATCAGCGTGCCGACGACATCGAAGGTCATGTATTTGAATTCGCTAAAGCCCCTGGCCAAGACTGGCTCTCCTCTGCGCGCGGCCGAATTGCATGGTGCTGAACAGAACAAAATTTCGTGCTGTCCGGGGCATCGGCCTTTTCAAGAGCCCGGAAATTCGAGCCCTCTGGCCTTGTCTTAAGGACAGTCTGGCACTTCCCCCGCGCTGGATTCGCCGAAAAGGCGCAGGGCTGCGGCACAAAATTGCGAAATCGTTTGCCCCGGCGCTATTTCGAAACACGTGGTATTCGTCGCCCGTCATGCCAGGGCCTGGCGGACATCCGCATCGTCCAGCGTCTGGTCAAGCGTCCGGCGCGTGCGCTCGATGATCGCATCGATGTCGTCGTCAGTGCAGCAGAGCGGGGGAGCGTAGCCGATAACCCCATGCGCAAACGCACGGACGATCAGGCCGTTGTCCCAAGCCCTGTCGAAGACGCGCCGCGCCGCCATGGCCGAAGCCGGAAGCGGTGTCTTCTCCTTTTTGTCGACCACCAGTTCGATCGCGGCAAGCATGCCGCGACCGCGCACATCGCCGACAAGAGGGTGGTCGCTCAGGCCTGCCAGTCCCGCCATCAGGCGAGCGCCGGCCTTGATGCCATTCTCCAGAAGGCCGTCTTCGTAGAGCCTCAACACCTCGAGCGCGACGGCGGCGCTGACGGGATGGGCGGAATAGGTGTAGCCGTGGCCGACCGCGGAAGCGCCCGCGCCATCGGCGATGACGTTGTAGACATGATCGGCCATGAACACGGCACCCATAGGAACATAGCCCGAGGTCAGCCCCTTCGCGGTCGTCATGAAGTCGGGAACGATGTCCTCCTCCGTGCAGGCGAACAGGGGGCCGGTGCGGCCGAAGCCGGTGATCACCTCGTCGGCGATGAACAGGATGCCGTACTCCCGACAGAGTTCGCGTATCGCCTTTATCCAGCCCTTCGGCGGGACGATGACGCCGCCTGAGCCCTGGATCGGTTCGGCATAGAAGGCGGCGACCCGCTCCGGTCCGAGATCCTCGATCTTGGCCTTCAATGCGGCGAGCGATGCGGCGATGATCGCGTTCTCGTCCTCGCCTACCGGGTTGCGATAGGGATAGGGGGAGGGGATCTTGTGTTGCCATTCGAAGGGAATGCCGAAACCGGCGTGAAAGGCGGGGAGCGCGGTCAGGCCGGCGCCGACCACCGACGACCCGTGATAACCCTGCTCGATGGAAATGAACTGGTCGCGTTTCGCCTCGCCCTTGGCATTCCAGTAGTAGCGGACGAAACGGATCGTGCTGTCGACCGCGTCCGATCCGCCGAGCGTGAAATAGACGTGATTGAGATCCCCGGGCGCGCGCTCGGCCAGTTCCGAGGCGAGCCGTATGGCCGGCTCCGAGCCGAGGTCGAAATAGGCAGTGGCGTAGGGAAGTTCGCGCATCTGCCGGGCCGCGGCCTCGACGATGCTGTCGTGGCCATAGCCGGCGTTGACGCACCATAGTCCCGCAAAACCGTCGACGAGTTGCTTGCCGGACGCATCGGTCACGGTCGCGCCCTTCGCCGATTTCAAGACGCGCACACCGAGCGCCTCATGGCCGCGATAGGACGAGACCGGATGGATGAGATGGGCGCGGTCGAGTTCGATCAGGGAATTGGCGAGCATTGTTGTCCTCCGGATTAACCGAGCGCCTGGTTGGCGAGGGCGTAAACTTTTGGCCGGGCCTGTGCCGCGTCCTTCCTGGGCGGACGGTCCATGGTCACGCCGCCGCCGACATGGGCGAGGCCGATTTCCCCGAACCAGTCGGCGATGCCGGCCCTGCTGTCGGTATCCGCACGCAGGAAGGCGCCGGGGCGCGATGTGGCGAAGAAACTGATGAGTGCCTTGGCGTCCTCGACATTTCCGGCGATGACCGGGCCGATCACCTCGCCGCGTCCGAACGGGCGTATCGCGGCATAGCCTTCGATGGCGCCATTGCGGCGGATGACCGCGAACTGGCCGCGCTCGGCCAGCGCATCGATCAGAGCTTCACGGTCGGCGCCGTAGGCCTCGCGGTCCAGCGCCTTGATCTCCGGCAGATCGTCTGCACCTGCTGCTTCCACACCTTCGGGCGCAGCAAGCTCTGCAACCTTGCCCTGGTGCTGCAGGATCGTGCCGGAGGGCACAAAGCCCAGTTTCTGATAGAGAGGCATGCCATCGGTCGTCGCGACGAGCCGCAATGGGCGGCCTCCTGCCAAGTCAAAGGCCTGTTCCATGAGCCGGCGCCCGAGCCCCTTGCCCCGCACGTTCCTGTCGACGATCACCATGTTGATCATGGCGCACTCCGCGCCGTAGGGCGTTACCAGGATGGTTCCGGTGACGCGGCCCTGGTCGTCGAGCGCGACCGCGCCGCTCGAGAGCTGCAGCGCCATCTGCCAGTCCTGCGGGCGATGCGGCCAGTTCTCCTGGCGAGAAAGCGCCACAGCGCCCTCGATATGGTCCGGCCCGAACGCCTGGATTTGGATCTCGCCCTGCTGCATAGGCTTCCCTTCCGTCTGATGCCAAGTCTCGGCCATCGGCGCGCCGCAGATCGTCTGAAGGCGTCGGTTCCGGCGGTATCTTTCGCCGTAGCACAAGGGGTGCGCCGCATCTTGTGCTGGCGCCCTCCGCGGCGGATGCCTTTGACGCCGTGGCCGCCGCTCCGATTAACCGTCAAGATGCTACAGCGTGCCAAACCGGACGGCGGATACGGAACTTTCTGCTTTCGGGAGGGCCATTTCGGTCAGGTGGGTCGCAAACTGCCGTCCTATGATGGAATGCATCCCAACGCGAATGTGCTTCCACTGGAGATCGACGGACATGGCTTCTTTCAGGCCCAAATATATCACCTTCGACTGCTACGGCACGTTGACCAATTTCCAGATGGCGGAAGCGGCGCGAGACCTTTACGGCAGCCGGCTCGACGAACCGCGTATGCAGGAGTTCATCAAGAACTTCGCCGCCTATCGGCTCGACGAGATCATGGGCGACTGGAAGCCCTATGCCGAGGTCGTCCACAACGCGCTCGAGCGCTCCTGCAAGCGCAACCGCGTCGCCTTCAGCCCCGACGATGCCACGATGGTCTACGAGCGTGTCCCGACCTGGGGGCCTCACGCGGACGTTCCGGCCGGCCTGGCGAAGGTCGCCAAGGAAATTCCGCTGGTCATCCTGTCCAACGCCATGAACGCGCAGATCATGTCCAACGTCGAGAAGCTCGGCGCGCCATTCCATGCCGTTTATACGGCCGAGCAGGCACAGGCCTACAAGCCTCGGTTCAAGGGGTTCGAATACATGCTCGACATGCTGGGTTGCGGCCCGGAAGATATTCTTCACTGCTCGTCCTCGTTCCGCTACGACCTGATGTCGGCACATGATCTCGGCATCAAGAACAAGGTCTGGGTCAATCGCGGCCACGAACCGGCAAACCCTTACTATGGCTATGTCGAGATACCGGACATTTCCGGTCTTCCGGGAGTGGTCGGGCTTTGAAGCAGGCGGATCGTCGATGAAACTGATCTCCTACTGGCACGACACGGCCCCTGTCTTTACCGGCGGGGCGCTAGACCCGGTCGAGGGGCACTACGATGCCGCCATCGTCGGTGGCGGCTTCACAGGTCTTGCGGCCGCGCGCCAACTGGCGAAAGCCGGCGCGAAGGTGGCTGTGCTGGAGGCGGAGCGGGTGGGCTGGGGCGCTTCCGGGCGCAATGGCGGGCACCTGAACAACGGTCTTGCTCACAGCTACCTCTCTGCCAAGGCGGAGCTCGGCAAGGAACGCGCGATCGCGCTCTACCGGGCGCTGGACTCCTCGGTCGACACCATCGAGGCGCTGGTCGCAGAGGAAGGCATCGACTGCAACTTCCGCCGCGCCGGCAAGCTGAAGCTCGCCTCCAAGCCGCAGCATTTCGAAGCGATCGCCCGCAACTTCGAAGCACTCCATGCCGAAGTGGATCCGGATACCGCACTGCTGTCTGCGGCCGATCTCAAGTCCGAGATCGGCTCGCCCTTTCACGGCGCGATGCTGTCGAAGAAGAGCGCCATGATGCATATGGGCCGCTATGTGGCAGGCCTGGCCACGGCCGCCGCCCGTCATGGCGCCGCCATCCATGAGAACGCGGCGGTGACGGATCGAAGGCAGGTCGGCAGCAAGCATGAGATCACCACCTCCCGCGGCCGGATCAGCGCCGACAATGTGCTGGTGGCGACCGGTGCCTACACGACGCCGAATTTCAGCTATTTCCGCCGCAGGATCATCTCCGTCGGCAGCTTCATCATCGCCACGCGGCCGTTGAGCGACGCCGAGATCACTGCCACCATGCCCGGCAACCGGACATGCGTGACCTCAATGAACATCGGCAACTACTTCCGGCTTTCACCGGACAGGCGCCTGATTTTCGGCGGTCGCGCGCGCTTCTCGGCGACCTCGGACCAGCGCTCCGATGCCAGGAGCGGACAGATATTGCAGGCCGGCCTCGCGGCTATCTTCCCGCAGCTCGCCAAGGTCGAGATCGACTATTGCTGGGGTGGGTTGGTCGACATGACCAAGGACCGTTTTCCGCGGGCCGGCTACCATGACGGTGTCTGGTACGCGATGGGCTATTCCGGCCACGGCGCGCAGCTTTCCACCCATCTCGGCATGATCCTGGCTGATGCCATGCTCGGCCGCGAAGACCGCAATCCGATGAAGGGGCTCGAGTGGCCCCCCATCCCCGGCTATTCCGGCAAGCCCTGGTTCCTGCCGATGGTCGGCCTATATTACAAGGCGCTCGACCGTATCCAGTGATCGTCGATCCAGTCCGCTCGGGCTTCAGCCAAATTGCCTCAACTGAGCCCGCCCATGTGGAAGCTCTTCATCTCGAGATATTCCTCGATACCGGCCTGCGCACCCTCACGGCCGAGGCCCGACTGCTTGACGCCGCCGAAGGGGGCAACTTCCATCGAGACCGAGCCGGTGTTGAGCCCCACCATGCCGAACTCCAACGCCTCGCCGACGCGCCAGGCGCGCTTCAGGTTCTCTGTGTAGAAGTAGGAGGCAAGGCCGTAGGGTGTGCCGTTGGCGAGCGCGATCGCCTCCTCTTCCGTCTCGAAGCGGAAAAGCGGCGCGACCGGACCGAAGGTTTCCTCACCGGCGAGCTGCATGTCTTTTGTGGCGCCGGTCAGCACCAGCGGCGCGACATACTGAGGACCGTCGGGCAATGCCGGCCTCGTTGTGATGATCGAAGCACCCTTGGCGAGTGCGTCCTCGACATGGCGGTTGATCTTCTCGACCGCCGCCATGTTGATCATCGGCCCGATGGCGACGCAGGGCTGCGTGCCGGGCCCGACCGTCATGGCGTTGACTCGAGCAGTGAGCTTCGCTGCGAAGGCTTCGTAGACACCGGCCTGGACGAGGATGCGGTTGGCGCAGACGCAGGTCTGCCCGCCATTGCGGAACTTCGAGACAAGCGCGCCTTCGACGGCGAGATCGAGATCGGCGTCGTCGAAGACGATGAGGGGCGCGTTGCCGCCGAGTTCGAGGCTGAGCCGTTTCACGCTGTCGGCCGCACCGCGCATCAGCAGCGAACCGACCCGCGTCGAGCCGGTGAAGGAGATCTTGCGAACGGTCTCGTTCGCCATGATCTCGTTGCCGATCTCGGCCGGCATGCCGGTGACGATGTTGATGACGCCGGCGGGGATGCCCGCTCGTTCGGCAAGCACGCCGAGCGCCAGCGCCGAGTAGGGCGTGAACTCGGATGGCTTGATCACCACCGTGCAGCCGGCGGCCAGCGCCGGCGCGACCTTGCGGGTGATCATCGCATTGGGGAAGTTCCACGGCGTGATGATTCCGCAAACGCCGACCGGTTCCTTCAGCACGATGATGCGCCGGTCCGGCGTCGGCGAGGGGATGGTATGGCCGTTGATGCGGCGTGCCTCCTCCGCAAACCATTTGACGAAGGAAGCGCCGTAACGGATCTCACCCCTGGCCTCGTCCAGCGGCTTGCCCTGTTCCGTGGTCAGGATCAGCGCGAGATCGTCCAGATGCGCCAGCATCAGGCCATGCCAGGCCTCCAGGAGGCCAGCGCGCTCGGCGTTGGTCTTCTTCTTCCAACCAGCATAAGCGGACGCCGCGGCCTCGATGGCCGCCCGGGTCTCCGGACCGGCCATGTCGGGCACCGTGCCGATCGCGCACTGAGTCGCCGGATCGACGACATCGACCGTCTTGCCGGAGTCGGCGGCGATCCATTTGCCGCCGATCAGGCCGGCTTCGCGGAAGAGGTTTTTGTCTTTCAGGTTCTTCATCGAAAACGGCCTTGCAATCAGGAGAGCGCTGCGACGACGGCGGCCGTGATGGCCTCCGTTCTGTCTTTGCCCGGAGTGGTTCCAATGCCGCGCGCGGTTGTCGCTTCGACCGCTTGCATGACCCGGCCGGCGGCGGCCGCTTCGCCGAGATGGTCGAGCATCATGGCGCCGGACCATATGGTGGCGATCGGGTTGGCGATGCCCAGATGCGCGATGTCGGGCGCGGAGCCGTGCACAGGCTCGAACATCGACGGCGCCGAGCGGTTGGGATTGATGTTGGCGGAGGCGGCGTAGCCGAGCCCGCCCTGGATCGCTGCGCCGATGTCGGTCAGGATGTCGCCGAACAGGTTGGAGGCGACGACCACGTCGAGGCTCTCCGGCGCCATGATCATGCGCGCGGCGAGCGCGTCGACATGATAGCTGGTCACTTCGACGTCCGGATAATCCGCAGCCAGCTTTCGCGTGATGTCGTCCCAGAACACCATCGAGTATTTCTGCGCGTTGGACTTGGTGACCGAGGCGAGCTTCCGCCGCCGCGACCGCGCCTGCTCGAAGCCGAAGCGCAGGATGCGCTCGACGCCGGCGCGGGTGAAGATCGAGGTCTCTACGGCCACCTCGTCCAGAGTTCCCTGATGCACGCGCCCGCCGGCGCCCGAATATTCGCCCTCGGTGTTCTCGCGGATGCATAGGATGTCGAAGCCCTCGGCCCGCAGCGGGCCCTTCACGCCCGGCAGCAGACGGTGCGGCCTGATGTTGGCATATTGCACGAACGCCTTGCGGATCGGCAGCAGCAGGCCGTGCAGCGAGACCGAATCCGGCACCTCCGCCGGCCAGCCGACCGCGCCGAGAAGGATGGCGTCGAAGCCGCGCAAGGTGTCGATGCCGTCCTGCGGCATCATGCGGCCGGTTTCCTTGAAGAAGCGGCAGGACCAGGGGAACTCGGTTCCCGTCAGCGCAAAGCCGAAGTTTTTGGCCGCGGCTTCCAGCACCGTCCAGGTGGCGGCGGTCACATCGCGGCCGATGCCGTCACCTGGGATCAGGGCGATCGAATAGGACTTCATCGGCTTCTCTTCACAGGCTGATCAGGACGCTCTTGGTCCTGCGGTTGGCGAGATAGGCCTCGCGGCCGAGATCCTTGCCGATGCCGGAGCGCTTGTAGCCGCCGGTTGGCAGGATATGGTCGCGCGAGCGGCTGTAGCGGTTGACCCAGACGGTGCCCGCTTCGAGCTTGCGCGCGAAGCGGATGGTACGGGACAGGTCGGAGGTGAACAGGCCGGAAGCCAGCCCGTAGGTCGGATGGCTCGACAGCGTCAGCGCTTCTTCCTCGGTCTCGAACGTCTGGACGGTCAGGACCGGGCCGAAGATTTCCTCGATGATTGCAGGATTGGCCTGATCGACATTGGTGATCAGTGTCGGTTCGTAGAAATAGCCCGGGCTGTCCATGGTGGCGCCGCCGATCAGGCATTCGCCGCCGGCTTCGACCGCGGCTCGCACGATGCTGTCGATGCGCGCTCGCTGCCGTTCCGAGATAACAGGCGAATACTGCGTCGTCTCGTCCCAGGTCGGGCCTGGCCGCACCGCCTTCATCCGTTGCAGGATGGCGGTCGTCAGCCTGTCGGCGACACTCTTCTCGACGATCAGGCGCGTACCGGCCACACAGGCTTGGCCGGCATTGAAGGTGACGCTGCCGGCGATCGCCATTGCTGCCTTGTCGAGATCGGCATCGGCAAAAACAATCTGCGGGCTCTTGCCGCCGAGTTCCAGCGTCATTGGCTTGACGCCGGTACGAGCGACGTTCTCCATGATGGCCGAACCGGCGCGGGTCGAGCCGGTGAAGGAGACCTTGGCGATGTCGGGATGACCGGTCAGCGCCGTGCCGGTCGTCGGACCGTCGCCGACCACCACGTTTATGAGCCCTGCCGGCAGGCCCGCCCTGATCGCGAGTTCTGCCATGTAGACAGCAGAGAAGGGCGTCATTTCAGACGGCTTCAGCACGACAGCGTTGCCCGCGGCCAGCGCCGGGCCGAGCTTCCATCCGGCCATGGAGACAGGGAAGTTCCAGGGTGTGATCGCGCCGACCACGCCATAGGGCTCGCTCATGATCATGCCGAAGGTGGTGTCGTCGGTCGGCACGAGCTCGCTGCCTTCCTTGTCGGCGAACTCGGCAAAAAAGCGGATCTGTTCGGCGGTCACGGCAATGTCGCCGGCAACGAGCTGGCCGACGGGCCGCGTCGAGGACAGCGCCTCGATCCTGGCGAGCGTTTCGGCTTCCGCCTCGATCAGGTCGGCCCAGGCCTGGAGTGCTTTGGTGCGCTCGCGCGGCCGGACGCCGCCCCAGTTGCTGGCCTTAAGCGCCGCCTTGGCGCTTGCCACCGCACGGTCGACCATGTCTAAGCCAGCCACAGGGCAGGCAGTATATGACCTGCCGTCCGAGGGGCGGCGCATTTCGATCCCGCCCTCGGTCGAGATCAGTTCCCCGCCGATGAGGTGGCCGACGGGGAGGGGGATTGTATCGGGATTGAAGCTTAGGCTCATCGACAACCACTCTGCGGCGTGGGCTGGAGCCTAGCGCGTGCCGGCACGCAGCATGCGCTGTTCGGCGACCTACCGCCGACGAATGTTGCGTGCCAGACGTGAGAGACGGCAAAATCTTCCGCGCAGGCCGGCATCTCACGCGGGTTCCGTTAGCCGACGGTCACGTAGATCTTGCGCACTGTTTCGATGGTCTTCCAGACACCGGTGAAGCCGGGCTTCATCACGAAGCTGTCGCCGGCGCGGTAGATCACCGTTTCACCGGCGTCGGGCGTGATTTCGACCACGCCGGACAGGATGTGGCAAAACTCGAAAGTGTCGCCCTTGATCGAGCGCGTCTCTCCCGGCGTCGCCTCCCAGACGCCGGTGTGGACGAGATCGTTCTTGGCGGCGTCCTGCGCCCAGGTCTTGAAGGCAGGGTTGCCGGCAATCAGCCGTTCGGGCAGCGCCCTGGATTCGCGCGGCGGGGAGGCAGGGCTGGTATCGACGGTCTTGAGCAGGGACAAAGGATGACCTTTCCGGTTGGGTTTCAATAGCCGCGCGACCGGTCGACGAGCCCGATAGGATCGAGACCCGCGCGGTGGCGCCTGATGTTGTCGATGACGGCGCGTGCAGCCGTCGCAGGTTGGGTGACGCTTGCGATATGCGGGGTGAGAATGATCTTCGGATGCGACCAGAACGGATGACCCGCGGGCAGCGGTTCGGGATCGGTGACGTCGATCATCGCCGCCAATAGTTGGCCGCTGTTCAGAGCCGCGACAAGCGCTTCGTGGTCGAGCTGCGGCCCTCGGCCGGTGTGGACGAGCGCCGCGCCCTTGGGCAGCTTCGCCAACAGGTCGGCATTCAGAAAACCGCGCGTATCCTCGGTCAGTGGCAGCAGGCAGATCAATATGTCGCTGGCCGCGAGCATCTCCTCCAGCCCAAGCTCGCCATGATAACAGGCCACGCCCGCGATCTGTCGAGGCGAGCGGCTCCAGCCGGCGAGCGGAAAGCCGAAGGGCTTCAGCCGGTCGAGGACGGCCTGGCCGAGTTGCCCGAGGCCAAGCACGCCGAGCCGGCGCGACCCGGCCTGGAGTTGTGCGATATCGCTCCATTCGCCGGCGCGCTGCTGCGCCAGATAGGCAGGTAGGTTGCGGTGCAGCGCGAGCACGGCCAGCGTCACATACTCCTGCATCATGCGCACGATGCCTTCCTCGACCGTACGCACGATCTTCACCTGTTCCGGCACGGTATCGAAGCGGAACTGGTCCACGCCAGCGCCAATCGAAAACAGGATCTCCAGGCTCCTGTAGCGCGCGAGGTCTTCTGGCGCGGTCCAGGTGATGAGATAGCGTACCGCGTCGGGATCGACCGCTGCAGCATCCATCGTGAAGGGGACGTCCGGCAATTCTCTAGCGAATGCATCGGCGAAGACCGCCCCGCGCCCCGCATCGGAATTGAACAGGAACGTCATCCGGTTTCCCTTCAAGCCGCGCAGCGGGCGCCAAGCGCCTCGATCAATCGCTGGCAGGCTGCGAGTTCGCTGGTGAGAATGTACTCATCCGGCTTGTGGGCGCGGTCGATGTCGCCCGGTCCACAGATGATCGCATCGAACCCGGCGGCCTGATAAAGTCCTGCCTCCGTGCCATAGCTGACGGCGGCGAGCGGCACCTCGCCTGTCAGCTCGCGCAGCAGTCCTGCCAGTGCCGCTTCTTGTGGCAGCGACAGGGCCGGATAAGCGCTCATCGCCGTCCACTCGACCGGAAAGCCGTCGGTTTCGAGGGCCTCGGCCCGCGCCCTGATCGGCGCGAGAAGGCTCGCTGGGTCGACACCGGGTATGGCGCGTGCCTCCAGATCCAGCGTGCAACTGTCGGGAATGATGTTGACCGACTGTCCTCCTGCGATCACACCGGCCTGCAGCGAGGAATAGGCGGGCTCGAAGGCGGAGTTGAACGGACCGCGCGTCAGCCGCTCGGCTTCGCTCACGGCCGCGCTCAGCGCATCGGCCATGGCATGGATGGCGTTGAGCCCGAGGTCGGGTCGGGAGGAATGGCCGGAGCGCCCGTTGACAATCACGCGGGCGGCCGCCTTGCCCTTGTGGCCGCGCACGGCGCGCATACCGCTCGGCTCGCCGACAATGACGCCGAGCGGCTTTGCGCAAAGCTCAGGAAGGCGGGCGATCAAATGCGGCACGCCGCGGCATCCCACCTCCTCGTCATAGGAGAAGGCGAGGTGGATTGGCCTGGCGAGGCGCAGTCCCGCCAGCGTAGGCACGGCCGCCAGTGCCGCGGCAAGAAACCCTTTCATGTCCGTGGTGCCGCGTCCGTAGAGCCGTTCACCCTCCCGGCGTAGCGCGAAAGGGCTCGAACTCCATTGCGGCTCACTGGCGGGGACGACGTCCATATGGCCGGACAGTATGTAGCCCGGGACATCGGCAGGGCCGATCGTTGCGAAAAGATTGGAACGATCGCCTTCCGGCCCTGGAAGCACGGTGACCTGGGTTCCGTGTTCCGCGAGATAGGTCTCGATCCAGCCGGCGATATCGCCGTTCGGTCTGCCGGCGACCGATGGAAAGGCGACGAGACGATCGAGGATGTCGAAGACGTCCATTCCAGCCCTCAAAACATTTCGGGTTCGCCGGATCGATGCCGTCGACCATATGCTGCTAGATTTCGAGAGAGAGTGTGCGCGTTCTTTCGCGATTGCGTGCCGAAAGCGGAAGTGTTTCAGTCGAATCTTGCGTTGGCGCGCGGCTTTCGAGCAAATCGTACCGGGCTGCTTGTTTAGCGTTGGCGTGGCAGTAGGCGGTCGCCAATAGGTCGCCCTCCCTCGTGGTAATCTTTCAGGGGCATGGACTTGAAGCCGTCCGAGAGCTTGAAAATCGATACTTTCTCGATGCGCATCGACGACATCGAAGGCGTCGATCTTGACCGGTTGCACGCACTCTCGCTCTCCGTGGGATGGCCGCATCGCGCCGAGGATTGGCAATTCCTGCGCCAATCGGGAGAGGGGTTCGTGGCGCTCGACGAGATCGGCCGGGTTCTCGGCTCGGCCATGTGGTTCGCGCATGGCACGGATTTCGCAACCGTGGGCATGGTCATCACCTCGCCGCGGCTCCAGACGCTGGGTGCGGGGCAATGGCTGATGAAGCGGGTCTTCGACAGGGTAGCCGGCCGCGACTTGCGCCTCAATGCGACCAGGGCGGCAAGGCGGCTCTATCTCTCGCTCGACTTCCAGCCGGAGAAGACTGTCTATCAATGCCAGGGCATCGCCCGCCTGGAGACGACGGGTAGCCCGGGAGACATACGCGATGTCAGGACCTTGGGCGCAGGGGACATTCCCGCAGCTATCGCGCTCGACGCGGCAGGATTTGGCGTGAGGCGGGCGGCACTCATCGAAAGGCTTTTCGCACACTCGGCCGGCTATGGTCTTTTCAAGGATGGCAGGCTGAACGCATTCGCGCTCTGCCGGCCGTTCGGGCGAGGCCACGTCGTGGGGCCGGTCGTGGCGGAAAGCGATGCCGACGCCGTGGCGATCGTCCGGCCGCATGTGGACGACCATTCGGGGTCTTTCCTGCGGATCGACACCCACATGGACAATGGCGAGTTCGCCGCCTTTCTGTCGCACAGCGGCATGCCGGTTTTCGACACGGTGCTCACCATGTCGATGGGCAAGCCCCTCAACGATTTTGCAGTCGGCGGCTCAGCTGAACCGGTGACCTATGCCCTCGCCAGTCAAACGCTCGGTTAGTTCAATCCAGGACGCGGGCAGTCGCGGTTGTCCACGCCTTCGCAGGCACTCTTGCGGCACCAGTAGAACTAACATCTAAAAGTATGGTTTCTGCAGCCATGCTCAAACGCAGACAACACTGGATTGTCACAACCTTCGAAGTTGCCCAAGGCAGGCGCGCATCAACTTCCGTCTGAACGCATCGACGTCGCGACAACTTTGTTGGATTCGCTTATTCGTGACCGAAGTGCACTGACAATGGCACGCTAGTGTTCAATATCGTGTCATGGCGTAGAAAAGGCGGTGGCTCGCCGGGATCGGCGAAGCCGCGAATTACGAATTCTCCATAGCCCTTCGCCAAAATTCGCAGCAGGAACCTAAGATGCGAAAAACGCGACCGAGACCGCTCGGAAGCACTTCGCCTTGCCGGTGGTCCCATACCGCTACGGGCGGTATCGCGCTGCGGTAGTCGACGCTGCTGGGTCTTGAGCCACATCTAACCGATCGCGACTGCTTCGACCACCTCGGGCTTCCGTACACGTAGAAAAATGCAGCGTCCGGATCGCCGCGAGCACCCGAGAAAATGGACCTCGCAGACTTCCAGAGCGTGGGCATCGAACGTCTGGCAAAGCCGGGCAACGGGGCTCTGGTTTGGGCAAATTCTCGGCCTGTTCAACTTGCTAAAGCGTGGTAAAGTGATTATACCAGTTGATAACATGACGATCGGCGCGGCCGTCGTTTAAAAATCGGGAGTAGGGATACATGACGACGATTGCGTTGTTCGGTGCCGGCGGGAAGATGGGGTACCGCCTGTCGACCAATTTTCGCGGTTCGCCCTATACGATACGCCATGTCGAGGTCAGCGATGCCGGCCGCGAGCGGCTGAAGTCGGGTCTGGGCTTCGAAGCCGTCAGCGCCGATGAAGCGCTCAAAGGTGCCGATGTGGTGATCCTGGCGGTTCCCGATACGCATATCGGCAAGGTGGCGGCCAGCATAGAGAGCAAGCTTGCATCGGGCACGATGGTCGTCGTTCTCGACGCCGCCGCGCCGTTCGCCGGCCATTTGCCGAAGCGGCCGGACCTGACCTATTTTGTCACCCATCCCTGCCACCCGCCGATCTTCAACGACGAGACCGACATGGCGGCAAAAAAAGACTATTTCGGCGGCGTCAAAGCCAAGCAGCATATGGTCAGCGCGCTGATGCAGGGTCCGGAAGAGGATTTTGCCAAGGGCGAGGCGATCGCCAAGATCATCTGGGCGCCAGTGATGCGTTCGCACCGTGTCACTGTCGATCAGATGGCGTTGCTGGAGCCCGGCCTTTCGGAAACCGTATGCGCCTCGCTGCTCGTCGTCATGAAGGAAGCCGTCGACGAGGTTGTGGCGCGCGGCGTCGACAAGCAAGCTGCGCTCGATTTCCTGCTCGGCCATATGAATGTTCTTGGCGCCGTCATCTTCGGCGAAACCAAGGGTGTGTTCTCCGACGCTTGCAACAAGGCGATCGAGTTCGGCAAGCCGGTGCTGATGCGCGACGACTGGAAGCGGGTGTTCGAGCCGGAAGAGATCGCCGCGAGCATTCAGCGCATCACCTGAGAAAGGTCAAGTCAGGTGCTCGCCGGAGCGTCTCGATGCCTCGGCGCATCGCCGCCGACGCTTACATATCATCTGAATTTGTGATTGACTCATCATACCAGTTGGCTTAGCTGTTGTTGACTCGGATCGATAAGGTTTCGCAGGGAGTTCGAAGCCTGGACGAGTGGAGGACGGCCGGGGAGCAACGATCCGTCAGTGGAAGCCGGCAAACGGCTTTTGAGCCTGAACCGATCAGCGGCCCGCGCTGCGTAACGAATTCGAATGCAGACAGTGGCCTTGGTTGATCAAGGCCGTTTTTCAAACGGGAGGACATCATGAAACTCACACGCAGAATGACACTTGCGGCTTTTGCCGGGATGCTGGCGCTTGGCACCGCGGCACCCGCCTATGCGGCGGACCTCATTGCAATCATCACGCCCTCGCATGACAATCCGTTCTTCAAGGCGGAAGCCGTCGGTGCCGAAGCCAAGGCCAAGGAACTCGGCTACGAAGCGCTGGTGCTCGTCCATGACGACGATGCCAACAAGCAGTCCGAACTGATCGACACCGCGATCGGTCGCGGCGCCAAGGCGATCATCCTCGACAATGCCGGCGCCGACGCCACCGTCGCCGCCGTGCAGAAGGCCAAGGACGCGGGCGTGCCTTCGTTCCTGATCGACCGCGAGATCAACGCCACCGGAGTCGCCGTCGCGCAGATCGTCTCCAACAACTACCAGGGCGCCCAGCTCGGCGCGCAGGAATTCGTCAAGCTGATGGGCGAGAAGGGCAATTTCGTCGAGCTGGTCGGCAAGGAATCCGACACCAATGCCGGCATCCGCTCCAAGGGCTATCACGACGTCATCGACGACTATCCGGACCTGAAGATGGTCGCCCAGCAATCGGCCAACTGGAGCCAGACCGAAGCCTACGCCAAGATGGAATCGATCCTGCAGGCCAACCCCGACATCAAGGGCGTCATCTCCGGCAACGACACGATGGCGATGGGCGCCTATGCGGCGCTGGTCGCGGCGAACCGGAAGGACGTCATCGTCGTCGGCTTCGACGGATCGAACGACGTGCGCGACTCGATCACCGCGGGCGGCATCAAGGCTACCGTGCTGCAGCCGGCCTATGCGCAGGCGCAGATGGCGGTAGAGCAGGCCAACGACTTCATCAAGAACAAGAAGTCGCCGGCCAAGGAAAAGCAGTTGATGGACTGCGTCCTGGTCAATGGCGACAATGCTCCCAAGCTGGAAACTTTTGCGCTGACCAACTGAGCCGGCGCGATATGAATAGCGAGGGGCGACCCATGGGGCGCCCCTCGCCGCCATTTTCCGTGGGTGCCGACCGCAATGCTGAACAACAGGCCATCATGCTGAACAACAAGCCGATCTGGCCGATCCTTGCCGCGACACTCGGCATCAGCCTTACCGCTTGCAAGATTCTTCCGACTCCCTCGGGAGACAGCGGCAGCAGCACCGCGTTCAACCCCGACAAGATGGTCGAGGAGATCTGGGTGGCGAAGGTCGTGCCCTATCTCCAGCGGAAAGCCGGGCCGTTTGCCGAGGTTCACGCGCTGGCGAAAACCGATCCCGCTTCTGCCGGCGCCAAATATGGCAATCCAAACAAGCAGGCAAATTCGCCTTGGACCTTCGCGGTTCGCGTTGAGGGCAAGATCATTGCCGCCAACACGGCGTCGCGCGCGGCGACGATGGATATCGATGTCGACGGCGACGGCAAGGCAGATGCGAGGGTGCAGATCGGACCGGCGATGCGGGGAACAGCGCTGCGCGACAGCCTCGATTTCATCCAGTTCAACGATTTTACCAACCAGATCGATTTTGCCCAGTTCGGCAAGGCGTTCAACGCCTATGCCGACAAGGCCGTGCTTTCCAAACTGCCGCGCGAGGCGCTGGAGGGCCGGACCGCCAAGGTTCTTGGCGCCTATACGCTCGAAAGCGGCCAGGACCTGCCGCTGGTGACGCCGGCGGAGGCAGAAATCGGGCCGAAGCGATGAGCGCTGTGGTTGCTCACGATGTCATCCTGAAACTGGAAGACGTCTCCAAGGTCTATTCCGGCACAGTCGCGGTCAAGCGGGCGAATTTCGAGGTGCGCAAGGGCGCGGTCAATGTGCTGGTCGGTGAAAACGGCGCCGGCAAATCGACGCTGATGAAGATCATCGCCGGCGTCGAACAGCCGACGCTCGGCCGGATCCTTCTGGAAGGGGAGGAGGTCTCCTTCTCATCGTCGGGAGATGCGGTGAACCGCGGCATCGGCATGGTGTTCCAGGAGCTGAACCTGTTCGGCAATCTGACCGTTGCCGAAAACATCTTTGCCACACGCGAGATCACCAACCGGTTCCGCAAGATAGACCGCAAGGAGCAGGAGCGCCGTGCCGCGCAATTTCTCGAACGGCTGCAGGCCGGCATAAGGCCCGATATGCTGGTCGAGGATCTGCGCATCGGCCAGCAGCAGTTGGTCGAGATCGCCAAGGCGGTTTCGCTCGATGCGCGCATCCTGATCATGGACGAGCCGACCTCGGCGCTGAGTGCGGCGGAAGTCGAGATCCTGTTCAAGGTGATCGCCGACCTCAAGGCGCGTGGCGTTGCTATCGTCTACATCTCGCACCGGCTGGAAGAGCTGATCCGCATCGGCGACTACATCACCGTGCTGCGCGATGGGCACATCACCGGCCAGGAGGAGATGAGAAACGTCGACACGCGGTGGATCGTGCGGCAGATGATCGGCTCCGACGCCAAGGATTTTGCCAAGGCCGACGGCCATGTTCCCGGCGAAGAGATATTCCGCGCCGAGGACATCTGCCTGCCGCGCGCGACCGGCGGGCTTTCAGTCGACCACGTCTCGCTGTCGCTGCGCGCCGGCGAAATCCTCGGTATCTACGGCCTGATGGGCGCCGGGCGCAGCGAATTGTTCGACTGCATCATGGGCCGCCACGGCCAGGCCACCGGCGCGATCTTCATTGCTGGCAAAAGGGTCAAGGAGCGCGACACGACGCGGCGCATCCGGCGCGGGCTGGCGCTGATCCCCGAAGACCGCCAGCGCGAAGGGCTGGTGTCGATCCTCTCGGTCGCCAGCAATCTGACGCTGGCCAGCCTGTCGCGCTTTGTCCGGCTGTTTCATATTCGCAGCGGCCCCGAAAGGCAGGCGGTGACGCAGATGGTGCGGGAACTGGCGATCAAGGTTGCCGACCCGGCGCAGGACGTCTCGTCGCTGTCCGGCGGCAACCAGCAGAAGGTGGTGATTGGCAAGGCGCTGCTCACCGGCCCCAAGGTGCTGCTGATGGATGAGCCCAGCCGTGGCATCGACGTCGGCGCCAAGGCGGATGTCTTCCGCACCATGCGCAAACTGTCGCGCGACGGGCTGGGCATTCTCTTCGCTACCTCCGATCTCGACGAGGTGATGGCGCTGTCCGACCGGATCGCGGTGATGAGCAATGGAAAACTGACGGGCACGTTCGATCGCGCCGAGGCGACGGAGGCGGCCCTTGTCGCTGCCTCCGCACTTGGCCACGGACCGGCCCCGCACACGGAGAACACCGCTCATGACTGACATCCCGGCCAAGGCGGCTGTCCCCTCCGTCTCGAGCGGCTCGCTGTTGCTCACGCTGATGAAGGCGAGGACTTTCATCGCGCTGATCGCCGTGCTGATCTTCTTTTCGATCGCGGCGCCGAATTTCCTGTCGACCGCCAATCTGATCCTGATGTCGAAACACGTGGCGCTGAACGCGTTCCTGGCCATGGGCATGACCTTTGTTATCATCACCGGCGGCATCGACCTGTCGGTCGGCTCGATCGTCGGCCTGTGCGGCATGGTAGCCGGCTACCTCGTGCTGAACGGCATCGACCTGCAGATCGGCTACACCATCTATTTCAACGCGGTCGAGATCGCGCTGATCACGCTTACCGTCGGCATCCTGATCGGTGCCGTCAACGGATTGCTGATCACGAGGCTGAACGTCGCGCCGTTCATCGCCACGCTTGGCGTGCTCTACGTCGCGCGCGGCCTGGCGCTGCTGTCGTCGGATGGCCGCACCTTCCCCAATCTGGTCGGCAAGCCGGAACTCGGCACCACCGGCTTCGGTTTTCTCGGCGCCGGCCGGGTGCTCGGCCTGCCGGTGGCGATCTGGATCCTGATCGTCGTTGCGCTGGCGGCAGCCTATCTCGCCAGATATACGCCGCTCGGCCGCCACATCTTCGCCGTCGGCGGCAACGAGCGGGCGTCCCGAATTTCGGGCGTCCGTGTCAACATGGTAAAAATGTTCGTCTACATGTTCTCCGGTTTCTGCGCGGCGATCGTCGGCCTGATCATTTCGTCCGAACTGATG
This sequence comes from Mesorhizobium sp. P2_B5, assembly GCF_056404775.1. NCBI lineage: Bacteria > Pseudomonadati > Pseudomonadota > Alphaproteobacteria > Hyphomicrobiales > Phyllobacteriaceae > Mesorhizobium > Mesorhizobium sp. P2_B5. Next base: position 911,120 of record NZ_JBFUDJ010000002.1, on the reverse strand, counting down.
GCCTCGCATCCGGCGACGGGTGAAAGTTTCGAGCTCAACGCCATCGCCGCGGCGGTGCTTGGCGGCACGTCGATGTCGGGCGGTCGCGGCACGATCGGCGGCACCATCGTCGGTGCCTTCGTCATCGGTATTCTTTCGGACGGGTTGGTGATGATGGGGGTGAGTTCCTTCTGGCAGATGGTGATCAAGGGCCTGGTCATCATCGTCGCCGTTGTCGTCGACCAGGCGCAGCGTCGGCTGCAGAGCCGGGTGACACTGATGCAGATGGCAAAGGCAGGGTGAGCATGGCGGAGTTGCGGGGAGCGCTGATCGGTTGCGGCTTCTTTGCCGTTAACCAGATGCATGCCTGGCGTGACATTGAAGGCGCCTCGATCGTCGCCGTTTGCGACCGCGACCCGGAACGGCTGTGCATCGTTGGTGACCAGTTCGGCATCGCGAAGCGCTACACCGACGCGGCCGAACTTTTTGCCAGCGAGAGGCTGGATTTCGTCGATATCGCCACCACGGCGCCCAGTCATCGTCCGCTGGTCGAGATGGCGGCGCGTTACCGTGTGCCGGTGATCTGCCAAAAGCCGTTCGCGCCGACGTTGGCCGACGCCAAGGCCATGGTGAAGGCCTGTGCCGATGCCGGCGTACCGCTGATGGTGCATGAGAACTTCCGCTGGCAGTCGCCGATCCAGGCGGTGCGCGCCGTGCTCGACAGCGGCAAGATCGGCACGCCCTTCTTCGGCCGCATCTCCTTCCGCTCCGCCTATGACGTGTTCTCCGGCCAGCCCTATCTGGCCAAGGGAAAGCGCTTCATCATCGAAGACCTTGGCATCCATAGTCTCGACATCGCCCGCTTTCTGCTCGGCGACGTGTCGACGATCACGACGCGAACCGCGCGCATCAACCCTGATATCGCCGGCGAAGATGTCGCGACGATGTTGATGGACCACAAGAACGGCGCGACGTCGGTCGTCGACTGCAGCTACGCGACGAAGCTTGCCGTCGAGCCGTTTCCCGAAACGCTGATCGAGATCGACGGCCGCGACGGCACGATCCGGCTGGCGCAAGGATACCGGCTCACCGTCACCGGCAAGAGCGGTACGAAGATCATAGACGTTTCGCCGCCGCTGCTGCCCTGGGCGTCGCGGCCCTGGCACAACATCCAGGAGAGCGTCGTCGCGATTCAACAGCACTGGGTCGACTGCCTGGCAAAGGGGACTGAGCCGGCGACCTCGGGCGCGGACAATCTCCAAACCTTTGCGCTTGTCGAGGCGGCCTATCTGGGCGCCGCGAGCCACGAACCTGTCCACCTCGATGCCTTGCTGAAATGACAGCCGACGCGTTTCTCATCTACGGCACACGCGTGGTCGAGGCCGAGCCAGTCAGGCTGCGTGCAGGCCCGCTCAGCGCCGACTTCGTCAACGGCAATCTGCGCAGCATCCGTTATGGTGGCATCGAAGTGCTGCGCGCCATCGCCTACATCGTCAGGGATCGCGATTGGGGCACTTACGAACCAGCGCTGACCAACCTTATGATCGATTGTGGCACCCACAGTTTCTCGGTGAGCTACACGGCAAACTGCGCCGGGCAGGACGCAAGCCGGCTCGCCTTCCGCGCCACGATCAAAGGCTCCTCTGATGGCCATCTGGTCTTCGACGTCAGCGCACTGCCCGAGAGCGATTTCGAGACCAATCGCTGCGGCTTCTGCATCTTGCACCCGATCGCCGGGTTGGCTGGCAGTGCGGTGACGGTCGAGCATACCGATGGCAGCGTGGTGGCGACAAAACTTCCGCTGCTGATCGATCCCTGGCAGCCTTTCAAGGATTTGCGCGCGATCACCCATGAGGTTCAGCCGGGCATTACTGCCGAATGCCGGATGGAGGGCGACACTTTCGAGATGGAAGACCAGCGCAACTGGTCGGATGCGTCCTACAAGACCTATGTCCGGCCGCTGGCGCTGCCATGGCCCTATGTGTTGCCTGCCGGTCAACCCGTCAGACAGACGATCAGCCTGCGCATCATCGACGAGGGGAAAATACCGGCTGTCGCGGCAAGCACCGAACCGGTGCGCATCGAACTCGGCGAGGCCGGGCAGAGGCTGCCGGATATCGGCGTGATCATCTACCCGGATGACGTGGAGGCCGCGCTCGCAAACCTTCCGACATTGGCCGCGCTGGGCCCGCAGCAACTTGTCTTCCACTACGACCCGACACGTGGCCATGGGCTGGGTGCGTTGCAGTCCTTTGCAAAACTTGCCGCCGCCTATCCAGTGCAGACGACGCTGGAATGCGTCGTTGCCTGCGCGGGCGATCTCGAAGCTGAACTTTCAGCCGTCGCCGACATGGTGCGCCAGGCCGGGCTAAAACTTTCGGCCATTGCCGTCTCGCCTTCCGTCGACCGGCAGTCGACGCCGCCGGGCAGCGCGTGGCCGGACTGTCCGCCGCTCGAAGACGTTTATGCCGCTGCTCGTCGCGCCTTTCCTGGTATCCGGCTTGGCGGTGGCATGTTCAGCTATTTCACCGAACTCAACCGCAAGCGCGTGCCGGCCGGCTTGCTGGATTTCGTCACCCACTGCACTTGCCCGATCGTGCACGCCGCCGACGATCTCAGCGTCATGCAGTCACTGGAGGCGCTGCCCTTCATCACGCGATCTGCGCGAGCGATCTTCGGAGAAAAACCCTACCGCATCGGCCCGTCGACGATTGCCATGCGCCAGAACCCCTATGGCGGCGCCACCAAGGAAAACCCGGAGGGCCTGCGCATCGCCATGGCCGACCGCGACCCGCGCCATGCCGGACTGTTCGCCGCCGCGTGGACGATCGGCTATGCCGCGCACGTCGCGCCGGTTGGACTGGAGCAACTCACGCTCTCCGGCTTCACTGGACCGTTCGGCGTGCTGGCGGCGTCCGGAGAACCCGTCGCGGAAGGATCACCCCGGCCGATCTTCGATGCCATCAAGGGGCTTTGCGAAATGGCCGGCCTTGCGCATGTGGCGGCAAGGACGAGCGATGAGACCAAGGTGCTGGCGCTGGCTGGCCGCGCCGCCTCGGGCAAGATCATCTTGTGGCTGGTGAACCTGACAGCGGGCGACGTGCCGGTCGACATCTCAGCGCTTGGTCGGGAGCAATTCTTGATGGCGCCTTACGCGATCGCGCGGATCGGCTAAGCTATTTTTCGGAATTCATCACATAGAGCGCGCGGGAGCGCTCGAGATGCTTGATCATCGCCTTCTCGGCGCCGTCGGCATCCTTCTTCTCGATGCGGTCGATGATCTCTTCGTGCTCGGTCAGCGTGAACTTTTCCTTGCCGGTCCAGATCAGCATTTCCGTATGATATTCCTTCAGCCAACCGAGCATCGCCTCGCTGACGGCGACATAGATCGGGTTGCCTGAAATCGCCGCGATCTGGGTGTGAAACTTCATGTCGGCGGAAATGAAGGCTTCGGAATCGCCGCGAAAGCCGCGCTGTTCGGCAATTGTGGCCCGCAGTCGCTCAACGTCCTCGGCGGTGGCGTTTTCGGCGGCTTCCCTGACCATGCCGCGCTCGAAGAAGATGCGCGCGGTTTTCAGGTGTTCCAGCGTGTCCTTCGACGACGACAGGATGATCTTGGCCGCGCCATCGACCTGTTTGATGATCGACTTGGCGGTCAACTGCAGCACCTTGGCGCGCTCGCCATGCGAGATCGCGACCAGGCCCATATTGCTCAGCGCCTGCATCGCCTCGCGGATCGCGGGACGGCCGACCTCGAAGCGCTCCATCAGTTCGCGCTCCGAGGGCATATCGTCGCCCGGCGTCAGTTCGCCGCTGGTGATCAGGCGCTTCAGCCGCAAAAACACTTCATCGGAAAGCTTGCGCCGGACGATCGGCTCCGAACGGTTCATCGTCGCGAATCACTCCCTTGACCGGTGTCTATCTAGCACTGCCGTCACGATTTCCAGAATGCCTGCCAGCCAATCAGCCCATATCTTGCGAGCAGGATATTGCTTGCAAAGCTTATGTACTCATTATACCAGATTTCGACGATCAAGGAACTCTTTTCGAACCTCCTTCGGCCTCAGACAACGAACCATGATCACGCTCACCTACCGCATCGAGACATCAGGCAGCATCGAGGCGCTGGCAGCCAAGATCGCCAGCGACCAGTCGACCGGAACCTTCGTTGCGCTGCCCGGTGAGACCGAGGAACTCAAGGCCAGAGTGGCGGCGCGCGTTCTCGCCATACGCCATCTGACTGAGGCTGACAGGCCCTCCATTCCCGAGGCCGGTGACGGGCCGTTCAAGCGCGCGGATGTCGACATCGCCTTTCCGTTCGGTGCCATCGGCACCGACCTGTCGGCACTGATGACGATTGCCATCGGCGGCGCCTACTCGATCAAGGGCCTGTCCGGCATTCGCGTCGTCGACATGAAGCTGCCGGAGCAATATCGCGCCGCTCATCCAGGTCCGCAGTTCGGTGTCGCCGGCAGCCGCCAGCTGACCGGCGTCACGGATCGGCCGATCATCGGCACCATCGTCAAGCCGGCGCTGGGGCTGCGGCCGCACGAGACCGCCGCAATGGTGGGCGAGCTGATCGCCGCCGGCGTCGATTTCATCAAGGACGACGAGAAGCTGATGAGCCCAGCCTATTCGCCCTTGGCGGAACGGGTGAAGGCAATCATGCCGCTGATCCTCGACCATGAGCAGAAGACCGGCAAGAAGGTGATGTATGCCTTCGGCATTTCGCATGCCGATCCGGACGAGATGATGCGCAACCACGACTTTGTCGCCAAGGCCGGTGGCAATTGCGCGGTGGTCAACATCAATTCCATCGGCTTCGGCGGAATGGCCTTTCTCAGGAAGCGCTCCAGCCTGGTGCTGCACGCCCATCGCAACGGCTGGGATATCCTCACCCGCCATCCCGGCCTCGGCATGGACTTCAAGGTCTGGCAGCAATTCTGGCGGCTGCTCGGCGTCGACCAGTTCCAGATCAACGGCATCCAATCGAAATACTGGGAGCCGGACACGTCCTTCGTCGAATCCTTCAAGGCGGTGACGACACCGATCTTTTTGCCTGAGGACTGCGCGCTGCCAGTGGCCGGCTCCGGCCAGTGGGGCGGGCAGGCGCCCGAGACCTATGCACGAACCGGCCGCACGGTCGACCTGCTCTATCTGTGCGGCGGGGGCATCGTCAGCCATCCGGACGGGCCGAGCGCCGGCGTGCGCGCCGTGCTGCAGGCCTGGCAAGCTGCGGTCGACGGCATTCCGCTGGTGGAGTTCGCCTTGAGCCATCCTGAGCTGGCGCGGTCAATCGAAAAATTCGGCGACGGCAAGGCAGCCTGAAGCGATGCAAAACCTTCTGCTCAGCTATTATGGCGACGACCTCACCGGCTCGACCGATGTGATGGAGGCGCTTGAGCTCGGCGGCGTGCCGACCGTGCTGTTCATGCGCCGGCCGAACTCGGCCATGCTTGCGCAGTTCAGCCATTGCCGAGCCATCGGACTGGCCGGCACCAGCCGCAGCGAGGCTCCGCTCTGGATGGACACGAACCTGCGCGAAGCCTTCGCCTGGCTGAAGACGCTGAACGCCGCGCTCTGCCACTACAAGGTCTGCTCGACCTTCGACTCCAGCCCGACGATCGGCAGCATCGGCCGCGCCATCGAGATCGGTCGTTCGGTCTTCGCGCAGGACAGCGTGCCGCTGCTGGTCGGGGCGCCGCAGCTCAAGCGCTACACCGCCTTTGGCCATCTGTTCGCCGCCTATCGCGAAAAGTATTTCCGCATCGACCGCCATCCGGTGATGAGCCGCCACCCGACCACGCCGATGGATGAATCCGACCTGCTGATCCATCTGTCGCGGCAGACGAAGCTGACGTCGGGGCTGGTCGATCTCGCGACGCTGCAGTCGGCGGGCCGGTCTGAAGCGTTCGATCGCTTGTTGGCCGAGGGCACCGACATCGTGCTTGTCGATGTCGACAGCCGGGAGACGCAGGCGCTTGCCGGCAAGGAGATTTGGCGTGTCCGCAAGCCGGGCGGCTCTTTCGTCGTCGGCTCGTCCGGGATCGAATATGCGCTGCTAGCCGAATGGGTGTCGAACGGGACGGTCAGTGCTGAACCGAAATTTTCGCCGCCGGGTGCGGCCGACCGGGTCGCGGTGGTCTCGGGCAGTTGTTCGCCGACGACCGAACGACAGATCCGGCACGCTTTGACCGACGGCTTCGACGGCATCGAGGTCGATCCTGTCGAACTGATCTCCGAAGCGTCCGGAGATGCAATCGCGCGCGCAGTTTCTGCCGGCCGCTCCAGTCTGGAAGCCGGCCGCAGTGTGGTTCTCTACACCGCCCTTGGTCCCGCGGCGGACCGGGGCGCCGAAATCGACCGGCAGGAAGGTGCCCGCCACAAGCTTGGTCGCGGCCTTGGCGAACTGCTTCGCGCGCTGACGATCGAGCAGAATTTGCAACGCGTGGTCATTGCCGGCGGCGACACGTCGAGCCACGCGCTCGGCCAGATGGGTGTCGATGCGCTGACGGTGCGGATGCCGCTGCCGGCATCGCCGGGCTCGCCGCTTTGCGTCGCTCACTCGCGCATCAAGGCGATCGATGGGCTGGAGGTGGCGCTCAAGGGCGGGCAGGTCGGAACCGAACGCTATTTCAGCGCCATTCGCGACGGCCTTCGCAGTTGACAACGCGTCCGCGCCAGCAACCGCGAGATCCATCCGTGCCTCGACTGGCGCCGAAGCCTTAGTGAAAGCCTAGTCGACAACCTGAAACGCAATGGCTTGAATAGCGTCGAAATTGTCGCGCATGTTGACGTTAAATTCACATAACGATATGGGTTCATTCTCGCGGCAAGGTACTTTTATCGTTCGTCCGCCTTGCTCTATCGGGGTTGTCGCTATGTGTTTCGCCCTTGCATCAGACTGCAGGATCGCCCTGTAGCAATCGCTAGTTGCTGAAAGAGGCGGTGATCATGCCCAGCCTGCTCGGAATCGATAACGGTCTCACGGTCACCAAGGCGGTCATCTTCGATGCCGACGGCACGCAATTGTCTGTGGCGCGTCGCCGGGTGCCGCAATCTATGCCCCTTGCGCGTTCGGTGGAACGCGACATGGCAGGCCTGTGGCAAGCGACCGCCGACGCCATCAAGGAGGCGATCGCGCTTTCCGGCAGGCCGGCGGAAGACATCAAGGCGGTAGCGGCGACTGCGCATGGCGATGGTCTCTATCTGCTCGATCATGACCGTCAGCCTTTGGGACCTGGCATCCTATCGCTCGACAGCCGCGCCGGCGACATTGTCGACAGGTGGTCCGCCGGTACCGTTTTCACCGATGCGCTGGCGACGACAGGCCAGACGCCGCATGTTTCGGCGCCGTCGGCGCTGCTGGCATGGCTCAAGCAGAACGATCCTGATCGCTATGGCCGCATCGGCCATGTGCTGGCCTGCAAAGACTGGCTGCGCTTTTGCCTGACCGGCACGATAGGGACCGACCGTACGGAGGCCAGCACCTCATTCACGGATTTTCGCACGCAAGCCTATTCGCCCGAAGCGCTGCGCATCTTCGGGATGGACGATCTGTTCGACGCGCTGCCGTCGGTGGCGCATTCCGCTGACATCGCCGGTCAAGTCACCGCCGATGCCGCCGAAAGGACTGGGCTTCGCAAGGGAACACCGGTCGCCTGCGGCCTGCACGACGTGGCCGCCTCGGCACTTGGCATGGGTGGCCATGAGGACGGCGTGCTCGCCATCGTCGCCGGTACCTATTCCATCAACGAAGTCGTCTCTTCGCAACCGCGCGTCGATCAGCGTTGGTTCTGCCGCAACGCCATCGACGCGGGCCGCTGGAACAACATGGCGATCTCGCCGGCCTCGACTGCGAACTACGACTGGTTTCTCGACACTTTCTGCCGCTTGGAGCAAGACAGGACAAACGCGGATGGCGGCTCCCTCCACGAATTGCTGGCGGGAGAGATCGACGCGGCGTTGAAGAAGCCCTCGACCATCCTGTTTCATCCCTATCTGTTCGGCTCTCCTTATGGCGACGTGGCCAGCGGCAGCTTTATCGGCCTGCATGGCTGGCACAATCGCGGCGACATGCTGAAGGCGGTTCTGGAAGGCATTGTTTTTAATCACCGCACTCATGTCGAGGCCTTGCGCGAAGGCTTTGCCGTTCGCGAGATCCGCCTGACCGGTGGCAGTTCGCGCAATCCTGCCTTCGTCCAGATGTTTGCCGACGTGCTGAACGCTCCGGTCACCATCACCTCGACCGACGAGGCCGCGGCCCTGGGCGCCGCCCTTTGCGCGGGGGCTGCGGTCGGAATCTTCGCGACGCCGCAACAGGGCGCCAGGCAGGTCGGGATGACAGAGCGCAAATATCAGCCAGCGCCGGCCTCCAGTGCTGTGTTCAATGAGCGGTTTTCCCTCTACTGCCGCATAGCCGAGCAGCTGAAGTCGCATTGGCCGGAAATCGAAAGGCTGGCACGGCCGGGGGAAAACGCATGATCAAGGCCGACGAACGACGCGAAGAGATCGCCGACTATGTGATCAAGCTCGGCCAGGTGCGCATCGACGATCTGGTCGAGCATTTCGGCGTGTCGCGCATGACCATCCACCGGCACATCGACCGGCTGGCGCAGCAGGGCGTGCTGCGCAAGCTGCATGGTGCGGTGACGGTTCAGCCGTCCGGTCTCTACGAAAGCGCCTTCCGCTATAGGGTGACGGTCAACAGGGCGGAGAAGGATGCGCTGGCGCGGGCAGCACTGGATTATGTCGAAGCCGGCCAGGTTGTCATGCTCGACGATTCATCGACGGCAAACGCGGTCGCGACACTGCTGCTTGACGTCAAGCCGCTGACGGTCATCACCAACAGCGTGGCCACGGCTGCACTGCTGACCAATGTCGACGACATCGACTTCATCTGCCTCGGCGGCCAGTACCATGGCACCTACAATGCCTATATCGGCATCGTCTGCGAGAACGCCGTGGCGCAGCTGCGCGCCAATGTACTGATCTGTTCGGCTTCGGCGATCACCGGAACCACGTCCTTCATCCAGGATCCGAATGTCGTGCGGGTCAAGCAGGCGATGATGGCCGCATCGGTCAAGCGCATCCTTTTGGTCGACCACGCAAAATTCGACCGGATCGCGCTGCATGTCTTCGACGATCTGACCAGTTTTGATGCCGTGCTGGTGACCGAGGGCCTGGGCGATGCGCAGGCGCAGAGCCTCGAGCGGGCGGGCGTGAAGCTGCGCATCGTCAAGACGAAAGCGCCATGAGCCCAGCAAACGGAGCAGGGGCGGACAATCCCGCCGGACGTCTCGCCCCCATGGCTGCGACCGGCGAGGTCGACGTCGTCATTCTTGGCGCCGGCATCAACGGGGCAGGGCTGTTTCGCGATCTGTGCGCGCAAGGCGTCAGATGCCTGATCGTCGACAAGGCGGATTTTGGCTCGGGCACCAGTGCCGCGCCGTCGAGGCTCATCCACGGTGGCCTGAAATATCTCGAGACCGGCGAGTTCGGGCTGGTGGCGCAGTCGACGCTCGAACGCAATCTGCTTCTGCAAAACGCGCCGCACTATGTCAGCCCGCTGCCGACCGTCATTCCGATCTTCTCATGGAGCAAGGGCATGCTGGCGGCGTTGCGAACGCTGTTCGGCTCGACCAGCGCGCCGCGCAGCCGCGGTGCCATACTGATCAAGATTGGCTTGATGATCTACGATTTCTACGGTTCGCGAAACCAGGTCATGCCGCGCCACCGCATGGTCGGACGGCGGCAGACGCTCAGCGAGATGCCGGCGCTCAATCCGGCGATCGTCGCCACCGGCACCTACTACGATGCCAAGATCAGCCACCCCGAGAGGCTGGTACTGGAGCTGATCCTCGACGGCTTGCAGGCCCACGCCGCATCTGCCAGTGCCAACTACACGACACTGGCGGCTTCAGCCAATGGCGTGCTCACCTTCCAGCCCGAAAACGGCACCGCTTTTTCGGTGCGGCCGAAGCTGGTGGTGAACGCCGCCGGTCCGTGGATCGATGACGTCAATGCGTTGCTTGGCGCGTCGTCGAAGATGATCGGCGGCACCAAGGGCTCGCATATCCTGTTAAAGCATGACGAACTGGTCAAAAGCCTCGCAGGGCGCATGCTCTATTTCGAGGCCGATGACGGCCGCATCTGCCTGGTTTACAACTATCTCGGCCTAGCGCTGGTCGGCTCGACCGACATCAAGGCCGACAATCCGGACGAGGTGCGCTGCGAACCCGAAGAAGTCGACTATCTGCTCGACAGTGTGCGAACGCTGCTGCCGGGCATGGCGTTCGAGCTCGACCAGATCGTCTATGCCTATAGCGGCATCCGACCCCTGCCGACGTCTGAAGCAGCGACGCCCGGACTGATCAGTCGCGATCATTCGGCGCCGGTTGCCGAGCCGGACGGCAACAGGCCCTTTGCAGTCATTTCGCTGGTCGGCGGCAAATGGACGACGTTCCGCGGCTTTGCCGAGGAAGTCGCTGACACCGTGCTCGGGCGCTTGCAGCGCAGCCGCAAGGTGTCCACTCAGTCGATGCCGATCGGGGGTGGGAGGGATTTTCCGGCCAATGCCGCGGCGCGCGCGGACTGGCTGGCTGAGGCACAGCAGGCAACGGGCGCCGAGCAAGAGCGCCTTGATCAATTGCTGTCGCGCTACGGGACCAGAGCCGCGCAGATCGCCAGGCACGGGTCGAATGATGGGGGTCGCCTGCCGGACTCGGACGGCTATAGCAAGACTGAAATCGACTACATCGCGCGCAACGAATTCGTCGAACATTTGGCCGATGTCGTCATGCGTCGCAGCACTTTGGCGATAGGCGGTTCGCTGACGCGCCGCGACCTGGAGGAGATTGCCGCGATCGCCGGGCGAGCGTTGGCGTGGAGCACGGAGCGCCTCGCGCGGGAAGTCGAAGCCGCTGTTGTCGAGCTTGAGGGCAGGAACCTGATGCGGCTGGACTGATCGCGCCATCGCCGACGCCGATAGTATTCTGGGGCAATCTGATCGGTTTGCCCTTGTTGCGCCTTGTGCACCAAAATTCCTGTCTTACATCCAGATTGGGATTTTAACCGTCGCGAAACATTTAAACAAAAACAAATACTTATTCGCTGTTTCGGGTGCCGACGCTCAAGGGCCCATGTTGTCGTTGAACATGATATAACGCAAATTGACGTTAATTTAACGCCGCCGTATGATCGCCTGATATGTTGACCTCCTAATATGCTGCGTCGGTTGCCCGATCCGTTGGCTGAGGCAACCATCTGCGGAGGATTGACAGCGATGCAAAGGTGTGAAAATTTTTGCATACAAAGATAATATTATCACCCTGGGGAGGGGATGGCTTGAAATCCGGCGGAACCGCGAACCGCGACCACGAGTCCAGCCTCGCCACGCGCGCGGCCTGGCTCCACTATGCCGGAGGGTTCACACAGGCTCAGGTGGCCAAGCGGCTTGGCCTGACCAGCCTCAAGGCGCATCGGCTGATCACTAAGGCCAACCAGGACGGCCTGGTCAGAGTGTTCATCGACGGAGATGTCGCCGAATGCATCGACCTGGAGCAGCGCCTGACCGCCGCCTATGGGCTCGACTATTGCGAAGTGGTTCCCGATCTCGATCAGGACGAACTGCCGCTCAAAGGTCTGGGCATTGCCGGCGCCCAGTTCCTCAAGCGCGAAATCGATCGCGGCGAAGACATGCTGATCGGCGTCGGCCATGGCCGCACGCTTGCAGCCAGCGTCGAATATCTGACACGCACCACTGCTGCCCACATCCGTTTTGTCTCGTTGCTTGGCGGGGTAACGCGCAAATTCGCCGCCAACCCGCACGACGTCATGCATCGCCTGGCCGAGCGGACCGGCGCGCAGGCTTTTGTCATGCCGGTGCCTTTTGTCGCCAACACCGCCGAGGACCGTGAGGTGCTGCTTGGCCAGCGTGGCATCAGCGATGTCTTTGCGCTCGCCAGCCGGTCCGACCTGATGTTCGTCGGAATAGGCACGGCCGAGCGGGAAGCGTCGCTGGTCGCCACAGGCATGATCGAGCCGTCCGAAATCGACGATGTCAAACGTGACGGTGGCGTCGGCGAATTGCTTGCGCATTTCTTCGACGACAAGGGCCGCCCGGTCGAAACGGCGCTGTCGGAAAGAATCCTGGCGCTGCCCCGCGACCAGCTGAAGGGCCGCAGGATCGTCGCGGTGGCCGGCGGCAAGGTGAAAGTACGGGCCATCAAGGCGGTGCTCGAAAGCCGGTATCTGAGCGGCCTGATCACTGACGAATGCACCGCCAGGGCACTGATCGAACAGGGTCGGCTTGAGAGTGCATCCGGTGCAACGAAACGCCGCGTGAACGGAGGATCGTCGAATGCGTGACAAGGGAAAATCCGCTTCGCTGGGGGTTGTATCATGAGCGCCAAGGCTGCCACCGCATCGCCCCGGCAGACTTCGCCCGGCTTGCGCCGCGCACTTGCCGGCGCCGCAGTCCTGCTTCTGCTCGGCGCTATGGCGCTCGATACCAAAATCGTCAAGATCGGCTCCGCCGGCGATGTTCGCAACGCCGTGTTCTCCGCAGCCGACTACGGCAAGTCGGAATTTCCCAAGGTGCAGGCCGATGTCGAGACGCGTGCCGCCGATGCGGTGACGGTGGCGACGGCGATCGCCAAGGACAGGGCGACGGCCGAGAAAGAATACGGCGTGCCCGCGGGTGTCGGGCCGGTCATCTCGGTCAAGTTCACCGGCGTCGTCGGCGAGGGAAAGTCGGGCATCTACAAAGTCGCCATCGACGGTTTGCCGGACACGTTGACGGTCCGCGTACAGACAGGGCCGGCGATCAACGGCACAGAGCTTCGCGACGCCACCGGCAAGATCACCTTCGGTCAGTTCACCAACCAGATCGAATACCAAGACGCCGGCTCGGCGCTGAACAACGAGATGAAGAAAGAGGTGCTGGCGAAAGTCGATACCAGCGCCTTGACCGGCAAGACCATAGCGGTGGTCGGCGCCTTCAAGCTGGTCAATCCGAAGAGCTGGTTGGTCACGCCGGTGAGGCTGGACGTCAAATGACAACGGCTTCCGGCACAGAACCCGCGACTGGCGACGCCGTGCTTTGGGCGCGCAATATCGTCATGTCGTATGGAGGCGTTCACGCGCTCAAAGGCGTCAACTTCGACATCCATCGCGGCAAGGTCACCACCCTGTTTGGAGAGAATGGCGCCGGCAAGTCGACGCTGATGAAGATCCTGTCCGGCGTGGTGACGCCGACATCCGGCGACATCGTGCTCGATGGCAATCTCGTCAGCTTTTCCTCGTCTTCGGATGCGCGCGATCGCGGCATTTCGATCATCCACCAGGAGCTCAGCCTGGCGCCGAATCTGAGCGTTCGCGACAACATCTTCATGGGCCGCGAACTGCGCACCAGAACCGGCCTCGACTTCGCCGAGGAGTCGCGCCAGGCGCGGGCGCTGATGGCCGACCTCGAAGAAGACATCGATCCGATGACCCTGGTCGAGGATCTGCGCCTTGGGCAGCAGCAGATCGTCGAGATCGCACGCGCATTGTCGGTCGATTCCCGCATCCTGATCATGGACGAGCCGACCTCCGCACTCAGTGCCACAGAGGTGGAAGTGCTGTTCAAGGTGATCCGCGACCTGACCAGCCGCGGCGTCTCGATCGTCTACATATCGCATCACCTCGAAGAGGCGCTGCAGATTACCGACTATGCCGTCGTGCTGCGCGACGGATCGATCACGGCGACGGCCGAGGCCAAGGACATCGATCTCGAATGGATCGTCCGCAACATGGTGGGTGAGAATTTTGACCTCGGCACGCCACCGACCGGCCATGAATTCGGCGAGGTGGCGCTGTCGATCGAGGATGTCAGCGTCACCGACACTTCGGGTTCAGGCTACTCGGTCGTCGATCACCTGTCGCTGGACGTCAGGGCAGGCGAGATCGTCTGCATCTATGGACTGATGGGCGCCGGGCGCACGGAATTGCTGGAAGCCGTTGCCGGACGCGTTCCGATGGCGGGCGGGCGGGCGCTGCTGGAAGGCGAGGACGTCTCGGGGCTGACCATTGCCCAGCGCATCGCCAGAGGCCTGGTGCTGGTGCCCGAGGACCGCCAGCGCGACGGTCTGGTCCAGACGATGACCGTCGGCCGCAATCTGTCGCTTGCCAGCATCGAGGCTTTCGCCAAGGGCTTGTTCCTCTCCCGCCCCAGGGAACGCGCACTGATCGACGACTCGATTCGCAAGGTGACCATCAAGACCGCCGGCGGCAACGCCATGATCGGATCGCTGTCGGGCGGCAATCAGCAGAAGGTCGTCATCGGCAAGATGCTGACGACCAACCCCAAGGTCATCCTTCTCGACGAGCCGAGCCGCGGCATCGATGTTGGCGCCAAGGCCGAAGTCTTCCGTCTGCTCAGCGAGCGCGCTGCGCAAGGCCTGGCGGTCATCTTCTCGACCTCGGAGGTCAATGAGTGCCTCAGCATCGCCCACCGCATCGTCGTCATGCGGCGCGGCAAGATTTCAGCCGAGTTCGGCGCGAACGCCACCAAAGAGCAGATCATGGCCGCCTCCGGCGAAGCCGTGGTCGCCTGATCATAGAATTTCGGAGCCCCGATCATGACCGATGTCAGCCAGGCCAGCAAACAGTCCAGCCCCAGCACGGGCGGCGAGGGCTTCGACGTGGCCAAGCTGCTGCTCGAAGGTCGGGCTTTCTTTGCCCTGATCGTCATCATCGTCGTCTTCTCGATCCTGTCGCCCTACTACCTCTCGGTGGCGAACTTCCTGACCATGGCCTCGCATGTCGCCATCTTCGGGATTCTCGCCGTCGGCATGCTGCTTGTCATCCTCAATGGCGGCATCGACCTGTCGGTGGGCTCGACGCTTGGGCTTGCCGGCGTCGTTGCCGGATTTCTGATGCAGGGCGTGACGCTGACCTGGCTGGGCATCGTTCTCTACCCTCCGGTCTGGGTGGTGGCGGTGCTGGCCTGCATGCTGGGCGCTGCCGTCGGCCTGGTCAACGGCGTGCTGATCGCGCGGTTCAAGGTTCCGGCCTTCGTCGCCACGCTCGGCGTCATGTACATGGCGCGCGGCCTGGCGCTGCTGATGACCAGTGGCCTGACCTACAACAATCTCGGCGGCAAGCCGGAGCTGGGCAACACCGGCTTCGACGCGCTCGGCTTCAACCGCCTGTTCGGCGTGCCGACCGGCGTGGTGGTGCTGGTGGTCATCGCGCTGATCGGCAGCATCGTCTTGAACCGCACCGCTTTCGGCCGCTGGCTCTACGCCTCGGGCGGCAATGAGCGCGCCGCCGAACTCTCCGGCGTTCCGGTCAAGACGGTGCAGATTTCAGTCTATGTGCTTTCAGGCATCTGCGCCGCCATTGCCGGCCTGATCCTGTCCTCGCAGCTGACCTCAGCCGGACCGACCGCGGGCACCACCTACGAATTGACGGCCATCGCGGCCGTCGTCATCGGCGGCGCGGCGCTGACCGGCGGGCGCGGCAACATCCGCGGCACCTTGCTCGGGGCCTTCGTCATCGGCTTCCTGTCCGACGGTCTGGTGATCATCGGCATCTCATCCTACTGGCAGACAGTGTTCACCGGCGCCGTCATCGTGCTCGCCGTGCTCCTCAATGCCGTTCAGTATCGCCGCCGTAGCAAGCTTCCAGCTTCCACGGGCGGCCAACCGACTTCTCAGAAACGGGGGAAGGCCGAACCGGCCAATCCTGCCCAAGGGAAGACTGCCGGGTGACCGGCAGCAACACCGCGTAAATCATTGGAGGAATGTACATGAAAATCGTGCTTAGAAGTTTGCTAGCTGCCGCAATGGTGGTTGGGTTTAGCGCAGCCGCATCGGCCGCGGGCCTGATCTCGATCATCGTCAACGATCCGGCCAATCCCTATTGGCTGACCGAAGGCAACGTCGCCAAGGCCGAGGCCGAAAAGCTCGGCTATACGGCCAATGTCGCTGCCCACAAGGGTGACACCAACACGGAAAGCAATCTGATCGACACCGCCATCACCAACAAGTCGGTGGCGATCATCCTCGACCCGGCCAATGCCGATGGTTCGGTCGGCGCGGTGAAGAAGGCGATTGCCGCCAACATCCCGGTTTTCCTCGTCAATGCCGAGATCAACCAGGAAGGCCTCGCCAAGGGACAGCTCGTCTCCAACAACGCGCAGGGTGCGGCTCTCGGTGCCCAGCAGTGGGTGCAGGCGGTCGGTGAAAAGGGCAAGTATGTCGAATTGCTCGGCGCCCCGTCGGACAACAACGCTGCCACGCGCTCGAACGGCTACGCGACCGTCCTGAGCCAGTATCCGGATCTCGAAAAGGCTGCTTCGCAGGTCGCCAACTGGGATCGTACCCAGGGCCACGACAAGATGCAGAGCATGCTGCAGGCCAATCCCGACATCATCGCCGTGATCAGCGGCAATGACGAAATGGCGCTTGGTGCGGTTGCGGCGCTGAAGGAAGCCGGCAAGCTCGCCGGCATCAAGGTCGGCGGCTTTGATGGCTCGCCGGATGCGGTTGCGGCCATCAAGTCGGGCGAACTGCAGTACACCGTGCTTCAGCCGGTGGCCATCTTCTCGGCGAAGGCCGTGCAGCAGGCCGACTCGTTCATCAAGACGGGCGCCACCGGCGCCACCAGCGAGAAGCAGCTGTTCGATTGCCTTCTCATCACCAAGGACAATGTGGACAAGTACACCGCACCCTTCGTGCTGTCGGAATAAACCTGCACAGGGGGTGTCCGTGCGGACACTCCCTGCCTCTTCTACGGCTTCCAGACAACAAGACTGCTCCTTTGAATTGCCCTCATAACCATCCGGAACTTGCCGCATGAAAGACCTGCTGATCGGGATCGACGCGGGAACCTCCGTGATCAAATCGGTCGCTTTCGATCTTTCGGGGCGGCAGCTTGCCATGGCGTCGGTGACCAACAGCTTCGTCACGCTGGAAGGCGGCGGCGCCGAGCAGGATCTCGATCAAACCTGGCGCGATATGGTTCAGACGGTTCGCGAACTGGTGACGAAAATTCCCGATCTCGCGCGGCGAATTGCGGCGGTGGCGATCACCGGGCAGGGCGACGGTACCTGGCTAATCGATGGCGACGGCATGCCGGTCGGGCGCGCCTGGCTCTGGCTCGATGCCCGCGCCGGCCATCTGGTGGACGAGATGCGCTGCGATGCCCGAGATCGCACACGGTTCGAGATCACCGGCACCGGGCTCAACGCCTGCCAGCAGGGCGCTCAGCTCAGCTGGCTGAAAAGGAACAGCCCGGAAATCCTGAAGCGGGCCGCCACCGCCTTTCATTGCAAGGACTGGCTCTATTTCAAAATGACCGGCGAGCGCGCCACAGATCCGTCGGAAGGCACATTCACCTTCGGCGATTTTCGCTCGCGCAGCTATTCCGATGCGGTGCTCGAGATTCTCGATCTGACGACACATCGCCGCTTGTTGCCGCCCATGCTTGAAGGCACGACCGACCATCACCCGCTGTCGCCATCGGCGGCGAGAGAGACCGGCCTACTCGAAGGCACGCCGGTGGTGCTGGGTTACGTGGATATGGTCAGCACCGCGCTCGGAGCCGGCCTCTACGATCCAAGCGGCAATGTCGGCTGCACGGTCATCGGCTCCACCGGCATTCACACGCGCCTGGCGCGCACCGCCGACGATGTCGTGCTCAACGACAATGCGTCCGGCTATACGATCGCCATGCCGGTTCCCGGCGCCTATGCGCAACTGCAATCCAACATGGCGGCGACGCTCAACATAGACTGGCTGCTCGGCCTGGCGCGCGACGTGCTGACTGCCAGCGGCGCCAAGCCTTCGCGCGACGAATGGCTGAAAGCACTCGATGCCTGGGTCGAAGGATCGGAGCCGGGATCGCTGGTCTATCAGCCCTATATCTCCCTCGCCGGCGAACGCGGACCGTTCGTCGATCCCGATGCGCGGGCAGGCTTCATCGGCCTTTCGGTCAAGCACGGTTTTGGCGATCTGGCGCGCGCGGTTCTTGAGGGATTGGCCTTCGCGGCGCGCGATTGCTACCAGGCAATGGGCGCGGTGCCGGGCGAAATCCGCCTGTCGGGCGGCGCGGCGCGCAGCCCTTCGCTGCGCCGCATCATCGCCGCAGTGACCCGCGCGCAAGTCAGGACGAGCAGCCGCCAGGAAGCCGGTGCTGCGGGTGCGGCGATGATGGCCGCGGTCGGGCTTGGCGTTTATCGCTCCATGGATGATTGCTGCGCCGAATGGGTGACACCACTTCTGGGCGAATGCGACACCTATGACGAGGCGCTTTCCCAAACCTACGATGCGCTGTTTCCATCCTTTGTCGCGGCGCGCCAGGCGCTGCGGCCGGTGTGGAAAGGCATGGCGCACCGCACAGGAGCAAAGTCTTGAGTGATACGTCAGATGTTGTCGATCTCTTTGTGATTGGCGGCGGCGTCAACGGCGCCGGGATAGCGCGCGATGCGGCCGGTCGAGGGCTGTCGGTCATCCTGTGCGAGAAGGACGATCTCGCGCAAGGCACCAGTTCACGCTCCGGCAAGCTCGTGCATGGCGGCCTGCGCTATCTCGAATATTACGAGTTCCGGTTGGTGCGCGAAGCGCTGATCGAACGCGAGGTGCTGCTTGAGGCGGCGCCGCACATCATATGGCCGATGCGCTTCGTGCTGCCGCATAGCCCCGAGGACAGGCCGGCATGGCTTATCAGGCTCGGGCTGTTTCTCTACGACCATCTTGGCGGCCGCAAGCGGCTGCCGGGAACGAGGACGCTGAACCTAAGAACGGCACCGGAAGGGGCGCCGATCAAGGACGAATTCAAGCTCGGCTTCGAATATTCCGACTGCTGGGTCGATGACGCCAGGCTGGTGCTGCTCAATGCGCTTGACGCCAGTCAGCGCGGCGCAAAAGTCTTCACTCGCACCGCCTGTATTGCTGCCAGGCGCGAAGGCGGCCTGTGGTCGATCGACATGCAGGACGGCCGCACCGGTGCTGTGACGAGGGTCCGCGCACGCGGGCTGGCCAACGCGGCGGGGCCGTGGGTCAACGACATTATCAGCCGAGTTGCCGGGCAGAATTCCACCCGCAACGTTCGCCTGGTGAAGGGCAGCCATATCGTCGTGCCCAAATTCTGGGAAGGACGGCAGGCCTACCTCATCCAGAACAGCGACAAGCGGGTGATTTTCGTCAACCCGTATGAGAACGATCTGGCGCTGATCGGCACCACCGACATTCCTTATGAAGGCAAGCCCGAGGAAGTGGCTGCCGAGGCCAGCGAAGTCGATTATCTGATCAAGGTGGTCAATCGCTACTTCAAGCGCCAGCTGACTGCGCAGGACGTGGTCTACAGTTTCTCAGGTGTGCGACCGCTCTATGACGACAATGCCGACAACCCAAGCGCGGTGACACGCGACTACATCTTCGAACTCGACGCCCCGAATGGCGGCGCGCCACTGCTTTCGGTGTTCGGCGGCAAGATCACCACCTTCCGCAAGTTGTCCGAACATGCGCTGGAAAAAATCCAGCCATTCTTCCCGACGATGAAGAAAGCCTGGACCGCCAAAATTCCCTTGCCGGGGGGCGACCTGCCCAACGCGGATTTCGAGCAGTTTTTGAGCGATCTGCACGCCGAGTTTTCCTCGCTTAGCCCGTCGCTGGTGAAGCACTATGCGCGAAGCTACGGCACGCGCACGCGCGCTTTGCTGAAAGGGGTGAAAAACGAAGCCGATCTCGGCCGTCGTTTCGGCCCGGATTTCTTTGAGCGCGAAGCTGCCTTCCTGTTCGAGACCGAATGGGCGATGACTGCTGCCGATGTTCTCGAACGCCGCACCAAGCACGGGTTGCACATCAATGCGGCCGAGCGGAAAATATTTGAAGACTGGTGCGCTAACATCATGGCGGCGGCAAACTGATGGCCTTCACGCTTTCTCTCAACACCAACCCGCTGGTCAATCGTTTCGCTGATCCCGACGATTTGATCGACGCCATTGCCTATGGCATCGGCATCCGCGACGTGCAGCTGACGCATGAATTCGTCAATCCGGGCTGGCCGACGGCAACGATTGCCAAATTCCTGCGCCTGTTCAACAGCGCCCTGGCGCGGACCGGAGTACGCGTCACCTCAGGGATGACCGGGCCTTATGGCAGGCTCAACCATTTCGGCCATCCGGACGCAGATGTGCGCCGCTACTATGTCGACTGGTTCAAGACCTTTGCCGACATCTCCGCCGAACTCGGCGCTTCGGGTATGGGCACACAGTTCGCTATCTTCACCTATAAGGATTATGACGATCCGCAACGGCGGGCAGCGCTTCTCGACGTCGCGCTCGAATGCTGGTGCGAAGTGGCCGAGCATGCCAAGGCAGCCGGCCTGACCTACCTGTTCTGGGAGCCGATGTCGGTGGGGCGGGAGTTTGGCCATACGATCGAAAGCTGCGTTGACCTGCAGGGCGCCATCGACGCGGCCAAGCTCCCGATCCCGATGAAAATGATGGTCGACATCGACCATGGCGACGTCACTTCACCCAACCCCGCCGATACCGATCCCTATGCCTGGGCGAAAGCCTTTCCGTTGCAATCCCCGATCATCCATATCAAGCAGTCGTCCATGAACAAGGGTGGCCACTGGCCCTTCACGGCCGCCTACAACAAAGATGGTCGCATCCTTCCACAGAAGTTGCTCGACACCGTGCGACAGGGCGGCGGAACCGACAACGAGATTTGCCTTGAACTTTCGTTCCGGGAGAGGGAACCGGTCGATCATCAGGTGATTGCAATGATCCGCGAGTCGGTGGATTTCTGGGCGCCTTACATCGACAGCGGCCGCGACGATCTCAAGCCTCGGGCCTGAGGGAAAACGCCGGCTCGAAAGCCGGCGCCGATGCTGGCCGGGAGAACACGCGTCGTCCGAATTTCGGATCGAAGGAGAAAAGAATGACCCCATATTGGGTCGGCACGAGCTGGAAGATGAACAAGACGCTGGCGGAGGCATTGCAGTTCGCTGATGCGTTGGCGGCCTTCGTGCCCGGTTTCGATCCGGCGATACAGCCTTTCGTCATTCCGCCGTTCACCGCGGTGCGGCAGGTGAAGGCGGCTCTCGCCGACACCCGCGTGAAGGTCGGTGCCCAGAACATGCATTGGGCCGATGCCGGCGCCTGGACGGGAGAGATTTCGCCGGTGATGCTGAGGGATTGCGGGCTGGACCTGATCGAGCTTGGCCATAGCGAGCGTCGCGAGCATTTCGGCGAAACGGATGCGACAGTAGGATTGAAGACGGCGGCGGCGGTCAAGCATGGCCTGGTGCCGCTGATCTGCGTTGGCGAGACGTTGGCCGAGCGCGAAGGCGGCCGCGCCGATCATGTCCTGACCGCGCAGGTTCTCGGTGCACTGCAGGGCTTGAAGGACGACGAACTGTCGGCCGAAATCCTCTTTGCCTATGAGCCGGTCTGGGCGATCGGCGAGAAAGGCATTCCAGCAAGCGCGGACTATGCCGACAAGCAGCAGGCCCTGATCAAGCAGGTCGCCCAAAGCCGTTTGCCGGCCTCCCCGCTTGTGCTTTACGGCGGCAGCGTCAATCCAGGCAACGCGGCCGAACTGATCGGCCAGCCACATATCGACGGGCTGTTCATCGGCCGCTCGGCGTGGCAAGCGGAAGGGTACATCGACATTCTAAAAAAGGCGTCGGGCGCAATCGAGCGCTGACCGCGAAGCAAAAGGAGTTCATGTTATGAAGATCGCACTCGGAGCCGACAGCGCCGGCAAGCCGCTGCTCGACGTCATCGCCAAGCATCTCGCTACCAAACCCGAACTGCAGGTCGTCGATCTCAGCCAGGCCGGATTCTACGCCGATATCGCCGCCGCAGTTGGCCACGAAATTATCGACGGCAACTACGATCGCGCCATCCTGTTTTGCGGCACCGGCATCGGCGTCAGCATCTCCGCCAACAAGGTGCCGGGCATTCGTGCAGCCTTGACCCACGACACCTATTCGGCGGAGCGCGCCGCAAAATCGAACAACGCCCAGATCATCACCATGGGTGCCCGCGTGATCGGTCCCGAACTGGCGAAATCGATCGCCGACGCGTGGCTGGCCTCGGAGTTCGATCCGAACGGCCCGTCTGCAGCAAATGTGCAGGCCGTCGACAAGCTCGACGCGAAGCGCTGAAGATGCCGGGTAGAGTCGAGTCAAGCCTCTATCCTATTGCGTGAATATGATCTTTTCCGAAATGGAGATGGTCTAGCCGGTCAAGGCGATCCGCATCGCCTCGATCACGGTTACGGCAGACGCCGCTCCCGGATCCATGTGGCCAAGCGAGCGTTCGCCGAGGCGGGCGGCCCGTCCCTTGGTGGCGATCATCGCCTTGGTCGCCTCCGCGCCCGCCTTTGCCGCCTCGGCCGCAGCTGCAAGGCTGCCGGCCAGGCCCGTGCCGGCGGCCAGCGCCTCGCCCGCCGCCGTCGCAGCCGGCGCCCAGGCATCCATCATCGTCTTTTCGCCTGTTTCAGCCTTGCCGCGATCCTGGATGCCTTTGGCCATGGCCTGGAACATGGCGACCATGTCCGCCTCATCGAGCGTCGTCTTGCCTTTCACGGCTGCCGCGCCGCGCATGAACGCGGTGGCATAGAGCGGACCGGAGGATGCGCCGACGGCATTCAGGAACGACCTCGCCGCCGTGTTCAGCAAAGTGGTCGGTTCGGTGGTCCCGGCGTTCAATGCGGCAACCGCGTCGCGTGCCGCGGAAAATCCAAGCTCCATCGCAATGCCGTGGTCGGCGTCGCCAATCACGCCGTCAAGCGCGCACAGCCGGTCCCGGTCGGCTGACATGGCGTCCGCAATGGCAGCGAACATTGCGGCAAGGTGGGCAGTGTCGATCGTTGTCATGTCTTTGTCCCCTTGCTGCTCCGACAGGTTTTAGCCAACGCGAAACATGGCGCAGTCGCAAGGGTGGTCGAGCATCGTCTGCAACTCCTCGTCGAGGTGGTGCAGCGTGATCGAAGCGCCGGCCATTTCGAGCGAGGTGCAGTAATTGCCGACCCAGCTTGCGTGAATGGACACACCGATATCGTCAAGCCTCTGCTTCACGCGCCGGTTCATGATGTAGAGTTCCATCAGCGGTGTCGAACCGAGCGAATTGACCAGCACGGCGACCTTCTCGCCGCGTGCCGGCGCCATCTCGGCGAGGATCCTGTCCAGCATCTCGTCGGTGATCTCGTCGGCCGTTTTAAGCTTTCCGCGCGCGATGCCGGGTTCGCCATGGATGCCCATGCCGATCTCCATCTCGTCGGGTCCGATCTCAAAATTCGGCCGGCGGGTTTGCGGCAACGAACAAGGCGCCAACGCCACACCCATGGTGAATGTTTGGTCGTTGGCTTTCCGAGCGATGCGCTCGCATTCATCGAAGGACAACATGCGGTCGCAGGCGGCACCTGCCGCCTTGAAGATGAAGAAATTGCCCGCGACACCCCGTCTCTTGTGCCTGTCGCCAACGGGCGCGGACGCGACGTCGTCGGTGCTCAGCACCGTGCGCACCTCAATATCGTCCATCCCAGCCATCTCGGCCGCCATGTCGAAATTCATTACGTCGCCTGCATAGTTGCCGTACATGAACAGCACACCGGCGCCGCCATCTGCTGCCTTTGCGCATTCAAGGATCGGGTCGGGCGGCGGCGAGGCGAAGACGTTGCCGATGGCCGCCGCGTCTGCCAGCCCCTTGCCGACAAAGCCGAGAAAACTCGGCTCGTGGCCCGAGCCGCCACCAATGACGAGGCCTATCTTACCCTGGCGCGGTCCGTCGCGGGCGATGATCGAACGTGGGCTGCCGTCCACGCTTTTGAGATGGCGGGGATGCGCTGCCAGGATGCCTTCCAGCATCTCGTCGACGGCGCGATTGCCGTCATTGATGATCTTCTTGGTTTGCACCGGCGTCCTTCCGATTTGGGTATTTTCATAGATGATACCGGGCGCAATCGAGATTTTCACCCCGGCAATTGATGTTTTCAAATGTTGGCTCTCTCTGGCACGGCCAGGATCTGCACGCCGTCGCTTTTTTCGTCCGCCACCAAGCGAAATTCTTCTTGCCAGCGGAACGTCCGCTTGCTGATGATTTTACCTCGCCAGACGTGATGGTGAAGATGATCAAGTCCGGTACGCTTGATTTCATCGGCTGCGCGCGGCCGTCGATCGCCGATCCCTTCCTGCCGAAGAAGGTTGAAGAGGGGCGGATCGAGGACATTCGCGAGTGCATCGGCTGCAACATCTGCATTACCGGCGACATGACCATGTCGATCTCGCGCTGCACGCAGAACCCGACCTTCATGGAGGAGTGGCGCAAGGGGTGGCATCCCGAACGCATGCAGGCTAAGGGCGACAGTGACAGCGTGCTGATCGTCGGTGCCGGTCCTGCCGGGCTGGAGGCTGCACGCGCGCTCGGCCTGCGCGGCTATCAGGTGGCCCTCGCCGAGGCCGGGACCGAGCTCGGCGGCCGCGTGGCGCGCGAGTGCCTCTTGCCTGGCCTTTCCGCCTGGGGCCGCGTGCGCGACTATCGCCAGTATCAGCTCAGCCAGATGGCCAATGTCGACATCTATTTCGAAAGCCGGTTGTCTGCCGACGAGATCCTGGCCTTCGGCTTTCAAAACATCGCCATCGCGACCGGCTCAACATGGCGCCGCGACGGCGTGGCACGCGCGCATGTCGTGCCGATGCCGATGGATCTGGCCATGCCGGTCTACACGCCGGACGATTTGATGGGCGGCAATGTGCCGACTGGCACCATCGTGCTGTTCGACGACGACCACTACCACATGGGCGGCGTTCTGGCCGAGCTGATGGCGCGCAATGGCGCTAGGGTGACGCTGGTGACGCCGTCCGCCTATGTGTCGGACTGGACCCGCAACACGCTGGAGCAGGGCGCCATCCACCGCCGTCTGGCCGGGCTCGGCGTCGAGATCGTGCTGAACCGGACCGTGACGCGCGTCGTGCCGGGAGGCGTTGCCACCGTCTGCGCCTACACCGGTGCCGAACGCGACATTGCCGCCGACGCCGTGGTGCTGGTGACGTCGCGCCAACAGGACGACCAGGTCTGGCGCGACCTGAAAGCCCGGCGCGACGAATGGGCCGACAATGGCATTCGCTCGATCAAGGTCATAGGCGATGCCGAGGCGCCAGGTCCGATCGCCTGGGCGACCTATGCCGGACACCGCTTCGCGCGCGAACTGGACGAAGACGATATTGGTGATGCGCTGCCGTTCCGCCGTGAAGTGACGGCTTTGGCGGCGGGGTAGGCCGATGGCATGGCTTGATAGGGAAATGACGTCGCCACAAGCCGATACTGTTTCGCGCTGGCGTGTCGAAATCTGATGTCGGGATCAATCGCAAGACAATACGGAACGATACGGGAACTTTCTAATTTTGGCCCACGAAAAACGCAATAGAATCAATAGTTTTCATACATCCTCCGGGCCCACCATTGGCTCTCTCCGCCATTGATTTAACTGCTTTTTTGGTCTTTTTTGTCCCACCTTCCTCAGCCCCGTCAAAAAGTGGGACATTTTCGTTCTCGTTTCGATCGTATACCAGCAGGGTCCGGGCTGACTGAGCCACTATCCGGCGGCGCGCCTTGCGGATGTAGTGGTCAGGCTGCTGATAGGTAGTCCAGCCATATATCGCTTTCAGCTGCTCGTGCGTGGCACCGTTTTCTGCAGCGACGGTAGCACCTGCCTTGCGCACCCCATGGGCGCTGCAGTTGGGAAGTCCGGCTTCATCGCACCATTGGCGCATTTTGTTCCCAAGGCCATTTTCCGAAAGGGCCGGCCATACTCGGTAACGAGGAATGTCAGGTTGCCCGCCGGTGCGCAGGAAAGCTCGGCCTCGAGTTCCGGCAGCAACGGCAATTCGACGACCACCGGCTGGCTGCGCACCTTACTTTTGTCTGTCTTGCCCGGCTTGATCCGGTCCACTTCTCCCAGTTACCCGTATTCTTGTTGTGAACCTCGGTGATGTGTTGTCTGCCGAAGATTGCCGCATCGGACAGCCGCAGCCCCCGTGAACATGAAAATTGCCAGTGCCATGCGAGCCATCGTCCCGCGCGGGTGCCGGTTCTCATACTGGACGATCTCGGACACTTCCCAAGTGTGAAGACCTTCATCGTCGCCCGTGGTGAGGCGCTTTCCCGTTTGCAGGGTTGACGTCGACAATCTCGGCATCCTTCACCCACGCAAACATGGCGCTGATGGCCTTCGTTATGTTGTTCGCAGCTCCCGGAGCATCGGCCCGTGTGTCCCGGAGCTCTTTGACGTGAGCCCGTTTCATTGCTGCAAAGGGCAGGGTGCTCTTAGTCGGAAATTCGCGGTCGACGGGCCCGCGGAGCGGGTGTGAAAGCTTGCAAACAGCTTCCAGGATCGCCCATCGGTGAAGCATGGTAGCTTCGGTAACTTCGGTGCCGCCCCGTCGGAAATACTCCTGGCACAGCCACAATAAGCTACCTCGCAATGCCGCCGGGCGCGGGGTAGGCATCTATCGCGTCGGACTGGAGATCGGGTCGCTTGCCGCCGCGCTTGGCGGGCTCGACACGCTGGTGTTCACCGCTGGCATTGGTGAGCACGCGCCGCTGATCAGGCATAAGATTTGCGAGGCAGCCGAATGGCTTGGCGTAGCGCTCGACGATGATTTGAACCAGAACGGTGCGGGTGTTGTCGGCGCGCGAGATTCCAGCGTCGACATTCTCGTCATTCCCGCCAACGAAGAACAAGCCGTGGCAAGAGAACTGCTAACATTCTGAGCGATCTTCCCACAGCTGGAAGCACTCACCCGTACCTACTTCGGCAACTTGGCGCCCCGCTTGCGCTGGACCAGCACGAGCGTCGGGTCGTCAGGATCCGTGGTGACAGTGAAGCCCATCTCGCGCTCGAGCTCGATCGCAGCGCGGTTTTCCCGATTTTCGATCGATTCGATCGATTCCAGACCGTGCTCGTCCGCATAGCGCGCGATGTGGGCGAGCAATTCCCAACTGACCCCCAGATGCTTGTGGTCGTCGCGAATGCAGACTGCGACCTCGCCACGCCGGTCGGCCGGATCGCTGGCGAGCGTTGCCACCGCGATCAACATTCCTCCCGGTGCGAACGCGAGGAAATTATGGATGTGGGTGTCGTCGGAGCGGGTCATTGCGACCAGCCGTTCGTGCGATACTTCGCGCACGGCGCCGAGAAAGCGGAAACGCAAATCTTCCGGCGTCACATGGGTGAAAAACTCTGCCAATGTTGGCTCATCTTCAGGTCGTGCGGCGCGCACTTCAAAGCAGAATCCGGTGTGCGTGGTCAGGGTTTTGCTCATCGTCGTCTGATCCTAACTAGCCCTGTGGGCGCCGTTGTATGGCGTCGCCGGGGCGATGAGGGCGCTATTCGCCCATGTCCAAGAGCACGTCCGGCTTGAGGATATCGAGGCTGCGCAGGCCGATGAGGCGGATGACGCCCTTGTCCTTCAGGCGGGTGAAGACCCGCGAGACCGTCTCGATCGTGAGGCCGAGATAGTCGCCGATATCCATCCGCGACATCGGCAGTTCGACCTGGCGCAATCCGCCCTGGCGTTCGGCCATGTCGACGAGGAAAGCCGCCACACGTTCTAGGGCGTTCTGGCGACCAAGCACCAGCAGATGTTCCTGCGCTCTGATCAGGCCCTTGAGGGCCAGCGGCAGCAACTGCCGGGACATGTCGGCGGCCGCGGCGACCCGCAAGACGCGCACGCCGGTCGCGTTGATGGCCTCGGCGAAGAAATGGTGCGTGGTGTCGGCTTCGAAGCCGAATGTCTCTCCGGCCATATGGAAGGCGCTGATCTGCCGCCGGCCGTCGGCCAGCAAACGGTAGACGCGCACGGCGCCGAATTCGACCTGGTAAAGAGGCCCAGCCCTTTCGCCCTGGGCGTAGATCTCCGTACCAGCTGGGAAGAAGCTGACCGGCTGAGGCAATGCCCCATCGAGGAGGGAAAAAGGGCTCTGTTGCACTGGCAGTTCAATGTGGGCGATCTGTTGAGCGTACATGGCTGTGTTCCCGGTTGATCGTGACAACAGCAATCGCGCGAATTCGGATCACGCGAAATTCGGTTATGTCCCTACGGGAAACTACGTAGGCCACCGGCTGCGAGGGCGCGACGACCACCCGTGATGTGGAGCAACGCCATCTCGCGAACCTCGACCTGGAAATGCTGTTCGAACCATCTCCTCCTGCTGGTCAGGCGTTGGACGATATGCGTCATCCCGGTTCTCATTAGGCTCCATTGCGCGGGTGCGATGTCACCTGGATCTGGAGTTCGCCACCTTCGTCGCCGGGTCGCAATAGATGCCGTAGAGTGTCTGCAGAATGCGCTCGACCTCCACCGAGGCCAGCCTATAGTAGATTTGCTGGGCATCGCGTCGGGTGTCGACCAGCTTCAGTGCCCGTAGTTTCGACAAGAGCTGCGACAGCGCCGACTGGTTCATGGCGACAAGTTTGGCAAGATCATTGACGCTCGTCTCGCCGTTTAGCAGATGGCATAGAACCATCAGCCGCTTTTCATTGGCCATCGCCGCAAGCAGTTCAGCTGCCTCGCGTGCCTTTTTGTCCAGTTGGATGATCTTCTCATTACGCATATCAATACATTATCATATTAAGAGCCACAAATAATATTGGCCCGACCCTTGGATCTGTCAATCCGACGGTTCGATACCGCGTGCCCAGCGCCCGGCGCTCATTTGATCCGGATCAAGTCGCGGCCGGCCGCAATGGAGCAGGATTATCGAACGTCGATCCCTGCGCGGGGGCAGAAACGTTGGCGCTACGCTAGAAGCAACGCAAAGGAGGGAAGAGCATGGCGCATGTCGTCGTCCTGGGTGCCGGGTTGGGAGGCACCATCATGGCCTACGAGCTTCGCGACGGACTGGCCGGGGAACACCAGGTTTCCGTCGTTAACAATGGCAGCCACTATTCATTCGTGCCGTCCAACCCCTGGGTCGCCGTCGGCTGGCGCGACAGGCAAGCGGTCGAGATCGACCTTGCTCCGGTGCTGGCACGGCGCAAGATCGGTTTTCATCCGCAAGGAGCCAGGCGCGTCCACCCGGTTGAGCGCACGGTGGAACTCAATGACGGCTCATCTGTCTCCTACGACTATCTGGTGATCGCCACCGGCCCCGAACTCGCTTTCGATGAGATCGAGGGCCTCGGGCCGGAGCACAACACCCAGTCCGTCTGCCAGATCGACCACGCACTCAAGGCCAGGACGGCCTTCGACGCGCTCGTCGCCAGGCCGGGTCCGGTCGTCATCGGCGCGGTCCAGGGCGCGTCCTGCTTCGGACCGGCTTACGAATTCACCTTCATCCTCGACAAGGCGTTGCGCGACGCCAGGGTGCGCGACCGCGTGCCCATGACCTTCGTCACCTCCGAACCCTATATCGGCCATCTCGGCCTCGACGGCGTCGGCGACACCAAGGGCCTGCTCGAGAGCGAGATGCGCCAGCATCACATCAAGTGGATCTGCAACGCCAAGGTCGACAAGGTCGAGCCCGGCAAGATGTTCGTCCAGGAAATCGCCGACGACGGGTCGGTCAGGCAGGCGCATGAATTGCCGCACACCTTTGCGATGATGCTGCCGGCCTTCCGCGGCGTGGCGGCGGTGCGCGGCATCGAGGGGCTCACCAATCCGCGCGGCTTTATCATCGTTGACAAGCACCAGCGCAACCCGGCCTTCCCCGAAATATTCGCGGTCGGCGTCTGCGTCGCCATCCCGCCGATCGGCAAGACACCTGTACCGGTGGGCGTGCCCAAGACCGGCTTCATGATCGAATCCATGGTGACGGCGACGGCGCGCAACATTGGTCGGCTGGTGAAGGGCGCCGAGCCCGATGCCCAGGGCACGTGGAACGCGGTCTGCCTCGCCGATTTCGGCGATTCCGGTGTCGCCTTCGTAGCGCAGCCGCAGATTCCGCCGCGCAACGTCAACTGGTCCTCCTCCGGCAAATGGGTGCACACCGCCAAGGTCGGCTTTGAGAAGTATTTCCTGCATAAGATCAGGACCGGCAAGTCCGAACCCTTCTACGAGCGCCTGGCGTTGCAGGCGCTCGGCATCGACAAGCTCAAGCAGATTAAGGTCGAGGTATCAGCGGATGTCCCGGGAGCCTGACCGGGGCAAGCCGCTGCGACCGGCCCTCAGGCGGACGGCGGCTGGCGGCCCAATCGAAGGCCCGTAACCGCCGGCGACAAATCTGGCTTAGCCCCTTGCAGTCAACGATAACATTCATATATCTACATATAATCATATACAAATGGAGATGTCGATGTCCCTTGACCGTTCCGTTCTCGCCTTCGCCGGCACCATGGTGCTTTTGTCCGTGGTGCTCACCGCCTTTGTCTCGCCGCTGTTCGTATGGCTGACGGTCTTCGTCGGCTTGAACATGCTGCAATCGGCGTTCACCGGCTTCTGTCCGGCGGCGATGGTCTTCCGCAAGCTCGGCGTCAAGCCGGGATGCGCATTCTAAGGAAGACCCGGATGCGCATGCCCCTTTTGGTCGCCGCGTTGCTGGCGACCTCTCCAGCGCTTGCCGGCACGCTGACGCTGGCGCCGACGACCGTGACCGAATGGAAAGCGGTCTATGGCCGTGTCGAGGCGCGCGACACTGTCCCGGCGCGCGCCCGCATCGGCGGGCTGATCGTCGACCTGGCCGTCACCGAGGGTGAACCGGTCAAGGCGGGGCAAAAGATTGCCACCGTCCAGGACGACAAGATCGCGTATCAGGTCGCCGCGCTGGACGCCCAGTTGCGCGCGCTGCAGGCACAGCTGGACACCGCGCAGTCCGAACTCGCCCGTGGCCAGTCGCTGGTCGACAAGGGCGTCGTGACCGCGCAGCGCCTCGATCAGCTCCGTACCGAAGTCGACGTCGCGCGCAACCAGCTTGCCGCGACCGAGGCCCAGCGTTCGGTGATCGTGCAACAGGGCGCCGAGGGCGATGTCTTTGCTCCCGGCGACGGCCGCGTGCTGACCGTGCCGGCGACGCGTGGCGCGGTCATCATGGCCGGTGAAGTGGTGGCCACCATTGGTGGCGGCGGCGTGTTCCTACGGCTGGCCGTTCCGGAGCGTTACGCGGCGTCCCTGAGAGAGGGCGCCGCCATCCGTATCAATGCCGGCGGCAAGGAGGCCCCTGGCCGCCTCGCCAAGATCTATCCGCAGATCGACAATGGCCGCGTCATCGCCGACGTCGAGGTTGATAATCTCGATACCAATTTCATCGATGCCCGTGTCCTGGTCGAGCTGCCGGTCGCCGAGCGCTCCGCGCTGCTGGTGCCGGCTTCGGCGATCCAGACCCGTTCGGGGATCGATTTCGTGCGCGTCGCCGCAGGTGGTGGAAGTGTCGAGCGCGCGGTGGTCACAGGCGAACGGACCAAGCGCGCCGACGGTGACTATGTCGAGATCCTGACCGGCCTGGCGGCCGGCGAGGTCGTGGTCACCCCATGAAAGGTCCCGCCTCGTTAGGCATCGCCGGTGCGCTGACGCGGGCCTTCATTGCGTCGCCGCTGACGCCGCTGTTCCTGGTCGCCGCCTTCGCCTTCGGGCTGGTGGCGCTGCTTACGCTGCCGCGCGAGGAGGAGCCGCAGATCTCGGTGCCGATGGTCGACATCTTCGTGCGCGCCGATGGCCTCAAGGCAGACGACGCCGTGAAGCTGATCACCGAGCCGCTGGAGACGATCGTCAAGGGCATCGACGGCGTCGAGCATGTCTATTCGCAGACGCGCGACGACCAGGTGATGGTCACCGCCCGCTTCATCGTCGGCACATCGTCGGACGCTGCCGTGCTGCGCGTACACGACAAGGTGCGCGCCAACATGGATCGCATTCCCGTCGGCGTGCCCGAGCCGCTGATCGTCGGCCGCGGCATCGACGACGTCGCCATCGTCACGCTGACGCTGTCGCCGAAGCCGGAGGCGGCCGCGCGCATGACGGCCAACGACCTCACCCGCATCGCGCGCGAACTGCGCACCGAGATCGCCAAGATCGACAATGTCGGCCTAACCTATCTGGTCGGCGACACCGGAGAGATCATCCGCGTCAATCCGAACCCGGAAAAGCTCGCCCTTTACGGTGTCACCCTGCAGCAGCTCGCCGCCAAGGTGTCGGGCGCCAACAAGGCCTTTCCCGCCGGACGTGTGCGCGACAGGGGCGAGCAGATCGACATCGTCGCCGGCGAGACATTGGCCTCGCCCGACCAGATCGGCAACCTGCTCCTGACATCGCGTGACAACCGTCCCGTCTATGTCCGCGATGTGGCCGACGTCGCCTTCGCCGCCGACACAGGTGATACGCTGGTGTCAACGGTCACCGGGGCCGGCGTTGGTGTCGACCGCGTGCCGTCTGTCACGCTCGCAATCGCCAAACGCGCTGGATCGAACGCGGTCGCCGTCGCCGACGCCATTCTGCACCGGGTCGCATTGCTCCAGGGCGGGCTGATCCCCGGCGATATCTCGATCGACGTGACGCGCAATTACGGCGAGACCGCCAACGACAAGGCCAATGAGCTCCTCTACCATCTCGGCCTGGCGACGATCTCGATCATCGTACTGGTCTGGGTCGCCATCGGCCGCCGCGAAGCGATGGTCGTGGCCGTCGTCATTCCGGTGACCATCCTGCTCACGCTGTTTGCCTCGCGCGTCATGGGCTACACGCTGAACCGCGTCTCGCTGTTCGCGCTGATCTTCTCCATAGGCATTCTCGTCGACGATGCCATCGTGGTAATCGAGAACATCTCGCGCCACTGGGCCATGGGCGGCGGCCGGGATCGCCGGCAGGCGGCAATCGAGGCGGTAGCGGAGGTCGGCAACCCGACCATCGTCGCCACCTTGACCGTGGTCGCCGCACTGCTGCCGATGCTGTTCGTCTCGGGAATGATGGGCCCCTATATGAGCCCGATCCCGGCCAATGCCTCGGCGGCGATGATCTTCTCCTTCTTCGTCGCGGTGACGGTGACGCCGTGGCTGATGCTTAAACTTGCCGGGCGGGCGCCGGTGCATGCCCACCAGGATCATGGCAATGGCGGCCCGCTCGGCCGCGCCTACACCGCCGTCGCCCGGCCGATCCTGGCCTCGAAGAAGGCGAGCTGGGCCTTCCTGCTCGTCGTCGGCGTGCTGACGCTCGGCTCGCTCGCGCTGTTCTACACCGAGCATGTCACGGTCAAGCTGCTGCCCTTCGACAACAAGTCCGACCTGTCGGTGACCATCGATCTGCCGGAAGGGTCTTCCGTCGAAGCGACCGATGCGGTGGCGCAGGCCGTCGCCGCCAAGGTTCTCGAATTGAAGGAGGTTCGATCGGTCCAGACACATGCCGCCACGGCGGCACCCTTCAACTTCAACGGCCTCGTCCGCCACGCCGTCCTGCGCACCGAGCCGCAGCAGGGCGACGTGGCGCTCAACCTGCTGCCGAAGGCGAACCGTGCCCGCTCCAGCCATGAGATCGCGCTCGACGTCCGCCAACGCATCGCCACGATCCCCGTACCGCAAGGCACCAGCCTGAAGGTGGTCGAGCCGCCGCCCGGCCCGCCGGTGATGGCAACGCTGCTGGCCGAGATCTACGGACCCGACGGCGGGACCCGTCGCAAGGTCGCCGCCAGGATCGAGGCGGCGTTCCGCTCCGTGCCCTTCATCGTCGACGTCGACAACTCCTGGGGACAGCCGGCACGCCGGCTGCGCGCCACGATCTCCACCGACGATGCGGAGTTCTTCCATGTCGAGGAAAGCGACGTCTTCGACACGCTTGCCATCCTCAATGGGGGCAAGACCGTCGGCTATTCGCATCGCGGCGGAGGCCGCCAGCCGATCCCGATCCGGATCGAGCGGCCGAAGGGCGAAAGGACGCTCGACGAGCGCTTCCTGACCACCCCAATTCCGGCCAATGTCCTGCCTGGCGACCGCGGCGTGGTCGAACTCGGCGATGTCGTGCGGGTGACGCCGGAGCGCGCTTCGTTCCCGGTGTTCAGGCATAATGGCCGCGCTGCCGAAATGGTGACGGCCGAGCTTGCCGGCAGCTTCGAGGCGCCGCTTTACGGCATGCTCGCCGTCAGCAAGGCCATCGACGCGCAGAACTGGACCGGACTGCCGAAGCCCGCGATCTTGCTGCACGGCCAGCCGGAGGATGAAAGCCGGCCGACGCTTTTGTGGGACGGCGAATGGGAAGTCACCTGGGTGACCTTCCGCGACATGGGGGCGGCCTTCGGCGTCGCGCTGCTCGGCATCTACATCCTCGTCGTCGCCCAGTTCGGCTCGTTCAAGGTGCCCCTGGTGATCCTGACGCCGATCCCGCTGACCTTCATCGGCATACTCGGCGGGCACTGGCTGTTCGGCGCGCCGTTCACAGCCACCTCGATGATCGGCTTCATCGCGCTGGCCGGCATCATCGTGCGCAATTCGATCCTGCTGGTCGACTTCATCCGCCATGCGGCATCGCCCGACAGGCCGTTGAGCGAGGTGCTGATCGAGGCCGGCGCGATCAGGTTCAAGCCGATCCTGCTCACCGCACTTGCCGCCATGATCGGCGCGGCGGTGATCCTGACCGATCCGATCTTCCAGGGTCTGGCGATCTCGCTGCTGTTCGGCCTGGCCTCCTCGACGCTGCTGACTGTGCTGGTCATACCGGCGATCTACCGCGTGCTGCGCACGTGATCGCGAGCGCAGCCGCCGTTGCCGGTGCTGCCAAGACGAGGCGTCGGCTTGCCTCGGGAAAAGCGGATGGGCGTTGGTGTGCACATAACTTAACGATTAGTCAGGTCTGCTGGGAGACAGGCCGCTTGAGGAGGGGCGAATTGCGTTTCCGCATTTGCGCCAGATCAATCGAGTGTCCTGCGGCCGCGGCTATGGTGAAACGGCATGGAGATCCACTCGATGTTGCCCTTCACGCGTGATCAGTTTCTCGCCAACCTGGCCGCATACAATGAAGACATCTGGCCGGCGCAACTGGCTGCATTTGGCCTTGGCTTGCTTGCCGTGGCCATGTTGTTTTGGCGACCGCGAATGGCGGATCGTCTGATCGCTGGCACCCTTGCAATCATGTGGCTGTGGACCGGAGTTGGATATCATTGGCTCCATTTTGCAGAGATCAACAAGGCCGCGCTTATCTTTGGCGGCCTCTTTGTCGCGCAGGGAGCCATGCTGGCCTCTGTTGGTGTCGTTAGGAACGAACTGCGCTTCGGGCTGGGTTCTGGACCTGCAGCGAGCGTGGGAATTGGTTTGGTCGCCTATGCGGTCGTCCTTTACCCCCTTCTAGGCATCTGGACGGGTCACGCATATCCGCAAATGCCAGTGTTCGGTGTCACGCCCTGTCCCGTGACGATTTTCACCTTCGGTTTCTTTCTCTTCGCAAAGCCTCCTATGTCGCGGTGGCTGCTCGCGATCCCCTTCATCTGGTCGTTGATCGGAGGGAGTGCAGCGTTCCTCCTCGGCGTGCCGCAAGATTGGTTACTTCTCGTTAGCGGTTTTGTTGCGGTCCCATTGGTGGTCGCATGTCGCAGCGACGCCAATTTGGAAGGTTCGAGATCCTGAGAAGCCAATGCCTAAGCATACATTCACCGGGTGCGGAAAGCCTTAGGCTGCCGGTGCTGTTGTCACACCCGCGTGTGTGGAATGTGAATTTACACTGCGAACTTCCTGACGTGCTTGCCAATCCGTCGTCGCTATCGGATTCTAAATTTGCCAGGTTCGACAGTGGCAAGGATATGGCTACGGAAGTTGCCCTTTTGTCAGGAAACCAGTCAGGCTCGCTTGGCTTGTGAGATGGCGCGAGATGCTCGGCCCGAAACAGATGTCGGACATGAAACAGGTGAGGTTGCTGGGCGTCCTGGCTGCGACAGCGATCGGTTTATATGTCTGCTATCTGTTGGCGCTGCCGTTCTTATCCGCATTGACTTGGGCACTCGTGCTGGCAATCGTGCTTCATCCGGCCCATCTGAAGGTGGAGGCAAAGACCGGAAATCGAAATCTGGCAGCCCTGATATCGGTAAGCGTCGCGGCTGTTGCAGTCGGCTTGCCGCTGATCTTCGTGGCACAGCAACTCGTTCGCGAGGCGGCAAACGGAGCTACCTATCTGGAGGAGGTCATCCGGGGATGGAACGCAAATGGCTTCGCGTCAGATTATCCCAGGCTTTCGGCCATTGCTCTGTGGATTGAGGATCGACTCGACCCGGCCGGCTCAGTTGCCGCATTCGCTCAATGGCTGACGGGACAAAGCACATCGCTATTGCGGGGCTCCATCAATCAGGTCGTGATGTTCGTGCTAACGTTCTATTTTCTCTTCTATTTCCTGCGGGATCGGTCGCATGTCCTGCGATGGGTTGAGAGCCTTTCGCCCCTGCATGCTCCGGAAACGGCTTACATCCTGTCCCGTTTTGCAGAAACGGTACATGCCTCTCTCATCGGCACCGTGGTCGTCGCCGCTGTTCAGGGAGCCTTGGGTGGTCTGATGTTCTGGTGGCTCGGCTTGCCCACTCCGGCCTTCTGGGGCCTGGTGATGGGGCTTCTGGCCATCGTGCCTGTGCTCGGCGCTTTCGTAATCTGGGTGCCGGCAGCGGTCTATTTCGCGCTGGAAGGCGTTTGGGCCAGCGCGGCGATATTGACCATATGGGGCGGCGTCATCGTCGCCGGCATCGACAATCTGCTCTACCCGATGCTTGTCGGGAACCGGTTGCGGCTCCACACGGTGGTGGCCTTCATCGGCGCGGTCGGCGGCATTGTCCTCTTCGGAGCTTCCGGGCTCGTTCTCGGCCCGGCTGCGATAGCCGTCACGATCAGCCTCGTTGATATTCTTAAGAAGCGATTGAAGGGCCCATCGGAGGCGGACCCGGTACCCGGCAGCTAGACTGTGCCATTCTTCCCAGTTCTCTTCGAACCAGCACAAGTGTCGGATCATCGGGACAAGTTGTCACAGCAAATCCCATATCGCGTTCGAGTTCGACGGCAGCACGGTTTTCGCGATTCTCAATCGACTGGATCGTATCGAGGCCAAGCCTTTCAGCATACGCGAGCAACTCCCAGCTGACGCCCAGATGCTTGCGATCCGCCCAAATGTAGATCGCGACTTCTCCGTGCCGACCAGCCTGATCGCATGCCAAAGTTGCTACCGCGATCAGCATGCCGTCGATGGGAAGGCAAGGAAATTGTGTATCCGGGCATCATCGGAGCGCGTCATTTCGACGAGGCGCTCACGCGAGACCTCCTTCACCCCGCCGAGAAAGCGAAATTAGGCGCGGCCGTCCAGCTTCATAGGGACCGAAGGTCTTTGGGCGGAAATCGCCGGTCAAGACGCAAATGTCATAGTCGAGACAAACGACGAGTTCCGTGACGCGATCCATCGCGGGGCCACTCATGTCCATATGCAGATCGCTGAGATGCAGGATTCTGAATCCTTCGAAGCGGCGAGGCAGGGCTGCCGACGCGATCGTGTTGATGCGGATGAACGTTTTCGGCGTTGCGGCAACCCGCGTCCAAAGA
Source organism: Mesorhizobium sp. P2_B5 (assembly GCF_056404775.1). Classification (NCBI taxonomy): domain Bacteria; kingdom Pseudomonadati; phylum Pseudomonadota; class Alphaproteobacteria; order Hyphomicrobiales; family Phyllobacteriaceae; genus Mesorhizobium; species Mesorhizobium sp. P2_B5. The sequence goes on along the minus strand of NZ_JBFUDJ010000002.1, from coordinate 873,654 downwards.
GCCCCGTGACCCTCATCCCGTTGCGGATCATCGCATGGATCGAATACCAATTCTCCAGGTGAAAGAAGTTCAGGCCGTGGCCGAAGATTTGTGCTTCGGGGTCGGCTTCCATGCCCACGCTGCCTTGCATGGACCCGGCCAAGGCGTTCGTCCAGCCTGATGCAGATGTCTGTCATCGCCTCCCGAACGAAGTTGATTGGCGCCTCGCGCGTACCAATCCATCGCAGGAGCACGCCATTTTGGCGATCATATTAGCTACTCCCATATTTAATGCTGCAGCGTCGCGATGTAACCCGCTAGGTTGTGGATGCGTTCCGTGGTCACCACTTCGCCACCACTAGGGCCGTAGATTTTTGCGTCGTCTTCAAGGAATTGGCGACCCCAGACAGGCATCTCGCGCTTGCCGTGACTTGCTATGGCGTAGCGACCGTCAATAGTCGCGAAGACCTTGGAATAGGGAAAACTCCCGCCATTGCGTTCGGAAAGGTGCGTCAGGTCAGCCGGACGCTTGATCAATAGGTCGCGCAAGACCCCGTCACCTTTGCCATCGACACCGTGACAGACAGCGCAGGAGTTCAGATATTCCGCCTGGCCGTAACTCATCTCCTGCGCCGTGGACGCTTCGCAGGCCATGGTCGCGAGAGCCAATATGAGCAGGAACCTCATGTGCGCATCCACCGATTGATCGGTTGAGCGTACCGCATCAATCCGCACGCGGGTTGATCCGGATCAATTCGGCTTGGCATGGTCTTTGATTCAGCGCAACGAGCATGCCGAACCGTCTTGTTATCGTTGTCATGGTTTGACACAAGATCGGGAGCAGCCGCCATGACTTTCAGGACGATCCTTGCGGTTACGGGACCGCATATGGGCGATGACGATCTCAAACTCGCCGCTGACCTTTGCGACGAAATCGGTGCCCATCTTGCTGTTCTTGCCGTTGCCATTGCTGCGCCGCCGCCAGTCGGAGAATATGCGGCAATCGTTTCAGAAGACTGGCTGAAGGAGCGGCAAGCCGACGAGAAGCTCTTGAAGAAGCGAACTTCTGCCGTGTCGGCTTTTCTCGCGAGCAGAGCGTTTTCTGCCGATGTCTCAAGCGAATATCCGGAGGCCGGCTGGGCTGACGAAACAATTGGTCGACGTGCCCGCTATTCCGACATTACCGTGATCGGGCCGGATTTACTCGCTGGCGAGACGCTGAAGAACAAGGTGATCGAGGGCGCCTTGTTTTCATCCGGGAAGCCGCTGCTGATCATTCCAGCGGGGACGCGACCGACACTGAGGCCGAAACGAGTACTGGTAGCATGGGACGCTCGCCTTGAGTCGTCACGCGCCGTCCGTGAATCACTCGATATTCTAAGATGCGCCGACGAAGTGCGCCTCGCAATGGTCGATCCGGTGGAAGGCGAGCACCACCACGGTCAGGAACCTGGGGCCGATGCCGCTGCCTATCTCGCGCGGCATGGCGTGAAGGTTACGGTCGACCGTCTCCCGAGTGCGAACCATTCCGTCGCGGATGTTCTTCGCCGGCATGCATTCGACAGCAGCGCCGAGCTGATGGTGATGGGCGCCTATGGTCATTCCAGGTTGCGCGAGCGGATTTTCGGCGGCGTCACCAAGTCGATCCTTGAGGATCAATCGCTGCCTGTCTTGATGGCGCGATGAAGTACAGCGTGCCGCGACCGCTGCTTCAGATAGTGCGTTCTTTCGCTTCGCGACCTGAATGAACAACGGTCCCGCAAGAAAATGGCACGGGTCTCTTGAATGGTAGGAACATGTTCCTACCTGTGGACCGCCCATGTCCTCCCCTAACGTGGGCGAGCGATGGATTCTCCTCCCTGATCCGTCGCGATGCTGAGCCCGCTGCCACCTCCCTCTGGCAGCGGGCTACCGTTTTGTCGATGCATCTGATTGTGTCCGATGGGACTCGCTGGCGAGGTGATCCATACAGTGGCTGAAATTGCTGACGACGGATTCCCCTGGCGCGGATGCAATCTTGTAGGTTCGCATTTCGGCGTTTGAATCTGTCCGTGCAAAACGCAACTCATAGGTTCCGGAGATCACCGCGTGAATGAAGGCTGTGGCGACAAGTGGATCTTGTGTCGTCGCCATGATGGTGCCGTCGTCATAGCTTTCGTAATCCAAATGGCCGAGCGCGTTGAATGTGCGGGAGCTGAAGGTGGCTTCTGAAATCTGTGCTATTTGGTATTTGCCGATTGTCGTGATGTCGGCCGCGGCCATGAGAAAGCCGGCCAGGATCGTCCCGTCGAATTTGTTGTAACCGGCAATCGTGATGAACTTGACGACTTCCCGCGATGGTGGGTTGCTTACGTCGAGGACGATCTCACACACCCTGGCCTCCTCGCTCTCTTCAGTCCAGTTGCTGTATACAACCCCCGTCGGAAAGATCGTCGAGCCGGCGGCTTGGTTGATGCCGAGCAGAGCTAGCGCGGTCACAAGGCGAAATGCCACGAACATGCGTTCAGTTCCTCCGCGATATCCGGCTCAATCAGCGCATTACACGATCGGGAGGCAATCTAGGCTATCTGAACATCATTCCAGGACCGAAGCCCGAGCGCCCCATGCCCATGCCCATCATCGGCAGGACAATCTCGTCAGCGGCCTGCTTCTGCTCATCGCTCAGCTTTGCGTACAGTTTTTCGACCGCTGCCCTGACAGCCTTCACCTGCTCCAGACGGGCTTCGAGATGGGTCTGTTGGTAGGCCAGTCGCTCGGGCAGGGGCTTCTTCAGAAACTCACCGTCCTGGAATTGCTTCATCATGTCCTGCATCAACACGTTATGCGACTCGGCCGTGCTGCGGATAACGCCGGCAAGCTCGTCCCATGAGGGCGCCTGCTCGTCGGTGATCTTCAACTCGGTTTTGAGGAATGCGAGGCGTCCGTCGATTCGATCGAGCATCTGATCTGAATCATAGCCGCCCATCGGGCCGGCCATGCCCCATTGACCCATCATCATTCGACCGATCCCCCAGCGGGGCCACCAACCGGAATCCTTGTCTTCAGCTCCGGCCGCAACAGGCATTGCGGCAACGGTCAGCATCAGGCCCGCCGCGAAAATATTGCGCAAATTGAACATCGAGCACCTCCTTCAGGGCGGACTGCCAAAAACTAACTAGATCACGCGGTGACGTTGGCGGCATTGACCTGCATCAACGGGCGCCAGCCGCCATGTGCATGGCATCGTTGTGGGTGCGGCTTGCTCGGAGCATTCGCAAAGGGAGTGGTTTCCAAAGCCGGGGCTGCGTGCCATCTGGAGCATGCCTCCGGTGGAACTGACTCATGCCGGCGGGATCAGACGCTGGCAATTTGGGAGGCATCGAACCGCGGCAATTTTGTCGCGCTACCTGCAATCTGGCCGTGCTATGTTGGTCACAGACAAACAGGGAAGCCGCTGCGGCTGCTTATGTGAAGAGTGGATAAGCGGATCGCTCACCTGAATATCGAGCATTTTCGACAGCGCCTGGCCGAGGAGCAGGATGAGGTCAAGCGGAAGACCCTGCTTGATCTGCTCGCGAAGGAAGAGGAAAAGCTCAGAAAAATCGAGGCGACTGAAAAGGGAAAAAGCGGGCACAACAGTAAATAGAGAGACGCGCCAACATCGCCGCTAGACATCCTTGGTGGCAGGTTCCCATGTTCGCCAATGCGTGGGTGAGACATCCACCCGTTCTTTCGTGGCCGCCTTGGTCCAGCCCGTCAGTACACGCCTGCAGGGAAAGACGAGCGAGTGAGCGCCGTCCCCATCTATGACGGCCAATTCCAAATCTCGATCGAAGGGGGCGTTCGATATCGGTTGCCACATGGATTGATCTTGGGACGGAAAGGCAAAGGTATCCTTGACGCAGGTCAAATCCGACGACCGGTCATCTCGCGTGCCGGGCAGGGGAATGCCTTCCAGACGGCGATCAGCAATATGGCGATCAGCAATCGGATTCACCGCTCTTGGGTCGCCGCGTTCCGCAGGGTTTGCCATTTCGTGATCTCGCTGCTGCGCAGGCACGGCACTTTGATTGTGCCTTCTGCTCGGGGATTGGGAAGGCACGGAAAGACCGTCTCGATGGTGAAGCTGATGTCACCAGGATCGATACGACAATCTGCCTCTGCTTATGAGATCAATGGCGCAATATCTGAAATTGCGAAATCCGGTTTGGTCCTTATGGGATTCCACCTAGACAGCCGCGCCAGATGTAACCTCGACGGGCTGCGCGATAGAGGGTGGGAAAGCCCACGCGCCAGTGGGCATCGACGTGAATCAAAAAATAGCTTTGGGGCGGCCTGGGAATTGGGTGTAGGGTGCCGTCTTGAGGGATGTCATGGACCGGTTCATTGCGCGCGCCAACATCGCCCATTTTCAGGATCTGCTCTCACGCGAGACCGATTCGGAACAGCGGCGCGTCATCGAAGGCTTGCTGGCGTTGGAGCAGAAGAAGCTCGATATCGCCGAAAGCCGAGCACGCGATCAGTCCCGTGGACCTGGCAGCCCAGGAAGATTGCCAAACCGTCGCGCTGATACAAACACATAAAGCGGAAACGTGGTCCGTTTCGGGGGGCTGGGTTAGGTCCAGAGTAAGCCCGGCTCGGCAAATTGCCTTCTCTTGAAGGCCCTCAGCGCGCCGAACAGACGCGCTGAGGGCGATCAGCGGTCACGGTGCTATGCGGCCTTTACCGTGATCTTTTTCTCGGCCTTCTGCGCTTCGGCCGTCTTGGGCAGCTTGACCGTCAGCACGCCCTTGGCGAAAGTCGCCTCGATCTTGTCGGCATCGACCCCTTCAGGCAGCTGGAACGAGCGCTGGAAGGAACCGTAGCGGCGCTCGGACAGGTAGTAGTCCTTGTCCTTCTCTTCTTTTTCCTCCTGCTTCTCGCCCTTGATGGTCAGCATGCGGTTGGCGAGTTTGATCTCGACATTCTTTTCGTCGATGCCGGGCAGTTCGGCCGTGATCTCGTACTCCTTGTCCTTCTCGACCAGATCCATGGCCGGCGCGACCGGCCAGCCCGCATTGCGCAGGGACGGCAGTTCATGACCGAACAGGGAGCGCGTCGAGGGCAGGCGAAAATCGAAAGGATGGAAGTCTTCGAACAGACGGTCGACTTCGCGACGCAGGCTTTCGAACGGAGCGGTCCAGTTGCCGGCTGGCGCCGGCGCAGTGCTCTTCTCTGTCTTGACAGGTAGCTTGGTGGCAGCTTCGGCCATGGTTCTTCTCCTCGCGAGTGAGTTGATCGGACAGGTACCGCCGCCTCCACCCTTCCACCTTAGGTCTCCCAAGAGGCGCTAGAGCTGGAGGTCAGCGGACCCGCTTGCCAAGTGTCGTCGTCGAACTGGCCCATTGCTTCGCGAATCCGCGGTTTTGCCGCTGTCCATCGCGCCCGCGTCGCCAAATTTGGCTCGGCCTGGCAAGAACAGCATCAAATCAGCTGAAAAGGGGAGGCTCATTGATTGGGATCAATTGCGACAGAAAATGTCTTCCGCTGGAGCCCGGACGGGGATGCGCGACCAGCAAGGGATCGCACAGCGGCGGCACCCAAACGCCGTCCGTCAGCAGTCCAGGGCGCTCCGCTGACTAAAAGTGCTCGCGCTCAAATTCGACGCAGGAGTAGCCGAGTGTCGAAAGACCATCGGCGAGATGGTCCGCAAGCAGCGGGGTCCCACAGAGATAGTCGGCAGTATGCTCGTTGTGCGCGTCAGCTGCCTGCTGGCGGACACTTTGCCACTCGTCGGCGGTTTGATCGTCGCGTCCCAACCACATCAGGGCGACCAGGTCGATTTGTGCGTCGACGGAAAGATCGGAAATCATCGACTGCAATTCTTCGAGGACCGGGTCGTCGTCATGGTCCTCGAGGATCGCGGCGGACTGATCGTCGGACGGATTGGACGCGGGGCTGGGTTCGGTCACCGGATCCTTGGCATCGAACTCGCGCGCCTTCATGATGATGAAGCATACGGTTTCAAGCGGAACTTCAAGTTCCGTTTCGCCGTCGCCAGTCGTGTTCGCCGCTTTTCCCATCATACCGGTTCCTTCGGTTGCTGTTCGTCTTCCCGTCCTCGGACGACGCGCTTGCCTGCCATCGGCCCCCTTGTCTCGGTGACGACAGTGCATCGTCCCTCCGGTTGGCCTTCGGCCTGGAAATAGATCACAACCCAGTCGCTCGTCCTTGCCAGTTCGTGCGCCAGCCTGGTGTTCGAAAAGAACGCGGTGAAATGCCAGTTGTCATGTCGCGCATGCAGGACCGGCAGCCAGGCTTCGCCCTTTGGGTTGAAGCGCTTCGGCGCAATTTTGCGAAGTTCGCCGGCAGCTGCTTTTTCGCGGTAGATGCGATCGACGTCGAGCAGCATTGAAACCGGTGGCAAGGGTTGAGGTTGATGGGTCGTTCTCAGCCGAGCCCTGCCGAGCCGCTCGGCGAGGGCTGCCCCCAGCATCTCCTTGCGCCTGTGACCGATGCCCCTGATATGAAGCGCGCCGCTATGGAGCGCGCTCTCGAGGTCTTCGAGGGTCTCGAGCTGTGCCTCCTCGGCGAGGCGATGCGCGTATTGTGGACCGATGCCGGGGATTGACCGGAACAGCGCCTCCGGCTCCATCTCGCCGCGCAGCCGTTCCAGTTGAGACCAACGCCCCGTGGCGACCATCTCGGCAATCGCGCCGGCGATGCCTGTTCCGATCGCGGGGAGGGCGACGAGGCCGTCGCGTCCTTCCTTCGCCAGGATTTCGCCCAAGGGCCGTTGCAATTTGGCGACCACATCCGCCGCCAATCTGTAAGCCCGGGCACGAAAACCATCGGCGCCCTGGCTGTCGAGGAGATCGGCAAAATCGCGGAGTTTCGCCGCCACGCCGACGTTCTCGGGAAGCGGTTTCATTGCCAACATCGTGATTGGCCTGACGCCTGCGTCCGGCGTCGCGGTCTGAAGCGGCTCCGGCATGGCTGTCCCCGGCGCTGAGTTCAAGTTCATCGATTGATGCTCCTAAACCATGCGACGGCCCGCATCCTTGATGCGCATCAATCCATCCACGACTGAAACCGGATAGCGGGAAGCATGCGCTTCTTCGCACTCAAAGGCTCGGAAGAACTCGGCGTCGCGGCAGCGCAAGCGCTCGCGATCGAACTCGATCCGCATGAAGAGCGGGATTTCGAGGACGGGGAGCATAAGACGCGCCCGCTCGTCAACGTGCGTGGCGAGGATGTTTATGTGCTGCACAGCCTCGCCGGAAGGGGCGGCGCATCTACCAACGACAAGCTGTGCAGGCTCCTGTTCTTCCTGGCGACATGCAAGGAGAACGGCGCCGCGCGAGTAACAGCGGTCGTTCCGTATCTAGCCTATGCGCGCAAGGACCGGCAGACCAAAGCGCATGACCCCGTCACTACGCGCTATGTCGCGCAACTCTTCGAGGCTATGGGCACTGATCGGATTATGACGGTCGATGTCCACAATTTCGCGGCTTTCCAGAACGCCTTCCGGTGCGAGAGCATCCATCTCGATACGCGGAAGCTGTTTGCCCCGCTGATAGCCAAATTGGCCGGCGATCTGCCGATCACCATTTTTTCACCCGACAGCGGCGGCGTAAAGCGTGCGCAATTGCTCAAGGAGACGCTGGCGGCGGAATCCGGGAAAGAAATCGGCTTCGGCTTTATGGAAAAGCGCCGCAGCCGGAACGTGGTTTCCGGCGAACTGTTTGCAGGCGATGTCGCCGACAATGCCGTTTTCATTGTCGATGACATGATCAGCACGGGTGGCACCTTGTTGCGTGCAGCACTTGCCTGTCGTGAACGTGGCGCCCGGACCGTTCATGCGATCGCCACGCATGGATTGTTTGGCAAGGGTGCCAGCATGCTGTTCGGCAGCCAGGCGATAGACCGGATCATCGTCACTGACAGCGTGGACTCGGCGGCAGTCGCCAAAGCCCGTTACCCGGATGCGCGCTTAGACATTGTGCCGGTCGGTCGCCTGATCGGCAAGGCGATCAGGCGTCTCCACACACTGGGGTCGATTTCCGAACTGATCGGGATCGAACACTGAAAATCTCGCGCTCCGCCTGCTTGATGTAGCGGATCGCCTGCGGGCGCCATTTTTCCGGATGACGGATCGGCGTCTCCAGGAGATGAGCGACCGCCAGACGGGCCCTCAGCAATGCCCGGAAACCGCCATAGAGCGCCAGCAATTCGGCATCGGGGCGATCCGGCAGCCGGTTTTCAAGAGCCTGGACCAGAAGCGGCCGGATCCATGGCGCCCCCAGCATCTCGCATTCCAGGCCAAGATAGTTGATCTCGTCAAAGGGATCGACGATGCGCATCGACCGGTTGAACTCGAGGCAGTCGATGATCTGGGGTGGCTGGCAAAGGCACACGTGTTCGGGACGCAGGTCGCCATGACCTTCGACGATCGCGCCGCAAAGGATGCGTGCTTCGATCCGCGGCCTCAATCGCTGCAGCAGGGCGTCAACTATGTCGAGCGGGCCGGAAGCAATGTCGGCCAACGCGAATTCCGGCTTGAGCAGGATCGCGCGGTTGATCCGCTGTTCTCCAATGAGGTGACGCGGATATGCGCCGCCGTCGTCAATTTCAACCTGGCGATGCACATAGAAGGCTGCCAACGTTTTGGCCACTTCGTTGATCTCGGCTGCCGTCAGGCGGCCGCTGCCGATGCGCGCATCCAGCATATCGCCTTGCGGCAGGCGCTTCATTTCGACCAGCCAGTCGACGACGCGCCCGCTGCCGCCGAGGGTGAAATGGCCGGATACGTCACGGCGAAGAGGGAGCACCCGCCGATAGGTTTCGGCAGCAAGCCGGGCGTTCAGCCGCAATTCCTCGCCACAGTAGAAGTGCCGCCTCGCGATTGTGCTGAAGTTGAGGAACGCATGCCTGACCGGCTTTTTGAGCTTGTAGACCAGTTCGTCCGTGAGGAAGACCCAGGACATATGCGTCTCGCGGGCATCCACATGGGTCGTCCCGCTCCCGTATGCCGCCGGATCGCTGAGAAAGCGCACCTTCGCCGCCAGATCTGCAATTTGCCGGTGCCCCATCATAGCCGGTACAATGGTGGTCAGCAGCGATCCGCACTTTGATGCGTGTCAAGGACGCGCCCGCTGGTCGTGACATTCTGCCGATGAATGCAATTTCCGGCTGGATGTCATGGATCGCAAACACACCTTCAACATAGGCTACGTCATCGTCGCCATCCTGATCATTGAGATGTTTCAGGTCTGGTTCGCCTATCGCGACACTGTCCAGCTTTCCTACAGTGACGTGATCCGCCTCACCGAGGAGGGCAAGGTTGCGGCCGTCACGACGCTGACACCCGACGACTTCGCGCCGTTGCGACGCGACGCGGTTCTGGTCCCTGCGGCGTGACCGCGACCCGGGCCAGGATGCGAGCCCCTTGAACGAGCGAGGAGAGTGTCATGAAGCACAAACTTCAACAAAAGATTATCGACATCCTGGCGCGTTGCATGGACATGACGATTGCAACGACCCGCCTCGATGGCTCGCCACAGGCGACTGTGGTCTCGTTCGTCCATGACGGTCTCCTGCTCTATTTCGGCTGCGGAGCCGGCTCGCAAAAGGCCATGAATATTTCTCGCGACCCGCGCGTTTCGATCGCCGTGACCGCGCCCTATGAGAATTGGCTGGAGATCAAGGGACTGTCGATGGCAGCTACCGCGACAGAGGTCGTTTTACCCTCCGAACTCACAGAAATCGGACGCTTGATGGTGCAGCGCTTCCCACAGATTTCGGCTATCCAGCCCAGTGAGGCCGCACCCGTGAAACTGTTCAGGGTACGGCCCGCGATCATCTCTGTACTCGACTATTCCTTGGGTTTTGGTCACGCCGATCTGGTCAAGATCGAGGCCGATGACATCGCCGAGACCCTGGACAGCATGCGACACCATTGGCTTGTAGGCACTTCCGCGACCTCGTGACGGTCGTCCAGCCAGCTGATTATTCGACCGGACATTGAGCCGGATCAATGAGCAGGGACGGAAAGGATGCTTTTTGTTTTCGCAGCGGGAGAAGAGCCCACTCAACAAACAGGAGACAGACCATGACGGATCTAGCGTTGCGTCAGAACATTCTCGATGAGTTGGAATTCGAGCCGAGCATTGACGCTGCCCACATCGGCGTTGCCGTGGAAGATGGCATCGTCACCCTGACCGGGCATGTTTCTTCCTACTGGGAAAAGACAACTGCCGAAAATGTGGTCAAGCGGGTCAAGGGCGTGAAGGGCCTCGCCGAGGAAATCGAAGTCCGGCTGGTTGGCTTGAAAGGAACCGCCGACGACGAGATCGCCAAGCGCGCGGTCGATGCGATCACCTGGAATGTCTCCATCCCGAGGGACAAGGTGCAGGTCAAGGTACAGGATGGATGGATCACGCTGACGGGGAGACTCGAATGGCAGTACCAGAAGAATGCCGCGGCCGAGGCCGTGCGCGGCCTGGCGGGCGTCGTCGGTGTTGCCAACCAGATCGAAATCAATCCACGAGCCTCGGTATCCGACATCAAGAAGCGCATCGAGAACGCCCTGAAGCGCAATGCGGAAACCGAAGCACAGGCGATCCGCGTCATCGTTCAGGATGGCAAGGTTACCCTTGAAGGCAAGGTCCGGGCGTTGTCCGAGCGTCAGGCAGCCGAGCGTGCAGCCTGGTCCTCACCGGGCGTCCGGGCGGTGGAAGATCGGATTTCCATAATCTGATGCCGATAAGCTCGGCGCGGCGGCTTCCACGGGTTGCCGCCGCGGTGCCGATACAGCGCGCCGTGTGCATTCGGTCGAGAGAAGTACGCTCGGAGGAAGAGGGCGTTCTCTTCCAGTTCACGAGGCGACGAAGATCGTTGCCAAGGATGGCGAGGGAGTGCGTTGGACCTCGATCAAAACCATGTCAAGGAGAAACAAAATGATTCTGGCTAATGGTACTATCGTCGTGGTCACCGACGGCGAGAAGCTGCGTCTCTTCCGCAACAAGAGCCCCGAACCCCGGATCGACCTGGTGGAATTGCCCGAACCGGTGCTGCACTCGGCTAACACGGGCTCGGGCGGACGGCATCGCAGTTCCGCGGCCAATCCCGACGACTCGCGCCTGCGGGAAGACGACTTTGCCGCCACCGTGGCAGCCTATCTCAATCGCGAAGCGCTCACGGAAGCGTTCCAGCATGTGGTGGTGATCGCCGATCCGCGCACGTTGGGCGAACTGCGCAAGCACTTCCAGGCTTCGCTGAAGGCAAAGCTGGTGGGCGAACTTGCCAAGGATCTCGCGAAACATCCCATCGAGGCCATCGAGAACACATTGGCGGCGGATTGAGTCCCGCCCAGGTCATGACCAGACTGATCCCGACTATCGGCGCGAGCCTCTTGCAACGGCGATCTCTGGGCGAATCGGCCGGCATCGCGAAGGGCTTCCCGGATGGGGGATGTCGCCGGCATGCTAGCCGAGATTGGGAAGGGCACTTCTGCTGGATATCCGACATGTGGCAGCTGCAGCTAAAGTAGAGAGAAATTCGAACCGAGAAAGACAAGAACCTGCCCGGTGATCAGGGGGATTTTCAATAAGGGACCGTCCCTACCGCTGTCCTGGATCGGCGATCCCGCGACATAAGGGTGCGCCTTGAGGATGTCTTTCCAGATCGTCGGAAAGTCCGCTCCCTTGTTCTTCTCCGCGTTGCACGCATTGAGAAGCCTCGCGACGATGTCCGTCATTGAACCCGCATTACTTAAGTGCCTGATTGCAATCCTATAAATGAAGCGGCAGAGATGGTTTTGATTTCGATCAAATTGCACCAGGCCGCTCACAACGGCACCCAGTCGCTCCCCTCCTTGCAGGCGACGCGGTGGGCTATTTCCTCGCGCCCTTCAGCGCGAAAGATTTCCCGAACATGCAAGGGCAGATGCGCGCTGACGGACGGTGGAAGATCCTTCTCGGTCGCATAGGGCATCGCTATCTCTCACTGGCAAGCCCAAGCTGACGCCATGGCTGGGATGTTGTTGACGAATACGCCATGGACATTGCCGCGAGCGGACATCAGCTTGACATGAAGCGACAGAGCCGCGTGTCGTCGAGCAGCGAGCGGGTGACGCCGCCAACACCCATCCTTGATCCGGCTGTGCCCGTAGGCGCCCGATACGATCAGGTCAGCATTGGCGGTGTTCAGGAAATCGATCAGCCTGGCACTCTCGTCGTCGGACTTCAGCACTTCAGTGCGAGCCTTGATGCCATTTCCGCCCAGGAAGGTCGCGACATCCCTGTGTCGGCCCTGGTCCTGTCGTCGGGCTCGGAATCGACTGCAACCACGATCACGTCGTTTGCTATCGCCATCAGCGGCACGGCGTCGGCCATCGCGCGTCTCGCTTCGCGCGTATCCTTCCAAGCAACCACGATCCTGCCTGACGGCGCATGTTCGGCGCCGCTTGACGCGATCAGCAGCGGCCTGCCGGCACGCAGCACGAGGCTGCCGGGATCGACGGTCCGATAGGAATCCCCGGTGGAGGCGCCTTGGGAAGCACTGGTGATAATGAGATCCGCAATCCTCGACGTCGCGACCAGGGCGTGGTTGGGGTTGTCGCGCGTATTGCGCCATTCCGTCGCCACCGAACCAGCAACCAGGCTGTCGAACTCGGCGTGGAGGTCCTTGAACCGTTTCTGGATGTCATCCCTCAATTGCTGCCAGACCTCCGCGGCTATTGCGGCACCTTCAGGTGCCATCGTGACCGGCAGGGGTGCATCAGCTGCGCAGAAGGCGATCAGGCGAATGGCCTGTACTCGGCGATATCGTCAGTTCGAAAACAACCGGTTGACCGAGCCTTGCTTGAGCAGGGAGCGGGTCATGCCTCCAAAGGCCCATTCGCGGACCCGGCTGTGACCGTAGCCGCCAGCGACCACAAGCTCAGCACCCATGCGGTGGGCGAGTTCGATGACGGTTTCGCAGGCGTCCGCATGACCGACGCCCAGCACCTCCGATCTCGCCTTGGCGCCGTGCCTCATCAGGAACCGGATGACGTCGCTGACACTTTCGCGCGCCTCCCTCTGGTTCTGTTCCTCGACCGTCGCCACCAGCACATCTTGTGCGCCGGTGAGAAAGGGAAGCGCATCGATGACTGCGCGCCGAGCCTCGCGACTATCCTTCCACGCCACCACAACCTTCTTGGGATCGAGCGGGGCAAGTCCGTCGGCCGCAATCAGCACGGGCCGTCCAGCCGACAGCACCAGCGTTCCTGTATCGACCACCCGGTGGTGGTCACCGGCAACTCCCAAGGCCGGCGCTCCGGTCACGATCAGGTCCGCTGCGCGGGCATGCACCGCGAGCAGACGTGTCGGATCGCCGATCTCCTCGCGCCAGGAAGCCTCGTCTCCGACGACGACCAGGAATTCTTCCTTCAGGATCTTCAGGCGATCCTCGATCTCGGTGAGGCGTTGACGCATGATTTCCGCCGCCGCCATGCCGCCATCGTCGCCAGGAACAAACACATATGCGTCGGCCGCGGCAAAACCGATCAGCGTGGCTTCGAAGCGCCGCGCCAACTCCAGCGCATAGGTCGTTCGCGGCGCTGCCGGAGAATCGACATCGAGTTGAACCATGATGGTGTTGAAGATCATTTTCGTGCCTCCGATGAGATTTGTCGCAGGATCACCGGAGGTTCGATCTTGCGCCTTGATGCGCATCAAAGCCTGCATCTCTTGCAGGTCCGTCAGGGCACATCGTCATCGCCGGCTGGCGAGACGCTGTAATCAAGAGAGAACGGTCGACCCGGATGAGAATGCGATCAGCGCGGCACTGCCGCGCCGAAATCATCATCGAGTTGTCTATTTCCACCTCATCAACGACGCGTCGCGCGTTACATCGTCATTTCAGGCTCGAGCGACCGTTCCTTCTGTGGCTCCGGAATCTCTGTCATGGTTGCCTCGGTGAGCAGCAGCACGCTGGCGACGGAGACTGCGTTCTCAAGCGCGATGCGAACGACCTTGGTCGGGTCGATGATGCCGGCTTCGACCAAGTCGACATATTCCTTCTTGCCGGCATCGAAGCCGAAATTTCCGGTGCCTTCGATCATCTTGGCAATGACGACGCCGCCATCGACCGCCGAGTTCTCGGCGATCTGCCGGACCGGCGTTTCGAGTGCCCGCCTGAGAATCTGCACACCGGTCCGTTCGTCGCCTTCGCAATGCTGCTCCTCGTTCGCCACGGCAGCGATGCATCGCAGCAGGGCAAGCCCGCCGCCTGGCACGATGCCTTCGGCGACCGCCGCCTTGGTGGCGCTGATTGCGTCGTCGAGCGCTTCCTTTTTCGACTTCATTTCGGCCTCGGTCGGCGCGCCGACCTTTATGACCGCGACGCCACCTGCAAGCTTGGCTAGCCGTTCCTGCAGCTTTTCGCGATCATAGTCGCTGCTCGTGTCGTCGATCTCACGCCGGATCTGTTCCACTCGACCCTTGATCGCCTTCGCGTCACCGCTGCCGCCGATGATTGTCGTATTGTCCTTGTCGACGACCACGCGTTTTGCGCGCCCCAACTGCTCCATCGTGACATTTTCCAGTTTGAGCCCGAGGTCTTCGGAAATAACCTGACCGCTGGTCAGGATGGCGATGTCCTGCAGCATGGCCTTGCGACGGTCGCCGAAACCGGGCGCCTTGACGGCGCAGTTCTTGAAGGTGCCCCGGATCTGATTGACGATAAGGGTCGCAAGCGCCTCGCCTTCGACTTCCTCGGCGACAACCAGCAAGGGCGAGCCCGACTTTGCCACGGCTTCCAGCAGCTTGATGAGGTCGTTCAGCGAAGCAATTTTCTTCTCCACGATCAGCACCAGCGCGTCTTCGAGGACCGCTTCCATCTTCTCGGGATCGGTCACGAAATACGGTGACAGGAATCCGCGATCGAACTGCATGCCTTCGACGACGTCGAGAACGGTCTCGGTGGTCTTCGACTCTTCAACCGTGATGACGCCTTCACCGCCGACCTTTTCCATGGCCTCACCGACCAACTGTCCGATGAGCGGGTCGTTGTGCGCGGAGATTGTCGCTACCTGCTCTTTCTCGCGGCGGGTCGAGACTGGTCGGGATATCTGCTTGAGCGTCTCTATTGCCCGTTTTGTGGCACGATCGAGACCACGCTTGATGTCGATCGCGCTGGCGCCGGCGACGACATTGCGCACGCCGTCGGCGAATATCGCATGGGCCAGAATGGTTGACGTGCTGGTGCCGTCCCCGACCATGTCCCCGGTCTTCTCGGCTGCCTGCCTGAGCATACGGGCGCCAAGATTCTCCTCGGGATCCTTCAGGTCGAATTCCTTGGCAATGGTCACTCCATCATTGCAGACGATGGGAGCGCCCCATTTCTTTTCGATCAAAACCGATTTGGAGCGCGGGCCGAGCGTCACGCGCACGGCGTCTGCGAGCTGGGTTGCGCCGCGCAGAATCTTTTCGCGCGCCGCGGAACGAAACAATACCTGTTTGTGAGCCATGACCGTCTCCGAGCTACTGTGAGTCCTAGCTAACAGGCGTGCACAAGGCCGGCTTTGATACGCATCAATCCATGCTTCAGAGGCAGGTTGACCAGGATCAATGGAGGCCGGCCTCATTGCCTGTTGGATGGCCCTTGATGCAATTGGGGAACAGCATGCAGACGAATGAAACCCCTCGGTACGACGCCAGCGTCAATACGACCGGTTGCTGCCCCAGATTCAATCCCGAGGGTTGGGACAGCCAAGAACTGCATTTCAAGGGCAAGCGCTTCGTCAAAGCTACAACCCACAGCGTCATGCATATCCCGATGAACATGGCCAGCGTGTTCGCGCGCGTTAACAAGCACATGGAAGACGCCGGCGCTTCCGGCGAGAATCAATTCATCGTGCTGAGCAGGGAGATCTCTCCCTGGAGCAGCGAGCATCTGTTCGCGGTTTCAAAGCCGGTCCCCGACGAGGAGATGGTCACGTTGAGTGGGGACTTTGTAACGAAGGTGTTCGAGGGTCCGTTCAGCCAGGCCAGGACGTGGGACGAAGAGATGCGGCAGATTGCGCGCGCCCGAAACACGGAGCCTCGCGACGTGTACTTCTTTTACACAACGTGCCCGAAATGCGCCAAAGCCTACGGCAAGAATTATGTCATCGGTGTCGTGGCAGTAGCCTAAGGTCTCGCAGGCTCGATGGGTGAGGGCAGGGCGCTGGCTTCGACCCAGGTGCCGCGTTCCCCTTTGACAATTTCGAGGGCGTGATCGAGCTTGCCGATTGCAGCAGGCTTGCCTGTCCCTTCAATGAATTCGATCGCAGCACTGACCTTCGGTCCCCATGGAGCCGGCAGGAAAATTCTTCCCGGATAGCTCCTTGGGGCTCACGCGCCGCAATGGCTGGCGCAAATATCACACTCGGTGGCGGAAAAAGGCGGCGACTTGTCACTGAGGCGGCGCTGGCATGCATCATCGGCTTTGTGTCACAGGCTCAAGCCCACGAGACTGCCCTTCCTCCCGCCGCAAAACCCGTCACCACTTCGATCGCTCCGAAATCGCGCGCGACAGCCTCAAAGGCTGCATATCTGGGGCGCGCGCCCTATATCTACAGGTACAGGGGCTTCGGCAAAAGAGCGAGTTGCTACCTTCGCACGAGCGCCCAGGTCTCAAAAGCAGACGTCCAAGTGTCAAAATAAGACCACATCGGAACGATTGTGCAGACCGGCGTCGGCACCCACAGATGGCGAGCGAGAAGGCCCACGTCGCTGTGTAGAGTAAGTCCTCCTCCAATATTTCATTGCACCCGCGCGCAAAAGTCGTAGCGTGCCCGGCTTGCTCAAGCCTCCTGAGAGGAGCGCGTGATGTCGTTCAGCGAAGCTGAATTCGTACACCGAGAGAATATCAAGCACTTCGAAAAGAGGCTAGAAACGGAAGCTGACTTCGCAATCCGTACTGTGCTTTTGAAGCTGCTCGCCGAGGAGAGGGTGAAACTTTCCCGTTGATTTGCCAAACGATTCAAGATTGAGGCGCGGGATTGTATGTCCGCAACTGGCGCGCGGAATGTTAGAGACTTCAATTTCAATTTTAATACGCCCTCCAGGCCCACCAAAACAACCGCGTAAGTGGCTGATTTTTTATATCATTTTCTGGAGGGGCCAGGACGTGGACTCGAACCCCTATTTCTGACCAAGCCCTTTTGGTCGTGCGTCAAAAACAAACCGGCCTTAATTGCTAGTGGATGTCAGGTTGGTCGTGTCCTGAAAACGGTCGATTGCCGGACAGAGCTTTGTCGCCTCTTGGCCGGGTGCACAGATTTCCCTGGTCGTTTTGAAGGTCAGCTTCGCGCCTCATGTCGGTCGTTGAGCAGACCATAGCCGCATCCCAAAAGCTGACATTCTAGCGAACAGGCGAGATGGCACGTTTGCGCTACTTCTCGGCCTTCGAGGATCTCACAGACGTTTAGAGACCGCGCCCGTAGGCTTCATATCAAATTCTAGCACCTAGGCGCGGCTCCGGCAGGACGGTGGTCCCGGTTCACGCAACGCTGATCTCTCCAGCGCATCTATCGCGCAGCCTGCCTGCTTCAGCTCGGATCGTAAATTCCCCCAGCCTTGATGTCGATCAAGGGGGCTCGCGGCCTTCTTCGCTATCAAACCGTGATGATCGAGAACCCAGCATCCCCAACGTGGCGCGGCGTTGGCGAGCCCTACTGGTCGCGACCGGCTATCGAGGTGCTGCAGGAATGCCGCTCTCGGCCTACCGGGCTGACTTCGACCGAGGCGCGCAACGGGCTTTCGCGCCACGGGCCAAACACGTTCGCCGATCATCGGCGAGAACAAGCGCCGGCGGTCCTGTTGCGGCAGTTTTGCAATCCGCTGGTTCTGGTCCTGATCGTCGCGCCTCGCGGCCTTCACCGACAACGGCGCGCAAGGCATGGCCGAGCGACAGTCCGGGATCCGATTGAGAATGCCCGTTCAGCTGGTCACCCACAGGGTGCGTTGCCCTTAGCGGCTGGACCGGAATTGGAGGCGACTGAGGGCTACCGAAGGTGAGCAGAATTTTCGCGACAATTGCAGGGCGCTTCACCCCGTTTGAGCCGATGGCCGACGCGATGCGCCCTGGCGAGAAGTTTCCCAGTTTTGTCCGGCGCGCCAGCGGCACGCATCAGGTCTATATCAGCGTGATCGCAATTTCGGTTGCCTTGGCCAACTTTATCCCTATCGACCTGCAGAGACGGGTCGTCGATGTGGCGATTGCCGACAAGGACGTACGGGCACTTCTGATGCTCGGCGGCCTGTATCTTGCGGCTATACTCCTGCATGCGGGGCTGAAATACGCAATGATCGTCTATCAGGGCTGGGTCGGAGAGAGCGTGGTGAAGACGGCCCGCGACCAACTCGCTCTCGTCGCCACGCAAAGGTCCGCGCGCGACCACGCAAGGAGTGGTCAGACCGCCAGCATCATCGGCAACGAGATCGACTATGTTGGCGGATTTGTCGGCACGAGCATCTCCGAATGCGTAGTCAACGTCACGATCATGATCTCCGTCGTATCTTACATGATCTACATGCAGCCGGTGATCGCTCTGGTCAGCGGCATGTCACTCCTGCCGCAGATCCTGCTTGCGCTTTACATGCAGAAGGACCTGAACACACTCGTGGAGCGGCAGGTCGCGCTGGTCCGAAAGCTTGGCAACCAAGCAGTCAATTCCTTCGCCAGCCACTCGCCGAAGCGCCGGGTAGCCTTTCGCACCATACGCACGATCTTCAGCAATCGCATTGAATTCTATTTGTTGAAATTCGGGCTGAAGACGTTGCTGAATATAGCCAACGCGATGGGATCCCTGATGGTCCTGATCGTTGGCGGCTATCTTGTGATCCGCGGGCAAACGACGATCGGCACGGTCGTCGCCTTCATTTCGGGCTTCCAACGATTGTCGGAACCCACAGGAGAACTTCTCGACTTCTATCGCACGTATTCGGAAGCGAAAGTGCAATTCCGGATGATCGTCCAGTGGGTCGACGGCGATCATCCCGCGCAAACCGGACATTCCGCGCACAGCCAGAATTGATCGATGATCTTGCCAGCCAGCCTGTTGCCGGACTGTGCTCCGCTTAGAGGCCACAAGCAACTCTGCTCCCAAGGCAGAGGTCATCATCAGTGAAAGAAGTTTCGTTGACGATTGCTACCTCAGCGTAGCCAGAAGGTGCTCGGCAGCCTTAACATCCGCAGTGTCCAGGCCCTCGACGAAATGCTCCACGACTGGTTGCAAGAGCTCGCGAGCGCTATCCGCCTCCCTTCGCCGGGCCATCATCGTCGCCATGTCGATTGCGGTTCGCAACTCCCATGCCCGTGCGCGCTGACTTCGGCTCAACTCCAGTGCCTGCATGAGGTAGGCGGCAGCTTCATCACGGTTGCGCTCCGACTGGAGAAGGAGGCTTCCTTTCATCCGCAGCAACTCCGGGAGGTACAATTGATCGCCGTTCTTTTCGACTTGACCACGCGCCTCGTCTATCAACGCAATGGCTTCATCAACCTGACCGATCGCGGACAGTCCCCCAACTAGCGACAGGTTGAGCGGCGTCGTGAGCAATTCATAAGGCGCCGCGTGGAGCTTCTGAAGAGATGTCTGCAGGCCCTCGACGCCGCTTTTTGCATCGCCGTGACGGATCGCAACTTCGCTTTTGAAGCCCCGACCGACCAGCAGGTAAGGAGTCATGGAATGGGATTCCGCGCGGGCGATGAGCATATCTATGTACGCCTCGGCGCTCTTCAGGTCGCCGGTCCAAAGGAAGACCGATATCGCCCAGATCAGCGCGATCGCCAATGTTAGAGAATGATCCATGGCGGCAGCCTCTTCAACGGCCTGTCGGGCGTGTGCCATGGCTTGATCCGGATGGCCTTGTAGCCAAAGGTTCCTCGCCAGGATGGCCCTAGCCAGGATTTTGCCTTCGAAGCCCAGATAGATCGTCGTGGTCCGCTGGGAGCGCGGCCCACGGTCGAGCGCCGCCTCCAGCTCTGCGCGGGCCTCCGCGAGATCGCCTCGCAGGTGGAGCGAGATGCCCAGGATCGAGTGTGCCAGCGCGCTGGCGACCGAGTCGTCCAAGGTCGCGGCTGTGGCTGAACAACGCCTTGCAAACTCAAGGGCGGTTGCGAAATTGCCCGTCCGCAGATGGAACATGTTGAGCGGACCCAACAGACGCACCTGGTCCAGCGGATCGCCGCGCTCCTCGGCGATCGCCAGGCTTCTCTGCAGGGCTACGCGCGCCCTGTCGCGTCCTCCCCGCATGAACATGAAGGATACGCCGAGAGCTGCCTGAAGATGCATCTCGTCAAATCCGCCAAGGGCGGCACCGTCGGAAGCCAATATTGCTCTTTCAGACCAGCGATGACACTCCGGCAACAAGGACATAGCCAGGAAAACCGGCGCCGCAGCGATGGCGAGTCCCATGCCGATGTCGGCGTTCCCGTTGTTGCCGAAGCACCATTCCAGGGCAGCTCGGACATTGTTGATGGCGGCAAAGTGAGGCGCCCGCTCCTCACCGGTCGCCAGGCTTGGCCACTCGATCCCGGTGTGCTCCAGCCATCTCCGATAGTAGGCGGCGTGGCGCACTGCCAGATCGGCAGCCTCGGCGTCATCGGTCCGGACGTCGAGAACGTAGGCGCGCGTCGTATCGAGGAGCCTGTAGCGCATCATTGCTCCGACCGGGCGCGTCGCCACGATCGATTTGGCGACAAGACTGTCCATGGCGCCAAGGACGGTCGATCGGTCGAGGGTCGCGCTCGTCACGACCTCCAGGGCGGCATCGAGCGTGAAATGACCGACGAATACAGCGAGCCTGCGAAGCACCACGCGCTCAAGGTCGGTCAGGAGCCCAAAGCTCCAGTCCAGTGTCGCCTGCAAGGTCTGCTGACGCGGCGGCGCTGTCCGTGAACCGAGCCACAGCAGTGTCAGGCGTTGATCGAGAAGCGCGGCTGTTTGCTGCAGCCCATAGGATTCGACGCGTCTGGCCGCCAGTTCGATCGAGAGCGCCACGCCGTCGAGCTTTCGACAGATGCTTGCGATGAGCAGGGCTTCCGCATCGCTGACGTCCAAACGAGCGCCGCCTGCCACCGCTCGTTCGACGAACAGTTGGGTGGCCGGGAAGGTCTGGACAATGGCCGCCGTTAGTCCCGGTTCGTCGGGCGGATAGGCAAGCGCATCCAATCGATAGATATGCTCGCCCTCAACCCGAAGCGCCTCGCGGCTCGTCGCCAGGATGTAGACCTGTGACGCCGCATCGACGATGTTCGAGGCCAGAGGCGCCACCGCATCCACGAGATGCTCACAGGTATCGAGGATCAAGAGAATCCGCTTGTTGCGCAAGTAAGCGATCAGGTTGGGCGTCGCATCTTCTGTTTGAACCGTCAGCCCAAGCATCGAGGCGACGGCTGTCGTCACCAGACCGGGATCGCCGATCATTCCCAGATCGACGAACAAGACCGCCCCTGAAAATGCTTCGATCAGGTGATGCCCGACTGCGATCGCGACGGTGGTTTTGCCGACGCCACCGGCGCCAACGATGGTGACGAACCGCGAAGCATTCAGCTGTACCGACAGCTTAAGAACATCCTCGTCCCGCCCGACCACCCTGCTCAAGCGGTTTGGAAGATTCGCGTGCGGAAACCCAGCGGCAATGAATGGGACTTCGTCGCGTGAGCTGTTTAATCGCGAGACCGGCGCAACGAAGCAATAGCCCCGCCCCGGAAGCGTCGTGATGTACCGCGCGCCACCCTTTCCATCGCCCAGCGCCTTGCGCAGTCCGGTCATGTGGAACCGCAGGCTGCCTTCCTCGACGACGACATCCGGCCAAACCCGCGACATCAGATCCTTCTTGCTGACGACTTCATTCGGCGCGGAAGTCAGGACGATGAGAATTTCAAGGGCGCGCGAGCCCAGCTCTACGGGAGCGCCTTCTCTTGTCAGGAGCCTTTCACCCGCAGCCAAATGGAAAGGGCCAAACGACAATCTGTCTTTGGCCTGTATTCCCGTTGTCGTCATGGCGTCTTCTTTTGGAGCCGCCTGCACCAGCGCCGCAGTTTAAGTCAAGGAGCGCTCCTGCACCATAGGGAGTCTCACAGTCTAGGCGCCTCCTATCTGCTCAAAAAAGCGGCAGGCTGGCAGCGGCTAACACAAGCTCACGACGCATAACGGGCTAATCCCGCCTCCTGGGCGTAGTTCAAGTTACCTTGGATCGCAAACCCATCAACCCAGGAGAGACCCATGGACACGACCAGAACCTCAGAAGCAATCGACCAGGATCGCCGGCGACTTTTGGGCACTGCGGCGGCCGGCATCGCCGCCGCCGGCGCGGCAAGCCTGCTCCCGTCGCAATTGGCCGCCGCATCCACGAGCGATGCCATCCGCCCTTTCACTGTCAGTTTTCCGCAGGAGGAGATCAATGAACTTCGCCGGCGCATCGCCGCCACGCGCTGGCCCGAGCGCGAGCTCGTCTCCGACGAGGCGTCCCGGCGGATCTGGTCGACCCCAGCAACTGTAGGGCCAACGCAGGGCGTGCAACTCGCCACAATGCAGAAGCTCATGCAGTACTGGGGAACGGAATACGATTGGAGCAAGTGCGAGGCGCAGTTGAAGGCGCTGCCGAATTTCGTCACTGAGATCGATGGGCTCGACATCCACTTCATCCATGTGAGGTCTAAGCATCAGGGCGCCCTGCCTGTCATCATCACGCACGGCTGGCCCGGTTCGGTCATCGAACTCTTGAAGATCATCGACCCGTTCACCAATCCCACTGCACACGGAGGCACGGAGGCGGAGGCGTTCGACGTGGTGATCCCGTCGATGCCGGGCTACGGCTTTTCCGGCAAGCCCACCGAAACCGGTTGGGATCCCGGGCGCATCGCGCGGGCGTGGATCGTGCTGATGAAACGCCTCGGCTACGACCGCTACGTCGCGCAGGGCGGCGATTGGGGAGCACTCATCACGGAACAGATGGCCCTGATCGCACCTTCCGAGCTGGTCGCCATCCACACGAATATGCCTGGGACCATTCCGCCGGAGATCGTGAAGGCGCTGGCCTCCGGCGGTCCGCCCCCCGCTGATCTTGGCCCCGACGAGAAGCGTGCCTACGAGCAGGTAGCGTTCTTCTACAAAAACGGCCTGGGCTACGCCAACGAGATGGCTCTTCGTCCGCAAACGCTCTACGGGATCGTCGATTCACCGGCCGGCCTGGCGGCGTGGATCCTCGATCACGATGCGGACAGTTATGCGCTGATCGCCCGCTCCTTCGATGGAGAGCCGGAGGGCCTTACCCGCGACGACATCCTCGACAACATCACGTTCTACTGGCTGACGAACACGGCGATTTCGTCGGCACGTCTCTATTGGGAACATACGCAAACGGCGAAGGCCGGCTTCTTCGACGCCAAGGGCATCACCATACCCGTCGGTGCGACTGCGAACCCCAGCGAAATCTACACCGCACCGAAGAGTTGGACCGAACGCGCGTTCCCGAAGCTTCTGCACTATGGCCGCACGGACAAGGGCTGCCATTTCGCCGCCTGGGAGCAGCCGAAGAGTTTCACCGAAGAGGTGCGCGCAACATTCAAGGCGTTGCAGACATGACGTGTTGCCGGGGGATGGCGCGCCGGACGCGCGTCATCTTCCGCCCAGCGGCAGCTGCGTAGCGAACCTCCGAAGGGAGCGACTGCAATGAACCCCCTCATCAAGACGCTCGCCGCACTCGCGGCTTGCACCGTGCTCGCCACGGGCGCTTTTGCCCAGAGCACCGTCATTCCCATCGACAACGAGCCCGCACCCAAGCTGATCGTGGAGCCGCCGCTTCCGGGGCCGCTGGCCGGCGGCGTCGTGTTCATCCCGTACCGGGTGGAGAACTTGCGCATCCTGCCTGTGGGCGGGGCGGCCGCGCGCAACGTATCTCCGCGGGTCGGGCATCTGCATGTCACCATCGACGACCTGCCTTGGGCGTGGGCGGACTACGGTCAGAGCAACACCATCATCCTGGTGGGCATGCCAAGCGGCCAGCACAAGGTGCTGATCGAGGTGGTGGATCCCGAAGGCAAAGTCTTCACCAAACAAACGGTGACGTTCCACACTCCGGACAAGAAGGTGCAGCTATGAGGCTCGACCAACTGGCGGCCGTGCTGGCATTCGGGCTTTGCATCCTTTCCGCGCCCGCCTCCGCCAACCCGGTTGAGGATCGCTCGATCCGGCCCTTCAAAGTCCATGTGCCGCAAGCGCCGCTCGATGATCTTCGCAGTCGCATTGCGCAGACACGGTGGCCCGACCGGGAGACGGTCGATGACCAGTCGCAGGGCATACAGCTCGCGAAGATCAGGCCGCTCGTCGAGTATTGGGGCACGGCCTACGACTGGCGGACAGCGGAAGCGAAGCTGAATTCCCTGCCTCAGTTCATGACCACGATCGACGGCGTGGACATTTACTTCATCCACGTTCGCTCGAAACATCCCCATGCCCTGCCGCTGATCATGACGCATGGCTGGCCCGGCTCGGTGCTGGAGCTGCTCAAGACCGTAGGCCCGCTCACCGATCCCACGGCGCATGGCGGTGGGCCGGAAGACGCGTTCGACCTCGTACTGCCGTCGTTGCCGGGTTTCGGCTTCTCCGGCAAACCCACAGATACTGGCTGGGATACAGACCGCATTGCACGAGCCTGGGCAGAGCTGATGAAGCGCCTTGGCTACACAGAGTATGTCGCCCAGGGCGGCGACTGGGGCTCTCCCGTGTCGAATGCAATAGGACGTCTGGCCCCGGCAGGCCTGCTCGGCATTCATGTCAACCTGCCGGCTGTCGTACCCCCAGAGATTGCCGCGGTGCTCGCCGCCGGCGGACCGGCGCCGGCGAGGCTCATGGACAAGGAGCGCGCGGCGTTCGATGCGCTCAGCATGGCCGCCAAGATGGGGAACAGATCCTACGCCACGATGATGGGCACCCGGCCCCAGACGATCGGTTACGCCATCAATGACTCCCCCGCAGGGCTGGCCGCCTGGATGCTCGGGCATCCGGGCTTTTCGGGCTGGACCTACGACAAAAGCGACCCTGAAAAGTCGCCGGACGAGGTGCTGGACGACATAACTCTGTACTGGCTGACGAACACCGCCACCTCGTCGGGGCGCATTTACTGGGAGTACGGCGGCGGGCGCAGTCCCGTTTTTGCCGACCCGGAGAAGACCAACGAAATCTCGGTGCCGGTCGCCATCACGGTCTTTCCGGGGGAAGGCTATCAGGCCCCCGAGACGTGGGCCCGGCGCGCCTATCCCAACCTGATCTACTTCCATGAGGTCGACAAAGGCGGCCACTTCGCCGCGTGGGAGCAGCCGGAACTCTTCTCCGCCGAGTTGCGCGCTGCCTTCAGGCCGCTGCGGCAAACCAAATAACGACCTCACTAGCAAACCAAATAACGACCTCACTAGAAAGGAACGACAAATGTCTCAAACCATGAAAACGCCCCGTGACGAAAAGCGCGAAACTGCGACGGGGACCCGAAAAAAGCAGGCGCTCGACATGAAGCTCGAGGTCGTGGTCATCCCCGTCTCGGACGTCGATCGCGCCAAGAGCTTTTATAGCGGCCTGGGTTGGCGGCTCGACGGCGATTTCGTCGTCGGCGATACGTTCCGGGGTGTGCAGTTCACACCTCCGGGCTCGCCTGCCTCGATCCACTTCGGCAAGGGGATCACGAAGTCGGCGCCCGGCTCGGCAAGCGGACTTTATCTTGTCGTGTCGGACATCGAGGCGGCGCGCGCCGAGCTCATTGGCCACGGCGCCGAGGTTAACGAGGCGTTTCACCGCACAGGTCCCGGCAAGCCGACGGTCAAGGGGCGCGATCCCGAGCGGCGCAGCTACTCCTCGTTCGCGACGTTCAAGGACCCGGACGGCAACGAATGGCTGCTGCAGGAAATCACCACCCGCTTTCCCGGCCGGATCGACTCCAGCACCACGACCTACGCTTCCGGAGCGGATCTTGCTGCCGCGCTGCGACGCGCGTCGGAGGCCCACGGCGAGCACGAGAAGCGCAACGGCGGCCAGCGCGATGAGAACTGGCCGGACTGGTACGCGGAATACATGGTGGCTGAGCAGGCCGGCAAAGAGCTTCCGCTTTGAACGATTCAGCGCGTAGCGCGCCGCAGAACCGTCTGCGCGGCGATATCGATCGAAACTGAAAAAGGCGTCGTCGATGAAAGCAACCAAGCTGCTCGTCGCCGTGGCGCTCGCAATGGCAATCGGGGCTCCGATTACCAGTTTTCTGGGAGACACGAATGTGGCTCAGCCGATAGCCTCCGCACCGATGAGGGTTCCGTTTCTTCACGGACTTTCCTCCGACCAGTTTGAGGGGCAATCCGAGCTTGCTTCGCTTGGCGTGGCGAACGAGTGGATAAATTCGCCGCCGCTGACGGCGTCGGCTTTGCATGGCAAGGTCGTCCTCATCGATTTCTGGACCTACACCTGCATCAACTGGCTACGCACGCTTCCCTACGTTCAGACCTGGGACGAGAAATACCGGAAGCATGGTTTGGTGGTTATCGGAATCCACGCGCCGGAGTTCGCGTTCGAAAAAGACCTGAACAACGTGCGCCGGGCGGTGAAAGACCTGGGGATCGATTACCCGATCGCCGTCGACAACGACCATCTCATATGGCGGGCTTTCAACAACCAGTACTGGCCGGCACTCTATTTCGTCGATTCGCGGGGACGCGTCCGGTATCACCACTTTGGCGAGGGCTCATACCAACAGTCGGAAATGGTCATCCAGGAATTGCTGACTGAGGCTGGCGCCGGCGGATTCGACCGTGAGCCTGTGTCGGTGGATGCCCGCGGCATCGAAGCCGCGGCCGATTGGGAGACCCTCAAGTCTCCGGAAAATTATCTCGGCTACGAACGCACCCAGAATTTTGCCTCCGGCGGTGGAGCGGTCTTGGACGCGCCGCACATCTACGATGTGCCGGCGCGATTACACCTGAATGAATGGGGGCTGTCTGGCAGTTGGACGGTAAGGAAAGAAACCGCCGTACTGAACAAGTCCGATGGCGGCATCGCGTACCGTTTTCACGCGCGCGACCTTCATCTGGTCATGGGTCCGGCAGCGCCGGGAACGTCTGTGAGATTTCGCGTGCTGATCGACGGACAGCCGCCAGGCACGGCTCACGGCATCGACGCAAATGAAAAGGGCGAAGGCGCAGTGACAGAGCAGCGCCTATACCAACTGATCCGACAATCGAAACCCATCGTCGATCGGCAGTTCGAGATCGAGTTTCTCGACTCAGGCGTGGAGGTCTTTGCATTCACGTTCGGCTGATCGCGCGCGCAAGGATAGAGGTTCCCAAATGCATTCGCTCAATATCCCGGATGAGATCGACCAAGATCGCCGTCGGTTCCTTGGCGCCGCCGCGATGGCTGTCGCCGCCACTCAGTTCGGCCTGATCGGCCCGGCGCAAGCGCAACAGACGACTGGAGAGCCTGCGGCGTCCTTTGGGCCCTTGAAGCGGATCGAGGCCGGCGTGCTGAGCGTCGGCTATGCGGAACTTGGACCGACCGATGGCCCGCCCGTCATCCTGCTACATGGCTGGCCGTATGACATCCACACCTATGCCGATGTCGCCCCTCTGCTGGCAGCGAAAGGCCACCGCGTGATTGTTCCCTACCTGCGCGGATACGGCACGACCCGATTCCTGTCGGATGACACGATGCGCAACGGTCAGCAGTCTGCGATTGCCGCGGACATTGTCGCCCTGATGAACGCACTGGGCATCGAAAAGGCGACGATTGGCGGCTGCGACTGGGGCGCCCGCACCGCGAACATCATTGCCGCACTATGGCCTGAACGCTGCAAGGCGATGGTCTCGGTGAGCGGCTACCTCATCGGCAACCAGCAAGCCGGCAAGCTGCCGCTGCCACCCAAGGCCGAGCTGCAATGGTGGTATCAATATTACTTCGCCACCGATCGCGGCCGCGCCGGCTACGAGAAATACACGCGGGATTTCGCCAGGCTGATCTGGCAACTCGCGTCGCCGCAGTGGAATTTCGACGATGCCACATTCGAGCGCAGCGCCGCAGCCTTCGACAATCCCGATCACGTGGCCATTGTGGTTCACAATTATCGCTGGCGGCTCGGACTCGCCGCCGGCGAGCAGCAATACGACACGTTCGAGGAGCGACTGGCGCAGGCACCGGTCATCGGCGTGCCGACGATCACCCTCGAAGGCGACGCCAATGGCGCACCGCATCCGGACGCCAGCGTGTATGCCGCCATGTTCCCGGCCAGATACGCGCATCGGGTCGTCACTGGCGGCATCGGGCACAACCTGCCCCAGGAAGCGCCGCAGGCCTTTGCCGATGCCGTTGTCGAAGTCGACGCCTGATCGAGTTCGCGGCCACCGCCCAAGCGGCGGTTACCGCTACCAGCAAAAGAATGTCCATGAGCCACATCGCAAGGGTTGTCTATACGGCCAGGACCGCAACCACGGGCAGCCGCGAAAATGGCGCCTCGCGCAGTTCCGACGGCCTTCTGGACATCTGGCTATCGACGCCTGGATCGGCGCGCATCGGCACCAATCCGGAGCAGTTGCTCGCGGCCGGCTGGTCGGCCAGCTTCGCAAGCGCAATCGCGTCTGCGGCCCACGAACGAAAAATCGCGCTGCCTGCAGGGATGAGAATCGAGGCCGAGGTGAATCTGAACTACGGAGAAAACGGCCACTTTCTTAGCGTCCAACTGGATATTGCCGTGCCGAGTCTGGAGCGCGATGTGGTACAAATTCTGGTGGATGAAGCGCGCGAGATTTGTCCTTACTCCAAAGCGACACGGGGCAACATCGATGTCATAATGAGGATCGTCTGATTTGACCTACATCGCTCTTCGGCGTTGAAGCTTTTGGCACCTCGCTCCCAGTCTGTTCGGGGTCAGATCATGATCATGCCCACATCGACGTGAATGTCCGCTTTCGATATCCGCGGACTCGAAGCTGCCCTTCCGCTCGCGGCCCCAGAGCCGCCAGTCTGAAATGCGCCTCGGCAAGCCGATGGGCAATGGGTTTCCGATTGGCACCGTCGTTGGTCGCAGGGTACCGATGGATCGATTTGGCAACACCGCGCGGTACTCGAATACATTCGCCGGAAATACGATTGGTATCGCGACGGCTGACGCGGTGCTGACGATCCTGCAGCGTGACCAGATACTCCAGAATGCGCTTGCCATGGGCCAGCGTCTCCGGGCTGGGCTGGAGAAACTCGCGAAGCAGCAGCCCGGAATCCGTGCAATCCGCAACGCCGGTCTCTTCTTTGGCGTCGATATGGGGTCAGAGGGCACAGCCGCGGCAGGGCGGCGTGCCGTGGCGCTGGATGTGGTGAACGCAATGCGGGACGACGGTGTCCTGATCAGTACGACAGGGGCCAACGAGGATTCACTGAAAGTGCGGCCGCCGCTCGTTTGCTAGGCCGAACATGTCGACCTCTTCCTTGCGTCCATGGAGCGAGCGCTCATCAAGGTTGCTGGCCAGTTCGTATACCAGCGGGCGAGTTTCCGGCCATTGTCCAATGCCGGCGAGGCTTTTGATCGGGTGGAATCTAGCGCCGTGGTGGGACAAAAACATTGAAAAATATTGGCAAAGATATGAAAGCCACGCGGTCCCACTGGTCCCTAACTACTTGATTTAGCGTCGTTTCAAAAACATCCTCCGGGCCCACCAGAATCAAGAATATCAAAGGCTTACACGAAAGCCTTCACGGGTGAATTCGTTTATCTCGGCTAAACGTACGTCGTTCGAAAGAAAACATTTGGGCTTTTTTTCCTACAACTCTCCTTTCATCCAAAACACACGTCACACCTAATACAGAAATTCTGGCGTCGAAAGGTCGCTCAGCGATCCGTGCGGTCATCGGCGGCAACGACGTGCAAACGGGGATGGTTTGAGCGATTGGTCGAGAATGCCGCGACGGCTAGCCAGCTGGCGCGAAATGCCGCTCTCCGTGGCGATCGATCATTGCATCAGCGATATCCTGTCTTCTACGTGCGGCAAAGTCGCATAATACGCAGCCGGGGACTCATCCCTAGCGAGTGGGCGATCTAGGTCTTAGGTACGGGGATTCGGAAGATCAGGACTGTCATCGGTTGGTGTGCGATCAAGGTTGCCCAATCTTCGGGCGCCGCGATGAATTTTTTATCATCGGCGCGGTGGGTCGAGGGGCGGCGCACGCGAATATGTCGTGCAAACCATGCCATTCGAACCTGGCACATACCTTGCATGTTGTTTTAGGTGCAGAGCGTCTAGGGTTCCGACTGCGGTTAGAGCGGTGCTGGTCCAAGAGATGCGACCGCCCAGGATGCATTGAGGCATCCGGCGGAACACGGCGGGCCAAAATCCCGGGAGAACCCTGCACGGGTTTGCTGGCGCGAACCACTCCCGGATGCGCGCTCTGTAAACCCCAACATAAAGTCCGGACGCAATCCGGATCGCGAACAGGGGTACGCAATGCTTCGCAAGCTGGCCGCAATCATCCTAGCCGCAACACTCAGCGTTCCTATCGTTTCCGCTGCCGGCGCGGCGCCCAAGAAAGATTTCAAGATATGCTGGTCGATCTATGTCGGCTGGATGCCGTGGGGCTATCTTGCCGAAAGCGGCATCATGAAGAAATGGGCGGACAAATACGGCATCAATGTCGAGGTCACCCGCATCAACGACTATGTCGAGAGCATCAACCAGTACACAGCCGGCGGCTTCGACGGCTGTGCGATGACCAACATGGACGCGCTGTCGATCCCTGCGGGCGGCGGCGTCGACAGCACAGCCATGATCATCGGCGACTTCTCCAATGGCAACGACGCCGTCATCCTCAAGGACAAAGCTGCACTCACCGACATTGCCGGCCAGAAGGTCAATCTCGTCGAACTCTCGGTCTCGCATTATCTGCTGGCGCGGGCGCTGGACACGGTCAAGCTCACCGAGAAGGACATCACCGTCGTCAACACCTCGGATGCCGACATGGTTGCCGCCTATGGCACCAGCGACGTCACCTCCGTCGTCACCTGGAACCCGCTGGTTTCCGAGATCGTCGCCATGCCGGGTGCTCACAAGGTGTTCGATTCGTCGCAGATTCCCGGTGAGATCATCGACATGATGGTCGTCAACACCGAGACGCTGAAGGACAACCCCGCGCTGGGCAAGGCGCTTGTTGGCGCATGGTACGAAGCGATGCGTCTGATGACCTCGGGCACGCCGGAAGGCCAAGCAGCCAAGGAGGAGATGGCCAAGGCGTCCGGCACTGACCTCGCTGGCTTCGACGCGCAGCTTGCCTCGACGGCGATGTTCTTCGATCCCGCCAAGGCTGTCGAATTCACCAAGGGCGCCGAACTGCCGAAGACGATGGATCTTGTCCGCAACTTTCTGTTCAGCCACGGCATCCTCGGCACAAACGCGGTGAGTGTCGATGTGGTCGGCATGAGTTTTCCCGACGGATCCACGCTGGGCGACGCCAAAAACGTCAAGCTGCGTTTCGATCCAGCCTTCATGGCTGAGGTTGCAACCGCCACGCCCTGACATAGGCATGACATGCTAGCCAGGGGCATTGGCATCATGAATGCAGTCTCCGAGGCGGGCGGGGAGGGTACGCGCCCTCCCCAGCCATGGCCGAAGGTGCGCCTTCGCATGATCAACGCAAGGGTCTCCCGAGGTGGCGCCTTGTTTCTCGGCGCTTTGCCATTTCTGGTCGCAGCGGGCGCCTATCTGATCGCGTCGGGCAAAAGGCTGGACGCCAACCCTGCCGACAAGCTGTTGCCCTCGCCAGCACAGATGTGGTCAGCTTTCCTGGACCTTGCCACGGTTCCGGACAAACGCTCCGGCGATCTCATCCTGTGGGTCGATACCTATGCTAGTCTCGTCAGGCTGTTCGCGGGGGTGGCCGCCGCCACGCTGGTCGCCCTTTCGCTCGGCATCGCCATCGGCTTCATTCCGCGAGTGCGGGCCTTCCTGCTACCCTTCGTCACCGTCGTCTGCGTCATCCCACCATTGGCGCTCCTGCCGATCCTGTTCATTGCGCTCGGCCTCGGCGAAACGGCCAAGATCACGCTGATCGCCATCGGCGTGGCGCCGGTGATGGTGCGCGACATCGCCAACCGGGTGATGGAGTTGCCGCCGGAACTGATCGCCAAGGCGCAGACACTCGGCGGCAACAGCTGGACCATGGTTCTAAGGCTCGTGCTGCCGCAGGTCATGCCACGGCTCATCACCTGCGTGCGGCTGGCACTCGGACCAGCCTGGCTGTTCCTGATCGCCGCCGAAGCCATCGCCTCGACAGAAGGACTGGGCTACCGCATCTTCCTCGTCCGCCGCTATCTGTCGATGGACGTCATCCTGCCCTACGTCGCCTGGATTACGCTGCTTGCCGTCATCACCGACTGGCTTCTGGTGCGACTGTCCCGGGCGTTGTCTCCCTGGGCTCATCCGGTGGAGGCCAAATGAGCCGCATCGTCGTCCATGGGCTGGAGAAGAGCTATGGCGATGCCCGGGTGCTCGAGCGGGTCAACGTTACGGCCGAGGCCGGCGAATTCCTGTCACTGGTCGGCGCCAGCGGCTGCGGAAAATCGACGTTCCTGCGCATCCTGCTCGGTCAGGAACAGCAAAGCGGGGGCGTGGTCATCGTCGGCGACAGCCCGATTGTGCCCGAGCCGACACCGCAGCGCGGCATCGTCTTTCAGCGCTATTCGGTGTTTCCGCATCTGACCGCCATTCAGAATCTGCTGCTGGTTGAAGACTTTCGCTCGGGCGGGCCGTTTGGCCGCGTCTTCGGTGTCAGGCGCAGAAGCGCCAGGCAAGAGGCCGAGGCCATGCTGGAACGGGTTGGCCTTGCCCATGCGCGCGACCTTTATCCGGCATCGCTCTCTGGGGGTATGCAGCAGCGGCTTGCGATTGCGCAGACCCTGCTCGGCCGTCCGCAGATCCTGCTTCTCGACGAGCCGTTCGGTGCGCTCGATCCCGGCATCCGCGTCGAGATGCACGAGCTGCTGACCGAGCTCTGGACCGAGCATGGCATGACGGTGGTGATGGTCACCCACGACATCGGCGAGGCCTTCAAGCTCGGCACCCGCGTGCTGGTCTTCGACAAGGTGCGCCACGACCCGCAGTTCCCGTCGGCCTACGGCGCGACGATCACCTACGATCTGAAGCTCGACCGCAAGAACCGGGCTTCCTCACGAGACGTGGCCAAGGTGGCCGCGATGGTCGGGACGGCCCGGCCGGATGCAGCAATGGCGACGACGGCGTCGCAAGGGAGATCTTAGAATGTTTGGAAATATCCCCGAACGCAGCCACCGCCGGGCGGGCGTGGTCGCCCGAGAGCCGTCGCGGCGTTTGCACCATCCTGATTTTGATGCCCGCGGCACGCAGGGCTGGAAGTCGATCGAGGCCGAGGGGAAGCTGCCGGAAAGCGGCTGGCGCAAGGAGCAGCAATGGGCGCTCGACATGGGCCTGCCCGGATCGGACTCGATCATCGACAAGTCGATCCCGACATTCGCGCGCGGCGAACTGCCGCATTTCGCCGGCATCAACACCTTTCTGAAGGCGCCCTATGTCGAAAACGTCCGCGATGTCGGCAAATATGATGCGGCCGTCATTGGCATTCCCTTTGACAGCGGCACCACCTACCGCCCGGGAACCCGTTTCGGTCCGCAAGGCATCCGCCGTATCTCGGCGCTCTACACGCCTTACAACTACGAACTCGGCGTCGATCTGCGCGAACAGATGACGCTTTGCGACGCCGGCGACGTCTTCACCATTCCGGCTAACCTCGAAAAGAGTTTTGACCAGATCACCAAGGGCGTCAGCCATGTCGCCTCGTCGGGCGCGCTGCCGATCATGCTGGGTGGCGACCATTCGATCGGCTTCCCCTGTGTGCGCGGCATCGCCGACGTCACCTCGAAGCGCATCGGTATCATCCATTTCGATCGGCATATCGACATCCAGGAAAAGGATCTCGACGAGCGCATGCACACCACGCCCTGGTATTGGGCGACCAACCTGCCGAATGTCTCGGCAACCAATCTCGTGCAACTCGGCATCGGCGGCTGGCAGGTTCCCCGCTACGGCGTCGCCGAGGCGAGGAAGCGGGGCACTAACGTGCTCACCATTTCGGATATTGAGCAGATGGGGCTTGAGAAGGCGGCGGAAGTCGCTCTCGAACTCGCCTGGAAGGACACCGATGCCGTCTACATCTCTTTCGACGTCGACAGCCTTGATTGCGGTTTCGTGCCCGGCACGGGATGGCCAGAGCCTGGCGGTTTCCTGCCGCGCGAGGCGCTCAAGCTTCTCGGACTGGTGACGGCGCCGGGCATCTGCGGGCTGGAAGTGGTCGAGGTATCGCCGCCCTACGACACGTCGGACATCACTGCGCTGTTCGGTGTGCGCGTCGTCGTCGAGGCGCTCGGTTCGATGGTCGCCCACGGTAATCTCGGCAAGCATAAATCCATCATCGACAAACCGGTGAGTTTCTGACCATGCACGACGATCATGACCATTCTCATGGCCATCGCGACGGCCACCATCACCATGGGCCGAACGATCATCACACGCTTGGCCACAACGGACCCGCTGGCAAGCCGCTGCAATGGCAGACGCCGCATCTGCCACCTGACCAGGCCCAGGAGTCGCCTGTCGATCCCGCGTCGGTCGATCTCGATCTTGTTGAAACGGCCTTCCTGGAAGGATTTGCGCGAGCACCGGACCCATCCAGCTTTCTGCGTCTCGCCGGCATACCTTTTGTTGGTCAAATGGAGGACGGCGTGAGGCTTCATTTGCTGCGCGTCGAGACCGAGGACCTGGTCGATGTCGGCGCGGTCATGCCGCTCGTCGGCGGTACTGGCGTCGCCTATCATCCGTTGCCGGCGCGCCTGACATCGCACCGCCGCCGCCTTGCTTTCATCTATCACGATGGCACCCAGCAAAAACATCTCGGCTTCGCCGCGGCGCGCGCCCTTGCCGACCGTTCCGCTGCCTCGCAATTCGCCGTTCCCGGACATTGAACTCATTCGCCAACCTCATTCATCGGACAGACCCAACCATGAAAACGCTCCAAAGACTTGGCATGACTATCCTTTCGGCCTTAGCCGTCTTGAGGCCCTCGCTGGCGTTCGCCCATCCGGGCGGCTATCACGTCCATGGCTTCCTGGCCGGCGTCGAGCATCCTCTGTTCGGCATCGACCATCTGCTCGCGATGGTGGCTGTCGGCATGATCGCCGCGAGAACCGGCGGGCGCGCCGTTCTTCTCGTTCCGTTGCTCTTCGTCTCCGCTATGGTCGTCGGAGCTCTGTTCGGAGTCGCCGGCATCGGCTTGCCCTCCCTTGAAACCGGCATCGCACTGTCGCTCGTGGTGTTCGGGGCGATGGTCGGGCTGGCGAAGCCTTTGCCGCTGGCCGTCGCCATGTCGCTGACGACCTTGTTCGGATTGTTCCATGGAAACGCCCATGGCCTTGAGATTGCCGAAAGCGACAGTGGCCTCGCTTATGCCGTCGGTTTCGTCCTCGCCACCTCGATCCTGCATGCGGTGGGCGTGTTGTCCGCCACCAAATTCGCCGGTTGGCCGGGGGCCATCCGCACCGCCGGTCTCGCCACTTCGCTGGTCGGGGTGGCCACGGCCGCGCAGTTCATCTGAATCAAGTCTGCGAAGCAAGTTGCTTTCAACAGGACGAAAACGTGATGAGACAGAAGTGGCTAATAGGGCTTCGTCGCCTTCGCGACATGCTATATCAAATGGTGAAGGCCCGCGCCGAGCGACTTTGACTATCGTCGTATAGTGATTGAGGACATGGATTGGCGACATGCGGGCGTATAGGAATTCCACGCCGGCTCGGCCGCCTGTTCGGTTACGCGTTCGACAGCACGGCACCTATTCGGGAATCCTCGAAGCCTGTGCGCTGCTGCTGATCGGTGGCGCGGCAACGGTTATTTTACTGGGGCCCTATCCGATCCGGAAAACCGAGGCATTCGCGTAACGCCGCCGGGCCGATCCCTGCCATCACGACCCGCTCTGGTTTTTACCTCTTTTAACCAGCCGTCCTGCCGTCGCCGCGATATCGTATCCGCAGTTCCCGGATGGCCGGCTTCGGTCCGCCATCCACCGCGAAACATCCGGAGGCTTTCATGAGCAAGGGAAAGGTGGTGGTGCTGGGCTCGAATGCCACACGTATCGAAATTCAGGGAGGCGGCACGGGACCGACAGGACAATATCTCAATGAAACAGTGGTGCCGATGATGGCGCTTGTCGGGGCAGGTTATGAAGTTTTGCTCGCCACTCCCTCGGGCGCCAAGCCATACATCGACCCGGCGTCCGATGCGGTCCAGCATTTCGGTGGCGATGAGGCGGCGTATCGGCGTGGCAAGGATTTCTTCGCCAACGATCCGTCGACGAACCAGGGCCGCACCTTGCGATCGGTGGTCGAGGAGGGACTGGACAACTATGCGGGTGTGTTCGCCCCGGGAGGCCAAGGGCCGGTCGTCGATCTGATGCAAGATCCCGACGCGGGCGAGATACTTCGGCATTTCCATGCGGCCGGAAAGCCTACCGCGCTGCTCTGCCACGGCCCGATCGTCTCGATCGCCGCCTTGCCTCGGGCGAAGGAATTTCGCGAGGCGCTGATTCAGGGCGATCGCGCCAAGGCAGCCGAACTTGCGAAGGGATGGCAATATGCCGGCTACAGGATGACGGTCTATTCGGCCAGCGAGGAAAAACCCATCGAGGACAACATCCTCCACGGCAAGCTCTATTTCCACATGCCAGAATCCTTAGACCTGGCAGGCGCTAAAACGACCGTCGGCCCAGATTTCGAGCCCTATGTGATCGAGGACCGTGAGCTGATCACGGGCCAGAATCCGCGCTCAGACCATCCGATCGCCGCCGCCCTGATCGCTGCGCTGAACCGGAATCGCACGTGAGCTTAACAGGCAGGCGCGCCGCTTCGGCCGCCCAGACGCCAGAAACTGATGGAGACGACTATGAAACGATCAATTTGGGGATTTCTCGCTGCCATGATTATCGCATCTTCAGCCGCCTCTGCTGCCGCCGACAAGCCCGTCTCGATCGTCCTGGTGCATGGCGCGTTCGTCGACGGCTCCGGCTGGCAAGCAGTGTTCGACATCCTGACCGGCGACGGGTACGAGGTGCTGGTCGTGCAGAACCCGACGATCAGCCTTAGCGGCGACGTTGCAGCCACCAATCGTGTGATCGTTGCAGCAAGCAAGTCGGTCGTCCTCGTGGGCCATTCCTATGGCGGGATGGTGATCACCGAGGCAGGCGATAATCCGAAGGTGCAGAGCCTGGTCTACCTTGCCGCCTTTGCGCCCGACGCCAAGGAATCGGTCGCATCGCTTGCTGAGCAACCCGTGCCTGCGGGAGAGTTGGGAGCGCCCCTGCTGCCGCCGAAAGATGGCTACCTGCTGGTCGATCCCTCAAGATTTCCGACCGCTTTCGCAGCAGATGTTGATCCGGCGGTGACCGGCTTCATGGCCGTCGCCCAGGTTCCGTGGGGCTTGGAAGCGGTGCAGACTCCGATCAACAAGGTCGCGTGGAAGACGAAGCCCTCGCACTTCATGGTCACCAAAAAAGACATGATGATACCGCCGACATTCCAGCGGGCCTTCGCCAAGCGGGCTGGCGCCACGACCGTCGAGATCGACAGCAGCCATGCGGTGATGCTGTCGCATCCGAAGGAGGTTGCTGCTTTCATCGAGAGTGCGGCAACCGCGAAATAGCGTACGGTAGGAGCAGACCATGTCTCACATCAAGATCATGGCAACCTTGCTCGCCAGGTCGGGCAAGGCCTCAGAGCTCGAGGCGCTGTTGTTCGGGATGGCGCCCCATTGCCGGCTGGAACCAGGCAATCTGCGGTGGGATGTCTGGCGGGACCAGGCGAAGGCCGAACGTTACGTGCTGGACGAATTGTACGTCGACAACGCCGCGGTCGCGGCGCATCGGGAGACGCCGCATTTCAAGGACTACCTGTCGAAAATTGGCGACCTCGCGGAGAGGAACGCCTTTGTCCTCGACCCCGCGCTAGTTGCGAATAAGAACGGATAGGTAAGTTCAGGCTACGCCAGTGCGCGCGGCTTTATCTTGCCGCGCGAGGACCTCCAGCAACTGACGGGCCCGCGCGGCGCTTGCGCAAGGCAGCGCGTCATCGAATTTGGCACAGACCGGCGAGAGCAGTTCGGCTGCCGCCACCTGCCGGTTGGTTTCGGCCCACAGTTCCGCCAGCGACGTCGAGGCGCAGCCGGAAGAAGAGCACCGCTTTCCCGCACTGTCTCAGCCGCAAGCATCAAGGTTTCCGAGGCGCCGGCCAGATCGCCGTCCAGTCGCTGAAAAAGGCCGCGCACGCGCAGCAATTCCGGCTGCGCCCAGTATTCTCCCTGCCGCTTGCACGATCGAACGCGGCGCTCAGGCTGTCCCGGGCGAGCGCGCGATCGGTGCATTATTGGGCCTCGCCGATCGAGGCGCGTCTTTGCGAGGGCCAGGAGATCGCGCTGGTGGGCGCCGGCAACTCCGCCGGCCAGGCGGCGGTCTATCTCGCCGGCCAGGTCGAGAAGGTCTGGCTGATCGTCCGCGGCGCCAGCCTCGCCGCCTCGATGTCGAAATATCTGATCGAGCGCATCGAGGCCGCGCCGGTTCCGTCAAGCGCGTGGCGTCTGCCGTCGGCGAAGGCGCTCAGGTCGTCGCCGCCATTCATGAATTTCTGGCGAAAGCGCACCGACTGGTATTTGCGAGGGAGGTACCCGATGTCGTTCGAATGTCGCCACGCGGAGCATATCGCCAGGCCGGGGACTACTCCGAAGTAGGATGCCGGTATGTGGGGGAGCCGCACGGGTTGCTCATGGATTGGCGATCAGTGACGAAGCGGGCGTCAGAATCGCGACTTGACGACTGCATGACCGATGCTCGTCTCGGCTATCCGACCTTGCGCGCCAGGAAGCCGCGGATCAATGGCACCATCTCGTCGGCCTTGTCTTCAAGGGCGAAATGGCCGGTATCCAGGAGGTGGAATTCTATCTCAGGCAGGTCGCGCTTGTAGGGATAGGCGCCATCGGCCGGAAAGATCTTGTCGTTCTTGCCCCAGACGACCAACGTCGGGGGCTGATGCTCCCGGAAATAAGCTTGCACGGCGGGATAGAGCAGCAGGTTGGTCCGGTAGTCGTAGAAGAGGTCCATCTGGATTTCGGCGTTGCCAGGCCGGTCTAGTAGCGCCTGATCATGCACCCAGTTGTCGGGCGCGATGCGGCTAACGTCGGCCACCCCGTCGGTGTATTGGAACTTCGTAATCTCGGGAGAGACAAGCACATAGAGCGCTTGGCGGTGGGCATCCGAGTGATCGGACCAATAGGCCTTGATCGGATCCCAGAACTCCTTGAGTCCTTCCTCATAGGCATTGCCATTCTGGACTATGAGAGCTGTGACCCGCTCCGGATGCGCGAGCACCAGACGCCAGCCCACCGGCGCCCCGTAGTCCATGACATACATGGCGTAGCGTTCGACGCCGAGCTGATCGAGCAGGCCAGCGACCAGTTCGCCGAAGCGGTCGAATGTGTAGGCGAACGTCGCCCGCTCCGGCATGTCGCTTTGGCCATAGCCCGGATAATCCGGCGCGATCACATGATAGCGGTCGGCAAGCGCGGGGATCAGGTTGCGGAACATGTGCGACGAGGTCGGGAAGCCGTGCAACAGTAGCACTGCGGGCGCGCCCGCCGCCCCTGCTTCGCGATAGAATATCTTGACGCCGTCGACATCCTTCGTCCGGTGGTGTGTCACGGGAACGGGAGACGCAGCGAGCGGATCGGACGACTGGGCGGATACGGCCTGCGTCGCGGGGACTACGGCTGCCAGCGTCGAAAGTCCCAGGAGCAATCCCCGACGGTCGATCACAGGCAACTCACCGGTGATATCATGGGCTTTCATGGCGTTCCCTGTCTCAATCCGGGTCGTGTTCGAGCGCAGCACCATCACTTTTCCCTTGCTCAAGACTTCTTTCGTTGCTTTCTCGCCAAAGAGAGCGACGGCTTACATCTTATGCTTTCATGGTCCGGTCGGGTGTTAGGACTGGTAAGATCCGGTAAATTGGTCTTGCGGCACTAAGTCAGTGACGAGCGCGTCGTTGGGGTGTCGTGCTGCCGTGCTTGGATCCTACCGCTTCGCAATCCTCGGGGAGATTTCAATGTCCTTTCCTCCTATCCACCGCGTCGTCACCGGACACGATCCCGATGGCAAGTCTATTGTGGTAAGCAATGGCCCGCTGCCCACCGTCGTTGACCTGGCTTCGATTCCAGGGATGATCTTCCATGAGGTTTGGGAGACTCGCGGCACGCCGGCACCGGTCGACAATAGCCCAGACCCAACCACCGGACCGCTGATGCATCAGCCGCCGGCGCACGGCACCCGCATTCGCTTCGTCGACATGCCGCCAGACGAGGAGTACCTGGCGGATAGCGAGTCACAAATGAAGGAGTTGTTCGAAGAGGTCAACGACGCCAAGGGGCTGACCAGAAAGTCCGATTCGCCCCACCCAATGATGCATCGCAGCGAGGCGGTCGACTACGGCATCGTCGTCGAGGGCGAGATGACGCTGGTGCTCGATGATTCCGAGGTGCCGCTGAAGCCCGGCAGCGTTGTGATCCAGCGCGGCACCAACCACGCTTGGGCGAACCGCTCGGGAAAGCTTTGCCGCATGTTGTTCATCCAAATTGACGGCCAGTACGAGCCATCGATCGCCGCAGCACTCGCGCGGCGATGAGCGTACATGCTGTCTGAATGCGTGGGCGAGGTGCCCCAAGCTGGAGAACTCTACGCGGCCTCGCCGTCCCTTGGGCGTGCGAGCGAGGCAAGAAGGCCGGCGGCGACCTGAAGATCGCGCGTGTCGGCCCCTTCCGTAAACTCACTGAATACGGGCAGCAGCATGTTGCGCGCGTCCTGCGGCCTCGATGCCACGCGCCAGAGCCGCGCGAGATCGCTGGCCGCACGCAGCCGCCATGACAGCGCACCAGTCTCAAAAGCGAGTTCCATCGAGGTGAGGAGAGCTGCCTGCGCGTCGTCGGTCTTGCCCTCGGCGCTGAGAATCGCGGCGTGGACCCGTAGGAGTTCGGGCGCGCACCATCGGTCGTTCTTCGCGTTGGCCCGATCGAGCGCGGCTCCGATCGTGATCCCGGCTTCGCCGAGACGACCCTGTCTTGCCTGCAGCTCGGCCAGCACGCCAAGATAATAGGCCAACCGGGCAAGGTGCCCGGTAGCGTGGAATTCCTCGATCGCCCGCTCGACATGCTCGATTTCGTCCGCCGACGCGTCTTCCTGCGCACATCTCAGTGCCGCGCGATAGAACATGGCAACCGGACGGCGGACGTCGAAGCCGTGCCGGTTCGCCTGGTCGTCGAGCATTGCGACATAGCGGGCGCACTCCTCATGCCGTCCGGTCCAGTAGAAAACCGGGCAGACCCAGGACAGTGCATTGCCGAGCGAGAGGTGATGCCTGGTCCCCAGCGCGTAGTCAACGGTCGCGCGCGCGGTGGTCAGCGCGGTGTCGGGCGAACCAGTCAGCCACTGGGCGTGCGACAGCAGGTTCGTCACATCGACTATCCTGTCGGACAAATATCGCACATGGTGGCGCAGGCGCTGCGAGTCGTTGATGTCCCGCATGTTGAGCTCGTGGCGGCGCTCGAAGCGTCCGCGGACGTCCTGGAGGCGACCGACGAAGAGCTCGCCGATACCGAGCG
The DNA here is from genome assembly GCF_056404775.1 of Mesorhizobium sp. P2_B5. NCBI lineage: Bacteria > Pseudomonadati > Pseudomonadota > Alphaproteobacteria > Hyphomicrobiales > Phyllobacteriaceae > Mesorhizobium > Mesorhizobium sp. P2_B5. The sequence continues at coordinate 831,954 of NZ_JBFUDJ010000002.1, read as the reverse complement.
CGACTTCCGCCTCGAGCACCGCGGAGGGGACTTCCGCTGCTGCGATCGAGGCGAATTCCTCCAGCGTGCGGATTGCTGCGTCGTTCTCGCCATTGAACAGCTGGAACACGCCGATCAGCCTGAGGCAGCGGACGTGACAATCGATGTCGCCGATCTCGACTGCGATCTCCAGGGCCCGTCGCATGGCGTCAATCGCCGAGGGCAGGAGACCCTTCGTAAACATCGTCGCGCCGCCGAGCCAGACCTTGAGCTGCATCTCGAGGGACGTCCCCGCGAGCCCGGCCGAGTCGAGCTCATCGACTGCCTGCGAGACGTGGATACGACATTCTTCGGTTAGCGAGAGATGGTTCCACAGCAGAAGTCCCGCGACCGTCAGCCGGATGCGAAGCTGCCGATTGGCAGTGTCCTGCCCGGCCCAGACGAGCGCGCCGCGCAAATCGTCTATTAAACGGCCGTAGGTGGTCCCCCATTCGCCGGCCGGGCGCTGCGTCCACTCGTCCGTGCCCCTCTCGAGCAACTGAAGCACATGTTCCGCGTGACGCTGCCGCACGGCCGGATCCTCGCCGCTGGCGCGCAGGTGCTCAAGGCTATAGGCGCGCATGGTCTCGAGAAGCCGGTAGGCAGGGCCGTCGGCATTGAGGTCGGTCGCAAGCAGCGATTTCGCAGCCAGCTCCGCCAGCGCGTCCGCCGCATCGGCGGGAGCCATGTCCGAAATCGCCGAAGCATCATCAACGCCGAAGACGCCGGCGAAGACGGAAACGGCGCGCAAGAGCGCTGCCTCGCGCTCCGTCAGCAGGCTGTAGCTCCAGTCCAATGTCTCCATCAGCGTGCGGTGCCGTGCCGGCCCCGCTCGACGCCCCACCAGCAGGCGGAAGCGGTCGTCGAGCTGCCGTAGCAGGCCGCCGACCCCGAAGGGATTGACGCGCGCCGCGGCCAGCTCGATCGCCAGCGCGAGCCCGTCGAGCCGCCGGCACAGTTCGGCTGCCTTCGGCGCGTCAGAATCGGTGAGTTCGAACTGCTCCAAACTCTCTGTGGCTCGCTCGACGAAGAGCTGGATGGCGGGGTAGGTGAGCGCTTCCACGGCGCCCGGCTGAGCCGAGGGCGCGGGAGTGCCTAGCCCCGGCAGCCGGCGCACGCGCTCTCCCTTGACGCGAAGTGGCTCTCTGCTGGTGACGAGGATCTTAACGCCCGCCGCGCCCGCCAGGATCAGGTCCGCACACTGGGCTGCCGCCTCGATGATATGCTCGCAACTGTCGAGCACGATCAGCATCTCGCGGTCGCGCAGATGCTCACGCAACGCGGCGAGCGCGTCCGCGGAGTGCACGGCCAAGCCTATCGCTGTCGCTATTGCGTTGGCCGCAAGCGTCGGGTCTCTCAGCAGCGCAAGATCGACAAGCCAGACGCCATCCTTGAATGACCCGAGCGCGTGTTCGGCGGCAGCGAGTGCTACAGTCGTCTTCCCGATGCCGCCGGCGCCGACAATCGACACAAGCCGCGATTTATCTAGATCCTGTCGGATAGTATCGATCGCATCTCTTCGACCGAAGATCCTTGTTGACGCGATCGGCAAATTGTTGCTGCGGGGCGTTGTCCAGGAGGCTGACTGATAGAAGAACGGTCCCTTGGGTTGAACGGGGGCAATGAACCGATAACCTCGCCCCGTGACCGTCGCAATGTACTCTGCCGCGCCTGGCCCGTTGCCTAGAATTCGTCTCAAGGCGGCCATGTTGACCTTGAGATTACTGTCATCGACGTTGATGCTCGGCCAAGCGCGCACCATCAATTCGCGCTTGCTGATCAGTTCGCCGGGCCGCTCGACGAGTGCCGTCAGGATGTCAAGCGCGCGGCCGCCAATCCGAACCGGGACTTCGCCCTGCAGGAGCAACTGGCGATTTGGAACAAGCGTGAATGGCCCGAACGAGAAAGACGTTGGAGCCCGTTCGGCTAAGTTGTCGTCGGTCACAATCTTCCCCCTCGGAACTCCTATCCTCCCCTTGGAACTCCTTCGCGGCTACAATCTGAGTATCGCGCAGTTGCCAGCCTACGGAAAGAGAAAGGAGCTTCGGCCTGGAACTTCCGATGCTGCTGCATGCGCGCATTGCTGAAGGACCGAGGCAGGCTCTGAACCCCGCCAGATGATCCTTCTCAGTCAGGTCGTCGTGCGCCACCCATCGTCGACAGGAGGTGCTCAACCCAGTATGCATTCAGACGCGGCACGATACGTCAGCTTTGGTGCCACTCCCCAGAAGCTGCCATTCGGCTTTCAGCCCCAGAGCCACCAGTCTGAAATGCGCCTCAAGTCGGCCATAAAGGTGAACTCGTCTCCGCCCAGAAGCAGACGTCGTGGATGGCCATGCTGTAGGTCGTAGTGGCGCCACAGCGGACATTCGCCGCTTGTGGCAACGAATATAGGACCTAGGCCCGAGCGAGCTACCACGCGTCCAGTGTTGACCAGGAATGAAGCTACGCCAAACCCGCACGACGGGCGCCTTCTCTGATCGCAGCAATTGCGACAGGATTGGTAACCGGATAGGTGCTGATAAACACTTCGGGTGTGAAGTCCGGGAACTCGTACTTCAGTCGCGAATTGATCTTGGCGACCTGAGGCGTTTCATTGAGCATCGCATGAGTCATTGCCAGAAACAGAAGTGTGGCGGGCGAATCTGGTGCAGATTGACGTAGCGCGACCAGCGATTCCCGATAAAGGCCTAGAACGTAGCTGCATCGCGCAAGCATTCCATAATACCAGGGAACATGAGGATTTAGCCGGACCGCTCGCTTGGCCAGTTCGTATCCCCGCTTCGGGTCGCTACCAACAAGAGCAAGGCTACCCGCAAGAAAGGCAAGTGAGTCAGCGTCATTTGGAGCAGCCGCCAAAACTCGGTCATGTTCTTCGACAGCAGCTTCGACATCACCCTGCAATGCTCGAAGATCAGCAAGCATTATGCGGGCGTAAAAGTCGGCCGGATCGAGCGCCAGCGCTTGCTTGACACATTTGCTCCAGCTCTCGATCGAGCCGGAAACGTTGTCGGTAAACCCGTTGATAGCATCCACAGCGTGCGCAAGTGCCAGCGCGGTCCAAGCTCTTGCTAGACCCGGGTCGAGTTCGATCGCACGCGCCAGAAGCCGTATCGCCTCCTTGTTCGACTCACGGGTGAAAAGGTGCTTCTGCTCAAGCCCAAGCAGATAGCAGTCATAGGCCTGCAAACTTGCTGGAGGCTTCCGACGAGCCGCATCGCGTCGCAGATTGGCGAGCTGACCGTGGCAAGTTGCAAGGACATTGATGACGTTTTCGGTCACGCTGTCCAGCATCGCAAACAGGTTGTTCGCGGAACGATCGTAACGCACCGTCCAAACATCGACCCCTGTGTGGGCGTCGACGAGTTGGACGCGGATGCGCACCCGCTGCCCGTCCACTTGAAAACTTCCCTCGATCACGTAGTCGGCATTCAACTCTCGTCCGAGGGCTCGCACGTCAACACGCCGTCCCTTGTAAGAAAGCATTGTTTGGCGGGCGATCACCGCAAGGTCCCGGTAGCGGGCGAGATCAACTATGAGGTCCGCCGACAAACCGTCCGCGATACGAGTCCAGCGTTCTTCTCCGCTTAGATTGTCGAACGGGAGAACTGCGAGGACCGGTGGACCCGACTCGTCGGTCGAAAGGCTTCCGGGTGGTGCCTGGCTGCGGTCCTGCTGGAGGTGATCGGCAAGTAACCCAACAAGCGCCACCTTGCTGCGAACATCGAGCTTCCGATAAATGGCCGAAAGATGGGTTCGAACGGTGGTAGGCGCTATGAAGAGTGTTTCGCCGATTTCGCGATAAGTCATTCCCTCCGCGAACTTTGCCGCGACCACCAACTCCCGATCAGACAGGCCGGCGAGAGGATTGTCTACAGCGCGAAGCATCGTTCCTATTTCCCTTCCGCTGCCGACCTGTGGCCAGAACCCGATGACCTTGCATCAGGGTGAAAATACTACAGATGCGACATCGAAAACACTGCATTTGCACGATTCCATCCGACGGGTCGGCGTCCTAGCCTCTGCAGGTCGGCAGGGTCTGGTCGCTTGGCAGGCCCTGGTCGATTCAAAACACGGAGGGCCTCCATGACAAAGTTGTCTGACTTGACCGCAATACTGGTCCTGTCGGTGTCGGCGGGGCCATGCTTGTCCGAAGGCACCCAAACTAACGGCAAACTGATTTCCGAAGCAGCGGTGAAAGCTGCCAGCGCTGAACTGTATTCCGACATCCTCGTGCGAGCATGCAGGAACGGATGGCGGTATCCTCGCAGCTACATCGAAAACGGATTCAGGCGCCACCTGGCAGAGCTGAAACTGCAGCTTGTCGATCAGGGTTACACTGTCGTGCCCGACATGACCGCGAATGATCCGCAGGTCCAAGGAACGATATCGGGCACCAAACGCCGTCTGGTTGGCTCGCGCCAATTCAGCTGTTCCCACCCATACTGGCGCGATGAATGACCTTCCAACCCGACGATATGCAATCCGAAAGGCTGATTCGAGTCCGTAGAACGTCATGAAACGAAGGTCCGGATCGGGTCAGATCCTGACGATGCCCACGCCGCCCATTAATGTCCGCTCACGAAGATTCGCAGCCTGAAGCTGCACACCGTGAAGCTGCAACAGGGCACCGCGATCGGCTGAGACAGGCGGCGCGTCGCCCCAAGCATGCCGGGTCGCAGCATCGCCCGATAGTACTTTAGGGGCGCGGGCATGCTCGCCCGCAGGTGCTCGTGAGCTCCGCCTGGAGAGCAGGATCGAGCGAGAAGCCGGGCGACCACTGACGCCAGAGGCGGTCGATGAGGGCGAGATCGCGGGCGGTGGCCATCCAGCCGCTTCCCGGCGGTTGAAAGAGCCCCATGTACCAGCTCCGGCGTAGCTGAGCGGCGTGCGTCAGCCGGCTCATGAACGTGAGTGGGTGAGGGATTGCGAGCGTGACCGCGCGTTTCGATCCGCTCCGGCGCGGTGACGCAGGCATCATATGTGATCAGGGCGCCCCGGTCGTGGCCAATCAACTCCACGGGTCGCCCCGGAGACCAGCGGTCGATCAGCGCGAGCACGTCGCTGGTGAGGGCTGCGAGGTCGAACGGCCCCGCAGTCGGGGACGGCGCGCAAGACGATCGTCGGTTGACCATCGGGATCACCACCCTGCAGCGCGTGAAAGGTGCCGTGTGGCAGGTCGAAGGTGACGTGTTCGAACTCTATGTGTGTCTTCTCAAACCAGCATCGACTGCTGGGCCGAGATACCCGCCGTCGCGCCCTGCCATGATGCCGTGGTGACCGAGGGCATTCCGGGGTTGGCGAGGTCGCCGGCGGCGTAGATGCCGGGTATGCTGGTTTCGCGGCGCTCGTCGACTTTGAGGGCGATGCCGGTCGGCGTATCGACCGTGGCGAGTCCCAGTGATTCATGCAGGCTTGCGGACGGCTTGTTGCGCGGATGCGCGAACAAGATGTCGACTGCGACATTGGGGGCGGTATCGAGCTTGACGGTGGCATTATGGCCCCCGTCACGGGCGATTTCGGTGATCCGGCCATCAACGACAGGTATGTTGCGGCGCGCCAGATCGGCCCGGATATCTGGTGCAATGTCGTGACCATCGGCGAAGACCGTCAACGTGTCGGTCCAATCGTGGTACAGCCTGACATAATTGTGCGACGGCGGGCCGGACCAGACGAGGCCCCAATGCTGGCCGGCGACTTCAAAGCCGTCGCAATAGGGGCAGGGCACGATGGATGTGCCCCAGCTTTCGGCAAAGCCCGGAACATCAGGCATCTGGTCGGCAACGCCATAGCTCAGGATCAGGCGGCGCGCCCCAAGGCTTTCGCCATCGCCAGTGAGGACGGAGAAATTGTCGATGGCGCCGGAGATGCTGTCGGCCCGGGCATTGACCAGCTTGACCGTGGGATAACGCGCCAGCTGCTGCCGCGCCTCGGCCAGGATGTCCAGCGGCGGCTTGTGATCGTGGCCGAGCAAGCCATGCGAGTGGCCGGCGAAGCGGTTGCGCGGCAGGCCGGTATCGAGAACGGTGACCTTGCGGCGGGCACGGCCGAGCTGGAGGGCGGCGGCGAGACCGGCAAAGCTGCCACCGATGATGATGACGTCATCCATAGTGATGGGCTCCGTGTTGTGGTTGGAGGGGGCTGGGCCTGGCGCGAAATTTCGTCCAGCAATATGCGCTCGAGACGGGCAGCGAGCCGGGCTTCGGCATCGACGAGAAAGTCGCCCATCACTGTTTTGGCCGGCCGGACAATGCCGCATTCGATATCGCCGGGCGGCCCGGGGCAACTTGATTTGGAGGACACCTACCCATTGGCTTGCACATTTCAGATACTACATGGTATCGTAATGCAAGAATTAGGATACTGTCAAGGACTGGAATTGTCGTGACCGAAAACAGCCAGGCTCGGCGCGGCCGGCCCGCCAACGAGGCGCTTGGCCAAACGATAGTCGACGCCGCGTGCGAACTCTTTGTGGAATTGGGTTTTCAAGCGACGACATTGGACAAGGTCGCTCGGCGAGCGAGGATATCCAAGCTCAGCATCTATCGGCACTTCGAGAACAAGGAGGCGCTGTTCAGTGCGGCCATCGCGGCCCACTGCCATCAGTTTGCACCACAGGCTCTTATTGAAGGCGTCGACGGTTCGGCAGAACATCAGCTCATGGCGGTGGGAACATCCCTGCTTCGCACGCTGTTGAGCCCGGACGTCCGCAGTGTCGAAGCCATGATCATGGCCGACAAGACGAATCAAAAGTCGTTAAGCAAGCTCCATTACGAAGCCGGCCCCGCCTATGTCATCGCCCAAATCGAGGCCCTGTTGCGTCAGTTGCACGCGAAGGCGGTTCTGAACGTGCCCGATCCTCTCCGGTCCGCCCGCTTGTTTGCCGCGCTTATCAAAGGATCCGATCTCCTGATTATCGCACGCTTCGATCAGGCGAGAGCAGAGGACGACAACGAAATCGAATCCTATTGCCGGTCGGCCGTCGCCATGTTCATCGCCGCGCACGGTGGCAACGACCACGTGGCCGGAGAGTCTCGTTAAGAACGGATCAGAACAAGGATATGGCATGGCAGAGAAAAATGTTTATCAGGTAGCCGACTGGAATGGCCAAAGCGGGGAGCGTTGGGTCGCTTACCAGGCCCGGCTCGATGCCATGATGGCGGTGTTCGGCCAGGCCGCGATCGAAGCCGCCGCGCCCGCCACGGGCGAACGCGTACTGGACGTCGGCTGCGGCGCAGGGGCGTCTAGTCTGCATCTGGCCGCCCGCGTCGGCGCGGGGGGCCATGTGCTGGGCGTGGACATATCCGAACCGCTGATCGGCAGAGCGCGCGCGCTAGCGCCGCAGGATACGCCGGTCCTGTTCCAGGTGGCCGACGCCAGCAGCACCGAGTTGCCCGAGGCCGCGTTCGACATCCTGTTTTCGCGCTTCGGGGTGATGTTCTTTGACGATCCTACGGCGGCGTTCGCTCATATGCGGCGTGCGCTCAAGCCGGGCGCGCGGGTCGCTTTCGTCTGCTGGCGCGGTATGGCCGACAACGATTGGGTGCGCTTGCCGATGGGCGCAATCAAGGACATCGTCCCGCCGATGGTGCCGCCCGATCCCGAAGCGCCCGGCCCGTTCTCGTTTGGCGACCAGGGGCGGGTGGCGCGTATTCTAACGGCGGCTGGCTTCACCGATGTCGCTATCGCGCCATTCGATGCCTCCATCCCGTTTGGCGAGGGGGGGACGCGGGACGCGGCGATCGACGACGCGGTGGAGATGACACTCGAGGTCGGCCCGCTGGCGCGCTCTCTCGCTGATCAGCCCGACGATATCCGCGCCCGCGCCTCGGCCGCGGTTCGTGCCGTCTTCGCGGGCTGCCCCGGCGACCGGTCGGTGATGATCGACGGCGCGGCGTGGATCGTCACGGCGCGCAGTCCGGCAAGCTGACAGGGATTAACAGGGGTAGACGCCCCGTCTCGATGGCTCGGCGTCGGCCGTGACGCGATCGACCCGCACTGGTTGCGGCCGGAACGCAGAGGAGATAGGGCGGCGGGCTTTTGTCCCAGGTCGCACCGCTGCCATTGGTTTATCTCGCGCTCATCGGCGACTACCTCTGGAACGAAATTGACCGTCCCTCGAACGATTCAGGCCAATTCGCGCTAACCAATTCAATCCGAACAAGTCAATTTCCCTTAGCGGGTATTAGTGCAGTAATGCCCACAGAGCCCCTTGGTGCCTGCACAGGCGCGGCGGCGACCGGCTGGGCCTCGGTCAGGAAAGACAGCACGGCCGGGGGTAGCGCTGCGGAATTGGGCGCATAGATGCCGCAACGCGAGATAAGACTCCTCTTGTTGACGCGTTTCCCCAGATAGTGCCAGACGGTGCGGGTGGCGTAGGGCAGATTGTTGGCTCGCCACGATATGCCCATAGTAATGCCCCGCAGGTAACGCCGCTGGTACGTTTCGAACGGCATGAGGATCGTCTGTCCAAAGGTTGGAGCCTCGCCGCGCGTCAGTTCCGTCAGGAAGATGCGCTCGTGGCGATACGCCGCGAGCCCGACGTACCGTGAACGCTGCACGATGCCGTTTTCGGTATCTTCGATGCGCTCAAGCGTGGAAACCAGAACTTGTCCGCCATTTTCGCGCAGGTGAGCGCAGGCGCAGACGATCCGGTCAGGCCAGGACAGCGATGTGTGCCACGCCTGGTAGAATCCGAGATAGGGTTCGAGTGCATGCAGGTCGCCCGGAAAGGCTTCCGCTAGCGGGCCTGTAAGGTCGGCGTGTCGGCGCCGCTCGCCCAATTTGCTGCGGAACACGCCCGGAGGAAGGTCGAAATCGGCTGGTTCGAGGCCAAAGGCTGCCGCGATCGTCAGGAGATTATGGGCGGAAGGAAGGGTTCCTGCATTGAGGTAGCGGTTGAACTGCTGTCGGTTGATACCGATGGTGCGGCATAGATCGGATACCGATCTGTGCGTGCTGCAGGCGAGTTTCAGGTTGCTGCTGAAATTGGCCCATGGTTTGCTCATGGCGACAGTATAAACTCGCTTAAAAACGCTTCAAGCGACGAAATTGCGTTGCCGCGGGCTCTGCCTAGTATCGGCCACAAGGCTTCAGTCCAAAGGGGAACCCAATGAGCGCTTCCAGCAGGTTATCGAGTCTCTCACGCCGTGATCTACTTCAAGCGGGGGTGGCTCTAGGCCTTGTCGCAGCCGCAGGCTCGCTGGCGTCACCGGCCGCGGCGCAAACGCCAGTGCGCGGCGGACAGTTGCGGCTGGGGCTCGATGGCGGCGCCTCCGCCGACACGCTCGACCCGGCCCTGGCATCCGCCAGCGTCAATTTTGTGATCGCGCATTGCTGGGGCGATACGCTGGTCGAATCCGATCCCAAGACGGGCGCGGCGGTTCCCTCGCTGGCCGAATCCTGGTCCCCGTCGGCCGACGCCAAGGAGTGGACCTTCAAGATACGCAAAGACGTTCGTTTCCACGATGGCAAGGCATTTACTGTCAGCGATGCAGTCGAGACCTTGCGCCGCCACGCCGGAAAGAAATCGCAATCGGGCGCACTCGGCCTGCTGTCCGGGATAGACCGCATCGAGGAACGGTCGGGCGACATGGTGGTGAGGCTGAAGGAAGCCAATGCTGACTTGCCGCTGATATTTACCGATTATCATCTTCAGATCCAGCCGGGCGGCGGCGTGGAAAAACCTGCGGCAGCGATCGGCACCGGTCCCTACAAGCTGGTTGCGTTCGAGCCGGGCATTCGCGCCGCTTTCGAAAAAAACACCGACGACTGGCGCCAGGACCGGGGCTACGTCGACAGCGTGCTTATTACCGTGATGAACGACCTGACCGCGCGGACCAGCGCCTTGCGATCCGGTCAGGTCGATTTCATCAGCACCGTCGAACCCAAGATCGTGCCGTTGCTGAAGAGGGTTCCGGGCGTCGAGATCCTGCGCACCTCCGGCAAGGGGTTCTATTCCTTCCTGATGCATTGCGACACCTCGCCCTTCGACAACAATGATCTGCGTTTGGCGCTCAAATATGCGATAGACCGCGAGGCTATCCTCAAGGGGGTTCTGGGCGGGTTCGGCACCATTGGCAATGATTACCCGATCAACGCCAACTATGCGCTCGCGCCTGCCGATATAGAGCAGCGCAATTACGATCCCGACAAGGCTGCATTCCACTTCAAGAAGTCCGGCCTTCAAGATCCAATTCTGCTGCGCACCTCGGAAGCGGCGTTCCCCGGCGCAGTCGATGCGGCCCAGCTTTTCCAATTGAGCGCGGAAAAGGCTGGTATCAAGATCAATGTGCAGCGCGAGCCGAGTGACGGCTACTGGTCGGAAGTCTGGAACGTCAAGCCGTTCTGCACCTCCTTTTGGGGTGGTCGTCCGACGCAGGACGCGCGCTATTCCACTTCCTACGTTTCCAACGCGGAGTGGAACGACACCCGCTTCAAGCGGCCCGACTTCGACAAGATGGTGGTGCAGGCGCGCGGTGAACTGGATGAGACCAAGCGGCGCGTACTCTACCGTGACATGGCGCTGATGGTGCGAGATGAGGGCGGCCTGATACTGCCGGTGTTCAACGACTTCATCAACGCCTGCACGAGCCATCTCAAGGGTTTTGTTCCCGATATTGGCAATGACTTTTCCAATGGCCGCATCGCCAGCCGGGTCTGGCTGGAGGCTTGAACCGGGAAATGATCGTACCTTTCCGGCGGCGGGATAGTGTGCTTGCCACCGCGTGGAGCTTTGGTGGTGATCGCATGACGAACAGGAATTTCCGTGTCATTGAAAATGAGTGGATCGTCCTGAAAGACGACACCCGGCTCGCCGCGCGCATCTGGATGCCCGAAACGGTTCCTGGCGGGGTGCCGGCGGTGCTCGAATTCCTGCCTTATCGCAAACGCAACGGCACCACCGCGCGTGACGAGTCCACCTATCCGGTCTTCGCGGCGGCCGGCATCGCGGGCGTGCGTGTCGACATTCGCGGTTGCGGAGAATCCGACGGCGTGATCGATGGCGAATATACCGCGCGCGAGCTTGCCGACGCCGTCGAGGTTATCGAATGGATCGCAGCGCAGGACTGGTCGAACGGCAATGTCGGCATGATGGGAATTTCCTGGGGCGGGTTCAACGCGCTTCAGGTCGCGGCTCTCAAACCACCAGCTCTCAAGGCCGTGATTTCCCTGTCGTCCACCGTCGACCGCTACAATGACGACATCCACTACAAGAATGGCGCGCATCTATCGGCGCAACTGTCATGGGCGGCGACGATGACTGCCTTCCAGTCGCGGTCCCCCGATCCCGACCTCGTCGGAGAACGCTGGCGCGACATGTGGCTCGAGCGCCTGGAAGGCGAGCCGTTCTTCATGGAGCAGTGGCTCTCCCACCAACGCCGCGACGACTTCTGGCGTCACGGTTCGATTTGCGAGGACTTTGACGGTTTTTCCGTTCCCGCACTGGTGATTGCCGGATGGGCCGACGGCTACCGCAACACGCCCTTGAAGGCGGTCGCCGGGATGCTGGAAATGGCCTGGGGCCTGATCGGTCCATGGGTTCACAAGTATCCGCATTTCGCCTATCCGAAGCCCCGCGTCGATTTTCATGCCGAGGCAATTTCATGGTGGCGGCATTGGCTGTGCGCGGAAGACAACAAGGTGGAGAATACGCCGAGGCTGCGTGCTTATATCCTGGACGGGCCGCGACCCGGCCGCCGGCGCGAGACCGACCCGGGCCATTGGGTTGCCATGGACAGATGGAACGTTCCCGACACACTCGTCCTTAGCCTGGACGCTTCGGGCGGGCTCGCTCGGAGCACTTCATCGCATGCTGAAGGGAAAGCCCTCCTGCACTCGCCTCAGGATACGGGAACCGCTGCGGGAGAGTTCTTCCCGCGGAGGCCGGATTCGGAAATGGCCGGCGACCAGCGTATCGATGATGCTGGATCACTCACCTTCGACAGCGCCGTCCTTGCTGAGGAATGCGTCGTCTTTGGCCAACCGCTCGTAAAACTGTCGCTTTCCAGTGATGCCAACTTCGCCAACCTTGCCGTCAGGCTCGTCGACGTCCATCCCGATGGTGCGGCGACGCGCGTCAGCTACGGTGTGCTCAACCTCTCGCATCGCAACGGCAATGCCGAACCACGCCCTCTGAAGCCGGGCGAGACGGTCGAAATCGAGTTGGTGCTGGATGCGTGTGGCTACCGTTTTGCGCCCGGCCACCGTCTGCGTCTGTCCTTGTCGAGCGCCTATTGGCCGACGATCCTGCCGTCGCCCTGCGACGCAACGCTGATGATCGATCTTGCCACGCTGCGATTGGAACTGCCGCTGCTTGGCGAGCATCGCAGGGTCGAAATCCCGCAGCCACCCAATCCCGATCCTCTGCCCCGTTACGAAGTCCTGACAGACGGATCTTCGGACCGCTCTGTTGAACGCGATCTGCAAAATGGCGTGACGCGCTATCGGGTGCACGAGGACACAGGTCTTAGCCGCCATCCGGGCAACGGCTTGTGCACGCGCGACGTCCGGCAGGAGGTATGGTCGATAGCGCCCGATAACCCGCTGTCGCTGACGGCAGAGGTCCACTGGACTTGCTGTGCCGAGCGGGAAGGCTGGCGAACGCAGAGCCATTGCACCACGCATCTCTCCTGCACGGCGACCGAATGGGTGATTACGGAGCGGGTTGAAGCACTGGCTGACGGTCATAAGGTATTCGAGCGCGAGCGCAGCGCTCGAATACCGCGTGACCATATGTAAGGGTGAGCTACATGCAGGGGTGAGCTACGGCCGGCGTAATCAGGGTGTTCACCGACATCAAATCGGAAAAGACATGGACCAGGCGGGCCTCGCCGACCTTCTCGCCTATGCCCGTCCAGGCGACGCTCGCTATCGTCCGCCTCGATCGTCTTGGCCGATCATTGGCGGAACTGCTTGCAACGGTGAACATGCTGCGGGAGCGACAGATCGCCTTACTCAGCCTCGAGGAAAAGATCGACACATCGTCGGCCGCGGGCGAACTCGTCTTCCATGTGTTCGGCGCCATCGCTCATTTCGAGCGGCGCCTAATCTCTGAACGTACCAAAGACGGTGTGGCGGCTGCGCGTCCCGGTCGTCGAAGCTGAGCGTCCAGCCATGGTGAAAAACATTGGCTGGGCGTCCTTGGGACCCCAGTCCTTGTAGAAGATCCGTACGTCGTCGTCGGTCGTGACAAAGCCCATGGATTTATCGCTGACATCATAAGGCTTCCCTGTGAGGTGAGGATGGCGAGGGCCGGCAAACGGATCGAGTCCGACCCTCACCGAAATGCTCGCCATCCCGGCCGGGATCAGCCAGCTACCGGCGTGTTGAGAAGCTGCTGCTCCCAAAGATACGCGATGCCGCTGCCGCCGAAGTGGTGGATGAGAATCTCGGTCAGCTCCTCGACATGCTCGGTGCGCGCCCAATCGCGTTGCCATTCGCCAGCGAGCGCCATCACGGTCATCGGGTTCGCGCCGGCTGCGATCATCCGCTGGACGGCAACCTCGTGAGATTCCTTCGAAATGCCGCCCGACGCGTCGGTGATCACGGTCACGTCCCAGCCTTCGCCAGCGGCCTGGATCACAGGCATCGCGACGCAGACTTCGGTCCAAAGGCCGGCGATGATCAGTTGCTTGCGGCCGGTCGCCTTGACCGCGTTCACGACCTTCTCGTCCTGCCAGGTGTTCACCCAGGTACGGTCGATCACCTCCTGGCCCGGAAAGACGTCGGTGATCTGCTTGAATAGGAGGCCACCGCGACCCGCAATCACGCTCGTGAGAATGGTCGGAACATTGAAGGCTTTTGCCAGCTTCGCCAACGCGGTCGTGAGATTGACCACAGCTTGCGGATCGTGGCTGTTCAGGTTTGCGAGCTGATAGGGCTGGTGATCGATCAGGACGAGTACCGAGTCTTCAGGACGAAGAAGCGAATCGAGGCCGTTACGAAGGGTCATCAGGACTTCCTTTCTCTGCCGCCATGGACGGGAATGGGTTCACGGGAGACATGCGCCAGCGGGCGACGTTGCCTGGGCACAATTTGCTGTTCCTGTTGGTGATGCGGTAGTGCCATAGTCGGGCGAGCTGTGTCGCGAAACAAGGAACGCCAGGATGGACATCGAAGATCTACAGACATTCGTCGTAGTGGCCGATGCAGGGGGCATATCGTCAGCCGCGCGCCGGCTTGGCGTCTCCAAGTCAATTGTCAGTCGACGGCTCTTTCGGGTTGAAGCGGAGCTTGGCGTCCAGCTTCTTGCACGAACGACCCGCGGCGCCGCGCTCACCGAAGCGGGAATCACGTTCAGGGACCATGCGGCCCGGGCCAGTGCCGAGATCGACACCGCCAGGGAAACGATCCTCCCGACCGGCGACCTTCGCGGCCGCCTAAGGGTTGCCATGCCGCTTACTTTCGGCCCAACCCACTTCGCCCCGGTGATTGCGGAAATGGCGCGTCTGCACCCGAAGCTTCAAATCCATACCTCCTACAGCGATCGCTTCGTCGATCTCATTGCGGAGGGTTTCGATTGCGCGATCCGGGGCGCCTACCTTCAGGACTCCAACTTGATCGCGAAGCGCGTGGGGCCGATCCATGGCAAGCTTGTCGCAAGCCCGGATTATATCGAGGCGCATGGCTCACCTGAGACGCTGGACGAACTCGTCACCCATCAGGCCCTCATGCAGGGAACGGAAGCCTGGCAGTTCATGGATGGCGGCAGGATCGTCACGGTCCAGCCGCAGGGCAGGTTCAAGGCCGACAGCGCCACGGCGCTTGCCGCTGCTGCTGCGGCAGGCCTCGGTATCGCCTGGCTCCCAGATTGCATCACATATGAATATGTGGCCTCCGGTGCATTGGTTCCGATCATGACACGCTATCCGGTACCTCCGGGGGCCGCGTATGTCGTACGCCCGCCGGGTCAGCATCCCGCGCGGAAAGTGCGGGTGCTCACCGAAATGCTGACTGAGTATTTCAAAAGGAACCCGGAAGTTTGGGGTCTCGACCCCTAGTAGAACGCGAACCGCTCAAGGCCCTGTCAAGGAACCGACTTCCATCATCGGGACAGCACCGGGGCGGGCGCGGTGTCACCCATCCGGAGCGCACATCAGCGGCCGCCCGAGGCGGCTTTACCCGGGCTCTACTCTACCGGGCCGGTGGCTTCCTAGGCTCCAGGACGAAGCGGCCATCGCTCCTGAGGATGATTACCCTGGCTGCCTTGTGAGCCATCGGGCAGCGTTCCTCCCCCCGCAACACTGTTTGGCACTTCTCGACACTAATCGGGACCAATGCCGAACACCAAATTCCGGATCAGGCCGTCGAGCGGGTGTCGCATCCTACGCGAACCAATTGGATGCCTGAACTAAGTTGGTAGAAAAGGACGGACACATGATCGATCTGAGTGGGAAGCGTGCATTGGTGACTGGAGGATCGCGGGGCATCGGGGCCGCGATCGCGTTAGCACTGGCGGAGAGCGGCGCCGACGTTGCATTTACTTACCGGCGCTCCGCCGAGAAGTCTGATGCGGTGGTCAAGTCCATCGAAAACATGGGGCGTCGCGCAGTCGCCATCCAAGCCGACAGCGCCGCCCCGGAGGCCATCATGCGCTCCGTGAGCCAAGCCGTCTCGGCGCTCGGTGGACTCGATATCCTCGTCAACAGCGCGGCTATCGGCCACACCGGAGCGATCGCCGAGATCGACGTGAACGACTATCAGGCCGTGATGGACGTCAACGTGCGAGCGCCAGTGCTGTTTGCGACAGCAGTTATCCCGCATCTCACCGAAGGGGGACGCATCATCACGATCGGTTCGGCCCTGGGAGAGCGGGTCCCATTCCCAGGCATAACGGTTTACGCGATGTCCAAAGCGGCACTTACCTCCTTTACCCGCGGTCTTTCGCGTGAACTCGGTCCGAACGGCATCACCGTGAATCTCGTGCAGCCCGGGGCGACCAATACGGATGCAAATCCGGCGGATGGGGAGGCTGCCGATTTCCAGCGAAGCCTGACGCCACTGGGACGCTACGCCGAGCCGCGCGAAATCGCGAACGCTGTGGTCTTTCTGGCAAGTCCCGCCGCGAGCATGATCACGGGCTCCATCCTGACCGCCGACGGTGGCGCAACCGCCTGAGCGGACTTGATGTTCGCAAGCGGGCCAATTGCGTGCTCGGCAATGCATCGAGCGCCCCATCGCCATTCGCGCTAAGCCCCGGCCTTGACAGAGTCGGGTCGAGGACGACGTGAAGGAGGCAGCCCTGTGGACTCCGCGTTGAGACTCAGGAGTTTGAGCTAACCGCTCAACCACGCCAGCGAGAAGGAGCAATTGCCGTGAAGGTTCGCAAGTTCAACATCACCGACGCAGTGCTGGAGCGTTCCCCGGGGCAGGGCGGAGACGTATTTGTGGGCAATCTGATCGACCAGCACGATGCCTCCCCGATCACCATCGGATACGGGCGCTATGGGCCGAACCAGACGCTTGAGGAGACAATGGCCGTCGATGATGTGATGGTCGTCCTCGAGGGGCGGCTGTCGGTGTCCGGAAAGTCAGGCAGCGTCACCGCAGGGCCGGGCGAAATCGTCCATATGCCCAAAGGCCAGAAGGTCACGATCCGCTCGCACGAGCAAGGCGCGGTCACTGCCTATGTCACCTATCCCCACTGGCAGGAGGCGCGGGGGTAAGTCCTCCGGGGTGACGCCGCAGTTCGACGTCCAGGCGGATCATGCTCATCCGAGTAGGCGTTGAGGTCTCGCCTGCGCAGATCTGGCGCGAGGCCTCTCCGCTTTGTCCCAGCGACGGCTCGCGCGCATCTGAGCTCACTATGAAGCCTGGACCAAACCTGCACGACGGGCTGCTTGTAAGAATGCCCTTCTTGCTTGTTGTGGGGCCCGCCATCCGTCCAGGGAGTCGCGGCAAGTGCGGCAGGCTGCTCGATAGCTTGGTCCTCTCGCCCATTCTGGCCATTGGTCATAAAGGCACTCAAGTGCTTCCCAACTGCTGGCAACCAACCGCTCCCTTGAGGGTCTCACGCGCAGTCTCACTGGTTCGGGAAATCGAATATCCCTCATGGTTTCCTCCGTTCCGACAGATCGATTACATCGATTTGTTGAAATGGCCTCCCGCAGCGAAGGTGCCGACTGCCTTGGCCGCGACGATGTCGCCTGCGGCCTGTACAAGCAAATCCATGCGGCGGGCGAAGGCAACAAAAGTGCTGCGAGCGGTTTCGGCATCCACCTCGCCGGCAAGGGCTGCCCGACAGGCATTGAGCGCGACGCCATGAGCAGGGTTTCGCTTCGATGGCGGCCATTCATCAAGCAGGACGAAGGCGTCCTTTACGCTTTGAATGTCGGTTGGAAACCCAAGACCCACGAGCACCCTCACGGGATGCTGAAATTGATTGTGTTCCATGTGTTCCTCCGTTCACGTGGTTAGCTCAATCAATCGGAAGCCTTTCCCACGGCGCGTGCGCGATAGGTTGCGTGCGTCGCGCCTTAGCCTGCCGAACTCCCGTTTCCAGGAGGGCCTTTGCCGTCGGTAAGATTCCGCGCGGCCAGAAACATCACCGTGTATGCGGCTTTGCGCCGATCCCAACCCGCGGCCTCCGCTCTGTCGAGCAACTCGACCAGTATCGGGTCAAGCGCAACCTTCAGGTCTGCCTCGTAGTTCAGATCGGTGGCCGCACGCGACGGCTGGGGGATTACGTTCAAGTTCATCACGTTCATGGCTCTACCCATTTGTCAGGGTGTCCGCGCCCCCACCGGGCGCGGACACAGCCGTTACCATCAGAAGTCCATGCCACCAGCCGGCATTGCCGGAACGGCGGGTTCCTTCTTCGGCTTCTCGGCAACCATCGCTTCCGTCGTTACCAGCAGGCCGGCAACCGATGCCGCATCCTGGAGCGCGGTCCGCACCACCTTTACCGGATCGATGACGCCCTCGTTGTAGAGGTCGCCGAACGCGTTGGTCTGTGCGTTCCAGCCCCAGCCGAATTCCGGCCTCTCGCGTAGCTTGCCGACGATGATCGAGCCTTCCGCGCCGGCGTTCTCGGCGATCTGGCGCACAGGCGCTTCGATCGCGCGGCGCACGATCTCGATACCGTGCTTTTGGTCTTCATTCTCGGCCTGCACGCTGTCCAGTGCCTTGGCCGCACGCAGAAGCGCCACGCCGCCACCTGGCAACACGCCTTCCTCGACCGCAGCGCGCGTCGCATGCATGGCATCGTCGACACGGTCCTTGCGCTCCTTGACTTCGACCTCGGTCGAGCCGCCGACGCGGATGACGGCGACACCGCCGGCGAGCTTGGCCAGCCGCTCCTGCAGCTTTTCCTTGTCGTAGTCGGAGGTAGTCTCCTCGATCTGCGCCTTGATCTGACTGACGCGGCCCTGAATCTCGCTCTTCGAGCCGGCACCGTCGACGATGGTGGTGTTCTCCTTCTCGATCACCACTTTCTTGGCGCGGCCCAGCATGTTGAGCGTGACATTCTCTAGCTTGATGCCGAGATCTTCCGAGATCGCGGTGCCGCCGGTGAGGATGGCAATATCCTCCAGCATTGCCTTGCGGCGGTCGCCGAAGCCCGGCGCCTTGACGGCGGCGACTTTGAGGCCACCGCGCAGCTTGTTGACGACCAGCGTCGCCAACGCTTCGCCCTCGACATCCTCGGCGATGATCAGCAGCGGTTTGGACGACTGTACGACAGCTTCCAGCACCGGAAGCAGCGCCTGCAGGTTGGACAGCTTCTTCTCGTGGATCAGCACATAGGGCTCTTCAAGCTCGACGCGCATCTTGTCCTGGTTGGTGATGAAGTAGGGACTGAGGTAGCCGCGGTCGAACTGCATGCCCTCGACGACTTCCAGCTCGGTCTCGGCGGTCTTGGCTTCCTCGACGGTGATGACGCCCTCATTGCCGACCTTCTGCATCGCTTCCGCAAGGAAGCGGCCGATCTCGGCGTCGCCATTGGCCGAGATGGTGCCAACCTGGGCGATCTCGTCATTTTTGGTCACCTTGCGGGCATTGGTCTTCAGCTCAGCCACGACGGCTTCTACGGCCTTGTCGATGCCGCGCTTCAGGTCCATCGGATTCATCCCCGACGCGACCGCCTTGGCGCCTTCGCGGACGATCGCCTGGGCGAGCACCGTAGCGGTGGTAGTGCCGTCACCCGCGATGTCGCTGGTCTTCGAGGCGACCTCGCGCACCATCTGCGCGCCCATGTTCTCGAACTTGTCCTCGAGCTCGATCTCCTTGGCGACGGTCACGCCGTCCTTGGTGATGCGCGGGGCGCCGAACGACTTGTCGATGACGACGTTGCGGCCCTTGGGGCCGAGCGTCACCTTCACCGCGTCGGCGAGGATGTTGACGCCGCGCAGCATGCGCTCGCGAGCGTCGGAATGGAATTTCACTTCCTTGGCAGCCATTGGATCACTCCTTCACTAGGCAGTTCACGGACTGGATTGCGGTTGGACCAGAGCCTCGCTCAGGCGGCTTTCTTGACCGTCGCGGTCTGCTCGATCACGCCCATCACATCGCTTTCCTTCATGATGAGCAGATCTTCGCCGTTGAGCTTGATCTCCGTGCCGGACCACTTGCCGAACAGGATGCGGTCGCCGATCTTGACGTCGAGCGGCGTGAGCTTGCCACTCTCGTCGCGGGCGCCTGGGCCGACGGCAACCACCTCGCCCTCTTGCGGCTTCTCCTTGGCGGTGTCGGGGATAATGATGCCGCCAGCCGTCATTTCCTCGGCTTCGATGCGGCGGACCAGGATACGGTCATGCAATGGACGGAACGTCATATCGTTCTCCTTCAGGACAAACAGATTTTTGAGTTCCTCCACACCGGACCGGCAATATCGGGCCAGTGCGGGGCGCCGCGACCCTTTTCCAGGCATCGCGCGCATATCGAACTAGTTTTGCATTTTCTGCGTTTCAAGAGGTCGCTGGAAAAATTTTGGCACTCGGCATTCCGGAGTGCTAGCCGCATGAATTCATGCAGCTATTTTTGCGGGGCGCGCGATTTTCAGGTCTTGAAATTCGGCCCGAACTCCACGAAATTTTTTGCGGTTGGAGATCCCGAAAAGGGTCACTGCAACACCAATGATGCCAAGGAGATTGTTAGGACGCGGAGACTGTCGATGGAACGAACTTTCCCAAAAAACATCCCCTCGATCACCCCTGAAACCACTGATCCTTCGCTTGACCGCCTGCTGTTTCCGGCGCGGCACTTTAGCCACCCCGATGAGGTAGTGGGCGACCGCACGCTCGACACTCAGGAGAAGCGCGCCATTCTTGCCTCATGGGCTTCTGATGCTTGCGCCGTCGACTCCATGCCTGCGCTGCGAAAGCCACCGGGTGCTGCGAACCCGGTGACATTTGACGCCGTCATGGATGCACTTCGCCGACTGGACGATAGTCGCGCCGAGGTAGGCTGTGACCTCGAGGAACGGCGGGCCCGAGAACGCCCGCAAAGACTTGATGCCTGAACGCGCGCGATAGGAGAGACGCATGGTCAGCAGGGAATTCCGGCTGCAGATGGAGGGCTACGGTCTCACAACTGCGGAAATTCACTACCACCTTCCCGATCATCCGAGCCTTTTGCAGCTCTACGTTTGGCAGGAATACGACCTGGCACCGGAATTCCCGACCCTCAAGGGGTTTCTGGATTACTGGGAGCGCGAACTCGAAGGAGCGCTGCATTCCGTGCGAGTCGCCCATCACCGCCTTATCCGGCCTTCCGAATGGCAGGCCGTAGACGGCATCTTCACAATTCAATAGCCGGGTCCGCTCCCCTTGAACTGGAAAGTGGCGTTTCCAATCTTTTTATGTGTCCAGCGCGGCTTGCCGGATGTCGGGTTAGCAGGAGCCGAAGGATCGCATGGAAACGATGCCCTTTGAAAATCCGGTTTCCGCCGTTTTCCGTGGCGTTCGCCAAGTAGCCGACATCGTTTGCCGGGAGCCGCGCACGGGGAGGCAAGATTCAGTTGCCCCAAGGTTTGAAGGGAGGTCACTATGGAAAGTGCGACGTTCAAACAACCGGTTTTCGTAAGAGACGAGGGCCATGTTGTCCAAAAGATCGGCTGTGTCATGGATGCGATAGAGTTTCTGGAAGAATGGCCGGTTGAAAGGCGCGGCCTCCTCCACGCTGCGGCGTCGGATGCATGCTACTCCGCGTACGATGGCCGGAAGTCTGTCGAGGCGGCGAACAGGGCCTTTATGACCTGGGCACGCAGGGTCGCCGTCATCGAGGATCTGCCCGCGGCGCCGCAGTGGATGACAGGGCCAGATCAGCAAAATAGACCATCTTTAGATAGTCAGGGCTAGTACTGCGGCGGTAATCTACCGCCGCAGCATCAAAGCGGTGCGTCACCGAGGCGAGGGGAGCGGGAAGCCGAGCCCTTGTCGTTGTCTGTTCATATAGATGCCTCCAGCACGGAAAACCTCCAAGCGGATCGCACGACTAAGCACGTCTGCCTGAATGGCAGGACCTGCCGGCATCTTCACGCTTCGTCCCGGTTCCCTTGCGCTGCCACCCGTGTCCCCGGCAATGGTGGTCCCTGGCTCATCAGCGCCTCATCACCGAAGGCCCAGGGCCCAGCCTTCTCAATTCCTCGAGCGAGGCACCGGACGCGATGATTTCCGCAATCGTCACGTCGTCCTTGAATCCGAGGACCGAGACGACGTCCTGGCGTGTCATGGTCATCCTTTTCCTCCGTTCGAAATACCTGCGAAGTAGATGGGGCATTCGCTGGAGAGCTTGCCCACCGTGCCATCCGAAGGCGGTAGCGAAACTGCTTTAGCGGTCGCTCTTGACACGGCCGAAATCGATTCCCAACTCATCTTTGTCGGTCGCCGCGCAAGGGGCCGGCCGATGTGTCAGGGAGCGCCGGGGCTTCTTGGCGTTCCCTCGTATCTATGTTGCTCCAAGGAGGATGTAGCTATGAGAACGAACCTGGACTTTTCCCCCTTCTATCGGTCGAGCATCGGCTTTGACCGCATCTTCAACCTGCTCGAAAACGCCAGCCCCCCGCAGAACGCGGATAGCTGGCCGCCATACGATATCGCCAAGCTCGGCGAAGACACCTATCGCATTGTCCTCGCGGTCGCAGGTTTCGGTGAAGACGAGCTTGCGATCACGCATGAGCCAAATATGCTCGTGATCGAGGGCGCCAAGACAGAGAATGACGGGGTTCAGTACCTCCATCATGGCTTGGCGTTAAGGTCGTTCGCGCGCCGCTTCGAACTGGCCGATCACGTGACCATTGTCGGGGCAAAGCTCGAAAACGGTCTGCTGATCATCGACCTCAAGAAGGAAATTCCCGAGGAGATGAAGCCGCGCCGGATCGCGATTAATGTCGATACCGGCAAGAATGCGGCCTCCAAGGGCATTGAAAGCGCGGCGGCCTGATCTTTGGCGGTCGGCCTGCAGCAGACACCCCGTCCTGTCGTGGATGGGGTCCGGGTGCGACCCATAAAACGGAAAGGAGAAGGACAAATGAGCGTACGTGACTTGATTCCCTGGAGCCGTGGCGGCAGCCAGGCACCGAGCATTTATCGCAGTGACGACATGGATCCGTTCCTGTCGTTGCACCGCAATGTCAACCGGCTATTCGACGAGGTGTTCCGCGGATTTGACACGCCTTCGGTTCTTGGCCGCGTGCGTCCTCTCAATGGCACTTGGCCAAGCGTGGAGTTCTCGGAAACCGATAAGGAAATCCGGGTGACGGCCGAAATCCCGGGCCTCGATGAAAACGACGTCGAGGTCATGCTGGATGATGGTGTTCTGACGCTTCGCGGCGAGAAGAAAGCAGAAACCGAGGACAAGGACCGCCAGTTCAGCGAACGCTATTATGGGCGCTTTGAGCGGCGCTTCAGTCTCGGCCGTGAGGTTGAAGACGACAAGGTGGTGGCTACGTTCAAGAACGGTGTGCTCACAGTGACACTGCCGGGGACCAAAAAGGCGCAGGCAAACGCCAAACGCATAGCAATCAACGGCAGCAAATGAGGTTCGCGAAGGAAGGCCGAGGCTCGTCGAGCCTTGGCCTCTGCAGACAGCGTCCTCAAACGAAAGAGCCACATCATGTGATGCTGAATCAACCCTTGCAATCCCAGGGAGGTAACAAATGACCAGTCTGGCTTTCCGTGCCCCCGTGCAGGTTAAGACCAGTGACGTGATACACGACATCAACTCGGTGCGGGAGGCGCTGGTATTCTTGAACCAGTGGCCACGGGCCCGTCGGGGACCGGTTTACAGCTGCGCGGTGAGAAGCTGCAACGCCGCGATTGCTGGTCAGATGACAACCGATCAGGCGCGGCAGGCATTTGTCGGCTTTGCCAGGATAGCTGGGGTGCTGGCCAAATCCGATTTTGCGCCAATGGCCGGGGCTGATCAAAAGCTGCGCGTTTCTGAGCGCGGTCCCTGACTTCAGTTCAGGGTTCTCCTGGGCGCGCATAGGCCGTTTAATTCGACTTGACGAGCTCGGTCGCGGAAGCCTCTCAGATTAAAGCGTGTTGCGATGACCGGTTGAACCCACCCTCGCATCACGGTCGTTGGAGTGAAACTTTGCACTGCCTGGAAGCGACATCGTCTGCGGGCATTCGGGCTGTCCGGAAATTTTCAGGCCACGTCCCGCCGAATTGGCTTGCGATCGTCAGTCGCGAACACCGCGCTCGCTTCGCTGACGATAGAGACATGGTCCCTGGCGGCCTTGCCCGCAGCCACGCTGTCTCCGCGCATGATTGCGGTGACAATTAGGTCGTGTTCCTGCCAGGATTTGGCCAGCCGTCCGGGCAGCATGAACTGCGCGCGGCGGAAGGGTGCCAACCGGCTGCGGGTCATCACGGTGAGATCGTGGATATGCGTATTGTGGGCGCCACGATAAAGCCGGCTATGGAACTCGGTATTGAAATACTCGTAGTCCTCCTCGGCACCCAGCTGAACCATCCGCGCTGAAGCCTGGTGCTCGATCTCGAGCCCGCGGCGCTCGCTGCTGGTCATGCGCTCGGCCGAGAAGCGCGCGCAGATCGCCTCCAGTTCGGCCATGCTCTCGAACATCGAGGCGAGATGCTCCTGCGTCACGACGGCGACGATAGCGCCCCTGTTGGGTCGCCTCTCGACCAGGCCCATGGCGCTGAGCTGGCCGAGCGCCTCCCTGACCGGGGTGCGTGATACGTCGAAGCGGGCGGCGAGCGAGGCCTCGTCCAGCTTTTCGCCGGGGCGCAGGTAGCCGGTGACGATCCGGTCGCCGATCGCCCGCACCATCTGATCCACGGTCGTGCCCGACCTGATCAAGCTGCGCTTCCCCGACAAGTTTCCTCCGTCGCGTCTTCTCGTGGAGTCGGCCGACTCGTTGGTCCTTCGACTCGATATGCCTTCTATGCCTCTATTTTAATCTGCCTGTCAAACTGGCTATTTTCAAGGCAAAAAGTGCATGCAATTGCCTCTGCTGTGAGCACGAGCCTTCGACACAATAACTGATTTTATTAGATAAATTTCAATTCGAAAACTGGCACGGTGATTGCATGCACTTTCTTGACGGCATGTTAACCGACCCGGAAAAGGGTCCCAAAGGGGAGCATTCACTATGACCGACAGATACATGCTTAACCGCCGCCAACTGCTCAAGACCTCCGCCGCGGGAGCCGCACTCGGCCTGGCCTCGGCATCCTTTCCGATCAGCCGTGCCTTCGCCGCCGCCGCCGCCGTCGGCTTCATCTATGTCGGCCCGAAGGACGACTACGGCTACAACCAGGCGCATGCCGAGGGGGCGGCGTCGCTGAAGGGCATCGAAGGCATCTCCGTCGTCGAGGAGGAAAACGTTCCCGAGACGGTCGACGTCCAAAAGACGATGGAATCGATGATCAATCTCGACGGCGCCTCGCTCATCTTCCCGACCTCCTTCGGCTATTTCGATCCGCACATGCTGGCCATGTGCGCGAAATTCCCCGACGTGCAGTTCCGCCATTGCGGCGGCATGTGGAACAAGGACAAGCATCCGATGAATGCCGGTTCCTATTTCGGCTATATCGGCATGGGCCAGTATCTCAACGGCGTCGTCGCCGGCCACACCTCGAAAAGCAAGAAGCTCGGCTTCGTCGCCGCCAAGCCGATCCCGCAGGTGCTGCTCAACATCAACTCCTTCCTGCTCGGCGCGCGCTCGGTCGACCCGACAATCACCTGCCAGGTCATCTTCACCGGCGAGTGGTCGCTGGCGGTCAAGGAGGCGGAAGCCACCAACGCCCTGGTCGACCAGGGCGCCGACGTCATCACCTGTCATGTCGACAGCCCGAAAGTGGTGGTCGAGACGGCCGCCGGCCGCGGCGCCTTCGTCTGCGGCTATCACGCCAACCAGAGCCCGCTGGCGCCGGAAAAATACCTCACCGGTGCCGAGTGGAACTGGGCCAAGGTCTACAAGATGTTCGTCGACGACCTCATCGCCGGCACGCCGCTTCCCAATTTCACCCGCGGCGGACTGGCCGACGGCTTCGTCAAGATGAGCCCGCTCGGCCCCGCGGTCGGTGAGCCGGCCCGCAAGCAATTCGATACCACCCTGGCCGAAATGATGAAGGGCGGCTTCTCTGTCATCAAAGGCCCGCTGAAGAGCAACAAGGGCGCCGTCGTGGCGACGGAAGGCCAGGCCTTCGCGGAGACCGCCATCGAGCTCGAAAGCATGGACTATCTCGTCGAGGGCGTTGTCGGTTCGACCGCCTGAAGCTGAGCGCGGAGACGGGGACCATGACGGATACGACCAGCAGTGCGGAAGCGCCGGCAGTGTTCGGCGCCAGGGGATATCCGGCGGCGCTCGAATGGATCGCCAGGCGGGCGGAAGCCTTCGTTATTCCGCTCGCGGCGCTGGTCGTCGGCATGGTCCTGTTCAGCCTGTTTATTGCGCTGGTCGGCAAGTCGCCGGTCCAGCTCTATGAAACCATGTGGCGCGGCGGCTTCGGCTCGTGGTTCTCCATCCAGAACTCGCTGTCGCGCGGGGCGCCCCTGCTGCTCGCGGCGCTCTGCGTGGCGCTGCCGGCGCGGCTCGGCCTCGTTGTCATCGGCGGCGAGGGCGCCATCGTTCTCGGCGGCGTCGCCGCCGCTGCCATCGGCGTGGCGCTGGGCGGCGCGCCATCATCAATCGTCATTCTTGCCATGGGCGTGGCGGGCATGGCCGCCGGCGGCATCTGGATAGGTGCCGTCGGCGCGCTCCGCCATTACCGGGCCGTAAACGAAACCATCTCCAGCCTGCTGATGGCCTACATCGCCATCGCCCTGATGAACCAGCTGGTGGAAGGACCGCTGCGCGACCCGGCCTCGCTCAACAAGCCCTCGACCCAGCCGCTCGCCGACATCTACCGCATCGGCAACATTCCGGGCATGGAGGTGCATTGGGGGCTTGCCGTCGGCGTCGTCGCCTGCGTGCTCTCCTGGGTGCTGATCGAAAAGACCCGCTGGGGCTTCGCCGCCCGTATCGCCGGCGGCAATGTCAGGGCAGCGCAGGTGCAGGGGCTGGCCGTCGGACCGCTCATCGTCGGCTTTACCGCGCTTGCCGGCGGCTTTGCCGGCCTTGCCGGCATGCTGGAAGTCGCGGCCGTGCAAGGCAGCGCCAACGGCTCGCTCGCCGCCGGCTATGGTTACACCGGCATCCTCGTCGCCTTCCTCGCTCGCCACAACCCGCTGGCCATCATCCCGGTCGCCATCCTGCTTGGCGGCATCGACGCGTCCGGCGGGCTGATCCAGCGCCGCATGGACCTGCCCGACGCCACCGTGCTGGTGCTGCAAGGCATGCTGTTCATCGTCATCCTGTTCAGCGAGACCTTGTACGGCCGCTTCAAGGCCTTCAATCCCGACCTGTGGCAGAGGGCCGCCTGATGGACGCAACCGAGATCGGTCTCTGGGGCGTGCCGCTCGCCATCCTCGGCGGTGCCATCCGCGTGTCGACGCCCTTCATCTTCGTCTCGCTGGGCGAGGCCATCACCGAGCGCTCCGGTCGCATCAACCTTGGCCTCGAAGGCACGCTCGTCTTCGGCGCCATGACCGCCTATGCGGTCGCGGTGATGACCGACTCGCCATGGCTCGGCCTGCTGGCCGCCGCGGCCGCCGGCCTTTGCTTCGGCCTGTTCCATGGCTGGATCTGCAAATTCCCGAAAGTCAATGACATCGCAATCGGCATCGCGCTGATGCTGTTCGGCTCGGGGCTCGCCTTCTTCTTCGGCAAGCCGTTCATCAAACCGAAGGCGCCCAACCTTCCGGCCATTCCGCTCGGCGCATGGTCCGACATTCCGCAGGTGCAGGCGGCGCTCGACGTCAACGTCCTGTTCCTGATCGGGGCGGCGCTTTCGTTCGTCCTGTGGTGGGCCTTCCGCAACACTCGCGCCGGCCTCATCGTGCGCGTCGTCGGCGATAGTTCCGACGCCGCGCGCGCCATGGGCCTCAACCCGAACACGGTGCGCCTCGTCGCCACCGGTGTCGGCGGCGCGCTGGCCGGTATCGGCGGCGCCTATCTCTCGCTCTACTATCCCGGCAGCTGGACGGAGCGCATCTCGTCTGGCCAGGGGCTGATGGCGGTGGCACTGGTCATTTTCGCGCGCTGGAATCCGCTCGGCTGCTTTGCCGCTGCCCTTCTGTTCGGCGGCGCCGGAGCGCTCGGACCGGCGCTGCAGTCGGTCGGCGTCACGCAAGGCTACTATCTGTTCTACGCCGCCCCCTACATCCTCACCTTGATCATCATGATCGCCACCTCGTCGCCGACCCGTTCGCTTGCCGGCGCGCCGGGGGAATTGTCGATCACCAAATAACTGGAGTTTTTTGCCATGAACGCCAGAGCCGAAATCACCCAGCGCTACATCGACGCGGACCCCTATCCATGGCCCTACAATGGCGAACTTCGCCCCGACAACACGGCGTTGATCATCATCGACATGCAGACCGATTTCTGCGGGCCGGGCGGCTATGTTGACCATATGGGCTACGACCTCTCGCTGGTGCGCGCGCCGATCGAACCGATCAAGTCGGTGCTGTCGGCCATGCGCGCGAAAGGTTACACCATCATCCACACCCGCGAGGGTCACCGGCCCGACCTCGCCGACCTGCCCGCCAACAAGCGCTGGCGCTCGCGCCGCATCAATGCCGGCATTGGCGACCCCGGCCCCTGCGGGCGCATCCTGGTGCGCGGCGAGCCGGGTTGGGACATCATTCCCGACCTTTACCCGATCGAGGGCGAGCCGATCATCGACAAGCCGGGCAAGGGCTCGTTCTGCGCCACCGACCTGGAACTGATCCTCAACCAGCGCGGCATCGAAAACATCGTGCTCACCGGCATCACCACCGATGTCTGCGTCCACACCACCATGCGCGAGGCCAACGACCGCGGCTTCGAATGCGTCATGCTGGAGGATTGTTGCGGGGCGACCGACTACGGCAATCATCTCGCCGCGATCAAGATGATCAAGATGCAGGGCGGCGTCTTCGGCGCGGTGTCGAACGCCGCGTCCTTCGTCGCCCAACTGCCGTGAGGAAGCCAGGATGAGCGCGATCACCGGCAAGGCCGTCGGCGTCGAGACCATCGGCATGACCATGCGTTTCGGCGCCTTCACGGCGCTGGGCGATGTCTCGATCAAGGTGCCGGCCGGCTCTTTCCACGCCCTGCTCGGCGAAAACGGCGCCGGCAAGTCGACGCTGGTCAAATGCATGATGGGTTTCTATCACCCGACCGCCGGCGGCATTCTGGTCGACGGCCGCGAGGTGGCGATCGCCAGCCCCAGGGACGCATCGGCGCTCGGCCTCGGCATGGTCTACCAGCATTTTACGCTTGTCCCGTCGCTGACCGGCGCCGAAAACCTGGTCATTTCGCGTGAGAAGGTTCCCGGCGTGATCGACTGGCGCAAGGAGCGCGGCGACCTTGCCGTGTTCATGGATCGCATGCCGTTCAAGCTCCCGCTCGACGTCAAGGTGGCCGAACTGGCGGCCGGCGAGAAGCAGAAGCTGGAGATCATCAAGCAGCTCTATCTTGGCCGCTCCTTCCTGGTGCTGGACGAGCCGACCTCCGTGCTCACCCCCGGCGAGGCGCAGGAAGTGCTGGGCCTTGTGCGCGACATGACAAAAGCCGGCGACCTCACCGTGCTGATGATCTCGCACAAATTCCACGAGGTGACGGCGTTCGCCGACGACGTCAGCGTGCTGCGCAAGGGCAGGCTGACCGGCACCGGCCGCGTCGTCGACCTAGACCACAAAGCCATGGCGGCGATGATGATCGGCGACCAGCCGATCGCCGCGCTCGACAGCCGCGCCGAGCCCAGGCTGGACGCCGAGATCGTGCTCAAGGTCACGGCGCTGAAGGCGCCTGACCGCACCGGGCTGAAGTCGATCCGGATCGAGGATCTCGGCGTGCGCTCCGGCGAGATCGTCGGCATCGCCGGCATTTCCGGCAACGGCCAGAAGGAATTCCTCGAAGTGCTGGCCGGGCAGCGCCCCCGCGATGCCGGCGAAGTCATGGTGCGCGGTACCGCCTATGCGGCGACGCGCGCCGAGGCGCGTGCGCTCAACGTCCGGCTCATCCCGGAAGAGCCGCTGAAAAACGCCTGCGCGCCGAAGATGACGGTGGCCGAGAACATCTCCTTCCGCACCTTCGACATCGACAGCAACGGCAGGCCGGTGAGCTGGATCAGCGCCAGCGCCATCAAGGCATTCAGCGCCAGGCTGGTCGAGCAGTTCAAGGTCAAGACCGCCTCGCTTGCCTCGCCAATCGCTTCGCTGTCGGGCGGCAATGTGCAGCGCGCCGTGCTTGCCCGCGAACTCACCGGCGAGGTCGATCTGCTGATCGTCTCCAACCCGTGCTTCGGCCTCGACTTCTCGGCGGTGGCCGAAATCCGCGCCCGCATCATGAAGGCGCGCAATGCGGGTGCCGCCGTGCTCCTGATGTCGGAAGACCTCGACGAACTGCTCGAACTGTCCGACCGCATCTTCGTCATGTCGGACGGCGCGCTGGTCTATGAGACGCAGATTGCGCAGGCCAGCGTGCAGACCATCGGCGAACACATGGCGGGACATCACTGATGGCGGAAATCGATGCGCTGCCGTTTTCCTTCACCTTCAAGCCGCAGACCATGGCGCTGGTGGTCATCGACATGCAGCGAGACTTCGCCGAGCCCGGCGGCTTCGGGGCCAGTCTCGGCAACGACGTCGGCCGCGTGACCGCGATCGTGCCGACAGTGAAGCGGCTGATCGAAGGCTTTCGCGCTGCCGGCCTGCCGGTGATCCACACCATGGAGTGCCATAGGCCCGACCTTTCGGACCTGCCGCCGGCCAAGCGCGACCGCGGCAATCCGTCGATCCGCATCGGCGATATGGGCCCGATGGGACGTCTACTGATCGCGGGCGAACCCGGCACCGCGATCCTCGACGAGCTTGCGCCCTTGCCCGGCGAGATCGTCATCGAGAAGCCCGGCAAGGGCGCCTTCTATGCGACCAGCCTCGGCAACGACCTCAAGTGGATCGGCGCCCGCCAACTCGTCTTTGCCGGCGTGACGACCGAAGTCTGCGTGCAGACGACGATGCGCGAGGCCAACGATCGCGGCTATGAGTGCCTGCTCGCCGAGGACGCGACGGAAAGTTATTTTCCCGAGTTCAAGGCGGCGGCAATCGCCATGATCAGGGCGCAGGGCGCCATCGTTGGCTGGACGGCAACGACCGACCAGGTGCTCGAAGGAATTGTCAATGCCTAATCTTGCCTTTGCCGGCCTGCTCGACGGCGGCTGGCGCGATCTGGCGCTCGAGTATTTCCGCGACGGCATCAGGGTGCACTGGCTGCTCAAGGGCGGACCGGTCGAACCCTCGGTCGCCATCCTCAGCTACCAGCCTGGCGCCGGCGTGCCACGCCACCGCCATGTCGGGCTGGAGACCATCGTCGTGCTGGAAGGGACCCAGAGCGACGAGAACGGTGACTATCCTGCCGGCAGCGTGATCCTCAATCCGGTCGGGACCGAGCATTCGGTGTGGACGAAGGACGGCTGCGTCGTGCTGATCCAGTGGGACCTGCCGGTGATCATTCTGGGGGAAACGAGATGAGTGATGTCCACTTCGATATAGCGAGCCTGCACGCTGCCTATAGGGACGGCGTCAGCGTTGGCGATGTGATCGCGACGATTTATGCCCGCATCGAGACAGCTGACGATGCGGGCATCTTCATCCATCTCGCCGCCCGGGCGGATCTGCTTGCGGCGGCCGAAGCGCTCGGCCCGTTCGACCCGCTGGGAAAACCGCTCTGGGGCATTCCCTTCGCCGTCAAGGACAACATCGACGTCGCCGGCATGCCGACGACGGCGGCCTGCGCCGAATACACCTACTGGCCCGACAGTGACGCCACCGTAGTGGCGCGGCTCAGGGCCGCCGGCGCGCTCGTCGTCGGCAAGACCAATCTCGACCAGTTCGCCACCGGCCTCGTCGGCGTCCGCACGCCCTGGCCGATCCCGCGCAACGCCATCGACGCGGAGCTCGTGCCGGGCGGCTCCTCCTCGGGGTCGGCGGTGGCGACGGCGCGCGGCATCGTCTCCTTCGCGCTCGGCACCGACACGGCCGGCTCCGGCCGCATCCCGGCCGGCCTCAACAACATCGTCGGGCTGAAGCCGACCGTCGGTGCGCTGTCGACGGCCGGCGTCGTGCCGGCCTGCCGCACGCTCGACTGCGTCTCGGTGTTCGCGCTGACCGTCGACGACGCCTATCTGGTGTTCTCGGTCGCAGCCGCGCGCGATGCGGCCGATCCCTATTCGCGCGACGTCGCCGTCCAGCCGCTCGCCGCCCGCCCGCCGGTGCTGAACGTCGGCATCCCGGCAAAAGCCGACCTGAAATTCTTCGGCGATGCGGCGATGCAGGATGGCTTCGAGGCCTCGCTTGCCATGCTGTCGCGGCTCGGCTGTCGGCTGGTCGAAATCCCGTTCGGCGATTTCTACGCCACCGCCAACCTCCTTTATGAGGGCGCCTGGGTGGCCGAACGCTATGCCGCGATCCGCGAT
Source organism: Mesorhizobium sp. P2_B5 (assembly GCF_056404775.1). NCBI lineage: Bacteria > Pseudomonadati > Pseudomonadota > Alphaproteobacteria > Hyphomicrobiales > Phyllobacteriaceae > Mesorhizobium > Mesorhizobium sp. P2_B5. The sequence goes on along the minus strand of NZ_JBFUDJ010000002.1, from coordinate 799,966 downwards.
TTCATGGAAGCCAACGAAGCCGCCATGCATCCGGTGACGCGAAAGATCATCGGCGGCGCCAGAAGTCTGTCGGCGGCGGACGCCTTTCGCGGCCTCTATGCCTTGCAGGCCTACAAGGCGAAGCTCGCCCCGGTCATCGCCTCGGTCGACCTGTTCTGCGTGCCGACCGCGCCGACGCATTACACCACTGCCGGCGTGCTCTCCGATCCGGTCGAGACCAACAGCCGGCTCGGCACCTACACCAATTTCGTCAACCTGCTCGATATGTGCGGCATTGCCGTACCGACCGGCACGCGCGATGACGGCCTGCCGATGAGTGTGACGCTGCTTGCGGCCGCCGGACTGGACGGCCTTGTGGCGTCCGTCGCGCGCGATCTCCATGCCGCGAGCGGCCTCACCCTCGGCGCGACTGGCTGGCGGCAGCCGGGGGCGCAGCCTGTCGGCGCATCGGCCGAAGACGGCACGATCGAATTGGTGGTGGTCGGCGCTCACCTCTCGGGAATGCCGCTCAATGGCCAGCTCAGGGAGGCTGGTGCTCGGTTCTGCCGGGCGATGAGGACGGCCTCTTCATACAAGCTTTATGAGCTCGCGGGCCAAGCCACGCCCAAGCCGGGACTGGTCCGTGTCGGCAACGACGGCACTGCGATCGAGGTGGAGGTCTGGCGGCTGCCTGCCGACGCTTTCGGCCACTTTGTGGCCGCCATCCCGCCGCCGCTGGGCATTGGCAGTATAGAGCTTGATGACGGCAGCACCGCCAAAGGCTTTCTGGTGGAATCCGTGGGCTTGCTAGGCGCTTCCGACATCTCGTCATTCGGCGGCTGGCGCCGCTTTTTGTCAGATCGCGTTCCCGTTTGAACTTCGTCAACACACTTTGCGAAGGCAAGAGGGGCTTGGGGCCCCGACCGAGGTAGGTTGAAACTTCTGATTATCTTCGTTGCGAAGCCGGAAAGCTGCCAGTCCGCTTGCAGCCCCAACCAGCCACGCTTGTCTAGTCCCTCCTCTTGGCCCTTAGGTTCGCCCGACCATACGAGGGAATACGAAGGAAATGGGTTGGCGAACCATCCGCTAACATATTGATTTTGTGCAGAAAACGTTGACCCTCCGGGCCCACCCAAGTAACCGAAGTTTACTGATTTTATTTATTTATTTTTTCTTTGCCCACACCATGGACTCGAACCACCTTAAGAAGTCAGATCGGATTGTGTTTCGGGGAACTACAACACCGGCGCAGTCGTTGCGCTCTGGGCTAACAAGTTCAGTGCGCTCGGACCCCGCGCGGGGCAATGGGCCGGGCAAAAGAGCTTGAATTGTTCGACGGTCGGGCGCTGGATAGCGAGACAGCGGCCGATGAGCGAGAGCCGGAACTGGCTTCCGAGGCGCTGAGGGGGAGAAATCGTGGACACGACGGCGGAAACGGACGTTACTTCGTTGATTTCGGGCTTCGAACAACTCGCCGAGCGATTCATCTCCGGACTGTTCGCGCGGTTTGCCGCTTTGAGCGACGTCCCTGTCGAGCTTGAAAACCTGAGGGCCTCGCTTGCGGCCGGGGGAACATCTCTCCTTGGGCTCCTGTTCGAGATTGTGTTGGTTGTTGCGCTCGTCGCGGGCGTGTTCATCCTGCTCGCCCGGCGGTTCAAGAAGGCGAGTGCCACAAGCAGTGCATGGCGCAGATTCTTCGCGGGCGTGGCGGCTACTGTGGTGGCGCTGTTGATCGGTTTCATTGCTGCGCGGCTGCTGGCCGGTTCTGGCGTGCCTTTGCAAACCCTTCGCCTTTGGACGCTGGTTACCGTGCTCGGCCTCATCATTCTCGCCGCCGTCAGATCACTCTTGATGGCATCGCGGCGAACCGAGTTTGCAGAGCGCTCCGCCCATTTGGCGGCGCTCGTTCACGACCTCTCGCTTGCCATTGGCGTCGCGATCATCGGCACTACGTTGTTCGCGACGTTGCGGCTCTGGAGCGTAGGGCCGGCCTTGGGGGATCTGCTGCGAACAGGCTTGGCAATTCCGATCTACCTTCTGTTTGCATGGGCGGTATGGCGGCACAGACGCACAATGGCAGCCGCGGTCGCCGGCCCACGCCCCAGAGGCCGCTGGCGCACCCGTCTCGCCAAAATGTGGCCGGCAATCGTGATCATGTTCGTGATAATCACCTTTCTCAGCACTCAGGCCGCACTGACCCTGGGAGCATCGCTTCGTGGGTCTGCCGTTCTGCTGACCGCTTTGGTGTTTCTCGCCGCGCCGCATCTTGACGCAATGATCGGGAACTGGGCCCAGCGCGGATTGGAGTCTCCTGACATCTCGATCTTGGCAGCGGCAGGGCGACAGACCGCCCGCTTCACCGTCGTGGCTATCATGATTGCCATGCTGGGAGCGCTATGGGCGACACCGCTGGCTGCCGGGTTCGGCATAGATCTGCGAGAGGTCGCCAAGGGCGCATCTGGTGTGGCGCTGATCATGTTGGGGGCTGCGTTTCTTTGGAACGTGGTCGGCACGGGGACGGCTCGCGCCTTGCGCGCGGAGTTACCCACCTTAGATGCTGACGAGGAGGCGCTGGGTGCGCCGCGTTCGCGGCTGGGTACCCTGGTGCCACTGCTCAGCGCGGTTGGCAAATCGAGCATTCTGGCCTTGGCGCTGCTCTCGATCCTGCTGTCGATCGGGGTCAATGTCTGGCCGCTGATCGCCGGCATGAGCGTGTTCGGGCTGGCCATCGGCTTCGGCTCGCAGACGCTGGTGAAGGACCTCGTCTCCGGGCTGTTTTTCCTGATCGACGACGCATTCCGCTTCGGCGAATACATTGAAACGTCAGGCGCCAAGGGAACCGTAGAAAAAATCTCGGTCCGGTCGGTTTCCCTGCGCCATCAGCGGGGTGCCTTGGCGACAATTCCCTATGGCGAGATAGGCAAGATCCAGAATTATAGCCGGGACTGGATGATCGAGAAACTGACCTTTCGCGTTGCATTCAACACCGATGTCGAAAAAGTCCGCAAGATTTTCAAGAAGATCGGCCAGGATATTTCGGCCAACCCGGAACTTTCTGGAGATCTGCTCGAGCCGTTCAAGAGCCAGGGAATTGCCGAGGTCGAGGACGGCACGCTGGTCATCCGGGCCAAATTCAAGGCGAAAGCGGGCAGAAACTTCATGATCCGCCGGGCCGTTTTGCTCGCCGTGCACGACGCATTTCTGGAAAACGGCATTCAGGTTGTCTCAAAGCCGCTGACATCCAATCCCGGAGCCTGAGCATTCGGACAATCACGGCTACGCCGTGCTGATGTATGCTGATCACATTGGACACGTCTGGACATTCAATGCGGCGTGGCTAGGCGTTTGGACTGGCGCGATCGCGACCGGGAGCTGGACCAGGATGCCGCGCTCCGGATCGCGCCAAGCATCCCGCTAGGAGAAACCGTGCCTCCCACGTGGGCTGATACTTGTGCAAGCCCTCAACGGATCCATCTGACGAGCCGGACGATCGCTTCCTCGGCGATGAGCATGGCCATGACGACAATAATCAACGTCACCACGCCGTGCAGCATGCCCTCGAAGCTAACCCTATCCCCGAACACGAAGGTAATCGCCTCCAGGATCACGAACTTGGACAGAAACAGCACCACCCATGCGCCGAAGAACCGCATGAACTTCATGAAGGCACCTTGCCTTGCCGTGAAGAACACGGCGACCTGATGCTCAATAGCGATCGTCCCCTTCAGAAGGGCCTGCAACAAGATGGCTGCAAGCAACGACACGCTGAAGGAAGCGACCGTGACGCTGTCCGAAAACTCATCGAACAGGTTTAGGACCACGAGGTCGATCAAGACTCCGAAGATATAGCGGATGATCAGCCGCTGACGGTCAGTCGGCATTTCGGCCGTGGCCGGCAGAAAACCGTGGATTTTGTCAGCCATGACACCCCCTTCCAAAACACCCTAGCCGAGTGTCCGAATCTCCGCATTACCTTCGCACCTTCCGTTTTGAGGCGCCACGTAACTAACGGTAAATCCCTTGGGGCCACCGGCTCCCAGTGCCGAAAAGATCGCCAGCTTACCGGGGTGGCGAAGGATTGACTGCCCGCTCTGATGCGACCGTGACTGTAGCCGGGTCGCGTTTCTATACAGAAGGGCCGCAGGGCTAAGTTACCCGCCAAGGAGAGCGGTTACGGCGTCACAGAATTTGCTTTCAGTCCGCCACGTCGAGGCCGGCTTTCTTCAGCGAACCGATGAAGAGCTCGACATCTTGCGAACGGGCCAAACGCATCGAAACTTGCCGGCGCACGGTCTTCACCAGATTCGGTGCATTTTGGACCAGCCAGTCACGCTCGCGTTCGGCTTCGATTTTGTTTCCTCCTTCGCCGAACACCGCAGCAGCAATCAGATGGTAGAGCGGATTCGCCGGAACCGCGGATCTATTGATCCACGTGGCTGCCTGCCGATAGTCGCCGCTGAAATAAGAGCAAAGGGCCAGGTCCGCCTCAAAGGTGCGCAGGGCGCCAGGATTCCTTTCACGCGCTTCATTGAGCAACGAACATCCATCATGCCAATTGCCGGAGAGCGCCAGGCGCTCTCCATATTCGCCCATAAAATTGGTGTCGTTCGGGTTGATGGCCAAAGCCTGTTTGCCAACGCTCAGTGCAGCATCGATTTCCTTGCTGAAATAAAGCCCAAGCATTTCTGCCTGACGTCCGCGGACATTGAGAGGGTCAGCTTCCACAGCCTTTCTTGCGGCAGCCAAGCCGAACTCGAGGGCTGCCGCCGACGAGGCTGGATCGGCTGGAATCTCGAACCGGTAATCATCTATGTAAATCAACGAAAGAAGCCCCCAGGCTGTGGCGTAGTCTGGGAAGTGGTCCACTGTCTTCTCCAGGCAGGTACGCACCGATGCTCGCATTTCGGGACTGAGGGTGGTCTTGTATTCGTAGAAGGAAAGCGTGCAGGAATAGGCGGCCCAATCGTCGGGGGGATTGCCGACGCGGAGCTTGGCATCTGCCTGGAAGATGACGCCGTAAGCCTGGGCGAGGCTGGTCGCCACCTTGCTCGCGATATCGCCCTGGGCCTTGACGAGGTCAGCCACCCTCAATCCACCATTGTAACTTTCAGACCAGAGAACTGAACCATCGGCCCGGTTGACCAGCCGCATCCGGAGCCAGAATGCGTCTGGGGCAAGGTTGACGCTCCCTGAAAGAACAAATCGCGGTAGCGATGCCTCCCCGCCGTTTGCGGGCGTTTCCATGACCGCGATGTCCTTGAACTTGGAAAGCTGGACGACAATTTCCTGCTTCAATCCGATAGCGATCGCCGACCCACTCTGAGTGCCGGTCAGATCGTCAAACTTCTCCACAAGCACACGGGGCATTACCGGCGCGCCCGGCCTGACGGATGTCCATGACCACACCAGCACCAACGCAGCGACCGCGAGAAGCGCTGCAGCACCCAAGGCGGTCAGCAGCAGGGGCATCCGCCGTGCTGGAAGTTCGGTTGGCTTTTGCGAAACAACCGACAATGGGAGCGCTTCTAGTGCAGATGGCGAACGAAGCGAGAAGACAGGAACGTAACCCCCCTTTGGAATCGTAATCAGGATCGGGTCTGTGTGTCCGGCCGTCAGATAGTAGCGCTCCAGCGCACGCCTGAGGTGGCCAGCCTCGATGCGAACGATCGGATCCGTTTGCGGGTCGAACGCCTCGCCGCGACCAAACACTTCGACTGCGATGGAATAGGCCTTAATGCGATCGCCTCGGCCCGACAATGCCTCTTCCACCACATGGCTGAGGAAACGCCGCTCGCGGCCTGTGGCATCGAAATCGATACTGTCGAGGATAAGGGCAAGTTGGAGGCGACAAGCCTTGACGGGGAGCTCATGCACCCCCGGTGCGGGCGTTTCCGCCTGGATCGCCATGTCCTCCCTCGATCCCTCGCAACCGCGTTCTTGTTGTTGTGCGGTTACATGCTTATCCACGTAACTTACCTTCTGCTGCCCTCTCTTGGCAATATGATTGCGTCAGGTCGATGAACTGGCGTCATGAGCACAAAAGACGGATCGTCTCACAGATACCGAGCGGTCTCGGCGGCAGTACGCCGATACCCCCAGTTTGAATTGACGATCCATCGGCTGATGGATCGAAGCGAGAGTTTTCGCGACATCTGCGAGGAACTCGCCGATGCGGAGTTTGCCCTCTCGAAGGTCGACGAGGCGCCGCCGGCATTGCGCGAGGCCCGACGAGCCGAATGGCAGGAACTGGTGGATCGCCTGGTTGGAGAGGTAGGGGCGGCAGTGCTGAATACCGATGCCGCCCGCAAGGCAGGTATCAACCCGTGGCCGCCACGGTGAACAGCCATGAGTGAGCACGGCAGTGACAATCCCACAAAACGAACATTCATGAGCAAAGAACGACAACAAAGGGAAGGCAATACCATGCGAAACTTCATGACGCTCATCGCGGCAATCTCAGTAGCACTTTCGTCTGCGACGGCAACCTACGCACAAACACAAAATCCGCTGCCCAAAGCCAGCGATGTGCTTGTCCGATACGGCGAGGACGTCGAGGGCTGGACGGTCTATACAAATCAAACCCGAGGAGATTGCTTGATCGTGCGCCAAGACGGGCCAAGTGCGGTGCAAATGGGCGTTACCGCAAATCAGGAAATCGGGTATCTTGGCGTGTTCACGAAGGTGGATATCGGCCTTAAGAACGGGAACACGTCGGACATCTTTGTCTCTTTGGACGGCCATCTCTACAAGGGTGTGGCCACCAGCACGAGCGGCGAACTCAAGGGCGGATATTCTGGCGGCTACATTTTGACCGACGACCCGAAGTTCAAGCGCGACGTGGCGAAAAAATACAAAATGACCGTGTTTCCGGAAACCAAGGGGACCTTTGTCGTCGACCTGAAGGGAACTTTCAAAGCAATGGCAGTGGGCCGCAAGTGCCTCAAGCACTGACCTTCCGGCGGGCCATCAAACACAGCGGCAATCCGGTCGACGTCAAGCCACCAAAGGCGATACGTTGAAGTTGTAGCGCAATTACATGCTTACCCCACGTAACTTACATTCCGGCGCCAGCTCTTTGGGGCCTACTATCCATGAATGAATGCAGGAAGTGCCATGGAGCGAGCCCTGACATGAAGACTTTCCATCGGATACAAGCCTTGGGTTGTGGTGTTCTTTCCGTCCTTTGGCTTGCCCAGCCCGCCGGGGCCGCGGATGTGGTCTCACCGCTGACGCCGGAACTTAAGCCCGTAGCAAGCGAGCAAGGGTGGACGTTCTCCGTCGCACCTTACTTCTGGGCGGCGGGATTGTCCGGAAGCGTTTCGCAGTTCGGTCTCCCCACCGTCGACGTCGACGCGAATTTCGGCGACATTCTGAAGAATCTCGACTTTGCGGCGATGGCGATCGGGGAGGCGCGCCACGACCGCTACAGCATCTTCGGCGACCTCATGTATGTAAAGCTGTCGACGGGGAGCGGTACTCCGCGCGGCATCATCGCCACCAATGTCGATGTCAGTTCCGAAACGTTTTCAGGGTTGATCGGAGCGGGCTATTCGATCTTCCAGAGCGACGCCGGCCGTCTCGATCTCGTCGGCGCGATGAGGGTCTGGTCGGTCAATACGGACCTCGACTTCCACGGCGGTATCCTCGACGGCGTGTCGCGCAGCGACGGGGCAACCTGGGTCGACGGGCTGGTTGGCGTTCGCGCGAATTACTCGCTCACGCCCGAAATCTATCTGACGGGCTGGGGCATGGTTGGCGCAGGTGGCGCCAATGTCGACTGGGATGTCGCCGCCGCACTGGGCTACCGGTTCAACGAACGCTTTTCGGCGGTCGCCGGCTACCGCGCTCTCGGCGTCAACTACCGCAATGACGGCTTTGTCTTCGATGTCGTCCAGCAGGGACCAATCTTGGGGCTGGTCATGCGTTTCTAACTGCAGACTTAGTATGATTAAACAATGGAGGAAATGATGAAGCTGAAGCTCGCAATACGCAATTCTATCGTCCTTGCCTTGGCTTTGATAACTTTCGTCCAAATCGATCCGGTTTCCTTGGTAACAGAAGGCTCGGTCTCGTCTCAGGCGATGGCGAAAGTTGGTCGCCCCCTTACGCCCGGAAGCGCAGCGGGTGTTGCGCGGCGCACGACCCGGCGGGTCATCCGCAGAACGAACATTTACGTAGCTAGGCTTCCAGCCGGCTGCGTCAAAACTTCGGTCAATGGGACGTCCGTCTGGCACTGCGGCGCGACATACTATCAGCGCACCGGCTCAAAGTACGTGGTTGTTCATATCAACTGATCGGGGCGCGGATGGCCGCCGGCCAGACCTGACTGACAGCCGGCCGGCCTTGGACGACACGATCGTCCAAACAACGACCGGTTGCGGTCGTGCGCTCGGATACTGCCGGCACCAATCGGCGGGCCTAGCTATGGACAAAGTCAACATATGAACGCGAAACGAAATTTATTCTTGATCGTAATTGCGGCGGTCGAAGCGGCGACAGGCCTCGGTCTTCTTTTGCTACCTTCCGTTCCATTTGCTCTCCTGCTTGGGTTGGAAAGCGCCACGGTTGAAGCAATTTTTGTCGGCCGCATTGCGGGCGTGGCGCTGCTTGCTATCGGTGTCGCAAGCTGGATGGCGAGGAAGGACGAGTCGAATCCTTCACTGTCTGGATTGCTTGTTGGCATTCTGATTTACAACACGGCCGTATCAATTCTCCTCGTCTACGCGGGTGCAGTCCTAAAAATCACCGGCGTCATGCTTTGGCCAACGGTTGTATTTCACGCACTTCTTGCCGTCTGGGGTGGTCTGCTTCTGCGGGGCTTCCGAGCGAAACTCCGCTAGGTCCCCAAGATGCCGCGCCCGGCACATCTACGCGTTCGCGCCCGCAACGACGACGGTCCAGTAGCGCGATTACATGCTCACCCCACGTAACTTACATTCCAGCGCCAGCTCTTTGGGGTCTACTATCCATGAAGAAGTGCAGGAAGTGCTCGCCGAGATGCGAGACGCTAGCCGTAGGCGGGGCGGAGGAAAACGTATGACGTTGCTCAGGGAGCCTCTGCTGCACTTTGCCGTCGTCGGCGCGATCCTGTTTGGCGGCTATTCCTGGCTGAACGACAGGCATGTCGAAGCAACAGCCGCGGATCCGGTCCGGATCGGCGAAGGCGACTTGCGCTGGCTCAAACAGACCTGGTCGAGCCAGTGGCTGCGCGAGCCAACCGCCGATGAGCTCAAGGGTCTTGTCGACGATCTGCTGAATGAGAAGGTGATGGCGCGCGAAGCGCAGGAGATGGGCCTCGAGAAGGACGACACCATCATCCGCCGCCGCTTGGCGCAAAAGCTGAAATTCCTTGTCGAGGATACGGCCCAGCTTGCCGAGCCAACCGAAGCGGAACTGCGGCAGTTCTATGCCGCCAACCCTGCACACTTCGAGACGCCTGGAAAACTCTCGTTTCGGCAGGTGTACTTTAACCCGGAGCATCGCAAGGATGCCGCGGCGGACGCGACCGCCGCATTGGGTGCGCTATCAGCGAATGTCGAGGACGAATCGATCGAGGGTGACCGGCTGCTGTTCGGCGACAGCTTTGCCGACACCGACGAACAGGCGCTTTCGGGAATGTTCGGCACCGATTTTGCGCGCGAGGTGTTTGCGCTTGAACCAGGCGGCTGGCGCGGTCCGGTGAAATCCGGCTACGGGTTTCATCTGGTGCTGATCTCGCATCGGACGCCGACCACGTCGAAGCCCTTCGAGACTGTCAGGGATGCCGTCCTTGCTGACTGGCGCTCGGCGAAGCAGACCGAATTCAGCCGGGATTATCTGATCGCGCTGCGCAACAAGTATGGCGTGGAGCTGGACGACAGCACGAAAGCCGCACTGGGGTCAGGGCCATCAATGACTGTGGCCGCACAATGACGCGGCGGGCCAAGTGGTCTAAGCTCGTGCGGGGAGCCCGCTCCGCGTTGGAGAGCGTTCGGCTGGTCGTCTTGGCAGCAGCAATTGCTGCCCTGTTCTGCGAAGTTGCCTACTCCCACGAGGTCCGCCCCGCCTATCTCAGCCTTAAGGAGGAGGCTCCGAACGAGTTCAGCGTTCTGTTCAAAACGCCGATGCAGGGCAATGCACGACTGGCGCTGTCGGCACTTTTTTCCGGCAAGATCGAGACGGTGACGCCGATCATCTCGCATCCGACCGGGGATGCTATGGTGCAGACCTGGCGCATGCGAACGCTGGAGCCGCTCGCAGGCCAGAACGTCGTGATCGACGGGTTGCAGAACACCATGACCGACGCGCTGGTCCACGTGGTGTTCGCAAACGGCAACAGTTGGACGGCGCGGCTCACCCCCAGCGAACCGTCGGCAGTGATCCCGGCGTCGCAGAGCGCCTGGGCGGTGTTCGTGACTTACGTGCGTCATGGCATCGAGCACATCGCCTTCGGCTTCGACCACCTGCTGTTCGTCACCGGGCTGATGCTGATCGTGCGCGATTGGCGCAAGCTGGTGAAAGCGATCACCGCTTTCACAGCGGCTCATTCGATCACCTTGAGCTGCGCCACCCTTGGATGGTTGACGCTGCCGTCGCGGCCGGTGGAAGCGATGATCGCCATAAGCATCGTCATGGTCGCTGCCGAGGTGGTGCGGATGGAGCGCGGGCAGTTCAGCCTGGCCATCGCCAAGCCGTGGATTGTGGCCTTCGCCTTCGGCCTCCTGCACGGCTTCGGGTTTGCGGGGGCGCTTGTCGAGCTTGGGCTGCCGCATAGCGACATTCCGCTGGCGCTGCTCGCTTTTAACGTTGGCGTCGAGCTCGGACAGCTTGCCTTCATCGCGGTCATCCTGAGCGCCGTCTACATGGTCAGCCGGATCGTCGCGATCCCGCGGCGGGCGATCGTCGCCTCGGCCTACACCATTGGGGTCGTCGCGACATTCTGGAGCGTCCAGCGGCTGCACGCGATGTTTTCATAGGAGGAACGTCAATGAAAATCCGTCATCTCGAAAGCGCGCTGCTGAAGAGCGTAGCGCTTGCAGGCCTGTTGGTGGTGGCGCAGTCCGCGTGGGCGCAAGAGGCGGTGCATACCGATATCGGCGATATCGACAAGACGACGGGTGCCGAGGTATTCCCGAAAAAGCGCCCGTATTCGCCCTATGCAGGACGCAATTTTCCGACCCGGCCGCTGTTCGGCGATACCCATCTGCACACGGCGCTTTCTTTCGACGCCGGCGCCGCCGGCGCCAAGCTCGGGCCGCGCGAGGCCTACAAGTTCGCCAAGGGCGAAGAGGTCGTTTCCTCCACCGGGCAGCCGGCCAAGCTTTCGCGTCCGCTCGACTTCCTGGTCGTGGCGGATCACTCCGACAATTTGGGGTTTTTCGGCGACTTCATGGCCGGAAAGCCTGAAATCCTGCAGAACGCACAGGCCCGTGAGTGGTATGACATGATCCAGTCGGGGCGCGGCGCAGAGGCGGCATGGGCCATCGTGACAGCCTTCTCACAAGGGAAATTTCCGAAGGAAATAACTTACCAGCCAGGTAACCCGGCCTACCGGTCGGTGTGGGAGAGCATCATCGCAGCAGCCGATGAGCTCAACGATCCGGGACGCTTCACCGCGTTCATCGGCTTCGAGTGGACGTCTCAACAAAAGGGAAACAACCTTCATCGCAACGTGATCTTTCGTGATGATGGCAACAAGGCCGGCCTCATCGAGCCTTACACGACGCAGCCGCCCGTCGGCAGCAACAATCCGCGCGACCTGTGGAAGTGGCTGCAGAACTACGAGGACAAGACCGGCGGCGAAGTGCTGGCGATTGCCCACAACGGCAATTTGAGCAACGGCACGATGTTCCCGATCATCGAATCCTTCAGCGGCAAGGAGATCGACCGCGAATACGCCGAGCAACATCGCCGCTGGGAACCGCTCTACGAAACCACCCAGATAAAGGGCGACGGTGAGAGCCACCCCTTCCTTTCCCCCAACGACGAGTTCGCCAATTTCGAGAAATGGGACAAAGGCAATCTCGAGCTGAGCGCGAAGAAGACGCCGGACATGCTGGAGTTCGAGTACACGCGCTCGGCGCTCAAGAACGGCCTCAAGCTGGAAGCCAAGCTGGGCATCAATCCCTACAAGTTCGGCCTGGTCGGCAGCACCGACTCGCACACTGGACTTGCCACTGCCGACGACGACAACTTCTTCGGCAAGGTATCGACGTCCGAGCCGAGTCCCGGCCGGGCCATGCATCCCTTCATGAGCAATCCAAAACTTGGCCTGCAGATCATGGGCTGGGAGACGACCGCGTCGGGCTATGCCGCGGTGTGGGCGCTGGAGAACACGCGCGCTTCGATCTTCGATGCGATGAAGCGGCGCGAGACCTATGCCACCACCGGGCCGCGCATGCTGGTGCGCTTCTTCGGCGGCTTCGATTTCGTCGATGCCGACGCGAATAGCCGCAGTCCGGCGATCGCCGGCTACACCAAGGGCGTGCCGATGGGCGGTGACCTGACCCAGGCCCCCGCGGGCAAGGTGCCGACCTTCCTTGTCGCGGCGCTCAAGGATCCGATCGGCGCCAATCTCGACCGCTATCAGATCGTCAAGGGCTGGCTCGACAAGGCCGGCGAAGTGCACGAACAGGTCTATGACGTTGCCTGGTCGGGCGACCGCAAGCCAGGCGCCGACGGCAAGCTGCCGCCGGTTGGCGACACGGTCGACGTAGCCAATGCTACATGGACCAACACGATCGGCGCGCCCGAGCTGATCACGGTGTGGAAGGATCCCGACTTCGATCCGTCCCAACGGGCGTTCTACTATGGCCGCGTGATCGAAATCCCGACGCCGCGCTGGACCGCGTACGATGCCAAATATTACGGCCTAAGCCTGCCGCCGGAAGTACCGATGACCACTCAGGAACGAGCCTATACCTCGCCGATCTGGTACAACCCGGTCGGCTGACAAAGGGGAGGAACTTATGAAGATTCGTCATTTGAAACGCGCGCTCCTGAGAGGCGCAGCGCTGGCAGGTCTGCTTGCCGTTATTCAGCCCGCGTGGGCGCAAGAGGCGGTGCATACCGATATCGGCGATATCGACAAGACCACGGGCGCGGAGGTGTTCCCGACAAAGCGCCCCTATTCGCCCTATGCAGGACGCAATTTCCCGACGCGGCCGCTGTTTGGCGATACTCATCTCCACACCTCGTTCTCGATGGATGCCGGAGCTTTCGGCGCGCGGCTGGGCCCGCGCGATGCCTATCGCTTCGCTAAGGGTGAGGAGGTAACCGCCTCTTCCGGGCAACCGGCGAAGCTTTCGCGGCCACTCGACTTTCTCGTGGTCGCGGACCACTCCGACAATATGGGCTTCTTCCCGGATCTGCTTGCGGGAAAGCCGGAACTCCTTGCCGACCCGCTGGGCCGAAAGTGGTATGATATGGTGCAGTCGGGCAAGGGCGCGGAAGCGGCGATTGACATCATCACGTCCTTTGGAGCCGGGAAGTTCAAGGGGCCGATTCTTTATTCACCGGACTCCTCCGCCTATCGTTCGGCGTGGCAGGAAACCATCGATGCCGCAGAGGACGCCAACGATCCGGGCCGGTTTACGGCAGTAATCGGCTACGAATGGACATCTAATACCGGCGGCAACAATCTCCACCGCAACGTTATCTTTCGGGATAATGCAGACAAGGCGAGCCAGGTGGTCCCCTATACCGTTTTGCCGCCTGGCAGCGATAACCCACGCGACTTGTGGAAATGGATGGCGGCCTATGAGGAAAAGACCGGAGGCAAAGTCCTCGCCATCGCTCACAATGGCAATCTTTCCAACGGCCGCATGTTCCCCATCATCGAGCCGGGTACCGAGAAGCCTATTGACCGCGAATATGCGGAGACGCGTGCAAAGTGGGAACGCCTTTACGAGGCTACACAAATTAAAGGTGACAGTGAAACTCACCCCTTCCTCTCGCCGAATGATGAGTTCGCAAACTTCGAGCGTTGGGACAAAGGCAATCTCGACCTGACTGTGGCTAAGAAGCCGGAGATGCTCGAATTCGAGTATGCGCGCTCCGCGCTAAAGAATGGTCTCAAGTTGGAGGCGAAGCTTGGGGTCAACCCGTACAAGTTCGGCATGGTCGGCTCGACTGACGCCCACACTGGGCTGGCCGCCATTGAGGAGGACAATTTCTTCGGCAAGACCGCCAGCTCCGAACCATCGCCTGGTCGCGCCGAGCACCCGTTCGTTTCAAACAAGACGAGCGGCCTCACGATCATGGGCTGGGAAACCACAGCCTCCGGCTATGCCGCCGTTTGGGCGACCGAAAACACCCGCAAGGCGATTTTCGACGCTATGGAGCGACGCGAGACCTACGCCACCACCGGACCGCGAATGCTGGTTCGCTTGTTTGGCGGTTTCGATTTCGTCGAAGCCGACGCTAATACCCGCAGTCCTGCCCTCGTGGGCTACACAAAGGGCGTACCGATGGGCGGTGACATTGGACCCGCCCCGGCCGGCAAAGCGCCAACCTTCATGGTCGCGGCGCTCAAGGACCCGATCGGTGCGAATCTCGATCGCTTTCAGATAATCAAGGGTTGGCTCGACGCCGCGGGCGAGATGCACGAGAAGGTCTATGATGTCGCGTGGTCGGGCGACCGCAAACCCGGTGCGGACGGCAAATTGCCCCCGGTTGGCGACACGGTCGACGTCGCCAATGCCAATTGGACCAATACGATCGGGGCGCCGGAATTGATCAGAGTCTGGACAGATCCAGACTTCGATCCCGCGCAACGGGCTTTTTACTACGGGCGCGTCCTCGAAATCCCCACACCGCGCTGGACGGCATATGACGCCAAATACTTCGGCATCAAGATGCCGCCAGAGGTGCCGATGAAGATGCAAGAACGAGCCTACACATCGCCGATCTGGTATACGCCGGCCGGCTAGGGAAACGCTGATTGGCAGGCGGATCGCGCGCCGCCTGCCAACGCTGGTTCAGAGCCTTGGTCGGCGGCGCCAACGAACTAGGCGTGGCGAGCTTGGCTATGATCGTGTCTGGCTGCTGCACAAGCGGCCTCGTGGACACCGACGGCGCCGTCAAATCCGTTGAGCCTGTCTGATCCACTCTGGTCGGAGTCTTGAGTTGGCAAGCAAGACGGAGCCCTTCGCCGCTTCGAGAGGCCCGTTACGGTCTCTCGGCACGCAGGAATGTTTCTTTGGGGGACTCGCCGAAGAGCGAGCGATAGCTCGCTGCGAAGCGACCAAGATGGTTGATCCCGATGTCCGTCGCCACCCGTGTGACACTTAGCCCATTCGCACGCGCGGTCGCCAGTTGCCGCCTGGCTTCATTGAGACGGAGAGCGTGGATAAATTCGCGCGGACTTACGGCGAACGTGGCACGAAAGGCGTACTCCAACTGTCGGCGGCTGACGCCGACTTCCCTGCACAACCGAATGATCGGCATCTCTTCCCGAATGTGGGCGTGAATGAAATCCTGAGCCTTCCAGGCCTGGCGGAGATGTCGACGTGCAGACCGATCGATCCCGGGGTCACGATCGCCGGCGACCGCACAAGCTTCGGCCAGCGATCCCAGATATTCAGTGAACGCGATGGGAGGATGCTCCGAGTAACCCGGATCGCTCGCGGCTGCAACGAGGCGGTCGGCCATCAACACGATCTGGTTCCGGAACGTTCGAGCATCGCTTGTAGCGAGCCGAACGGCGCGGGTTTGATCGGCCGCCTGTTCGACGATCACCCCCGCGGCAACCGCCTGGATTTCCGCCCAGATCGCGGCCGGAACAACGGCGCCCGCGTAGCTGAGGCCGGGCTTGACGGTTGCCGTCACCGTCGTGCCGGCTGGAATTGTCACGATCATGCCATCTTGGAGCGGAATGCCACAGATTGTCGACTCGCGGGCGCGCTCGACAGCCAAAACCACCACAGAGCCCCGATCCAGCCCGCCACTGGCTCGCAAGGCGCAGTTGAACTCGGCCAAATCGATTGCCCACTTGCCGTGGGACTGGATTTGCCGGATGCGCGACGGCTGTCCCCCGGCCGAGAGCCTGTCGACCTCCACCAGCATTCCCGAGGCGGCATCGGCAAGCTGGTCTGGGCCAAGCTGCACATCCCGGTGCGAAGGCGATGAAGGCCAGGATGTCAAAAAATACCTCCTTTGCGCAAAATGGATAGTAGCGCGGTTTTATTGGGTGTAGCTTTTGCACAAATTGCGCGAGATCAATTAGCGCGAAATATCGCCGACGCACGGCGAGTGGGGGACTATGGAGAGAGAAGAAATTCAGAAGGGTGCGCCAAGGGCCGCCCTTGCCGGGACTTTGATGCGTCGTGGAGCCAATGGCTTCTTCGGCGCGGCTGCGACCGTGTTGGCAAGCTTGGCGACAGTGCCGAGCCTTCATGCTGCAGAAGGCGGCGCGAGCTTCTATCTGCTCGGCTCGCGCGGCCCCATGGCGGGGTTCACCCCGCCGCCAGGCGTCTATTTTCAGAACGATTTCTACATCTATTCCGGCAACGCAAACGTCGATCTGGATCTCGGCGGAAAGCTGGTGGCCGACGTCGACGCGAAGGCCCTTATCAACCTCTCCACCGCACTTTGGGTTTCTCCCTGGCAAGTCATGGGCGGCAACGTCGCGTTCACGGCGACCGTGCCGATCGGCGGCCCCGATGTCACGGGCAGAATTGTTCCGAGCCCGTTGTCGGTATCCGACAGCATCACGACCCTGGGCGATCCGGTGCTTGGAACTTTCGTCGGCTGGCACAGCGGAGACTTTCACTGGCAGACCGGAGTGAGCGTGAACGTGCCGGTGGGGGATTATCACGAGGGAGACATCGCCAATCTATCGTTCAACCACTGGGCCGCGGACATCTACGCATCGGGTACGTGGCTGAACTCCGCTACAGGCGTTGAACTCTCGGCGGCAACCGGCATCACCTTCAACGGCGAGGATACGGCGACACACTACAAGAACGGCACGGAGTTCCACATCGAGGGAACGATCGACCAGCACTTCAGCAAGGCCTTCGACGTGGGTTTGGTTGGCTATTATTACAACCAGCTGACCGACGATAGCGGGTCCGGAGTTCCCCCGGTGCTTGGCGGGTTTAGAGGCGAAGTGGCGGCGATCGGAGCCACCGCAGGCTATAACTTTCAGGTTGGCAAGCTGCCGGTCTCGACCCGGATCAAATATTACCACGAGTTCGATGCCAAAAATCGTTTGGAAGGCGACTCAGTCTTCCTAACGGTTGCCATGCCGCTTTGGGTGCCGGGGCACTGATCGGCAGAAGGCGCACGCATTCAGTCGGTCCAGGCCAAAGCCAGGCTCGCGCCGACAAATAACGGGAGGGCTAAAAGATGAACAACAATCAGGACTTGCCGGAAGCCGGTATCACCACCAAAATCACGCGGCGCGACGCATTGATGGTCGGCACGGCGGCCGCCGTTACGCGGTTTGCCGCACCGGTCGGCCTTTCGGGCGCGCTCGCTGGTCTCGGCGGTGTCGAGCAAGCGGCGGCCCAACCGGCACGCCCCAACATCGTCTACATCATCGCCGACGACCAGGGCTGGAAGGACGTGGGCTTCCACGGCTCGGACATCAAGACGCCCAACATCGACAAGCTCGCCGCCGAAGGTGCGCGGTTGGAACAGTTCTATGCCCAGCCGATGTGCACGCCCACCCGCGCGGCGCTGATGACGGGACGCTATCCGTTGCGCTACGGGCTGCAGATGGGTGTTATCCCATCGGGTGGCAGCTACGGCCTTGCCACCGACGAGTATCTCCTGCCCCAGATGCTCAAGGACGCAGGATACAAGACCGCGATGGTGGGCAAATGGCATCTTGGTCACGCAAAGACCGAGTATTGGCCGCGCCAGCGTGGCTTCGATTCATTCTACGGCGCCCTGGTTGGCGAGATCGATCATTTCAAGCACGCTTCTCATGGCGTGATGGACTGGTACCGCAACAACAAGCCGCTGAAGGAGCCTGGCTTCGATAATACCCTGTTCGGCAAGGAAGCCGCCAAGGTAATCGAAAAACATGACGGCAAGGCGCCGCTGTTCTTGTACCTGGCATTCACCGCGCCGCATTCGCCCTACCAGGCACCCGAAGAGTACATCAAAAAATATGCTCATGTCGCCGATGAGCAACGGCGGCTCTATTCCGCCATGGTCTCCGTCATGGACGACGAGATCGGCCGGGTTGTTGCCGCGCTCGAGAAGAAGAAGATGCGCGACAATACCATCGTCATCTTTCAGAGCGACAATGGCGGCGTGCGGGATGCAATGTTTGCGGGTGAATCGAAGGTCGGCAACAGCCTTCCGGCCGACAATGGGCCGTACCGCAGTGGCAAAGGCACGCTTTATGAGGGCGGCACCCGTGTCTGCGCCCTGGCGAACTGGCCAGGCAAGGTGAAGGCCGGCGACGTGAACGGCCTGATACATGTCACTGACATCTATCCGACCCTTGCCGGGCTTGCCGGTGCGAAACCAACCAAGAACAAGCCGCTCGACGGCATGGATGTCTGGGATACGGTCAGCGAAGGCAAGCCCTCGCCCAGCGGCGAGATGGTCTATAATGTCGACCCGACCGGCGGCGCAATTCGCGAAGGCGATATGAAGCTTGTCTGGTCGGCCGGCGTGTTGGAGCGGGTCGAACTGTTCGATCTTGCCGCTGACAAGTCCGAAACCACCAACCTGGCCGACAAGAATCCCGATAAGGTCCAGAAATTGAAAGGGAAAATCGTGGATATCGCCAAACAAATGGCGCCTCCGCTACTGATAGGGGAGGCGATCAAGCTGACCTTCGGTGCACCGCCGATTTCGGCCGATCCGTCCTCGATGTTCAATCAACTCGGAGACTAGGTGCGCCCGGATAGAAGTCCGCAGTTGCTATCATGAACGACTCGAGCGCAGTTGTGCCATCTACAAGGGATTTGGAACCTGTCCGTTCCGTTCCTGCGCACAGCCCGCCATTTCAAAATATGGTGTGGGTGCCCGGCGGCGAATTCCTGATGGGTTCGGACCACCACTATCCGGAAGAGGCGCCGGCGCACCGTGTTGTCGTTGGCGGCTTCTGGATGGATCGCACGACCGTGACGAATGGCGAGTTCAGGCGCTTTGTCGAGGCCAGCGGTTATGTCACGCTGGCCGAGCGTCCGGCAAATGCCGCGGACTATCCTGGAGCCAGCGTCGATTCATTGGCGCCGGCTTCAGCTTTGTTCGTCAAGCCTGCTCGCGGTATCGATCGCAGCAATCACTATAACTGGTGGGCCTACGTGCGCGGCGCGAATTGGCGGCATCCACGCGGGCCCGCCAGCACCCTCAAGCGCCTCGAAAACCATCCTGTCGTCCATATCGCATATGAAGACGCCCAAGCCTATGCGAACTGGGCGGGAAAGGAACTACCGACCGAGGCCGAATGGGAGTTCGCTGCCCGCGGCGGGTTGGATGGCGCCGAGTTCGTATGGGGCGACGAACTAACCCCCGGCGGCCAGCATATGGCCAACACGTTCCAGGGCCAGTTCCCATTCCGCAACGATTGCGAGGACGGCTACGAATGGACCGCGCCGGTAGGCTCCTTTGCGGCAAACGGCTATGGGCTCTACGACATGGCCGGCAATGTCTGGCAGTGGACCACTGACTGGTACCAGGAACACCGCCAGATCGAGAGCCCTTGTTGCACGATGGCCAACCCGCGCGGCGGCGAACGCGAGGCGAGCTACGATCCGGCGACACCCGACATCAGGATTCCGCGCAAGGTCACCAAGGGCGGGTCTTTCCTGTGCGCGCCCAACTACTGCCGGCGTTACCGGCCGGCCGCGCGCATGGCGCAGCCCGTGGACACTTCCACATGCCACCTCGGCCTCCGATGCGTGGTGAAAATTGCCACGGAAGACGTCACAACGGTGGGAGATCGAGCAAGCCGCCAACCTATGGTTTACCGCGTGGACATCTGATGGCGCGACAAGCTAAATCAATGTGCGAGATCCGCAGTTGTTACCACGTAAATAACGGCCCAGTTGGCTGGAACCGTCAAAAGACTGTGTATAGTGTGAAGGCGCCGGAGGGGGCTCTTACGCAATGAAACCGGACCGCCGGTAAGTCATGACTACTCGCGCCTGCGCGCGGGGGTCCGCTGCCGGCTTGCCTGGGCCGAAGTTGACCAGGAAACAGTCATCCGTGCGTGGCCCGATGCCCGCTTGGTCTGACAGGGAGAAGATGCCATGGCGTCCGACGCAACTGGGACCTCTCAAGACAACTCTGCTCACGACGCCGATACACAAGCGACGAAGAAGAATCCGCTGCGCCGGGTCGCCCTTGTCGTCCTGCTACTGGCTTGCCTGCTGTTCGTGGTTGCGGTCTTCATGGAAAGGCGCACGCCTTCTTCAT
Organism: Mesorhizobium sp. P2_B5; assembly: GCF_056404775.1. Lineage (NCBI taxonomy): Bacteria > Pseudomonadati > Pseudomonadota > Alphaproteobacteria > Hyphomicrobiales > Phyllobacteriaceae > Mesorhizobium > Mesorhizobium sp. P2_B5. Next base: position 779,626 of record NZ_JBFUDJ010000002.1, on the reverse strand, counting down.
CGCAGGCGACGGTCAGCGCCTATGTCGTCGGCATCGCGCCGGAGGTCACCGGCCGGGTCATCGAAGTGGGTGTGACCGACAACAGCGGCGTGAAGCCTGGACAGATGCTGTTTCGTATCGATCCACAGCAATACCAGTTGGCCGTCAATGAGGCAGAAGCAAAGCTTGCCCAAGTCGGCCAGTCGATCGGCGCTTCGACAGCCTCCGTCGATGCCGTCCAGGCACGTCTTGTGGAAGCGAAGGCAGTTCGCGACAACGTCCAGGAACAGGCCAACCGGGCCATGGAGCTCGTCAAGCGCGGCGTCTATTCCAAGGCGAAGTATGACGAGGCGAAGGCGGCGGTGGACCAGGCAAATGCCTCGGTCGTCGCCGCTGAAGCGGACCTCAAGCGGGCGCAGGAGGAGCTTGGGCCATCCGGCGCCGACAATCCGCAGCTGAAGGAGTCGCTCGCGGCGCTTGAACGTGCGCAGCTTGATCTCTTGCGCACGACGGTTCTGGCGCCGGCGGAGGGTGTCGTCACCAACCTCCAGCTCTCCGTTGGAGGCGTTGTCGGCGCCGGCCAGAGCGCGATGACCTTCATCGATGTCGGCACGGTATGGATCACCGCGGCCTTCAAGGAAAACAGCCTCGAGAACGTCGCCGCCGGCAACCGCGCGGACGTGTTGTTCGACCTCTTGCCCGGCCAGGTTTTTGGCGCGACGGTCGAGAGCGTCGGGATGGGCGTGGCCCAGGGAAGTGTCGACCCCAAGACCGGGCTGCCAAAGATTTCCACCGAAAGCGGATGGGTGAGAACGCCACAGAGCTTTCCGGTTCGCCTGATCCTCGACGAGGGCAGGCCAAAGGGCGTGCGCTACGGGTCGCAGGCGAACGTGGTGATCTATACCGGCGACCATCCTGTGACCAACACGATCGGGCGCATCTGGATGCGCGTGTTGTCGGTCCTGACCTATGTCAGCTGATGGCGACCTTGCGCTCGCCAATGCCAGGCGCAAGGGTCTGCGCATCGCGCTGGCCGTAGCCGTCGGCTTCACGTGGTCGGTTCTGTCAGGGGCCATCATCCCCTTTCTGGGACCATTGTTCGCAGCGCAGTTCCTGATCTCCAGTTCCCGCCCACTGCAGCTGAAACAGGCCCTGGGAATGGCGATCCTCATTGTTGTCGCCGGTGCACTTCTGCAGGCCGTCGCGGTACTGACAGGCGACCGGCGTGCGGTGCTCCTGCTGCTGCTCGGGCTTCTCTATTTCGTCTGTTTCTACCTGCAGGCGAACGGCAAGGGCGGCGGGGCGATCTTTCTTGTCCTGGTGGTCGCCGTGATGGTGCCGCTGCTGACCGTGCTCAACCGCGATCTCGGCGATTCCATCCTGTCGATCCTTGTGCAGGGCGTGGTCAGTGGAGCGATCCTGATGTGGATTGCCCATGCGGTCATACCCGACCGGGGTAGCGCCGACGTTCAGGCCCCGGCTCCTGCTGCAAACCCTCGCGCTGCGCGCTATGCCGCCGCCAATGCCATCATTTTGCTGATCGCCGTGCTCGCTTGCCTGACACGGAACGGCCTCGCCACGGCGATCGTCATTCCGATCACCGTCGCATCGCTGTTGTCGCAACTCGATGTCATCGCAAGCGCAAGGGCAGCCTTCGGCCTTGTCCTGGTCAATCTCCTCGGAGGCGTGGCCGCATCCGTTGCGTTCGCATTTCTGCAGGTTCGTCCCACTACCCCCACGCTGTTTGTCCTGGTGCTGCTCGCCGGCCTGGTGTTTGGCGGCCGCGCCGCGCTGAGCAATCCTGCCGCCAAGCTCTACGCGGGCGCGCTGACAATCTTCCTCATCCTGTTTGGAACGGGCGTCTCGCCCTTGCCGGGATCGGCAGCTGAATCCTTTGCCACGCGGGTCAACTACATATTGATAGCGATCGCCTATACGATCTTCATGATGGCGTTGCTTTGGCCGGGACCGAGGCGCAGCGCTGAAGACAGGGTGCCGTCCATGAAGCGTTTGTGACCGCTCGGGCTTTGCGTCCTTTCCGTTTCATCCAGGCCTCGTCTTAGCGGTATTCCATTTCGCCGAAGCAGCCGAGCAAAGACCTGGCCGATCGCCATCGAAATCGCCGGCCGGATGCTTGCTTCGACGCCCAAGAACATCTCATGGTTCGGCTCCGGCGGCCATCTGCGCCGCGCCCTCGAACACTGTTGTTTGACGGGGACATTCGATCCGAAAGATGGCCCCGACGTCGACTTGATCTGCTGGCAGGGTCTCTCAGTTCTGCACGTAGCATACAGTTACTTACCTTCCGCATCGGCGGGCAATGCGCCAACGTAACGCCAAGGCAAGAAACATTCGCCCGGACTCGGCGATAGAACATCGCTGACCACCAGGTTCACATACCTTGGAGGGACGACAATGGAGATCAAGTTTCCGCACTGGCCTTTTGGCGCTGTGGCCATAATGGCGTTCTTGATGTGCTCCGGTCCTGCCTCTTTCGCGATTGCTCAGGATCAAGCCGCTGCCACGGCTGCCGCAGCGGCCACCCCCGAACCGCTCGACGAGGATGAACTCGAAATTCTGGTAGCGCGAATTGCGCTCTACCCCGACGAGCTTGTCGCAGTGATTTCCGAAGCGTCGCTGTATCCATTGCAGATCGTGGAGGCGAGCCGGTTTTTGGATCAGGTCGCCAAGAAGCCAGACCTGAAACCGAAGGAAAGCTGGGACGGCAGCGTCATCTCGCTGCTCAACTATCCCGACATCGTCAAGATGATGAGTGACGATCTGGAGTGGACCCAGACGCTTGGCGACGCACTGACATATCAGCAAAAAGACGTTCTGGTCGCCATCCAGCAGTTGCGCGACACAGCTGTGGCCAAAGGCGTGATCAAGTCCGATGACAAGATCAAGGTCGTCGAGGAGAACGACAATGTCGTCATCCGGTCCGCCAGCGCCGAAACGATCTATGTTCCACGCTATGAGCCGGAAATGCTCTATGTCATCGACTACCCGGTTGCTCCGATTGCGTACTATCCAGACCCCTACCCAAGTTATTATTATCCCACTGCGCCCTATTTCGCGGCCTTTGTGACTGGCGCCGTCTGGGCAGCGGCAGTGGATTGGAATGATTGGGGTGTCTGGGGTGGCCGCTGGAACGGCAACGATATCGATATCGACTGCAACAATTGCTTCAACAACATAAACGGCAAGGTCAATTTCAACGACGTCGACTGGAAAAACGTCGACCGTTCCAAGATAAACTTCGACAAAAACCAGTTCGCCAAGATCGATAACACGAGCATCGGCAATCGCGTTAAAACGAACGATCGCAACAATATGCGCGACAAGGCATCCGAATTAAGGAGAGGCCAGATCAGCGCGCTGCCTGGGAATTCGGCGAAGGTGAAAGACATCCGCCAACGCGAAATCAGACAAGGTCTGAAAGCCGGGCCAACAACAAGGCCGGATCTCAAGAGGCCAACCAACCCGAATGCTTCGGCTGGAAAAATTGACCGACCAGGGAAAATCACTCGACCGGTTGGAAAACCGAAGCCCGCAATGAAGGCAGACAACAGACCGAGGAATCCTTCGGGTCTTGGCAACGTCAGCTCCGGAAAACGTCAGCAGATAGCCTCCAACCGCGGTGCGAGGAGCATGGGAGGCGGAATTCGCAGCGGCGGCGGCGGCCACAAGATGATCAGGCAGGGTGGTGGCAGGCAGGGCGGTGGCGGGCGCAGGCGTTAAAACTTTGGCGAGAGGAAAACCGACATGAAAACGTCTGTCCGGAGTCTTGTTCTACGCTCGCTGCTCGGTGCCGGAATGATCTTGAGCATTGGCGCGGGTTCCGCAAATCTTGCCGGCGCGCAGGAGGTGCACAGCCTCTCGGATTACGTGGCCAAGAAAGGTCCGCCGCCTTTCGATAATCCCTCAGCGGCGGTGGAAGCGTTCAAGTCGGTCCTGGCGAAGGATGATTTCGATGGACTGGCCGGACTGCTTGGGCTGGATGCCGCGAAGCTGCGGACAAGCGAAGGCGTGATGGATACCTACGCGCAGATCCGGCAAGGCGCTGAGAAGACGGTGATAGTGCGCGATCTTGGCGATCGCAAGGAACTCAATATTGGCGACAAGCTATGGACGCTGCCGTTCCCGATCACCAAGGGTAAGGACGGCAAATGGGCTTTCGACACCCAGGCTGGCATCGAAGAGATCATCAACCGGCGCGTCGGCGAAAATGAGATCGCGGCGATCGAAACGGTCCGCGCCTACGTGGACGCTCAACGCGACTACTCGGCAGAAGACCGCGATGGCGATGGCGTGCTCGAGTACACCCAGAAGCTGATCAGCAGCGAGGGCCAGGCCGACGGACTGTATTGGCCATCCGACGAGACCAATGGCGTCAGTCCGGCAGGCGATTTCATCAACCAGGCGGCTCTCGACAAGGCAAAGAAAGGCAATGGCTATTTTGGCTATCGCTTCCGTATCCTGACGGGCCAAGGCAAGAATATCGCCGGTGGCGCCTACAACTATGTCATCAACGGCAACATGACCGCCGGTTTCGCGCTTCTGGCCTGGCCTGTGAAATATGCGGAAACGGGCGTCAAAACCTTTGCGGTCAATCATCAAGGCATCGTCTACGAGGCCGACCTTGGCCCGAAAACGGAGGCTGCGGCTGGCGCGATAAAGCAGTTCAATCCCGACGACAAATGGCAGGTGACCGGTGATTAGCTTGGTTCGGAGACGGTGATGCCATCACCAATACCAATCTCCCCGGGAGGGGCCACTTCATGATCAACCAGAACTGGTCGTTTACGACCCTGCTCACAAAGCAGTTTGAATATTATCCGCCGCTAGATCAGTCCATCTGTCGTAAAATGTGGAAGTCGCTCGCCGCCGCCATTGCTGTTCTTGCCGTGGGTGGTTCGACCTTCGCAGCGAGCGTAGTCAACAAGGACAGCGAGGTCCGCACGCTGGTCGTGACGGAAGGCGGCGGCAAGACGAAGCTGCCGCTGCACGCCGGCGAGACCGCGGAATTCTGCCCGAACGGCTGTTTCGTCACCTGGCCCAATGGTGACCTTGAGGCCTTGACCGGCTCTGAAACTATCGAGATTTCGGGTGGCGTCGCCCGCATCAAGTAAAGTCGGCGGCATGAGGAGTAGGCTTCGACGACGGGCGGCACCCCGCTGCGCTCCGAGGCGAAGCGTTGCGACATATGCCAGCAGTTGCGCAAAGCAGAGGACTCCGATACTTCATTTGGCCGTGTGGGGCGGCATGCCCATCAGTCCTCGCGTGCCACTGTCGTGGCAATCTGCATCGACTGATCGGTTGGCGACAACGGTACTAGCCACCTTGTCGAGGTTCCACACTTGGGGGGCGTTTTGAGAACCGGCGTTGTAAGTAGATTAAATGTCGGGCGTACCACAAATGCATTGCTGGCATTTGCATTGGTTGGCCTGCTTTTCGGCTGCGCGTCCCGTCCGAAGAATGTCTTGTTGCCGGTGGCCGATACGTCCCCGTCATCCAGCAAGGTGGAGATGCTGGTGACGACGACGCGCGCCCGCTCGGCCAATCCGGCAGAGATGTATACGGGCGAGCGCGGACTGGCTCCTTCATTCGCGGACGTTACGGTGTCTATCCCACCAACGTCGGTGCGCAAGGTCGGCGAGGTCGCCTGGCCCAAGAAGCTGCCCTCAAACCCTGCTACCGATTTCGCAGTGGTGAAAGCCGAAGAATTAACACGGGATGGCGCGAAGGCATGGCTGAGCGCCTCCGTCAGGAAGAGCCCGGACCACAGTGTGCTGGTCTTCATCCATGGCTTCAACAACCGCTTCGAGGACTCCCTTTATCGCTTTGCGCAGATCGCCAAGGATACCGGTACCGACAGCGCTCCGATTTTGGTCACATGGCCTTCCCGAGGCAGTACACTGGCCTATGGCTACGATCGCGAAAGCACCAACTACACGCGAAATGCGCTTGAACTGCTGTTCCAATACCTGGCGCACGATCCCGAAGTAAAAGAGGTTTCGATCCTCGCCCATTCGATGGGCAACTGGCTTGCGTTGGAATCCTTGCGCCAGATGGCGATCCGCAACGGCGGGCTGCCGGCGAAGTTCAAGAACGTCATGCTGGCCGCACCAGACGTCGATGTCGACGTGTTCCGCACCCAGATTGCCGACATGGGCAAACAGCATCCGCAGTTCACCCTCTTTGTCTCGCAGGACGATCGCGCGCTCAAGGTTTCGCGACGGGTCTGGGGCAATATCCCGCGCCTCGGTTCGATTGATCCGCAGCAAGCTCCGTACAAGGAAGAACTCGCGAGCAACAATGTGGTCGTCATCGACCTGACGAAAGTTAAATCCGGCGACAGTCTGAATCACGGCAAGTTCGCCTCTTCACCGCAGATCGTGCAATTGATTGGGGCGCGGATGGCTGCCGGCCAGGCCCTGACCGATAGCAGGGTAGGCCTTGGCGACACGATCGTGCAAGCAACGACCGGCGCGGCGGCGGCGGCTGGAAGCGCTGCAGGGTTGGTGATTTCGGCACCCGTTGCAATGGTCGATCAGAACACCAGGGAAAACTACGGCAATGAGGTCGAGAGTTTAACTGGTTCTCCAAGCAGCCAGGCCAACAAGGGTTGCGCGACCTCCACGAAGGGCTGCAAGAAAGTAATGACTCAACGAGGCCAGGGCGGCAGCGAAGCTTATTGATGCCCAATCTCGAAATGCTTCTCACGTTCCGTGAGAATGGCATTCAGATGGCAACGAGCGAGCCCAACCGCACCCGAAGCGACGCCTCTGCGGGTCCTGCATGGCTGGAAAGGGGATGATGCATCGCATCGCTCGGATAGCGCTCGCCATCACCCTGTCACTGGCTGTTGCAATTTTGACTGCCTGGGCCGGATTTGCCATGTGGTATCGGCTGCCTGGGGGAGAGCCTGGTCGGGCTGTGGCCTGCGCCCTTTTGGTCTTGTTCGGCCTCGGCACCATCATCGCGCTCTTCAGCCGGTTTCGTATCCCGACGTTTGTCCTGTTTGTGGCCGCGTTCGCTGCGGTTCTGGTCTGGTGGAGCACCATCAAGCCTTTGGGCGACGCCGACTGGGCGCCAGATGTGGCCCGTCAGGTAACCGGCACCCGCGACGGAAATCTGTTGACGCTGAAAGACGTGCGCGACTTCGAATGGCGCAGTGGCACCGATTTCACCGAACGCTGGACAAGCCGGACCTACGACCTTTCCACCGTTCAGAGCGCCGACCTCTTCATGTCCTATTGGGCTGGACCGAAAATCGCCCATGTCATCATGAGCTTTGGTTTTTCCGGGGGTGACCATCTTGCGTGGTCCATCGAGGTGCGGCGTCGTGTCGGTGGCGAGTTTTCGCCCATAGCGGACCTGTTCAAGAGCAATCCCCTGGTCATTATCGCGGCCGACGAGCGAGACGTGGTCGGCGTCAGGTCAAATGTTCGGGGAGAGGATGTCCAGATCTATCGCCTGAGAGCGTCGCCGGACGCGGCCCGCGCGCTTCTGCTGGAATACGTCTCGGACGCAAATGCGCTTGCCGCGACGCCTGCATTCTACAATTCCATCACGACGAATTGCACGACGACGATCGTCAAGATGATGCGAGCGGTCGGTGACACAATTCCTTTCGACTGGCGCCTCATCGTCAACGGCTATCTTCCCGAATATGCGTACGACCGGGGTGCACTCGACACCCGCTTGCCAATGTCGACCTTGAGTGAGTTGGCCCACATAGGCGACCGTGCGCGGAAGTCGGGCCTGTCGCCGGATTTTTCTAGGTTGATCCGTGTTGGTGTGCCGTCACCCGGGCGTGGTTCTTGACCTGGGAACGGGCTCGCAGGTGGGAACGAAGCGCCAAGGACTGGGCATCGCAGGGCCCTGCCGCCTGCTCGAGGGTATCGCGCGGCTTTTCGGCTCCAACGTACGTGTACTGGCCTATCCATGCCCTCGCGAGGAGTTGCTTCCCCTGCTGGAAACTGAGCTGGGACGCATTTGGAAACTCGACCGACCCGTTGGCGCGAACGAGGATAGGTCGCCATGTTTGGCTGTCGCGGAACCATATGGAACGATACGGGATTTCTGATTTTGGCTCGACGCACCAGGGAATCGGCCTGTGACCGGTCGGTGATCCCGCATTGCACAATTCTTTCGCTTGGTCACAATGCAGGCATGGTCCGCTCCCCACTCGCCGTCCTGGTGATCGACGAAAACCGCATACGTGCCTCGATCATCGAGGCAGGCTTGCGCGAGGCCGGGCATGAGCGGGTCACTATCATCCATGACGTGATCGGCATCGCACGCCGCATCGCCGAGATCGAGCCGGACGTCATCGTCATCGATCTCGAAAATCCGAATCGAGACATGCTGGAAAGCATGTTCCAACTGTCGCGCGCGGTGAAGCGGCCGATCGCCATGTTCGTCGACCGCTCGGACCAGGCCTCGATCGAGGCAGCAGTCGATGCCGGCGTCTCGGCCTATGTCGTCGATGGTCTCAGGCAGGAGCGCGTCAAGCCGATCCTCGACATGGCAGTCAGCCGCTTCAACGCCTTCTCGCGCATGGCGCGCGAATTGGAAGAGGTTCGCGGTGAGCTCGAGAACCGCAAGGTGATCGATCGCGCCAAAGGCATATTGATGAAGTCACGCGGCCTGACGGAAGAGGCGGCCTACGCGCTGCTGCGCAAGACGGCGATGAACCAGAACCGGAAGATCAGCGACATCGCCCAGAGCCTGGTGACCGCCGCTGGGCTGCTAGGGCCGATAAGGGACGAATGAGCATGACTGCTGCGCACCAGATCACCGCCGGCTTCATGCCACTCTTCGACAGCGCCGTGCTCGTGGCCGCCCGCGAGTTGGGTTTTGCCGCCCGCGAAGGGGTTGAACTCAAGCTGCAGCGCGAGACATCCTGGGCCAACATCCGCGACCGCATCGCCATCGGCCATTTCGACGTTGCCCACATGCTGGGGCCGATGCCGCTTGCCTGCAGCCTCGGCCTGACGCCGCTCGCTTCGCAGACCATCGTGCCATTCTCGCTAGGCTTGGGCGGCAACTGCGTCACCGTCTCCAACGCGGTCTGGGACGGCATGGCAGCACATGGCGCCGAGCCGGATCTCAACCCGGCGCGCGCCGGGGCAGCACTTGGCGCATTTATCCGCGAGCGGGCGGCAGCGGGCCGAGAGCTGCTGCGTTTTGCCGTCGTGCACCCGCACTCCGGGCACAATTACGAACTGCGCTACTGGCTTGCTGCCTGCGGTATCGATCCAGAGCGCGAGATCGAGATCGTCATCGTGCCGCCGCCCTTCATGGCCGACGCGCTGGCCACCGGGCGTATCGACGGCTATTGCGTCGGCGAACCTTGGAACAGCGCCGCAGTGGCTGCCGGCACCGGCCATATCGTCACCGTCAAGGCGCTGCTGTGGAAGAACAGCCCGGAGAAGGTGATCGGCGCCCGCAAGGCCTGGGCCGAGGAAAATCCGCAGGCGCTGGCGGCGCTTTTGAGAGCGCTGCATCATTCCGCTCGCTGGTGTCAGGATGCGGCAAACCGAGGGGATCTGGCCTCGTTGATGGCGGAGCCTCGCTTCCTGGGCCAGCCATCAGCGATCCAGATGCCTGTCCTCACCGGACATCTCCACCTTGGCGGCGGCGCGAAGCGGACGGTCGAGGATTTCTTCGTGCCTTTCGACAAGGCGGCGAACTTTCCGTGGAAGAGCCATGCGCTGTGGTTCTACACGCAGATGGTGCGCTGGGGCGACGTCGCGCACACGCCGGAAAACCTCGCCATCGCCAGGGATTGCTACCGGCCCGACCTCTACCGCGCGGCGCTGAAGCCGCTCGGCGTGGCGCTGCCCGGCGCTAACGCCAAGGTCGAGGGCGCACTGAAGACGGCGACCCCTGTCGGTTCGGCGGGGGCGAGCCTTGTGCTCGGCCCGGACGGCTTCTTCGACGGCCAGATCTTCGATCCCGACGAGATCGACGCCTATGTCGCCAGTCAAAAATCAGGCCTGCATCCCGCCTGATCAATTCTGCGCCATTCTTGTGCATTGCACAAAAATTGTGCGTGCAATTGCTCTAATGAACAATCTTTGGCCTCCCAGCCTATGCGCCGGCGTAATGGGAATTGCTTCGGATTGCTGATTTCATTGATGTTTTTCCTCCAATCCAAAACTGGCACGGTTCCTGCTTTGAAGTAGTCAGGCCCTTCGCGGGTCACGGAACAGGCGTCCAATGGCGGGCGCCACAGGCAAAGCTGCCGCTCAGGTCAAGATGCGATCCCGGATGTACGGACGCGTGAGGCCTGGACGGTGGCTTTTTTGTTTTGGGCCAACGCCCTCGCGTTCAACTGGAGACGACGATGAAGAAGACTATGAAGCAATGGATCGGGACAGGCGCGTCGCTCAAGGATGTGACGCGTCGCGATTTTCTTGTCAGCAGTGCCATGACCGCAGGTCTGTTCATAGCGGCTCGCAAGCTCTTCCCCTCGGGCGCCTATGCCGCCACGACTGCTCCGGAAGTCACCGGCGCCAAGCTCGGCTTCATCGCGCTGACCGATGCGGCACCGCTGATGATCGCCAAGGAGAAGGGGCTGTTCGCCAAACACGGAATGCCCGATGTCGAAGTGCTGAAGCAGGCCTCCTGGGGCGCGACGCGTGACAATCTGATGCTCGGCGGCGAAGCCAACGGCATCGACGGAGCCCACATCCTGACGCCGCTGCCTTACCTCATGCACACAGGCAAGGTAACGCAGAACAACCAGCCGATGCCCATGGCGATCGTGGCGCGGCTCAATTACGACTGCCAGGGCATTTCGGTGGCGCAGGAATATGCCGCCACCGGTGTCGGCCTCGATGCCTCCAAGCTGAAGGACGCCTTCGCCGCCAAGAAGGCAGCCGGCAAGGAGATCAAGGCCGCCATGACTTTCCCGGGCGGCACGCATGACCTCTGGCTGCGCTATTGGCTCGCCGCCGGCGGCATCGATCCCGACAAGGATGTTTCGACCATCGTCGTGCCGCCGCCGCAGATGGTCGCCAACATGAAGGTCGGCAACATGGACGTCTTCTGTGTCGGCGAGCCGTGGAACGAACAGCTCGTCCATCAGGGCGTCGGTTTCACTGCCGCCACGACTGGCGAGTTGTGGAAGGGCCATCCCGAAAAGGCGCTCGGCCTGCGCGCCGAATTCATCGACAAATACCCGAACGCCACCAAGGCGATCCTGATGGCCGTCATGGAAGCGCAGCAATGGTGCGAGGCCATGGAGAACAAGGACGAGATGGCCGCCATCATCGGCAAACGGCAATGGATGAACGTCCCTGTCGCCGACATCATCGGCCGCCTCAAGGGCGACATCAATTACGGCAATGGCCGCGTCGCCTCCGGCACCGATCTCTACATGAAATTCTGGAACGGCGGCGTCTCCTATCCCTTCAAGAGCCACGACAGCTGGTTCCTCGCAGAAAACATCCGTTGGGGAAAATTCGCGCCGACCACCGACATCAAGGCACTCGTCGACCAGGTCAACCGCGAGGACCTGTGGCGCGAGGCGGCCAAGGATCTCGGCGTTGCGGCGGCCGACATCCCGGCGTCTTCATCGCGCGGCGTCGAGACTTTCTTCGACGGCAAGGTCTTCGATCCCGCCAACCCGTCCGCCTATCTCGACAGCCTGAAGATCAAGGCATCCGCCTAATCCGGCGCAAACGGTGCAAGCCGTTTGTCGCCAGATCTGCCCCAAGGAGTTTTTCCCAGACATGTCGATTCAGACTATCGAGGACACAACGGTGAAGGCGTTCCCCGCGAAGCCGGCGGAGGTCATCGCCTTCACCGCCAAGGCGCGGCGCCGCTTTGATCCGATCGTGATCGCCGGCAAACTGGCCAGTGCGCTGGTGCCGCCAGCGATCGTCATCGCCCTGATGTTGGTCGTCTGGCAGATCGCCTGCTCGTCGCCCACCGCCAGCCTGCCGCCGCCGAGCCAGGTCTGGAACGAGGCTTATGACCTGATCGCCCATCCGTTCTTCAACAATGGTCCGCAAGATATCGGGCTGGCGTGGCGGGTGCTGATTTCGCTGCAGCGCGTCGCCATCGGCTTTGGCCTGGCGGCGGTCGTCGGCGTCGCGCTTGGCGCGCTGGTCGGCCAGTCGATCTGGGCGATGCGCGGTCTCGATCCGGTGTTCCAGATCCTGCGCACCGTGCCGCCGCTGGCCTGGTTGCCGCTGTCGCTGGCAGCGTTCCGCGATTCCAGCCCGTCGGCGATCTTCGTCATCTTCATCACCTCGATCTGGCCGATCATCATCAACACCGCCGTCGGCGTGCGCAACATCCCCGAGGACTACCGCAACGTCTCGCGCATCCTGCGGCTCAACCAGTTCGAATTCTTCGTCAAGATCATGGTGCCGGCCGCGGCCCCCTACATCTTCACCGGTCTCAGGATCGGCATCGGCCTGTCCTGGCTCGCCATCGTCGCCGCCGAAATGCTGACCGGCGGCGTCGGCATCGGCTTCTTCATCTGGGATGCCTGGAACTCGTCGCGGCTGCCCGACATCATCGTCGCGCTCGCCTATATCGGCGTCACCGGCTTCTGCCTCGACCGTCTGGTCGCGGCGGTCGGCGCCTTCGTCACCCGCGGCACAACGGCAAAGTGAGGAGAGGGTGATGAAAGCCTATCTGAAACTCGATCATATCGACAAATCCTTTGCCCGCGGCAATCAGGTCAGCGAGGTGCTGAAGGACATCAGGCTGACCATCGACAAGGGCGAGTTCGTCTCGATCATCGGTCATTCCGGCTGCGGCAAGTCGACCTTGCTCAACCTGATCGCCGGGCTGACCAAGGTTTCCGCCGGCGCCGTGCTACTCGAAGACAAGGAAGTCGACAGCCCCGGACCCGAACGCGCCGTGGTGTTCCAGAACCATTCGCTGCTGCCGTGGCTCACCGTCTACGAAAACATCAACCTGGCGGTATCGAAAGTCCTCGGACGTTCGAAGAGCAGGGCCGAGAGGCATGACTGGATCATGCGCAATCTCGATCTCGTCCAGATGGCGCATGCCAAGGACAAGCGGCCAGCCGAAATATCGGGCGGCATGAAGCAGCGCGTCGGCATCGCCAGGGCTCTGGCCATGGAACCGAAGATCCTGCTGCTCGACGAGCCGTTCGGCGCGCTCGACGCGCTGACGCGCGCCCATCTGCAGGATGCGGTGATGGACATCCATTCCAGGCTCGGCTCGACGACGATCATGATCACCCACGATGTCGACGAGGCAGTGCTGTTGTCCGATCGTATCGTCATGATGACCAACGGCCCGGCGGCGACCATCGGCGAGGTGCTTGCGGTGCCGCTGGCGCGTCCGCGCCGGCGCATCGAACTCTCTTCGGACCGCACCTTCCTGCGCTGCCGCGAGGCGGTGCTGAAGTTCCTCTACGAACGCCACCGCTTTGTCGAAGCCGCGGAGTAACGCCATGAGCGAAAAACTCGTCATCATCGGCAATGGCATGGCCCCGGGGCGCATGCTTGAGCATCTGCTTGAGCAAGCTCCCGGTCGCTACACCGTCACCATCTTCAACGCCGAGCCGCGCGTGAACTACGACCGCATCATGCTGTCGCCGGTTCTGTCGGGCGAAAAGGCCTATGAGGAAATCATCATCCACGGCGACGGCTGGTACATCGCCAACAACATCACCCTCTACAAGGGTCACAAGATCATCGCGATCGACCGGACGGCGAAGACCGTCACGTCCGATCATGGCGTCACCGAGCCTTACGACAAGCTCGTCATCGCCACCGGCTCGGTGCCGTTCATCATTCCGGTACCCGGCCATGATCTGCCGGGCGTGCTGACCTATCGCGACCTCGACGACGTGCAGGCGATGATGCTTGCCGCGCAGTCGCGCGCCAAGGCCGTGGTCATCGGCGGCGGCCTGCTCGGGCTCGAGGCGGCAGCCGGTTTGAACGCCCAAGGCATGGACGTCACCGTGCTGCATGTCATGCCGACGCTGATGGAGCGCCAGCTCGATCCGGCCGCCGGCTATCTCCTGCAGCGCGCCGTCGAACAGCGCGGCATCAAGGTCATCACCAAGGCCAACACAAAGGCGATCACAGGCAACGGCAAGGTCGGGCAGGTCGAACTTGCCGACGGCACCGTCATTCCGGCGACGCTGGTGGTGATGGCCGTCGGTATCAGGCCGAATTCGGCGTTGGCCAAAGAGGCTGGCATCGCCGTCAACCGCGGCATCGTCGTTGATGCCGGCATGCGCAGCAACGATCCCGATATCTACGCACTCGGCGAATGCGCCGAGGTCAACGGACAGGTCTATGGCCTGGTGGCGCCGCTTTACGAGATGGCACGCGTTGCGGCACGCCAGCTTGCCGGCGACGAGGCAGCCGCTTTCGTCCATATGGACACGCCGACCAAGCTCAAGGTCACCGGCATCGACCTGTTCTCGCTCGGCGACTTCGCCGAGGGCGAGGACCGCCAGGAGATCGTGCTGCGCGATGCCGCGGCCGGCGTCTACAAGCGCCTGGTGCTGAAGGACGATCGCATCATCGGCACCGTGCTCTATGGCGAGACGGCGGATGGGGCCTGGTTCAACGATCTCAAGAAGAAGCAGACCGACATATCGGAGATGCGCGACACACTGATCTTCGGCCAATCGTACCAGGGGGGTGCCCCGCTGGACCCTATGGCGGCCGTTGCAGCCTTGCCGGATGATGCGGAAATCTGCGGCTGCAACGGCGTTTGCAAGGGCAAGATCACAGGCGCGATCACGGCCAAGGCCTTGACCTCGCTTGACGACGTGCGCGCCCACACCAAGGCGTCGGCCTCTTGCGGCTCTTGCACCGGGCTGGTCGAGAAGCTGATGGTGCTGACCATCGGCGACAAATACAACCCGGCAGCAGTACAGCCTATGTGCGGCTGCACCACGCTCGGCCATGACGAGGTGCGCCGGCTGATCATCGCCAAGAGCCTGAAGACCATTCCGGCCGTCATGCAGGAGCTGGAATGGACAACTTCTTGCGGCTGCGCCAAATGCCGGCCGGCGCTCAACTACTACCTCGTCTGCGACTGGCCGGACGACTATGCCGACGACTATCAGTCGCGTTTCATCAACGAGCGCGTTCACGCCAACATCCAGAAGGACGGCACCTATTCGGTGGTGCCGCGCATGTGGGGCGGCGTGACAAACGCCGCGGAACTCCGCGCCATCGCCGATGTCGTCGACAAGTTCGAGATCCCCATGGTCAAGGTCACCGGCGGCCAGCGCATCGATATGCTCGGCATCCGCAAGGAAGACCTGCCGGCGGTGTGGGCCGATCTCGGCCAGGCCGGCTTTGTCTCCGGCCATGCCTACGCCAAGGGGTTGCGCACGGTGAAGACCTGCGTCGGTTCGGACTGGTGCCGTTTCGGCACGCAGGATTCGACGGGCCTCGGCATCCGCATCGAAAAGTTCATGTGGGGCTCGTGGACCCCTGCCAAGGTCAAGATGGCGGTGTCGGGCTGCCCGAGGAACTGCGCCGAGGCAACCTGCAAGGATGTTGGCGTGATCTGCGTCGATAGTGGCTACGAGATCCATTTTGCCGGAGCGGCCGGCCTCGACATCAAGGGCACCGAGGTGCTCGGCCTTGTGAAGACAGAAGACGAGGCGCTCGAACATATCGTGGCGCTGACGCAGATGTATCGCGAGCAGGGCCGCTATCTCGAACGCATCTACAAATGGGCCAAGCGCATCGGCATCCCGGAGATCAAGCGCCAGATCATGGACAACGGCGACAAGCGCAAGGCCTACTACGACCGCTTCGTCTTCAGCCAGAAATTCGCCCAGGTCGACCCGTGGTCGGAGCGCGTCTCCGGCAAGGACAAGCACGAGTTCAGGCCGATGGCTTCGGTCGGGTTTGCGCAGGCGGCGGAGTGAGCATGATGAATTGGATCGCCATTGGCTCGCTCTCAGACATCCCACGCCGTGGGGCGCGCTGCGTCGCCACGCCGGAAGGCAAGGTCGCGGTCTTCCGCACCCAGGACGATCAGGTCTATGCAATCGACGACCACTGCCCGCACAAAGGCGGACCGCTGAGCCAAGGCATTGTCCATGGCACCGCGGTGACCTGTCCCTTGCACAATTGGGTGATCTCGCTGGAGACGGGCAAGGCGCTGGGCGCCGATGAAGGTGTGGTGCGCACCATTCCGGTGCGCATCGAGGGCGAGCACCTGTTCATTGCGCTGGAAGCGCTGGCCAGCCGCGCGGCCTGAATCATGGAAATCGACGCAGCGCGCGAGGTGAGGACCACCTGCCCCTATTGTGGGGTGGGTTGCGGCGTGCTGGCGAAGGTCGCCGCGGACGGGCAAGTGTCGGTCCGCGGCGATCCCGACCATCCTGCCAATTTCGGCCGGCTTTGCTCCAAGGGCTCGGCCCTGGCCGAAACCATCGACCTCGACGGCAGGCTGCTCCACCCCGAAATCGACGGGCGCCGCGCCGGCTGGGACGAAGCGCTCGACCGCGTCGCCACGACCTTTTCGCGGACCATCGCTGAGCACGGTCCGGACTCGGTCGCCTTCTATGTTTCCGGACAGTTGCTGACCGAAGATTACTATGTCGCCAACAAGCTGATGAAAGGTTTTGTCGGCTCGGCCAACATCGACACTAATTCCCGCCTCTGCATGGCCTCATCGGTGGCCGGCCACCGACGCGCCTTCGGCTCCGACACCGTGCCGGGCACCTATGAGGATCTCGAGCTCGCCGACTTGATCGTGCTGGTCGGCTCCAACCTCGCCTGGTGCCATCCCGTTCTCTACCAGCGCATCGCAGCAGTGCGGGAAAAGCGGCCCGACATGAAGGTCGTGCTGGTCGACCCGCGGCGTACCATGACTGCTGACATCGCCGACATGCATCTGGCGATCGCGCCGGATGGCGACGTTGCTTTGTTCATGGGGCTGCTCGCTTATCTCGGCCAGCACAACGCGCTCGACCGCGCTTACATCACGGCGCACACGACCGGTTTCGGGCAAGCGCTTTTCGCCGCCTCGAAGCTCGACCTTGCCGGCATTGCCGCCGCCACTGGCCTCAGCGAGGAAGAGCTTGGCCGCTTCTACAGCCTATTCGTGGCCACAGCGAAGACCGTCACCGTCTACAGCCAGGGCGTGAATCAGTCTTCGTCGGGCACCGACAAGGTCAATGCCATCATCAACTGCCATCTCGCCACTGGCCGGATCGGCAAACCCGGGGCAGGGCCGTTTTCGGTGACCGGCCAGCCAAACGCCATGGGTGGCCGCGAGGTCGGCGGCATGGCCAATATGTTGGCCGCCCATATGGAGATCGAAAACCCTGAGCATCGCGACCGCCTGCAGCGCTTCTGGAACGCGCCGGCCGTTGCGCAAAAGCCCGGCCTGAAGGCGGTGGAGATGTTTCAGGCGCTCGCCGACGGACGCATCAAGGCGCTGTGGATCATGGCTACCAACCCGGTCGATTCCATGCCGGATGCCGACGCCGTTGAAGCAGCAATCAAGGCCTGCCCCTTCGTCGTGGTGTCGGACGTGTTGGCCAAGACCGACACCGTACGCCATGCCCATGTCCGGTTGCCCGCCGCCGCATGGGGCGAGAAGGACGGCACCGTCACCAATTCAGAGCGCCGGATCTCGCGCCAGCGCTCCTTTCTGCCAACACCCGGCGAGGCGCGACCCGACTGGCGGATTGTCGCCGAGGTTGGCAAGCGGATGGGTTTTGGCGAAGCATTTTCCTATTCGTCGCCGGCGAAAATCTTCGCCGAACACGCCGCGCTGTCGGGCTTCGAGAATGACGGCGCGCGCGATTTCGATATCGGTGCCTATTCAGGTGTCGATGAAGAAGACTATCACGCGCTGGCACCTTTCCAGTGGCCAGCGTCGAGCTCCCAGAAGACCGCACCTGGTCCCTCCATCACCCGTTTCTTCGCCGACGGTAATTTCTACACAGCCGACCGCAAGGCGCGGTTCGTCGCCATTCGGGCCGCCACGGAAAGCCGCACCAATCCGGACTATCCGCTCATCCTCAACACCGGCCGGGTCCGCGACCACTGGCACACCATGACGCGGACCGGCAAAAGCCCCCGTCTGTCCCAGCACATCGCGGAGCCCTTCGTCGAGATTCACCCGGCGGATGCGCAGCGCTACGGCATCGGCGACGCCGACATCGTGCGTATCTCCAGCCCGCGCGGCGAGGTGCTCGTGCGCGCAATGATCACGTCCCGCCAGCGCCGTGGCAGCCTGTTTGCACCGATGCATTGGACCGACCAGTTCGCCGCCAAGGGCCGGCTCGACGCGTTGACCGCGTCGCTCACCGACCCCGTTTCCGGTCAGCCCGCCTTGAAACACGTCGCGGTTCGGCTTGAGAAATTCGCCGCAAAAGCTTTTGGCTTCGCCGTGACGCGGCGACGTCCCGAGGCGATCGACGCCGACTACTGGGCAGCAGCCCGCTGCAGGGGTGGCTGGCGCATCGAACTCGCTTTCGCCGAGGCGGAGATCGACTGGACAGGCTTTGCCCAGTCCCTGTTCGGCGCGCCGCCGGAAACCGAAATGCTCGCCTATCACGACCGCGACGCGGGCCAGCACCGTATCGCCGCCTTCGATGACAAGCACCTCGCCGGGGCCTTGTTCGTTGCGTCCGGCCCGGTCGCGGTATCACGCGGCTGGGCGGCGCAACAGCTCGAGGAGGTGCACGCCAGCCAGCGCGAACGCTTCCGCATCGTCGCCGGCCGCGCTGGAGCCGAACGGCCAGATGCCGGTGCGATCGTCTGTTCCTGTTTCGGCGTCGGGGTCAACCAGATCGTGGCGGCAGTGACGGCCGGCTGCGCGACCGTCGATGCCATCGGCGGCGCCCTGAAGGCCGGCACCAATTGCGGCTCCTGCCGGGCCGAGATCAGGGCGATCATCCAGGTCAATCGGTTTCAGGCCGCGGAGTAGATGCGGCCGGCTCTTGGATGTGGCGCTCGTTCCAGATCGCCTATCCGAGCCGACACGGGAGAGACGCCACCGGTCGCGGCGCCTATCTATGGACAGCTCGCAACGGAGCAGCGACATTGGCGGCTCACAGCAGGCGCATGGCAGCGGTTTCGGATTTCGAGCAGGAACTTTTCTGTCGGAGCCGGCGGTCAGACGCTAACGCTCCACCGCGCTTGGCCGTAACTGTGTCGACAACCGCCTCTTTGTCCCCGGCTTCAGTGGCGGCCAGGAACGAGCGCCAGCATGCGCTCGGCTGGCGGGCGATCGACTGAGGCTTACCGGATAGGCGTCTCGCCGCGAAACAGCGGCTGGTGCGCCCGCATCAAGGCCGCGATCCGGTCGGCGACTTTTCGTACCGGCGGGGAGTGACGTTCCTCGTGATGGGTGACGATCCATTGGTCGGTTTCGAGTTCTGGAATGGGCTGAGCGACGCGAACCAGCCGCGGGTCGCTGTCACCGACGAAGCATGGGAAGATCGAAAGGCCGGCGCCGGCGGCCACCAGTTCACGCACCGAATGGGCGTTGTTGCCCCGCACCGCGATGCGGTCGCCGTGATGAGCTTGCAGCCAGCGCGCCGAGGCAATGTTTGCGCCTTCGCCAGTGACGCCGACGAACAACCCGGCGGCGATGCCGTTGATCAGGTGGCGTCCGGAATAAATGGCATGTGCAACCTTGCCGCTCTGACGGCCGGCCAGCCACTGTTCGGTCGGGCGCTCGCCGCGAATGCCGATGTCGGCGGCACGGCGGCCGATGTCGACCCGGTCGGTAGTGGTGATCAGTTCCACCCTTATGCCGTCATCGACCGTCCAGATTTCGCCGATATGGGCGGAAACGAAGGTCGAGGTCCATGGCCCGGCCGAGACGCGGACAATGCGGTCGGGCAGGCTGCCCTCGCGCCAGCGGGTCAGTGACTGCATTGCGGCCTCGACATCTTCGGCGCGCCGCAGCAGTTCGTCACCGACTGGCGTCAGCCGGTAGCCTGTCTGCTGACGCACGAACAGCGGTTCGCCGATCTGCTTTTCAAGCGCGGTGACGCGTCGGCCAAGGGTGGCCGCGCTTAGGCGCGTGGTTCCCGTCGCAGCGCTCAAGCCACCCAGCCGCGCAACGTCGAGAAACAACCTCAGATCGTCCCAGTCGATATCCATATTGCAGAAATGAAAAAATCGTTGCGACCGTGGCTGTAGCGTGAAGCGGGCACCACGCGCAAGTATGCGAGCCTTGGAAATGTTGGACAAATCCCGCCTTGCGGGGCGGCGACAAGCGCCTCGGCATGCTAGCAAGCCGGCGCAATCCCTTCGATCGAGTATGCTTTGAACCGATGCTTTGCGCTTTCGATTAATTCAGGCGCGGGCGTTCCGCCCGCCAAAGGAGACGATTATGTTCTATCAACTTCGACAGCGTTTCGCGCGCTGGCTTGCCTATCGCCAGACGCTTGCGAGCTTGAGGCGAGTCCCGGACCGCACACTGGCGGATGCCGGCATTTCTCGCGAAGACATCCGCGAGCGTGCCAGTTATGCCGCCGCCCGGCATCGTCTCGCCGAGCAGGGTCTCCACCGCACCTCGACGCCGAGATCACTCAGATCGTTGACGTTGCCGCGTCGCGCCGATTTTCTGGAGCGATAAGCCGCGCCCGACGCGGCGAATTCGTAACCCTATTCGGCGGCCGTCTCCGAGGGCGCCTCTGCCGGCGCCGAAGGCTCGGCCTCGGCACGCGGCTTGCGCCGTGAAAACAGCGACCTGAGCGTGACGTAGAACACCGGCGTCAGGAACAGGCCGACGAAGGTGACGCCGAGCATGCCGGAGAACACCGCGGTGCCGAGCGACTGGCGCATTTCTGCGCCTGGGCCCGTTGCGATCATCAGCGGCACGACGCCGAGGATGAACGCGAAGGCGGTCATCAGGATCGGTCGCAGCCTGAGCCGGCAGGCTTCGACGGCAGCCTCGGCGACCGACAGGCCGCGTTCCTGTGCCTGCCGCGCGAATTCGACGATCAGGATCGCGTTCTTGGCGGCAAGCCCGATCAGCACGATGAGGCCGATCTGCACGAGGATGTTGTTGTCCAGCCCTCGGAACGACACGCCGAGCAGCGCCGCGAGCACGCCCAGCGGCACCACCAGCACAATGGCGAACGGCAGCACCCAGCTTTCATATTGCGCCGCCAGCGCCAGGAACACGAACAGCACCGACAGTCCGAAAATATAGACAGCGGCATTGCCGGTGTTGCGCTCCTGATAGGCGAGCTCGGTCCATTCATAGGAGGTACCGGCCGGCAGCGTCTGCGCCGTGATCCCTTCCATCAATGCCAGCGCGTCGCCCGTGGAAACGCCGGGCGCGGCGTTGCCCTGCAGCGGCACCGAAACGTACATGTTGTAGCGCTGGACCAGCGCCGGGCCGGTGACGTCGCGGATCTCGATCAACGTGCCTAGCGGAACCAGCGCGCCGGTCGCCGAGCGCACCTTCAGTTTCAAGATGTCGGCGCGATCGAGGCGGAACGCCTGGTCGGCCTGCGCCCGCACCTGGTAGACGCGCCCGAAAGCGTTGAAGTCGTTGACGTAGGCGGTGCCCAAATTGATCGACAGCGTCTCGAAGATGTTGGGGATCGGCACGTTCAGGATGCGCGCCTTGTCGCGATCGATCGCCAGGAAGAATTGCGGGCTCGACGCGGAGAAGGTGGTGAACACGCCCGTCAGCCCCGGCGTCTTGTTGGCCTTGCCGGCGATTTCGTAGGCAAGCGCCAGGATCTGCCGCATGTCGGCGCTGTTGCGCTCCTGGATCTGCAGCTTGAAGCCGCCGGCATTGCCGACGCCGCGGATCGGCGGCGGCGGCAGTGCGATAATGAAGGCTTCCTTGATGCTTTGCAGGCTGCCGAACAGATTGCCGATGACCTGGGTCGCGGACTGGCCGGCTTTCAGTCGCTCGTCAAACGGCTTGAACCTGGCGAAGATCACGCCCGCGTTGCTGGCGTTGGTGAAGGTCGCGCCGGAGAAGCCGGCGAAGGCGACTGCGTAGTCGACGCCTGGGGTTTTCTGGATGATCTGCGACGCCTGCTGGATGACAGCATCGGTCCTCGACAGTGAGGCGCCGTCCGGCAACTGGACGACGACGATCGCATAGCCCTGGTCGAGCGACGGAATGAAACCGCGCGGCACCGTCTGCGCCATATAGACCGTGGCGTAGATGAGGGCCGCAAAAACGGCCAGCATGGCGCCGATCGCTATCCGCGAGCCAACCAGCACGCGGACGATGCTCGAATACCAATGGGCGAGCCTGTCGAAGCCGCGATTGAAGCCGTCGGCGAGCGTCTGACCGAACCGCGCCAGGAAAAAGCGTGGCGGCGCCGCAGCAGTGTGGTGCGGCTTGAACAGCAGTGCGGCCAGCGCCGGCGAAAGCGTCAGCGAATTGAATGCCGAGATCGCCGTCGACACCGCGATGGTGATCGCAAACTGCAGGTAGAACTGCCCGGAAATGCCGGGGATGAAGGCTGTCGGTACGAACACGGCTATCAGCACCAGCGAGATCGCGATGACCGCCGTTCCGACTTCGTCCATAGTCAGGTGCGACGCCGGATTGGGCGCCAGCCCTCTGGCGATATTGCGCTCGACGTTTTCGACCACGACGATCGCATCGTCGACGACGATGCCGATCGCTAGAACGAGGCCGAACAGCGTCAGCATGTTGAGCGAGAAGCCGGCGGCGTAAAGCACCGCCAGTGTGCCGATCAGCGACACGGGGATCGCCACGATCGGCACGATCGCCATGCGCCACGATTGCAGGAAGACGATGATGACGATGATGACCAGCACCATCGCCTCCAGGATCGTCTTGTAGACCTCCTGGATCGACTCGGCGACGAACTCGGTCGGATTGTAGACGATGTCGTAGCTCAACCCCTTCGGGAAGTCGCGGGAAAGCTCCTTCATCTTGTCCTGGATCTCCGCGGCTGCGGCGAGCGCATTGGTGCCCGGCCGCTGGAAGATGGCGAGCGCCACCGCCGGTTTGCCGTTGAGATAGGAGTTGGTGACGTAATCCTTGGCGCCGAGCTCGATGCGCGCCACGTCCTGCAGCTGGATCAGGCGGCCGTCTTCGGTCGATTTGACGATCACGTATCGGAAGTCGCGCGCGTCGTTGAAGCGGCCTTGCGTGGTGACCGTGTACTGGAACGCCGTGCCCATGTTGGTCGGCGGCGCGCCGATCGAGCCGCCCGACACCTGGACGTTCTGGTCGCGCAGCGCCTGCACCACATCGCCCGAGGTCATCCCCAGGGCCGACAGTTTTTCCGGATCGAGCCAGATGCGCAGCGAATATTCGCGTTCGCCGAAGATGATAAGGTCGCCGACGCCGTCCAACCTGAGCAGTATGTCACGCACCCGCGAGCGGGCGTAGTTCGAGACGTAGAGCTGGTCGTAGGTATTGTCGGGCGACAGCATGTGCACGACCATCATCAGGTCGGGCGAGCTCTTGGTGGTGGTGATGCCGAGGCGGCGGACTTCTTCGGGCAGGCGCGGCTCGGCGACCGACACGCGGTTCTGCACCAGCACCTGCGCCTGGTCGAGATCGGTGCCCAGCTTGAAGGTAATGGTCAGCGCCATCGCCCCGTCGCCCGACGAATAGGACGACATGTAGAGCATGCCCTCGACGCCGTTGATCTCCTGCTCGATCGGCGTTGCCACGGTCGCTGCGACCGTCTCGGCGTCGGCGCCCGGATACTGGGCGCGAACGACGATGGTCGGCGGCGCGATCTCGGGATATTGCGCGACCGGCAGCTGGGTATAAGCAATCCCGCCGAGAATCAGCAGAACGATCGAAACGACCGATGCGAAGATCGGACGGTCGACGAAGAAATGTGCGAACCTCATTGCTGCAACCCGGCGGTTTCGACCTTGGGTGGCAATGTCACCATCTCGACCTTCACCTTGGTGCCGGGCCTGGCGTGCATCAGCCCGTTGACGATGATCGTCTCGTTGCCGGTCAGGCCCGAGCGGATCACCCGGTAGCCGTCGAGAAGCGGGCCGGTGCGCACGGGCTTCGCCGACACCATCCCGGCCTCATCCACCAGGAACACGATGCGGCGATCCTGATCGGCGCCGATCGCCTCGTCGGGCACCAGCACGCCGCTATGCGGCAGCGACCCCGGCACGTTGATGCGCCCGAACATGCCTGGCTGGAGAACGCCGTCGGCGTTGGGAAACGTTGCACGCACCCGCATGGTGCCGGTCGCGTTGTCGATCCGGTTCTCGGCAAAATCGAGCTTGCCCTTGAAGACCGCCTCCGCGCGGTCGGCGACGCGAACCACCACCTCGAGCCCGCCGGCGCCTTCCTGCATCGAGCCGCCGCGCTCCTTCGCGTCGCGGGCGTAGCTGAAATACAGGCGCTCATCGACGTCGAAATAGAAGTCGATCGGATCGCGGGTAACGATGGTCGTCAGCAAGGTGGAATCCGGCTGTACGAGGTTGCCGACCGACACCAGCCGGCGGTCGATACGGCCGGACAAGGGCGCCTTGATCTCGGTGAATTCCAGATTCAGGCTGGCCGACGTCAGCGCGGCCGTCGCGCCCTGCATCTGCGCCTGTGCCGAAAGGTATTCCCGCCGGCGGTCGTCAACCGTCGCGGCCGAGATATTGCCGGTCTTGGCGAGTTCGTCGGCGCGATCCAGCTGCATCTTGGAGAATTCGAGCAGGGACTTGGCGACGTTCACTTGCGATTTGGCGGCATCATAAGCCGCCTGGTACGGACGCTGGTCGATGGTGAAGAGCAGGTCGCCCTTGTTGACCAGTGCGCCATCCTGGAAGCTGACCTTGTCCAGATAGCCGCTGACGCGCGAACGGATGGCGACCTGGTCAACGGCTTCGAAGCGTCCGACGAACTCGTCGTCTTCAACGATTTCACGGACCACCGGCTTGGCCGCCGTCACCACGGGTAGCTGCTGGTCCTGCGCAAACGCAGTGCTGCCGAAAGCCATGCCGAGCAGGAATGTTGCCGACAGGACGGCGCGGGCAAGCCAGCCGGCCGATCGACGGGGTCGCCAGCCCGCGCCGCGATGCAATTGCCCATTCTCGGGGGTGTCCATTTGCGTCCCCACTCGCTGGACCCGGAGGGTCGATTGATCCGCTTCTACACTCAGGCTTCTCGTCGATATCAGAGCCCTGCAGTATTGTGCATGGCAACATGATCATTTTCCATGTGGGCTGAAATGTCCACCCTGTGGTTGCCCGCCATCTGGCTAGTGCCAGCGATTTAAAGGATTCAGGATTCCTTTGAAGGACGGCCTATGATCTTCATATTGGTCGAAGGAGACAGATATGGGCATTACCACGCCGGCCGGATACAATGGACTGCAACACTGCGGCATCGAGCGGTGCGTTGACATATCCTCCCGCTGCAGCCGTTGTTCCGCCTGGCTCATTGAAGACAATACATCGACACAAAGAACCAACTCGAGATCCACCGAGGAAACCTGCTCCGCGGTGGCCGACAGCGACGTTGTCAGGCTCACCGCCAGAGCGAATAGCACGCCTCGTGCCCGTTCGGGTTTTCCCGACCAGCGAAGCGGGGAATGAAGGACGTCATCTTGCGCGTCCGAGCAGGAGCCTTCGCCCCTGATAGGCCTCGTCGCAGCGGCCTCCGCCTCGGCAGCTCCGTTAGGTGAGCTACCGGATCCTTGCTTACTGTGGCATTTCAAGTCCCGGCCGCAATCCTGTAGCGACGACTGAGACCCTGAATTTTCCGGCCAGTGCCCGGTCGAATATGGCGCCGACGATGATGTCGGCGTCGGCGTCGACCTCCTCGCGGATGCGGGTGGCGGCCTCGTCGACTTCGAACAGCGTCATGTCCATGCCGCCCGAGATCGAGACCAGGACGCCCTTGGCGCCGATCATCGAGGCTTCGTCGAGAAGCGGGTTCGCGATAGCCGCTTCGGCGGCCTTCTTGGCGCGGTCCTCACCCGTGGCTTCCCCGGTACCCATCATCGCGCGGCCCATGTCGCGCATCACCGACTTCACATCGGCGAAGTCGAGATTGATCAGCCCCTCCTTGACGATGAGGTCGGTGATGCAGCCCACGCCGGAATAAAGGACGCGATCGGCCATGGCGAAGGCGTCCGCGAAAGTCGTCTTCGCGTCGGCGATCCTGAACAGGTTCTGGTTCGGAATAACGATCACGGTATCGGCGCATTCGCGAAGCCGGTCGATGCCCTCTTCGGCGGCTTGCATGCGGCGTTTTCCTTCGAAGGTGAACGGTTTGGTGACGACCGCCACCGTCAGGATGCCGGCTGTCCGGGCAGCGTTCGCTATGACGGGCGCGGCACCGGTTCCAGTGCCGCCTCCCATGCCGGCGGTCACGAAGCACATATGGGTTCCCGCAAGGTGGTCCCTGATCTCGTCGATCGATTCCTCGGCTGCGGCACGGCCGACCGCGGGCAGCGATCCGGCGCCCAGGCCTTCCGTGACATGGGCTCCCAACTGGATCAGCCGCGATGCCTTCGACATGGTGAGAGCCTGGGCATCGGTGTTGGCGACGATGAATTCCGCCCCCTGCAGATTTTCCGCAATCATGTTGTTGACCGCGTTGCCGCCACCACCGCCGACGCCGACAACGGTTATCTTCGGCCGCATTTCAGAGATGACGGGCCTTGCCGCGGTGCTCATCGTCTTGTCTCCTTGGAATTGATCGACAAAAGATTCATCCCGGAACGCGCCGTTTGAACACGCCAGGTGCAAGAATCAGCTTTTACAGCCTTGGCGCAGGGAATCAGAGGGTGAACTTTGCGGCAAGACAAGATGTGGGCTCGTACCATATACGCCTGCAACTCCTGAACGTGTTCCAGCTCAATCTTTTGGGATTGGCGAGCGTCGTAGCAATGCTGGTCGCGTGGTCGTGGTGTCTTTTGACAGCAACCAGCCGGTGCGCGCACTTGCCACGCGTGGGCGCTCAAGGAGCCGTCAGCATCGCACGATGCGGAACGGCCGCAGCCCAGCACGAGCGCGGCGGGGCTGCGGCTAAAATGCGCCAATGCGGCGGCAACGCTTGATGCGGCCGCAGTTTCGCTCCACATCGTGAGGCATGAAGGACGAGACATTTGAGGGGCGTCGGACTTTGCTGTGGGCCTTGCCCGCATCGCTGATCCTGCACGCGCTCATCGCCGCGCTCCTGATTTACGGCCTGCCCACGCCTCCGGAACAGCCGCAGGAGGAGCAACCGGTCAACGTCGCACTCGTACCTCCGCCCGATCCGCCAAAGCCGAAACCTGCTCCCGCGCCGTCTCCAAAGAAACCCGAGGCGAAAAAGCCTCCCGAGCAGAAGGTTGAAAAGCCGACGCCTGAAAAGCCGTCGTCAATCGAGGTGCTGAAGCCTGTTTTCCAGTACGGCGACAACGATACCGGCCCCCGGAAATCCCTGGATGGAGGCAGCGCTAATGCCCCATCGCCCGCCAAGGATAACGAGCCAAAGCCGGCTGCCGCTCCAAAGGATGCAGAGAGTAAACCCGCTCCGGCGCCAGACGCCGGAGGGCCGGCAGAGTCAGCTAAGGTTGACGAGAAGCCGGAAGCAGACAAACAGGAGGCGGGGGCTCCAGACGCGGACAAGCAGGCATCCGTGGCAGCAATGCCTTTGACCAACCCCGGTGACGACGGTGAGATCGAGCTTCCAGCGTCGGCTCAGGCGCCTCAAACCAGACCCGAAAATGTGCCGAAACCCCGCCCTTCCAAGGCTGCGAAGTCAGGACGCGGAAGCACCGGAGAGCCAAGCTCCACGGAGGTGGCCGCGGCCACATCACGGGCGTATTCGGGCCTTCCGGGCGTCCGCAAGCTCTTTTCACAAGGCGCTACCGGTGATGTGTTCGCAACGAACTCGATGGCCGACGTGCCTCGCGACCAGCGGGCGGCCAAACTTTGCGCCAGCGTTCTGGAGCAGGAGCTGAAGGACGCGTCCAATTTTCCCCAATTGATCCCAGTTATCCCGCTGAAAGTCGGCAATATTCTTGACGCCCCCGACACCGCTTTCCGCACGGCAACGACATGGTACCATCTGAGCTTCCGGTGCGGAATCGACACCAATGCGACGCGGGTCACGTCCTTCGCCTTCCGTGTCGGAGCTGCTGCCACGCCCGAAGAAAGCGCCTTCCTTGAACGGGAAGCTCGTCGGCGACGCGGTCCCGGCTGAGACGGACCAGTAACAGCGCATTTGCGCTTGGCGGGGGCCGCCGGCCAAGCCGGTCCCTTGCTTGCGAGGCAATAGTTCACTTGAACGGCTCGGGTGCCGAATGCTGTCACACCGGAGTGGATGTAGTCGACATACGCCGCGTGGTCCCACGTCAATCCGCCGGGCGATTGGCTTTGCGCCACTCCTCATATTCGCCGCGGGCATCGTCATGCAGCGGATAGTAGCGCTGCAGCGGCGCACCCTGCATCAGCTTCATGCGCGAGAACTCCTCCCACTCGTGATGCTTCTGTGATTCTTCGATCACGTTTGCGGCCATTGCGAGCGGAAGCACCACCACCCCGTCGTCGTCGGCCACGATGATGTCGCCGGGGATCACAGTGACACCGCCACAGGCGATCGGCACGTTGACGGCATTGGGGTAGATGCTGGTCTGCACATGATAATTTGGTGTCCAGCCGCGCAGCCAAAGGGGGAGGTCGAGCTTCTCGACATTGGGCCGGTCGCGCATGCACCCGTCGATGACGATGCCCGCGCCACCTCTGCCCTTGAAATAAGTCGACATCATATCGCCGAAGACGCCGGAGCTCATGTCGCCGCGCGCGTCGACCACCACCACATCGCCCTCCTGAGCGTGATAGAGCACGTGCCGGTGCAATTGCGTTTCCGGGTCGGCGTATTCTCCCTCGCTGAAGAGGTCGGGCCGCTGCGGCAGGAATTGCAGCGTCAGCGCCGGCCCGACGATCGACTTCCCGTGGTTCTGCGCCACCGGACCGACCATGTGCGGATTGCGGAAGCCCATGTGGCCAAGCGTGCCGGCAACCGTCGCGGCGCCAATCTCCCTTAGCGCGTCGATCAGGTCTTTTGGCGGCCGCTGCGTGATATCGGGAGTATGCGTCATAATGGACTCCGGTTGGAATTGAGCTACCAGTTCGTAACTGAACCATCGCGGCGCTTGAGGTGAGGCGCTTCCCAGAAGCGGAAGCTCTGCGCCTGGATCGCCTCTTCATTGATCTCGACGCCCAGTCCCGGCAAATCGCTGACCGGGTAATCAGGGCCGTCCAGCCGTGGTTGGACGGGAAAGAACTCGGAATTGTCGAAGCCCAGCTTCCTTTCCGGCGCCCTGGTCTCGAGCCACGCGAAATTCGGCACCGCCGCGGCCAGATGGATGGTTGCGGCGGTGCAGACCGGGCCAAGGGGATTGTGCGGCATCAGGTCGACATAGTGCGCCTCGCTCCAGCCAGCGACCTTCATCGCCTCGGTGAGCCCGCCGACATTGCAAACATCGAGCCGGTTGAATTGGTGGATGCCGCGCTCGATGTAGGGCAGGAATTGCCATTTGCTGGCAAATTCCTCGCCGATGGCGAACGGGATGTCGGTCATCGTGCGCAGGGATTCGTAGGCCTCCGGTGTCTCGTCGCGTATCGGCTCCTCAAGAAAATCGAGCACGCCACGGCCGAGCTTGTTGCAGAAGCTCGCCGCCTCGGCCACCGACAGCCGATGATGATAGTCGATACCAAGGACCACCTCGTCGCCCAGCGCCTCGCGTGCCTTGTTTAGCATCCTCGCGGTAGCGCCAATCGACTCGCGCGGCTCGAAGATGTCCTTGCTGCTTTGCCCGATGGGGAAGAAGCGGATCGCCTGCCACCCCTGCGCGCACAGTTCCCGGGCTCGCTCGATGGCAATATCGCCCTCGGCCTCGTCTCCGGTCGAGGCGAAGGTGGGGATGCGGTCGCGCTGTTTGCCGCCGAGCAACTGGTAGACCGGCGCCCCCAGCGCCTTGCCCTTGATGTCGTGAAGGGCAATGTCGATGGCGGAAATCGCCGCCTGCAGAACGCGTCCGCCTTCGAAGTACTGGCTGCGATAAACCTCCTGCCAGATCCGACCAATCTGCATCGGGTCGCGGCCGATGAGGAATTCGCGATAGTGCTCGATCGCGCCGGCCACGGCCTTTTCGCGACCGCTCAAACCGCTCTCGCCCCAGCCATATATGCCCTGGTCGGTCTCGACCTTGACGAGCATCTGGTTGCGGGTTCCCACCCACACCGGATAAGGCTTGATCGCCGTGATCTTAAGTTTTGTGGTCATTCACACGCATTCCCCCACGCGTTCCCCTGGCTCAATCGGCATGGAGGGCCATCTCCGTTTCGCCGTCGAACAGATGGATGCGTTCCTGATCGAACTCGAGCCAGATGTGCTCGTCGGGTGTGACGGCGATGTTGGGGGCCACACTGATGTTGACGATCGCGCCGGAGAGGAACGCTTGCACGAAGGTGACGTCTCCGGTTGGCTCCACCGTATAGGCCTTGGCCGGAATGGCGCCGGGGGCGGCGCTCTTGTGCAGCTTGATCGTCGAATGTCGCGCGCCGAGCACGATCTTCCTGGTGGTTGCTCCCAGAACCTTGCGCGCGTTGAGTTGCGACAGCGGCAGGCTCCAGCCTTCCGCGCTGGTCAGAACGGTGCCGCCGTTTGCGGTCGATGCCTCCAGCGGGATAAGGCTCATCGCCGGGCTGCCGACGAAGCTCGCGACGAACATGTTAGCGGGATGGGCGAAAACTTGCGCCGGCGAATCGTATTGCTGCAGGAAGCCGCCGTTCATCACAGCCATCCTGTCGGCCATCGTCACGGCCTCGAGCTGGTCGTGCGTCACATAGACGATCGTCGCCTTGAGGTCCTGGTGGAACCGCTTGATTTCGGACCGCATCTGCACGCGCAGCTTTGCGTCGAGATTGGAGAGCGGTTCGTCCATCAGGAATACCGCCGGATCTCGAACGAGGGCGCGACCCAGGGCCACGCGCTGCTGTTGCCCGCCCGAGAGTTCGCGTGGCTTGCGCTCAAGCAACTGCGTCATATCGAGCACCTTCGCCGCTTCCCTGACCTTCTTGTCGATCTCATCCCTGGGCAGCTTGCGCATTTGCAGCGGGAAGGCGAGGTTCATATAGACCGACTTTTGCGGATAGAGCGCGTAGTTCTGGAACACCATTGCGATGTCCCGGTCCTTGGGATCGAGATCGTTGACCACCCGGTCGCCGATGAAGATATCGCCCGACGTTATCGGGATCAGCCCGGCGATGAGATTGAGCGTCGTCGTCTTGCCGCAGCCCGAAGGCCCGACGAGCGCAACGAATTCGCCGTCATTGACCGTCAGCGAAACGTCGTTGACAGCTTTGAAGCCGCCATAGGTCTTGACCAGATCTTTGAGGACCACGTGGGCCATCGGCAACTCCCTAATGCTTGACCGCGCCTTCTGTCAGGGCGCGTACGAAGTATCGCTGCAGGACGAGGAACAGCACCACGACGGGCACGCTCATCATGAAGCTCGCCGCCATCAGGCCTGGAAAGTCCGTCGTGTTTTCCGAAAAGAAGCGCTGGATGCCGACCGGCAGGGTCAACTGCTCGTTCTTCGAAAGGAAGGTGTAGGCATAGATGTACTCGTTCCATGCGCCGATGAAGGAATAGATTGCGGTGGCGATGATGCCCGGCGTCGACAGAGGCATCACGATCAGGATGAAGGCCTGGAACCGCGTCGCCCCGTCGATGCGCGCCGCCTGCTCGAGCTGCACCGGAATGTTGTCGTAAAAACCCTTGAGCAGCCAGATCGCCAGCGGCAGGCCGAAGGTGAGATAGGTGAGAATGAGCGAGCCATGCGTGTTCACCAACCCGATCGCGCGCATCAGGATGAAGAGCGGCACGAGAAAGATCACCGCCGGGAACATGTTGCGAAGCAGGACCGTGAAGAACAGGAAGTTCCGGCCCGGGAAGGTGAAGCGCGAAAACGCGTAGGCCGCGGGAACCGCCACGATCACCGAAAGGACAGTCGTGGCGGTGGAGACGAAGAGGCTGTTCCAGAAGAAGCGGAGGAAGTCCTGGCCGACGCTGTTTTGCGGATCGAGCAGCTTCTGGTAGCTGGCAAGGGTCGGCTGGTCAGGCCACCATTGCGGCGGGAATTGCATCGCGGCGAAGCCGGATTTGATCGAGGTGATCAGCATCCAGACCATCGGCAACGCGGTGTAAAGCAGCATGAATACGAGGAAGATGCGTCCGCCCCACCGCCATCCGTCGAAACGCAGGCGGCGACGGGCCTGGCCTCGAGCGGCTGTCTCGGCAATCGTGCTCATGCGTTGCCATCCTTCCTGTCGTTGCCGCTTAGCGCGCGGACGTAGAAGTAGCCGAACGCCATCAGGATGAGGAACAGCAGCACCGAATAGGCCGATGCCACCCCCCAGCGTTGCCGGCCGAAGGCGAGCTCATAGATATGGGTGATCCAGATATGCGATGCGTTCGACGGCCCGCCGCCGGTCATGATCCAGGGGATGATGAAGGAATTGAAGTTGGCCACTGCCAGCAGGAGGATCGTCACTGTCGAGACGTTTCTCAAATGCGGGAAGGTGACGTGCCAGAAGCGCTGCCATGCATTGGCTCCGTCCACCTTTGCGGCGCGCAGCAGCTGGTCGGGAACCGTCTGCAGACCGGCCATCATCATGATCATGGCAAACGGAAATTCGCGCCAGATGTTGACGACGATCAGGGAGGGCAGCACCGTTGAGACGCTGTCGATGAAATTCGGCGGCCGGTCGGCCAATCCGAGGCCGACCAGCACCGCGCCGATGATGCCGAAATCCGAATGGTAGATCCACTTCCAGATGTAGGACGCGGCGACCGCGCTGATGACCCAGGGAATGATGAGGATGGCGCGCAGGACACCGCGGCCGAAAAAGTCGCGGTGGAGCGCCAGCGCGGCGGCAAAGCCGAGGGCGAAGGAGATGAAAGTGGATGCCAATGTCCAGACAAGAGTGTTCCACGTGACCTTCCAGAACACCTGACTTGTGAGGATGGCCGTGTAGTTGTCGAAGCCGATGAAGATCTTGTCGCGGAGCTGCAGACCGGGCGGCGTATTGAAGAACGACAGTTCGACCGTGTAGTAGATTGGATAAGCGATGACGATGAGCATCACGACGATCGCAGGCAGCACATACGCGTAGTCAGCGCGATGCTCCCAGATCTTCCGCAGCACGCCGGACCTCCCGGGTTGCAGTCTTCGGCGAGCCTCGGTCTTGCCGGTCACGATCGTCACTGTGGCGTGCCCTTGTTCTTCGGAACGAACCGGCCGCACCATCGGCGCAGCCGGTCAGATCGTGGGTCCGGCTCGGACTAGAGTCCGCCCATCAGGTCTTTTACCTTCTGGGCCGCGTCGTCCGCTGCCTGATCGACGGTCATCGCTCCGGTCAGGGCGTTCTGCAGCATGTCCGGGACGATGATGTTCATGATCTCGGGGGACTGCGGCAGCGCCGGGAACGGGATGCCGTATGGCAGCATCGAGGTCGTGACATCGAGGAACTTGATGCTGTCGAGGCGTTCCTTCATCCATTTGGTCTTGAAGCCGTTGAGGTTGCCGGGGTTCGAGCCGGCATAGGCCATCTTCAACGACCATTCCGGGCTCGTCCACATGCAGATGATGGCCTTTGCCGCCGGCTCGTCCACCTTGCCGCCCTCGACATATTCGGGCTTGAGGATGTGAATGTTCGAGCCGCCGAAGACGACGGCGCGTTTGCCGTCCGGCCCGGTCGGAATCAGCCCGTAGCGCATGTTGTCGATGACGGTCTGCGCCTTGTCCTTGTCGGTGCCCGTCGCCTTCTTCTGCAGGTCGAGCATGACGTTGTAGTCGGACGGGTGCGAGATCATCATGCCGAGCTGGCCGGCGAGGAACAGCGGCTGGTTGTCCGCCTGCTGGTTGGTGAGCGCCGAAACCGGAACCGACTTGTCGCGGACATACATGTCATAGGAAGCTTGCAGCGCCGCCTTGCTCTGCGGGCTGTTGAGCTCGACCTCCTTATAGGTCGGGTTCGCGGTGGCTTCGTCGAAGACGCCGCCGCCATAGGCCCACAGCTGCGGCATGAAGCGGTACGGGGTATTGCCGGCATTCTTGCGGGCCACGAGACCGTAACCGGCAATGCCGAGCTTGTCGTGGATCTGCTTGGAATACTTGACGACGTCGTCCCAGGTTGCCGGAGCCTTGTCCGGGTCAAGGCCCGCGCGCTTGAAGATGTCGGCATTCCAGATGAATGCCATCGTCTCGTTGTTGGTCGGAATGCCGTAGCTCACCCCGTCCCAGGTCACGGCTTTCAAGGCGCCGGGCCAGAAGTCCTCGGTCGAATACCCCACGTTCTCGGGCTTGAGCGGCTGCAGATAGCCCTTTGCGGCGAATTCGGTACCACCCAGGATTTGCAGGCGGACCGCCATCGGCGCGGCATTGCCGAGGAGCGCCGTGCGGAACTTGTCGAGGAGATCGTTGTAGGTGAGGGCTTGTTCTTCCAGCTGGATGTTCGGGTAGGTCTTGCGGAAGGTTTCGAAGAAATCCTTGTAGTACTGGCGCAGGAGGTCGGGGTCGCCCTCGAACACGCCCTGATACCAGAAAGTCAGTCGCCCCTTGTAGTCGAGAGGGGTGACCTTGCCGCAATCGGCGGCCGTGTCGAAATCCTGCGTGCCCGCAATGGAGCGCACATATTCCGGCGACCACTTGCTCAAGTCGACCGGCGCCGCAGCCAACGCCGATGCGGACATCAACGATACCACCAAAGCAGTGGAGACAGTGCCGCGCAGGACGGCACCGCCGAGTGAAATCCTCGTCATAGGGTATCCTCCAGGTTTCTCTCCCACGCCGCTCTGCGTCGAGGCGAGCGGTCCTGCTCGTCGGTGGCCGAACGTACCGTTCGATGTATCCCTTCGAGCGCTTCATACGTTTTCAGATCGTGGATTGTCTGTCAACGCGCCAAATCGTACATTGTTTATGGAAACCGTGCGTGATATCGATTAAGGCGTGTATTGATTTGGGGGCAGCCTTGGCCGAAGCAAGCGATTTCAAAGCAGAGCCACCCGAAGGGATCGACCCTATCGGGGCCTCCAGCGAGGGCGCTTCGCTTTATCAATTGATCAGGGAAGACATCATCGAGGGGCGGCTCGCCGCCAACGAACGGCTTGTGGTCACCGATCTCGCCCGGCGTCACGGTACCTCGACCAACCCCGTGCGCGAGGCTCTGCAGCTGCTGCGGGGCGAGGGCTTTGTCACCTTTGTTGCCAACCGTGGGGCGCGCGTCCGGCCTATAGACCAGGATTTTGTCCGGGATATCTACGAGATCGGAGTCCTGATCGAGCCAGCACTGACGCGATGGTTTGTGAATATGGCTACCGTCGAGGACATTGCCGAACTCGAACGTATCCAAGGCCTGATTGAAGAGAACAATTTTGCCGACACGTTCAGGCACAGCGAGCTGGATACCGCCTTTCACACCGTGATGTACCAGAGGCACTACAACCGCCATGCCGCCGAGCTTTGGTGGAAGCATCGCGAAGTGCTGCGGGCTGTGAGCCGGCGTTTCAATTTCACGCTCGCCCGGCGTGCCGCGATCCTTCGCGAGCACCGCGAGCTCATCGCGCATGTAAAAGCGGGAAATGCCGACGAGGCAGCCGAACTGATTGCGCGCCATGTTGAAGGCTCCGGCCGGCATGTCCTCGAACACATGCGCGCGCGCAGCGCCGCTCGGGCAGGATAGAACATCCGGTCCGGAACGCAGCTATCCCGATCCACTTCGCATAAGGCAGTTGAGATGAAAATCACGAGCGTTCGGCCGTGGCTGATCAAGTCCGGTGCTTCTTATTGGGGAGAGTTCCTGTTCGTCGAAGTGACAACCGACGAGGGGCTGAGCGGCTGGGGAGAGATCACCACCACCACAAGGCTCGCCAACCGCGCGCTCTGCACGATCCTGCGGCAGATCGGTGCCGCCGTGACAGGCGAGGACCCGGCGCGTATCGAATACCTGTGGCACAAGATATTTCGCAGCTTCACCTACATGGGCAGCCGCGGCGCCGCAGTCGAATGCGTAAGCGCCATCGACATAGCGCTCTGGGACATCCGCGGCAAAGTCCTTGGCAAGCCGATCTACGAGCTGCTGGGCGGACCGGTACGCGATGAGGTCGCGCTCTATACCCATCCTGACCAACGCAAGTTTACCAGCAAGGAGGCTGTGGTTCGCGAAATTCGGGACATCGTCGAGTCCGGACACACGGGGCTGAAGTTCGATCCTTTCCCCCATCAGGGCCGCACCGCCGATGGGCAATCGCGCGAGCAGCGGGACGGCTACCTCGATGGCAGCATGACCCGCAAGGACGAGCGCGAGGCAGCCGAACTCACGGCTCTGATCCGCGAAACGGCGGGGCCTGATGTCGACGTCCTCATCGATGCGCATGGCCGCTTCGATGTCCCCACCGCCATTCGTCTCTGCCGGAGCCTCGAGGAGGCGGGACAGATCGACTGGTTTGAGGAGCCTTGCCCGCCCGAGAGCCTCAACGCCCTCAAACAGGTGCGCGAGAAAGTCAGCGCCCCTATCTCGTGGGGCGAGCGCGGCCACACGAAGTGGGATTTCGTGCCGGTGCTCGAGAACAAGCTCGCCGACTACATCATGCCGGACGTGACCTGGACCGGCGGCATCACCGAACTCAAGAAGATTTCCGCTCTGTGCGAAGCCTACTATATCCCGGTGTCGCCCCATGACGCGGCGGGACCGATCAACGTGGTTGCGGGAGCGCAGGTGATGATGACCGTTCCCAACTTCTACAAGCTCGAGACATCGGAGTGGAACCTTGGCAAATACGATCACCTCATCGACAGACCCCTCGACGTGTCAAACGGCAACCTCAAGCTGACGTCGAAACCCGGTCTGGGTGTTGAGATGAACCGCGAGTACCTGCAGGCCCACGAGATTGAGCTGGGCTAGCAATGCTCTCGCCCGGCGCAGCGTGCGGGCGCCAAGCGCAGCCAACCAGAACGAGGATAGATCATGCCAAAGACGGACGCAGCCGGCGAGGCGCTCAATCGGGTGAACACGAACTCCAGGCCGAGCGAGCTGCGCATCACCGACCTGCGTGTCGCCGAGATCGTCGGCGCGCCGTTCACCTCGGCTTTGATCAAGATCTACACCAACCAGGGCATTGTCGGCCTGGGCGAGGTGCGCGACGGCGCCAGCGCGACCTATGCGCTGATGCTGAAGAGCCGGTTGCTGGGCGAGAACCCCTGTGACGTCGACCGGCTGTTCCGCCGCATCAAGCAGTTTGGCGGCCATGGGCGGCAAGGTGGCGGTGTCTCGGCAATCGAGATCGCGCTGTGGGACCTCGCCGGCAAGGCCTATGGCGTGCCGATCTACCAGATGCTCGGCGGACGGTTCCGCGACAAGGTGCGGGTCTATTGCGACACCGATGCGGACAAGCCCAGCGGCACCGAGACCGGCAAGCGGCTCAAGGCGCGGATGGATCTCGGTTTCACCTTCCTCAAGATGGATCTCGGCCTGGCGCAGATAGCGCACATACCGGGCGCGGTGGTGGCGCCGGCCGGCGTGCTCGACGGTTTCCGCAGCCATGCCGCCCGTGGTCCGGCGCGCACGCTGGACGAGCGGCGGGCGCGCAATGCCGCCTATGACGCGCAAAACGTGCCGCATCCCTTCACCGGCCTGCACTTCACCGAGAAGGGCATCGACCTGCTCGATCAGTATATCCACGAAGTCCGCGAGGTGATCGGCTACGAGGTTCCGCTGGCCATCGACCATGTCGGCCACATCTCGCTGCAGGATGGCATTCGTCTCGCCCGGCGGATCGAGAAATACGCACCGGCCTGGCTCGAAGACGTGATCCCTTGGCAGTACACCGAACAGTATCGGCAGCTGCAGCAGGCTACGTCGGTGCCGATCTGCACAGGCGAAGACATCTACCTCAGGCAAGCATTCGAGCCGCTGCTCAACGCGGGCATCTCGGTCATCCACCCAGACCTGCTGACGTCAGGCGGCATTCTCGAGACCAAGAAGATCGGCGACGCGGCGCAGGAGCATGGCGTCGCCATGGCCATTCACATGGCCGAAAGCCCGATCGCGGCGATGGCCGCCGCACATGTCGCGGTGGCCACGGAAAACTTCATGGCGCTCGAATATCACAGCGTCGAAGTGGACTGGTGGGACGATATCGTCACCGGCCTGCCCAAGCCGCTGGTCAAGGACGGCTTCATTACCGTGCCGGACAAGCCAGGCCTCGGCATAGACGACGTCGTCGACGAAGTTATCAGCCGGCATTTGCAGCCCGGTGTCACGGGGATATGGCAATCCACCGAGCATTGGGACAATGAATATAGCTGGGACCGGACCTGGAGTTAGCCCAGCCCCCCGCCCTCATTCCCCCAGGCTCCCAGGGGCCAACGACCGACCATTCGTGTCGACCTCTCCCAAGGGAGAGGCGAAGAAAGAAACGGACGAAACCATGATCTACGAACTGCGTATCTATGACTGCCTGCCGGGCAGGCTGCCGGCTTTGCTCAAGCGCTTTTCCGACCAAACGCTGGCCATCTGGGAGAGGCATGGCATCCGCCAAGCCGGGTTCTTCACCACGGTGGTCGGCGAAAGCAGCAATCGACTGACCTATTTCGTCGCCTGGGAATCCCTTGCCGAGCGCGAAGTGAAATGGAAGGCCTTCACCACCGATCCGGCATGGCTCAAGGTCCGCGACGAGTCCGAGCGCGATGGCCCGATCCTGGCCAATATTTCCAGCCAGTTTCTCGCGCCAACCGCCTTCTCGTCGGTGAAGTAGAGGACATCATGAAGATCACCGATCTCCGGTGCGCCGTCATCGGCAAGCATCCCATCGTCCGCATCGTCACTGACGAAGGCCTCTATGGCCTCGGCGAGGTCGAGTACACCAAGCCCTATCTCAAGCCTTGGGTGCTGCATTTCCGCGAGGCATTGATCGGCGAGGATCCGACGGATGTCGAACGCTGTATGCTGAAGATCCGCCAGCGCGGCTCGTTCAAGCCCTACGGCGCCGCCGTCAGCGCCATCGAGCACGCGCTTTGGGACATCGCCGGCAAGGCGGCAGGCGTTCCGGTCTACAAGCTGCTCGGCGGCAAGGTGCGCGACCAGGTGCGGGTCTATAACGGCTCGATCCGCAAGAAGCGCACCGGCGACAAGCCTGAGGATTACGCGGCCGACGTCAAATGGATGATGGAGCGGCCGGAAAACTTCTTCATGGTCAAGCAAGGCATCAGCTTCCACTCCAACATGAAGACCAGCGTCGCCGACTTCCACTACGGCGTACGCCAGCCGCCGACCTATCACGGCGCGATGGACCAGGGGCAGATCAGCGAGCGTGGCATGGCGCACATGATCGACTGCGTCATCGCCATGAAGGAGGTGCTCGGCGACAAGGTCTCGCTGGCGCTGGATTGCGGCCCCGGCTGGTTCCTGCCGGACGCCATCCGCTTTGCGCAGGCCATCGAGAATTACAATCTGATGTGGCTGGAGGACATGCTGACCGGCGACTACGTGCCATGGGTCAATCCGCAGGCCTACCGCGAACTCACGACATCGACGTCTACTCCCATCCACACCGGAGAACAGATCTACCTGCGGCATAATTTCAAGGAACTGATCGAAACGCAGGCCGTGCGCGTCATCGGTCCGGATCCCGCCGATATTGGCGGCATCGCCGAGCTCAAATGGGTGGCCGAGCACGCGTATATGCACTCGATCATGATGGCGCCGCACGGTACGGCGAACGGCCTGCTCGGCCTCGGCGCACTGATCAATGTCTGCGCCACGCTGCCCGCCAACTACATTGCCTTCGAATACCCCAGCGCCTCCGATCCCTGGTGGGAGGATATCGTCATCGGCCTGCCAAAGCAGATCGTGAAGGATTCGATGATCGACGTGCTCGAAGCCCCGGGATTGGGTGTCGACATCGATGCCGCAGGGGCGAAGAAGTATCTTGGGGAAGAGGACGCCGGTTTCTTCGACTAGCGTAAGGCAGCCGGTGGGATCGGGCCGAGGATTCTAACCCGCCAAGAGCGCCATTTCGGGCTCTTGCCCGATATGCTGAACCTGTTCCGGCAGGCGCGCGGGGACGAGCTCTCCGACGACAATCTGCTGCTTGGGATGGGCGCGAAACAGGCAGCGGCGGCAAAGGTGGGCAAGACGGCGTCGAGTTGATCTCAACGTCTCTGTGTACAATGCTTCCGGTCAGGCTTCCGCACGTCGACATCCTCCCGCAGGAGCCGGGGCGGGGAGAAGGAGGGGCGCTTCCGGCGCTGGGGCTCTTCCTGTTAACCGAACGGACTGCGTCCAGGCATGGCGTTATCGCCTATTTGACACCTCTCGGCCGTGGGCACATAAATCGCGCCCCAAGTTACGGAGACCCCGATGACTGTCGACCAGACGCTGCCAGATGCGGCGCCCGTGGAGGCCGAAGCCAGGCCCGATCTGACGACACTGGTCGTCTATTTCGGTGCGTTGATCGCCATGTTCATGGCCACCATCGACATGCAGATCGTCGTCACCGCCTTGCCCACCATTGCCGGTGAACTCGGCAATCTGCATCTGTTCGGCTGGGTGGGTGCCGCCTATCTGCTGTCGACCGCCGCGGTCTCGCCTTTCTACGGCAAGCTCGGCGATATGTATGGCCGCAAGAATGTCGTGTTGACGGCGATCGGCCTGTTTCTCGTAGGGTCGCTGGTCTGCGGCATGGCTTGGTCGATGGAGAGCCTGATCGCCGCGCGCGTGCTGCAGGGCATTGGCGGCGGCGGGCTGATGGTCTCGGCCTTCGCCATGATCGGCGAGTTGTTCGGGCCGCGCGACCGCGCCAAATACCAGGGCTACAGTTCGGCGGTGTTTGCGCTGTCGTCGGTGCTCGGTCCGCTGGCCGGCGGCTACATCACCAGCCTGTTCGGCTGGCGCTGGGTGTTCCTGGTCAACCTGCCGATCGGCATTATCGTGATGGCGGTGCTGGCCTTCGCCATGCGCAGCCGGTTCAACGAGAGAAAGCACCACATCGACTATCTCGGCGGCGCGCTGCTCGCCATCGGCACGACGGCCATCGTCTATTGGGGCTATCATGTGCTCGACCCCACAGGGCCGGACCTCATCACCTTCGCGCTGCCGCTGGTCGCACTGGTCGCCATCGTCCTGTTCATCATGGTCGAGCGCCAGGCGGAAGAACCGATCGTGCCGTTGCGGCTGTTCGGTAACTCGACGGTCAGCGTCGTCTCCGGCGTGTCGCTGGTCGCCGGAACGGTGACGCTGGGCATGTTCTTCTATTTCGCGCTCTACATGCAGACGCTGACGGGTCTAAGCCCTGCCGAAGTCGGCTTCCTGTTCCTGCCGGCGTCGCTGACGTCGATGGTTATTTCAATCGTCGCCGGTCGCGTGATTGCCGCAACCGGACGCTACAAATGGATGCCGGTGGTCGCGATGGCTATCGGCGGGTTCCTGATGCTGGGCTTCGTCGTCACCAACCAGCACACGCCGATCTGGGTGCTGGCGACAATGATGGCTGTGTTCGGCATCAGCATGGGTCTGCAGTTCCAGGTGTTGATCGTGGCGATCCAGGCGGCGGCACCCGTGCAGGACATCGGCGCGGTGACGTCGCTGATCACCCAGGCGCGGACCTTGGGAGCATCACTGGGACTGGCGCTGAATGGCGCTGTGATGATCTGGGCCCTGAACCGGCAGACTGCCGAACTCCCCGCCGATGCCGCCGCCCTGCTGCCGCAGGGCCTGAACGGGTTGACCCCCCACCTCGCGTCAAGCCTGCCGGGCGCGATCCGCGAAGTGGTGCTCGACCATTACTCCAGCGGGTTCAATGTGATGTTCATCTGGGTGGCGGCGCTCTACTTCGTTGCCATGGGGCTGACGTTGCTGCTCGAGGACAAAGAGATCCCGAAGCGGCATTGAACCAGGCCTGGAATATCTGGCGACGATACGAAATCGAC
This sequence comes from Mesorhizobium sp. P2_B5, assembly GCF_056404775.1. Taxonomy (NCBI): domain Bacteria; kingdom Pseudomonadati; phylum Pseudomonadota; class Alphaproteobacteria; order Hyphomicrobiales; family Phyllobacteriaceae; genus Mesorhizobium; species Mesorhizobium sp. P2_B5. The sequence continues at coordinate 737,739 of NZ_JBFUDJ010000002.1, read as the reverse complement.
TCGCGAGGAAAGCATGATCATCGACACCCATCTGCACCTGATCGATCTGTCGGCGCTGCGCTATCCCTGGCTTGCCGGCGCACCGGCGCTCAATCGCGATTTCCCGCATGAGGAGTATGCGACCCAGGCCCGCCGCGCCGGCATCGAGGCGGCATTGCATATGGAGGTCGATGTCGATCAAGCCGACATCGAGGCCGAGACCAGCCATGTCAAGGCGCAGTCGCAGCAGGCGGGCAGTCTTTTGCGCGGCGCGATTGCCGCTTGTCGTCCAGAGGAGGGCGGCTTTGCCGCCTATCTCGAACGCCAACAGGCCGATCCCTTCGTCAAGGGGTTCCGCCGCGTGCTGCATGTCATGCCGGACGAGCTTTCGGACAGTGCGCTGTTTCGCGACAACATCAAACGGCTTTCCGGCAGTGGGCTGACCTTCGATCTCGTGGTCCTGCCGCATCAGATTCCACGCGCGATTGCACTCGCCGATCTCGCGCCGGACGTCCAGTTCGTTCTCGACCATTGCGGCGTGCCCGATATCAAAGGCCGCGCCGAGCACCCATGGCGCGAGCACATGGCCGAGATCGCGCGGCGCCCCAATGTCATTGGCAAGATTTCGGGCGTCGTGGCCTATGCGGACCCCAGCTCGTGGAGTGTCGAGAACTTGCGCCCCTATGTCGAACACACGATCGGGTCTTTCGGTTGGGATCGCGTCGTCTGGGGCAGCGACTGGCCGGTGTGCACGCTTGGCGGAGGGCTCGCGACCTGGGTGGCGGCGACGCACGCGCTGATCGCGGGCGCCAGCCCCGAGGAGAGGATGAAATTGCTGTCGGGCAATGCCAGGCGGATGTGGAAGCTATAGGGCGATCGGACAAGGTTCGCGATTGCCGGCAAGCGTGCAGAACGCCATCACAGCCTTACTTCACGCCAATGCCTGCCGTCAGGCCGCCATCAATCTTGTAGTCGGCGCCGGTGCAGAAACCGGCTTTCGACGAGCACAGGAAAGCGATGAGTTCCGCCACCTCCTCCGGTTCACCGATGCGGCCGAGCGGATGCGCCGCGCCGAAGCGCTTGTAGGCCTCTTCGACATCGGCATCGCTGCCACTCTCGCCACGCGCGGCCTTCTCCAGGATCGGCGTGCGGATCGAGCCCGGGCTCACCGAATTGACGCGGATGCCGGCAGCCGCATAGTCGAGCGCCAGCGAGCGCGTCAGCGTGTGGATGGCGCCTTTGGTGGTGGCGTAGGCGGCGACGTTCTGCTGGCAGGCGAAGCCCTGCACGGAGGCGACGTTGACGATGGCGCCGCCGCCGCGCTTGATCATTTCCGGAATGCCGAAATGCGCGGTCAGATAGATGGAGCCGACATTGACCGTCATTGCCCGGTTCCAGGTTTCCCAATCGGTGGTCGTCGCGGTACCGTAGGGATGCACCGCGGCCGAATTGACGATGACGTCGAGACCGCCGAACTTCGCCACGCCAGCCGCCACCGCGTCGCGTACCTGGTCGAAGACGGAGACGTCGGTGTCGATGACCAGCGCTGCTGCTCCAGCGCTTTCCAGTTGCGCTTTCATCTCCGCATTGGCGGCGCGGTCGATGCCGCAGGCGATGATTGCGGCGCCGCCGGCCGCAAGGCGCCTGGCTCCCGCGAGGCCAATGCCGGTCGTCCCGGTCACCAGGGCCACCTTGCCCTCGAAATCCATCATTTCTAAGAACTCCTTCCTTTTCTATCGACTCCCGTCGCGGTCCAACAATAAGTTGCCAACCTCTCGCAGAAGGAAAGCCGAAAATGGAACAATGCTGGCGCTGGTATGGACCTGACGATCCGGTGACACTCGATCATGTCAAGCAGGCTGGCGCCACCGGCGTGGTCTCGGCGCTTCACCATATCTACGACGGCAGGGCGTGGCCGGAAGCCGACGTGCTGGAGCGCAAGCACATCATCGAGGAAGCCGGACTGACCTGGTCGGTCGTCGAGAGCATCCCGGTCCACAATTCCTTCAAGATCGGCGCGCCGGAACGCGAGCGCTATGCCGGCTACTATCGCGATAGCATCCGCGCGCTGGCCAAGGCCGGCATCGCCACGATCTGCTACAATTTCATGCCTGTGGTCGACTGGACCCGCACCGATCTCGCCTACCGGTTGCCGACGACGGGTTATGCCCTGCGTTTCGACGCGATCGATTTCGCCGCATACGATCTGTTCGTGCTGAAGCGCAAAGACGGCGCCGACAGCTATACGCCGGCGCGTATCGCGCAGGCGGAGAAGCGGCTCAAGGAATTGCCGCCCGAGAAGATCGATCAGATCGAGCGCAATCTGATCGCCGGCCTGCCGGCGACCGAGCGCAAATATGATCGTGAGAGTTTTCGCGAGGCCTTGGCGGACTATGACGGGATCGGGCCGAAGGAGCTGCGCGACAACCTCGCCTGGTTCCTGCGCGAGATCATTCCTGTGGCGGAAGAGGAGGGGGTGCGCATGTGCATCCATCCAGACGATCCGCCCTTCTCGCTCTACGGTCTGCCGCGCGTCGTTTCGACCGCCGAGGATGCGCGCTTCATCTTGAGTGCTGTCGACAGCCAGGCCAATGGACTGACGTTCTGCACCGGCTCCTACGGCACGCGCGCCGACAACGACATTGTCGCCATGGTCAAGGAATTTGCCGACCGCATCCATTTCGCCCATCTGCGCAACATAACCATCGAGAAGGACGGCTCGTTCTACGAGGCTGAGCATCTCGAGGGTGGCACCGACATGGCGCATGTCATCCTGGCGCTGATGCAGGAAGAGGCGCGTCGCCACAGAGAAGGCCGCGCCGACTGGCAAATCCCTATGCGGCCGGACCATGGCCATCTGCTCGCCGATGATATCGGCAAGACAAGGATCAATCCCGGCTACTCGCTGATCGGCCGCCTGAAGGGCCTCGCCGAACTGCGCGGCATCATGCGCGCCGTGGAGACGTTCGGGCTGGCGTGACAGGGCTGGACTTTATGCCCCGTCATCCCGGCGCTGGCCCAGCGTGCCGTCGCTATAGATCATGCGGCCGGCACGGAATGTCGCCCGCACCCGCGCCACCGGCTGGCGATCGGCCACCACGAGATCGGCCAGAAGTCCAGGCTCGATGGCGCCGCGATCGGTCAGGCCTAGCGCTGTCGCCGGATTGGCGCCCGTCAGCGCTGCCGCCGCCACAAGACTGCCTTCGCGCAGTTCCGCCAGGCCGAGCACGGCGGGCAGGATCGAGGCCGGATGATAGTCGCTGGCGAGCATGTCGAGCAGCCCGGCTTCGTAAGCCTGGCGTGCCGAAAGATTGCCGGAATAGGACTGGCCGCGCAGCGCATTGGGCGCTCCCATCACGGTATGCATTGCGAGCCTCCGTGCTTCCTGCGCCGCTTCCAGGGTCACCGGGAATTCGCTCAGCGTGGCGCCAAGGCCGTGAACCAGCTCCACCTTCTCCAGCGTGTCGTCATCATGCGAGGCAAGCACGACGCCCTTGGCTTGCGCACGGGCTGACAGGTCCTGCAAACCGTTGAGCACATCGCCCTGGCCGTCGCGGCCGGCGATGCGGTGGCCGACGACCTCGGACGCCTGCGCAACTGACATGCCGCGCTCCTTGGCGATGCGGGCGATGTAGAGTTCGACGTCGCGATACTGGCCTTGTCCGGGCGTGTGGTCCATCAGCGAGATCAGATGCAGCCTGCCGGAATCCATCAGTCTTTGCAGCATGGCAATGGCCGGCGTGAAGGTGACTTCGAAGCGGGCATGGATGCGATGATCGACCAGCAAATGGTCCTTCATTCCGGCAATGGTGTTGATGATCGCCGACGTATGCTCTTCAGAGCGCGCTACGCCGCTGGTGACGCTGGCGCCGATGAAGGAGAGCGCGGCATAGGCGGTGGTGACACCGCAGGACGCCAGCTTCTTGTCGAGCTCGGCAATGCCGATCTGCATCGGCACATGCACGCCGAGGCGCGGCTCGACTTCCTTTTCCACCATGTCGCCATGCATGTCGATGAAGCCGGGCAGAAGCAGGCGGCCACCGCCTGAGATGTCGGCATTTTCGACCGGCTGGTTGCGGATCTCGGCAATCCGGCCGTTTTCGATGCGAATCGCGCCGCTCGGGATGACGCGGTCGCGCAGGACAATTTCGAATTCACTTAGCCACATGCAATTTCTCTTCGGGGGACAGGCGGTTCAGGACGGGTTCCCGGCCGGCAAGACCGAGGGACAGCCGTCCCATAACAGCTGCTTACCCCCGAAAAATGACAGTCGATGATATGCTTGGTGATTGACGCGAAAAGTCGTGAGGCATGAAGCCGACGGCCGCTTTCTTCTCAAGCCGGCTCAAGGCGGCGTACCGTCGATTGCCAGCTTGACAGAAAGCTGACAATGTATCATATTCAAAAAGCTGACTATGTATCATATTATTCCATGCAGCGATCAAGACCGGTCAAACCGGCGGTCCCAGGGAGGCGATTGTGGGAGAGGCTATCAGCCAGTGGAGCAATTGGTCGGGCTATGTCACGGCCACGCCCCAGGCTTTTGCCGAACCGCAAACTCTCGATGCGTTGAGCGTCGCCATTTGCAATTCGCCGGGACCGGTTCGTTTCGCTGGCACGGGGCACTCCTTCACGCCACTGGTCAAGAATGACGGAACCATCCTGTCGCTCGACCGCTTCGAAGGCCTGAAGGCGCATGATCCCGAAAGACTGACGGCGAGGGTCGGCGCTGGCACCAAGATCGGCGCGCTGGCGAAGCTGCTGCACGGCGTCGGCCAAGCGCTGCCGAATATGGGCGACATCGACAAGCAAGCGTTTGGCGGCGCGCTCGGCACCGCTACGCATGGTTCGGGCATTACGCTCGGCGCCTATCATACCCAGCTCGAGGCGATGCAAATCGTCGACGGTCGCGGCGAGGTCAAGGAATTCGACCGCGCCAAGAGCCCGGACATGATCGATGCCATGGGCGCCTCGCTCGGCGCCTTCGGTGCCGTCACTGAAGTGACGATCCGCAACATGGCGAGCTACCGCATGCGGCACCGCCGCTGGACGGCGCCGATCGCCGATGTGCTTGCGCAATTCGAGAGCACCATGACGGCGCATCGTTCGGCCGAGTTCTACTATGTGCCGTTTTCCGGCCAGGCGTTGCTGATCGCCAGCGACATCACCGAGGCGCCGGCGACCGTGCGCCCGCCGACGGAAGACGACGATGCCGTCACCACGCTGAGGAAGCTGCGCGACTATCTCACCTGGTTTCCGTGGCTACGCCGCCGTCTCATCGGCTCGGCCTTCGCGAAAGTGCCGGCCGAGGATTACGTCGAGGACTGGCTGAAGGTCTTCACCTCGGAGCGCAACGTCAAGTTCAACGAGATGGAGTACCACCTTCCGTTCGAGGAGGGGGCGGCGACGCTCGGCGAGATCATTGCGATGCTCGAGACGCGGTTCCCAGAGGTCTACTTTCCGATGGAGGTGCGCGTCGTCGCGCCTGACAACATCTGGCTGAGCCCGTTCTACAAGCGCCCGACCTGTTCCATCGCCATTCATCACGGCGTCGAGCGCGATCCGATGGCGTACTTCAACGCCGCCGAGCCGATCTTCCGCAAGCGCGGCGGCCGCCCGCATTGGGGCAAGATGCACAGCCTGACATCGAGGGACTTGAGCGCGCTCTATCCGCGCTGGAACGATACGATGGCGGTGCGCCGCGAGATGGACCCGGACAACCGTTTCGTGTCGCCCTATATGGCAAGGCTGCTCGGCGTCGCGGCATGAGCCTGACCGACACCTATTTCGCCGAACTATCCGGCGCGCTCAGGGCGGCCGAGATCTTTCAGCCTTGCCTGGTGCTTGATCTCGACCGGCTCGATCACAACATCGCTGCGATCAAGGCGAAGTTCGCCACGGGCCTCGACCTGCGCATCGTCGACAAGTCGCTGCCTTGCCTGCCGCTCATCGAGCACATCCGTGCGGCGTTCGCTACCGACCGGCTGATGACCTTTCATCTGCCAATCAGCGCTGAAATGCTGAAAGCCTTTCCCGATGTCGATCTCCTGCTTGGTAAGCCGATGCCAGTCGCCGGCGCCAGGCACGCACTGACCAAGGGTGTTCTCGCCGGTCTTGGCGAAGCGACGTCGCGCATCGTCTGGCTGATCGACACCGAGGAACGGCTGGCCGCCTATGGCGCGCTTGCCGCTGAGCTCGACCGCGAGCTGCGCATCTGCTTCGAGGTCGATGTCGGGTTGCATCGCGGCGGTATCGGCAATCCCGACGCACTGGCGCGGGCGGTGGCCACATTGGCGAACTATCCGCGGCTGAAATGCGAAGGCGTCATGGCCTACGAGGCGCATATCGGCCACATCCCCAAACTGCTCGGCGGACCGGCCAAGGCGCGCGCCAAGGCGGTCAGCCTGTTTCGTCAGTATGTCGGCTGCCTTGCGCCCGACCAGCGCAGGATCCTCAACCTTGGCGGCAGCAGCACCGCATTGCTCTATGACAGCTGGGTCGGCGCCAATGAATTGTCCATCGGATCGGCCTTCGTCTTGCCGACCGATTTCGACGTGCCCAGCCTCAGCCAGTTGCAGCCTGCCGCTTTCATTGCGACGTCGATCTTGAAGGTGATCGATGTCCAGGTGCCGGGCCTCGACCAGCGCTCATGGCTGCTGCAGAAGCTCGGGCTGCTGCCACGGCGCGGCTGTTTTCTCTATGGCGGCAAGTGGATGGCCAAGCCTGTCCATCCCGCCGGGATGAAGGCCGACAAGACGTTCGGCTTTTCGACCAATCAGCAATTCATGGCGCTGCCCGACGATGCCAATGTCGGGCCCGACGACTACGCCTTCCTGCGTCCGACGCAGAGCGAATTCGTGCTACAGCAATTCGGTTCGATCCAGGTTTATTCCGGCGGTAAGATCGCCGCGCAATGGGCCGCGCTGCCGTTTTCGTAAAATCGAAATGGAGGAGGACACGATGGTCGCAAAGGCAGTCAAAACCCACCCCGTGCAGCCTGAATGGGCAGCTGAACTCGACCTGGCGCTCACCGATCTCGACCGCAAGAAGGATGACTGGGCGCAGACCTCGAACAGCGAGCGGATCGCACTGCTGCGCAAGATCAAGGAGCATATCCGCGAGGTCGCCGAGGCATGGGTCAAGACCGCCACCCGCAAGAAGGGCATCCCGACCGGCTCGCCGCTGGAAGGCGAGGAGTGGCTCGCCGGCCCGGCGGCGCTGATGGATGGCTGCAACCAGTTCATCCACACGCTCAGCCTGATGGAGGGCAAGAAATTCCTCGACAGGCTGCCGGTCCGCACCTTGCCCAACGGACAGGTGGCGGTGACGGTGGTTCCGAACTCGCTCTGGGACAAGGTTCTGTTCACCGGTCTCAAGGCCGAGATCTGGATGCAGCCTGGCGTGACCAAGGCGAACCTCGCCGCAAACACCGCCTCGGCCTATGACGCGCCGGCAAGCAGCCGCAAGGGCAAGATCGGCCTGGTGCTCGGCGCCGGCAATGTCGCCTCGATCGCGCCGCTCGACTGCCTGCACAAGCTGCTCGTCGAACACCAGGTCGTCCTGCTCAAGATGAACCCGGTCAACGACTATCTCATCGATTTCCTGCGGCCGGCGCTGCGGCCGCTGATCGAGTTCGGCGCGCTGCGCATCGTGCGCGGCGGCGCCGACGTCGGCGCCTATCTGTGCAATCACGATCTGGTCGACGACATCCACATCACCGGCGCCGCCGCCTCGCATGACGCGATCGTCTGGGGTGCCGGCGAGGAGGGTCGCAATAACAAGGCTGCGGGGACGCCGAGGAACAGAAGGCGTATCACCTCCGAGCTTGGCGGCGTGGCGCCGACCATCGTGGTTCCCGGCCCATGGTCGGATGCCGAAATCGCCTACCATGCCGAATTGATCGCGACCCAGAAGCTCAACAATTCCGGCTTCAACTGCATCGCCTGCCAGATGCTGGTGCTGCCCGAAGGCTGGGACAAATCCGACGCGCTGCTGGCGGCGCTCGAAAAGGTGGTGCAGAAGGCTCCGTCGCGGCCGGCCTACTATCCCGGTGCCACCGAGCGCCTCGCCGCCTTCGAAGCGCATGCCGCCAGCGCTCAAAAATTCGAGCGGCCCGGCGGGCCGGCCTGCGTGGTGGTGCCGTTCCGGCCAGGCACGGACACCTATCTCGAAAAAGCCGAAGTGTTTGCGCCAGCACTCAGCGTCTTGCGGCTGCCGGCTGGCAACGCCGAATCCTACCTGCGCGCCGCGGTCGCCTACGCCAATGAAAAGCTGCACGGCACGCTGGCCGCCAACATTCTCATCCATCCCAAAACGATCGCCGAGATCGGCCGGCAGCGCTTCGAGGAGATCGTTGCCGAATTGCGCTATGGCGGCATCGGCATCAATTCCTGGAGCGGCGTTCTGTTTGCGCTGCTGCGGCCGACCTGGGGCGCTTTCCCCGGTCATACGCTCGACGATGTGCAGAGCGGCATCGGCGTCGTCCACAACACCTACCTGTTCGACAAGCCCGAGCGCAGCGTGCTCGAAGCGCCGTTCCGCATCATACCGAAACCGGCGTGGTTCCTGACACATAAAAGGGCGCACATCGTCGGCCGGCTGATCACCGAGTTTCACTACCGGACGAGCGTCCTGAAACTGCCGCGTATCATCTGGAACGCGCTGCTGGGATAGTGCCGAGTGGCAAGCGACGATCCCAGGGCAGCATCGCAAAGGCGAGACAGGAGTTACGACAATGGCTGACGCGGATGCAATCATTGTGGGCGGCGGGCTGGCCGGTCTGGCCGCCGCCGCCGAACTCGGCGAAGCCGGCAAGCGCGTGATCATCGTCGAGCAGGAAGGCGGCGGTTTTCTCGGCGGTCAGGCATTCTGGTCGCTCGGCGGCCTGTTTCTGGTCAATACGCCCGAGCAACGCCGCTTGCGCATCAGGGACAGCCGCGACCTCGCTTGGCAGGACTGGCTGGGTTCGGCCCAGTTCGACCGGCCCGAGGATCGCTGGCCAAGGAAAGTGGCGGAAGCCTATGTCGATTTCGCCGCCGGCGAGATGCGGCCCTGGCTGCACGCCATGGGCATGCGTTGGTGGCCGGTGGTCGGCTGGGCCGAGCGCGGCGGCGCGCTGGCCAATGGCCACGGCAATTCGGTGCCGCGCTTCCATCTGACCTGGGGCACTGGGCCGGGCGTGGTCGCGCCGTTCGAAAGGCGCGTGCGCGAACATGTCGCCAAGGGGTTGATCACACTGAAATTCCGCCATCAGGTCAGCCGGCTGGTCAAGACCAACGGCGCGGTCACCGGTGTCGCTGGCGAAATCCTGGAGGCGTCCAACGTCGAGCGCGGCAAGCAGTCGAACCGCACGGTCGTTGGTGACTTCGAACTCTCGGCCAGCGCGGTCATTGTCACTTCCGGCGGCATTGGCGGCAACCACGATCTTGTCCGCAAGGTCTGGCCGGTCGAGCGGCTAGGGCCGGCGCCGAAGCGTATGGTCGCCGGCGTGCCGCACCATGTCGATGGCCGCATGGTGGCGATCACCCAGCAAGCCGGCGGAGCCGTCATCAACGCCGACCGCATGTGGCACTATGTCGAGGGGATCAAGAACTGGAATCCGATCTGGCCGAACCATGGCATCCGCATCCTGTCGGCGCCGTCGCCGTTATGGTTCGACGCGCTCGGACAACGCATGGAGGCGCCGTTCTTTCCGAGCTTCGATTCGCTCGGCACGCTGAAGCGCATCCTGTCGACCGGGCATGATTACTCCTGGTTCGTTTTGACCAAGACGATCGCCTCGAAGGAGTTCGTGCTGTCGGGCTCGGAGCAGAACCTCGACTTCACCGGCAAGGATTGGCGGGCCGTGCTGAAGAACCGGCGCGGCGGCAAGGCGCCGCCATCGGTGGCGGCGTTTCTGGAAAAGGGCGAGGACTTCGTCGTCCGCGAAAACCTGGCCGACCTGGTCGCCGGCATGAACGCGTTGTCCGGCGACAATCTGCTCGACTACGACCGGCTCAAGGCGCAGATCGTGGCGCGTGACCGCGAGGTCGACCATGCCTACACCAAGGACGCGCAGGTCACGGCCATCCGCGGCGCCCGCAACTACATCGGCGACAAGATCTTCCGGGTGACCAAACCGCACAAGATACTCGACCCCAAGCACGGGCCGCTGATTGCGGTGCGCCTCAACATCCTGACCCGCAAGACGCTGGGCGGCCTGCACACCAACCTCAATTCACAGGTTCTCGACGGCGATGGCGAGCCCATTGCCGGGCTCTATGCGGCGGGCGAGGTGGCCGGCGGCGGCGGTGGCGGCTATCACGGCTACAATGCGCTTGAAGGGACATTTCTCGGCAGCTGCATCTTTTCCGGCAGGAATGCAGGCCGGCACGCGTCGGGCAGGTGACACCCTGGCCAATCCTGCCATCGACGCCGAGACAAGGCTATCATCGGGCGCCATAATGGGGATGTTTTCCGACGACAAAGCAGATTATTAATCGTCCTGCGTTATTGGCAGTCTGGGGGTGAATGGGTCTGGTAATCTGATCGTGTTCACGGGTCGACTATGGCAGTATTTGGTACCGTTCCTCCCGATCTCAGCTGCCGGCCAATTCACCAGGGTGATTGGGACGGCGTAGTCGATTGCCTGCGCCGGGGCTTTCCAGAACGCAGCCGCAATTACTGGATGCGGGCGCTTGCCCGTTTGTCGCAGCGTCCCGTCGTCGCCGATTTTCCACAGTACGGCTTTGCCTTGGAGAATGCCGGCCGGATCGTTGGCGTCGTGCTGACGCTCTACGCCCGCTTCCCTGGCCGGGAGGGCGACGAAATCCGCTGCAACATTTCAAGCTGGACGGTGGACGAAGGGTACCGCCCCCAGGCCATGAAGTTGATTTGGGCGATCCTCAGGCGGAGGGACGTGACCTTCACCAACATTTCGCCGGCGCCCTCGACATTGAAGGCCAACAAGGCACTCGGCTTTCAGCTTTTTTCCAATGGACAATTTGCTTTCCTGCCCGCCTTGAGTTCGGTACGGGGGTCGTGTCGGGTGCTTGAGGTTCGTCCCGATCTTGCCGAGTTGGCGATGCTCTCCGACGGCGAAAGATACATCGTCCTGGAACACGCCGCGCTGGGCTGCATCTCTCTGGTCTGCATTTGTGACGGGGTGGCGTCTCCGCTGGTGTTGATGCCGCGCCGAATACTGCATGGTCTCATCCCCTGCGCCCAGATCGTCTATTGCCGCTCCCTGGCGGATCTGAGCCGGTGTGCCGGCGCCGTGGGGCGCTTTGTCTTGCGAAGGGGAATCCTGCTTTGCCTCGTCGATGCCAAGGAGCCCATTCCTGGCCTGTTCGGCCGCTACTTCGCCAACCGGGGGATAAAATACTTCAAGGGTCCGAAGCCGCCGGCGCCCGGCGACCTGACTTTCACCGAGCTTGTGGTGTTCGGGCCGTAATTGCTCTTTGCATCGCCAGTTCGCGCCAGCGCGTGCCCAGCGACACGCCCACGAGCAGCAGGCAGAAGCCGAGTGCAAGCGGCGAGTAGAAGGCTTCTTCCTGCAGCACGGCATTGGCCGAGATGGTAACGATGACGACGAAACCGAACAGGAAATCCGGGTCGCGGGTTTCGATCAACTGCCGCCGTGCCGCCATGGCGAGCGCCGCCAGGAAACCGAAGAAGACAAAGCTGCCTATGCCCATCTGATAGAGCATGACGCCGACGGCGCTTTCGACGGGAACGGAGGCGACACCTTCCGCCTGGGCGTTGGCCCAGCTGAGATTGAGGCTGGTGCTCGACAAATTGCCGCCAAAGCCCAGTCCCTGTCCAAGTGGGTTGGCCAGGAAGTCGCGCAGGCCGGCCGTCAGGCCAAGCACGTGATAGTCCCCATGCGTTGCGCCATAGCCGATTGCCGCGGTCGTCCAGGCTAAAGCCAGGACTATGACGGCGGTGAGCGTAAAACCGGCACGGGAGGGGCTGTAGATCAGACGCATGGCGAGCGCCATGAGCAGCAGGAACGTCGCGCCCTTGGAGCCGATGACGAGCAGCAGCGGCAAGGCCGCGATCGGCAGCAGCCAGCGTCCCTTGAACAGCAGCCAGGCCGATATGATGCTGAGGGCATAGGCATAGCTGATCGGATGAAAATTCGGGCCGCCGACACGAAAGACGCTGGGCAGGATGTCGTTGAAGAGCGGCGTGTTGAAGAAAGTAGTGGTCATCACGTCCTCGAGCCCACGGAAAACGAAGCCGGTCTCCTGCAGCGCCTTCTCCCAGACGCCGGTCTCGATCTGCCGCGAAATGCTGCGTTCGATGTAAAGGTCGCCATGGAAGAGGCTGAGGAAATTCATCGTGAAGATCAATTCCAGATATCCGTAGACGACCGCGCCGGCACCGAGCCACAACATGCTCTTGCGCAGGTCGACCGGATAGAGGCTGGCGGCGAGCACGGCGATGTGGAAGCAGGCAAGCGGCGTGATCGTGTTGCGGAAATAGACGACCGCGTCCTTGGGCTGGCCGTGCACGACCCCCAGGGCGAGATAGAAGGTGATGGTTCCACAGAGCACGAGGCTGAGCAGCAGCCAGAAGCGCAATTCGATCAGGGCGCGCACGCGGTGCTGGAACGACGCGGCAAGGAAAATGCCGAAGGCGCTCATCAGGATGACGAAATTGGTACCGCGCAGCGAATCGAACGTATCGTTGTCCGGGATGTAAGGGGTGTACCAGGTGACCACGAGGTTCTGGTAGAGGAAGGCGCAGATGATCAGGACGGGAACGCCCGCGGGCAGGGCGTTGGACACGATTAGCGTCAGGAGGAAGGTCGCGGCAATGCCGAACGGGGTCCAGACGGCAAAGGCCGAAACCGTCAAGACAACAACGATCAGCGACACGCAGACATGCAGCAGTGCGTCGCGCGGGGCTGCCAGGCTTTGCGCGCGCAGGCCGACTGGCGGATAGGCTCCGGTGACGCTCATAGCTGGCCCGCCTCGCCCAGGAGGGCAGCCATCATCGAGGCGTCGAAACCTTCAGTGCTCTGCCTGCTGGCGATGAAGCCAAAGCCCTGGTCGAGCTCCCAATAGGTCCAGCCGATATGGTTGGCTTCGGCGGCCTCGCGCACGGCACGGACCCAGGCCGCGCGGCTTTGCGCATCGACGCAGAAATTGAGCACGCCGAATTCGTTCAGCATCACCGGGCAGTCATGAGCCGCCGACCAGCGTGCGGCCTCGGCAAAGTTCGCGGCGATCGCGGCCTGCGTCCATGGGTTCGAAAGTTCGTTCTCGAGCAGGGAAGCGGCTTCTTTGTCGCCGGCAGTGCGCAGTCTAGCAATGAGCTCGCGGACCGCCGGAGTCTCCCTTGTCGCGGGAAAGGGCAGGTTGGCCATGCGCGCCAGCGGCGACGTATCCCAGTTCTCGCATTGATGGGTGAACGCCATTGGTGCGTAGAAATGGATGGCGGCGATCTGGTTGTCGTCGGCCAGAGGCGGCGTATCGGCTATTTCCCATATGCCCTGGAAGCGTGCAGGGCCCCAGACCAGTGTGTGGCGCGGACATGTTGCGCGCAGCGTCTCGGCGAGCCTGTCGCGCAGCGCCAGCCAGACGGCGTGCTCCATCGGCGGCTCGTTCAGCAGCTCCGGATAGACCGAGGCCGCCGGCAGATCGGCGATGACGGGACGCAAGGCCGTCCACGCCTGCACAACCTGTTCGCTTGCGCCCGCCGGATCGCGTTCGAAAGCGGCGTGAAGGTCGGCGGACGGGTGCATGTCGACGAGAACGGCAAAGCCCAGCCCGGCAAGGTCGGCGACGCCGTCACGGATGCGGACGAGCCCGGCCGTGTCGCCGGCCGAGATAAGATCGCTGTTCACCGGCAAGCGGATGGTTTCGAACCCCGACTGGCGCAGCTTTTCCAGCGTCGCAGTGGCGGGAGCAATCCCTGCCTCGCGATCGAGCCATCCCGGAAGATTGAAGCCACGTGATGGAATGCTGCGCGCGGTCGTCGTTGCGGAGGCCGGGAAGGGGAGGCCGGCCAGCACAGCCCCGCCGGCCAGAGCGAGCGCCTGCCGCCGTGACATCACCGGCAGCGATGTCAGCTCCGCCGGCACGGATCAGCTCCTCGCAGCCAAACTGCGGCGCCAATCGGCGCCGGACGGCGGCACAGGCGTGCGCGCGGCCGGCTGCGCGGTCTGCGGTGCGATCACCAGTGTGGCGCTGCGTCCGATCTGGGCGACGCCCAGCCGTTGCGCCAACAGGGCGGCAGCGTCGGCTGCCTGCTCCGACGGGGTCAGCGCCAGAAGCGTCAGATCGGCCCGCGTGAAAAACTCCGGGGACCAGGCCTTTTCGCTGAAGGCCGGGGCGCTGACGAGAATGAAGTCGAAGGCGTTCCCAGCCTCGGTCAGAACGTCGCCCAAGGTCTGGCCGCCTTTTTGCCCCTGCGGGCTGCAGATGGCGGTTCTGAGGCCGCTGGCGCTGTCGACGAATATACCGGGGCCATGGTCCGCCGAAGCGGATGGCTGGCCTTCGATCTCAACGACCAGCACGTTCTGTTCGACGCGCTGCAGGCTGATCCCGATCAATGCGCCGGCAAGCCTTGCCTCGAGGCTGCCGCGCGTCGAGGACACGGCCAGCACAAAGGGTTTGGGATGGTCGTGCAGGCGCAGGATGATCTGCCGCATCAGCTTCAGCACGTCGCGCGATAGCGTCTCGTCGCCGTCCTGGAACAGTGAGGCCCTGATTGCCTTGATGCCTGAAAGCGCCGTACCGCTTGCCGGCACGCGGTATTCGCCCAGACTGGCCGGCAGCGGCTGCGGAGCCGGCTGGGCAGCGGCACGCGGTGCGTCCTGCCTCGGCTGGACCGCCGGCACCACTTCTTCCTTGGGCGCCTGCGGTTCGTCTTCGGGCCGGCGGACCGGGCCGAACGCCAGAGCGAGACCGCATCCGGCGAGAAGGCCAAGAACTGCGCTCACTGGCAACAGCAGAGCCGGCTTCGGCCAGGTCGGTTGCAGTGGCGGCGAAGCCTTGGCGATCGTGCGCGCCTCGGAGGTCTGGACGCCCTCCATCTGCGAGGTTTCCTTGGCGCGCTTCAGATAGTCGTCGAGGACGCCGCGAGCGGCCTGGGCCTTGGAGTCCAGCATCCGCAGCTGCACCTGGGCAAGGCTCGAGTCGGAAGACTGCTGGCGCAAGGCTTCGAGCTTGGCCTGCAACTTGCCGACATTTTGCGCCGCAAGATCGTAGCTGGCCTTCAACTGCTGCCTGATGCGGTCGGCCTCGGCACCCATGAGCCGATTCATCCGTTCCAGCTCGGACCGCAGCCGCGCGATCGCCGGATGGCGCGGCCCATACATGGTTTCGAGATTGGCGAGTTCGGCGGCGCGCTGGTTATAGTCGTCGCGCAATTTTATGGCCGAGTTGGAGGACAGGATTTCCGCCAGTCTGGCCAGACCTGCAGGCGAGCTGCCCACGGCAAGCGCCTGATTGTAGCGGTTCCTTGCCTGGTCGGCGTCGCCCTGGGCGGTGATCAGCTGCGTCGTCAGCTGGTCGAGCTGGAATTGCAGCGTGCCGCCATCGGTCGGGTCGACGATCCTGTGCGTCGTCTTGAAATCCTCGACCGCGCGTTCGGCGTCGCTGACGTCCTTCTGCAGGCCCTTGATCCGGTCGTTGAGGAGGGAGTTCACATCGCTGTTGGCGCCTTCGCGCTCTCCGGCAAGACCGGTCCGGTAGCGCTCGACGATGGCGTTGGCGATGCGCGCGGCCGTCTCCGGCGATTTCGAGGTGAAGCTGACATTGATGACATAGGTGAGCCCTTCGCGCTCCACAGTCACCGCTTTTTGAAAGCGCTTGAAGGTCGCGTCGCGCGTGGCTTTCTTGTCCGATCCGAATATGGAAAACAGCCGCGATACCAGGCCGCGGCCCGAGAATTCGGGGTCGTTCTCAACCTTTTGACCGTCGAATACATCTCCCAGCAGATCCTGCGATTCGATGACGAAGACCTGGCTGGCAATGGCGGCGCTGTCGGAGCCGATGCCGGGAAGAACATTGTTGAAATTGGTGGAACGCGAATCGCGCGGGTCGATCAGGATCGAGGCTGTTGCCGTGTAGCTCGGGCTGGTCACGGCGAGATAGAGCACCGTCAGCAGCAGCACTGCACCTGTAATGACAAAAATCATCAGGCGACGGCCCCAAAGAATCGCCCAGAGCGCCGCGATATCAAACAGCGGTGGAAGCGTGCGATCGTCGATGCTGGCAGGACTCATCATTTTTCCTCTGCAGAGTCACATCACTCTACACCTCGCACTATTTCCCATTATCGTTAGCCCTTCGTTAAGGTTACCAAAGCGTTTCACCTTTGTATGCAGGGGCGCCAGTAACCATTCGTCGCGTTGGCACTGGCGCTTGCGTGAGTTTTTGTTCTATTCAGGGACAGGTTTCAGGGTCGGTTCGGCTGCCGCGGGGGCAAGGCCATTGCCGATCGTCACGGGAGCCGATCTTGGATGACAACATAAGCGACAACAAAGCCGCAATGGCTGGGAGCGGCAATCCGGCAGCCGACATGCGCATGTCCATCCCCGCGCTCGCCAGGAGCGGGGCGGTCGCGGGTGTGATCAAGCTCGCCAGTGCCGGCCTGTCGTTCCTGATGTTCGTGGCCGTGGCGATGGTGATGGACGAGCGGCAGTTCGGCCTCTACAGCGCCACCTACGCCGGCGCCAGCCTGGTTTCTTTCTTTGCATCGGTTGGCCAGCAGAGCACCGTGCTCAGGTTCTGGCCGCAATATGCCGGCCTTGGCGACCTCAATTCGGCGCATGGCATGATGGCGCGGGCCATATTGGTGGCGCTGCTCGGGCTTGTCGTCTCCAGCCTGCTCATCCTGGTAGCGGGGTTTTTGCCGTTCGTCGGCGGCGGCACGCCCGAATGGCTATCACTGTGCCTGGCTGCCGCGGTGCTGTCATTCTCGCTCGGCTGGTCGGAATTCACCTCCGGCGCCTTCCGCGCCAAGCATGCACTCATTTACGGCCTGTTGCCGCGCGATATCATATGGCGGGCGGCGACCATTGCCGTCATGCTCGGGTGCCGCTTCCTGCATATCGAGATGGGTGCGGTCGCCGCGACCTTTCTGACCGCCGGGCTGCTCATCCTTTCGGTCGTGCCACAGACGGTGCTTCTGCTGCGCGAAACCGCGCGCGCCGAGCGCGGCCCGCTCAGCCCAGCGCAAAAGCAGGAATTCAAGACGGTGACACTTGGCCTGTGGGGCGTCACCTCGCTGCCGCCGGCGCTCGGCCAGGTCAGCACCTTGCTGGTGGCCATGATCCTGGGGCCAGTGCCGGCCGGCGCCATCTTCGTCGCCGACCGCACCACGCGGTTCGTGGCGCTGGCGCTCAACGGCATCAACCAGGCGCTGGCGCCGCAGATTTCGAGCGCCTTCTACAGCGGCGACAGGGCGCATGTGCAGCGTATCACCAGCCTTGCGGCACTTGGCAGCTTCGCCATTGCGCTCTGCGTGCTGGCGGCGTTCTGGCTTTTCGGCGGCTTCATCCTGTCCATTTTCAATCCGGCCTATGACACGCCCACCATGCGTACGACGCTCGTCATCTTCGGCATCGGCGCGACCTTCGCCACCGCTTGCGGCCCGATCGAGATACTGCTGCAACTGACCGGCCTTCAGCATGCACTGTTCAAGGTGCTGATCATCGTCAACGTGCTGGGGCTAGCCGCGACCGCCGCGACGACCTACTATTTCGGGCCGGTCGGCGCGGCAGTTACCATCGCCGGAACGGTGATTGCCTGGACTGCCCTCGCAGTGTCGATCGCGCGGCGCCGAATAGGCATAAACCCGTCCATCTTCGGCCTCGTGATGGGCAAGGCGGCAGCCGTTTCCCGTCCTGTGCTTAGAGACCGCACGTGAAGATCGTGCAGGTCCAGACGCAGGCGGAGGCGGCCGGTGCGCAACGCGTTTCCGACATGGTGGGTGAAGGATTGCGGGCGCGTGGCCATGATGTCCGCACCGTCTTCATGTACCGGAAGACCGACGCATTCGACCACGACGCCAGCGCCGATTTCATCCTTGCCGAGCCGCCAAAAGGCTTGCCTGGACAGATCCGGGCGACCATCGGACTGGTGAGCTATCTGCGCACGACGCGGCCGGATGCCGTCATCACCTATCAGCATTATGGCAATATCTTCGGCACGATCGGCGCGCGACTGGCCGGGGTCAGGCACATCGTCGCCAACCAGAGCGGCGCACCGCACACCAAGGGCACCATGGGCCTGCTCTCCCAGATCGACAAGCTTATGGGCGTGACCGGCCTTTATCATGCAAACATCGTCAACTCGGCCTGGACCGAAGCCCAATTCGATCACTATCCGCAAGCCTACCGGCGCCGCCTCCATCGTATCGATCACGGTGTATCGGCGCCGCGTGAGCAATTCGACAAGGCTGCTGCGCGCGCCCGCTTCGGCTTGCCAGGCAATGCGTGGCTTGCCGTCTCGTCCGGACGCCTGACGCGGACGAAGAACCAGATCGCGCTGGTCGGGGCACTTGCACGGTTGTCCGACATCCATGTAGCGCTTGCCGGCGTCGGACCGGAACTCGAGACGCTTGTCACCTTTGCCAGGGAGCGGGGCGTGGCGGACCGGTTGCATCTGGTCGGCGAAGTTCCGCCGGCGCAGATTTTCGAATTCCTGGCGGCGGGCGATGTCTATGCGTTCCCGTCGACGAGCGAGACCTTCGGTCTTGCCTGCGTCGAAGCGGCGATTTCCGGGCTGCCGGTGGTGGCAAGCAATCTTGCCGTGATGCACGAGGTGCTGACCGCGCAAGACGGCGAACCGGCTGCGATCTTCGTCGAGGCCGACGCCGCCGGCATGGCCACGGGGCTTGCCGAGATGATCGCCAGGCCGGAGCTCATGACCAGGCTTTCGGCGGCTGGTCGGCGGCTCAAGGACAAGTACTCGCCGGCCCAGATGTGTACCGGCTACGAGGCGCTACTGCTTTCCTAGAGCGGTTCACGGAAACGGTGAATCGCTCTATGTCTTTATTTTGCGCAATTCCCAAGGGAAAGCGCTGCGCGCTTTTCCCGGGAAAACCGCTCACACTTTTCCTGGAATTGCTCTAGCGCCTCCGCACCGCCGCGATCCCGTCGATTACTTCCAGCCTGCCGGCGCGGTTGAGCGTGTGGATTTTCGGGTATGGCCAGTCGCCATCGGCAACGATCGGCCGGGGTGCTGAAAGCCGCACCGTCTGCCGGTCGAGCTGCAACAGTTCGGACAGGCCGAGGCCACCGCCATAGCCGCGCGTTCCGTCCTGTACGGGAAGAACGATACGGCCGTCGCGGCTGTGTACGAAAGCGCCACCCGGACGCGCCATGCGATGGTCGATCAGGATCGGGTTGCCGGCATGTGGCGTCCAGGGGCCGGTGAGGGCAGGAGCCGAAAACACCACCAGCGTGTCGGAGGTGCTGCCGTAGCCGTCGCGGTCGGTGGCGAACAGCCAGAGCTGCCCGTCATGTTCGAGCAGCGTTGCGTCGGAAACCTCGCCCTCGACCAAAACGGTCTCGGCGGTCCAGCGATCCGGGAAAGCTGACGCGCGATAGAGGGTGAGCTTGCCGCTGGCGCTGGCTTCGGGCAGCATCCAGACTGCCCCGTCACGCTCGAACACCTGGGGATAGGAGAGGTGGTGCGGTTCCTCTAGAACCACCCTCGGCGCCGCCGGAACCCCGTTGGCATCGAACGCAACGACCGAGATGACGGCCTTGCCGATAGCATGGGGATAGTCCTCGACGAACAGGAACGACTGGCCCTGCCATTCGAACGGGAACGGATCGGCGTAGAAATGGTCGCCGGGGTCGGGCAGCACCGACCAGCCGCTGCCCAGCCTGCCGGTATCCACGACGCCGGGGGTATCGGCAAAGCGGTAGCCGACCCGCCAATGCGCGTGGCGATAGCTGACGCGCCGGATGATTTCACGGCCAAGCCGCGGCAGCGCCGAACCGAGATAGGCGGGCAGGAATTGCATTGCCGGACCGCTGCGGGCTTCAGACGATGGTTCGTTCTGCAAGGCCCGGCCATCGGCAAAAGCCTTGGCGAGCGAGACGATCAGGGTAATGGCGCGTGCGAGCACATCTTCCGTTCCGAGCGCCACCGATTCCCGCTTGTCCACCATCGGCCGTGCCCGGCCGACCACTTTTCCATCAAGGACGGCATCGATAACAGGCAGCTTTCCGGCCGCGACCACTGTTGCCACTGCAAGATCGGACCGAGATCCGTCGAAAAGGAGGCCAATGGTTGGTACATCGGATCGCGGCGCATTGCCGGCAAGGTCCAGCCTGAGTGCTGCGGGCCGGCCGGCCGGCTGGACCGGAATCTCGTTCAACGCCGCGGCCAGATTGGGACGGCGGCGCCGAAACAGCCGCTGTTCGAACGCGAACGCGGCTTTGGCCGAACCTGGCCAGCCTGCCGTTCCCGGCTGCTGCAGCACGGCGACATCGTGGCCGTCCGATTGCAGTTGCTCGACGACAATCTTCTGCCACAGGCGCGGTGCAGTTTGTGGAACAATGACGTCGATCGCCAGCATGTCGTACCAGTTCGCGATTGTATCGGGACCCGGCCTGGACATTTGAAGGGAAATGACCGGTACAAACAAATGACTGACTGAAAAAACTTACCTTGCGGTTACTTGCAAGTCTGGCCATTCCCTTTACGGGAAGAACTTGACCAATCCTGCCGGGCAGCCGCGCAATGCTGGATTGACGGTAGATATGCAATCAGCGCTTGAGGCTTCGCATATACCAAGTTTCTAACATTCCATGCGGTTGACCTTGACGTGGAACACAAGACAGCGTCGATAGACCATACCCAGCCGGTTCGGACCATACATGTTTGAAGTCACAGTCGAGGATTCGTTCGATTTTCGTTCGAAGGAATATGCCGAGCTTTTCGCCAGCTCGGCCGCGACCGCTTTTCAGCACCCCATTTGGCTCGCCCTGCTGTACGAGAAGATCGTCGGAAATGGAGCGGCCACGCCGCTGATCATCGTCGTGCGGGCAGGCGGAAGACTGGCGATGGTCCTGCCGCTGGTCAGGCGTCGCTACACGCTTCTGAAAGTCGTGGAATTCGCCGACATGCGTGTTTCCGACTACATATCGCCGGTCGCCGACGAGGAGACGTTTTCGCGCATCGTGGCAGATGGGCGTACCGTGGCCGCCATCCGAAAGCATCTGAAGCCCTATGACCTGCTGCGCATCGGCAAGCTGGCCGACCGCTCGCTGGCAATCGAGCGCCTGTTTGGCGTCGACAAGCGCGAAAGCATGGGCATGAGCGCCTATTCCAGCAAGCTTGAAACGACATTCACGGCGTGGCGCGAACACCAACTCGACAATTCCTATCGCAAGGAGCTCGACAAGAAGTCGCGGCAACTCGGCCGGATGGGCCAGGCGCGTTTTGAATGTTCGGATAGTATCGACGCCATCCGGACGACATTCGATGCGCTCAAATTGTACCGCGGCAAGCGTTTCGACGGCAGCGACGGCCCAGCCGACCTGTTGCAGTCGCCGTCCTATTTCGAGTTCTATATGGCCGTGGCGGCCGAGGGAAGTGGCGGCTTTGCCCGCACCTACACGTTCTGGATGGACGATCGGGCGATCGCCGGCGCGCTTGGTCTCGCACATCGCGGCTCGCTGCTGGTCATTCTCGGCGGCTTTGACGAGGCGGGTTACCGGAAGCAGTCGATCGGCAGCCTGATGTTCGAACAGATCGCCCGCGACTGCATCGAGCGCGGCGACCATTCGCTCGACTTCACGATTGGCGACGAACCCTACAAGATTACCTTTGGTGGCCGGCCATCGCCGATGTGGCAGATTTTCAGGGCCGGCAGCCCGCTCGGCTATGCCGCGCACATGACCGTCGAGAAATTGCCGGCGGCCAAGGCGCTGGCGCGGCGTCTGGTCGGGTCGCATGGCAAGAAGCCCAAGTCCGGCCGTACCGTGCTGCCGCAGGCGCCCAGCGACGAGGCGGCCGGTTCCTAGAACAATTACAGGAAAAGGGTGAAGCGGTTTTTCGCGGGAAAAGCGCGTGGCGCTTCTCTGCGGAACGACGC
Organism: Mesorhizobium sp. P2_B5; assembly: GCF_056404775.1. NCBI lineage: Bacteria > Pseudomonadati > Pseudomonadota > Alphaproteobacteria > Hyphomicrobiales > Phyllobacteriaceae > Mesorhizobium > Mesorhizobium sp. P2_B5. The sequence continues at coordinate 715,713 of NZ_JBFUDJ010000002.1, read as the reverse complement.
AAAAGCAAAGATAGAGCTGCTTAAAAGCAAAGATAGAGCTGCTTTAGGTCGCGGCTTCGATACCCGGCTTTCTGAAACCGCGCAGCCTGGCCGCGAAAGCGGGGCTGAAATTGCTGATCTTCTGCATGACGCGGCGGCGGCTGAAGTGAAGCTGCCGGCGCGCGCGCCAGCGCAGGTCCGTGTCGATGGTCAGGCTGCGGCGAAAATCAGCCATATGCAGGCCGTGTTCGTCCATCGCCTGTTTTGCCGGATCGTCGTAGAATGTTGCGATCTTGGCCGCCGTCATGCCCGGCGAAGCCATCCACTGTGGTACATGCACCGTGCACAACCGTTCGACATCGGTGAGCAGCCGGCTGACGCCGGTTCCGGCGGCCGGACAAGAAGTCTGATAGGCATCGCCGATCAAAACGATACCGTCGCGCACACAGTTCTGCGCCACGGTGATGTCGGTGAGCCAGCTGTCGACACGGTTGATGACTTCGAAATCGCCGAATGTCTTAACCAGCCCCGGCAGTGTTTCGATGAGCGTTTCCCGTGGACGTTCGCGCAGCGCCTTTACCCAGGGATCACGGTGATCGCGGAAGACGAACAGATTGGCGCGCGTGACGTCGGCGGCGGGAAACAGGGTCAGGTAGTCGATGCCGTCGGAGACCCGCTCGCCGTAGTAGGTGACGGCCGCGTGCTTGAAGGCGCTTATTCCCACCGGGCGCAAATTGAAGCCGAAGGTCAGCGACTGCTTCTGGTGAACGAAGTGGCGCTCGATGCCGACGTCGCGCTTCAGAATGTCGCCCATGCCGGTGGCCAGCACGAGCAGCCGCGCCGTCACGTCGTGATGATCGAGGATCGACACTCGCTGGCGTTCCGCTCCTGTCTCCAGCCCGTTGACGCGGCCGGAAATGAAGCGAACATTTTCGGGCAGTTCGGCACGCATGGCGGCTACGAGGTCATCGTAGAAAATGCCGTAGTGGCGCGCATGCGTGCGGTCGAGGACACGCCCCCTGCGAATGTTGACGATGTCGTCGAAGGCCACGGCCGCCGTCGAAAGCCTGTCCAGAAGGCCAAGCCGGCGCAGTTTTTCAATCTGGTCGCCGGCGACTTTCTCGACACGGAATTCCCTGGGAAAGACCGAATGGCGATCGATCAGGATGACGCTGTAACCGGCCCGTGCGAGCACATTCGCTGCAATGGTGCCGGAAAGTCCGGCGCCGACGATGGCGATCTCGGCATCGGTCCCTTCGGGCAGCGGACTGTGGCGGTGCTCGGCAGTCATTTGGAATACCTCAATAGGGCGTAGACGGCGAGGGGACTGGTCGTGAAGTAGCGCCAGAAAAGCCGGCGCGGCTCCATCATCACACGCCAGAGCCATTCGAAGCCAGCCTTCTGCACCCATAGCGGGGCGCGCCGGACCTTGCCGGCGATATGGTCGAAAAGCCCGCCCGACGTCTTGATCAGGCCGACATTGTGGAGCCGCGATGCATAATCGCGGATAAAGATCTGCTCGCGCGGCACGCCGAGGCCCAGCCACAATATGTCGGGCGCAAGCGCGTTGATCTCGTCGAGTTTCCTTTCAAGCGCCTGGCCGGCGAGAAAGCCGTGACAATTGCCGGAGATGCGAAGGCGAGGGTATTTGGCTCTGATGCGGGCGACAGCCTTGTTGTTCTCCGCCTCCGTCGAACCCAGCAGGTAGAATGTCGTTCCTTCCTGTTCGGCGAGCTTGGCCACATCATGGAACAGGTCAGTGGTGGCGACCCGCTCGGGCAGCTGCACGCTGCACAGCAGGCGCGAGGCGAAAACCAGCGGCTGGCCATCGGCGAAGATCTGGTCGGCCTGGCGAAACAGCCCGGCGACCTCCGTGTTCTGCCCCACCTGGGCGATGACATCGCCATTGGCGGAGGTGAAATAATAGGGGCGGGTGTTGGGCAGATGCCCGCGCGCCGACGCGATCATCAGCCGGGCGGCGTCTTGCCGATCGATAACGGTGATCGGCAGGCCGCCGAGCACAACCGTCGGCAAGGCGGGAAACTGCGCGCCGGTTGTCACGCCTGCGGGTGCGGTCTCGCCAAGTGAGCGGGGATGGGAAGCCTCACCTGCTGCGGACGCCTCGGGGCGCCGCGCATCCGCTTCGCGGATCGCGCTCTTACCCCCTTGAGATTTTTTTGAAACGTCACGCATCGTGGAAGTTACCCATTTCGAAGTATTCTAAGTAAAACGAGGGGAAAGTTAAGCGATACGTTAATAGTTAGTTAACGGGTAAATTTTTCATAAAATTGACAGATAAATCAATGTGTTGCATCGCCGCAGCGAAGCGTTGTCAAAATCGCGAAGAACGGACCATTTCAGGTCGAGTTTGTTTTTGGTCCTAAAGCAAAAAACCCAATTGGATCAACGCGCTCTTTGCATTTTGTCGGCCTACAGAATTCGATTGCAGCGTGGCGGGGAGTTTGGTGTCGCGAACGCCTACGCAGCCGCTGGACGACATGGAAATGTCGACGCGGCCTGCGTCAAGAAAAGGTCGATGAGAACCGGATTTCCGTCATGTTCCATGAATAGCGATTGCTTTAGATTGGATGTCAAAAGCATCAACCGATCCGGTGTTTGCAAGCAACCGCTGTTGGTAAAATATGTTGCTCTGGTTGCATTTACTTGCAGACATCGTTCTCGTGCCATGCGTCGAGAATTCGACGCCGCTGCCTTTCATAACCCGCTTCGCCCTGTCGGACCTGCCCACGATACCGGTAATCGAAGGGCGGGCGGATGGTGAGGCAACCGGATCAAAAATCCTTCCGACCTATCCCTTGGAGGGATGCCCATTGCGGCGGGAATACCGTATCGTCGAGGGCAGGCGCAAGCGCCAAATCCTGTGAACCAACCTGAGTAAGATGCTGCTTGATTCAGGCACCGCGTCAGAGGATACCGAACGGATCAAGCATGGAGTCCAGTTTGCCAGTCGTTGTTTCGCAACCGGTCGTCGCCCTCCTGACGCGGGCCGCGATTTTTCTTGTCGTTACGCTCAAACCCGGCCCCGAACACGACGCTACCGCACGCGGCCTGTGCGCCGATCTATCCGCACTCAAACGAGCGGTCGGCTTTCGCGACCTCGAGGGCGGGTTGTCCTGTGTCATGGCAATTGGCTCCGACGCGTGGGACCGGTTGTTCGCAACCCCAAAGCCTAGGGATCTGCATCCGTTCCGCGAGATCCGCGGCCAGCATCACGCTGTTTCGACGCCGGGCGACATGCTGTTTCATATCCGTGCGGCGCGAATGGACCTCTGCTTCGAACTGGCGACGCAGATCATGGCGCGGCTTGGCAGCGCTGTCGCCACGACGGACGAGGTGCAGGGCTTCAACTATTTCGACAACCGCGATCTGATCGGTTTCGTCGATGGCACCGAGAACCCGGTAGATCAGGGCGCAATCGACGCCACCATCATCGGCGAGGAGGATCCTGACTTTGCCGGCGGCAGCTACGTCATCGTGCAGAAATACCTGCACGACCTGACGCGCTGGAACGAGGTGCCAGTGGCGGAGCAGGAGAAGATCATCGGCCGGACCAAGCTTTCCGACATCGAACTCGACGACGCGGTCAAACCGACATCGGCGCACAATGCGCTGACGTCGATCACCGAGGACGGCGAAGAGCTGGAGATCCTGCGCGACAACATGCCGTTCGGCGATGCCGGCAAGGGCGAGTTCGGCACTTACTTCATCGGTTATGCCCGCTCGCCGCGGCGCATCGAACAGATGCTGGAGAACATGTTCATCGGCCGCCCGCCCGGCAATTACGACCGGCTGCTCGACTTCAGCCGCGCGGTGACGGGCACACTGTTTTTTGTGCCGTCTGCGACTTTTCTTGACGGTGTCGCGGCGGATGCGACTGCTGCTCCGCTGTCGACCCAGCCTGAGGCGACGGATCAAACCCAGTCGCGCCCGCGCGATGGTTCACTCGGTATCGGATCTCTCAAGGATGTGAGGCAGACATGAACACGCTTTACCGGGAACTCGCTCCCATTTCCGACGGCGCTTGGGCGCAGATCGATGACGAGGCATCGCGCACGCTCAAGCGACATCTGGCGGCGCGGCGTGTCGTCGATGTCGTCGGCCCGAAGGGTTTTGACCTGTCTTCCGTCGGCACCGGCCATACCAAGCCGATCGCGGCGCCAGGCGAGGGGGTTCAATCGACACAGCGCGAGGTCAAGGCGCTGGTCGAGTTGCGGGTTCCGTTCGAATTGACGCGCCAGGCGATCGACGATGTCGACCGGGGTGCCACGGATTCAGATTGGTCCGCGGTGAAGGAAGCGGCGCGCAAGATCGCTTTTGCCGAGGATCGCTCGGTGTTCGACGGCTACGCCGCCGCCGGTATCCAGGGCATTCGTGAAGGCACCAGCAATCCGGTCGTGGCGTTGACGGCCAATGTGATGGGCTATCCGGAAGCGGTTGCCCAGGCGGTCAGCCAGTTGCGGCTCGCCGGGGTCAACGGCCCCTATGCGCTGGTGCTGGGTGCGGCGGCCTACACGGCCGTCAGCGGCGGCAGCGACGAGGGTTACCCGGTCTTCCATCATGTCGAGCGCATGGTCGATGGCGGTATCATCTGGGCGCCGGCCATCGAAGATGGGTTCGTGCTCTCCACGCGCGGCGGGGATTTCGAGCTCGATATCGGCCAGGACCTGTCGATCGGCTACCTCTCGCATTCCAGCACGAGCGTCGAGCTTTATCTGCAGGAGACGTTCACCTTCCGGCTGCTGACCTCAGAGGCCTGCGTCACGCTTGCGCCGCCGCGGAAGTGAACTCGAAGTCGTAGCGGCCTGACCGCAAGAGAAACGCTCGCGATAGGCGCGTGGGTTGGTGCCCAGCACGCGCAGGAAACCGCGTCGCATCGTTTCTTCCGAGCCGAAACCGCAGCGGCGTGCCGTCTGGTTAACCGGCTGGCCCCGCTCCAGCATCCGTCGTGCCGCCTCGATCCGGATTTCCTCGATCGCCCGGGCGGGTGTCCGGCCCGTGGCCTCGCGATAGCGCCGCGAGAAGCTGCGCGGGCTCATATTGGCGTGGTCGGCCAACTGCGCCAGCGACAGGTCGCCGGACAGGTTTTCGAGGATCCAGCCATGCAGCTGGTCGAAGCGCCCGTCGCCTTGCTGCAGCTTGAGGGTCTGGCTGAACTGCGCCTGACCGCCGGGGCGTTTCAGGAAGACCACCAACTCGCGCGCCACCGCAAGCGCCGTATGCCGGCCAAGGTCTGCCTCGACGAGGGAGAGGGCGAGATCGATCCCCGCCGTTACGCCCGCCGATGTCCAGACATTGCCGTCACGGATGAAGATCGGGTCGGGTTCGAGGCGGACTGCCGGAAAGCGCCGGGCGAACTCCGCGCAACGTCCCCAGTGGGTCACGGCGCGACGGCCGTCGAGCAGGCCCGCCTGCGCCAGCACCATGGCGCCGCTGCAGACCGAGGCGGTTCGCGTGGCATCACGCGAGCGACCGGCGATCCACTGGACCAGCACGGGATCGTCGCAGGCCGCGTTAACGCCCCATCCGCCGGGCACGATCAACGTATCGATCTCGCCTCCGTGCGCCGGCAGCGCTGCTGCCTCCAGCACAAGGCCGGCCGATGTGCGGATGCGCGGCGAGGCGGCGACGACCGAGACCTCGTAGGGAGCAGGCTCGCCGGCCTGCCTTTTGAAGTCGTTGGCGCTGGCAAAGACCTGAAGCGGTCCACTGACATCGAGGAGCTGGATGTCGGGATAAGCAAGCACTTCGATACGGCGCATCGGGTTTGGCCTGAAACGAGGGATGAATGGCAATCGCGCCAAAACATGATGTCCTAAATTGCCGGAAGTCAATCCACGGAGAGTTCCATGCCCCTGCGTTTCGGCATCCTCGTATTCCCCAACGTCCAGCAGCTCGACCTCACCGGTCCCTACGAAGTCCTGGCAACAGCCAAGGGCGCGGAAGTGGAATTGATCTGGAAGGATCGCGGTCCGGTGATGTCCTCGACACGGCTGTCTCTTACGCCAACGGCGACCTTCGACGATTGCCCGCCGCTCGACGTGCTGTGCATTCCCGGCGGGGGTGGGGTCAATCCGCTGCTGGAGGACCAGACAGTCCTTGATTTCGTGTGGGAGCGCGCGGCGCAGGTGCGCTACATCACCTCGGTGTGCAGCGGCGCTCTGGTGCTCGGCGCGGCCGGGCTGCTGAAGGGCAAGCGGGCGACGACGCACTGGTATGCACATGATTTCCTTGAAGAGTTCGGGGCGATCCCGGTCGATGAGCGTATCGTCGAGGACGGCAAGCTCATTACCGCCGGCGGCGTCACCTCCGGGATCGATTTCGGCCTGGCGCTGGTTGCGAGGCTGCTTGGACAGGAGGAAGCTGAGATCGTGCAACTCTCGCTCGAATATGCTCCGGCGCCTCCTTTCCAGTCGGGCACGCCCGCCGAGGCTTCGCCTGCCGTGCTGGCACATGCAAAGGAGCGGCTCGCGGGTTCGAGACGGGTTCGCGAGGAAATGTTCGCTCGTTGGCGCAAGGCTCGCGCGGCCGCTGCGCCGGCGCGGATCCACGGCTGAAGCGGCAGGGCCGAAGGCGCATCTCTCTGGCCCTTCGGCCCCGCTACGTTTCGACTGTTGACACGTCCCTTCGTCTGTGCAGAAATTGGTTGGACCATTGAACCACTTTGAGTTTGCACAGGCGTGACCGAATTCAGCCTTCCGCCGATCCAGACGACGGCCCGCGACGATGCGGTGCTGAAGGCGTTGGCCGGCTTCGTCATGCGCGAGAAGCTGGAACCCGGCGAGAGATTGCCGACCGAACGGATCCTCGCCGAGCGCCTGAAGGTCAGCCGCAACACCGTGCGCGAGGCGCTGACGCGCTGGGAAGGGCTTGGCCTGGTCGAGCGCCGGCAGGGCTCGGGCACCTATCTCAAGGCCGCCGTCTCGCTCGACATGCTGCACATGCCGTTGACGCTCGCCGGCGGCAATGATTTCACCGGCCTGATGCGCACGCTGGAAATCCGCCGCGCACTGGAAGCGGAAGCCGCCGCGCTTTGCGCCGTCCGTGCCGACGAGGACGATCTCGCCGAGATCGAGCGCAAGCTCGACATCATGGAGGAGGAGTTTCTCAACCGGGCCGGCATGTCGTCGGAAGAGGACTGGGAATTCCATCAGGCGATCTACCGCGCCTGCGGCAATCCGCTGTTCGAGCAGATCATCGCCGCCATGCACGAACTGTTCCACCGCTTCTGGGAACATCCGCTCGGCGTGCGCGATTTCGGCCATGCCAGCTTTCCCTATCACCGCACAATGTTCAATTGCATCGCCGCGCACGACCCGGAAGGCGCCCGGGCCGAGGCGCTGAAGCTGATCGCCACCGTCGAGGACGACCTGAAGCGCGGCGCCGCCAACCTCAAACTTGCGGACCGCAAATGAACGAGCACAGCTTCGACCCAGGCATTTCCGGCAGCGACTATCTCGCCGAGGCGGCAACGCTCCTGGCACATGACGATCCGTTCCCCGGCAATGCAGTGGTGCCGCCGATCTACCAGACCTCGCTGTTCACCTTCGGCAGCTATGCCGAGATGGCCGACACCTTTGCCGGCCGCCGCAAGCAGCCGATCTATTCGCGCGGCGACAACCCGACGGTGATGGAGTTCGAGTCACGCGTTGCAGCGCTTGAAGGTGCTGAAGCAGCGCGCGGCTTCTCCAGCGGCATGGCGGCAATCAGCTCCACGCTGCTTGCCTTCGTCGGCGCCGGCGAGCGCATCGTCGCGGTGCGCAACTGCTATGGCGACGCCTACCGGCTGTTCGAGCGGCTGTTCCCGCGTCTGAATATCAAGGTGGACTATGTCGACGGCTCCGATCCGGACGCGATTGCGGCGGCACTGCCTGGCGCGAAACTGCTTTATCTGGAAAGCCCGACCTCGATGATGTTCGAGCTGCAGGACATCGCGCATCTGGCGCGGCTGGCGAAAGAGCAGGGCATCGTCACCACCATCGACAATTCCTGGGCGACGCCGGTGTTCCAGAAACCGATCCTGCACGGCGTCGACCTCGTGCTGCACTCGGCCTCGAAATATCTCGGCGGCCACAGCGACACCGTCGCCGGCGTGGTGGCGGGCTCGGCCGCCCACATCAACCACATCAATGAGCAGACCTACTCCCAGCTCGGCGCCAAGCTGTCGCCCTTCGAGGGCTGGCTGCTGCTGCGCGGCCTGCGCACGCTGCCGTTGAGGCTGCCGCATCACATGAAGAGCGGGCTGACCATCGCCGAGCGCCTCAAGGCGCATGACAAGGTCGAGCGGGTCAATCATCCCGCCTATTCCAACCATCCCGGCAAGAAGACGCTTGCCGGCTATGCCGGGCTGTTCTCCTTCGAGGTGACGGAGGATGTCGACATTCCGGTTTTCGTCGATGCGCTGAAATTCTTCCGCATCGGCGTCAGCTGGGGCGGCCACGAAAGCCTGGTCGTGCCGGCAAAGGCCTCGCTCGAGCAGACGCCGGGTCTGAATTCGATGGCGCGCTTCGGCGTCAGCCCCCGAACCATCCGCTTCAATGTCGGATTGGAAAGCGTCGAAGACCTCTGGGCCGACATCGCCCAGGCCTTCGACAAAGCAAAAAAATAACTGGGTTCAAAATGGGAGTTCTGAACATGAAAAGACTGAGCATCATGCTTGCCACCGCTGCCGGCCTGGCGATTTCCGCCAGCGGCGCGCTGGCCGACACCACCCTCAAGCTGGTCGAGGTCATCACCAGCCCGCAGCGCACCGAATTTCTGAAGAAGCAGATCGCCGAGTTCGAGGCCGCCAATGCGGGCGTCAAGGTCGAGGTGGTCTCGCTGCCTTGGGGTCAGGCGTTCGAGAAATTCCTGACCATGGTGCAGGCCGGCGATACGCCCGACATCGTCGAGATGCCGGAGCGCTGGATGGGCCTCTATGCCACCAACGGCCAGCTCGAGGATCTCGGGCCCTACATGGCCAAATGGGACGACGCCAAGACGCTCGGCGAGCGCGCCAAGCAGTTCGGCTCGACCGTCAACAACACCCAGTTCATGATCCCCTACGGCTATTATGTGAACGCGCTGTTCTGGAACAAGAAGCTGTTCAAGGAAGCCGGTCTCGACGGCCCGCCGGCGACGCTCGACGACTTCATTGCCGATTCAAAGAAGATCTCCGCCATTCCCGGCAAATATGGCTACTGCTTGCGTGGCGGCCCGGGCGCCTTCAACGGCATGCACATGTTCATGAACATCGCCCAGGGCAAGGGGGGCTACTTCAACGAGGACGGCACCTCGACCATCAATGAGGAAGGCTCGGTCAAGGGCCTGCAGATGCTGGCCGACATGTACAAGGACGGGCTGGCGCCGAAGGATGCGGTGAGCTGGGGCTTCAACGAGACCGTCACCGGCTTCTATTCCGGCACCTGCGCCATGCTCAACCAGGATCCGGATGCGCTGATCGGCATTGCCGACAAGATGAGCGCCGACGATTTTGCCGTGGCGCCGCTGCCAGTCGGGCCGAGCGGCAAGTCCTATCCGACGCTGGGCTATGCCGGCTGGGCGATGTTTGCCAATTCGCAGCACAAGGACGATGCCTGGAAGCTGATGGCGACGCTGTTGTCGCCCAAGGACAATCTGGAATGGGCCAAGGAAGTCGGCGTCGTGCCGATCCACAATGGTGCCGACCAGGACGCCCATTTCAAGACCGAGCAGTTCAAGGGCTGGTTCACCGAGCTCAGCGACACCTCCAAATATGAAATGGTGACGCCGCCGACGCATCTGGAGAACCTCGGCAACTTCGTCGACCAGGTGGCGATCAAGAATTTCCAGGAAGTGCTGCTCGGCCAGAAGTCGGCCAAGGACGTTGCCGACCAGTGGGCCGCGTTCCTGACCAAGGAACAGCAGGACTGGATGGCCAAGAACAAAAAGTAGGCGCCGCCTTCTTCTTCCTCTCCCCGTTTACGGGGAGAAGGTGGGATGAGGGGCAGCGCGAGCACCCCAATGTTGGCGCTGCCCCTCATCTGCTTGCCCGTCCTCCGCAGCAGCTGCGCTGCAGCTACGGAGGGTGGACCGGCATCTTTCCCCGTGAGCGGGGAGGACGCTTGTCGCCAATTCCGGCGCTCCTCCAGGAGACGATTTAGCACCCGATGACCTATGCCGTGTCCACAATACGACCCGCAGGCCGGCCGCGAAAGAAGCGGCTGACGCATGCCGCCATCGAACCCTGGCTTTATCTCTCGCCGGCGATCGTTCTGCTGGTCGTGGTGCTGTTGGTGCCGTTGATCATCGGCATCAGCTATTCCTTCCGCAAATTCTCAGCCTTCAAATCCGAATATGTCGGCCTTGGCCAATATGAGGCGATGCTCTCCGACCAGGTGCTGGGGCAGGCGCTGGTCAACACGCTGTGGTGGACCGTTGCCAGCCTGTTCTTCCAGTTCTTTCTCGGGCTTGGCCTGGCGCTGCTGCTCGACAAGCCGTTCATCGGCCGCAAGTTCGTGCAGGCGGTCGTCTTCCTGCCCTGGGCGGTGCCGTCCTTCCTGTCGGGTCTGACCTGGGCCTGGCTGTTCAACCCGATCATCGGGCCGCTGCCGCACTGGCTCTTCGCGCTTGGGCTGAAGGCCGAGCCGACCAATGTGCTGTCCGATCCGGCCACCGCCATGTGGGGGCCGATCATCGCCAACATCTGGTTCGGCATCCCGTTCTTCGCCATCACGCTGCTGGCGGCGCTGAAGTCCATCCCGTCGGAACTGCATGAGGCGGCGGCCATCGATGGCGCTTCGCCCTGGCAGCGCTTCACCAAGGTGACGCTGCCTTTCCTGGCGCCGACCATCGTCATCACCGTCATGCTGCGCACGATCTGGATCGCCACCTTCGCCGATCTGATCTTCGTCATGACCGAAGGCGGGCCGGCCGGCTCGACCAGCACGGTGCCGGTCTACATCTATGTCAGCGCCTTCAAGTCGCTGGACAAGGGCTATGCCTCGGCGGTCGCGGTGCTGCTGCTGGTCCTGCTCATCGCCTATGCGATCGCGCTGATCGCCATCCGCCGCTTGCTGGTGAGGCACGTCTGATGATCGCCGGACGCTCCACCTCCTCGCGCATCTTCAGCGGCATCGGCCTCTACGCGGCGATTGCGGCCTACATGATCTTTGCGCTGTTTCCGATCTTCTGGACGCTGAAGATCTCCGTGACGCCGGAGCGGCTGCTCTATTCCGAAGGCATCACTTTGTGGCCCTCGGAAACGACACTCCGCAACTTCATCACCGTGCTCGAAGCCTCTGATTTCCCCCGCTATTTCCTCAACAGCGTCATCGTCTCGGTGTCGACGGCGGCATTCGTCACCGTCATCGCCACGCTCGCCGGCTACGCCATGTCGCGCTTCACCTTCCGCGGCAAAGCGACATTGGCGATCATGCTTTTGCTGACGCAAACCTTCCCGCTGGTGATGGTCATTCCGCCGATCTACCGCGTCATGGGTGAGCTTGGCCTGACCAACAGCCTAGTCGGACTGATCATCATCTACACCGCCTTCAACACTGCCTTCGCCACCTTCCTGATGCAGTCCTTCTTCGACGGCATTCCGAAGGACTTGGAAGAAGCCGCGATGATCGACGGCTGCACCCGTGCGCAGGCAATGCGCAAGGTGATCGTGCCGCTGACGTTGCCCGGCATGGGCGCGACGCTCGGCTTCGTCTTCACCGCCGCCTGGAGCGAATTGCTGTTCGCGCTGATGCTGATCTCCAGTGACGACCAGAAGACGTTTGCCGTCGGGTTGCTCACCTATATCGGCAAGTTCGCCGTCGACTGGGGGCAGATGATGGCGGCGTCGATCCTGGCGCTGATCCCGGTCTGCATCTTCTTCGCCTTCCTGCAACGCTATCTCGTCACCGGCCTGACCGCCGGCGCGGTCAAAGGATAATCGATGGCTTCCGTCACGCTGCAAAACGTCGAGAAGGACTACGGTTCGCTGCGCATCCTGCACGGCGTCGATCTTGAAATCGCCGATGGCGAGTTCGTCGTGCTGGTCGGCCCGTCCGGCTGCGGCAAGTCGACTCTGTTGCGCATGATCGCCGGGCTGGAGGAGGTGTCTGGCGGCGAGATCCGCATCGGCGAGCGGCTGGTCAATGACGTCGCGCCGAAGGACCGCGATATCGCCATGGTGTTCCAATCCTACGCGCTCTACCCGCATATGGATGTGTCGTCGAATATGGGCTTCAGCCTGCTGCTCAAGAAGGCGGAGAAGACGACGATCGACGGCAGGGTAGGGGCCGCCGCCAAGCGGCTCGGCCTCGACAGTTTCCTCGGCCGGCTACCGCGGCAATTGTCCGGCGGCCAACGCCAGCGCGTGGCCATGGGCCGCGCCATCGTGCGCGATCCCAAAGTGTTCCTCTTCGACGAACCGCTCAGCAATCTCGACGCCAAGCTGCGGGTGCACATGCGCGCCGAGATCAAGGCGCTGCACCAGCAGCTGAAAACCACTTCGGTCTATGTCACGCACGACCAGATCGAAGCCATGACCATGGCCGACCGCATCGTCGTCATGCATGACGGCTATGTCCAACAGGTCGGCCATCCGCTCGAACTTTACGACCGGCCGGTCAACACCTTCGTTGCCGGTTTCATCGGCTCGCCCGGCATGAACTTTTTGCCGGCGACGGTCGCCAAGGCTGGCAAGGTCGATGCGGTGCTGGCCGACGGCCAGAAGCTGAGATTGCCCGATGGTCTGCCGCTCAAGGATGGCGACAAGCTCACCGTCGGGCTGAGGCCGGAACACATCCAGCTCGTCGACGACGGAGCGCTCAAGGCCGAGGTCGAAGTGGTCGAGCCGCTCGGCCTGTCGACGCAGTTCTATGTCAGGTTCGCGGGGCAGCTGGTTTGCGTCTTCGTCATGGGGCGCAGCACTATCCGGCCGGGCGACACGGTGCGGCTGTCCGCCGATCCGGCAGCGCTGCACCTGTTCGATCCGGAAAGCGGCAACCGCATCGGGTGAGAGTGCCTGAAGTCCCTCCTTACCGGTGGTTGCCCAGGCTGGCATACATGCCGGTGGTGCGGAACTGCGTCGGGTTGATGCCGTAGAGCCGGCGGAAGACTTTCGAAAAATAGTTGGCGTCCTCGAAGCCGCACAATATGGCGACTTCCTTGACCGGCAGGAAATCGGCCCTGGTCAGAAGTTTCGCCGCCCGCTGCAGCCGCTGCTGCAGCACGAATTCGGCCGGCGGAATGCCTTCGCTTTCGGCGAAGCAGCGCGAGAAATGCGCGCGGCTGAGGCCACTGATTTGAACGAGATCGGCCACCGGCAAGGGCTTGTCGAGATTGGCGTTGATATGGTCGATCACCGGCTGCATGGCGCTCTGTTTCTCGGTGAAAGCGTGCGAGCCGAAGACATCGTCATAGAGCGCCATCGCCGCCTCGTACGCGATCGCCGAAGCAGCGCCCGGCGAAGCGCCGCCCTTGATCAGGCGCAGGCTGCAATCGGCGAGATGATCGATCGTCTCCGGCTGCAGCCGGAACACCGGCCCGGAGACGCTGAGAATGGATTTGTGGATGCGCAGCGCCTCCTCGCCATTCATCGAGATCCAGAAATATTCCCAGCGGTCGCCTTTCTCCAGCCAGTAGCGATGGTTGTGCGGCACCAGAACCAGCAGCGTGTCGTTCGCCTGCAGGCGGTAGTTGCGGTTTTCGTAGCGCAGCTGGCCAGTGCCGCTGATCGTGTGCTGCAGCACGGTAAATGGTGTCTGGCCGCGCTTTCGCCCATCCCAGTCATAGGTCACGCTTTCGCGCACCTCATAGCCGGTGCTGGTCGGCATGGCATGCAGGCGCTGACGACCGCGCGGCAGCGAGATGGTGCGCATCAACTGTCCGTTGGCGATCAGGTCACGCAGCACAAAATTACCCTCGAAAGCATAAACGTTCTCTGGCCGCGCCGTGGAATAAAGGCATAATCCAAATCCTGAGAACGCGAAAGACCCGCGGTCGAGGAGCGGGCGGGGAGGAGAAAGAGCCGGAATTCCGGCTCGAATGGCACGCGCGCCATGGGCGCGCCGCCATATCCTCTCTTGTTGCTCCTTGCCTGGCATTCGATTGGATCGAGGTGAAGGTGATGAGTTTCAAAATCGCTATTATCGGCGCCGGCAGCGTCGGCTTCACCAAAAAACTGTTCACCGACATTCTGTGCGTTCCGGAATTCAGCGACATCGAATTCGCGCTGACCGATCTCAGCGAGCACAATCTGCAAATGATCAAGGCGATCCTCGACCGCATCGTCGAGGCCAACAGGCTGCCGACAAAAGTCACAGCCACCACCGACCGTCGCAAGGCGCTGGAAGGCGCGCGCTATGTCATCAGCTGTGTGCGGGTCGGCGGGCTCGAAGCCTATGCCGACGACATCCGCATTCCGCTGAAATACGGCATCGACCAGTGCGTCGGCGACACGATCTGCGCCGGCGGTATCCTTTATGGCCAGCGCAACATTCCGGTCATTCTCGACTTCTGCAAGGACATCCGCGAACTGGCCGAGCCGGGCGCGAAATTCCTCAACTATGCCAACCCGATGGCGATGAACACCTGGGCGGCGATCGAATACGGCAAGGTCGACACGGTCGGCCTCTGCCATGGCGTCCAGCACGGCGCCGAACAGATCGCCGAAGTGCTCGGCGCCAAATCGCACAGCGATCTCGACTATGTCTGCTCCGGCATCAACCACCAGACCTGGTTCATTGACCTTCGCCTCAACGGCCGCAGAATAGGCAAGGATGAGCTGATCGCCGCCTTCGAGGCGCATCCGGTGTACTCGCAGCAGGAAAAACTGCGTATCGACGTGCTGAAGCGCTTCGGCGTCTATTCGACCGAAAGCAACGGCCACCTCTCCGAATATCTGCCGTGGTATCGCAAGCGGCCGGACGAAATCACCCGCTGGATCGACATGTCCGACTGGATCCACGGCGAGACCGGCGGCTACCTCCGTTATTCCACCGAAACGCGCAACTGGTTTGAGACCGAATATCCGCAATTCCTCGAAGCGGCGTCGAAGCCGCTCGACGCGTCGAAGCGCTCCAACGAGCACGCCAGCCACATTCTCGAAGCGCTGGAGACGAATCGCGTCTATCGCGGCCACTTCAACGTCAAGAACACCGGCATCATCACCAATCTGCCGCAGGACGCCATCATCGAGTCGCCCGGCTTCGTCGATCGCTTCGGCATCAACATGGCTTCCGGCATCACGCTGCCGGAAGCGTGCGCGGCCACCTGCATTTCGTCGATCAACGTCCAGCGCATGTCGGTGCATGCGGCGATATCTGGCGATATCGACCTGTTGAAACTCGCCGTGCTGCACGATCCGCTGGTGGGTGCGGTGTCGATGCCGGAAGAGGTGTGGCAGATGGTCGACGAGATGGTCGTCGCCCAGGCGCGCTGGCTACCGCAATATGCCGAGGCCGTGCCGGCGGCGAAGGAGCGGCTTTCGAAATCGAAGGTGAAGACCCGTGATTGGGCGGGGGCGGCGCGGCGCAATGTGCGCTCGATCGAGGAACTGCGCGCCGAAAAGACGGCACTGAAACAGGCCGGCTGAGGATGCTTGCAGGCGGACCGCGGGAGGCCGGTTCGCCAATCAGTCGTCGTGAATAGATGCGGGCAGAAGACGTCGAAACATCTGGGAGGAATACAATGAGGAACGTTCGCAGAATTGGCATTCTCGCCGGGCGCAGAATTGGCATTCTCGCCGGCATGGCGCTGAGCGTCTCGGCATCGGCGCTCACCGCATACGCATCCGAGCCGACCACGCCGCCGGCGCCGGCGGCGTTTCCGGCCGAGGGCAAGATCAAATACGTCGCCCGCGATTCCATCCTGGAGTTCAAGGCGCTGCCCGAATATCACGAGCCCGACTGGGTCACCGAGAAATACGTCAAGACCGGCAAGCTGCCACCGGTCAAGGATCGGCTGCCGAAGGAGCCGCTGGTGTTCAAGACCAGCAACATGCCGGATGGCATCGGCGTCTATGGCGACACCATGCGCCACGTCATTGGCGGCCGGCCGGAGGGCTGGAACTATGGCGCCGGCCAGACGCAAGGATGGGGCGGCATCGACATCGGCCTCTCCGAATGCCTGACGCGCACCGCACCCTTGTTCCAGGTCGAGGCCAAGGACACCGAGCCGCTGCCGAACCTGGCCAAAAGCTGGGACTGGTCGAAGGACGGCCACACGCTGACGATGCACTTGGTCGAAGGCGCCAAATGGTCTGACGGCGTTGCGTTCAATGCCGACGATGTCATGTTCTACTGGGACGACGAAGTGGTCGATCCCAATGTCTCGCCGCTAAACGGCGCCACAGCGGAAACTTTCGGCGTCGGCACGACGCTGAAGAAGATCGACGACTACACCGTCGAATGGACGTTCAAGGACGCCTTTCCCAAGCAGTATCTCTATGCCATGGCCTATGGCACTTTCTGCCCCGGCCCCGCGCATATATTGAAACCGCAGCATCCGAAATATTCGAAGAACACCTACGATCAGTTCAAGAATGCCTTCCCGCCGGAATATATGAATATGCCGGTGATGGGCGCCTGGGTGCCGGTGGAGTATCGGGCCGATGACATCATCGTTCTTCGCCGCAATCCCTACTACTGGAAGGTCGACGAGAAGGGCAACCAGCTGCCCTATCTCAACGAGCTGCACTATAAGCTGTCGACCTGGGCCGATCGCGATGTCCAGGCTGTTGCCGGGGCCGCCGATTTCTCCAACCTCGAGCAGCCGGAAAACTTCGTCGCCTCACTGAAGCGCGCGGCGGACAAGGACGCACCGGCCCGGCTCGCCTTCGGCCCGCGCCTGATCGGCTACAATCTGCGCATGAATTTTTCCGCCAATGGCTGGGGCAATCCGGACGAACGCGGTCAGGCGATCCGCGAGCTCAACCGCAATGAGGACTTCCGCAAGGGCATCACTATGGCGCTCGACCGCAAGGCGCTCGGCGACTCGCTGGTCAAGGGTCCGTTCACAGCCATCTACCCCGGCGGCTTTTCCTCCGGCACCAGCTTCTATGACCGCAACTCGACCGTCTACTACCCCTTCGATCTCGAAGGCGCCAAGGCGGAGCTCGCCAAGGCCGGCCTCAAGGATACGGACGGCGACGGTATCGTGAATTTCCCAGCCGGCACCGCCGGCGGCAAGGATGTCGAGATCGTGATGCTGGTCAACAACGACTACACCACCGACAAGAGCCTTGCGGAAGGCGTCGTCGCGCAGATGGAGAAGCTGGGCTTGAGGATCGTGCTCAACGGCCTCAATGGCACCCAGCGCGATGCCACGCAATATTCCGGCCGCTTCGACTGGCTGATCCGGCGCAACGAGCAGGAGCTGACCTCCGTTGTGCAGAATACTGTGCAACTCGCTCCCGTCGGCCCCAAGACCAGTTGGGATCACCGCGCGCCGGAAAGCGGCCAGGTCGACCTGATGCCGTTCGAAAAGGATCTCGTCGACATCGTCACCAAGTTCGTCTCCTCGTCAGACAATGACGAGCGCGCCAGCCTGATGAAGGAGTTCCAGAAGATCTCGACCGAGCATGTCTACAATGTCGGCCTAACGGAATATCCCGGCGCCTTGATCATCAACAAGCGCTTCTCCAACATCCCGCAGGGAACGCCGATCTTCATGTTCAACTGGGCCGAGGATTCGATCGTGCGCGAGCGCGTCTTCGTCGCCGCCGACAAGCAGCAGAAATACGAACTCTTTCCCGAGCAGCTTCCCGGCAAGCCCGGCGACAAGGGTCCGACAAACTGAGTTACCTCCCCTGGCTGACGCCCGGCCGCGCTGCGCGCGCGGCCGGGACGGAGTAAGGTCAGCGGCAGAGAACCCTGAAACCGGCGACGAGGAGGCGAGACGGTGCTGCGATTCCTGGCCATGCGCATAGCATCGGCGTTACCGGTTATGGTCATCCTGAGCCTGGTCACCTTCGCCATCATCCAGGCGCCGCCGGGCGACTATGCCGACTATATCCGCTCGCAGCTCATCAACCAGGGCGGCGCGTCTTTTGCCGAAGCCGACGCGCAGGCGCAAGCCTACCGAGTCGAGCATGGTCTCGATAAACCGCTGCCGGTTCAGTACGTGAACTGGATCGCCGGCATCGTCACCCGCGGCGATTTCGGCTACAGCCTCTACTACAACAAGCCGGTCGCCGCCGTGGTCGGCGAGCGGCTGCCGCGCACACTGCTGCTGGCGCTGGTCTGCCATCTGCTCGCTTCGGTGCTCGGCATCACCTTCGGCATCTGGGCGGCCACCCGGCAATACACCTGGATCGACTCGACGCTGTCGGCCATCTCCTTCCTCGGTATGACCGTGCCGCGCTTCCTGATGGCGCTGATCATCGTCTATCTCCTGGTCTTCCAGTTCAACGTGTCGGAGATCGGCAGCTTCTTCTCGCCGCAATATGGCGGCGCGCCGTGGTCGTGGGCAAAGTTCGCCGACCTCGTCAAACATGTCTGGCCGGTGGTGGCGATCGCCACCTTTGGCGGGCTCGCCTACAATATGCGCGTCATGCGCGGCAATCTGCTCGATACGCTCAACGCCCAGTATGTCGAGACGGCCAAGGCCAAGGGGCTTACCGGCGGCGCTGTCGTCATGCGCCATGCCGTGCCCAACGCGTTACACCCGCTCATCATGTATCAGGGCGTGGTGCTGCCCTACATGCTGACCGGCGAGATCGAGACGGCGATCATCTTCGCGCTGCCGACGGTCGGGCCGGCGATTGTCGGTTCGATGGCGGTCGGCGACGTCTATGTCACGGCGACGTTCATGATGGTGCTGTCGGCGACGCTGATCGTCGGCAACATTGTCGCCGACATGCTGCTTGCGCTGCTCGACCCGCGCGTGCGCCAGTTCGGAGAGAGCTAGATGTTGGCACGCGACCCATCCCCGCCGCCGCCGGCCGAAGCAACAGCGATTCCGACACCGCGCGGCAATGAAAGCTACATGGCGCTGGTCTGGCGCCGGCTGCGGCGCTCCTGGACCGGCATGGCCGGGCTGATCCTTGTCGTGCTTCTTGTGCTGATGGCGCTGTTTGCCGATTTCTTCGCGCCGATGGATCCCAAGGCGACCGATGTCGCTTTCGCTCCGCCGCAGGTGATGAGTTTTCGCGACAAGGACGGCAATTTCGTGCTCCAGCCGCGGGTCTATGCGCTGGCGGATTCGGCTGACCTCGACCCGGTCACCTTCCAGCCGGTCGTCGGACCGGACTACGAGCATCCGCGCCTGCTCGGCTTCTTCGTTAGGGGTGCCGAGTATCGGCTGCTCGGGCTGATCCCCGCCAACCGGCATTTCTTCGCCTCGACCGACGGCCTGCCGGTGCATTTTCTCGGCACCGACAAGTTCGGCCGGGATGTGCTGTCGCGCGCCATCCAGGGGTCGCGCGTCTCGTTGATGATCGCGCTGACGGTGGTGTTCATCATCACCGTCATCGGCACCACCGTCGGCATGGTTTCGGGCTATTTCGGCGGCCGGTTCGACGTCTGGGTGCAGCGCTTCGTCGAATTGGTGCTCGCCTTCCCGCAACTGCCGCTTTATCTGGCGCTGACGACGCTGATCCCGGTGACCGCGCCGACCAATGTCTTCCTCGCCTTCGTCATCATCGTCATGTCGGCGCTGGGCTGGGCTCAGATGTCGCGCGAGGTGCGCGGCAAGACGCTGGCGCTGGCGCGGATCGACTATGTGCGCGCCGCGATGGCGGTCGGCGCCACCGACATGCGCATCATCATGCAGCATATTTTCCCCAATGTGATGAGCCACGTCATCGTTGCGGTGACGATCGCGATCCCGACGGTGGTGCTGCTCGAAGCCTTTCTCGGCTTCCTCGGCTTCGCGGTGAAACCGCCGCTGATCTCGTGGGGGCTGATGCTGCAAGACACGGCGACCTATTCGGTCATCGGCACCTATCCGTGGATCCTGTCGCCGGTCGGTTTCGTGCTGGTCACCGTCTTTGCCTTCAATGCGCTGGGCGACGGCCTGCGCGATGCCGTCGATCCCTATTGAGGTGGCAGGAATGACCGTCGCGCTCGCACAATCCTTCGCACCCGCCGTCCGGCTCGACCATGCCGGCCGCCACGACCAACCGATCATCGATGCCCGCAACGTCGAGGTCGCCTTCAAGGTCGAGCACGGTGTCGTCGAGGCGGTGAAGGACGTCTCGTTCCAGCTCTATCGCGGCGAGACCATCGCCATCGTCGGCGAGTCCGGCTCCGGCAAGTCGGTGACGGCGCGCACCGTCATGGGGCTTCTGTCAAAGCGGGCCACCGTGTCGCCGAAATCGAGCGTCGACTATTGCGGGCAGGACATACTGAAATTCCCCGAGAGCGCCCGGCGCAAGCTGCGCGGCAACCGCATCTCGATGATCTTCCAGGAGCCGATGAGTTCGCTCAACCCGATCTACACGGTCGGCAGCCAGATCGTCGAGGCGATCAGGGTGCATCGCAAGGTGAGCCGTAGGGAGGCCTGGGCACGGGCGCTCGAATTGCTGCGGCATGTCCGGATCCCCGAGCCCGAAGCACGCATCAAGCAGTATCCGCACCAGCTGTCGGGCGGGCAGCGCCAGCGCGTGATGATCGCCATGGCTTTGGCCAACGACCCCGATGTGCTGATCGCCGATGAGCCGACGACCGCGCTCGACGTCACGGTGCAGGCGCAGATCCTCAACCTGATCCGCAATCTGCAGAAAGAGCTCAGGATGGCGGTGATCCTGATCACCCACGACCTCACCGTGGTGCGGAAATTCTCCGACTATGTCTATGTCATGCAGTATGGCGAGATGTGCGAACACAACGTCACCGAGCGGCTGTTCAATGACCCGCAGCATCCCTACACACAACGGCTGCTCGCTTCCGAGCCGCACGGCAAGCCGCAGCCGCTGCCTCAGAACAGCGGCACGATCCTAGAAGCCCACGACATGCGTGTCTGCTTCATGCTGCGCCATGGCAGCTTCCTGAAGCCGGACTGGCGCGAACTCGTCGCCGTCGACGATCTTGGCCTGAAACTTTGCCGCCACGAAACACTTGGGCTGGTTGGTGAATCCGGCTCCGGCAAGACCACGTTCGGCCTCGCTCTGCTCAAGCTCACCGACGCCAAGCGTGGCGAGATCAGCTTCGACGGCCAGCCGATCCAGGGCCTGTCGCGCACCGAGATGCGGCCGCTTCGCTCACGCATGCAGGTCGTCTTCCAGGATCCGTTCTCCTCGCTCAATCCGCGCATGACGATCGGCCAGATCATCGAGGAAGGGTTGGTCGTCAACAGGTTAGGGGCGACGCGGCGCGAGCGGGTCGAGCGGGTGCGCGACGCGCTGGTCAGCGCCGGCATGCCAGGCGACATTCTTTCGCGCTTTCCGCACGAATTTTCCGGCGGCCAGCGGCAGCGCATAGCGATCGCCCGCGCCATTGCATTGGAACCGGAATTCATCCTGCTCGACGAGCCGACATCGGCGCTCGACCTCTCTGTGCAGGCGCAGATCATTGACCTGTTGCGCAAGCTGCAGGACGAGCGCGGCTTGAGCTATCTCTTCATTTCGCACGACCTCAAGGTGGTGCGCGCGCTCTGCCACCGCGTCATCGTCATGCAGAACGGCAAGATCGTCGAACAGGGACCCGTCGACGAGGTCCTCACCAATCCCAAGACCGCCTACACCGAACGGCTCGTCAGGGCCGCTTTCGATGTGGCGTAGCAAAGTGCCGGAGGTTTAACGTGGCAAGACATCCCAGGATCACCTTCATCGGCGCCGGCTCGACCGTGTTCATGAAGAACATTGTCGGCGACGTGCTGCAGCGGCCATCGCTGTCGGGCGCGACGATCGCGCTGATGGACATCAATCCGCAGCGGCTGGAAGAGAGCGCCATCGTCGTCAACAAGCTGATCGCGACGCTCGGCGTGAAAGCGAAAGCCGAGACCTATTCCGACCAGAAGAAGGCGCTCGCCGGCGCCGACTTCGTCGTCGTCGCCTTCCAGATTGGCGGCTACGAGCCGTGCACCGTCACAGATTTCGAGGTGCCGAAGAAATACGGCCTGCGCCAGACCATCGCCGATACGCTCGGCGTCGGCGGCATCATGCGGGGCCTCAGGACCGTGCCGCATCTGTGGAAGATCTGCGAGGACATGCTCGCCGTCTGTCCAGAGGCGATCATGCTGCAATACGTCAATCCGATGGCGATCAACACCTGGGCGATTTCAGAGAAATATCCCAGCATTAAGCAGGTCGGCCTTTGCCATTCGGTGCAAGGCACGGCGATGGAGCTGGCGCACGATCTCGACATTCCCTACGAGGAGATCCGCTACCGCTCGGCCGGCATCAACCACATGGCCTTCTATCTCAAATTCGAGCATCGCCAGGCGGACGGCACTTACCGCAACCTCTATCCCGACCTTGTCCGCGCCTATCGCGAGGGCAGGGTGCCGAAGCCCGGCTGGAACCCGCGCTGCCCTAACAAGGTGCGCTACGAGATGCTGACGCGGCTTGGCTATTTCGTCACCGAAAGCTCCGAGCATTTTGCCGAATATACGCCCTATTTCATCAAGGAGGGGCGCCCCGATCTGATCGAGAAGTTTGGCATTCCGCTCGACGAGTATCCCAAGCGCTGCATCGAGCAGATCGAGCGCTGGAAGGGACAGGCCGAGGCCTATCGCTCGGCCGACCGCATCGAGGTCGAGCAGTCGAAGGAATACGCCTCCTCGATCATGAATTCGGTGTGGACCGGCGAGCCGTCGGTGATCTACGGCAATGTCCGCAACAATGGCTGCATCACCTCGCTGCCGCACAACTGCGCGGCCGAGGTGCCGTGCCTGGTCGACGCCTCAGGCATCCAGCCGACCTTCATCGGCGAGTTGCCACCGCAGCTCACCGCGCTGATCCGCACCAACATCAACGTGCAGGAACTGACGGTGCAGGCGCTGATGACGGAAAACCGCGAGCACATCTACCACGCGGCGATGATGGACCCGCATACGGCGGCCGAACTCGATCTCGACCAGATCTGGTCGCTGGTCGATGAGCTGCTCGCCGCTCATGGCGACTGGCTGCCGGCCTGGGCGCGTGGGAGCGCCAAAGTCCGGGCGGCCTGATCGCCGCTGCAGCGGCGGCTCCCACCGCGTCGTCAAGCCTCCGGTGGCGCCGGCAGCCGGTGGCGCAGTTCCTCGACCAAGACGCGCTCGTTCTCCGAATAGTCGATCGGAACGACGACGAGATGGACGCCGCCGGCGGTGAACGCCGTTTCGAGCGTCGGCTTGAGGTCGGCAATGGCGCTGACCCTGGTGCCCTTGGCGCCATAGGCCTCGGCATATCTTACGAAATCGGGGTTGCCGAAGGTCATGCCGAAATCGGGAAACTGGTCGACCGCCTGCTTCCAGCGGATCATGCCGAATGCGTTGTCCTCGATGATCAGCACGACCAGGTTGAGTTTCAGCCTGACGGCGGTTTCCAGCTCCTGGCTGTTCATCATGAAGCCGCCATCGCCGCAGATTGCCATGACGCGGCGGCCGGGATAGAGCATCGCCGCCGTCATCGCCGATGGCAGGCCGGCGCCCATCGTGGCCAGCGCATTGTCGAGCAGCAGCGTGTTGGCGACGCGGGTGCGGTAGTTGCGCGCAAACCAGATCTTGTACATGCCGTTGTCGAGAGCGAGGATGCCGTCGGCCGGCATGACCGCGCGGATATCGTGGACCATGCGCTGCGGCGTGAAGCGATCCTCGGTGGCGCGCGCGGCAATGCGGCTCAAAATGCCTTCGCGCAGCGGCAGCAGCGCCTGCGCGTTGGGGATCTTGCCCTCGATGCGATCGGCAAGCAGCCGCAGTGAAGCGCCGATATCGCCGATCACTTCGGTCTGCGGGAAATAGACCTGCTCGACATTGGCCGGCTGGTAGCCGACATGGATGACCTTCGGCCCCTTGTCGCCCATGATGAAGGGCGGCTTCTCGATCGTGTCATGGCCGATGGTGATGATGAGGTCGGCCTGTTCGATCGCCTCATGCACATAGTCGCGCTCGGAGAGCGCGGCCGTGCCCATGTAGAGTTCGGTCCCGCCGGGCACCGTGCCCTTGCCCATCTGCGTGGTGAAATAGGGGATGCCGGTCCTGAGCACGAACTGCGCAAGGTCCGACGTCGAGCGCGGCCGCGAGGCGGCGGCGCCCAGCATCGCCAGCGGGCGCTGCGCCTTGATGATCATCTGCGCGGCGCGGTCGAGCGCGAGCGGGCTGGCCAGCGGCAGCTCGACCGGATGCGGCGGGATCAGCGCGACGTCGTCGCATTCCTCGGCCGCGATGTCTTCGGGCAGTTCCAGATGCACCGGCCCGGGACGCTCTTCCTCGGCAATGCGGAAGGCCTCCCGCACCACGGCGGGGATCGTGCGCGGCGAGATGATCTGGCGCGACAGCTTGGTCAGCGGCTTCATCGCGGCGACGATGTCGACAATCTGGAAGCGAGCCTGGCGCGACGACCGGATGCCCTTCTGCCCGGTGATCATGATCATCGGCATGGCGCCGAGCAACGCATAGGAAGCACCCGTCGTCAGGTTCAAGGCACCAGGCCCGAGCGTGGTGATGCACACACCTGGCTTGCCGGTCAGCCTGCCATGGGTGGCGGCCATGAAGGCTGCCGCCTGCTCATGGCGGGTCAGGATCAGCTGGATCGACGATTTGCGGATGGATTCGACGACGTCGAGGTTTTCTTCGCCCGGAATGCCGAAGATACGATCTACGCCCTCATTCTCGAGGGCGGCTACAAGCAGGTCTGAACCTTTGGGCACGAAGCATCTCCTGGGCAAGCGGCGACGAACGGCGTCGGGATATGGTCAGACATAGTCCTGAAAAAGCCCTAGCGCGAGGCATGGCCGCCGCCAACGTCGTTTTGCCTTACAGACCATTCTGTTTCTTGCGGACCAGCGAGCGAGTCGGGCAAACGGAAAAAAATTCCCTAGGGATGGCGCTGGAGGGCCTATCCTTGCTTCTTGCGGCAGGTGCAAGCCTGTAAATAGGCGATATGAAACGGCCACCGTCCTGAGAGGTGAGAGCACATGCCCAATCCAACCGTCGTCGGGTTTTCCGGTAATTTCACCCGGCCGTCCAAGACGCGTGGCTTCGTCGACCAGGTCGTCAGGGATATTGCGCGCCAGCATGGACTGTCCGCGAGTACCTATGACATCGAAGACCTCGGCCCCTCGCTTGGCGCTGCCAAATGGGCGCGCGATCTCGACGGCCAGGCGCGGGCGATTTTCGACAGCGTCGTCAACGCCGATGTCCTGGTGGTGGGGTCACCGACCTACAAGGGCAGCTACACCGGCCTGTTCAAGCACTTCTTCGATCTGTTCGATCCCGCTTCCTTGCGCGGCAAGCCGGTGGTGCTGCTCGCCACCGGCGGCAATGATCGCCATGCGTTGATCGTCGAGCACCAGTTGCGGCCGCTGTTCGGCTTCTTCGAGGCGCTCACGCTGCCGACAGGAGTCTACGCCACGGACAAGGATTTCTCCGACGGCGTGCTGCGGTCCGAACCCATCCTGAAGCGCGTCGAGCAGGTTGTCGGCGAGGTCGGGTTGGTGCTGGCCAATCGCTCGGCTGCCGGCGTCGCTGCCGGATAGCGCGGCGAGTAGGCCGCCTCCAGCCCTAACGGCTCGGGAATGAAAAAAAGGCCCGCCACCGACGCGAATCGTGACGGGCCTCCGTGGAGTACGCCGGGCTTCCCACCGCCCGGCTGCCTTGAAAACTATCCGGCGGAAGGATGGTTCCGCGAGATTCCTGCAAGTGCTCATGTCATAGCCAAAATCAATACCCCGCCGGCTAGGCCTGGCGGGGCATTGTTTGGAGGGTCTGGATCGAATGGGAACGATCCGGCTAGAAAACGCCAGCACCGGACAAAGGTTCCCGCGCCGACCGGGCTTCAGCAGAGCGTGCCGGCTGGCTTTGCCGGAACCACCACGGCTGCCCAGCCATTGTCCTCGAACATGGAGGAACCAATCATGCCCAAGTATATCACCATCGGCTATGGCGACCGGGCCGGATATGACCGGACGCCGCAGGATGTCAGGCAGGCAGCCCATGAACACGATGCATCGCTCAAGCAGCGCGGCGTGGTGATGGGCATCGCCGAAACACCGGTGCAGGTGCGAAATCCGAACGCCAGCGGCGTGCTGACCGAAACCGGGCCCTATCTCTCGTCGGACCTGCCCATCGCCGGCTTTTCGATCATGGAAGCCAGCGACATGGATGAGGCGATCGCGCTGGCCTCGAAATCGCCTTGTGCGGTGGCGCATGGCGTGATCGAGATCTGGCCGCTCAACGAGCGGTAACTAGTTCCTGTCCGCCGGCTTCGAGCATCCGCGACACTGTCTCGCGTTCGGCGCGCTTGGAGGGCAGCGGCGGCGGGCCGTGGTCGATCGGGCCCATGGCCTCTGGCAGCTTGTCGTCCATGCGCCTGGGGCTATCGCCGACGTGGCTTTCGATCTCGCCCGTTCAGAAAGTCTGAAATAAAAGCGGGCTTGTCGGATCCGCCGCCGAGCGTGCGTCCGATGGTTCCGATGATCGCCTAAACACCAGGTGAACGACCAGGCCGAAGTAACCGACCTGCAGGATTACCAGTGTCAGCACTGACCAGCCAAGGGTCGCCCAGATCGACCCGGTCTCCAGATAGGCCCAGATTGCAACGCCGATTGTGGTTGCAGACATCCCGACCAGAAATTGCGGAAAGTACATGTCTCTTTCCACCCCCATTTCCAACCCGTGGGTTGGGATCTGTTGCCAGCATCCTTAATTAAGTTGTCACTAAATTAGTAATATTGCAATCGCCTGCGGAGAGCACGGTCATGGCGCGGTCATAGCGGGTTTGAGCTTGTGTACGGCGCGCGGTGTTTCTCAAACCACGGACAAATCAGCGAAACGGTCCCCCGCCTGCCGTCAATTCCGATCCGCCGGCTTCGAGCGCATCCTCGACACCGTCTCGCGCTCGGCGCGCTTGGAGCGCAGCGGCGGCAGGCCGCGATCGATCAGGTCCATGTCTTCCAGCACCATGTCGCCCATGCGCTTGAAGGCGATGTCGAGCGCGCCGGCGCGGTGGGCGGAGCGCAGGAAGCCGGGGATGGTGCGGACCGGGTGGTCCTGCGCCAAAGGCTCTTCCGGGAAGACGTCACTGGCGGCAACGATGTGGCCGCTCCTTACCGCTGCCATCAGAGCAGGGAAGTCGACGACACCGGCGCGGCTGAGCAGGATGAAGGCCGCACCCTTGCGCATGCTGGCAAAAGCATCGGTGCCGAGGAAACCCTGGTTCTCCGAGGTCACCGAAGCGACGACGAAGACGAAGTCGCTCGATGTCAGGACATCGTCGAGCGAGGCCGGCTCGACACCATTGTCGATCAGGATCGACGGCGGCAGCCAGGGATCGAACACCTTGGTGCGGGTGCGAAAGCCCGACAGCAGCCGGTTCAGCGCGCGGCCGAGATCGCCGAAGCCGATGATGCCGACATCGGCGCCCGACAGCAGCCGCGCGGTGAGGTTGCCGTCGCCGCCCCACAGCTCCTCGCCTTTGCGGAAGGCGAGGTCGGCATCGACGATGTTGCGGGCGAGATTGAGCGCCATGGCAAGCCCGAGCTCGGCCACCGGCTCGGCAAAGACCAAGCCGGTGGTGACGACATGGATGCCGCGCGCAAACAGCGTCTCGTAGGGCATGTTGTTGACGAGGTTGGTCTCGACATTGAAGACGCAGCGCAGCGCCTTCATAGCTTCCAGCGTCTCAGGCGAGATTGGTGGCTGGCCGATGATGTAGCGGGCTTCGGCCAGCACATCGGCCGGCAGTTTCGCCACGCCGTCGGCCGTCGTCTCGACAATGCGGTAGTGCGCCTTGAGGCGCGCCAGCTGTGGCGGGGTGAAGATCAGCTCGAGCGTGCGTGGTTCCGGCGCGCTGATGACCAGCGGCAAGGCCTTGTTCGGCATGATGATTCCTCCCGGGGCGATCCGCATCGCGTATTTTTGCTTTGCACTTGTCGTTATCCCAAAACCGCATCACACTTTAGGGCGACATGCGTTCGACGGGTAAAATACCCACGATTAAACGATTTACAACTCCGAAAAATCGATTTACTCATTTCTCCAGCGGACGGAATGCCTCGGTCCGCGCCTCGGGAGGAGGACCGATGGCGTACAGGCAGGACCAGCAGCGGCGTGCGTCGATCCACGACGTGGCCAGCCGCGCCGGCGTGTCCGCCGCCACCGTCTCCAAGGTCATGGCCGGCGTCACCACGGTGAAGCCCGAAAATGCGCAGCGCGTCTTCGATGCGGTCGAGCAGCTGGGTTACCGCATTGATCCGCTCGCCTCCGACATGCGCCGGGCCAGGCGCCGCATTATCGGCGCCATCATGCCCGAATTCGAAAGCGAATTTTTTGGCCAGATGGTCACCCAGCTCGAGAGCCTCGCCGAGCAGCGCGGCTACACGCTGGTGGCGGCGTCGAGCCGTGAATCGGAAGCGCGTGAGAAGGAAATCCTCGTCCGCATGCATGACTGGCGCGTCGCCGGCGTGGTGCTGGCGCCGGTGCGCAACGAGCATGGCCCGGCAGCCGACTTCATGAAGGCCAATGGCATGACCGGCGTGCTGATCGACCGTGTGCTCTCCGACGACGCCTTCGACACGGTGTCGGCCGATAGCGCCGCAGCCAGCGCCGAAGTGGCGCGCGAACTGATCGCCAAGGGCCATCGCCACATACTGGTCGTCGGCCTCGGCGAGCAGGCGGCCACGATGCGCGCCCGCCTCGACGGGTTTCGCACTACTGCGCTCAAACTGGCGCCGGATGTGCGCATCGATGTCGTGCTGGCCGAAACCGACGTCGAGCCGCTGCGAGCGCAGTTGCGCGAGTATTTCGCGAAAGGCGAACGGCCGACGGCGGTCTATTCGCTGTTCCTCAAGGGCACGCTGGTGGCGCTGTCCGAGTTCCGCCGGCGCGGCTGGCATTGTCCCAACGACATCTCGCTGGTCGGCTTCGACGATGCCGAATGGATGCAGGTGACATGGCCGGCCATCGCCGCCGTCGTGCAGCCGGTGCGCCAGATCGCCGGCCACGCCATGGAGGCGCTGTTTGCAAGAATTGAAGGTGGGGAGGGGCCGCCGATCGCGCGGCTCGAGCCTTGCCGGGTTTTGATGCGGGAATCCGTTGGCTCGCCAGGCAACGGCCCGTATTCCGGGGGAGGACAGTGACAATAGCCCCCATTGAAGGGAAGAAGAATCAGAACGGATAGTGCTGGTTCGGATCCTCGATGGTCAGCCAGCGCAGGTCGGTGAATTCGGCGATCGAGGCCTTGCCGCCGAAGCGGCCATAGCCTGAGCCCTTGACGCCGCCGAACGGCATTTGCGCTTCGTCGCCGACGGTCGGGCCGTTGATGTGGCAGATGCCGGCCTCGATGCGCGCGGCGACCGCCATGGCACGGCGGATGTCGCGGCTGAAGACGGCCGAGGAGAGGCCGTATTCGGTGTCGTTGGCGACGCGCACGGCTTCGTCCTCGCTGTTGACGCGGATCACCGGCTTGA
Organism: Mesorhizobium sp. P2_B5; assembly: GCF_056404775.1. Classification (NCBI taxonomy): domain Bacteria; kingdom Pseudomonadati; phylum Pseudomonadota; class Alphaproteobacteria; order Hyphomicrobiales; family Phyllobacteriaceae; genus Mesorhizobium; species Mesorhizobium sp. P2_B5. The sequence goes on along the minus strand of NZ_JBFUDJ010000002.1, from coordinate 686,215 downwards.
CCGGCCCGAAGGATTCTTCGGCGTAGACGCGCATGGAAGGCGTGACATGGTCGAGCAATGTCGCCTCGACCACGGTGCCGGTGCGCTTGCCGCCGGCCACGAGCTTCGCGCCCTTGGCAACGGCGTCGGCCACCAGTTCTTCCATCTTGTCGGCGGCCTGGCTGCTGATCAGCGAGCCCAGCACGACATGGCCGCGCGGGTCGCCTGCTGGAAGCTGGGATGCGCGCGCGGCGAGCTTGGCGACGAATTCGTCGGCGATCTTTTCATCGACGACCAGGCGTTCGGTCGACATGCAGATCTGGCCCTGGTGCATGTAGGCGCCGAAGGCTGCCGCATTGACCGCGGCGTCGATGTCGGCATCGTCGAGCACGATGAGCGGCGCCTTGCCGCCGAGCTCGAGCAGCGCCGGCTTCAGGTGCTTGCCGGCGAGTTCGGCGATGATCCTGCCGACCTTCGTCGAACCAGTGAAGTTGACGCGCCTGACCGCGGGATGCGCGACCAGCGTCTCGACGATTGCCGCCGCATCCTTGGGATCGTTGGTGACGACATTGATGACGCCCTTGGGCAGGCCGGCCTCGACCAGCACCTGGCCGATCAGCCGGTGCGTGCCCGGACACATTTCGGAGGCCTTCAGCACCACCGTATTGCCGCAGGCGATCGGCATGGCGATGGCGCGGGTGCCGAGAATGACCGGGGCATTCCACGGTGCAATGCCGAGGCATACGCCGGCCGGCTGGCGGATTGCCATGGCGAGCGTGCCCGGTTTGTCGGACGGGATGACTTCGCCCGAAATCTGCGTCGTCATGGCGGCTGCCTCGCGCAGCATCTTGGCAGCCAGCATGACGTTGAAGCCGGCCCAGGGACCGGTGGCGCCGGTCTCTTCCATCATCAATTTGGTGAATTCGCCGACCTTGGAATCCAGGACATCGGCTGCCTTGGCGAGCAAAGCGCGGCGCTCGCCAGGTCCAGTTTTCGACCAGGTCTTGAAGGCAGTGGCTGCAGCTTCGACCGCGGCATTGGCGTCGGCGACACTTGCTGCGGCGGCGCGCGTTGCCAGCTTGCCGGTGAACGGGTCCGTCCGCTCGTAGGAGGCAGCACCCGACGCATCCCGTTTGTCGCCGTCGATCAGAAGTCCGATATCCATTGTTTTCTCCCTCGCTCGCCGTCGAGCGTCGCAAAATTTAAAAGCCGAGCACTTCGGCGTTGATCGATGCTTCGAGGCCGCCGTCAACCGGCACGTTGGCGCCGTTGACCCAGCGTGCGCCGTCCGAGCACAGAAACAGCACGACAGGCGCGATGTCGCCCGAGGTGCCGGCGCGTCCGACACGGGCGATGTCGTTGTCGACGCGGGCATCGCCGAGCACAGTGCGGAACTGTTTCAGGATCGGCGTCTCGACCGGGCCGGGGCTGACCGCATTGACGCGGATGCCGCGGCTCCTGAACTGCTCCTGATGCGCGGCGCGCTGCGTCCACAACAGAAGCAGTTCCTTGGAGACGGGGTAGCCTTCCTCGTTCTTCACCTGATGGTCGGCGACTACTTTGGCGACATCGGGAAAACCTTCGATGCCGACCATCGACGCGGCGCGATTGAGGTTGGCGCGCCAGCCATAGCCGGCGATAGAAGCGACGTTGACGATGGCGCCGCCTTCGCGAAGCTTTGGCGCGAGACCTTCCGAAAGTGCGCGCAGACCGTAGAAGTTGACCGCCAGCGTCGACACCGCGCCGGTGTTGCCGGAGAGGCCGGCGACGTTGCAGAGCGCGTCGATGCGCTGCGGCAGGTGCGCAATGAGGTCCTCAACGCCGGCCCTGGACGAGATGTCGGCCTTGACGAAGCCGCCGACCGGTGCAGCCGGCTCACGCACATCGACGCCGATCACGTCCGCGCCAAGCTGGCCGGCAAGTTCGGCGGTGCGGGCGCCAATGCCGGAAGCGACACCGGTGATCAGAATGGTTTTGCCGAAAAGCATGGTCACGCCTTCTCCCGCTGTGCCGTGGTTTCGTGCGACGCTGCCGCCGTGTCCGCATCGCCGGTGTTTGCCGGCAGCCTGACGCGATAGCCGACCGGCAGCAGCCGTATGCCAAAACGCTCCTCCAGTGTCCCCCACAGGCCGCGCGGCAGGAACAGCGAAAACAGCACGGCGGTGGCGCCGAGGCCGATCAGATACCAGACGCCGGTGCCGCCAAACCAGGTCTCGATGAGGAAGAACAGCAGCGCGCCGAGAATTGCGCCTTCGAAGGTGCCGATGCCGCCGACCAGCACCATAAAGATCATGTAGGCGGTCCACTGGACATTGAAGTAAGTCTTCGGCTGGAAGGTGATCGAAGTCGCCAGCCACAGCGCGCCGGCAATGCCGATGCCGAAGGCGGCGAGCACGAAGAGCAGCCGCTTGGTGCCGGTGACGCGTACGCCGACCGACGCGGCGGCATCCTCATTGTCCCTGATGGCGCGGATGGCGGCGCCCGTGCTGCCGCGCAGCAGGCCAAACAGGATGGCAAGCAGCGCGGTCATCGCGGCCAGTGCCAGCCAGTAGATCGTCGCCCGCCTGGCGCCGACTTCATAGACGTTGAGCGAAATCAGCGACGTCCCGGTTTCGCCTTGCACCAGCCGGTCGAGATTGACCAGGAGATGGGTAAGCGCGGCAATCACCCACATGCCGATGGCGAACTCGCCGTTCTTCAGCCGCAGCATGAACAGTGACATTGGCCAGGAGATCGCGCCGACAATGATCGCCGAGACGAACAGCGAGGCGAACGGGTTGAGGCCGGCATCGGCCAGGCGAATGGCGAAGTAGGCGCCGAGGCCGAAGAACACTTGCTGTCCCACAGAGACCAGGCCGCCGAAGCCGGCCAGCGCATTCCACATCGCAGCCAGGATCACATAGATGAACAAGGCCGTCATGCGGTCGACCGCGCCGGCTGACAGGAAGTGCGGCGCAACGGCGAGCAGCGCGATGATCCCGACGACCGCGATCGCCGAGATACGCGAAGCAGGTGTGCCGCGCTCGATCACGGGGGAGGTCGAAACTGCGCTCATGTCGTCTTCCTCACGGGCAGGCGCAGCAGGCCCCGCAGGCCGAGGCCGGACGTGGAGAGCCGGATGAACAACACGATCAGGAAGGCGACATGGCCGCCGATGAGGAAGCCTTGCGGATGCACCTGCGCGCCGAGCGTCTGGGCAAGCGCCAGCACGATGCCGCCGAGAAGTGTGCCCCACAGCGAGCCGGCGCCGCCGATCACCGCCGCCTCGAAAGCGAACAGCAATTGCGGTGCGCCGGTATAGGGATCGAAGGTGGCGCGCATGCCGAGAAAGGCGCCGGCAAGACCGACGGTGACCATGGCGATGGCTGCGGCAAGGGCGTTGGCGCGGCGCGCGTCGACGCCGACGAGACCGGCCGTATCGGGATCTTCCGAGGTGGCGCGGATCGAGCGGCCAAGCCTGGTGCGGGTGAGGAACAGCTGCAGCCCGCCGAGCAGGATGACGGCGGCGGCGAACATGATCACGGCAAGCTTGCCGACATAGATGCTGCCCGGCCACTCCCAGGAATCGTAGGACAGGCTGCCGATATAGGGCGCCAGCGAACGTGTGTCGGCGCCGAATTGCTCGAACAGCGCATTGTCGATGACGATGGCGAGGCCGAAGGTGGTGAGGATCGGCAGCAGCGCGCCGCCGCGTGCGCTGCGCTCGAGCAGGAAGCGTTGCAGCGCCCAGCCGATCGCCGCCATCAGCGGCAGGACGATGAGCAGGCCGACGAAAGGCGAGATGTGGAAGCGTGAGGCGAGCCACCACAGCGCATAGGCCGAAAATACGGCAAGGCTGCCATGCGCGAGGTTGATGATGCGCATCACCGAAAACATGAAGGAGAGGCCGCAGGCGATCAGCGCGTAGTAGCCGCCGAGCAGGATGCCCTGGACGATCTGGTTGCTCATGCCGGCACACTCCCGGCGCTTCTCCTGTGCAGGCCGAAATAGGCCTTCGTCACCTCGTCGCGCGAGACCCCCTTGCTCGAACCCTCGAGCGCCACGCGTCCTTCGAGCATGCAGATGACTTTGTCCGAGACCGAGAGCGCGCGGTTGAGGTCCTGTTCGACCAGGATGATCGTCGTGCCGGAACTGATCAGGCCTTGCAGGGAAGCGTAGACGCGGTCGACCACCAGCGGCGACAGGCCAAGCGAGACCTCGTCGAGCAGCAGCAGTTCCGGATTGCTCATCAGCGCGCGGCCGATTGCCGTGGCCTGCTGCTCGCCACCGGAAAGATGCCCGGTCTTGGCATGGCGGCGTGGCTTCAGATTGGGAAAGGTGTCGAGCACTCGTTCCACGCTCCAGTCGCCGGGACGGCCGGCGGTCTTGCCAAGCAGGAGGTTCTCTTCGACGGTCATCTGCACGAACAGCTTTCGTCCCTCGGGCACCAGTGCGACACCCATGCCGACGCGCTTGTGCGACGGCACGCCGGTGATATCGGCGCCATCCAGAAGCACGCGGCCGGCCGTCGGCTGATGCGCGCCGGCGATTGCCCTGAGCAACGTCGTCTTGCCGGCGCCATTGGCGCCGACCAGCGCCAGCGTTTCGCCGCGCTCGATCGCAAAGCTCACACCGCGCACTGCTTGTAAGAGGCCGTGCCGGACAACCAGGTTCTCGATTGCGAGCAGGCTCATTTCGGGCCTCCACCAAGATAGGCGCGCACGACGTCCGGGTCGGCCATCACCGCCTGCGGCTCGCCGTCGGCGATGATCTTGCCGGCATCCATGCAGATCAGCCGCTCGGCAACCTGCAGCAGGATGTGGACAATGTGCTCGATCCAGACGATGCCGATCTTGCGCCGGCGCAATTCCTTGATGGTTTCGACAAGCTCGCTGGCTTCGCCATCGGTCAGTCCGCCGCCGATCTCGTCGAGCAGAAGCAGCGTCGGTCTCGCCGCAAGCGCGCGGGCGAGTTCCAGCCGCTTGCGGTCGAGCAGGCCGAGCGTCTCGGCGCGCCGGTTGGCGACGCCCAGCATGCCGCACAGTTTCAGTGACGCCAGCGCCTCCTCATAGGCTTCGTCACGGGCGAGACCGGCGCCATGCGATGCGGCGACGAAGACGTTCTCGAACGTGGTCATGCCACTGAACGGCTTCGGCACCTGGTGCGTGCGCACAAGGCCGAGATGGCAGCGGGTCGTTGCCGGCATCGCCGTCACGTCGCCACCCCTAAAGGCGACGGTGCCGGCACTCGGCGGAAAGGCGCCTGAAAGCACGCTGAGCAACGTTGTCTTGCCGGCGCCGTTCGGGCCGACAATGCCGACCGCCTCTTCGGCATTCATGGCGAAGTCGATATCGTCCAGCACCACCAGCGCGCCGAAGCGTTTGTGGATGCCGGCGGCGCTGAGGATCGCGTTTGCTGAATCGTTCACGATGCGATCCCCGTAACCGTCGCTCAGCCGTTATACGGCTGGAGCTTGGCTTCGACCGGCACCTTCGGATCGGTGGCGTTCTCGGTCACGACATAGTCGAGCGGGAATTTGCTGCCTTCCTTGGAGGCTACCCATTGTGTGCCGATGATCGGGCCGGGCGAGACATTGGCGACCGGGCCGCTGGTGAAGTCGACCTTGCCGATCATGGTCTCGGTGTTGAGCGTGCTCAGCGCCTTGGCGACTGCTGCCTTGTCCTTGGCGTCGGTGCTCACCTTCAGCGCTTCGAAGCCGGCGTCGAGCAGCGACATCGAAGCGCCAAGCTGCTGCGTCCATTGCTTGCCGCTGGCTGCCTCATAGCCGTCGGCAAGCTCGGCCCCCGAGACGCCGGTCAGCGGCGACTTGTAGGGGAAGGCCTTGTGCCAGTAGGCCGCGCTCGAAATCTTGTTGCCGAGATCGCCAAGCGCCTCGATGTCCGACGGGAACAGCCCGGTCTTGGCGACCTGGCAGATCTTGATCTGCTTGATCAGGCCCTGCTGTGCGGCCTGACGCCAGAAGGCGGCGAAGTCCGGCGGGATCGGGAAGGAGTTGAAAATCTCGACACCTTCCTGCTTGAACAGCGCGATCTGCGAGGAATAGTCGGTGGTGCCGGTCTCGTAGGCGCCGGGATCGACTATGGTGAAACCCTGCTTGGCCAGCAGCGGCGCCAGATGGGCGCGGATGGCGTTGCCGTCGGCGTCGTTGGGATACATAACGCCGACCTTCTTGTTGGTCTCGATCAGGTTCCATTGCGAAACATAGGTCCGGAAGAACTCGTCGACGCCGAAGCCGAAATGATAGGTCCACTTGAACGGCGAGGGGGCGTCGGGCTTGGCGCCACGGCCGAAATACCAGGCTTCCCACGGCATGACGGTTGAGAGGCAAGGCACGCCGGCGGCTTCGCAGGCGTCGGCGACCGGATTGATCACCTCGGGCGTCGACACCGCCAGCATCAGGTCGATGGCCTGGTTGTTGATCAGGTCCTTGGCGAGCTGGCCCGCGCGGGAGGGATCCGATTGCGTATCCTGATCGAGGATTTCCACACTGTACTTCTTGCCGCCGACATCGAGGCCGCCGGCGAGCGCCTTGCGGGCGAGGTCGAGCACATAGCCGTCGGTCTGGCCGAAGCCGGCAAGCGGGCCGGTGCGTGGACTGACAAAGCCGACCTTCAGCGTGTCGGCAGCTTGCGCGAAAGCCTTGCCGCGGCTGAGCGCAAGGGCTGCGCCGCCGGCGAGAGATGTGGCGATGAACTGGCGCCGCGAGACGCCGGATTTGCTTGAGGTCATGCTGATATTCCTCCCTTTCCTGACGGTGCCTGGAGGGACCGCCGGCCTGCTCAAAATCGGTGCCGCCCGTTGTTCAGATCGGATATGCCCCGGCTGGCTCCAAGGCGGCGGCGGAACGCCGCCAATGCCGGAAAACGGCACGATTTCGATCCTCCCATTGCCACAGTGCCTTAGGTGTTTGGTTTGGTAAAATGATATTTTGCGGTTTTTTATTAACCCTGGGGTTACGAGAATTGCCCGTTCACACAGATCTGTAGGACTGATCTGATCGCCATGCTCACGCGAGGACGACTGCCTCAGCCGCCTCGGCTGGCCGCCTCGCGGATCGTTTTCAGCAGGATGGCGAAGGCCGGCGAGGGGGCCGTGTCGGTGCGCATCGTCAGGCCGACAGGTCCCTTGGTCTCTTCGGTGTTGACCGGCAGAGCGACGAAGGCGCCGCTGGAGATTTCATTGGCGACGACGCCGGTCGAGATGATCCAGACGGCATCGCTTTGCCGCAGGAAGGCGCGGCCGAAGGAATCCGAGACGGTCTCGATTTCGGTCGCCGGCGCGGTCATGCCATTGGTGATGAACAGCCGGTCGACGAACGGGCGGATGACCGATTCCCGGGTCGGCATCAGCACCGGGAAGTCATCGAGGCGGGCGAAGATGTCCTGGCCCGGCTGCGCCAAGGGGTGGCCGGCCCGCACCACGAACAGAACCTGTTCGGAATAGAGATGCTCGAAGAAGAAGCCGGTCATGTTTTTCGGCGCCGCCAGCCGACCGACGACGAGGTCGAGCGCGCCGACGCGCAACTGTTCGAGCAGCACGGCATTCTCACCGGTGACGATCTTGATCGCCGCTCCCGTATTTTCACTCAAGAACAGACTCATGGCGAGCGGCATGACCCTGGCCGACACTGTGGGCAGCGCGCCGATGCGGATCGGATGGCGGTTGATGGCGCCGTCCTGGCGGACAGAATCGACGCCACGCTTCAAGGCGGTGATCGCCGTGCCGGCATGACCGAGGAAGATTTCGCCGAGCCGTGTCACCCTTATGCCGCGGCCGTCGCGTTCGACGACGGCGATGCCAAGCGCCTCTTCCAGTTCGCGCAGCGTCTTGGTCACCGCCGGCGGACTGACGTGAAGAAAGTCGGCCGCCCTCGCCACGCTGCCTTGCCGCGCTACCTCAAGGAATGCCTGCAGGTGACGGAACCTTATGCGGCTTTCGGACATGGTTCTCGTAACCTCCCAGTTAATGAAACGGCGCAAAATATCATTTTACCAAACCAAATGCCTTGTGCAATGTGAACACGGAGGATCGAAATCGTGCCATTCGTCAACATTGGCGGCATCACGCTCCACCATCGCAACTTCAAGGCGAATGGGGACGCGCGGCCAGTCGTGTTTATCAATTCGCTCGGTACCGACTTCCGCATCTGGGACGAAGTGGTGTCTGACTTGAACGCTGACATGCCCTTGCTGGTTTACGACAAGCGCGGCCACGGTCTTTCCGACATTGGCGGCATCACCTCGATTGACGATCATGTCGATGATCTCTCCGGCCTCATCGATCATTTCGGGCTGACCAATGTCGTGCTTTGCGGCCTGTCGGTCGGCGGCCTCATCGCGCAAGGCTTCTATGCAAGGCGCCCCGACATCGTCGAAGGTCTCATCCTGTGTGACACGGCGCACAAGATCGGCACCGCCGACAGCTGGAACACCCGCATAGCAACCGTCGAAAGCAAAGGCATCCAGGCCATCGCCGACGCAGTGCTTAAACTGTGGTTCACCCCGGCCTTCCACTCGGACCGGATCGCCGAGCTTGACGGCTACTGGAACATGATGACCCGGCAAGCCGTCGCCGGTTATGTCGGCACCTGCGCTGCAGTGCGCGACGCCGATTTCACCGAGGTCGCTCAGGCTATCGCGATTCCTACGCTTTGCGTCGTCGGTGACCAGGACGGCTCGACGCCGCCGGACCTGGTTCGCTGGCTGGCCGAACTCATTCCCGGCGCGCGCTTTGAGATCATCCGGGATGCCGGCCACATTCCTTGCGTCGAGCAGCCCGGTGCGCTGACCGCCCTGATCCGAGAATTTCTCGCGTCGCTTCCTCAGAGAAAGCAGATCCATGGATGAAGTATCCAAGACCACGACCAGATACCGGACCGGTCTGACGGTGCGGCGCACGGTGCTCGGCGACCCGCATGTCGACCGCAGCGAGGATGCCGTCACCGATTTCGACCGGCCGTTCCAGGAGCTGATCACCGAGGCAGCCTGGGGGACAGTGTGGGCGCGGCCGGGTTTCAGCAAGCGCGAGCGCTCGATCGTGACGCTGGCCCTGCTCGCCGCACTCGGCCATGATGAAGAGGTCGCCATGCATGTGCGCGCCACCGCCAACACCGGCGCCTCGCGTGACGACATCTGCGAAGCGTTCCTGCATGTGGCGATCTACGCCGGCGTGCCGGCGGCCAACCGCGCCTTCAGGATCGCCAAGGAGGTGTTTTCGGAAATGGACGGAAGCAGGAATGGCCATGCCAGCTGATGCCGGCTCGAACCGCAGGCCCGAGACCGGCGCCTTCTTCCAGCGCGACAGGAACTGGCATCCGCCGGCGCTGACGCCGGACTACAAGACATCGGTGCTGCGCTCGCCTCAGAAGGCGCTGCTGGCCTTCGACAACACGGCATCGGAAATCACCGGCCCGGTGTTCGGTCACGCCATTCTGGGCGAGCTTGACGCCGACCTCATCCACAATTTCGCGAAGCCCGGCGAGAGCGCCATCGGCGAGCGCATCATCGTCTATGGCCGGGTGCTCGACGAGCGCGGCGTTGGCGTCTCGGGCGCGCTGCTCGAATTCTGGCAGGCCAATGCCGGCGGCCGCTACCGCCACAAGAAGGACGGGTATCTGGCGCCGCTCGATCCGAATTTCGGCGGCTGCGGCCGCACCATCACCGACGCCGATGGCAGCTATGCCTTTCGCACCGTCAAGCCCGGTCCCTATCCCTGGCCGAACGGCCCCAATGACTGGCGGCCTTCGCACATCCATTTCTCGGTGTTCGGCCACGGCTTTGCGCAACGTCTGATCACGCAGATGTATTTCGAGGGCGACCCGCTGATCTGGCGCTGCCCGATCGTGCGCGGCATCCCGGACAAGGCGGCCATCGAAACGCTGATCGCCGCCCTCGACATGCAGGCAACTATCCCCTTCGACGCGCGCGCCTACAAGTTCGACATCGTGCTGCGCGGACGCCGCGCCTCGCTGTTCGAAAATCGGCCGGAGGGCAATTGATGGCGCAGGCTCTCACCCGGCTGAAGGAGAGCCCGTCGCAAACGGCGGGGCCTTATGTCCATATCGGCCTGACGCCGAATTTCGGCGGCATCGGCGGCGTCTATGCCACGGACCTTGGCGCGACCATGCTCAACGACAAGACCAAGGGCGAGCGCATTGGTTTGCGCATCCGCGTGCTCGACGGCACCGGCACGCCGCTCCGGGATGCGCTGATCGAAATCTGGCAGGCGGATGCGAATGGGTTCTACAATTCGCCGGCGGAATTACGCGGCGATGCCGATCCGGATTTTCAGGGCTGGGGCCGTCAGCCGACCGACATGGAAACCGGCCTGTGCAGCTTCGAGACGATCAAGCCGGGCCGCGTGCCGTTTGGCGACGGGCGGCTTATGGCGCCGCATATCAGCCTGTGGATCGTGGCGCGGGGCGTCAATATCGGCCTCCACACACGGCTCTATTTCTCCGACGAGGAGAAGGCCAATGCCGAAGACCCGATCCTCGCCCGCATCGAGCACAGGGTGCRCGAACCGCTCTAGCTATTTTTTCTTGACGCAATTCCGGACGGAAAACCGCTTCACACGTTTCCTGGAATTGCTCTGCGAGACCAGAGACATGACCGTATCGCCCTTCGACCATCCGCTGCTGTCCGGCCTGCTCGGCGACGAGGAGGCGGCGCGGTATTTTTCCGCCGACGCGGAAATCGCCGCCATGCTCGATTTCGAGCGCGCGCTGGCGGAAGCGGAAGCCGAAAGCGGGATCATCGGCAAGGACACCGCGGCGGCAATTGTCGCTGTTCTGTTGTCCTACAAGCCGGATACCGCGCGGCTGCGGGCCGGTGTGGCCAAGGACGGCGTGATCGTGCCCGAACTGGTGCGCCAGTTGAAGGCAGCGGTCGGCGCGCCGCACGAGGCCAGCGTGCATTTCGGCGCAACCAGCCAGGATGTCATCGATACTGGCCTGGTGCTTCGGCTGCGCCGCGTGATCGACCATCTCGATCTCTTGCTGATTGAAAACATCGTGCGGCTGACGGCGTTGGAAGAGCGTTTCGGGGGCAGGACATTGGCCGGGATGACACGGATGCAGGTGGCGATCCCAATAAAAGTGTCGGACCGTATCGCAGCGTGGCGAGCACCGCTACAGCGGCATCAGCAGAGATTGTCGCAACAGTCGCCACGTTTGCTCGTAGTACAATTTGGCGGCGCCGCCGGCACGCTGAAAAAGCTCGGCGACAAGGGTCCTGCGGTGCGCGCGGCCCTTGCCGCGAAACTCGGCCTTGGCGACGCACCGCAATGGCACAGCCAGCGCGATGCGCTGGCCGAATTCGCCAGCTTGCTGTCGCTCATCACCGGCGGCCTCGGCAAGTTCGGCCAGGACATTGCGCTGATGGCGCAGGCCGGCTCTGAGATCACACTGTCCGGCGGCGGCGGCTCGTCGGCCATGCCGCACAAGCAGAACCCGGTGAAGGCCGAAGCGCTGGTGGCGCTGGCGCGCTTCAACGCCACGCAGCTTTCCGGCGTGCACCAGGCGCTGGTGCACGAGCAGGAGCGCTCGGGCGCGGCGTGGACGCTGGAGTGGCTGCTTCTGCCGCAAATGGCGGTTGCGACCGCGGCTGCACTACGGCTCGCCGCGGAGCTCGCCGGAGAAATCGAAAGCCTGGGGCATTGATGCGTACAAAGATCGTCATTGTCGGCTCCGGGCCGTCTGGCCTGCTGCTCGGCCAACTGCTTAGCGGCATCGGCGTCGAGACGGTGATCCTCGAGCGTTCGAGCCGGGAGCACGTGCTTGGCCGTGTGCGGGCAGGGGTGCTCGAACAGGGCACGGTCGAATTGCTGGAGGAGGCGGGCGCGGCTGCAAGGCTGCATGCCGAAGGCCTGCTGCACGCCGGCATTTCGCTTGCCTTCGGCGGCAGCCTGCACAGGCTTGATCTCACGGCGCTGACCGGCGGTAAGCACGTCACCGTCTATGGCCAGACGGAAGTGACGCACGACCTGATGGACAAGCGTGAGGCGGCGGGGCTCACCACGGTCTACGAGGCGGCCAATGTCGCGCTGCATGGTTTCGACGGCGAAGCGCCCTTCGTCACCTATGACAAGGATGGCGTCAGCCTCCGCATCGACTGCGATTTCATCGCCGGCTGTGACGGCTATCACGGCGTCAGCCGCAAATCGGTGCCTGAGCGCGTGTTGAAAACCTTTGAGCGGACCTATCCGTTCGGCTGGCTCGGCGTGCTGGCCGAGGTGCCGCCGGCCGATCACGAACTGGTCTACGCCAATCACGAGCGCGGCTTTGCGCTGTGCTCGATGCGCTCGACCCATCGCAGCCGCTACTATGTGCAGGTTGCGGCCGACGAGCGGGTCGAGGCGTGGAGCGACGACCGCTTCTGGGATGAGTTGCGCCGCCGCCTGCCGGAGCAGACGGCTGCCGCCGTCGTTACGGGCCCGTCCTTCGAAAAGTCGATCGCGCCGCTGCGCTCCTTCGTTGCCGAGCCGCTGCGCTTTGGCCGGCTGTTCCTGGTCGGGGACGCCGCCCACATCGTGCCGCCGACCGGCGCCAAGGGGCTCAACCTCGCTGCCAGCGACGTGCGCTATCTCTTTGCCGGACTTCGCGAATTCTACCTGGACAAATCACTGGGTGTGCTCGACGCCTATTCGGCCAAGGCGCTGGCGCGAGTGTGGAAGGCGGTACGCTTTTCCTGGTGGATGACGACGATGCTGCATCGCTTTCCTGATACCGGCGAGTTCGGCCAGCGCATCCAGGAGGCCGAACTCGACTATCTCGTGCATTCGCAGGCGGCGTCGACCGCGCTGGCCGAGAACTATGTCGGTTTACCGTATTGAGGGCGGTGCGATCTCAAACGCGCTCGAGCGCCACTGCGATGCCTTGGCCGACGCCGATGCACATGGTGGCCAGCGCATAACGGCCGCCGCGCTCGCGCAGCTCCAGCGCCGCGGTACCGGTGATGCGCGCGCCCGACATGCCGAGCGGGTGGCCAAGTGCGATGGCGCCGCCATTGGGATTGACGTAGTCCGCGTCCTCGCCGACGCCGAGTTGGCGCAGCACGGCGATACCTTGCGAGGCGAAGGCTTCGTTGAGTTCGATGACATCGAATTGTTGCGGCGTCAGGCCGAGACGGGCACAGAGCTTTTTCGTCGCCGGCGCCGGGCCGATGCCCATGATGCGCGGCGCCACGCCGGCGGCGGCGCCGCCGAGGATCCGGGCGATCGGCGTCAGTCCGTATTTTTTCACAGCCGCTTCCGACGCGATGATCAGCGCCGCGGCGCCATCGTTGACGCCGGACGCATTGCCGGCGGTGACCGTCCCGCCTTGGCGGAACGGCGTCGGCAATTTGGCCAAGGACTCGACCGTGGTTCCGGCGCGAGGATGCTCATCTTTGGAGACGATGACCGCATCGCCCTTTTTCTGCGGGATCGTCACCAGAGTGATCTCCTTCGCCAGCCGGCCATTGGCCTGTGCGGCGACGGCCTTGTCCTGGCTGCGCACGGCGAACGCATCTTGGTCGGCGCGCGACACCGAAAAATCCTCGGCGACGTTCTCGCCGGTCTCGGGCATGGAATCGACGCCGTACTGTTTCTTCATCAGTGGGTTGATGAAGCGCCAGCCGATGGTGGTGTCGTAAATCTCGGCATGGCGCGAAAAGGCGGTCTCGGCCTTGGGCATGACGAAGGGCGCGCGGCTCATCGATTCGACGCCACCGGCAATCATCAATTCGGCCTCGCCCGATTTGATGGCGCGGGCGGCGATGGTGACGGCATCCATGCCGGAACCGCAGAGGCGATTGACGGTCGAGCCGGGAACCTCCTTCGGCAAGCCGGCCAGCAGCAGCGACATCCTCGCCACATTGCGATTGTCCTCGCCGGCCTGGTTGGCGCAGCCGTAGACGACATCGTCGACCGCCTGCCAGTCGATGCCGGCATTGCGCTCGATCAGCGCCTTCAGCGGGATGGCGCCGAGGTCGTCCGCGCGCACTGAGGAAAGCGAGCCGCCGAAGCGGCCGATCGGGGTGCGGATGTAGTCGCAGATGAAGGCCTCGGCCATGTCATGCAGCCTTTTGTTTTCCGCTTCCCTCATGCGCCGCCTTGGTGCGGGCCTGCAGGTCGCGCAATGTCGTCAGTTCCAGCGCTGTTGGCGCCGACGTCACTTCAAGCGCATCGGCAAATCTCACCGTCCAGCCGCAAGTGTCCTGCACCTGTTGGCGCGTCACGCCGGGATGCAGCGACACCACGGTGAATTCCTTGGTCACCGGGTCGGGCTTCCAGATGGCGAGGTCGGTGATCAGCAGCGTCGGCCCTGATGTGTCGATGCCGAGGTGCTGGCGATGGTCGCCGCCGTCGCCATGACCGAAGGAGGTGAAGAAGTCGATCTTTTCGACCATGCCGCGCTTCGATTGCGCCATGGTGATGTAGATCTCCTTCGATGAGGTGGCGATCTCCGGCGCACCGCCGCCGCCGGGCAGGCGGGTCTTGGGATGCGCATAGTCGCCGATGACGGTGGTGTTAATGTTGCCGAACTTGTCGAGCTGCGCCGCGCCGAGGAAGCCGATGGAGATGCGGCCGCCCTGCAGCCAGTAGCGGAACATTTCGGGCACCGAGACGGTGGTGACGGCGGTGTCGCAGAGTTCACCGTCGCCGATCGACAGCGGCAAAACATCGGGCGCGGTGCCGATGGTGCCGCTTTCATAAATTAGCGTGATGTCGGGCGCATGCGTCAGCCGCGCGACGTTGCAGGCGGCCGACGGCGCGCCGATGCCGACGAAGCAGACATCGTCGTTCTTCAAGGCGCGGCTGGCGGCGATGGTCATCATCTCATTGGGGGTGAAGCCGCTCATGCCGCGCTCCTCAGATGTTCGACTCGGGCCGCGAAATCATCGGCCGTGCGTTCGATGACATTGGCCTGCATCCAGGCCTGGAATTTTTCACGGTCGGCGGCGATCTCGTCCCATTCGAGATAGGCGGCGTTGTCCCTGGCATAATAGCCGTGCGTGTAGGAGGGATGGGAGCCGCCGGGCACCACCGATATCGCAGCGATGGTCCAGCGCGGCAGCACGGTCAGATTGGGGTGCAGGTCGTCGAAATTGTCGACGACTTCCTCCACCGTCACGACGGCTCGGCTAGCGGCCAGCACCGCTTCTTTCTGGATGCCGACAATGCCTTCGACCAGCACATTGCCCTTTTTGTCGGCCTTCTGGGCGTGGATGAAGGTGACGTCCGGGCGGATCGAGGGAACCGCCGCCAGCACTTCGCCGGTGAACGGACAAGTGACCGACTTGATGTTCGGATTGACGGCGACAAGCCCAGCGCCGCGATAGCCGCGAAACACCGCACAGGGCAGTCCGGCCGCGCCCGCCTCATAGGCGTTGGCCATGCCGGCATGGCTGTGCTCCTCGATCTCGATCGCCCGGGGAAAGCTGTTCTCGATGGCGTCGCGGGCGCGCCGCAGCAGGCCGACGCCGGGATTGCCGACATAGGAGAAGATGATCTTCTTCGCCATGCCCATGCCGATCATCTGGTCGTAGATCAGGTCGGGGGTCATGCGGATCAGCGTGAGATCGCGAAAGCCCTGGCGGATCGCCTCATGCGCCGCCGCCGTCGGGATCAGATGGGTAAAACCCTCGAAAGCGACCGCGTCGCCATCATGCAGATTCTCGGCCACGGCCTCACTGAGCGGCAGGAATTTGACCATCGCAGGAAACTCCAAAAGTTCGTATTGCGAACATTTGTTTTGTATGCAATACTTTTACATCGGGTCGCCGCGATGAGTCAATGGCGACTCATTGTTTCGCGGAGGCCGCATGGACGACGAGGGAACGACGCGCGACCATGTCGGTTCGCTGGAACGCGGCCTTGCGGTCATGGAGATCCTTGCCCGGCATCCGGCGGGCTTGACGCTGACCGAGATGGCGGAAGAGGCGGGGCTGACCCGCGCTGGCGCGCGCCGATTTCTGCTGACGCTGACCGCTACCGGTTATGCGACGCAATCCGGCCGGCTGTTTTCGCTTTCGCCGCGCCTGTTGACCATTGTGCGGACCTGGCTTGGCGGCGCTTCGCTGTGGACCTTCGCGGCGCCGATCCTGCGAGAGGTGGCAGGGCAGTTCAACGAGGCCTGCAATGCGGCGGTGCTGTCGGGCGAGGATGTCGTCTATGTCGCGCGAATCCCCGGCCGGCGCATCCTCAGCGTATCGCTCGATGTCGGCACCAGGCTGCCGGCGCATTGCACCTCGATGGGGCGGGTTCTGCTTGCGGGGCTCGCGCCGGACGAGCTGAAGGCCTTCCTTGCCGAAGCAAAGATCGAGCGGCGGACGCCGAAGACGATCACCAGCCGCGCAGCCCTCAGCAAGGCGATCGACGCCGCGAGGGCGGGTGGCTTTGCCATCGTCGACGAGGAGCTGGAGCTCGGCCTGCGCTCGATAGCCGTGCCGATCTGTGATCGCGCCGGCCGCATAGTCGCCGCCATCAATGTCTCGACGCAATCGGCGCGTTTCTCGGTCGCGGCGATGGAGCACGACATCCTGCCGGTGCTGCGGAAGGCCAAGCAGCGCGTCGAGGAATTCTTCTTCGTCTGATCAGCCGCTCAACCGCCGAAAGTCGGCGTTGCCCCTCATCGCCCTGCCGGTGTCCAGCCGATAGATGGGTAACAGTTTGAACCGGATACATAGGTAACAGTTTTCGCCTTATGTTGAGTTCGCCGCAGCGCCAAGCGGTTTGGTTGGCGCGGCGCTTCGGCGAACCAGTTTCCCGTGCTTCTGGTCGATAAACCCGAGCGGGTGGGCATAGAAGCGTATCGCCCATTCGCCGCTCTCAGTTTCTTCGATGGCAACCGGTTCGCCTGCCAGCGTGGCAGAGACGTAGATTTCGGCGCCCTGCCATTTGACGGCGCCGTTCTGGCGCACACTGCGCACCGCTGCTTCGGCCGGATAGTCCGGCTCAGGGGTAGTCTTGGGCATGGACCGGGTCGAGGGCCGGTAATGCTGTGCTGGGGTTCCCATGCCAAGTGCCTCGTGCGGGCGCTCCTCATTGTAGCTGCGCCGGAAGGCCTCGAAAGCCTGGGCTTGGGCCGTTCTGTCGGCTTCCGGCGCCTTGGCCATCGGCAGCATGGTCAGATGGAAACGTTCATGGCGTCCGTTCTGCTGCGGCTTTCCCGGCTGGATGCGCTCAAGGACGATGCCGAGTTTGACGAAGCGCGCCGCAGTGGCGTCAGCCCCGTGACGCCGGCCGATGCAAATGGTGAACCATTGTCGCTTCTGAACCGATCCGGCAGGCCATTCTCCTCAAACAACCGCTCAAACACCGGCCAGGCCTCTTCATCCGCCGTCGAGTTCGTTGCCTCCAGCCCCAACAGATAGCGGCTCGCCACATCCATCACCGTCAGCGGTTCGCAACGCCACCCGTCTCGGGTCCGGAACCAGCCCTTGTGGTCCCCGGTCCACACCGTGTTCGGCTCCGAAGCCTCCGGCCATGGGCCATTGCCTGCCGCCTTCCAGCGCCTGCGCTTGCGCCCCACAAGTCCATGTCGCTTCAGAAGTTCACCAGCCGTCGAGACCGCGGGCCAGCCGCAGCAAGGCTCCGCATGCTTGAGCCTGGCCATGATCTTCTTGGGATCCCACAGCGGGTGCGCCTCTTTCATAGCAACGATCTGCTCCACCACATCCCAAGGCGTAGCCCGGCCGTGATTGAGTGGCGCACGCGGAAGATCATGCAGACCTGCCGGCCCAAACTTCCGGTAGCGTTCAAGCCATTTGTAGCCAGTCTTGCGAGAGATACCGAACGTCGCACACAGCTGCGCCATCGTCTCCTCGCCGGTCAGGCACCCCACCACAAACCGAAGCCGCTCATCCATGATGCCAGTCTCTCGCCAAACCATCGCCGGTCCTCCCGGCGAGGGAGAAAACTGTCACCCATCTAATCGGTCCATTCTGTTACCCATCTATCCGGTTCGGACACCGGGCACTTCTCCCCGTATAGTGACGGGGAAAAGGAGCTTGCCTCAGCCTCGGCGCCGTTCTTGCGACATTGGCGACTGGTGAAATCATCGACGAGACCGCCCCTCTCCCCGTCACTATACGGGGGAGAGGATGCCGGCAGGCAGGTGAGGGGCAGCACAAGCGCCCAAATAAGCCGCCATGGCACGCGCAAACCTTGGCCGTTGACGCTTCATTTCAAATGCGCTAATGAACAGGACTATACAGGTTCACTGAACAGGTATTGATATGGTCCGCCGCGCGATGCAGCTATCACCCGGCACGGGCAAGCCCGAGCAGATCGCGACGGTTCTGGAGCATGAGATACGCTCCGGCCTGCTTGGCTTCGGCGATCGGCTGCAGAGCGAAAACGAGCTCGTCCAGCGCTTCTCCGTCAGCCGCAATACGGTCCGCAAGGGGCTCGAGGAACTGTCGAGCCGGGGGCTCATCACCACCAAGGTCGGCATCGGCTCCTTCGTGACCTTCGACGGCAAGCCGGTCGACGATGCGATCGGCTGGTCACGCGCGCTTGCCAATGCGGGCGCCAATGCCGAGACCCGCACATTGCGGCTCGAGATCATCGAGGATGCGGAACTGGCAGGCAGGCTCGGCGTCGAAAGTTCGTCCTTCATCGCGGTCGACCGTGCTCGCACCAACGCCGATGATGGCCACGCCATCTCGATCGAGCGCAGCCGCCTGCCGCTGTCGCCCGAGTTGGAAGACATCCCGCTGCGAGGATTGCGCGAAGGCACGCTCCACCAGACGCTGCGCGGGGCAGGGCTTGTTCCCGACCACGGCGAGGAGTGGGTCGACATCGAGATGCTGAGCGCCGCCGACGCCGCAGTCCTCGGCTGCGCGCCCGGCACGCCGTTCCTGCGCACGCGCCGCCTGACGCGCGCCGCCGACGGCCGCGCCATCGAATTCGTCACCAGCCTGCTCAACCCCGCGCATTTCGCGCTTCACCTGGAGTTCTGAGTATGGCGGGGGAGGCAAGCGATCGAACAATGGGCGATCGAACAACGGGTGATCGGGCAATGGGCGCGCTGATCGGTGGGGCGCTGGGCGATGCACTGGGTATGCCGACGCAGCTTCTGTCGCCGGCCCGCATCGCCGAGTTCTACGGCCACGTCGAGGGTTTTGTGGCGCCCTCAGCCGATCATCCCGTGTCGAAGGGACTGCCGGCCGGCGCCGTCACCGACGACACCGAGCAGGCGCTGCTGCTTGGTCGCATCCTTGTCGAGTCCGGCGACCGCTTCGACCATGCGCGTTGGGTCAACGCGCTTCTGGATTGGGAGCGAGACGTCAAGGCGCGCGGCAGCTACGATCTGCTTGGACCATCGACCAAGCGCGCCATCGACGCCATCAACAGCGGCGTGCCGGCCGAGGAGGCCGGGCGTGGCGGCGACACCAATGGCGCGGCGATGCGCATTGCGCCGGTCGGCATCATGATGCCGCCGGAGCCGCTCGATGCCCTGGTCGCCAAAGTCGCGGAAACCTGCCGGGCCACGCACAATACGTCGATAGCCATCGCATCGGCTGCCGCGGTTGCAGCCGCGGTCAGTCTCGGTGTCTCGGGTAGCGACTGGCTCGCCGCATCCGGCCATGCCGTTGCCGCCGCACGACTTGGCGCCACTCTCGGCCATTGGGTCACCGGCGGCGACATCGCGGCGCGCATTATCTGGGCGCAGGAGCTCGTTCGGGGCAAACCGGAGAAAGAAGCAATCAAGCTGATCGCCGACCTGGTCGGCACCGGCGTCGCCAGCCAGGAATCGGTGCCTGCGGCATTCGCGGTGCTGGAGGTCGCGCAAGGCGATGCATGGCGGGCTGCCGTCATTGCGGCCAATCTCGGCGGCGACACCGACACGATCGGGGCGATTGCAGCGGGCATGGCCGGCGCCTGCGCCGGACTGTCGAAGCTGCCGCAGGACCGCATCGCCCAACTGCATGGCATCGACATCGCGCAGGTTCGCGCGCTGGCCGGCGACCTGGTCGCCGCGAGAACCAGGAAGGCCGGACCAGGCAAGGAGGGCGCCGCATGAGCAGGCGGCTCGTCCATGTCGGCAGCGCTGTGGTCGATTATGTCTACGCGATCGACGCCTTACCGGCGGCCGGTACGGAAAAGACCGCTACGAGCTATGCGCGGGTCGCAGGCGGCGGCTTCAACATGATGGTCGCGGCAAGCCGCACCGGCATGAAGGTGGTGTTCGGCGGCCAGCTGGGCACCGGGCCGGACGGGGACTTCCTGCGCGCCGCATTCGCGGCCGAAGGCATCGAGACGCTGACGCCGCCGTCGCCGATCATGGACAGCGGCAATTGCGTCGCCATGATCAGTGGCGACGCCGAACGGACCTTCGTCTCCTGGCCGGGGGCCGAGAGCCGGCTCGCGCCGGACATGATGAAGCCGGTCCAAGTCATGGCAAGAGACTGGGTTTTCACCTCGGGTTATACGCTGAGCTACCCGGGCAGCCGCGATGTGCTCGCCGACTGGATCGAGACGCTGCCGGCCGACATTCCTTTCGTCTTCGACCCGACGCCGGTGATCGCAGACATTCCGCGCCGGATCCTGGACAGGGTTCTCGCTCGCACGACCTGGCTGAGCTGCAACACCAATGAGGCCGCGGAAATCGCCGGCGCGGGCGATGCCCAGGCCGTCGCGATCCGATTGCTTGCCGAGCATTGCCCCAGGGCTGAGGGCGTCGTCATCCGTGCCGGCGCGCATGGCTGCCTTGTCCGCATGGCCGACGGCGGCACGCGAACGGTTCCCGGTTTCGAGGTGGAGGCTGTCGACACGAATGGCGCCGGCGACACGCATATCGGCGCCTTCGTCAGCGGCCTTTCGCGCGGCCTGAGCCCTTGCGACGCGGCACGCTATGCCAATGCGGCTGCCGCGCTTTCGGTCACCCGCCATGGCGGGTCGTCGGCGCCGATCGACACGGAAATCCAGGAATTCCTGAGCCAGCACGGCGAAGCGACAACCGTGCATGGCCGGAAGGAAGCGACTGCAACTTAACAAGCCCATCAATCGGGCAAACAATGAGAGGAAAGAAAACATGCGTATGCCCAGACTGACCGCTTTCCTGACTGCAACCTCCGTCATCGCCTCGGTGCTGGCGGCCAGCGCCGGCGAAGTGCACGTGCTCAACTGGAAGGGCTACGGCGCCGACGAGCCGTGGGCCGTCGAAGCCTTCGAGAAGGCGACCGGCAACAAGGTCATCAACGACTTCTTCAATTCCGAACAGGAAATGCTGACCAAGATCCGGACCAACCCGGGGCTCTACGACGTCGTCATGATCAATGCCGCCTTCAACGACCAGGCGATGGCGGAAAAGCTGATCCAGCCGATCGATGTGTCGAAGCTTTCAAACTATGCCAATATCAGCCCGGACAAAGCGAGCTCGCCGATGCTCGACCATGACGGCAAGGTCTATGGCGTGCCGTGGGTGTGGGGGCTGACGGCGCTTGCCATCAACGAAAAGTCCTTCGACAAGCCGCCGACATCAATCGCCGAAATGTGGAATGCCGCGCATAAGGGCCGCGTAGTCATTCGCGACGACGCCGTCGAGGCGGTTCAGTTCGGGGCCATTGCCACCGGCCAGAATATCAACGACATCAAGGATATGGAGGCGGTCAAGGCGAAGCTGACCTCGCTGATGCCGCAGATCAAGACCTTCTGGAGCTCGGAGAACGACTGGAACCAGATGGTCGCCTCCAACCAGATCGACATCGGCACCTACTGGAGCGGTTCGGCCGACCGCGCCAAGACCCACTTCAAGCTGCCGGTCTCGCTGGTCATCCCGCAGGAGGGCGCCGTCGCCTGGCTCGATGCTTTCTCCATTCCGGCCGGTTCGAAGAATGTCGAGGGCGCCGAAGCCTTCATCAACTACATGATCGACCCGAAATTCTATGTCGAATGGGTCACCAAGGTCGGCGCTCCCGTCTCCGCCAACACCAAGGCGGTGGAAGCGCTGCCGGAGGATGCCTTCAACCGCAAGGTGATGGGCGATCCCGAGGTTGCCAAACGCATCCAGTTCCAGGCGCCGATCACCGACAAACAGCGCGAAGCCTATCTGGCGCTGTGGCAGCAGCTCAAGGTCGACGTGAAGTAAAGCTTACGTCCCGGCCAGCCGGCGGTTCGCGCCGGCTGGTCTTTCAATCCTGGGAGGAGGGTTACCATGGCAGCGCAGGGTACGTCGCGCAGCGGGCTGAGCTCGGCGCTGCCGCTGCTGGCGCCGGCCTATCTCTGGCTGACGGCGGCGATCTTCCTGCCGCTTTCGGCCATGGTGTTCTTCTCCTTCATGACCGACCTGCCTCTGTCGGGAAAGCCATGGGCTTTTACGCTCGGCAACTATGCCGCCTTCTTCTCGCAAAGCCTTTACCTGACGCTGCTGCTCGCCTCGCTCAGGCTCGGCCTCGAAGTGACGCTGTGGTGCGTCATTATCGGCTATCCTGCGGCCTATGTGCTGGCCAAGGTGCTGAAGGGCCGCAGCCGCGAGGCGATCTTCCTGCTCGTGATCCTGCCGTTCTGGTCGAACGGGCTGGTGCGCATTTTCTCATGGGCGATGGTTTTGCGCGAGGGCGGCATTCTCGACACGGCGCTCAATGCGGTGCTGCCGTTCAAGATCAACATCGATCTGATGTATTCCTACCCGGCCGTCATCATCGGTCTGGTGCACTCCTACGTGCCCTACATGGTGCTGACCTGCTATTTAACGCTGCAAGCAATTGACGACTCGCTGATCGAGGCCGGCCGCTCGCTCGGCGCGTCGCGGTTGCAGGTGCTGAAGCGGGTGATCATCCCGCTGTCGATGCCCGGACTGGTGGCGGGTGCCGCGCTGATCTTCGTGCCGGTTGTCGGCTCTTTCATGGAGCCGCGCATTCTTGGCGGGCGCACCGGCACGTTCTACGGAACGATCATCGAGGACCAGTTCGTCGCAGTATTCAACTGGCCGCTGGGGGCGGCTTTGTCCTTCATCCTGCTGGCGGTCGTGCTGGTGATCCTGGCGGTTGCCTCGCCGGTGCTCAAGAGGGCCGGGTGATGATGACGACCCGCGTCCTCGAAGGGCTCGGCCGCTTCTATATCGGCCTGCTGCTCACCTTCCTCTATCTGCCGATCATCATCATGGCGCTGATGTCGCTCAACGTCTCGCCGTTCTATCAGCTGCCGTTCGAATGGACGACGGAATGGTACGCTTCGCTATGGCAGAACGACCAGCTCATCGCTGCCACCTGGAACAGCCTGGAGATCGCGGTGATCACCACCATCATCTGCGTGGTGCTTGGCTCGGCAGCATCGCTGGCGCTCTACCGCTACGACTTCCGCGGCAAGAAATTCCTGCAGGCGCTGCTGTTTCCGCCGATTGCCATTCCGTGGCTGATCACCGGCACGGCGATGCTGATCTTCTTCTTCGGCGTCGGCATCGGGCGCGGCCTGTTCGCCATCCTGCTCGGCCATGTGGCGCTGGCGTTGCCCTATGTCATCGTCGTCGTATCGGCCCGGCTGCAGACTTTTGCGCCGGAACTGGAAGAGGCGGCGCGGTCGCTCGGCGCCAATCAGTGGCAGGTCACAGCGCGCGTGACGCTGCCATGGATCATGCCCGGCGTCATCGCCGGCGGCTTGTTCGCGTTTGCCGTGTCGTTCGACCAGTTCGTCGTCTCCTACTTCCTGGCGACGCCGGGGCAGACGACGCTGCCGGTCGAAATCTATGCCGCGATCCGCAAGGGTTTCACGCCCGAGATCAATGCGGTCTCGACCATTATCATTGTCGTGTCGATGGCGCTGATGCTGCTCACGGCGCGCTTCTTCAAATTCGGCGGAGAGAAATAATGGCTGGCGTCCAGGTATCGAATGTGTCGCGCAGCTTCGGGGCGCACAAGGCGCTGGACGATGTGTCCATCGATTTCGCCGATGGCGGTTTTTATGCGCTGCTTGGTCCCTCGGGCAGCGGCAAGACCACGCTGCTCAGACAGATCGCCGGGTTCGATTTCCCTGATAGCGGCCGCATCGCCATCGGCGGTGAAAGTGTGGAACGCGTGCCGGTCGAAAAGCGGCAGATCGGCATGGTGTTCCAGAACTATGCGCTGTTCCCCAATATGAGCGTCGCCGACAATGTCGCCTTCGGCCTGTCGGTGCGAGGCGAGGCCAAGGCGACCATTGCCAGTGAAGTGCAGCGCGCGCTCGATCTGGTGCAACTCGGCAAGCTTGGCGGCCGCCGGCCGCACCAGCTCTCCGGCGGCCAGCGCCAGCGCGTCGCATTGGCCCGCGCCATCGTCACCAAGCCGCGGGTGCTTTTGCTCGACGAGCCGCTCGGCGCACTCGACAAGGCGCTGCGCGTCGACATGCAGATCGAGCTCAAGCGCATCCAGCGCGAGATCGGCATCACCACCATCTTCGTCACCCACGACCAGGAAGAGGCGCTGACGATGAGCGACCGCATCGGCATATTGCGCGACGGCAGGCTGGTGCAGGAAGGGCCGCCGGAAGATATCTACGACAGCCCGAAGAGCGAGTTCGCCGCCACCTTCCTCGGCGACGCCAACATTTTTCGCGGCGATGCGACCGGCAACGGTATCCGCTTGGCCGACGGCACGGCGATCGCCGCCGGGGCAGGTGCAAAGCTCGCCGCCGGGGCCAAGGCGATCTGCGCGGTGCGGCCCGAACGCATCCGCATCGCCACCGATGCGGGGGCGCCGGATGCGGTCAAAGCCAACATGCTCAAGGGGCAGGTGTCCAAGCGTATCTTTGCCGGCAACAACAGCACCTATTTCGTCGAACGGGCCGGCCAGACGCTGAAGGTCATCGTCCAGAACACCGGCATCGAGCGGCTGGCCGAAGGGCAGGACGTGGTGCTTCGCTGGTCGCCGGAGAGCACGGTGCTGATCGCCGGATAGGATCCGGCCAAGCCTTCTACTGCTCAAATCTCCGGGATGTTTTCCCTGAAGATCACCTGCAGCCGGGGCTGGTGCAGTTCGTAGGGCAGGCCTTTCACTGCATGGGTCAGCGTGTTGAGCGCCTCGCGGGCCTCGACGCGCGGGTTCTGGTCGATGACCGCGTCGAGCGTGCCGTCGAGCAGCAGGTCCTTGGTTCCGTCCGTTACTTCATGGCCGAGAAACACGGTCGAATGTTCGCGGCCGCGCCCCTTCAGCGCGCGGGCAATGCCGGTGTTGCCGGCGCCGACATTGTAGATCGCGGCGAGATCCGGATGGCGCTCCAAAAGGGCGGACGCCTCCGAATAGGCTTTCTCACGGTCGTCGAGCATTTCGCGCATTTCGACGATCTGCAGGTTCGGCGATTCCTCCGTCAGTATGTGGCGGAAACCCATCTCCCGTTCCTCATGGCCGCGATAGGAGAGCGAGCCGGCGAACAACGCCACCTTGCCCGGACGCCCTGATCCCATGAAGCGGTTGAGCAGATAGCCGGCCAGTCGCCCGGCGGCGCGGTTGTCGATGCCGATATAGGCGACCCTCGGCACATGCTGGATGTCGGAGGCGATGGTGACGACCTTGATGTCGTTGGCCGACAGCGAGCGGATCGCCTCGCGCACCGTCGGGTGGTCGAGCGCGATGACGCCGACACCTTGCGTCTGGCCGCGCAAATCCTGCAGCAGGCGGGCGAGCCGGTCCGGATTGAACCCTTCAATGGTGGAGACATGGACGTCGAGATCGGGCCGCGCCTGCGCCTGCGCCTCGATGTGGCGATGCAGCATCTTGATGAAGGAGTTTGTGCCGGCCGGAAGCGCGAAGTCGAGCCGGATGACGTCGCCGGAGAAGGCGCTGCGCGGCACCGGGCTGTTCGAATTTTCCGCGATGTAGCCAAGCCGCTGTGCCGTCTCGAGCACGACTTCGCGGGTGCGCGCCCGAACGCCGGCACGGTTGTTGAGCACACGGTCGACCGTGGCCGGGGAGACACCGGCTTCCCGGGCTATGTCTGTCAGCGTGGACCGCACTGTCGATCACCTCAGCAAAAGCATCAAAATCGCGCAACCCGGACTCGGATGACGGTTCATCGCTGTCCGCGATTCTGATGGGAAATGATGTAACCGGCCTTGGCCGATGCGCAAGCCATTGCGCTAAACCAAATCATGCGGCCCAGCCGCGCGTGTGAGGCGAGCCGCATTTTCCCATCAAATACAGGCATCGGGAGGGGTGACTGGTGATCGGTGTAAGGCATTTTCTCTCCCTGTATGCGATGTTATGATGTTTTTTGATTATTTATGATGTTGACAGCCTTTGCATAGTGCCGTCAATATCAATCATCGGAGCCATGGAGGAACAAGGCTCTGAGGGAGGAGTTTTCAATGTCTGATTTAATCCGCATGTCGCGGCGCCGTTTGCTGGCGTCCGGTGGAAAGGCGGCCGTCTTCGTGGCCGCGGCAGGTATCGCCCCGCAATTCATTCGCCCCGGCCGCGCCTTTGCGGCCGACGCGCTGGCGCCGGGCATGGTCGGCGGCCCGACCGGCTTCGACGGCGCCGAGCGCTATCAGTATGGCGCCGACACGCCGGAAGGCCGCGCCATCGAGGCGGCCAAGGCGCTGAAGGGCGCCGGCAAGGCACCGGCCAAGATCGTGCTCGGCCTCTCGGATGGCTCGATCGGCCAGCTGACGCAGCCGTTCCCGGCCGGTGCGCCGTCGATCAAGGATCTGTGGGAAAAGGAAACCGGCATTCCGATCGAAATCGTCGGCCTGCCGAACGGCCAGGAATTCACCAAGACGATGCAGGACATCTCCACCAAGGGTGGGGCCTACGACATCTACTCGACGGAATGGAACCGCCTCGGCGACCTCGCCGAAACCGGCGGCATCGCCAAGCTCGACGACTTCGTCGCCCAGTACAAGCCGGAGTGGGACGACCCCAAGACCGGCTATGTCGACGGCGCCAAGGGCGTGTCGCTGCTCAACAAATATCGCGGTTCGACCTATGGCGTGTCGCTGGACGGCGACTTCCAGACCTGGGTCTACCGCACCGATCTGTTCGGCGACGAAGCCGAGAAGAAGGCGTTCAAGGACAAATACGGCTACGATCTGGCGCCGCCAAAAACCTGGACACAGCACGGCGACATCGCCGCCTTCTTCCAGCGCCCGGACAAGGGCCTGTTCGGCTCGACCGACCTGCGCAACCAGGGCTGGGGCTACACCAACTGGTATCAGCGCTATGTTTCGATGGCGTCGCCCAACCAGTTCCTGTTCGGCGAAGACGGCAAGCCGCTGATCAATTCCGAACAGGGCATTGCCGCCACCAACGAATACATCGCCTCGCTGGCGCATCATTCGCCGGATGCGATCTCGTGGGGCTGGCCGGAGCAATATGGCAATTTCGCCAAGGGTGGGGCGGCGATGACCTGCGCCTTCTCCAATCTGCCGAAATTCCTCGACAATGCCGGCAACAAGGATTCGGCTGTCACCGGCAAGATCGGCTCCATGCTGCCGCCCGGTCGCGAGATCGGCGGCAAGCTGATCAGCCGTTCGGTGCTGTGGTTCTCGCTGACCGGCATGGTCTCATCGCAGTCGAAAAACCAGGAGGTCGCGTATCTCCTGCTGCAATGGCTGGGCTCCGCCCGCATCTATGCCTGGATGACGGCCAATCCGGGCGGCTATTTCGATCCGTTCCGGCTGTCGGACTTCTCCGATCCGCTGGTTCGCCAGACCTATCACGCCTACCACATGGACGTGGTGCGCGAGACGGTCGCCCGCACCGTGCCGACCATCAACTATCCGGGTGCCACCGCCTTCCACAATGCGCTGGACGAGAACCTGATGGCATCGCTGACCAAGGCCAAGACCGCAGAGCAGGCAATGGCCGACACCGAGAGCGAGTGGAAGAAGATTGCCCGCCGCATCGGCGAGGATAAGCTTCTCGAAGCCATCAAGACCAACAAGGAGGCCTGGCCGACCGTTCTCGATCCGATCAGCTGATCCGGGATCAAAAGGGAGGGGAGGGGCTTGTCGCTCCTCCTCTCCGCTAAACGACGCCACCAGCAAAGCAGCCAGATGAAGCGTTCCGCTCCCTTCGAGATATTCCGCTATGCCGCGATTGCCGCGGCCATGGCGGTGACGTTGATCCCGATCCTGTGGATGGTGTCGATGGCGTTCAAGCCGATCGCCGAATGGTCGGCAACCGGCGCCGAGCTGACATGGTGGCCGAAAAACCCGACGCTCAGCAATTTTCGCTTCGTCTTCGGCGAGTCCACCAACAATCTGATCGTCGCGCTTGACCGCAACGCGCTGAAACCGATCCTGTCGTCGCTGCTGTCGGCCACGTTCGGAACAGCGATCGCCATGTCGGCCGGTACCGCAGCCGCCTACGGGCTGTCGCGCTTCGGCTCGGGCCAGAACCTGCCGCTGGCGCTGATCCAGCTCAGGCTGTTTCCGCCGATGGCGGTGATGACGCCTGTCATGATCATGTGGGCTTTCCTCAATTTCACCGACAGCTGGTGGGGGCTATCGCTGATCTACGGCATCGTCACGCTGCCGTTCGCCTTCTGGCTGATGAAGACCTTTTTTGACGACATGCCGCGCGAGATCGAGGAAGCGGCCTTGGTCGAGGGCTGTTCGCGGTGGCGCGTCTTCACCCGCATCACGCTGCCGATGATGCGCGCTCCGCTGGCGAGCGCAGCGCTCTTCGTCTTCATCCTCAACTGGTCGGACTATCTGATCGCGCTGCTGTTGACGACGCGCGAATGGGTGACGATCCCCGTCTACATGGCCTCGCTGTCATCCTCGATGACCGGACAGCTCTACGGCGCCAAGGCGGCGCTCGGCCTGATCGCCGCGGTACCGCCGGTGATCATGGGCATCGCCATCCAGCGCCATCTGGTGCGCGGCCTGACCTTTGGGGCGCTCAAGCAATGAGCGCGGTGACCGCAACGATTTCGGAGGACGACATGGACGCCGTCCAGGCAAAGCCGGCCCAGCGGGACGATGGCGCAAAACTCGGCTTTCGGCTGACGCTGCCGGCGCAGATCCTGGTGCTGTTCATCGCCGTCTTCCCGCTGCTGATGCAGCTCTACATCAGCCTGACCGACTGGTCGCCGCTGTCGGGCCTCGGCTGGTGGAGCGCCTGGTCGATGTGGAACAGTTTTGCCAACTACACCGACCTTGCCGCCGATGCGCGCTTCTGGAGCGCGCTGAAGCGCACGGCCATCGTCATGATTGTTTGCGTGCCGGTGGAATTCCTGCTCGGGCTGGCGCTGGCAACGCTGTTTGCCGACGAGTTTCCGGGCAAGCGCATCTTCTATTCGGTCCTGCTGATGCCGATGATGGTGGTGCCGGCGGTGGCCGGCTACATGTTCTTCATGCTGTTCCAGTCCGGCGGCCCGGTGAACGACATCTTGTCGTCGCTCACCGGTTCTCCGGTGACCATTGCCTGGCTGTCGGACCCGACGCTGGCGCTGTTTGCCGTCATGGTCGCCGACATCTGGCAGTGGACACCGCTGATGTTCCTCATCCTGCTCGCCGGCCTGGTTGGCGTGCCGGAGGACCAGATCAAGGCGGCGACATTGCTTGGCGCCAATCCGTGGCAGCGCTTCGTCACCATCGTGCTGCCGAAGATGAAGACGATCATCATCATCGCGCTGGCGATCCGGGTGATCGAGAACTTCAAGATCTTCGACACGCTCTACATCATGACCGGCGGCGGTCCCGGCGTCGCCACCGAAACCATCTCGGTCTACATCTACAAGCTGACGACGCAGGACCTGATCTGGGGTTATGTCGCGGCGATCGCGCTGGCCATATTGATCGTGCTGTCGATCGCAGCGGTGTTTGCCATGAAGCGCATGGCGCGTACAGCGCAGATGCCGGCATGAGCGCCATCCATTTGCAGAACCTGGTCAAGAAATTCGGCGACTTCACCGCGCTGAAGACCATGGATCTGGCCATCGCCGACGGTGAGTTCATGGCGCTGCTCGGCCCCTCGGGCTGCGGCAAGTCGACGACGATGAACATGATCGCCGGCATGGAAGAGCCGACCGGCGGCAAGATCCTGTTTGGCGAGCGGGACATGGCCGGCGTGCCGATGGGGCGGCGCGGCGTCGGCTTCGTGTTCCAGAATTATGCCATCTTCACCCATATGACGGTGCGCCAGAACCTCGGCTATGGACCGAGGATGCGCGGCGCGGCGCGAGCCGAGATCGACCGCCGCGTCGGCGCCATTGCCGAGATGCTGCAGCTAACGCCGCTGCTCGACCGCAAGGCCGACCGGCTGTCGGTCAACATTCTGCAGCGCGTGGCGATTGGCCGCTCGGCGATCATGGAGCCGGCGATCTTCCTGCTCGACGAGCCGCTGTCCAATGTCGACGCCGCCTTCCGGGCCGTCATGCGCACCGAGCTGAAGCAGTTGCAGCGCCAGTTCAAGCAGACAATGGTCTATGTCACCCACGACCAGCTCGAAGCGATGACCATGGCCGACCGCATCGCTGTCATGGACCATGGCGTGCTGCAGCAGGTCGGCACGCCGCTCGAGGTCTACAACAATCCGGCCAATCTGTTCGTCGCCCGCTTCATCGGCGCGCCGGGCATGAACCTGCTCAAGGGCTGGCTGGCGGAAAGCGACCGCGGCCTGATCGTCGACCTCGGTCCGCTGGGCGCCACGCCACCGCTGCCCGACGATATCGCCGCTTCCGTGCGCCGAGCGCGCGGCGAAGTGTTTTACGGCTTTCGTCCGGAGCAGGTGACACTGGTACAGCGTGGCCTGGGCTTGTCGATGCCGGTGACCTTCGTCGAGCGGATCGGCGCGCGCACCATCGTCCATCTCGGTGAGGGTGAGAGCGCCGTGAAGGCGGTGTTCGACAATGATGTCGGCCTGGCGATCGGGCAAACCGCCATCCTCGCGCCGGCCGCGCAGTCGGTGCGCATCTTCGACGCCGCCACCGGCCGCGCCATGAAAGCGGACTGAGACCATGGCCGACATCGTCTTCCGCAATGTGACCAAGCGCTACGGCAAAACACTCGCCGTCGACGACGCCTCGTTCACGGTCAACGACAACGAGTTTTTTTGCTTTTTCGGTCCGCCGCTGTCGGGCAAGTCTACAATCCTACGCTTGGTGCTTGGGCTGGAAGCGCCTGATACGGGCGAGATCCTGATCGGCGGCAAACCGGTCAATGCGGTGTCGCCGGCCGAGCGCAACGTGGCCATGGTGTTCCAGAATCTGGCGCTGTTCCCGCATATGAGCGCGCTCGACAATGTGCGCTTCCCGCTGGTCGAACGCGGGGTCGCCGAACTCCAGATCAAAAAGCGCGTCGCCGATGTCGCCGCCAAGCTGCATATCGGTCATATCCTGCACAAGCCGCCGGCGCAGCTTTCGGGCGGCGAGCGGCAGCGCGTAGCGATTGCGCGTGCGTTGGTGCGCGATCCCAATGCCTATCTGATGGACGATCCGATCTCGGCGCTCGACGCGCGGCTGCGCGAGGAGACGCGCGTCGAGCTGAAGCGCATCCAGCGCGAACTCGGCAAGACGCTGATCTACGTCACGCACGACCAGGAGGAGGCTATGTCGGTCGCCGACCGCATCGCCATCCTGGAGAACGGCAAGATCAGGCAGATCGGCGCGCCGGCCGAAATCTACGACCGCCCAGCCAGCACCTATGTGGCGCGACTGCTCGGTTCGCCGATGATGAACATCCTGAAATCGGTGCGCGGCGCCGGCGGCGTCGAGGCGGCGGAAGGCACGATCCGCATCGCTGATAAGGCTGCTCCAACCGATGCCGTCCAGATCGGGCTCAGGCCGGAAGACATCAAGGTCGGGCCATGGGTGGATGGGACGTCAAGCCGTCCGGCGCGGGTGTTCGAGGCCGAGCCGCTCGGCGGCTATACGGTGGTGACGCTGGCCGCCGGGCAGGCACGGCTGCGGGCGCTGCTGCGCGGTCAGCCCGACATCAGGCCGGATGCAATGGTGGCGATATCCTGCGAGCCGGCCCGCGTGCATTATTTCGGACAGAGCGGGGGAGCGCTGGCACGATGACGGCGACGCTCAGAGAAGAATTTCGGGAGGACCAGATGACAAACAAGGGCTTTGAGCCGGACGTGAAGGTCCGCACGAAGGAATACAGAATCGGCTGCGTCGGCGCCGGCATGATCATGGCCGAATGCCATCTGGCTGCCTACAAGGAGGCCGGCTTTCCTGTGGTGGCGATAGCCTCGCGCACCAAGGCCAGCGCCGAGAAAGTCGCCAAGCGCTGGAGCATTCCGACCGTCCACGACACGCCGGAACAGCTGATCGAGGACACAAATGTCGAGATCATCGACCTAGCCTTTCCGCCGGACCAGCAGCCGGCGCTGATCCGCCATGCGCTGAAGCAAAAGCACATCAAGGCGATCCTGGCGCAAAAGCCGCTGGCGCTGTCGCTCGAGGATGCGATCGAGTTGCGCGACGCGGCGGCCAAGGCCGGCAAGATCCTCTCGGTCAACCAGAACATGCGCTACGACCAGTCGATGCGTGTCCTGAAGCAGATCATGGACAGCGGCGCGCTGGGCGACATCGTCTTCGCGCAGATCGACATGCACGCCATCCCGCACTGGCAGACTTTTCTCGAGGACTATGACCGGCTGACGCTCGCCAATATGAGCGTGCACCATCTCGACGTGCTGCGTTTTCTGTTTGGCGATCCCGACGAGATCACGACTCTGACGCGCAAGGACCCGCGCACAAAATTCGACCATTCCGACGGCATCACCGTGTCGACGCTGCGCTTTCCCTCCGGCGTGCTCGCGGTGTCGCTGGAAGATGTCTGGTCCGGTCCGCGCCAGGATGGCTACAAGGACGACCAGCACATCAATTGGCGCGTCGACGGCACCAAGGGTGTCGCCAAGGGCACGATCGGCTGGCCGACAGGCTCCGCCTCGACGCTGACCTACGCCTCGACCGAAACCACCGACGGCAAATGGGTGACGCCCAGCTGGGACACGATGTGGTTCCCGCATGCCTTCATCGGCGTCATGGAGCAGCTCCAGCACGCGGTGAAGACCGGCACGCCGCCGGCGCTCTCCGTCGCCGACAACGTCAAGACCATGGCGCTGGTCGAAGCCGGCTACCGCTCGATCGACAAGGGCCGCACGGTCAAGCTTTCCGAAATCTCGACAAACTGAATCAACTGAATCGCTTACAGGGAGGACTTCACACCATGATGCAATCCGGGATTTTTACGGGGTACTTCCCCTACGGGCTCGAAGAGACGGCGAAGAAAATTCGCGGCCACGGCTTCAACACCGTACAGCTCGACCTGCACTTCAAGGATATCGACCTGTCGGCCGGCCAGATCACCAAGGACAAGGCCAAAAAAGTCCGCGATACATTTCGTGCCTACGACCTGCCGATCTGCTGCATCTCGGGCTACACCAATGTCATTCATCCCGACCTCGCGCACCGCAAGGCGAATGTCGATCGGCTGAAGGAAATCATCCGCAACGCCCGCCAGCTCGGCTCGGCCTATGTGATCTCGGAAACCGGCACCTACAACACCGAGAGCGAGTGGATGAGCGATCCCAAGAACAAGTCCGAAGAGGGCTTTGAAATGTGCCGCAAGGTGATCGCCGAACTGGCGCAGGAAGCCTACGACCACGGCTCGATGTTCCTGCTCGAAACCTACGTCAACAATGTCGTCGGCTCGGTCGAGGAAACGGTGCGCATGTTCGCGCAGGTCGACCATCCCGGTCTCGGCCTGCTGATGGACCCGACCAACTATTTCGAAAGCCACAACATCGACCAGATGGACAAGGTGCTGAACCAGGTGTTCGACACGCTGGCCGACAAGGTCAAGATTGCGCACGCCAAGGATGTCGCGCGCGCCGGCGACGACAAGAGTGAGAAGCACGCCGATATCGGCGATGATGACGCGCTCGCCTCGCACACCTTCCGCGGCGTCGGCGAGATGGTGCTCAACGCACCGGGCACCGGTTCGCTCAACTACGATCTCTATCTGCAGCGCCTGGCGCAGAAGAACCCGAACATCCCTGTCATCATCGAGCATCTCTCGGAAGACGATGTGCCGAGGGCGAAGAAATTCCTCGACGACAAGTTCCGCGCCAACGGCCTTTGACACCAACACCCCTTGCGTCGCCGCTTTGCGGCGGCGCATCGCCACAGCGAAGTGAGAGAAGCGGCCGGCACATGGTAGAGCTTTACGGCAAGACGCTTTCGCGCCGGCAGGTCAGCGAACGTTCGGGCATGCTGTCGCAATTTGCCGGCGTGCGGCTGATGACACTTGGCGACGGCGTCGAACGCGGCATCCGCATGCTCGAATTCCGCACCGGCTCGGGCCTGCGCTTCACGGCGCTGGTCGACCGGGCGCTCGATATCGCCGATTGCGATTTCAGGGGCCAGGCGATCGGCTGGCATTCGCCAAGCGGGTTCCGTCATCCCGGCCTGCACGACTATGAAGGCGAGCAGGGACTTGGCTGGGCGCGTTCGTTTTCCGGGCTGCTTTTGACCTGCGGTCTCGACCATATTCTGGGCCGCGATGAAGTGTCGGCCGACACCTACAACTATCCCGGCAAGAAGAGCGTGGTCCATTCGCTGCATGGCCGCATCGGCACCATTCCGGCGCGGCTGACCGGTTATGGCGAGGCCTGGGACGGCGACCGCTGCGTGCTGTGGGCCGAGGCGATCGTCCAGCAGGCGACGGTGTTCGGCGAGGATCTGCATCTGTTGCGCCGCATCGAGGCCGATGTCGGCGGCAACGAGATCCGACTTTCCGATCGCGTCGTCAATCACGGCTTCAACCGCACGCCGCATATGTATTTCTACCACATCAATGTCAGCCATCCCTTGCTCGACGAAGGGTCGCGCTATCTGGCACCGATCAAGGATGTCGTCTGGGCCGGACATGCCGGCGAGCGCTACGAGGCGCAGCAGGTCGGCTACCGCACGATGCCGGCGCCGCAACTGGGGTTCAGCGAGCAGGTCTGGCAGCATGAAATGGCCGCCAATGCCACCGGCGAGGTGCCGGTGGCGGTGGTCAACGACCGGCTCGGCCTCGGCTTCGAAGTGGTGACGCGCAAGGACCAGCTGCCTTGCGCCTATCAGTGGCAGAATTTCCAGGCCGGACAGTATGCGCTGGGCATCGAACCCTCGACGCATCATGTGCTCGGCAACCTTGCGGCGCGTGAACGCGGCGAGATGATCTGGTTGGAGCATGGCGAAAGCCGCTCCTACGATGCGGTGTTCCGCGTTCTCGACGGCGCCGATGAGATCATCGCTGCAGAGCGCCGGATTGCTGCCATCGCGCAGCAGCCGCGCGAGGATTACCCGAAGCCGTCGGGCAATTTTCCTGGATTGGCGGGCAAGGCATGACCGGGATGCAAAACTTCGGCTGGCGGGCCGGAAATCGGAGGTCGATGTGACGGAGAAAAAGCGCGACTACAGCCTGGTTGGCGAAAGCACGCGGCGGGCGATCGAGACCGGTCTGGCCTCGGCCGAATGGTATCACACCGATGTCTCGCGCAAGGCGATGAAGGAGCTGATGCAGCGTTCGGACGGCCCGGCGATCCGTGACACCATCATCTGGATCGTCGCCATACTGGGCTCTGCTGCCGGCGGCATCTGGTTCTGGGGCACCTGGTGGTGCGTGCCGTTCTTCTTCGCCTATGGCTTGCTCTATGGCTCCTCCAGCGACTCGCGCTGGCACGAATGCGGTCATGGCACCGCATTCAGGACGCGCTGGATGAACGATGCGATTTATCAGATCGCCAGCTTCATGGTGGTGCGCAATCCGGTGACCTGGCGCTGGAGCCATGCCCGCCACCACACCGACACGATCATCGTCGGCCGCGACGCCGAGATCGCGGTGATGCGGCCGCCGGACCTGCTGCGCGCCGCCCTTGCCTTCACCGGCATTCTCGATTTCCGCTATTCGCTGCCGACACTGGTGCGCAACGCCTTCGGCAACATCTCGCCCGACGAGAAAAGCTACATCCCCGAGATGGAGCAGCCGAAGGT
The DNA here is from genome assembly GCF_056404775.1 of Mesorhizobium sp. P2_B5. Lineage (NCBI taxonomy): Bacteria > Pseudomonadati > Pseudomonadota > Alphaproteobacteria > Hyphomicrobiales > Phyllobacteriaceae > Mesorhizobium > Mesorhizobium sp. P2_B5. The sequence continues at coordinate 650,341 of NZ_JBFUDJ010000002.1, read as the reverse complement.
CATCACCGCCGCACGCTGGCATGTCGCCATCTACGTCGCGACCATCGCGCTGGCGCTCTATATGTGGTCGTTCCTGCCGCTGATGATCATCGGCCTGCCGCGCCTCTACGGCAGCTGGCACATGGTGCTGACCGGCCTGCTGCAGCATATCGGTCTGGCCGACAATGTCGTCGACCACCGGCTCAACACCCGCACCGTCTACATGAACCCGATCAGCCGCTTCATCTACTGGAACATGAATTACCATGTGGAGCATCACATGTTCCCGATGGTGCCCTACCATGCGCTGCCCCGGCTGCATGAGCTGATCAAGCATGATCTGCCGGAGCCCAACCCGTCGATGTGGCATGCCTATCGCGAGGTCTGGCCGGTGATGCTCAAGCAGCTCAAATACGAGGACTATTTCCTCAAGCGTGAACTGCCGGCGACTGCGCGGCCCTACCGGGGTGAATTCCACGACTTGAACATGTCGGCGGCGGCGGAATAGGCTTCCGATCTCAGCAGGAGAGAAAAATGGCTGACTGGGTTGAAGCGTGCGCCGTCGACGCTGTCGACGAAGAGGATGTCATCCGCTTCGATCATGGCGGTCGCAGCTTTGCGATCTATCGCTCGCCCGATGACGAATTCTTTGCCACTGACGGGTTTTGCACCCATGAGAAGACGCATCTGGCCGACGGGCTGGTCATGGACGACATCATCGAATGCCCCAAGCACAATGGCCGCTTCAACTACAAGACAGGGGCCGCCAAGGGCGCGCCTGTCTGCGTCAATCTCAGGACCTATGCAGTTAAGGTCGAGGCTGGCAAAGTGATGATCGACATCAGCTGACCGGCCTGCAGTAGCCGCAACACAAGGAAGCAAGATCGATGAGCCGGAAAAGACCGACGGTGGCCGATTTACGCGCCATGAAGGGTAAGCGCCAGCTAACCATGCTGCGCGTGCTGACCATGGATGAGGCCGAGGCCGCCGAGCGGGCAGGGGTAGACATCGTCTCGGTGCCGCCGGAGCTGGTGCTCAACCCGCAATACCGCGATGCGGCGCCCAGCCTGTTCACCATGCCGGGTGAGAATTTTTACGAGATCGGCACGGCGGACGATTTCCTGCGCTGGGCCTTCCGGCTCTACAAGGCCGGCGCCGACGCGGTCTATTGCAGCGCCGGCTTCGCCACCGTGAAGCGGCTTGCCGACGATGCCATCCCCGTCATCGGCCATGTCGGTCTCATTCCGTCGCGTGCGACCTGGACCGGCGGTTTCAAGGCCGTCGGCAAGACCGCCGACACCGCCATGCAGATCTTCGAGGCGGTCAAGCAGTATGAGGCCGTCGGCGCACTCGGCGCGGAGATCGAAGTGGTGCCGGTCGAGGTGGCGAAGGCGATCTCGGAGCGCACCTCGCTGATCATGCTGTCGATGGGAGCGGGCACCGGCTGCGATGCGCAATATCTGTTCGCCGACGACATACTCGGCCAGAACAGGGGCCACATGCCGCGCCATTCCAAGGTCTATCGCAATTTCGCAGCCGAATATGACCGCTTGCAAGCGGAGCGGGTGGCGGCGTTTTCCGAATATGTCGCCGACGTCAACAGCGGCGCTTATCCGGAAGACAAGCATGTGGTGCGCATGGACCCGGCCGAGCTCAGCCAATTCATGAAAAGAGTGGATGAAAAGGCCTGAACTCGCCGATCTGGCCTGGTCGCTGTTACGCCCGCCAACCACCGTTGGCGAGCGAGGCGTAAAGCGGCTCGGCGTCCGGGCCGAGCGGCCTGTCTTCCCTGAGGCTTGCCACGTGCGCGCGCACCGCCGCATGGATGACTCCTGTCGCCGGCGCCAGCGTCAGGCCTTCGCGCAAATCGACCGCCTGTGCTGCCGCCATCAGCTCAAAGGCGATCAACCGTCTCCACAGGCCGATCATGCCGGCGCATTTTGTAACAGCGAGCAGCGTCTGCGTCGCATGGTCCTCGACGCCTTCCGAGACCGGCAGGAAGTCGAGCATCACGGGATTGGCCTTGTGGCGGATGGCGGCGAGGATCGCCGTGACTGTCTTTTGCAGCGGCACGAAGCCGGCGGACGCGCCGCCGATTGGCGACAAATATTTGGGCAGGCCGTTGCGGCCGGAGCCGGTGAGTTGGACGAAGCGTGCGGCCGTTGCGGCTGAGGCCTGCGCGATGGCGAGGCCAAGCGTCTCGAAAGCGAGTGCCATCGAGGCGGTGTGGAAATTGCCTGTCGACAAGACCAAATTGTCCTCTTCGAGTACCAGAGGATTGTCGGCGGCGGCGTTGAGCTCGATTTCTACCGCAAGCCTTGCATTGTCGATCGCCTGGATCAGCGCGCCATGTATCGACGGCATGCAGCGGACCGAAAGCGGATCCTGCAAGGTGGTGGGCGGTGGTTGCTCGTCGCGGGCGAGCAGATCGCGTAGCTCCTTTGCCGCAAGCTGCTGGCAGGCCGCCGGACGCGCCAGATGCAGACGCGGATCGAGGATGGTGCGGTTGGTGCCAAGTGCCTCCATCGTCAGTGCGCCGGCTTGCTGCTGTTGTTCAAAGGCTGAGAGGGCATCAGCGAGCGCCAGTGCGCCGGCGCCCGTCGAGACCGCCGAAGCATTGATTAACGACAGTCCGTCTTTGGGCGCCAGGCTGACCGGCGCCAGCCGCGCCATCATCAACGCCTTTGCGGAAGGCATGCGCCGGCCTTGGTAGTCAGCCTCGCCCTCTGCAATCAGCGTGCGGGCTATCGCGGTCATCAGCAGCAGGTCGCCGGCGCCGATTGAACCTAGAGACGGCATCACAGGATGCACGCCCGCATTGAGCGCGTCGACAAGGGCGGTCAAAACAGCCGGCGAAATACCCGAACCGCCAACCGAGAACATCGCGGCGCGCGCCAGCATTGTCGCCCGCACCGCCTCTTGCGACAGCGGCTCGCCGACAGCGCCGCTGCGGCCTTCCAGCAGCTGGCGCTGGAAGGCACTGGCATCGCCTTCGACCGTGGTGCCGAGATTGGCGCCGAGCCCGGTGTTGAGGCCGTAGATCTGCTGGCCGGACGCTGCGGCCTGGTCAAGCACTTTGCGGGCTTTGTCGAGCCTCTCGATGACGCCGGGCCCGACCTCGACCTTGCGGCCGCCACGGGCGACGGCCGCGACATCCTCGACGCTGATGCCGGCGCCGCTGAGGACGAGCGCGCTCATGCGAAGCGCAGCCTCTGGCCTATGCCCTTGTCTGTGGCCTTGGCCAGCATTGCCTTGCCCAGCGCAATGTCGGACAGCGACAGGCCGCGATGCCAGAACAGGATCGTCTCGTCGTCGCTTTCGCGCCCGGCTTTCAGGCCGGCGGCGATCTGGCCGAGTTCGGCATGCAGCGTCTTTTCACTCAGCTTCCCGGTCTCGACATGGGCGCGCAGCGAGCCGAACTTGCCGCCCTTGCACTGGCCCCAATCGTCGACGACCATTTTTTGCATGATGTCGGTCAGCGACAATTCCACCGCGCTCATCGTACCATAGGGCACGACGAAAGCGCCGGGTTTGATCCATTCGGTCTTGAGCAACGGCTGCGGCTCCGAAAGCCGAGAAGCCTCGACGACGATGTCGGCGCCTTTGACGCAGCTCTCCCAGTCAGCGACCGCGGTGACTGTCTTGCCTAGATCGGCTGAAAGTTTGGCGGCAAAGCCGTCGCGGCTTTCCGGGCGGCGCGAATGGACGCGGATCTCGTCGAAATCAAAGAGATGATCGAGCAGGCGCACGTTCCAGTAGGCGGTGCCGCGCGCGCCGATATGGGCAAGCACCTTCGAGTTCTTGCGCGCCAGATGCTTGGCGCCGATGGCGGTGACGGCGCCGGTGCGCATGTCGGTGATGACGGTGGCGTCAAGGATGGCGCGCGGCGTGCCGGTGCGCGGATCGAACAGGTTCAAAATACCGAATTCCGAGGGAAGGCCGTGCAGATAGTTGTCGACATAGTCGCCGACGATCTTCACGCCGGCCGCGTCGAGCGGCGCGACGTAGCCGCGCAGCACGTTGAAATGGCCATGGAAAGCCGGATCGGGTTCGAGATGGACGCGCGGCTCGATCACCGTCTGGCCATTGCCTTGCGCGACCAGTCCGGCCTCGACGGCGGCGATGATTTCGCCGTCGGTCATCTCAAGGGCTTCGATATCGAGGGCATTGAGGTAGTCGATATAGATCGGCTTCATTTATGCGCGCGCTTTCCTCCGTCGACCCGTCCATCCCATAGCAGGCCTCGGGCTGACACGGAAGTTTGTTGGCTAGGCTCTGGACTGGGCCAGCCATATGCTGTTCAACGCGGTTCGTCATGACTGCCGTTCCCGATACCGAAGCCTCCACCGAGACCGCCAGCAATGCGCGGCGCGTGGCGCTGATCGTCGCCATCGCGTTTTTCATGCAGCTGCTGGATTCGACGATCATCTCGACCTCGCTGCCGCAGATGGGAGAATCCTTCGGCGTGCCGGCGGTGGCGATGAGCATCGGCATCACCGTCTATATGCTGACCATGGCGGTGTTCGTGCCGCTGTCGGGCTGGCTTGCCGACCGCTTCGGGGCGCGCAACATCTTCCTGCTGGCGATCGTGCTGTTCACGCTGGCCTCGCTCGCCTGCGGCTTCTCGCAAAGTCTCCCTCAATTCGTCGCCGCCCGCGTCGTGCAGGGCCTGGGCAGCGCGCTGATGACGCCGGTCGGGCGTATTCTCGTGCTACGCAATGCGCCGAAGTCGGAGCTGCTCAATGCCACGGCGCTGATCACCTGGCCAGCGCTGTTCGCGCCTGTCGTCGGGCCGGTGCTCGGCGGCTTCATCACCACCCATCTCTCCTGGCACTGGAATTTCTTCATCAACATCCCGCTTGGGCTGATTGGGCTGGCGCTGGTGGCGCGTTTTATCCCCGGCGACCGCGAGGCCGATCCCAAGCCGCTGGACTGGCCGGGATTTTTCCTGACATCGCTGGGACTTGCCCTTCTGCTCTATGGCCTCGAACGCATTGCGCATCCCGAGGATGGTGCCTTGCCGACGGTGCTGCTGGTTGCCGCCGGCATCGTCATCGGCTGGCTGGCGGTGCGGCACCTCCGGCGCGCGCCGCATCCGCTGCTCGATCTCTCCGCGTTCAAGGTGTTGACCTTCGCCATCTCGACGCTCGCCGCCGGCACCATCTTCCGTGTGGCGATCAACGCCACGCCGTTCCTGCTGCCATTGCTGTTCCAGGTTGGTTTCGGGCTTTCGCCGGTCGATGCCGGCTTGATGATCCTGGCCTATTTCCTCGGCAATCTCGGCATGAAGACGGTGACGACGCCGACGCTGCGGCGCTTTGGTTTCCGTTCGGTGATGGTCGTCAACGGCCTGATCGCCTCGGCCTCGATCATGGCCTGCGCGGCGATCTCGCCTGAGACGCCGCAGGCGCTGGTGGTGGCGCTGATGCTGGTCGCCGGCCTGTCGCGCTCGATGCAGTTCACCGCGCTGAACACGCTGGCCTTCGCCGACATCGACGCGACGCAGCGCAGCTCGGCGGCGACGCTGTCTTCCATGCTGCAGCAAATAGCGATGCTGTTCGGTGTCGCGGTGGCGGCGGCAATCCTCAATCTGTCGCAGATCGTCAGGGCGCAGCCGGCGCTCGACCTCGTCGATTTTCGCATCGCCTTCCTGGTGATCGGCGCCATAGGGCTGGTGGCGGCGTTGCGGTTCCTCGTGCTGCCGCCCGGTGCGGGCGCCGAGGTCTCCGGCCACTCGACGCAGGGTTGACGTTCAGCACCCCGGTCATGGAACATTTTTGTTGCCTGAACTGGGTAAAATTCGAAATGCGGCAAATGGATTAGCGGTTCTTGCTCACCCCTTGATTCAACCGCTTGCGGAATGATCCAAACGAAAGGGAAACATCATGGCCGCCACAAGACTGCTCAGCGATGCCGAGGTCGAGAAGATCCCGGCCTTGAAGGCGGTGTTCGATGACATCCGCGCGACGCGCAAATCGGATTTCGTCAACAATTTCTGGCGCGGGCTGGCCAATGATCCAGCCTTGCTGAAACGGACATGGGAACAGGTGAAGGTGGTGATGGCCACTGAAGGCGCTATCGATCCGCTGACCAAGGAGATGATCTACATCGCCGTGTCGACCGCCAATGGCTGCTCTTACTGCGTCCATTCGCACACGGCCGCCGCACGCGCCAAAGGCATGACCGATGCACAGCATGGCGAGCTGGTGTCGATCATCGGGCTGGCCGGGCAGACCAATCATCTGGTGACGGCCATGCAGATCCCGGTCGATCCGCAGTTTGAGGTGAAGTGAGGCGGCGGCGCGCCCTTACCTTCTCCCCCTGTGGGAGAAGGTGGCCGCGCGAAGCGAGGTCGGATGGGGGGTGTTGGAAAGGATCGCGACCTTTGAGAACTAAGCGATTGAAATCCCTTGGTCTTTTCACGTCTAGTTTCTTCCAGCACCCCTCATCCGTCTCGGCGCTGCGCGCCGATCCACCTTCTCCCACAGGGGGAGAAGGGGAGGTCCGTGCTACACCGGCCGATAAACCTTCTCAGCCGTGTTCCAGAGAATGTCGGCCTCAGCCGCCGCGCCATGCCGGGCCACTGCGGCACGGTGCGCCTTGATCAGCTCAGCGTGGCTGGTCCAGAGTTTCTCGATCGGGAAGTTCGAGCCGAACATCAGGTGGTCGCTACCCAGAATGTCGATCGCATTGTCGACGATGTAGGCGATCAGATCCGGGTCGTTGCGGTGCACGAAGGTGCCGAGTCCCGACAGCTTGGCGTAAAAATTCGGCGCGGCTGACAGCGTGCGCAGGCCGGCTTTCCAGGCTTCGGTCGTCTCCGGCTCCATGCCGGTCAGCATGCCGGCATGGGTGAGGATGAAGTTGGTTTCCGGGTTCTCGCCGACCAGCGTCAGCCCATCCTTCATCTGGGCGGGGAAAAGCTGCAGGTCGAACGACAGGCCATAGTCCTTCAGCCGCGCCACATTGGCCCGCACCTTTGGGTCGATGACCTGGTCGGCCGAGGCAGCGAAGCGGAAGGCCGGCGTCTCATGCCAGTGCAGCTGCATGCGCACGCCGCGCAGCAGGGGGTATTTCATCAGCCGGTCGATCTGGTGCCGGACGTCGTCCACGGTCATGTCGGCGTAGCCAACAATGGCATGCGGCCAGCCGGTTTCATCAGCAGTCTTCTGCAGGAAAGCGACCTCTTTTTCGAAATCCTCCTTGGCCCAGTTGGTCTGGACATAGACCGCCTTTTCGACGCCGGCGCCTTTCTGGTCGTCGAGAAACTCCGTGATCGGATAGTCGCGGCGGATCGGCTCGTACGGCCCGAAGATGCGCGGCACCATCGGACCGACCAGCCAGGGCTGATCCTGCTGGCGCCAGATGTGGAAATGCGCGTCGATGGCTTTCTGCATCACGATACCCTTTTCCAGATTGTCGATGCCGCTGGGGCAGGGCGGGCGAGCGACAGGATGAAATCGGTGAGGCTGTTCAGCGACGAGCCGTCGATGAGATCGTCGAGGTCAGGCAGGATGGCGCGCAGCGCCACCGTCGCCGGCTGAAAGCGCGGATCGCCGGCCAAAGGTGTTGCCAGCGAAAGCCGGAAGGCGCGGGCGCTCAGGCGGCGTATCGCGGTTTCGAGATCGGCATGGTCGCCGCGTTCCAGCGCATCCGACAGGATGACGACTGCAGCACCGCGCGCGAAGGCCGAGAAGCGCGGCACCGAGAGGAAGGCGAGCAGCGTCGGCCCCATGCGCGTGCCGCCGTCCCAATCGTCGACCAGTGCAGCGGCGCGCGCCAGCGCCTGGTCACGATCACGGATGCGCATTGTCGAGGTGATGCGGGTCAGCCGCGTGCCGAAGGTGAAGACTTCCGCGCGGTCGGCGCCTTGCACGGTCGCATGCGCCAGTTTGAGATAGTCGGCAGTATGCAGCTTCATCGAGCCGGAGATATCGATCAAGAGCAGCAGCTTGCGTGGCACGGTCTGGCGGCGGCGAAGCTGCGGCGAGGGGATGTCGCCATCGGCGCTGACGATTTCGCTGAGCGACCGGCGCAGGTCGAGCGTGCCGCGCGAACGGGTGCGCATGGTGCGGAAGGAGCGGCGCGCGGGCAGCGCGGAAGCGAGCTTGCGGCGGAAGGGGCCAAGGCCATCATCGTCGCGCTGGAAGTCGCGGCTGCTCAGCTGTTCGATCGCCGACGACAATTCGCCACCTTTCTCCTGGCGCGTGGTCTGGTTCTTTTCCTCGCGCGCGCCGTGATCGTCCTTGATGCGGGTTTCCTCGTCTTCTTCGCCTGCGATCGAGGGTCTGGCGTCGCCATAGAAATGGCTGCGGAAATGCGCCTCGAATTCGCCGAGGCGGTCTGGTGAGGGCGCGAGCGTTGCGAGCGCCGCCTCGCGGATGTCGGCCATGGAGCGCGGGCCGAGCAGGGTAATGGCCTGCATGAAGCTGGAGACTTGCTCGGGTGCGATGGGAAAGGCGTGGTGGCGCAGCAAGCGGGCGAAGCCGAGCAAGGGTTCGGCGGCGCGGGGCAAGCTCTCCTCGCCCGGAGAGGATGCCGGCAGGCAGGTGAGGGGCAGCGCCACCTTCTGCCCACCATGGCGCCGCCCCTCATCCGCCCCTTCGGGGCACCTTCTCCCCGTAAACGGGGCGAAGGGGTCGTTGAGGTCCCGGCTCACGCCAGCGCCTCCTCGACAATCCGGCCAAGCTCCGGCGTTATCACGGACAAATCCTCCTCATCCTTGATCAGCACGCCGATGGCGCGGCGGAAGGCTTCCGGCCACGGGCTGCCGCCCTTCTCCAATATGGTGGCGGCGTTGGCCCACTCTACGGCCTCGGAGATGCCCGGCGGCTTGGCGAGCGGGCGGCCGCGGATCTCCTGCACGGCATTGGCGACCGCACGCGCGGTGGCCTCGGCGACACCGGCGCGCAGCATGATGATCTCGGCCTCGCGCTTTGCGTCGGGATAGCCGATCCAATGATAGACGCAGCGCCGGCGCAGCGCCTCGGCAAGTTCCCGGGTGCGGTTGGAGGTCAGGATGACGATCGGCTGCGCTTCGGCGCGGATGGTGCCGCGCTCCGGGATGCTGATCTGGAAATCGGAGAGGAATTCGAGCAGCAGCGCTTCGAACTCATGGTCGGAGCGGTCGACCTCGTCGACCAGCAGCACTCGCTGTTCTGGCGCCCGCAGCACTTGGAGCAACGGCCTGGCGATCAAAAAACGGTTGTCATAAATGTCGATCTCGTGCTCGCCGGCATGGCGGATGGCGAGCAGCTGGCGCTGGTAATTCCATTCGTAGAGCGCATGCGCGGCGTCGATGCCTTCATAGCATTGCAGCCGCACCAGATCTCGGCCGAGAGCTTCGGCGATGGCCTTCGCCGCTTCCGTCTTGCCGACGCCGGGCGCGCCTTCGAGCAGCAGCGGCTTGCCGAGCCGAATGGCGAGGAAGATGGCGGTGGCAAGACTGTCGTCGGCGAGATAGCGCGAGGCGGCCAGATGCTGCGCCACCGCCTCCGGTGAGGTCGCGACAGTCTCGGCAGTCACCTCCGGCATTTCCAGTCCTCAGCTCGCCGCTTGCGCCTTGAGCGCGCGCAGGATGCGCTCCGGCGTGATCGGCAGCGTGTCGATACGCACGCCGACGGCGTCGAAGACGGCATTGGCGACCGCCGGTATCTGCGGGTTGGCGCACATTTCCCCCGGCCCCTTGGCGCCATAGGGCCCGTCGGCGGACGGTCGCTCCAGCACGATGATCTCGGTCTCGGCGAGGTCGCCCGGTCCCGGCATCAGATACTGGTTGAAGTCGATGCCGCCATGGTCGCGGTTGGGATAATACGGTTCGGTGGTTTCGTAGAGCGCATGGCTGATGCCCATCCAGGAGCCGCCGACCAGTTGCTGCTCGACCATTTTCGGGTTGAGCGCGCGGCCGATCTCGAAAATGTTCTTCACCGTCAGCACGGTGACTTCGCCGGTTTCGTCATCGACCTCGACCTCGGCCACAGTGCAGGCATGGGCGTAGCAAGTCGACGGCTTCATCGCGCCGGTTTCCTTCTCCGGATAGGAGCGCGGGATCAGGAACATGCCGCGTCCGGAGATCGAGCGGCCGCGCTTGAAATGCGCCGACAGCGCGACATCGAAGATCGAGATCGATTTCTGCGGTGCGCCCTTGACCAGGATGTTGCCCTCGCCATCCGTCTCGAGGTCGGAGGCGTTCACTTCCAGCTCTTCCGCCGCCACTTCCAGCATCACCTGGCGGGCTTCCTTGGCCGCCTGGATGACGGCATTGCCGGCGCGATGCGTGCCGCGCGAGGCGAAGGTGCCCATGCAGTGCGGACCGGTGTCGGTATCGGCGGTGTCGATGATGACGCGGTCGGTGGGCACACCTATCGTCTCGGCGCAGATCTGCGCCATGATCTGCTTCAGGCCCTGGCCGAGATCGACCGAAGATAGCGTCACCATGAAATTACCGGTCGGCGTCGAATGCACCAGCGCCTGGGTCGGATCGCCGCCGAGATTCATACCTGTCGGATAGTTGATCGCGGCGACGCCGCGTCCGCGCCGGATCGCCATCTCAGGCTCCCTTCTTGTAGGAGGACATCGCCATGTATTTTTCGGCCACCGGCCAGTTGGCGGCGCGCGAGGCCTCCTGCATGCACTCGATCAGCGCTGCGCCTTCGGTCGGCTGGCGATGCGCCTTCATGTCGCCGTCGCGATAGGCGTTGATGAAGCGGAATTCGAGCGGGTCCATGCCGATCAGCCGCGCCAGCTTGTCCATCTGCACCTCCAGCGCAAAGTCGCCGATGGTGACGCCGAAGCCGCGCATGGCCGACGAGGGCGTGCGGTTGGTGTAGACGCAGTAGGTGTCGATCCAGACATTGGGGATCGTATAGGGCCCGGGATAGTGCGCAGCACCCTTCTGCGCGCCATAGGGCGAGTGGCGCGAATAGGCGCCGGCGTCGGTGTAGCCGGTGACTTTGCGCGCGACGATGCGGCCATCCTTCATCACGCCGTCCTTGATGACGACCTTTTCGGCCGCGCGCGGTGACGAGATCTGCATTTCCTCCTCACGGCTGTAGATGAAACAGACCGGTCGTCCGGTTAGTTTGGCGCCGAGGATGGCAATCGGCTCGACGATGACATCGACCTTGCCGCCAAAGCCGCCGCCGACCGTGCCGCCGACGAAATGCAACTTCGAGCCCGGCATCTGCAGGATGATCGAGGCGTTATCGAGTGTGAAGAACATCGCCTGTGTGTTGGTGTAGCAGGTGAAGCGGTCATTGCCTTCGGGCACCACGACGCAGCCGGTGGTCTCGGTCGGCGCATGCTCGATCGGCGAGGACTGGTAGCTCTGCTCGAGGATATGGTCGGCCTCGGCAAAGCCTTCCTCGACATCGCCGAAGCGCACCTTGCGGCATTCGCCACTGTCGTAGAGATAATAGTTCTGACCGTGGTATTCGTTGACCAACGGTGCGCCGGGTTTCAGCGCTTCCTCCATATCGAAGACGGCCGGCAGCACTTCGTAGTCAACCTTGACCTTGGCGGCGGCTTCCTGCGCCGCGCGTTCGGTCTCGGCCAGTACGGCCACCACGGCCTCGCCCTTCCAGCGCACCTTGCCATCGGCCAGCACCGTCTCGTCCTCCGGGCCGATCTGGATCAGGATCAGGATGGTATAGACATTGTGCGGCACGTCCTTGGCGGTGAGGATTTTCACCACGCCCGGATGCTTCTCGGCTTCGGAGGTGTCGATCGAGCGAATACGGGCGTGATGGTGCGGGCTGCGCACCATTTTCAGGTGGAGCATGCCAGGGAAATTGCGGTCGGCGAAATAGGCGGTCTTGCCCGTGACATGGCCCGGCGAATCCAGCCGCGGACGCCCCTGGCCGATCTCGTGCAGGCCGTCCTTGCGCTGATCGGCGAAATAGCTCTTGCGCAGTTCCATTCTCTTGGTCCCCTCAGAGCATGATGCCGAAAAGTGTGAAGCGGTTTTCGGACGACATCATGCTCTATCTCTTTGATTTAGAGCCGGATTCAGATTTCAGGTCGATTCGACCTGAAATCATCCGGCTCTAGGCGGCGTTCTGCGAATTGGCCCGCGCGGCAGTGAGCACCGCCTGAATGATCGGCTCATAGCCGGTGCAGCGGCAGATGTTGCCGGACAGCGCCTCGACAACGTCGTCGCGGCTGGGGTTGGGCGTGTGGTCGAGCAGCACCTTGGCAGCCATGATCATGCCCGGTGTGCAGAAGCCGCATTGCGTGGCGAAGGCATCGAGGAAGGCGCGCTGCAGCGGGTGCAGAACGCCGGCCTCGGCGAGGCCCGATGTCGTGGTGATCGTCGCGCCGTTGCAGGTTTCGGCCAGCGTTAGACAGGAGAGTTTTAACTCGCCGTCGATGATGACCGAACAGGCGCCGCACGTGCCCTGATGGCAGCCGCCCTTCGGCGAGGTGTCGCCGATTTTGTCGCGCAGCCCATGCAGCAGCGTCGTGCCGCCCTCGACGAATTCGGCCTTCTCGCTGCCGTTGAGCGTGAACTGAACCGGAACCTTTGCCATGTTTTCCTCCCAGCGCGCCTGCCCGATTGATCGGACAGACGCGCGCCCCCCCTAGCGGTGGTTAAGTAAGCAGCAGACGACCGAGATGGACCGGCAGGACCTCGGCGCGATACCAGGCGCTGGCGATCGGGTCGGTGATCGGCGAAGTGCCTTCACCTGCCGCAGCCAGCGCTGCTGCGATGCCGTCCCGGTCAAGCCGCCTGCCGATCAGCGCCTTTTCCGCCGCGCGTGCACGCATCGGCCGGTCGGCCATGCAGCCGAGCGCGATCCGCGCCGAGGATATGGCGCCGTCGCCGGCCTGTTCGAGCGCGGCGGCGATGCTCAGCACCGAGACGCCCTTGGGCTTCACGCGCGACACTTTCAGGAAGCGGAAGCTCTCGGCCTTCGGCAGCGCGAAGCTGACTGAGGTGACGATGGCGTGGTTGTCGTCCCGCTTGGCCAAAAAATCCCCAATCGGCAATTCCCCATCATAGGTGCTGACCGTCGCATCCAGCGCCAGCAGCGTGACGGCGAAATCGCCGTAGGGCGCCGGCGCAAACAGATTGCCGCCGACGGTCGCCATGTTGCGGATCGCGGGGCCGCCGACCGCGCGCGCCGCTTTGGCGATGGCGCCGAGCTGCGGATGGCGGGCGATGGCCGCCATTGTCACGGAGGCGCCGATGCGGGCTTTGCCGCCGGCGATCTCGATGGCCGAGAGCGAGGGATCGGTGGAGCGGACAAGGCTGGTGACGGAGACATCGCCTTCATTGGCGGCGCGCACAACCAGCGTGCCGCCGCCGAGATAGCGGGTCCCCGCAGCTTTAAGCGCCGCGTTGGCGTCCCGGACGGTCGAAAAAGTCTGGAGGGCAAGCGCCATGGCAGGCTCCCGAACTCAGCTCTGGCTGGAAAAGTGGCTCTTCAGCGCGCTGAAGCCGCCCTGAAAGACATTGGCGCCCATGCCGGCGGCAATCTTGTCGGCCTCTTCGGGTGCCGCATCGAAGCTCGCGGTCCATTCGGCATAGGTGCGGTCGCCGTCGGTCACCCGGCGCAATTGCAGCGTCGCCTTGTGATTGGTCAGCGGCTGCGGCGTCTCCAGGATGGAGTAGCTAACGCGGAAATTCTCGTCGGAAAAGTCGAGCAGTTTTTCGCGAATACGCGCGCCGCTGGCGAGCTCGAAATTGCGCACGCAGCCAATGGTTTCGGCGTCTTTGCCGTCCTCGATGTGGCTCTCGACCATGCGTGGATGCCAGCCCGGCAGGCCGTTGAAGTCGCGAATGCGCGCCCAGACCTTTTCGACCGGTGCGTCGATGACGCTGGATATCGTGACATCAACCATGAGCTCGTTCCCTTGCGATCAAATTCGCATTCAAGGGTAGGGCGGCGGCCGGCTCGGCGCTTATCAAGGGGTCTTGTGGCCCTATCAAGGAGTCTGAAAAAACAGCCGTTTCGCTTCAGGCCATGGCCCGAGCCGCCTCGCGGTAGAGCGTCGGCGGCACGCCGACATGGTCGCGGAAGAAGCGCGAGAAATTGCCCTGGGTGGTGAAGCCGAGATTGCACGCAACCGAGATCAGCGGCTCCTGCGACCACTGCAGCTGCCGCACGGCTTCCTCCATGCGCAGCGTGTTCCAGTATACGTTGGGCGTCAGATTCGTCTGTTCCTTGAACAAGGCGAAGAAATGCGGGCGCGACAGGCCGACGCTGCGGGCCACGTCGTCAAACGAGATGCGCTCGCAGACATTGGCCTTCATCAGCTGGATCGCCTTGCGGACGCGGAAATCCTGCATGGTGTTGATGCGGATGCGCGCCTCCTGCGGCGCCGAGGCATCGGCGGCGTCGAGCACGCTATCGATGAAGCGCTCGATCTCGTAATTGGCGACGTTGTCGATGCTTTCATTGTCGCTCAAATGATCGAGCAGATTGGCGGCGGCCTGGTGGAGCCAGGGTTCGAGCGTGATCGCCGCCTGCGCAAACAGCGGCGCTGATGATGGCAGGTCGCGGCGCCGGCGCGCCCAGTCTGGATCGATATAGAAGGCGAGGAACAGGCCGGGCCTGCCATTCTGCGACAGGACATGGCTGTGCGGCTGGTAGGAGTTGATCCCCGCGGCGGTGCCTGGACCCAGCCGCACCGTCTCGCGGCCGATGGTCATCTCGCCCGCCGTGCCTTCCAGCCAGATGATGATATGGGCCTCGACATGAGCATGGGTGACGAAGTCGCTGGCGACATTCAGGACAGAAACATGTCCGAACCGGCCCCAATAGAGCCTGATCGCGTCCGTCATGGGTATATCCTCCCGCAGACGACTGGCCTCCCTTCGCCTGCACCCGGGATTGTGCGGCTGAGTTCGGGCTCCCGTCAAGGCGCAGGGCCAAAGCAGCCGTGTGCTGCCATGCGCGGCAGCGGATTTTCAGACTGAGCGATAGGGTTTTGCCAAGGGGTGCCTCAAACCGAAGCCGTCATGCCTCCGTCGACATAGAGCGTGTGGCCGTTCACGAAGGATGATGCGTCCGACGCCAGGAACACGGCGGCGCCGATCAGCTCGTCGACATAACCCCAGCGGCCGGCAGGCGTGCGCTTTTCCAGCCAGGCTGAGAATTCCTGGTTGTCGACCAGTGCCTGGTTCATCTCGGTGCGGAAATAGCCGGGTGCGATGGCGTTGATCTGCAAGCCGTATTTCGCCCAGTCGGTGCACATGCCACGGGTCAGGTTGCGGATCGCGCCCTTGGTCGCCGTATAGGGCGCGATGTTGGGTCGGGCGAGTTCGCTCTGCACCGAACCGATGTTGATGATCTTGCCTTTTCCGCGCCCGATCATGTTGCGGGCGACCGCCTTGCCGGCATGGAAGGCGCCGGAGACATTGGTCTTGAACAGCCGCTCCCATTGCTCTTCGGGAAAATCCTCAAGCGGAGCGCGAAATTGGATGCCGGCATTGTTGATCAGGATGTCGATCGGACCGATCTCGGCCTCGATGCGGGCGACATCCGCATCGACGGCGCGAAAGTCCGTCACGTCGAAGGCCGAGGCGTGCGCCGTGAAGCCGGCATCGCGCAAACCTGCCACCGCATTGGCAACCTTGCCGGCATCGCGGCCATTCAGCACGACACTTGCGCCATGCTCGGCAAGGCCGCGCGCCAGCGCCAGGCCGATGCCTTGGCCGGAGCCGGTGATCAGCGCCAGCCGGCCGCTAAGGTCGAACAGGGATTTCGATGTCAAAGCAATGGTTTCCAGCGGAAGGTTCAGTCATTGCGCCTGAAGTTGCGGATGCGGTCGAACAGCACCGCAAGCAGGATGGCGCCGCCGATGAACACACCTTGCCAGAAGGCATTGATGCCGAGCAGGCCAAGGCTGTTGCGGATCACTTCGATGAGTGCTGCGCCGACTATGGCGCCGAAGGCTGTGCCGACGCCGCCGGCCAGATTGGCGCCGCCGATGACGGTGGCGGCGATCACCTGCAGTTCCATGCCGGTGCCGAGATTGGTGGTGACGGCGCCCAGCCACCCAGTCTGGACGATGCCGGCAATGCCGGCCGCCAGCGCCGAGATCATATAGACGGCGACCTTGATCTGCTTGACGGGAACGCCGGTCAGCGTCGCCGCATGCTCATTGCCGCCAATGGCGAAGATATGCCGGCCGAATTTGGTCCAGCGCAGCGTGAAGCCGGTGATCAGCGCCAGAAGGATCATGTAGAGCACCGGATTGGCGATGCCGAACACCCAGGCGCCGCCGCCCAGCGCCAGAAGCTTGTCGTGGTCCGGGCCGAACTGGAAGACGACGGTGTTGTTGGAGGCGACCATGGCAAGGCTGCGCGCGATCGACAGCATGCCGAGCGTCACCACAAAGGGTGGAAAGCCGAGATAGGCAATCAATATGCCGTTAAAGGCGCCGATGGCGAGCGCGGTGGCGATCGAGGCGAGGATGCCGATTTCGATCGAATAGCCGGCATGCATGGTGACGGCCAGCACCATCGACGACAGGCACAGCACCGAGCCGACCGACAGGTCGATGCCGCCGGTGATGATGACGAACGTCATGCCGAGCGCGATGATGGCGACGAAGGTGATGTTGCGGGTGATGTTGTAGAGGTTTTTCTGCGTCGCAAAAGCGTCGGTGGCAAACGACAGGAAAATGCAGGCGAGGATGACGGCGATCACCACCCAGAAGGTCTGGCTGGCGAACATGCGCGAGAAAAAGCTGTGCTGTTTCTGCGCGATCGTCTGGTCAAGCGTGACTGCCATTTGTCGACCTTTATCCCCTAATCAGACTTGTTCGATCGCGCCGGTGATCAACCCGGTGACTTCCTCGGGCGAACTGGATGCGATCCTCTTGTCGGCGACTTTCCGGCCGCGCCGCATGACGATGACGCGGTCGGCGACGTCGAAGACGTCGGGCATGCGGTGGCTGATCAGCACCACAGCGATGCCCTGGTCGCGAAGATGACGGATCAGGTTGAGCACTTCGGCCACCTGGCGGACTGAGATCGCCGCCGTCGGCTCGTCCATCAGCACGATCTTGGCTTGCGACAGCATGGTGCGGGCGATGGCCACTGCCTGGCGCTGACCGCCCGACATCTGCTTGACCAGGTCGCGCGGCCGCGTCTCCGATTTCAGCTCGGCAAAAATCTGCCCGGCGCGCTTGTACATGGCGGCGTAATCGAGGATGCGGAACGGGCCGACGCCCCGACGCAATTCGCGCCCGAGATAGACGTTGGCGGCGGCGGTCAGGTTGTTGCACAGCGCGAGATCCTGATGGACGATCTCGATGCCGTGCTGGCGCGCCTCCACCGGCTTGTGCAGGATCAGCTCCTTGCCGTCCATCTGCATCGAGCCGTGGCTCGGGCGGAAATTGCCGGCGATCATCTTGACCAGCGTCGACTTGCCGGCGCCGTTGTCGCCCATCAGCCCGACGACCTGGCCCGGCTCGATGGACAACGAGACGTCGTTGACCGCCTGGATGGCGCCGAAATGTTTCGAGATGTTGGTGAGTTCGAGAACCGCCACCAGCCTTCTTGCCTCCCCGTGACTTGGATCTGGGATGACGTTTGGTTGAAACGTCATCCAGATCCAACACTTTGTTGTTGGAGCATGATCTCTCCCGAAAACCGGTTCCCACTTTTCGGGATCATGCTCAGACCGCCGGTTCTGCCCGCGGCCTCGCTCGCCCAGCTCCTCCCGGGACAGCGATGTTGAATTCCATTTACGCAAATGACTGCACGGGCGTCAATCGGCAGGCGGAATCTAAAAATCCGTTTTGTAGGACAAATACCATTGACGTTGGCCACAAGCCGATATTAGCTGAAGGGCGGAGGAGTAACCTGCCGACCCCGTGCCGGTTTGCGTGTGGGATCGCAGGAATGCATCGGTGCCAGCCGGCTTCTTTTCGAACCGGCTGACCGAAATGAAATGCTTATCGACCTGGCTTGCCGACAAGAGCGCTCGCATAGCGACCCTCTGTCACCGTATTCCGGGTTGGTTCGTGTGGCGGGCACGTCGTGTCCGTCTGTTTCCAAGGGAGGACTGACATGAGGAAAACAGTTTTGCTTGCCGCCGTCGCCGCCATGGCGCTGGGCGCCGGGCCGGCTTTGGCCAAGAAGCAGCTCGTCATCGTGGTGAAAGGTCTCGACAATCCGTTCTTCGAGGCCATCCACCAGGGCTGCGAGAAGTGGAACAAGGAAAACGCCAGCTCGGAGTATGAGTGCTTCTACACCGGCCCGGCGTCGACATCCGACGAGGCCGGCGAGGCGCAGATCGTGCAGGATATGCTGAGCAAGGCCGACACGGTGGCGATGGCGATTTCGCCGTCCAACGCGCCACTGATCGCGCAGACGATCAAGACCGCCAATCCGACGATCCCGATCATGACCCTCGACGCCGACCTAGCCAAGGAAGATGCAGCACTTCGCAAGACCTATCTCGGCACCGACAACTATCTGATGGGTCACAAGATCGGTGAGTACATCAAGAAGGGCAAGCCGAACGGCGGCACGATCTGCACCATCGAAGGCAATCCGGCGGCCGACAACATCCTGCGCCGCGCGCAAGGCATGCGTGATGCGCTGTCGGGCAAGGAAGGCCTGGCGGCACTCGCCGGCGAAGGTGGCTGGACTGAAGCCGCCGGCTGCCCGGTGTTCACCAATGACGATGGCGCCAAGGGCGTGCAGGCGATGACCGACATCCTCGCCGCCAACCCGAAGCTCGATGCGTTCGGCATCATGGGCGGCTGGCCGTTGTTCGGCGCCCCGCAGCCCTATCGCGACCTGTTCGGGCCGCTCAAGGACCGCATCGCCAGCAATGATTTCGTCATCGGCGCCGCCGACACGATCGGCGACGAAGTGGCGATCGCCAAGGACGGCCTCGTCACCGCACTGGTTGGCCAGCGGCCGTTCGAAATGGGCTACAAGGCGCCGTCGGTGATGATCGATCTCATCGAAGGCAAGGCCGTCGCCGATCCGGTATTCACCGGCCTCGACGAATGCACCAAGGATACGGTCGACACCTGCATCCAGAAATAGTCGGCGATACCGGGGCGTCCTTTGAGGGCGCCCCGTCATTTTCCTCAGGGACAAGGACAGGCAACATTGTCGGGGCGGCAGCTCCGGCTTTGACGGGCTCATGCGTCTTGCTTTCGGCGAAGGGCACGGACAATTCCGGACGGTTTCCCTGCGACAAATTGCCGATGCCGACGATGCCGGACGACATACCAAGAAGGCGATCCGCCAGGATAGATGCGCCGGCCGGCCCGGTTGCCACCGCTGTTCGACGACCGGATACGGCCTGGCCCCCCGGCTCCAGTGTACACGCCTCGCTGGCCAACGAGATCGGGCTTCGGATCGTGCGCGGCGACTATCCGCCAGGCGCCATCCTGCCAAACGAAGCCAAATGGGCGGAGATGTTCAACGTCAGCCGCTCGGCGGTGCGCGAAGCCATCAAAATGCTGATGGCCAAAAGCCTGCTGGCTTCACGGCCCAAGATCGGCAGCTGGGTCGAGCCCAGGGAACGCTGGAACCTGCTCGACCGCGATGTGCTGGCCTGGTATGCGACCGGGCCGGACCGGGAGGCGTTCCTGCGCACGGTGCAGGAGTTCCGTCACATCATAGAACCGGAAGCCAGCGCCTTTGCCGCGATGCGACGCAGCGACGAGCAGATGGCCGAGATCAGCCAGGCCTGCCGGGAAATGGGCGAGGCGCTGAGCCTGCAGCAGCGTATCCGCGCCGATACGCGCTTTCATCTCACGATCCTACGCGCCTCCGGCAACGATCTTTTGGTACCGCTCGGCGTGCTGATCGAATCGGCGCTCGACCATCTCTTCGTCTTCACGACCATACAGGTCAGCGACCAGCAGCACGCCCAGAAGCTGCACGAAGCGATCGAGAAGGCCATCCGCCTGCAGCGGCCCGACGCGGCCCGCAACGCGGTGCGAAAGTTGCTGGCCAATACGGATGAGGGGATCGGCAAGGCGCGGCGGTGAGGCAGCGCGATCTCCCCACACGGGGGGAGATCGGCTGATCAGATCGTCTGCTTCTTGCCGTCCTTGCTTGGCATGAGATCGACGCCGTTCACTTTGGCGATATGCGTGGCCAGCATCGGCACGAACTGCTCGGCCGGCCCGGTAGCGTGGGCGCCGGCGAAGGAATTCTTGGTGGCGTTGCCGAGCGGATTGGCGATGCCGGCCGCACCCGCCATCGATTCCAGATAGGTCAGGTCCTTGAAGGCGTTGGCAATGGTGAATTTGTGCGCGTCGCGGTCGCCTTCCAGCGTCCAGCGCATGAAGGTCTGGTAGAAGCCGCAATCCATGCGGCCGTTGCGGATGACGCTGTCGAAACGCGGCGGCGAGATGCCGACCTTCTCGGCCAGCGCCAGCGCCTCGGAATAGATCGCGGCGTAGCCCAGCGAGATGAAGTTGTTGAGCAGCTTCATACGGTGACCGTCGCCGGTGTTGCCGATGTGGACGATGCGCCCGGCCCAGGTTTCGATGACAGGCTTCACACGCGCAAAGAGCGCGTCGGGCGCGCCGACCATGGCGTCAAGCGTGCCTTCCCAGGCTTCCTTCGGAGTGCGGCTCAGCGGCGCGTCGACAAAGTCTACGCCGATCTCCTTGAGTTCCGCCGCCAGCGCCACGGTCGAGACCGGATCGGAGGTCGAGCAGTCGACGACGACCGAGCCCTTCTTCAGGCCCTCCTTCAGGCCGCCGGGGCCGCGGATGATGGCTTCGACCTCGCGCGAGCCGGTGACGCAGATGAAGACGATATCGGACGCCGCCGCCACGTCGCGCGAGGTTGCTGCTTCCTTGGCGCCGCGGCCTAGCAGGTCTTCCGCCGGCTTGCGGTTCTTGCGGCCAAGGAAGGTCAGCTTGTAGCCCTTGTCGACGATGTTCTTGGCGATGCCGTGCCCCATCAGGCCAAGGCCGATGAAGCCGATCTTTTCGCTCGCGGCAGTCGTGGTCATGTCTTGAAGTCCTGTTGCAATGATTGATATCTGGCGCCGCCGTTTTGCCGGCGAGGGTGGTTGCGGAATGCCATATTGTCTGACAATACACAGGAATCCTAGGCATTGGAGACGAAAATGACGAAGCGGATCATGTTCACCGGCGGCAGTGGCAAGGCCGGGCGCCATGTCGTGCAATATCTGGTCGAGCAGGGCTGCCAGGTGCTCAACATCGACACCAAACCGCTCGACAATCCCAAGGTGCGCACGCTGATCACCGACATCACCGACAGCGGCCAAGTGTTCAACGCGCTGACGAGCTATATGGGCCTGCATGAATTCGACCCGTCGCTGCGCTCGCAGCCGGTCGATGCCGTTGTGCATTTCGCCGCCATCCCGCGCATCATGATCACGCCCGACAATGAGGTGTTCCGCATCAATGCGATGGGCACCTACAATGTCATCGAAGCGGCAGTGAAGCTCGGCATCAAGAAGGTGGTGATCGCATCCAGCGAGACGACCTATGGTGTGGTGTTCGCCAACGAACCGCGCGACCCCAAATATTTCCCGCTCGACGAAGAATACGACGTCGATCCGATGGACAGCTATGCGCTGTCCAAGGTCGTCAACGAACACACGGCGCGCGCCTTTGCGCAGCGCAACGGCACCGACATCTATGCGCTGCGCATCGGCAACGTCATCGAACCGCATGAATATTCGCTGTTTCCGAAGTGGTTCGCCGATCCGGGTTTCCGCAAGCGTATCGCCTGGAGCTATGTCGATGCCCGCGACCTCGGCCAGATCACGCTGCGCGCGGTGGAAAAGGACGGTCTCGGCTTTCAGGTCTTCAACGCCGCCAATGACGACACCTCGTCCGACCTGCCGACGGCCGAGCTGTTGAAGCGGTTTTACCCCAATGTGCCGGTCAAGGCGGAGCTCGGCGAATATGAGACGCTGCTCTCCAACCGCAAGGCCAGGGACATGCTCGGCTTCCGTCCCGAACACAGCTGGCGCAAATACGTCAAATAGGCTGGCAAATAGGGCTTTGGAGGCAAGGTTGTAACCTGATCTGTGCACAGCCTCAGGCTTTGCCGCCAACGCCCTTTCCTCTGCTTGACAGCTTTCGAAATCCGGACTTTGTGGACGCATGAGGGACGGAAAGCCGAATAAGGGAAAGAAGCCCGACAAGGCGGCGGCCGCCGAGCGCCCGGCGGCGCTTCGTCGGGCCGACGCAACCCGGGTGCCCGGCTCCAGCGTGCATGCGTCGCTGGCCAGCGAAATCGGGCTTCGGATCGTGCGCGGCGATTATCCGCCGGGCACCATCCTGCCCAATGAAGCCAAATGGTCGGAAACCTTCAACGTCAGCCGCTCGGCGGTGCGCGAAGCGATCAAGATGCTGATGGCCAAAAGCCTTTTGGCATCACGCCCCAAGATCGGCAGTTGGGTTGAACCCAGGGAGCGCTGGAACCTGCTCGACCGCGATGTGCTGGCCTGGTATGCGACCTCGCCCGACCGCGAAGTGTTCCTGAAAACGGTGCAAGAGTTCCGCCACATCATCGAGCCGGAAGCGACAGCGTTCGCCGCCATGCGGCGCACCGAGGAGCAGATGGCCGAGATCAGCCAGGCCTGCCGCGAGATGGGCGAGGCGACCAGCCTGCAGGAACGCGCGCGCGCCGACACCCGCTTTCATCTCGCCATATTGCGCGCCTCCGGCAACGATCTGCTGGTGCCGCTCGGCGTGCTGATCGAATCTGCCTTCGATCATCTGTTCACCTTTACGACGCGTGAACTCGACGATCTGCAGCACGCACAGCAGCTGCACGAGGCGATCGAGAAAGCCATCCGGCTGCAGCGGCCGGAGGCGGCCCGCAATGCCGTGCGCAAGCTGCTCGCCAATACCGACGGCGTTATCAACTCCCGCTAAAAGCGGGATCAGCCTGCAGGCTATCCGGCTAAATGCCGTCTTGTCAGCGCGATCAGCAGCGCCTGGTCGCGCGCGGCGTGCTCGGGCGGATTGACGACTTCGTCACCGTAGACGATCGCGCCCCAGAAGCCGCGCATCTCCTCGACAAAGGCTTCGCCGTAGCCGGCGCGCAGGTCGCGTGTCGAAAGCGTATGGCCGTCCGACGTCTTCACCGTCAGCCGGGTCGGATGATGGTTGAGCCAGGGCGAGGGGAATTCGAGCTCGAGGCTGGCATCGTCGAAGAACAGCGTGATGCGCTCCTTATAGTCGGCGAGCTTCGGCACGGTGAGATGAGTCATGGTCCAGAGCGCCTGGCCGTCCAGCAGTTTCATCGCGCCTTGTCCGCCATCGCCATTGGCGAAGATCTGCGCGCCGACGACCTCGCCATCGGGCACGCCGAGCGCGTCGAGCAGGCCATGCACGGCATTCACATCGTGAATCAAGGCGGAGCTGTAAGCGCCGGTAAATCCACGGAAAGCGAGATCGGTCAGAGGCTGGGCGATGGCGCGCTCGACCTGTTGTTTCTGCTTGCCTTGCGAGGCAGCAATCAGGTCCTTGGGAATGTCGTTGCCTCTGATATAGCGCTGGTGGGCGATGAAGGGCCAGGCATCGGGATCGTTGACCTCGACCGAGACGGAACGCAGCGTCTTCGCGGTGCCGGGCAGCGAGGTCAGCGCCAGCCGGTAGCTCGGATCGAAGCGCTTCATGTAGCCTACCTGCATGACCTTGCTGGCCTTATCGCGTGCGGCAACGATCTCGGCGATCTCCTCCGGTGAATAGCAGAGCGGCTTTTCGCAGAAGACATGCAGGCCGCGCTGGAGTCCGGCCAGCACCTGCTCGTGATGCAGCGGGTCGGGCGAGCCGATGACGACGGCGTCGAGCTTCTGGTCGAACAGCTGCTCCGGCGTTTCGAAGTTGCCAATGCCGTGAGTGTCGGTAACAAACTGCCGCGAGACCTTCGACGGATCGGCGACGCCGACCAATTCGAACAAATCGCCGAGCCGCAACAGGTTTGGAATATGCTCGACCTGCGAAATCATGCCGGCGCCGATGACGCCGACCCGTATCCTGCTCATGCAATGTCTCTCTTGATGGTCTGAAACGTCACGGCGCCGCCGATGGCCGGTTGCCGATCTGCGCCAACAGGCCGGCGATCTCCGCCTCGACCGCTTTCAGATCCTCGCCCCCCGACATGATCGAAATCACCTCGTCTCGCGAAATCTCTGATTTGGCGTAGGTGCCGCGATTGCGGCCGCGGTTGAGCAGCGTGAAAGTGTCGCCGACGGGGTAGGCGTGATGGATGTTGTGGCTGATGAAGATTACCGCCAGTCCGCGCATGCGCGCCTCGATGATGAACTTCAGCACCATTGCCGCCTGATGGACGCCGAGCGCCGAAGTCGGCTCGTCGAGGATAAGCACTTTGGCGCCGAAATGCACGGCGCGCGCGATGGCCACCGATTGGCGCTCGCCGCCCGACAGCGTGCCGACGGCCTGTGTCGGGTCGCGCACGTCAATGCCGATGTCGGCCATGGCCTGGCGGGCTATTGTGTTGGCGCGCTCCTTGTCGATGCGCGAGAAGGGCAGACTGCTCTTCGTCGGCTCGCGGCCGAGGAAGAAATTGCGGGTGATCGACATCAGCGAGATCATGCCGAGGTCCTGGAACACGGTTGCGACGCCGAGGTCCTGCGCGTCGCGCGGGCTGCGGAAGGCGACCTGCTTGCCGTCGACGAAAATCTCGCCCTTGCTCGGCCGATGCACGCCCGAGAGCACCTTGATCAGTGTCGACTTCCCGGCGCCGTTGTCGCCGAGCAGGCAGTGCACCTCTCCGGGATAGACCTTGATGTCGATGTCCTGCAGCGCGCGCACCGAACCGAAATTGACGGACACACCGCGCAGTTCCATGGCTGGCTGAATGGCTTGGGTCATTTGCCGCCTCCGCGTCCGAGCGCCTTGAGGCGGATGTAGTTGTTGACCAGCACCGCCATAAGGATGACGATGCCGAGGAAGACCTTGAACCAGTCGGTGTCGATGCCGGTGTAGAAGATGCCCATCTGCACCAGGCCGAAGATCAGTGCGCCGAACAGCACGCCATAGACGGTGCCGTAGCCGCCGGTGAGCAGCACGCCGCCGATGACCGCGGCGATGATGGCCTCGAATTCCTTGAGCAGGCCGCGCGTGGTGTCGGCTGAGCCGGCCTCCATGACCTGGATGGTGGCCAGCAAGGTCGCGGCACAGGCGGTGTAGATGAACAGCGCGATCTTTACCCGGTCGACCGGCACGCCGACATTGCGGGCGGCATTGAGGTCGCCGCCGGTGGCGAAGATCCAGTTGCCGAACTTGGTCTGGGTCAGGGCATAACCGGCGAGCGCGGTCAGGCCGAGCCACCAGACGATCGACATCGGAATGCCGACGACAAAGGGAATGCCGTCGGTGCGGGTGGCGATCCAGCCTTGCGTACCCATCCAGTGGAAGAAGCCGGTCAGGAGATGGCCGTTGAACAGGCCGGCGGTGGCCGGGTCCGGCGCGCCGTCGAGGATGTATGGGATCTGCGTGCGGCCGGTGACGGCGCGGGTGATGCCGATCGACAGGCCGCGCAGGATATAGAGCGAGGCCAGCGTGACGATGAAGGAGGGTAGGCGGGTCTTCACCACGATCAGGCCATTGACGTAGCCGGTGAGGATGGCGACCGCGAAGGCGCAGGCGATGCCGCCCCACAGCGGCAGGCCCCAGTATTTGACCGTCAGCCCGATGACGACGCCGGCGAAGCCGACCATCGAGCCGACCGAGAGATCGAATTCGCCGGCGATGATGAGGAGGGCTGCGGCCGTGGCGATGATGCCAAGTTCGGCCGCCAGCGTCAGGAAGGTCATCGACCCCTGCAGCGAATAGAGGTTCGATGCTCCCGGCAGCAGGGCGAAGATGATGATGGTGGCGATCAAGCCGCCGGCCGCACCAGCTTCGGGCCGGCGCAGCCATTGCGTCAGCCGGCCGGTGCTGGCCAGCCGTTCATCGGCGCCGGCGGCTCGCTTCGACGTCATGCCGAAACGGTCCTTGACCGGCCCTTCTGAAGGTATCGCCTTGTCTTCCACGGCTGCCATTAGGCTCCCCAATCGCTCACTTCGCAATGTCGACCAGAGATCGGGGAGCGCATGGCGGCTCCCCGATCCGTTTGGTTTCTTGCCTGGAGCGTTTCACCGTTTCTCTTGTTTTGCGCAGTTCCGGACGGAAAACCGCTTCACACTTCTCCTGGAATTGCTTTAGCGGATGCCGTCCTTGGCGAGCGCCAGGATCGCCTTGGCCTTGTCGGGTGAGTCGATGAACAGCGGGCCGGTATAGGCGTTGTTCTGCGGCCAGAAGCCGTGCGTGGCGTGCTCGACGAGATAGATCACCGGCAAATAGCCCATCAGATATTGCTGGGCGTCCATGCCGAAGCCCATTTCGCCGGCGACGACGGAATCCAGAACTTCGGGGCTGATGTCGAACGTGTAGAGCTTGATCTTGCCGAACAGTTCCTTCTGCCGGAAGAACGGGATCAGCGGATTGGCGGCAGTGGCGCCGAGGGCGAACACGGCCTGGGTGTCGGGATGCGCCGACAGATAGGCTTCGGTGCGACGCTGGATGTCGGCCGGATCGGGTGACACGGTCAGGACTTCGGTGCCGCCGCCGGAAGGCTTCAGCCCGTCATTCAAGCCCTGGCAGCGCTGGTCGAGGCTGACGTTGCCGACCTCGTGGTTGATGCAGACGACCTTGAGCGTGCCGTCCTTGGCCAGGCGTTCGCCGGCCTTCTTGCCGGAATCATATTCGGAGACCGTGCCGACATACATGGTCGTCCCGAGCTCTGCGCCTTCCTTCTCGCCGGAATCCAGAACCACCATCGGGATGTTTGCGGCGAGACCCGCCTTGACCGATTTGCCGAGCGCATTGGCGTCGGCAATGGAGACGGCGATGCCGTCGGGATTGGTGGCGATCGCCGCATCGAGCAGGCGGGATTGCTCGACCACGTCGAAGACTTGCGGCGCGTAATATTCGACCTTGGCGCCGGTGAGTGCGGCCGCATCGTCGACGCCGCGCTTGACCACCGACCAGTAGGGATCGGAGGCCGAACCATGCACCACGAAGGTGATGCGGACATCTTTCGGGTCCTTCAGGCCGGCCGCCTGCGCGACGCCCGCCAGCATACTCATCGAGACAAGCGCGCCGAGCGCCAGTTTCAGAACGGTCTTCATGTCATTCTCCCATTGTCGTTGCAGTTCCAATTCCCTCTTTGCGCCGCAGGCCGAAGGATCGGCTTATAGCGCTGACCGGGTGGCCGCTTTGCGGGCCTTTGCCGGTGTCGATCTTCCAAGCCTTGCACGAAGCTCTTCGCGCAACGGCTTCATGCCGATGATGTCGATGTCCTGTGCGTCGAGCCAGTCGCGAAAATTCTGGTCACGGAACAGCTCATATTCCTCGGTGCGGATGTAGGCGGAGCGCGGCTCGATCAACTCGAGCTCGCCCGGCGTGTTGAAATGCAGGCAGAAGAAGGTCAGGCCTTCACGCACGCCTTCGACCAGCGCCTTGTAGGCAGGCTCTATCGGCTTCGACCGCGGGCGGCCCCATGTCGTCTGGATGGCGGCGTCGAAGATGACAAAACCTTTGGCGCGGGCCTCGGCGACGCCGCGCTGGAATGCCGCTTCGGTGACGCCGACCAGATTGTCGTTGGGCGAATAGGCCGACAGGGTTTTGGTCAGCAGCACCGGCAGTCGGTATTCCAGCCCGAGCCTGATGTAGACGTCGCAGAACTCGGGCGACAGGGCCGCGCCCATATGGGCGTCGAGATGGGTGACGTCGATGCCGGCACGGTAGGCGGTGTCGATCTGGGCGCGCAGCTCGGTCTCGACCGCTTGTGGTGCCGCCTTGCGGCGGGTGGTCGCGACATCAGGCCAGAAATAGCCGAACTCGTCGGTCAGGCCGGCCGCGCGCGACGGCGAGGTCAACGGGCGCCATTTGTAGTGTTGCTTTTCGCTGTTCAGCGTCAGGTGGACGCCGAGATCGAGGGCAGGGTCCGCGGCTGCCGCTTCGGCCATCTCGGGGAACCACGGGCAAGGCACCATCACCGCGCCGGAGCTGCAGGCGCCCAGCCCGGTCAGTTCGAGGAAGGCGCTGTTGGCGCCATGGCACATGCCGACATCGTCTTCATGCAGCACAAGCTGTCGCCTTTGGGCATTCATGGGGGCATTCATGAACGGCCACCGTCTTGCCGGCACGCCGGTTGCGAGGGTTTTCCAAAGTGTGTCCCGTGCTGCATGGAACCGACCGTTTGCCCAACTGGACGCGATGGAACGCCCAAAGCCGGCTTTCCGACAGGGCCACTTCAGCGAATTCGGATGGGTACGATTTTTCCCCGGGACCTGCATTGTGGAATGCCGATTTCATTCGTTATGCCCACATTCGGCGTCAAACGCGTCCTCGCGCAGCCGGGATGGCTTGGTCCGATCGCGGCGGAGTGGTTCTTTCAAACAGCGCCGGCAAGCGTAGAGCTTTCACACCATCAAGCGATGTGGAGAGCTGCCATGTACACTGCCGGCGAAGAAGAGATCGAAGCCATTGCCAGGGTGATCCGCTCGGGCGCGCTGTTCCGCTACGGCGACAACAGCGAGTGCAATCGCTTCGAGGCCCGCTATGCCAGGCATCTCGGCGTCGAGCATTTCGCGCTGGCCGCCAGTGGCACCTATGGCCTCGCCGCCGGCCTGATCGGGCTCGGCATCGGGCCTGGCGATGAAGTGCTGGTGCCGGCGCACACTTATATGGCGACAGCCGCCGCCGTGCTCTCGGTCGGCGCCATTCCGGTCATCGTCGATATCGACGAGAGCCTGACCATCGATCCGGCAGCGCTGCGCGATGCCATCGGTCCGCGCACCAAGGCGGTCATCCCGGTGCATATGTGGGGTGCCGCCTGCAATATGAATGCCATCATGGAGATCGCCAAAAAACGCGGCCTGCTGGTTCTGGAAGATGTCTGCCAGGGCATTGGCGGCGGCTATGAGGGCAGGAAGCTTGGCTCGATCGGCCATGCCGGCGCCTACTCCTTCAACTACTTCAAGAACATGACTTCGGGCGAAGGCGGCGGCATCGCCACCAGCGATCCGAAGGTGGCGGAGCGGGCGCGCTGCGCCATTGACCCATGCCATTTCTACTGGCAGGGCCGCAATGACAGCATCAAGCCGTTCGCCGGTATCGGCGCGCGGGCCTCGGAACTGATGGGAGCCATGCTCAACGTCCAGCTCGACCGTCTCGACGGCATCATCGAGGCGATGCGGGCGGAGAAGAAGAAGGTGCTGGCCGGCACGCGCCATCTCGGCAACCTCGGCCTGACGCCATCGCCGATGAACAGCCCGGACGACGATTGCGCGGCGCAGGTGATGTATCTCCTGCCCAGCGAACAGGCGGCGCAGACTTTTTCCAAGACCATTCCGAGCGTCATTGCCGGCAAGACCGGTCGCCACAATTTTACCCAATGGGACCAGGTGCTGATGCATGAAGGCGCGCACCACCCGGCGCTCAATCCCTACACTCTGTCGGAAAACAAGGGCTTGCGGCTGACGTACGCCGACGATCTCGGCAAGGGGTCGCTCGACATCCTCAACCGCACGGTGATGGTGGCAATGAACCCGGCGCATGGCGATGCCGATATTGCTGATATGATCCACAACATCGACGCGGCAGCCCGCGTGGCGCTGGAAAACGCCTCGCTGGACGATGTCGAGGTGCGCAAGGCAGCCCCAGTAGATCTGCAGAAGTTCGATAGTGTGAACTGAAACACGGCGCTCTGGGCCGGCCTACTGCCTGTCCAGCCGCGTAAAGGCGGCACGTAACGCCAGCACGGCGCGCAGGATCTGGCGCTCGTCCATCGCGGCATAGCCCAAGAGCAGGCCATGCTCCGGCTCGCTCGAATGATAGTTGATGGAAATGCCTTGCACGTCGAGCCCTTCCTTGACGGCGGCGGCGACGACGTCGCTGTCCTTGTAGGGCCTGGTGAAACTGGCCAGCAGCTGCATGCCGGAATCGTTCTCGGTCACTGCCAGCCATTCAGACAAATGTTCCTGGCAAAGCTTGACGAAATTGGCCTGCCGGCGCGCATAGAGCCGGCGCATGCGCTTCAGATGCGTGGCGAAGTAGCCTTGCGTGATGAAGTCGTTGACCGTGGCCTGCAGGATCAGCGGCGCGAACTGGCCGGTGATGGAGACGGCGCGGTCGAAGGGCACCGACAGTTCGCGCGGCACGATGAGATAGCCGATGCGCAGCGCCGGGATCAGCGTCTTGCCGAAGGAGCCGATATAGACGACGCGGTCGGCGTGATCGAGACCGCGCAAAGCCGGCACGGGCCGGCCACGAAAACGGTACTCGCCGTCATAATCGTCCTCGACGATCCAGGCGCCGTGGCGCTCGGCGATGTCGAGCAGCTGCAGCCTCTCCTCGATGCGCATGATGGTGCCGAACGGCCACTGGCAGGACGGCGTCACATAGATCAGCCTTGGCGGCGGCAGCTCGGGGTCGGCGAGGTGCCAGCCGTGCCGGTCGACCTTCAACGGCGCGAGCCTGGCGCCGCTGGCGAGGAAGGCGCTCTTGGCGCCGAGATAGCCGGGCTCCTCCATCCAGACATGGTCGCCTTCGTCCATCAGCACGCGCGAGGCGAGGTCGAGCGCCGCCTGCGCGCCGGTGACGATGATGACCTGGTCGGCGGTGCAGTTGATGCCGCGCGACAGGCTGATGGTTGAGGCGATGGCCTGGCGCAGGCCGGGATGGCCGGCAAAGGAGAGATAGCCAAGCAGGTTCTCGTCACGGCTGCGCGCATTGCGCACCAGAAGGCTCGACCAGATGGTGAAGGGGAAGGATGCCGTTTCCGGCACCCCGGGATGGAAGTTGATGACGCCGGCATTGCGCGGTGGCTGCGGGCCGTTGACGATGGTCTGGCCGCGCCGCGAGAGCTTTTGCGGAGCGGCGAGACCGGCCCGCAGCGAGGCCGGCGGGCGCTTCTGCTGGATCGGCGCTACCCAGGTGCCGGATCCGGCGCGCGCCTCGATGAAACCTTCGGCGAGCAGCTGATCGTAGGCGGCAATCACCGTGTTGCGGCCGACTTTCAGATCCTCAGCCAGAGAGCGGGTCGAGGGCAAAAGCGTGTTCTGCTGGATCTGGCCGTCGAGGATGAAGCGCCGCAAGGCGCCATAGATCTGCCGGTGCATCGGCTCGTCCGAGGCGCGGTCGACCGACATGATGTCGAGGGAAAGGCGCATGTGGTCGCCCAAAGTCTAGTCTCCGACGAACCTGGCTGCGCGGGCGATCTTCTCTTCGTTGAGAAGGCAGACTGTCTCGAGCACCAGCCGCCTGGTTTCGGGATGGACCTCGCGGCTGTTCTTCAGCGCGCGATGCACGGTGGCGGCGCCGAGTTCCGCCTTTTTCGCAATCTCACGGATGGTGCAAAGCCGTTCCATGCCGAGTGCCGCCTCGAATGCCATATCGCTCCTCCAACTGCATCAAGGCACGGCTTGCCGCCAGCCTCAAGCTGGAAACTCTGCGGCTGGAAACTCCGGGGTCTAAAATCCGACCTCCCCAAACCGGTGCCGAGAATTGCGCGATCCGCGCCGCCAGGGGGAGGACGGCGGCGCGGATCGCCGGGCGCTTTCGCGTCGCTACCCCTACCGAGGCGGCGCCCAACCGGCCAACCACCAGCCCCCGGCGATGGTCAGGCCAAGTCCCGTGTCGCTACCTCAAACCCGGCCTTGCGGGCCGTGGCGAGAAGCGAAGCGTAACCCTTCGTGGCATAGGTCAAGGGATGCGCCTTGGCCGGATCCTGTTCGGCCTCGACGACGATCCAGCCTTCGTAACCGCGTTTGGCGAGTGGCTGCAGCAGCGACAGGAAATCGACGGAACCATCGCCGGGCACGGTGAAAATACCCTCCATCACCGCAGCCATGAAGCTCATGTCCTGGCGCCGCGCTTTTTCCAGCACGGCCGCGCGGACGTCCTTGCAATGGAAATGCACGATGCGGTCGAGATGCCGGTTCAGGAGAGAGGCCGGGTCACCGCCCGAAAACAGGCAATGGCCGGTGTCGAACAGCAGGCCGACGGATTTCCCGGTGACCGCCATCAGCCTGTCGACCTCCTCATCGGTCTCGACGATGGTGCCCATGTGATGATGGAAAGCCATGCCGACGCCGAAGGCGGCCATACGGTCGGCGAGCTCGGTCAGCTTCTCGCCATAGGCGGCCCATTCGTCATCGGCGAGACGCGGGCGCTGCGAGATCGGGGCAAAGATACCGTCATGCCGACCGCGTGATGTGTCGGCATAGACGACAACCTTGGCGCCGAGGTCGCGCAGCAAGGTCAGATGCGGCGTGATGGCGGAGAATTCCTCGTCGACCGTGCGGTCGAGAATGCGGCCGTCATACCAGCCGGAGACGAGCTCCAGCCGATAGGACGACAGGATCGCTCCAAGCTCGTCGCTTCGCCTGGGAAATTTGCCGCCGAGCTCGGTGCCGCGATAGCCAGCCTGCCTGGTTTCCGACAGGCAGGTCTCGAGCGGCGTGTCGCCGCCGAGTTCGGGAACATCGTCATTGCTCCAGGTAATGGGATTGATGCCGATCTTGACCGTCATGCCGCCACTTTGCAGGCTTGGGGAACGCAATGCCGAGGCTGGCAAACTGGAGGGAAAGAGGACCTGTCACTAGGTCCAGTTCAAGCGAATTTGGCGGAGCCAATTGTGAGGACTAGTCCTGCTCCGGCCGACCGAAGGCGACGCGCAGTTCGTCCTTGGCATCCTCAAGCACTTTCCGGCGGGCCTGCGGGAGGTTCTTGCCGGCGCGATTGATGTAGAAATTCAGCATCGACATCGCCGACTGGAACGGCTCGGCCTTGCGCCGGTCGCTGTGCTCGGCCGAGCGTTTGAGCGAAGCTGCGATCTTTCTGGCGTCGTCGGCTTCGAAGATGTGCTCCTCGAGGTCCATCGCATCGCTATGCTCGGTCACCTCGGCCGACCATTTCTTCTTCGCGGTCATGGCAAACTCCTTCCTGTCGCAAAACTCAGGCAGAGTGTCGCCGGTTCCCGAAAAAATCGCCTGGCCGCTGGAGCCACCGATCGGGCCGCTGTGGCGCTGCCCGTCGCCGCGAATGCGCCGATAGTGCCGCTGGTCGACTTCCCGGAACCGCGGACAGGAAACGCCTTGACCCCCATCGTCGCCAATCCGGCGAGCAGCCCTGGCATCGACAGCTCCTATGCCTGGATGCGTCTCGCCATCTCGATCCTGCTGGCGACGATTGGCGCCGTCGGCATGTGGGCCGTCGTCGTGGTGTTGCCGGCCGTGCAGGCCGAATTCGGTGTTGACCGCGCGGCGGCATCGATGCCTTACACCGCAACCATGGTGGGCTTTGCCGCCGGCAATGTACTGGTAGGCCGCGCCATCGATCGCATGGGTTATTGGATCCCGGCGCTGATCTCCTCGGTGGCACTCGCCGCCGGACTCCTGCTCGCGGCGGCGTCGACGTCGATCCTGCAATTCACCCTTGCCCAGGGGGTGCTGATCGGCATTGGCTCATCGGTGATCTTCGGACCGTTGATCGCCGACATTTCGCACTGGTTCAACCGTCGACGTGGCGTCGCCGTCACGGCGGCGGCCGCGGGCAACTACCTCGCCGGAGCGCTCTGGCCAACCATCATGCCGACGCTGATCAAGGCGGAAGGCTGGCGCTTCACCTATGCCGCCATCGGCGTCTTTTGTCTGGTCACCATGATACCGCTGGTGCTGTTGCTGCGGCGCGGCGCTCCGGACGCGGCAGCGGCCGGCTCGCCGGGAAGCCGGCCTGTACAGCCGATTTCAATCTCTTCGGCGGCACTGCAAATGCTGCTGGTCATCGCCGGTCTCGGCTGCTGCGTGGCAATGTCGATGCCGCAGGTGCACATCGTCGCCTATTGCATGGATCTCGGCTACGGCATCGCGCATGGCGCCGACATGCTGTCGATCATGATGGCCGCGGGCGTCGTCAGCCGGCTCGCCTCCGGCTTTATCGCCGACCGCATCGGCGGCGTGAAAACGCTGCTTATCGGTTCCGTGCTGCAATGCCTGTCGCTGCTGTTTTACATCCCGTTCGACGGGCTCGCCTCGCTCTACGTCGTGTCGCTGGTGTTCGGCCTGTCGCAAGGCGGCATCGTGCCTTGCTATGCCATCATCGTGCGCGAATACCTGCCCGCCAAGGAGGCCGGCCAGCGTATCGGCATCGTCATGATGGCGACGATCTTCGGCATGGCGATAGGTGGCTGGATGTCGGGCTGGATCTACGACCTGACCGGCTCCTACGCGGCCGCGTTCCTCAACGGGATCGCGTGGAACCTGGTCAACGTGGCGGCTATCCTTTTGCTGATGTGGAGGGCTAGGCGCCCGGCCATGGTTACGGCCTGAGGGACTTCAGCCGGCGAGGCCGCAACCTGCCGTTGGCTTGACAATCGTCAGTTGCTGCGCGACGCCAAGCTGGCATGGCATAGTTGGGAAGCCGGACAAACATGGCGACAGAGACGACGAGGTCGCAATCGCGCGCAGCGCAAGGGGCAAGGTCGTGACCAAGCCGCGCTCGCGCCGCGGTGGCGGACGCCCGACGATCGCCGATGTCGCGCGCAAGGCCGGCGTTGGCGCCATCACCGTGTCGCGAGCCCTTCGCGAGCCCGGCCGCGTCAGCCAGGATTTGCGCCGCCAGATCCAAGCCGCCGTCGACGAGCTCGGCTATGTGCCGGATCCCAATGCGCGGGCGCTGGCCTCGGCACGCGCCGATGTGTTCGGCGTGCTTGTGCCGTCGCTCACCAACAACGTCTTCGCCGAAGTGGTGCGCGGCATCTATGACAGCCTGTCGGACGGCCCGTTCCGCGTCCAGCTCGGCAACACCCATTATTCCGGCCTCGAGGAGGAGCGCCTGCTGCAGGTGTTCGCACCGCAGCGTCCGGCGGCACTGATCGTGGCCGGCATCGACCAGACGCCGACCTCGCGAAAACTGCTGGAGAGCGCCGACTGCCCGGTGGTGCAGGTGATGGAGACAGGGCCCGACCCGGTCGACATGCTAGTCGGCTTCTCGCATTTCGACGGCGGCAGGACAGCGACCGAGCATCTGATCGAGGCGGGCTACCGGCGGATCGGCTTCATCGGCGCGCGTATGGATCCGCGCTCGCAGCGACGCCTTGCCGGCTATCGCGCGGCAATGGAGAAGGCCGGCCTGTTCGACCCGCGGCTGATCACCACCACGCCGCTGTTGTCCAGCGTGACGCTCGGCCGCGAGCTGCTTCGCGATGCGCTGGCCAAGATGCCGGCACTCGACGGCGTCTTCTGCAACAATGACGATATCGCGCTCGGCGTTTTGTTCGAATGCCATAGCGCCGCACTCGACGTGCCAAAGACAATCGGCATTGTCGGCTTCAACGACCTCGAGATGATGCAGGCGGCGTTCCCGCCGCTCACCAGCATCCGCACCCCTCGCTATGAAATCGGTCGCCGGTCTGTTGCCATGGCGCTGGCGGCGATCGCCGGGCGAAGGCCTGAGCAGCGGGTTGTCGATCTCGGTTTCGAGCTCAAGCCCCGCGAGAGCACGGCACGCTGAACACGCTTTGGCGACCTGAGCAAATGGTGCTTTACACAACGTCATGGTAGCGCTACCATTTTCGACGGACAGGCACTTTGGCGGAGGAGCCAGGCCTGTTTATTATACATAAGCAACAGCTCATGCTTGTTTATTATGTATAATATGCTAGGTTTCGTTTCTCGCCCGTGAAGCGGCGAGGGGGAGGGGATCGGGCCGGCTTCGGGTCCTTGAGACGTGCCGCCCGCAAGGCTGGAGGGCCTTCGCCGGGCGTGGAAAAACGCACCACGGCAAGCAGCATCAAAAATTAAACTGCAACTGGGAGGAATATCGATGATCAAGTCACTTGTTGGTGGCATCGTTGCCGCCACTGCATTCGTCATGCTGAGTTCGTCGGCCATGGCCGAACCTGAAGTCGTCAAGGGACCAGCGGCCGAGCCCGACTGCTTCGCGCCGTGGGCGGCCGATACACAGTTCTTCAAATTCCCCAAGAAGGAAGGCCCATACCGCATCGCGCTCGCCAACGGCTATATCGCCAACACGTGGCGCATCCAGATGATCCAGACGGCCAAGGCCTACGCTGCGCAGAAGGACGTCGCGGCAAAGTTGAAGGAATTCAAGGTCGTATCGACCGGCGAGGATGTGCCGGCGCAAATCTCGGCGATCAACAACTTCATCGATTCCGGTTTTGACGCGATCGTCGTCAACGCGCAGAATCCGACCGCCTTCGGGCCGGTCATCAAGCGCGCCAAGGAAGCCGGCGTCGTGCTGGTCGCCTTCGACAACATCCTCGACACCAAGGACGCCATCAACGTCAACGTGGACCAGAAGGGTCTTGGCGAACTGTGGGGCAAATGGCTAATCAACCATATACCGGATGGCGGCAAGATACTTGAAGTGCGCGGCGTTGCCGGCACTTCGGTCGATACCGACCGCCACAACGGCATCCATGAGGCCTTCGACGCCTCGGGCAAGAAATGGGACGTCACCGAAGTCGCCGGCAAGTGGGATGATCCGACAGCGCAGAAGGTCACGGCTGACGCGATCGCCACCAATGGTCCGTTCGTCGGCATCACCGGCCAGGGCGGCGACACAGGCATCGTCCAGGCGATGATCGACGCCAAGCATCCGTTCGTGCCGTTCGGCGGCGAAACCGAGAACGGTTTCCGCAAATTCTGCGCGGCGCACGCGGCGGACGGCCTGAAATGCTCCTCGGCCGGCACTGGTCCTGCCCAGGTCGCGGTCGCCATCAAGACGGCGATCGCCGCACTTGAGGGTCAGGTCGTACCGCAATCGGTCAAGCTGCCGCTCGCCATCGTCGAGGATCCGAACTTCAAGGAAGGCCAGGACTACTTCCCTGACCAGTCCGACAATTTCTTCGTCGGCAATTCCTTCCCGACCTGCGGCATCAATTTCACCGCGCAGGAAATCATGGGCCAGACCAAGGCCGACCAATAGGCTGCACAATCGGCGCCGCGGGATGCTCCGCGGCGCCGAACCGCTTGCCATCTCAATCCATAAAACTGCCCCGGAGGGCTGATGGACGGTGCAGCTCCACTCTTTCGCATGGAAGGCATTTCCAAGCGCTATGGCGGCGTGCGTGCGCTGGAGAAGGCCGAACTTTCGGTCACATCGGGCAGCATCCACGGCATCCTCGGCGAAAATGGCGCCGGCAAATCGACGCTGATCAAGGTCATGGCCGGCGTGGTGGCGCCCGACGAGGGCACGATGACGCTGGACGGGCGTGAGGTCAGCTTTGCCTCGCCGGCCGCGGCCAACCAGGCCGGCATCGTCTGCATCTTCCAGGAACTGTCGCTTGTCCCCGAGCTCAGCGTCGCCGACAACATCGTCATTTCCGACCCGCCGACACGGTTCGGCATGATCGACCGCAAGGCGCAGCGCCGCATCGCCGAAGAAGCCCTTGCCCGCGCGGGTGCGGCCGACATCCATCCGCTGGCGCTGGTCAAGGATCTTCCGCTTTCAAGACGGCAGATGGTCGAGATCGCCAAGGCATTGGCCAGGAAGCCGCGCATCCTGATCCTCGACGAGGCAACGTCGGCGCTGGCTGCCGCCGATGTC
Source organism: Mesorhizobium sp. P2_B5 (assembly GCF_056404775.1). Lineage (NCBI taxonomy): Bacteria > Pseudomonadati > Pseudomonadota > Alphaproteobacteria > Hyphomicrobiales > Phyllobacteriaceae > Mesorhizobium > Mesorhizobium sp. P2_B5. The sequence continues at coordinate 612,802 of NZ_JBFUDJ010000002.1, read as the reverse complement.
GCCAAGATCTTCGCGGTGCTGAAGCGGTTGCGTGGGGAAGGGCTGGCGCTGCTCTACATCTCGCACCGGATGAACGAGATCGCAGAGCTCGCCGACCAGTGCACGGTGTTTCGCAACGGCCGCAATGTCGCCAGCTATGCCGCCGGCTCCAAGAGCGACAATGAGGTCGTCGAGTTGATGATCGGGCGAGAATACAGCCATATTTTTCCGCCCAAGCCAGTGCGCCTGCCGGCTACTGCTGTCCCGGTGCTTGAAGCGCGCAACCTGTCGTGGACAGACCGGCTGGACAATGTCTCGCTGACCGTCGCGGCTGGCGAGGTGGTGGGCCTTGGCGGCCTCGACGGCCAGGGCCAGCGCGAGTTGCTGCTTGCCTTCTTCGGCGTGCTGCGCGGTCTCTCCGGAGAGATCCTGATCGATGGCAAGCCGGTGGCGATCGCCAGTCCGGCGGCGGCGCGCGACGACCGGATCGGCATGGCGCTGATCCCCGAGGATCGCAAGACGGAAGGGTTGATGCTGCCGATGACGGTGCGCGAAAACCTCTCCTTCGCGGCTCTCGACCGACTGTCCAAAGGCGGCATCATCGACCGCGCCGCCGAGCAGCGGCTGATCGACGACATGGTGGGGCTGCTGGCGATCAAGACGGCGGGCCTCGACATTCCGGTCGGCGCGCTGTCGGGCGGCAACCAGCAGAAGGTCGTCATCGCCAAATGGCTGATGCGCCAGCCGCGCATCATCCTGCTCAACGATCCGACGCGCGGTATCGATGTCGGCACCAAGCAAGAGCTGTATCAACTGATGCGCAAGCTTGCGGACGCGGGTGCCGCTATCCTGTTCTACTCAACCGACTATGACGAGCTGATCGGCTGCTGCGACCGGGTGTTGGTGCTCTATGACGGCGCGGTCAAGCGAGAGCTGGTCGGCGCCGAGATCACCGAACGGGCGCTGATTGCCAGCGCGCTCAACATCCATGGCGGCGACGCCACCCCTAGCCACGGAGCGGACGCGTGAAGGATTGGCGCTACTGGCTTGCCGAACAACGCGGAACGCTGCTGGCGTTCGCCATCTTCATCCTCATGTTCGCGATCTACACCGCGAACCATCCGGCGGGATTTACCGCCAATGTGGTGCAGACGGCCTCCAACAAGGGCGTGCTGCTCGCCTTCGTCGCCATGGCGCAGACCCTGGTGGTGATCACCGCCGGCATCGACCTTTCCGTCGGCATGATCTTCACGCTGACCAATTGCCTCGCCTCCTGGCTGGTCATCGGCACCGGCCTCGAGACCGCCTTCGGCGTCGTCGCCGTGCTCGGCACCGGGCTGTTGTGCGGCGCGATCAATGGCGCCATCGTCATCTACGGCCGACTGCAGCCGATCGTGGCCACCATCGCCACGGGTGCCGTCTATTTCGGCATCGCATTGCTGCTCAGGCCGTTCCCGGGCGGCTCGGTCAATGAGGATCTGGCCGATGCGCTCACCGGGCGCCTCTTCGGCGTGGTGCCGGCGAGCCTGGTCGCGCTGTTCGCCGTGGTGCTGATCGTCTGGGTGCCGTTCAGCCGTTCGGTGCTTGGCCGTGCCGCTTACGCAGCAGGCTCATCCGAGACGGCGGCCTACATGTCAGGTGTGCCGATCCGGCGCGGCAAGTTCGCCGCCTACGCGCTTGCCGGGCTGCTGGCGGCGATCGGCGGGCTGTTCCTGACCTTCTTCACCTATACGGGCGACGCGGCCTATGCCAGCGGCAACGCCTACACGCTGTTCTCGATCGCCGCCGTCGTGCTGGGCGGCGTTTCGCTGTTCGGCGGCAAAGGCAGCGCCATCGGGGCCATCTTCGGCGCGCTCGCCTTCCGCACCATCGGCGACCTGCTGTTCGTCTTCGATTTCGACCCGCTCTGGCAGCCGCTGTTCCAGGGCGTTATCCTGCTGATCGCGGTCAGCCTCGGCGCCTTCGCCCTGTTTCGGGTCCGCAACCGGCTGGAGTGGTTCCTGTGAGCGAGACGACCATCGGCGGCATCGCCGGGCGCATGCCGAAATTCATCCGCCGCGCCGATCCGGCGGTGCTCACCGCCTTTGCCTGCATCGTGCTGTTGCTGTTTCTCGGCAGCCTCTATTCGCGCAGCTTCCTGTCACCGGAATATCTGTTGCAGCAGCTCAAGGTGGCGTCGTTCCTTGGTGTCATCGCCACCGGCATGATGCTGGTCATCCTGCTCGGCCAGATCGATCTGTCGGTGCCGTGGTCGGTGGCGGTCGGCGCCATGATGGCGGCCGCGGCCGCGGCCTATGGCCCGATCGGTGTGGCGCTGGCCATTCCGTTTGGCATCTTTTGCGGCGTGCTGATCGGCATCGTCAACGGCATCGGTGTCGCCTATCTGCGCATCCCCTCGATGATCATCACACTCGCCACCAACGCCGTCGCGCAAGGGCTCATGGTCGTCTATACAGGTGGCTTCTCGCCACAGGATTCGGCTACCGGCGCCATGCGTTATCTTGCGACAGGTTTTGCCATTCCGGGCGTGCCCAACGCAGTCATCATCTGGGCGTTGATCGGTGCTGCGATGGTGCTCATGCTGACCCGCACCAGCTTCGGCCGCAGCGTCTACGGCATCGGCAACCGCGAGCGTGCCGCCTATCTCTCCGGCATCGACACAAGGCGCGTGGTCATGATCGCCTTCGCCATATCGGGCGGGCTGTCCGCCTTTGGCGGGGTGCTTCTCGCCGGCTATGCTTCCAAGGCGGCGCAGTCGATGGGTGATGCCTATCTCCTGCCGTCGATCGCCGCCGTGGTGCTGGGCGGCACCTCGATCCTCGGTGGTCGCGGCTCCTATCTCGGCACCGTCGCCGGCGTCATCCTGATCACGCTCCTGCAATCCATCCTTTCGGTCATGCAGATGCCCGAGGCAGGCCGGCAGATCATCTATGGCGTCGTCATCGTCGCCATGCTCCTGCTCTACGGCCGCGCGCCGGCAAGCCGCTGACCGTGAACGAGGCACAGGCGCCAACGGGCGCTCCCGGCCCAGTGCCTCGGGCCATCGTGGTGATGGGCGTCGCCGGCTGTGGCAAGTCTGCCGTCGGCAAGGCGCTGGCAGCAGCGGAAGGGGTCGTCTTTGTCGAAGGCGACAGGCTGCACCCACCCGAAAACGTCGCGCGCATGGCGAGCGGTGAGCCGCTCACCGATCAGCTTCGCGAAGGCTGGCTCGATGCCATTGGCGAACGGATCGCGGACCTAGCCGGCAGCGGCCAGGGCGTGGTCGCCGCCTGCTCGGCGCTGAAGCGCAGCTATCGCGAACGTCTACGCGGCTTTCGTGGGGACATTGTCTTCATCTATCTAAAGATCGATCCCGCCACCGCCAAGCAGCGCGTCGCCACCCGCAAGGGGCATTTCATGCCGACAAGCCTGGTCGAAAGCCAGTTCGCCATCCTTGAGCCGCCTGGCGCCGACGAGCAGGCGCTGACGGTCGACGCCACGCTTCCAGTGGCCGACATCGTTAGCGCCGTTTCCAGCCTGCTGGCCGGCGCAAAATCATGAACCACCCTCATCGGGCAAGGCGTTTTCCGGCCGTTCGGTGAACCGGTCGGCACCGGACCAGATCATCATTTGCTCGGGATAGAGTTTCAGCGCCTCCAGCAAGCGGTCGCGCTTGAGCAGGATGTACTCGGCCTGCAATGCCATGTTCTTGGCGCCGCCGGCTCTTGTCGTGGGCTCAGCGGTTCCCGCCGGGGCCGGCACCAGTTCGGGACTCAGGATAGCGCGGTACTGGCGGAACGGATCGGTCTCGAAGGTCGACATGGAAAACAGCGCCGCCTTGCCTCTGGCGGCGAAATTCGTCGGCGCCGAGGCGAGGTGGGTCCAGCCGCTCTCGCCGATCCCGACTTCGGTGAATGTCGAACCGGCATGCACGGTGTTGGTCACCAGCACGACGCCGTTGTTGCCAAGGATCTTCTGGATCCGGCCGGTGACCTGGTAGGCATCGCTGCGATCGAAGACGATCCGGCTTTTCAGGAAACGGTTCTCGACCCGGACCATTGGCGGGTTCAGGAAGCGCAGGCCGAAGGTCGAGTCGGAGATGCCGTGAGCGCTGACACTGAGCTGGTGCGCCTCGATGCCGGCTTCATAAAGCGCGCGCTTGCCGATGATGGTCTGGGCAGTGAATTGATCGCACCAGATGATGGCGCCGTGGCCGCGCTTCAGCGCCGCTTGCAGGCCCTCCAGGCCCTCAAGTTGGATATCGGGTGACCAGCGGCGGCCGACGAGATGCGCGGCAAGCAGCAATCGCCTGCGGTGGTTGGCGTAGAGCAGGGCCCTGAACTGCCTTTGCGCATCGATGCCGTTGCCGAGCACCGCGCGCGTCGCGGCGGCGTAGCGCACGAAGTCCTTGCGGATATGGCGCTTGAGGCGCAGCCCCGATACGCGGCTGCAGATCGCTGCCCACCAACTGACCGGCAGCAATGCCGCGACGCCGAGATAGAAGGCGGCCAGCACCAGCTCGCGAAAATCCCTGTTGTTGAAGGTACGCAACTTGCCGGGGCGAACCAGCTTGCGGCTGAAGAAGCGCACATGCTCGGCCCGCTCGAGCACCAGGAGATCGGCGATGATTTCAGTATGGTAAATGACGGCGGACGACGGTGTCCGGTCGGCTTTCCGGGATTTTCCCAACCACGGCAGCCTCATCCGACCGGTGTCCACCTGTTCTTGCGCGTCCGAAAATCGCTTTACTGCGTCTGCCACGGGCGCGCAATCGGCGCCGGCAGGCCGTGAACGCCATTCAGGGTTCGAACTTATCTAAATCTGCGACGTCAGTTCGACCGGAAAATCGTCATTGTCGGCATCGCGCATGGCGGCGAGGCTTCTGTTATCCAGCACCTCGGCGATGGCCTGGCGCACCTCCAGCATCATGTGCCGGACCTGGCAGGTCGCCTCGTCGCAATCCTCGCAGCGCTGGTACTGGGTGCGGCTGGCGCAAGGGATCGGCGCGAGCGGTCCGTCAAGCACGCGCACGACGTGGCCGATCTTGATCTCGGAAGCGGGCCGGGCGAGGCGATAGCCGCCTTCCTTGCCCTTGCGGCTCAGCACAAAACCGGCATTGCGCAGCTCGCCCAGAATTGCATCCAGGAATTTCTTCGGGATGTTGTTGGCGACCGCAATGTCGTTGACGAATGCAAGCTGGCCGACCGGCAGGCCGGAAAGATGCACGAGGGCCTTGAGGCCGTATTTGCCTTTTTTGGTAAGCATGCCCGATTCAGTTCATGAAAACCCCAACCACCCGCATCTGGCGGTTGTTTGTGTGCAAATCATGACGTTTCGCCTGAACAACCCGGTTTCGCGTAGAACAAGCCGCCCGGTTGAGAGGTTAGGCACAAAGGCGTTGATTCTTTGTAACGTTTTTCACATATGCCGCCGGATTCGGGCGGAAAGCCGTTTGTCGGCGCGCAAAAACGAAAAAGCCGGCAAAGAGCCGGCTTTCCTGTTCAGGTCGGACGCTGCTGCTGTCAGCGGCTGCCATAAGTCTGGTCGAGCAGGCCGCCGGCGGCGAAGTGTTCCTTCTGCACCTTGTCCCAGCCGCCGAACACGTCTTCGACCGTCAGCAGGCGGACATCGGGGAAGTCAGCCTTGTATTTGGCCGCGACTTCAGCATTGCGGATCCTCAGGCCATTTTCAGCCGCAATATTCTGGCCCTCCGGCGTGTAGAGGAAGTCTAGATAGGATTTAGCCAGATCGCGCGTGCCGTGCTCGTCGGCGACCTTGTCGACGATCGCCACCGGGAATTCGGCAAGCAGGCTGACAGTTGGGGTAACCTGTTCGAACTTGTCGTCGCCATACTCCCTGCGGATGCCGCGCGTTTCCGACTCGAAGGTGATCAGCACGTCGCCGATCTCGCGCTGGACGAAGGTCGTGGTGGCGGCGCGGCCGCCCGTATCGAAGATCGGCACGTTGTTGAACAGCTTGGTGACGAACTCCTTCACCTTGGCGTCGTCGCCCTTGAAGGCCTCCTTGGCGTAGGCGGTCGCCGCCAGATAGGTGTAGCGCGCATTGCCCGAGGTTTTCGGGTTGGGGAAGATCACCTGCACGTCGTCGCGCACGAGGTCGTTCCAGTCCTTGATGTGCTTGGGATTGCCGGCACGCACCAGGAAGGACGGCAGCGAATAGAAGGGCGAGGCGTTGTCGGGGAAATCCTTCTGCCAGTCGGCGGAGACGAGGCCCTTCTTGACCAGGAAGTCGATGTCGGTGACCTGGTTGAAGGTGACCACGTCAGCGCCAAGGCCTTCGGCGATGGCGCGCGCCTGTGCCGAGGTGCCGGCATGCGACTGGTCGACGGTGACGCCGGGATGGCCGGCGATGAAAGCCTTGTTCACCTGGACAAACAATTCGCGCCCGACATCATAGGAAGCGTTGAGCAAGTTGTCGGCCGACCAGGCTTGCGAGGAGGTGAGGAACAGGCTGGCGGCGGTGGCGACACTGAGGAAAAATCGCTTCATGAAAAAGGGGCTCCTTGAGAATGCCGGTTCGAATGCTTCGATATAATGCGCCAACATAATAGGACCATGTCCAGCGCCGCCAGACACGCAGTCCGGGTCCATTATCCAGTGGTGAGAAAAAGTATTGCTGAAACAGCCGGTTGGTAGGATTTCCTTCCAAAGCGTCGCAGAATGATTGCATCTTGCCGTTTTGGCATATACATATGGCATATACAAGGACGCGCAGCCATGCCGCAACACCGCCATTCAACGCCGCCGAGGGAAGCGAAGCTCTTTCGCAACAACCGCAGCCAGGCAGTGCGCATTCCCGTCGAGTTCGAGCTTCCCGGCGAAAAAGTCCTGATCAGCCGCGACGGCGACCGTCTGATCATCGAGCCGGTCCGCAAACCCGGCCTCACGGCACTGCTTGCCCAATGGGCGAAAGAGCCGCCGCTTGGTCCTGAAGACGACTTTCCCGAGATCCGTGATGTGCCCGTCAGGCCCGAGGACATCTTCTGATGCGGTTCATGCTCGACACCAACATCATCAGCGACATGATCCGAAATCCGGCTGGCAAAGCCGCCGGTGCGGCGGCTCGCGAGGGCGACGGCGCCCTGTGCACCAGCATCGTCGTTGCCTCGGAGCTGCGTTATGGTTGCGCCCGCAAGGGATCGGCCAAGCTGCTCGCCAAGGTCGAGGAATTGCTGGCGGAGTTACCTGTGCTGCCGCTCGATGTGCCGGTGGATAGCGAATACGGCGCACTTCGTGCCGAGCTGGAGGCCCGGGGCCAGCCGATCGGCCACAATGACCTTTTCATTGCTTCCCACGCCTGTGCGCTGGGGATCACGCTGGTAACAGCCAATACAGGCGAGTTCAGCCGGATTAAGGGCCTTAAGGTCGAGAACTGGCTGGAGTAGCAACTGATCGAGGATTAGACGTCGAGGACTATGCCGCCGGGAAAAGCTTCCACCGCCGCGGCCTGAACGCCACCCGGCTCTTCTGCGCCGCTGGATGGTCGACGGGAAGTTCGATCTCGACGCGCTGGCGTTCGCCGCCAATTTCGAGTTCGACGCGCCTGGTGCCGGCGACGCGGCGGCTGGCGGCGACCGTGCCGGCGATGCAGCCGCTGCACCCGTCGAGCAGTTCGACATCGTGCGGGCGGAAGTAGAGGACTGCCTCGCCACTCGGCGCATGCGGCGCGGACAGCCCGATCGGCCGGTCGGCGATCCAGACCTGGCCGTCCTCGACCTTTACGGGAAGCGTGCTCGATTCACCGATGAAGGAGTAGACGAAGGGCGAGTTCGGCGTGTCGTAGATCTCGTCGGCGGAGCCGACCTGCTCGATGCGACCCTGGCTCATCACCACGACGCGGTCGGCAAGCTCCAACGCCTCTTCCTGGTCGTGGGTCACAAAGACGGTGGTGTGGCCGGTGCGGTCATGGATCTCGCGCAGCCAGCGGCGCAATTCCCTACGCACCTGCGCATCGAGCGCGCCGAACGGCTCGTCGAGCAAAAGCACTTTGGGCTCGATCGCCATGGCGCGGGCAAGCGCCACGCGCTGGCGCTGGCCGCCGGAGAGCTGAGCCGGATAGCGCTTTTCCAGGCCGGAAAGCTGGACGAGGTCGAGCAATTCTGAGGCGCGGCGGCGGATCTCCGTCGCCGGCGGGCGCGACGGCCCATGCCGGACCTTCAGGCCAAAACCGATATTGTCGGCGACCGTCATGTGCCGGAACAGCGCATAGTGCTGGAAGACGAAGCCGACATTGCGCTCCTGGATCGACTTCTGCGAGGCATCGTCGTCGCCGAAGAAGATCTTTCCGCGCGTCGGCCGCTCGAGCCCTGCAATCAATCTGAGCAGTGTCGTCTTGCCGGAACCCGACGGCCCCAGCAGCGCGATCAGCTCACCCGACTTGATGTCAAGCGATACGTCATGGAGGGCCGGGAACCGGTCAAACTCCTTGCGCACGTTGGCAACGCGAACTTCCATGAAAATCCCTCTATCAGTGTCCGCGCGTCGCGGCGATCTCGGCGCCGTAGCGCATCTCGAGAAGTGTTTTCAAGACCAGCGTCACCAAAGCCAGGCCGGCAAGCAGCGAAGCGACGGCAAAGGCGCCAACGGCGTTGTACTCGTTGTAGAGGATTTCGACATGCAGCGGCATGGTGTTGGTCAGCCCGCGTATGTGGCCGGACACGACCGAAACCGCGCCGAATTCGCCCATCGAGCGGGCGTTGCACAGAAGCACGCCGTAGAGCAATCCCCATTTGACGTTGGGCAGCGTCACATACCAGAAAGTCTGCCAGCCATTGGCGCCGAGCGACAGCGCCGCCTCCTCATCGCCATTGCCCTGTTCCTGCATCAGCGGGATCAGTTCGCGGGCAACGAACGGGAAGGTGACGAAGACGGTGGCGAGCACGATGCCGGGCACGGCGAACAGGATCTGGATGCCGTGCGCCTTCAGCCATTCGCCGAGCAGCCCCTGAGCGCCGAACAAAAGCACATAGACCAGGCCTGAGATGACGGGCGAGACGGAGAAGGGCAGGTCGATCAGCGTGGTCAGGAACGCCTTGCCCTTGAACTCGAACTTGGCGATCGCCCAGGCGGCGGAGATGCCGAAGACGACGTTGAGCGGCACGGCGATGGCCGCCACCAGCAGGGTCAGCCGGATCGCCGAACGCGTATCGGGATTGGACAGCGATTCCGTATAGGCGCCGAGGCCTTTGGCCAGCGCCTCGTGAAAGACAATGATCAGCGGCAGGAGCACGAAGATGACGAGGAAGGCGAAGGCCACCGCCATCAGCAGCAGCCGCACCGGCAGGCTTTCGGTCACTGCCGCCGACTGGCTCTCGTGATGCGGCTCGTAGGATTTGATTTCGGGGTCAGCCATAGCGCTTGCGACTCCATGACTGTGCCAGGTTGATGACCAGCAGCATCAGGAACGACAGCAAAAGCATGATCGCGGCGATCGCGGTCGCTGCCGGATAGTTGTATTCCTCCAGCCGGATGACGATCAGAAGCGGCGCGATCTCCGACTTGTAGGGCAGGTTGCCGGCAATGAAGATGACCGAGCCGTATTCGCCGACGCCGCGGGCGAAGGCCAGTGAAAAGCCGGTGACGATGGCCGGCGCCAGGCCCGGAAACAGGATGCGGGTGATGATCTGGAAGCGGTTGGCGCCGAGCGTTGCTGCGGCCTCCTCCACTTCCTTGTCGATCTCCTCCATGATCGGCTGCACCGTGCGCACGACGAAGGGCAGGCCGATGAAGACCAATGCCACCACGATGCCGAGCGGGGTATAGGCGACCTTGATGCCAAGCGGCGCCAGCAGATGGCCGATCCAGCCATTGGGCGCGTAGAGCGTGGTCAGCGCGATGCCGGCCACTGCCGTCGGCAGCGCGAAGGGCAGGTCGACCATGGCGTCGACGATACGGCGGCCGGGGAAGCGGTAGCGCACCAGCACCCAAGCGACGAGCGTGCCGAAGACGACGTTGACGGCTGCCGCGATGAAGGCGGCGCCGAAGCTGATTTCGAGCGCGTTGAGGGTGCGGCGGTCCGTGGCGATCGCCCAGAAATCGGTCCAGCCGAGTGCTGCCGAACGCCAGATGAGGCCCGACAGGGGAATGAGGATGATGAGCGTGAGGTAGGCAAGCGAGAAGCCGAGCGTCAGTCCGAAACCCGGAATGACGCTCGGCTGTCTGAACCGCCACCCCGCCTTGGCGGGTGCTATGGTCATGTCGTCCTGATCTAGATTTTAGCTCACTGGGCCGGCTTGTAGATCTGGTCGAATATACCACCGTCGCCGAAATGATAAGGCTGTGCCTTCTTCCAGCCGCCGAAAAGCGGATCGTCGATGGAGATCAGCTTGATTTCAGGCGTCTTCGGAATATCCGCCGGATCCACCAGCTCGGGCTTGGCCGGACGATAGTGGTTCTTGGCAATGATCGTCTGGGCTTCCTTGGAGTAGAGCCAGCCGAGATAGGCTTCGGCGACCTTGCGGGTGCCCTTGGCGTCGACATTGGCGTCGACGATCGCCACCGGCGGCTCGGCCAGGATCGAGGTCGGCGGATACACGATCTCGAAATTGTCGGCGCCGAATTCATTGAGTGCCAGATAGGCGTCGTTTTCCCAGCCGATCAGCACGTCGCCAATGCCCTTTTGCGCGAAGGTGACGGTCGAGCCGCGGGCACCGGTGTCGAGCACCGGAGCATTGGCGTAGAGCTTGCCGACGAATTCCTTGTTCTTGGCCTCGTCGCCGCCATCATTGGCATTGGCGTAGGCCCAGGCGGCGAGGTAGTTCCAGCGAGCGCCGCCCGACGTCTTCGGGTTCGGCGTGATCACCTGGACGCCGTCCTTGACCAGATCGCTCCAGTCGTGGATGCCCTTCGGGTTGCCCTTGCGGACCAGGAAGATGATGGTCGAGGTGTAGGGGGCCGAATTGTTCTCGAACTTCTTGCGCCAGTCGGGATTGATCTTCTTCGACTTGGTGGCGATGGCGTTGATGTCGCCTTCGAGCGCCAGCGTCACCACATCGGCGTCGAGGCCGTCGATCACGGCGCGGGCCTGGGCGCCCGATCCGCCATGCGATTGCTGGATGGTGACCGTCTCGCCGGTCTCGGCCTTCCAGTGGGCGACGAAGGCCTCGTCATAGGCCTTGTAGAGTTCGCGTGTCGGATCGTAGGACACGTTGAGAATGGTGGTATCGGCAAACGCGAAACCGAGCGTGCCGAACTGGATCGATGTGGCGACCAGTGCGCCGAGCAGTTTCCTGAAATGAGGGTTGGTCATTTCCGCCTCCGTTGATGACGGCTGAACTCTATCGAATTGATAGAAATTAGATGCATTCAACGTTGCCTTTTTTGACCCCTTGAAGCAATTTTTCGCCGATATTGCGCGCTGAGAGGAAACATTTTCCTCATATTAGCCTAGGCCGACTCAGGCCGGTCCGGCGCTATGTAGAAGCAGCCAGCGCGGAGGCAAGACTGTTGCGGCGGAGATTCGTCGAAGCAGCTGGGTGGTTTCAATTCGCAGTGACGGGGAAGTCGAAGCGCTGCCTCGGAAACGGCTCGTTTGCCAGCGTGTAGTGCCACCATTCGCGCGCATAATTCTTGAAGCCGCCGGCGCGCATGGCATCAAGCAGTCTTTTGCGGTTGGCCGCCGCATCGGCCGCGAGCGGGCGGTGGGCGGTTTCGCTCGCCGGATCGAAACAGTCGAAGCTGGTGCTGAAATCGAGCGTGCCGGCACCCGTAGCACCGCAGGCAGCGGATGATGTGCTTTTGCCATCGCTGCGGGCACTGGCGACATCGACGGTCGAGCCGCGTGAATGGGTAGACAGTTCGCCGATATAGCCCTTGGCGATGAGGTCGCCGCGCTTGACCTTGGGATACCATTGCGGGTCGGGCGGGCCACCCTCCCTGGTCCATTTGCCCATGTCGGCAACGGCGCGCGCCGGCCGGTAGCAGTCGAAGACGACCAGCGTCAGGCCATCGGTGGCGAGCGCTTTCTGCACGCCGGACAGCGCTTGCGCCGCCTGCCTTGTGAGGATGCAGACCGGCGCGTCATAACCGTCGGCCCTGCGATGCAGAAAATTTTCCAGGCCGGCATAGCGGATGTCCTGCCGGATTGTAGGATCGACATCCGCAAGGCGGACAAAGCCGGCGGGCAGGGGATCGGCGGAGGCGGGCAGAGCGAAGACGAAAGGCATGAGGACGCAAAGTCCAATGCTTTGAATCGCCTGGCGCCATCTATTCAACGAACACCTTCACGCTGGCCGCACGTCCTGCGGCGTCAATGACGGTGAGCGTCGAATAGCCGGCGCCGTCGGGCAGCCAGGTCGCGGTACGGCGGCGGTCGATGCCGACGAGCGGCTTGCCGTTGGCGAGCCAGCGGAACGGCGCGCGGCCGCCTTGCAGCTTCAGCACCAGCGGCGAAGCATCGGCGGAATTGGTGGCGAGATCGACGCGGGCGCCGTTGGGCGGGAAGATGATCGTCGGCGCCGGCTCGGTCGGGCCTGCCTGCACCAGCCCGTCGGCGCCGGCGCCGAAACGGGCCAGTGTCACCGGCAGATCTTCGCGTTTGGCCTTGACGACGCCGGCCGGCTGGCTGGGCAGCGGCACGGCGGCGAGGCCCGAGCGGACAAAGCCCTCGAACAGGATGGGGGCGGCCGAGACATAGCCGGACAGGCCGGGCACGGCGCCCGCATCGGCGCGGCCGACCCAGACGCCCAGCACGTAGCGGCCGTCGAAGCCGACGGACCAGGCATCGCGATAGCCGTAGGAGGTCCCGGTTTTGTAGGCAATGCCGCGCTGCAAGGCGCCCTCGGGCGGCTTCACGCCGGACAATATGTCGGTGATCTGCCAGTTCGCCTGGGCGTCGAGGATGGTGGCGGTGGTGCGCTCGGCATTGGCCGGCTCGGTGCCGTCATGCAGCGTGTTCGCCTTGCCGCCATTGGCGAGCCCTGTATAGAGCTGGACGAGATCGCGCAGCGTCACGCCGACGCCGCCGAGGCCGATGGCGAGGCCCGGCGCCTCGTTGACCGGCAGCACCGGACTGACGCCGGCCTGGCGGAAGCGCGCCATCAGCCGTGCCGGGCCGACCGAGTCAAGCACACGGATAGCCGGCACGTTGAGCGACAGCTGCAGCGCCTGGCGGATCGAGACATCGCCCTGGTAGCCCATGTCGAAATTCTTTGGCCGGTAGCCGCCGAAATCGACCGGACTGTCCTCGATCAGCATTTCCTGCGCCACCAGCCCCTGCTCGAAGGCGAGGCCATAGATGAACGGCTTCAGCGTCGAGCCGGGCGAACGCACGATCTTGGTCATGTCGATCCAGCCGGAGCGGTTGGCGTCGAAGAAATCGGCCGAGCCCACTTCGCCGAGGATATCGCCGGTGCGGGCATCGGCCATGACCATGGCGACGGAGAGGCGAGGGCCAAGCTTGATGGCGGCATCGCGCGCCACCTGTTCCAGCCCTTGCTGGACGCTTTTGCGAATCGTCAGCTGCAGCGGCTTGCCGGGGACGGCCTTGGGCAGCATGGCGTAGGCGGCGTGCGGCGCCAGCGCCGGCAGTTTGCGGCGCAGGCCCGAGACATCGTCAAGTGCTGCACGCGCTGCCTCACGCTCGCCGAGCAGGCCTGATGAAACCATGCGGGTCAGCACGCGGTCGCGGGTGGCGTGGGCGATGTCGAGATTGCGGTCGGGCCGGCGCTTTTCCGGCAATTGCGGCAGCGCCACCAGCAGGGCAGCTTCCGAGACGGTCAGCCGCTTCGGCTCCTTGCCGAAATAGGCGAGGGACGCGGCGCGCACGCCTTCGAGATTGCCGCCATAGGGCGCCAGCGTCAGGTAGCGTTCGAGGATCTCTTGCTTGGACAGCCGTCGCTCGATCTGGATGGCGCGCAGCATCTGCTTGAGCTTGGAGCCGAGGCTGCGGCTTTCGCGCGGCTCGATCAGCCTGGCAAGCTGCATCGACAGCGACGAGCCGCCGGAAACGATGTGGCCGTTGGTGACGAGCTGACCGGCAGCGCGCGCCAGCGCCAGTACGTCGACGCCGTCATGGTCCCAGAAGCGCTTGTCTTCATAGGTGACCAGCATGTCGACGAACTGCTTGTCGACCTGGTCGAGGTGTGTGTCGAGCCGCCAGTAGCCGTCCGGCGTGGCGAAGGCGCGCAACAGCTGGCCGTCGCGATCCTGGACTTCGGTCGAGACGGCGAGCGCCGCGGGAAGCGGGGGCGGGAAGGCGCGGTCGAGTTCCCAGAGGGTAGCGGTGGAGAGGACTGCAAGGCCGGCGACAGTAGCTGCTGTGATGGCTGAGCGGCGAACGAATTTCCTGGAGAACATGGCGCCGCCCCTCATTGTCCTGCCGGACTTTTCTCCCCGTATAGAGACGGGGAGAAAGACGCTGTTGCCGATGGTTTCGCCAATTGCCAACGTGGCAGAACAAGCAGCGAAATTCGCGATAGTCCCCTTCTCCCCGTCACTATACGGGGAGAAGGTGCCGGAAGGCGGATGAGGGGCAGCGCCATCGCTACGTCTATCAAGGCGCCTTACGGCGCCTTGATCTCCATCATGCCGGTGGCGGTGCGGGCCGAGTATTGCGGCCGGTACATGTCCTCCACCGTGGCTGCCGGGTGGGCATAGGTGCCCGGCGTCACCGCACGCACGACATAGGCCAGCATGATGTTGCGGTCGCCGTCGCCGTCATTGGGGTTGAATGCCGCGACGAAACGGTCGTCGCGGAATTCGAGATGGGCGGCGTCGGTCTGCGCCAGCCAGGTGAAGTTCGACAATTGGGCGCTGGAAACAAGACCCGGATTGTCGATCTCGAAGCCGGCCGGCAACAGGTCGGTGATCAGCAGGCGCGACGGCCAGCGGTTCTGCTCGTAGACCTTGAGCACGACCACGTAGCGTTCGTTCTGCGTCGCCTCGGTGACGTTGGCCTCGGTGCCATCGAGCTTGTAGTAGGTGCGGTCGATTGTGAAGCCGTCACCGCCGGCCGGCAGAGGCTGGACTGGCGAGGCGACCGTGGTGACAACCGCCTGCAGTGGCGTCGAGCCGGTGTTGGCGATGGTCAGCGGGCTGTCGGCGATATCGCTGCCGCTGAGCTGGGTGGAGTAACCACCGGCATGCGGCGCGCCGTTGACCGAAAGCTTGATCGAATCGTTGCCCGACTTCAGCGCACGAGCAGCCAGAAGCATCCAGGACTCGTCTTGCGTGCTGGTCCAGCGGGCATCGGCGCGTTCCTTTGCCACCAGCTTGATCAGCTCCGGCACAATGGTCGGCACCGGCTTCGATTCGGCGGCGAGCGCCAGGATCGCGGCGCCGTCACGCAGCCGCGAGCCATAGTCGGACCGGTAGTAGTCGTATTCGGTGGTCGACTTGGCCAGCTGCAGCGCCGTCTGGAAGGTCGCTTCCGAACGTTGCGCGTCGCCGTAGAGCGCCAGGCTCGCTGCCAGCTGGGCGACGGCCATCGGGCTCGAGAAGGCTTCGAGCTTGGTGTCGGCGTAGTAGCGCAGATCGCCGACCGAGGCCTTCTTGTTGCGGGCCAGAACGTAGAGCGCGTAGGCGATCTCGCTGCCGCGGTCCTGGACGTCCTGGTCGTAGCCGACCGAGTTTTGCAGGTTGCTCAGCGCCTGGCTCATCGCCAGGGCCGGCACGTCGTAGTTCTGCTCGCGCGCCCGGGTCAGGAAGTCGGTGACATAGGAATCGAGCCACAGATCGCCGGAGCCCGGACCCCACAGGCCGAAGCTGCCGGCCGAAGCCTGGTAGCTCAGCACCTTGTAGATGGCGGCCTGGACGCGATCGTGCAGATCGGGGTCGCTTGCCATGCCGATGGAGGACGCCAGATCGTTGACGTAGAGCAGCGGCATGGCGCGGCTGGTGGTCTGCTCGGCGCAACCATAGGGGTAGCGGTCGAGTGTCATCAGCAGCGACGGCACGTCGAAGGCGGCGGCCTGCGAAACGCCGACGCTGACCGAGGCGCCGTCGAGCAGGCTTGCCGCGAGCAGCTCCTTGTCGACGCGCAACGAGCCGCCATTGCCCTTGAGGTCGACGACAAGGCGCGTGGTGACCGGCAATTGCGCCGGGCGGACCGGGACGTAGAGCGTCTGTTCCACGGCGGTTCCGTCGCCATGGGCGAGCTTGATGGTGATCGAGGCATTGCCCGCCGTCTGTGCAATCAGCGGCACGGTCAGCGTCTGGCGCTTGCCTTTGGCCAGCGTCAGCTTTTCAGGCAGCGGCTTGTCGCCGGTCGAGAGGTCGCCTGTCGTTGCGATCGACAACGCATAGTCGCCCTCCGGGCCGTCCGTGTCGGCGACGTCGAGCCGCATGACAGCGGCATCGCTCGGCGCCAGGAAGCGCGGCAAGCCGGCGGTGATCACCACCGGATCGCGGACAATGACGTCGGTCGAAGCATGGCCGACCGCATCCTTGGTCCAGGCGACAGCCATGACGCGCACGGTGCCGTTGAACTGCGGGATGTCGAAGTCGATCCTTGCCTTGCCGTCGGCGTCGAGCTGGACCACACCGGAGAAGAAGGCGACCAGCTTTTCGGTCGGCGGGCTGCCTTGCGGCTGCATCGAGGCGCCGTCACCGCCGGTCCTGAGCTTGCCGGTGGTGCCGAGCGACCCGTCGATCAGGCGGCCATAGATGTCTCTGACTTCAAGGCCCAGCATGCGCTGGCCGAAATACCAGTCCTCCGGATCCGGCGCCTTGTAGTTGGTGAGGTTCAAAATGCCGACATCGACGGCCGCGACCGTGACGTAGGCATTGCTGCCCGGTGCAACGCCAGCCACCGAAACGGGGATCGACAGCTGCTGGCGCGGCATGGTCTTGTCGGGCGGCGTCAAGGTGACGGCGAGCTTCTTCGAGCCCGGATCGACCGTCAGCCATTTCACGCCGATGGCGCGCGCCGGCATGCGCGTCTCCTGCGCATCGCCGGGGCGGAACAGGGTTGCGGTGATGTAGGCGCCGGCACCCCAGTCGTCGCCGACCGGGATGTCGACCGTGCTGCCGCCGGCAGGCACGGTTGCCGTGACGGTCTTGAGCAGCTTGTCGGCGCCGATGGTGACCAGCAGTTCGCCGGCAAAATGCGGCGATACTTTCAGCTTGGCCACTTCGCCGGCGGCATAGCTGTCCTTGTCGAGGGCGATTTCGAGCCCGTCGGGGGTTTCGGTGGAGGTCGAGGAGACATACCAGCCGGCGTCGAACTCATAGCTGGTCGCCGGGCCCTCGGGGTCGGCGGTCTCGATCTCGAGCCGGTACTGGCCCCAGTCGACCGGCATCGTTACGGTCGCCTCGGCATCGGCATTGAGATCGACCTGGCCATTGGCGATCGACTTGGTGAAGGTGACCGGCTCGTAGTTCCAGGAGTTGTTGTTGCGGTACCACTGGTAATTGCGTTCGACCTTGACCAGCGACCACTGCGCGCCTTTCAGCGTTTCGCGCTTGCCGTCAGGATCGACCGCGATCAGGCTGAATTTGGCCGTGCCGCCCTGCGGCACTTCATTGTCCTCGAAATCCGGACGGATGCCGATCATGTGGCCTTGCGGGCGAATGCCGATATTGAGCGAGCGCTCGATGGCGCGGCCGCCGGTTTCGCGCATGCGCACCGTGACCTTGGCGTCGACCAGCTTGGTAGTGGCGGGCAACTGGTCGACCGTGACCGGGAAGGTCGCCTTGCCGTCATCGCCGACCACCGGAAGACCGGTGAACGGGGTGACCGAAGGTTCGGCTGACTGCTCGTCGGCGAGGCCGAACGAATAGCCGGCGAAACGGTCCCAGTCGCGCGCCGTCGACAGCGTCAGCTCGCCTTCGAGCGCCAGGCCTGCGGCCGGCGCGCCATAGAGGAAGCGGCCGTCAATGTTGATGTTGGCGGTTTCGCTCTGTGCGATCTCGAGCTTGTCGGACTTCATGTCGAATTCGATGCGATCCGGCACGAAGTCTTCGACCAGGAACATCTGGCTGGAGACGGCGGCCTGCTTGGGATCGGTGTAGATCGACACCGTCCAGGTGCCGCGCATGGCGTTGGCTTCAAGCGGCAGGTCGACGGCATAGCCGCCGGCCGACACGCCGTCGGCGACAATGCGGCGGTTCTCGACGCCGTCGGGACGGGTGAAGATGAAGGTCAGCGGCAGGTTCTCGACCGCCTTGGAGGCGCCGTCGCGGGCAAGGGCTGCGACATGCACATCCTCGCCGGCGCGGTAGATGCCGCGTTCGGTCCAGGCATAGACATCGAGCGCACCAGGTGCGGCACGTCCGGAGACGCCGCGATCGGAAAGATCGAAGCCGGCGCGGCCCATGTCGAGAAAGACGAAGTCGTTGTCGCCCTGCTTGGCCATCAGCACGGCCGGCACCATGCCGCCGTCGCCGCGCGTCAGGCCGGGGTTGAAGACGGCATGGCCTTCGGCATCGCTGGTCGCGGTGCCGAGGATTTCATTGTTCCTGGCCAGCAGCGTCAGTTCCGCGCCGGCAATCGGCTTGGCGGTGCCGAGCGAGCGGGTAAAGACGTTGAGCCCATCCTGGCCGGTATAGGTCGACAGGCCGATGTCGGAGACGACGAACCACTGTGTGGCAAGCGAATTGTAGCTGTCCTCACCATTGTCGTTGACCGGCTGCGCGGTCAGCACGTAGACGCCGGGCTTGCGCTGCGGCAAGGCCTCGTCGACCGGGAACGAGGTCGTGACGTCCTTGTTGAGGTCGTTGGCGATGTCGAGCTGTCCCTGCCAGACCGGTTCGCCCATCTGGTCGGAAATGCTCGAGATGTCGTAGCCGTCGAGCTGCTTCAGGAACTGGTAGCCGGACAGAAGCTGCGCCAGCGAACGATCGCCGATGCGATAAAGCTTCATCTGCGCGGCAGTCATGTTGACGGTGACGACCGGGATGCCGCGGCGGGCGCCGGCCGGCAGCACGAAGCTGTCGCCGGTGAAGCGGGCGGACGGCGCGCGGTCTTGGACATATATCGACAACACGACTGGGGCGGCGGTGACTTCGCCGACGGCCGCCGGCAGGCCGGCGCGGAAGGTCACTTCGTAATGCTGGCCATGTTCAAGGCCTTCGACGCAAATCTGCTTGTCCTTGGCTTCGACGCCCTTGGGCGGCTGGTTGTCGACGGTGACGAACTGGGCGTAATCGACGCCGGTCTTGACCAACTCCTCGGAAAACTGCGCGCAAATGCGCGGCGCGCTGGTGTCGGCGTCGACCGAGTGATCGATGACGCGGAAGCCCTTGCGGGCCTTGAGATCCTCATATTCTGCCTTGACCGCCGGCGAACTGACCAGCGCGAGGCTCGCCTCATAGGCCTGCAGGGCCGGACGGTAGAGATCGCGGCGGTCGAGGCCGTTACCCAGCAGTGCCAGCACCTCGGCGCGGGTCTTGGTGGTGCGCAGCAATTTGTAGGCGTTGATGGCGGCGGAGGTGCCTTTGACGGGCAGATTATAGGATTCCGAGCTGCCGTTAGCCGGCTGTATGGCCAGCGTTTCGCGCGCTAGGCCGAGCCAGAGCTGGCCGTCGTCGGGCAGGACCGAGACCGCGGCCTCGTATTTGTTCATGGCCTGGCCATGGTCGCCGGTCAGCGCCGCCTGCTCGGCCGCGGCGCGGAGCGCTTCCAGCCCGTCGGTCGGCTTGTCATAGGCCGGATCGGTCAGCTTGTTGCGATATTGCTCGGCCTGGTCGGCCATCCAGTTGGGGAAGAAGGTGAGTTCCGGCGGGGCGCCGATATCGGGGTCGCCATCGACATTGACGACCTTGCCCGCGACAGCGCCGCTGAACGGTTTCAGCTGGTTATAGTCGGATTTGAGAAAGCACCACTTGGCCTTGTTGTTGTAGGTGAAGGCGCGGCAGGCGGGGTCGCCGAGGCATGTGGTCTTGCACTGATCGAGGCTGACATTCTGGTCCGATCTGAGATCGAAACCGAAGTAATCGGAATTGTTTGAGGTCACCACCCGGCGGGCTTCGGCCGCTTGCGCGACAGCTCCCCAGGCGAAAAAGAGAAGGATCAGGATAGACAGACCACGAGCCGCGCGCATTGCCATAACACCCTCCAGACACTGCTGACGTCCAAGGCATGTTCAAGCTTCAGTCGGGCTTGTCAACACGAGGACGCGGCAGGTGCCGCCTGCCAACGGTTTCCTTTCCGGTCAATGACCGGTAGTAGCTCAACAGGACAGGGGATCACGCTTTCTTGCGAAAACGCAAAAGGTGTGAATTCCAAGCCCTGCCTATTTCAGACAATTGGATTGTGGCCCCTTTACGAGCGCTTCAAAACTTCATTCCAATTTTAGTTTTGTAACCTAGGTTGTCTTAATGCCGGCGTGTGAAGCGCAGATGTCGAAAGGAACCGCGCCACGGCGTGCGCTTTCGCGCGCCCTGATTCTGGCGTTGGCGTGCTCGACCGTGCTCGCCGCCGAATCGGGGTCGGCGGCGGCCTTCGAGATTTTCGGCATCAAATTGTGGGGTTCGTCTAATGACGAGGACGCCGATATCGTCGACCCGCTGCGCTATTCCGTCAGCATCGAGGCGCCCGATGCCGACAAGGACCTGGTCAAGAAGCTCGAAAACGCCTCGACGCTGAAAGCCGACGAGGAACGCCCGGTTTCCGGCTCGCTCGGCCTTTTGGCCAAGGCGCGCAGCGACCGCGAGCAGCTGGTCGCGGCGCTTTATTCGGATGCCCGCTATGAAGGCGTCGTCACCATCACCATCCAGGGCAAGGCGCTCGACGATTTGCCGCCGGACGCCGAATTTACCGGTCCGCAGCCGATCCCGGTGGTGATCAGCATCGCCAGCGGGCCCAAATTCACGCTCGGCAACATCCGGCTGGCAGGTGATGCCGCCGGGCTTGCGAGCGCCGATTTCGGCCTGATCGCTGGCGGCGATGCCGGTTCGGGCGCCGTGCTCAAGGCCGAAGCGCTGATTGTGCGGGCGCTGAAGCAGGAGGGCCGGCCGCTCGCCCGGATCACCGATCGGCAGATCGTCGCCGAGCACAACACCTCGACGCTCGACGTGACGCTGACGGTGGCCGCCGGGCCGGTAGCCGGCTATGGCGACACCACCGTCGAGGGAACCGAGAAGGTCGACCGCGAGTTCACCGAATACATGACGGGGCTGAAACGCGGCCGGCAATATTCTCCTGACGAGATCGACGATGCCCGCGACAGGCTGCTCGGGCTGGAAGTGTTCAACAGCGTCACGCTGAAGGAAGCAGACCAGCTAGACGCCGACGGCAACATCCCGATCGGCGTTCAGGTCAGTGAGCGCAAGCCGCGCTATTTTGGCGTTGGCGGCACGTTCTCCAACACCGAAGGGCTCGGCCTCGAAGGCTATTGGGGCCATCGCAACCTGTTCGGCCGGGCCGAAAAGCTGCGCATCGACGGCAAGATCAGCGGTATCGGCAGCAATGATCTCAGCGAGCTCAATTACAATGCCGGCATCATGTTCGAAAAGCCGGGCGTGATCGGACCGGCCTCGAAATTCATCGCCAGCGTCAAGACTGTGCTCGAACACCCCGATGCCTATGACCATTTCTCGGTCAAGGGCAGCACCGGCCTGTCCTACGCCATCGACAAGAAGCAGACGGTTTCGGCTGAAATCGCGCTCGACTATTCCAGGATCACCGACGCTTTCGGCAAGCACAAATACCTCATCGCCAGCATTCCGCTGCAATATGTCTATGATAACAGGGACAACCGGCTCAACCCGACCAGCGGCTTCAGGGTGCTGGCCTCTGCCGAGCCGAGCTACGACATTATGAGCGGCGCCGCCTTCCTCAAGCTGAAGGGCGAGGGGTCGGCCTATCAGTCGCTCGACACGGCTTCGAAGTTCGTGCTTGCCGAACGCGTCGCGCTTGGTTCGATCGTCGGCACCAGCCTCGAACATGTTCCGGCCGACCGGCGCTTCTATTCCGGCGGCGGCGGTTCGGTGCGCGGCTATGCCTATCAGGGCATCGGTCCCAAGGACATCGACAATCAGCCGATCGGCGGGCTTTCCTTCTTCGAGACATCGGTCGAGATGCGTATTGCGCTCACCGACACGATCGGCATCGTGCCGTTCGTCGACGCCGGCACCGTCTCGACCAAATCGACGCCGGACTTTTCCGACATGAAGGTCGGCGCCGGCGTCGGCCTGCGCTACATTACGCCGTTCGGGCCGCTGCGCATCGACGCCGCCCTGCCACTCAACCGCGACCGTGGCGATCCGCGTTTCGGCATCTATGCCGGCATCGGACAGGCTTTCTGACGATGAAGATTTTGAGACGCATCCTTCGCCTCTTTTTCTACACGCTGCTGATCGTGCTGGCGGCGGCCGTCGGCGCGCTTGTCGTGCTGACCAAGACCGAGCGTGGCCGCGAAAACCTCGCCGGCATCATCTCGAACATTGCCTCATCAGGGGACAGCAAGGTCACCGTCAGCGGCATTGACGGCATCTGGTCGGGCGCGCTGACGGTGGACCACGTCGTGCTGGAAGACCGCGAGGGCGCATGGCTGGTGGCGCGCAAGGTGGCGGTCGACTGGTCGCCGCTGGCGCTGCTGTCGAAGAATTTCAGCGCCGACCGCATCGCCGCCGAGCGCATCGAACTGGCACGGCTGCCGGTTGCGAGCACGGAGCCTGCCAAGAGCGGGTCGACCGGCCTGCCGGTTTCGCTCGATATCAGAGCGATCGATCTGCCGGAGATCGCGCTTGGCCAGCAACTTGCCGGCAGCGGCATTGCCGAACTCGCCGCCAAGGGATCGGCCAAGGTCGATGCATCGCCGCTTGCGGTTGAGACTGTGCTCAACATCACCCGCCATGACGGTAAGCAGGGCAATGTCGACGCCAACATCCATTTCGCGCCCGCCGACAACAAGCTCGACCTCGATCTCAAGGCATCCGAACCTGCCGGCGGCATCATTGCCAATCTGCTCAAGCTGCCCGGCGCGCCGCCGGTCAACATCGTTGTGTCAGGCACCGGGCCGCTGGCCAACTGGAGCGGCGTCGGCACTTTCATGGTCGACGGCCAGATCGTCACCCAGCTTACCGGCCGTCATCAGCTGACCGACAAGGGCAACCGGATCGAGGCCAAGGGCGACGGTTCGTTCGAAGGTTTTCTGCCGGAACAGTTCAGATCGCTGTTTGCCGGCAAGACCAGTTTCGACCTCGCCGGCACCGCGACCGCGGCCGGCGGCGTCGACATCGAGCGCGCCACGATCGAGAGCGGCGCTGTCCACGGCAGCGCCTCAGGCATGGTCGACCCGAAGGGCGCCAGCGACCTTTCGGTCGAACTCGCTTCCAAGGGCGAGCCTGTCACGGTCAATGTCGGCAACCCGGCGCAGCCGATCATGGTGGCCATAAACAATGTCACGGCGCGCGCGTTCGGCGACGGCAAGGCGCCGATGATCGACGCCGGCGCTTCACTCGTCTCGGTGGTGGCGGGCGGCTCCCAGGTGAACAATCTCGATGCGCGGATCCATTCCGACGGCTTCGACATTGAGAACCGCAGTGGCCCGGTCAGCGTGTCGCTGACGGCGGCCGGGCTGAAGACCGACGTGGCGACGCTGGCGCCGCTGATCACCGGCAAGCTGACGGCCTCTCTGGCCGGCACAATCAGCAAGGATGAAATCTCGCTCGATGAAGGCACGCTGCGCAGCGATGCGCTCAATGCCGGGCTGACGGCCAAAGTAACGCTGGCCGACCTCGCCATGACGCTGAAGATGAATGCCGATGCGGTGTCGACGGCATTGCCGCCGCAGATCAGTTCGCTGCTTGGCGAACGGGTCAAGTTCGCGGCGACCGCCACCCGCGATCCGCAGGGCTCTTTCGCCGCCAATTCGATCGAACTCACCTCCGGTTCGCTCAGCGCCAGCGGTACCGCCAGCGCGCAAGGCAGCGACATCCAGGCCGACATCAAGGGCAAGCTCGGCGACGTCTCGGTGCTGTCGCCGCTGGTTGGCGTGCCGGTCGCCGGCGGCGTCGATTTCGCGCTGACGGCTAGCGGCGCGCGCAATGCACCGGATTTTTCTGTCACGGCCGAAAGCGCCAGCCTGACGGCGTCAGGTCGTACGGTGAAGGACATCAAGCTGACCGCCTCGGGCAAGGCGGACATCGCAAGCCCGGCGGCGCAAGTCTCGCTGACCGGCTCGGTCGATGAGCAGCCGCTCGCCGTCAAGGCGGCGCTGGTGACCAGCGAAGGCAAGCGCTCCATCAACGGGCTCAGCGTGGCACTGGGCGACAACAAGGTGTCTGGCGATCTCGCGCTGGACGATCATTTCCTGCCGCTGGGCACGCTGACGATATCCGCTCCCGACATCGCGCCGCTGGCTTCGCTGGCCGGGCAGACGGTGGCCGGCGACATCGGCGGCACCGTCGTTTTCGCCAAGGACGGCGAGGCGCCCACCGTCACCATCAATGCGGCCAGCGTGTCGGTTGCGCGCGGCGATGTGGCGGCCAAGGCGATCACCGTCAGTGCGTTGATCGCCAACTATCTCGACAGCCCGGCGATCTCCGGCACGATCAAGGCCGACAGCGTGACCTCGGGAACGACCGTCGTCAGCGGCATCGGCGTTGACTTGAAGCGCGACGGCGACTGGACCAATTTTACCGGCGGCGCGACCATATCAGGCATCCCGGCGACGGCTGCCGGGCGGGCGAAGATCGCCGGCGGCACGACCAGCGTCGAGATCGCATCCGGCGAAGCGACGGTGCGCGGCATCAAGGCGGCGATTACCGAGCCGTCTAGCCTGACGATCGCCGATGGCATCACCAACATTCAAAGGCTGGTGGTCGATCTCGGCGGCGGCTCGGTGACGCTGTCGGGCACGGCAGGCCAGACGCTCGATCTGGCGGCAACTTTCTCCGCCTTGCCGGCAGCCCTCGCCAATGATTTTTCGCCTGGCCTCGACGCCGCGGGCATGCTGGACGGCACGGCGCAAATCACCGGGGCGTCGGCCAATCCGGACATCCGTTTTAATGCAAGACTGGCTGGTGCCGAGACCAACCAGACCCGCCAGGCCAGGCTCGGGCCGCTCGATCTCGATGCGGCCGGCAGTTATTCCACGGCAGGTGGCGTGGTGTTGGACCAGGCGACGCTGTCAGGCGAAAAAATCTCGGGCAAGGCGGCCGGGACCATCAACCCGAACGGCGCCAGCGATTTTGCGCTCGACCTGACTTCGTCTGGTCCGAGCCTGCCGCTGACGCTCGGCAGCGCGGAAAGCCCGATCAAGCTCGAATTGCAGGCGCTGTCGGTGAAGGCGGCGGGGCAGGCTGCGCAAGCCAAGCTCGACATCTCGGCGGTGTTGCCGTCGGTGGCGACGAATTTCACCAAGGTTGAAGGCATCGCGCTGGCACTGCATTCCGATGCGTTCGATGTAAAAAGCCGAACCGGTCCGATCTCGGGCACGGTGACGGCGGAAAAGATCGGTCTGGACAATCCGACCATCGCACCGCTGATTGCCGGCAAGATCACCGCCAAGGTCGCCGGCAGCCTGGCGGCGGATGCCATCACCATTGACAGCGGTTCGGTGCAGGGCGCAGCGCTGGAAAGCGCCTTCAATGGCCGCGTCTCGCTGGCCGACGGCGCCATCGACCTCAACCTCAAGGCTGACGCCCTGTCGGCGGCATTGCCGGCAGCGGCGCGCGGCGTGCTGGCCGAGCGGACGCAGCTCAGCGCTACACTCAAGCGCGATACGCAAGGCAATGTCAGCGCCAGTCCGGTCGAGCTGGTATCGGGCGCGCTGACCGCCGACGGCCAGGCCAGCCTCGCCGACAACAAGCTCAGCGCCGACATCAAGGGCGCCCTATCGGACATCTCGCTGCTGTCGAAGGATGCCAAGGGCGCGGTTGGCTTTGCGCTCAACGCGCAAGGGCCTGTCATGGCGCCGGACCTGTCGCTGACGGTCAACAGCGACCGGCTGCTGGTGGCGGAGCGTGAAATCACCGGGCTGAAGTTGACCGCCACCGGCAAGGCCGATGCCGCCAATCCGGCGGCCAATGTGCAACTGACCGGCAATGTCGCCGGACAAGCCCTGCAAGGCAGCGCGGTGCTGGCGACAGCCGACGGCAAGAGCGCCATCAATGGCCTGCTGTTGTCGCTCGGCAAGAACAAGATTTCCGGCGACCTAGCGCTCGACGAGGCTTTAGTGCCGGTCGGCACCATCGCGCTCGACCTGCCCGACATCGGGCCACTGGCAGCTCTGGCGCTGGAAAAGGCCGAAGGCGACGTGCGCGGCACCATAGCCTTCACCAAGAGCAACGACGGCGCCAACGTTGCCGTCAAGGCTTCGACCGCGTCGATCACCCGCGGCGACCTGCAAGCAAAAACGGTGTCGATCGATGCGCTGGTCGCCAACTATCTTGCCGCGCCGGTCATTTCCGGCAAAATCCGCGCCGACAGCGTCATCTCCGGCGGCACCGCTATCAGCGGCATCGATGTCGACCTCAAGCGCGACGGCGATTGGACCGGCTTTTCTGGCGGCGCTACCGTCAAGGGTATCCCGGCGAAAGCCGCGGGCCGGGTGAAGGTCGCTGGCGGCATCACAACCATCGAACTCGCTTCGGGGCAGGCCACGGTGCAGGGCATCAAGGCCGCCATCGCGCAGGCCTCGACCGTCAGCATCGCCAATGGCACGACGACATTGGACAGGCTGGTGCTCAATCTCGGCGGCGGTACGGCGACGGTGACGGGCAAGGTCGGGCGGGCGCTGGACATCAATGCCGCGCTGGCCAAGGTGCCGGCATCGCTGGCCAACAGTTTTTCGCCGGGCCTCGATGCCGCCGGGTCGATCTCCGGTACCGTGAAGGTGACGGGCGCGCCGGCCAATCCGGCCGTTGCCTTCGACATCGACGCCGGCGGGGTGCAGACGTCGCAGACGCGCAGTGCCGGCCTTGGCGGCATGAACATCTCTTCGTCGGGAACGTTCGCCGGCAAGAAGCTCACCTTCAACGCCGACATCAGCGACGGCGCCGGGCTTGGCCTCAAGGGTGGCGGCAGCGTCACCACAGCGGGAACGCCGTCGCTAGTGCTCGACTTCAACGGCAAGGTGCCGTTTTCCTTCCTTGCCGCCAAGCTTGCCGCGCAAGGCCTGTCGCTGAGCGGCACGGCCAACGTCAATGTCCAGGTGCGCGGCCCGGCGACGTCGCCCGTAATCGGCGGCACGGTCAGCACGTCCGGCGCCCGCCTGGTCGACGCGCGCTCGGGCCTTGCCGTCAATGACATTGCCGCCGACGTTTCGATCGGCAATGGTGTGGCCCGGATCAATCGCCTTACCGGCACGCTGTCGACACGCGGCAGCCTGTCGGCCAGTGGCACGGTCGGCATCAATCCGGCGCAAGGTTTTCCGGCCGACCTGTCGATCAAGCTGGTCGACGGCCGCTACACCGACGGGCGGGTGGTGACCGCCAATCTCGGCGGCGACCTTACCATCAAGGGGCCGCTCACCTCGGCACCGGTGATTTCGGGCACCGTCAACCTCGCCAAGACCGTCATCACCGTTCCGGAGAAACTGCCGGGCTCGCTGACGGCACTCGGTGTCAAGCACAAGAACGCGCCCGCCAGCGTGCGGGCGCAGGACAAGGCCTTGCGCCCGGCCACTGCCAGCGGCGGGGGCGGCAGCGGGCTTGTCCTCGACGTCACCGTCAACGCGCCGAACCAGATCTTCATCCAGGGCAGGGGCGTCGACGCCGAGCTCGGCGGTTCGCTGAGGCTGACCGGCCCGGCGGCGTCGCCGCAAGCGGTCGGCACATTCACCTTGCAGCGCGGGCGGCTGTCGATCCTCGGCAAGCGGCTGACCTTCACCGAAGGCACGGTCGGCTTTTCCGGCTCGCTGGTGCCCTACCTCAATTTGACCGCGACATCGACGACGACCAGCGCCACCGTCACCATCGTGGTGTCGGGCGAGGCGACCAATCCGAAATTCACCTTCTCCTCAGTGCCGGCACTGCCCGAGGATGAGGTGCTGGCGCAATTGATCTTCGGCCGCTCGATGTCGAACCTGTCGCCGCTGCAGATCGCCCAGCTCGCCGAGGCCGCCGGACAACTGGCCGGCGTCGGCGGTTCGACCTCGCTGCTCGAAAATCTACGCAGTGCAATCGGGGTCGACGATCTGGACGTAACCACCGACGACCAGGGCGGTACCGCGGTGTCGGCGGGCAAATACCTCAACGACCGTACCTATGTGACGATCCAGAAGGGCGACAAGCCCGGATCGGGCAAGGCGACGATCGACCTCAATGTCGGGCGCGGCGTCAAGCTGCGCGGCGAGGCCAACGATGGCGGCGAAGCCAAGGGCGGCATCTTCTACGAGAAGGAATATTGATCCTTCGGTCGGACTTTGGCCCCCATCGCTGGCATTGGCGAAGCTAGAGTAACTGTCTCAGTTAAATCGACGAAACGAGATTCCTGAGGAATCCGTTGGGCAGTAGCAAATTTGCGTCAAGACTGTCGTTATCGCGCGAACCGCTCCCCTTTCAAAGTTGCACATTCGCTAACATGTTCCCAATCCATGCCGTCTTTGACATCACGGCCTGGATGCGGAATGTTAAAAGGCGGAAAGCCAACAATGGGAGTTAAGTCATGACAATTTACAAGAGTAATGGCGATCGCGTTCCCGACCACATCCTGGCCATGGCCGAAGAAGCCAAGGCAGGTAGGGTCGATCGCCGCGAGTTCCTCGCTCTGGCCAGCGTCTTCGGCGCGTCCACGGCGATGGCCTATGGCATGCTCGGCCTGGTAGACCCGACGCCGGCCAAGGCCGAAGAAGTTCAAGGCAAGAAAGGCGGCACGCTGAAGGTCGCGATGTGGATCAAGGATCCGAAGGATCCACGCAAGGCCGACTGGTCTGAAATCGCCAATGCCGAGCGCCAAGCGCTTGAGCCGCTGGTCAAGTACACGAGCGAATACACGTTCCGCCCCTATTTGCTCGAAAGCTGGGACATCAACGACGACGCCACCGAATACACGTTGCATGTGCGCAAGGGCGTGACCTGGTCGAACGGCGATGCCTTCACCGCCGATGACGTCATCTTCAACCTCAAGCGCTGGGCCGACAAGAAAGCCGAAGGCAATTCGATGCCCGGCCGCCTCGGCACGCTGGTCAAGGACGACAAGCTCGATGAAAGCGCTGTCACCAAGGTCGACGATCACACCATCAAGCTGAAGCTTGGCTCGCCGGACATTTCGATCATTCCCAATGTCTGCGACTATCCGGGCCTGATCGTCCACAAGAGCTTCGATGAAAAAGGCGGCGATTTCAAAGCCTGTCCGATCGGTACCGGCCCATTCGAGCTGGTGTCCTACGATGTCGGCCAGAAGGTGGTCTACAAGCGCCGTGAAGACAACAAGTGGTGGGACGGCGAGGTCTTCCTCGACGGCATCGAATTCATCGACTACGGCACCGACCCGGCGGCCATGGTCAGCGCTTTCGAAGCGGGCGAAGTGCACGCCAACTACGAAACCACGGCCGACTACGTGTCAATCCTCGACGGCATGGAACTGGTGAAGTCCGAAGTGGTCACCGCCGGGACTATCGTCTGCCGCACCAACGTCAACAACAAGCCTTACGACAACCAGAAGGTGCGTCAGGCGCTGCAGCTCGGCGTCGACAATGCTGTCGTCCTTCAACTCGGCTACGGCAATGCCGGCACTGTCGCCGAGAACCACCATGTCTGCCCGATTCATCCGGAATATTACGAGCTGCCGAAAATCGCCCGTGATCCCGCCAAGGCGAAAGCAATGATGGCGGAAGCCGGCCAAGCCGACTTCGAGCACGACTTGATCACGGTCGACGAGGACTGGCAGAAGAACACCGGCGATTCGATCGCCGCGCAGTTGCGCGAAGCCGGCATCAAGGTCAAGCGTACGGTGCTGCCGGGCTCGACGTTCTGGAACGACTGGACCAAATATCCGCTGTCCATGACCACCTGGAACATGCGGCCGCTGGGAGTCCAGGTTCTGTCCCTGGGTTACCGCACCGGCGAATCCTGGAATGAGACAGCCTGGTCGAATCCCGACTGGGACGCCAAGCTCAATGCTGCGCTCGCCGTTGCGGACGCTACAAAGCGCAAGGAGATGATGAAGGATATCGAGCAGATCCTGCAGGATGCCGGCATCATCATCCAGCCTTACTGGCGCAAGCTCTACAGCCACTCGGTGAAGGCGGTGCAGAACTACAAAATGCATCCGACCTTCGAACGCGACTATGGCAAGGTCTGGCTCGACGAGGCCTGATCGGACCGATCGGGAGGGGGCGGTTCGCCTCCTCCCCATCACTCCTCGCATGGGTCCAGGACCTGAAGCCGGCGCAGCGAAAAGTTGCGGACTCTTCACCAAGGACCATGCAATAAAAACAGGGTTGATCGCATTCGAGGGCCGGTTTGAGGGCCAACTCTGCCGGCAACGGCAAAGCTGGTTATCCAAGTTGGCTCCAACCCCAACCAGACCGGCAGGGGACCGCCATGCTTTCTTTCGTTATCAGGCGCCTGGGCACCATGGCATTGACGATGCTGTGCCTGACGATGATCGTCTTCTTCCTGATCAATCTCCAGCCGAATTTGAAGAAGCTGGCGATCAGCCAGACAGAAATGCACACTTCGGCCGAGCAGCTCGAAAGCTGGCTGGTCAACCATGGCTACCGGCAGAACTTCTTCGTACGCTACGGCCAGTGGCTGGGCGTCCTGCCCAAGCAGCCGGTGACCGATCCGGCGACCGGCGAGCCGACGCAGCGTTTTTCCTTCTGCAATGACCCGCTGGAGCCGAAATTCTCCGGCGTCCTGGAAGGCGATTTCGGCTGTTCGACCAAGTTCAAGACCACCGTTGCGTCGAAGCTCTTTCCCGCACTCGGCGCCACCGGCATACTGATGCTCTGCGTGCTGGCGGTGATGGTGCCGATTTCGCTGCTGATCGGCATTTTGGCCGGCATGCGCGAGGGCTCGCGAACGGACCGGACGCTGTCCGTCGCCTCGATCGCCTCGACGGCGACGCCGGAATATGTGTCGGGTGTCATCTTCACCGTCATCTTCGCCTCCTGGCTCGGCTGGCTGAATGGTTCGGCGGCCTCGGCAAGCCAAGGCATCACCTTCTATAATTTCACCCTGCCGGTGATGACGCTGGCGATCTACGGCATCGGCTATATCGCCCGCATGACGCGCGCCTCGATGGTTGAGGTGATGACGCAGCAATATATCCGCACCGCCCGCCTGAAAGGCCTCTCCTTCGGCAGCGTCGTCGTCAAGCACGCGTTGCGCAACGCGCTGATTGCGCCCTTCACCGTCATCATGCTGCAATTCCCCTGGCTGCTCACCGGCGTCGTCATCGTCGAGGTGATGTTCCGCTATCAGGGCTTTGGCTACACGCTGGTCGAGGCTGCCGGCAACAACGACATCGACCTTTTGCTCGGCTGCTCGCTGGTCTCGGTGTTCATCGTGCTGATCACGCAGCTCATCTCGGATGTCGGCTACGCGTTCCTCAATCCGCGTATCAGGGTTCAATAGGGGTCTGGGCAGATGCAGGTCGAATATATCGGCGCCTTCAACATCGTGCTCGGCGTGATCGCGCGCTTCTGGCCGGTCTGGCTGGGGCTGGCCCTGGTGATGGGGGCGAGCTTCACCTACAAGAAAAGGCTCGGCCTTTACGGCCAGCTGTTCGATAGCGGCGTCGGCATTGTCGGCGTCGGCATCTGCCTGTTCTGGCTGTTCACCGCGATCTTCGCGGCGACCGTCGCGCCCTTCGATCCGCTTTCCCAGGTGCCGATCATGAAGGACGCGCTGCCGGGCGGGATCGAGCCGGTATCCAAACTCATCTACTATTTCGGCGGCGACAAGCTCG
This sequence comes from Mesorhizobium sp. P2_B5, assembly GCF_056404775.1. Taxonomy (NCBI): domain Bacteria; kingdom Pseudomonadati; phylum Pseudomonadota; class Alphaproteobacteria; order Hyphomicrobiales; family Phyllobacteriaceae; genus Mesorhizobium; species Mesorhizobium sp. P2_B5. Next base: position 581,083 of record NZ_JBFUDJ010000002.1, on the reverse strand, counting down.
CCCGCGATGTCTTCTCGCGCATGGTCTATGGCAGCCAGATCGTGCTGATCATCGCACCGGCGGCGACGGGGTTCGCGCTGATGGTCGGCATCACGCTCGGCCTTCCCGCCGGCTATTACGGCGGTCGGATAGACACCGTGCTGTCGTTCCTGGCCAATCTGGTTCTGGCCTTCCCGGTGATCCTGCTATTCTACCTCCTGGTGACGCCAGGCATCATGGACACACCCATCCCCTATGCGATGGCCGGGCTGTTCTTCATGTTCCCGATCATCTTCTTTTCCGTGCTGTTTTGGACCCGCTACAAGAACCGGCCGGATCGACTTTACATTCTCATGGGACTGACCCTGATCATTGGCGGCTGGGTCTATCTCGGCCTGGTCTTCGATGCCGATCCGTTAAAGATCATCCACATCGATCCCAATCAGCTCAACATCTTCGTGGCGGTGGTGTTCGCCTCCAGCCCCGGCGTGTTCCGCATCGTGCGTGGCCTGGTCATGGACATCAAGACACGCGACTATGTGGCGGCGGCGCAGACACGCGGCGAATCGCCCTGGTACATCATGCTGTGGGAGATCCTGCCCAATGCGCGCGGCCCGCTGATCGTCGATGCCTGCCTGCGCATCGGCTACACCACGATCCTGCTCGGCACGCTGGGGTACTTCGGTCTCGGCCTGGCGCCGGAGAGTCCGGACTGGGGCACCGCGATCAAGGACGCCAGCCGTCTGCTGCGCTCCTTCATCCACCCGGCGTTGCCGCCGACGATCGCGCTGATGTCGTTCGTGCTGGGGCTGAACCTGCTCGCCGACTCGCTGCGCGAACAATCGATGAAAGACTGATCTGCGGGTTCGGCCCGGCGCATGAAAACAGGATTGGAGCGACCCATGAATGAGGCAGTTCGAAATCCCGGAGAACCGATCATCGAGATCGAGAACCTGTCGATCTCCTTCTTCACCCGCAAGGGCGAGATCCCTGCCGTCATGGATTTTTCCTGCACGGTGATGCCCGGCGAGGCGATGGGCATCGTCGGCGAATCCGGCTGCGGCAAGTCGACCGTGTCGCTCGGCATCATGCGCGACCTCTCCAACATCGGTAAGATCGTCGGCGGCAAGATCAAGTTCCAGGGCAAGGACATGGGCGAACTGTCCGACGAGGAACTGCGCGCCATTCGCGGCAACAAGATCGCCATGATCTACCAGGAGCCGATGGCGAGCCTTAATCCGGCGATGAAGGTCGGCCAGCAATTGATGGAAGTGCCGCTGATCCACGACAAGGTGTCGAAGGAAGAGGCCTACACCCGCGCGCTGGACATGGTGCGGGCGGTGAAGCTGCCCGATCCCGAGCGCATGATGCGCTCCTATCCGCACCAGCTCTCCGGCGGCCAGCAGCAGCGCATCGTCATCGCCATGGCGCTGCTGTCAAAGCCGGCGCTGCTTCTGCTCGACGAGCCGACGACGGCGCTCGATGTGACGGTGGAGGCCGGCATTGTCGACCTGGTCAAGGGACTGGGCGAAAAGTTCGGCACGTCGATGATCTTCGTGTCGCACAATCTCGGCCTGATCCTGGAAACCTGCGACCGCATCACTGTGATGTATTCGGGCGAAGCGGTGGAGACCGGCAAGATCAAGGACGTGTTCGACCGGATGCGTCATCCCTATACGCAAGGCCTGTTCCGCTCGATCCCGCTGCCGGGCGCCGACAAGAATTCGCGGCCGCTGATCTCCATTCCCGGGCAATTGCCGCTGCCGCATGAGCGCCCGAAGGGCTGCAATTTCGGTCCGCGCTGCCACCATTTCGTCGAGGGCGTCTGCAACGCCGCCGAAATCCCGATGATCGAAGTCGCCGGCCATGAAGGCCATTTCTCGCGCTGCGTGCGCTTCAACGAGATCGACTGGGAAGCACTGCCGCCCGGCGCCAAGAAGGTCAATGAGAAGGTCGTGCCCGGTGCCCCGGTGCTCAAGATCGAGGACCTCAGGAAATACTACAGGGTCGGCGGCAGCGAAGTGTTCGGCTCCAGCGAAGGCCGCGTCGTCAAGGCCAATGAGACGATCTCGTTCGTGGCGCGCGAATCCGAGACTGTCGCCATTGTCGGCGAGTCCGGCTGCGGAAAGTCGACGCTGGCCAAGGTGCTGCTCGGCCTGGAGACGGCAAGTTCCGGAACGGTGACGCTCGGCAACAAGGAGATCCAGTCGACCAGTATCGAGAAGCGCAGCGTCGATACGGTGTCGTCGATCCAGATGGTGTTCCAGAACCCGTTCGATACGCTCAATCCCAGCCACTCCGTCGGCTCGCAGATCATCCGCACGCTGGAAAAATTCAATGTCGGCAACAACGTCGCCGAACGGCGCAAGCGCATGCTGGAACTGCTCGACCTGGTGAAGTTGCCGCGCGCCTTCGAGACGCGCAAGCCGCGTCAGCTCTCAGGCGGCCAGAAACAGCGCATCGGCGTGGCGCGCGCCTTTGCCGGCGACGCCAAGGTGGTGGTGGCCGATGAGCCGGTCTCGGCCCTCGACGTCTCGGTGCAGGCGGCGGTGACCGAGCTGCTGATGGACATTCAGCGCAAGAACAAGACGACGATGCTGTTCATCAGCCACGATCTGTCCGTCGTGCGCTACATCGCCGACCGCGTGGTCGTCATGTATCTCGGCTATATCGTCGAGCAAGGCACGACCGACCAGATCTTCGCGCCGCCCTACCACCCCTATACCGAGGCGCTGCTGTCGGCGATCCCGATCGCCGACACCAGTGTGGTCAAGAAGCACATCGTGCTGGAAGGCGACATCCCGTCGGCGATGAACCCGCCATCGGGCTGCCCGTTCCAGACGCGCTGCGGCTACAAGAAACTGGTGCCGGACAATCTGTGCGAGACCAAGGTGCCGCCGGTCAAGCATCTCGGCGACGGCCATATGAGCCTGTGCTGGCTGTCGGACGATGTGCTGGCGACGATGGAGCCGGTGATCAAGTTCGACAAGGAGCACGCGGCGCATGAAGGCGTGCCGGAGGATGCGCCCAGTACCGGGCCGGTTTCGACTGGAAAAGCACCTAACCGGCCGCGAGGCAAAACGGGCAGCGCGGAGGCCGACCAGATCGGGGATGCCGTGGAGCAGGGCCAGGCTGGGATGCGAGCCCGTCGCCACAAAGTAGTCGACGAGGCTTCCGAAACCGGTGTTAAGAAGCCGAAAGATACGACAAGGCGGCACTAGACCAAGAGGGTGCTAGTTTTCGCATTGCTGGAGCTGAACGGCATAGTCGCGGGCCATCTTTTCGGTCGCCCGCGCATAGCTCTGCACGCCGGCATCGCCCCGATTGCCGCGGCCATAGGCGGTCCAGCCGAGGCAATAGGCGAGGTGCAGTCGCGGAGGGGCCGATGTACATTCTCTATGGCGGTGACTTCACCCGCGCTCCTCTCGTCCAGTGGGTGCTCGAGGAAGGCAAGATCGACTATGAGCTCAGAAAAATTGACATTCTGAACGGTGAGCACCGCAGCGCGGAATTCCTGGCGATAAATCCGGCCGGGCTGGTGCCGGTGCTGATCACGCCTGAGGGCGAGGCGCTCTACGACGTAGCCGCGCTGATGCTTTACCTGGCCGAACGGCATCAGCTCACGGAGCTTGCGCCTGCGGTGACCGACCCGGACCGTGGTCTCTTTCTCTCGACGTTTTTCCATATCGCGGGAGACATTCAGTCAGAGATGAAGCGCTTTCATTTCCCGCACCGTTTCTCGCTGCGAAGACACGACGATGCCGCGATACAGGACCTCGCCAAATCGATGGTTCTCAGCCGCCTGAGTGTCATGAACACGAGGCTGGCGGCAAGAGGCCCCTACGTCCTTGGCGCCCGCTTTTCGCTTGCCGATTTCTATCTGTGTTTCTGGATCGCCTATCTCGATCGCCAAGCGGCGTGCGAGCAGTTTTCATCGATTGCCAGACTGTACGATCTGGTCCGATCCCGTCCCGGTGCAACGCCCTATATCGAGGACACTGAAAAGGCGGCGGATGCGTATGCGTTGATGATGAAAAAGCATCCGGGTGGCGTCATAGCCTGATCGATCCGACGGCCTTTGAATAGGCGGCGCGTTCAGCTGCCGCACTGCTGCAATTGGACGGCATAGTCGCGGGCCATCTTGTCGGTCGCCCGCGCATAGCCCTGCACGCCGGCATCGCCGCGGTTGCCGCGGCCATAGGCGGTCCAGCCGAGATAGTAGGCGAGATAGAGATTGTAGGTGTCGTTGCGGGCGACACCGAACGTGTCGGCGGTTTTTGAGTGATACCAGCCGACGAAATCGACGGCATCGGCGAACTTTGTCCGCCGCGCCGCCCAGCTGCCGGTTTCGCTCTGGTATTGCGACCAGGTGCCGTCGAGCGCCTGCGAGAAACCGGTCGCCGAGGAGACGTGCTTCCAAGGGATGAAGCCGAGCAGCTTGGTGCGCGGCGGCCTGGCATTGCTCTTGAAGCCGGACTCCTTGCGCACCGTCGCCATCAGCACGGGGACGGGGATGCTATATTTCTGCGAGGCGCGTTCGGCCGCCGACTGCCAGTTGTCGAACCAGCCGTCATTCTGGTCGAAGACGGCACACACATTGTTGATATGGTTTGGCGGCGTCGCGCAGGCCGACAACGCCAGCAGCACACCAACCGCTACAATTTTACTAAAACTCGACCTACGCATGGGAAGACGAATAGGCCGAAATCATAAAGGGAATCTTGCGGCGTTTCTTAACGGGTTGCCGGGCCGGGTCGATTGGCGAAGGCCGGTACCATTATTCCGACCTTTTGCGTCGCCTTTGTCTTCATCGGAATTCAGAAATGCCGCCTTGGCTAAAATCACGCCCGCGGAGGGCGGATTTCTGACAGCCGTATCCGCATACCGGCGCTCTGATGCCGGCATGAATGAACCAAGACGCAAGCGCGGCGCCGAGCGCACCAGCAACAGGGGGCCGTCGGCCATCCCGCAACTGCCGCTCAGGCGGGTGACCAATCCCTATCCGCCGATGGCAATGCTGTCGCTCGACCAGATCGAGGCGATCCATCAGGCCTCGATGCACATTTTGGAAAATTTCGGCATCGAGGTGATGTCTCAGCGGGCGCTGTCGCTGTTCGAGAAGGCCGGCGCCACGGTCGACCATGCGACGGCGAATGTCCGCATCGACAGGGGCCTGGTTGCCGAGGCGCTGAAGACCACGCAGTCCAGCTACCGGCTGACACCGCGCAATCCGGCCAACGCCATCCATCTCGGTGGCAACACGATCAATTTCACCCTCGTCGCCGGGCCGCCCAACGTGCATGACATGGAGCGCGGCCGGCGCGCCGGCAATTTGCGCGACTATGCCGATCTCACCCGGCTGGCGCAGCATTTCAATTGCATCCACATGCTTGGCAACCAGGTCTGTGCGCCAGTGGAGCTGCCGGCCAATACCAGGCACATGGATACCTATTTCACAAATCTGACGCTGACCGACAAATCCTTCCATGTCTCGGCGATCGGCAGGGGCCGGGCGCTGGACGGTATCGAGATGATGGCGATCGCGCGCGGGCTGACGCTGGACGAGATGCGCGACGATCCAGGCATCGCCACCATCATCTCGGTCAACTCGCCGCGCCGCTTCGACGAGATGATGGCCGAAGGGCTGATGACCATGGCCGAGTTCGGCCAGTCGGTGGCGGTCACGCCGTTCACGCTGATGGGGGCGATGAGCCCGGTGACGCTGGCCGGCGCGCTGGCGCAGCAGAATGCCGAGGCGCTGTTCGGCGTGGTGCTGACGCAGCTCGTGCGCCCCGGCGCGCCGGTGATGTACGGCGCCTTCACCTCCAATGTCGACATGAAGTCGGGCGCGCCGGCCTTCGGCACACCGGAGAACACCAAGGCCAACATCGCCTCGGGGCAGTTGGCGCGGCGCTACAATCTGCCTTACCGCACGACACCGGGCTCGGCCTCCAACGCCGCCGACGCGCAGGGCGCCTATGAGACGCTGATGGCGCTGTGGGGTGCGGTGCTCGGCCACGGCAACCTCGTCTATCATGCTGCGGGCTGGCAGGAGGGCGGGCTGACGGCATCGTTCGAGAAGCTCATCATCGATGTCGAGATGATCCAGCACATGATGGAGTTTCTGCGGCCGATCGTGGTCGACGAGGCGGAGCTGGCGGTCGAGGCGCTGGGCGCGGTGCCGACCGGTGGCCACTTCTTTGGCGAGCCGCACACGCTGGAACGTTATGCGACGGCGTTCTACCAGCCCATGCTGTCCAACTGGCAAAATTACGAGGCGTGGCAGGAAGCCGGCGGCCTCGACGCGACGGCGCGCGCGACGCGGTTGTGGAAGAAGGCGCTGGAAGACTATGTCGAGCCGACGATGGATCCCGCCGTACGCGAGGCGCTGGAGGCGTATGTGGCCAGACGCAAGGAAGCGATCGGGCAGGGCGAGCCGTGATGCCTTCCCATCCTGATTCATCTCATCGTCCCAACTCGCTGATATCAGAGAAAAATCCATGAAATCGCATGCAAAGGTGGTGGTCATCGGCGGTGGCGTCGTCGGCTGCTCGGTGCTGTTCCATCTGGCGCGCCATGGCTGGACCGATGTCGTGCTATTGGAGCGCGATGAACTGACCTCCGGCTCGACCTGGCATGCGGCCGGCGGCATGCACACCATCAATGGCGACCCCAACGTCGCCAAGCTGCAGAAATACACGATCTCGCTCTACAAGGAGATCGAGGAGCTGTCGGGCCAGGCGACCGGCGTGCATCTGACCGGCGGCGTGCTTCTGGCGGCGACCGAGGCGCGGCTCGACTGGCTGCGCGGCGTCGTCGCCAAGGGGCGCTATCTCGGCATCGACCTTGAAGAAATCTCGGCCAATGAGGCGGCGGAACTGATGCCGCTGCTTGATCCCAAGCAATTTGTTGGCGCCGTCCGCAACAAGGAGGACGGCCATCTCGATCCGTCCGGCGTGACGCACGCCTATGCCAAGGCGGCGCGCAAGCTCGGCGCCGAGGTCGAGCGCTTCACCAAAGTTGAGGACATCGTGCGTCGGCCCGACGGGCTATGGTGCGTCATCACCAACAAGGGCGAGGTGGTGGCCGAGCATGTCGTCAATGCCGGCGGCCTGTGGGCGCGCGAGGTCGGCCGCATGGTCGGGCTGGAACTGCCGGTGCTGGCCATGGAGCACATGTACCTGATCACCGAGGACATGCCCGAGGTCGCCGCGTGGAACGCCAAGACCGGAACGGAGATCATCCATGCTGTCGATTTCGACGGCGAGCTTTATCTGCGCCAGGAGCGCGGCGGCATGCTGATGGGTACTTATGAGAAGGCCAACAAAGTGTGGTCCGAGTTCTCCACACCGTGGAACTTCGGTCATGAATTGCTGGAGCCCGACATCGACCGCATCGCGCCGTCACTCGAAGTCGGCTTCCGCCATTTCCCGGCCTTCGAGAGGACCGGCATCAAGCAGATCATCAACGGGCCTTTCACCTTCGCGCCGGACGGCAACCCGTTGGTCGGGCCGGTGCGCGGGCTGCCGGGTTTCTGGGTCGCCTGCGGCGTCATGGCCGGCTTCAGCCAAGGCGGCGGCGTCGGTCTGGCGCTGTCCAACTGGATGATCGAGGGCGATCCCGGCGCCGATATCTGGGCCATGGATGTTGCGCGCTATGGCGACTGGGCAACGATGGCCTATACCAACGCCAAGGTGCGCGAGAACTATTCGCGCCGCTTCTCGATCCGTTTCCCCAATGAGGAACTGCCCGCCGGACGAGGGCTGAAGACCACGCCGATTTACGATTTGTTGTCGGCCAAGGGCGCGCAATGGGGCGTGTCCTATGGGCTGGAGGTGCCGCTCTGGTATGCGCCCGAGGGCGTCAAGGACGAGTTCTCGTGGCGGCGCTCGAGCGACTTCACACACGTCGCAAAGGAGGTCGCCACGGTGCGCGATGGCGTCGGCCTGGCGGAGATTTCGAACTTCGCCAAATACAAGGTGACGGGCGAGGGGGCGGCCGCCTGGCTCGACCGGATTTTTGCCTGCAAGCTGCCCAGACCTGGCCGTATGACGCTGGCGCCGATGCTGAAGGACGACGGCAGACTGATCGGCGATTTTACGCTCGCCAACAACGGCGACGGCGAGTGGTTCATCGCCGGTTCCGGTATCGCCGAGCAGTACCATATGCGCTGGTTCGAGGCGCATTTGCCCGGGGATGGTTCGGTGGGCATCGAGGCGCTGGGGCAGAAGCTGACCGGCCTCGCAATCGCCGGGCCGAAGGCGAGGGAGGTGCTGGCGAAGGTCAGCCGCGCGGATGTCTCCAATGCGGCGTTTCCGTTCATGGCGGTTGCGAAAATGGATATCGGCATGGCGCCGTGCCTGGTCGACCGCGTCAGCTATACAGGCGATCTCGGCTACGAGATCTGGGTGGCGCCGGAATATCAGCGGGCCGCCTTCCAGGCGCTGATGGCGGCGGGCGCGGAATTCGACATCGGCCTGTTCGGCTCGCGCGCGCTCAATGCGCTGCGGCTGGAGAAAAACTATGGTTCATGGGCGCGTGAGTACCGGCCGATCTACGGGCCACTGGAGGCCGGGCTCGACCGTTTCGTCGCCTATGGCAAGGAGGCTGATTTCATCGGCAAGGCGGCGGCTCTGGCCGAGCGCAAGCAAGGCGGCAAGCTCAGGCTGCGCACCTTCATTCTCGATGCCGACGACGCCGATGTCATCGGTGACGAGCCGATCTGGTTCGGCGGCGCGGTACGCGGCTGGGTGACGTCAGGCGGCTATGCGCATCATCCGAAAAAATCCGTCGCCCTCGGCTATGTGCCGAAGGAGATCGCCGACGAGAGCGACGGCTTCGAGATCGAACTTTTGGGCAAGCGTCACGCGGCGCGCATGCAGGCGGTGCCGCTGTTCGATGCCAATTTCGAACGGATGCGGGGATGAGGGCTCACCCCCGCAGGGGACATCAGGCGTTGCGGCGATTGTCGAGCGCGAAAGCGCCGGCGCCGGCAAACACCAGATAGAGGAAGATGAAGCAGAAGGAGATGGCGGCGTCGCCGTTGTTGTTGATCGGGAAGAAGTCGCGCGGGTAGTGCGCCATGAAATAGGCAATGGCCATTTCGCCGGCCAGCAGGAAGGCGACGGGGCGAGTGAGGAGACCGAGCGCCAGCAAGATGCCGCCGGCGAATTCGAGAATCGCCGCCGTCAGCGTCAGGCCGGTGAGGGCATGCGGCTCACCGCTGCTCACCGGGAAGTTGAACAGTTTCTGCGAGCCATGCTCGATGAACTGCAGGGCCGTCATGATGCGCAGGACGCCGAGGGCCTGCGGCTGAAACCTGGCGAGACCGTCAAAAAGCTTCATCTAAAACTCCATTTTCCAACCCTTCGGCCCGGCCATAGATGATCAATTTGCGTTGGACCATTCACTTCCCGGGGCCTGCCATCAACAATCGGTGATTGGAAATTGCTTCCAGTCGGACTTCGATATTTGTTCTCGGTATGGTTGCATTTATATCGCTATGGTTGTATGTCTGCGTGTAGACTCTCCAACGAAATGGGTTCCCCTGGTCATGAAAAAAGTCGTCCTCAGCCTGTTCGCAATCCTTGCAGGCACCAGCTTCGCCATGGCCGCAGACGGCGGCTGTGATGCCTTCAAATGGCCGGTGGCGCGCGAGCAGGCGCTGTTTGCGGCAGCGCCTGCTACGCAGTCCGGCGCTGCCCTCGCGGCTGGCGAGGCCGCGGACCTGGCGCTCGAGCCGGTCGATGCGGTCAGCTTTACCGTGCCGCCGGAACGTGCGCCGGCAGCCGGAACGTTTGGCGCGACGGCGAGCGTGACCGTCCCACCGGAAGGCGAGCTCCAGATCAGCCTGTCAGGCGAGGCCTGGATCGATGTGATTCAAGACGGCCATGCCACAAAGTCGGCAGCGTTCAGCGGTGTGAAGACCTGTCCGGGCATTCGCAAGAGCGTGCGCTTCAAGCTGACGCCGGGCGCAGCCACCATCCAGCTCAGTGGCGCCAAGGACGAGAGCATCAAGGTCGCGGTGCTGGCGCCGGAATGATGCGCTTCCTTATCGCACCGGCGTGCAATGAGAGCAGTTTCGTGTTGATGCGCCTCTGGCCGGATCAGCGCGCCGGCGCGATCAACGCGAAATAGGCGCCCTGCGGGTCGGTGAACTGGGCGATCCATTGGCCGGTCGGCACCGGCATCGGACCCATAACGATCTTGCCGCCATTGTCGGTGACGCGCTTGGCGGCGGCGTCGATGGCATCGACATTGAAGTAGAACAGCCATACCGGCACCGGCAGCTGCTGCGGCTTGTTCATGATGCCGCCGCCGGATTCCGGGCCGGCCCCGAAGGTCTGGTAGATGCCCATCTCGCCGATGTCCATGCTACCGGCATCGGTCCAGCCGAACTGGCTCGAATAGAAGTCGAAGGCCGCCTCGCGGTCGGCTGCATAGAGCTCGTGCCAGCCGACATGGCCGGGTGTGGTGGCTGGAAGGATAGGCTGGTCGGGTCCATTGGGCTGCAGGAACATGAAGGTGGCGCCCTGCGGGTCGGCGACGACGGAAAAGTGGCCGACGCCGGGAATGTCGTCGGGTTCGCGGTGGACAGTTCCGCCGGCGGCCTTCAGCGCCTTGGTCGAAGCGTCCGTGTCCCTGGTGTGGATATAGCCGAGCCAGGCCGGCTTCATGCCCATCCTGGCGGCGTCCTCGGGCAGGGTCATCAGCCCACCGACGCCACGCTCGGCGGAGTTCACCACGACGTAGCGTGGCATGCCGGGAGCCTTGTCGAAGGGCTCGGCCCGCCAGCCGACGACTGTGGTGTAGAACGCTTGCGCGGCATCGAGATCGGTGGTCATCAGTTCGTACCAGAAGAAGGGCATTGGGGTTTTCGGCATTTTTTCGGTCTCCTCACCTTCATGCATCGATCGTCGTCCGATCCATCAAAGGACGATTTCAGCGGCGCAAATCCGACAGCGCGCATGAGAAAATTCAACGGCTGCGTTGACACATCGTTCCGCATTTCGTCGCGCCCGGCCGCTTGCACGTGCGGCGGTTTTCGACTTTCCTTGGGCAAACGAGGGGTTGTCGTTTCATGCGTCAAATGTCGCTCACGCCTGAGCTTGTGTCACTTTGCCATCGGCAGGAGGTCGATCCCGGCCCCGACGGCAGCTGGACGCAGCTCACCGACGAGGATTTCCGCGCCCTTTCCGCGCAGCTGTCCGACGAAGCGGACGCGGGGCCGCTATGGGTGTTCGCCTATGGCTCGCTGATCTGGAAGCCGGCTTTCGAATCTGTCGAACGCCAGCGCGCCACCGCGTTCGGCTGGCATCGCTCCTTTTGCCTCGACATGGTGCGCTGGCGCGGCACCGCAGCACAACCGGGGCTGATGATGGCGCTCGAACGCGGCGGGCGATGCGACGGCGTCATCTACCGCCTGCCCGACGGCGACAAGCCACAGCACATCGAAAGACTTTTGCGGCGCGAGATCGACGACCATGAGAGTGTCAGCTCGGTCCGTTGGGTTCCGGTGCGCACGGCGCAAGGGGTGGTGCGGGCGCTCGGCTTCTGGGTCGGGGTGACGGGCAGGGGAACCTCGCTCGGGCAGCCGCTGGACCGGGTGGCGCGGGTGCTGGCGCGGGCCTGCGGGCATGTCGGATCGGGCGCCGAATATCTCTACAACACCGTCAGCCACCTCGAGGAATTCGGCATCCGCGACCGCAATCTGTGGCGGCTGCAGCAACTGGTCGCCGACGAGATAAGGTCGATCCATGGTGGCGCTCCAGGCTCTGGCTTTTCGCCAGCGCCATAGGGCATAACATGAGAAAAAAAATCATGTTATTATCGAGGCTTTTCAGTGCTTTGCGCCGAAAATTGACCAATTGATAAAAAAATAAAACGTGCTAGCCTTCCCCAAAACGAAAACATGGGGAACTGACGATGCCAGAAGGCCAGTTCAAGGACGGTATTGCCGGTGGCCGGCTGCCGGCCGACCAGTATGCCGAGAATTTTTCCGACCTGCATCCGCCGCTCGATCACCACGAGGCCCTGGTCGAATCCGACCGCTGCTATTTCTGCTACGACGCGCCGTGCATGAATGCATGCCCGACCTCGATCGACATTCCGCTTTTCATCCGCCAGATCTCGACCGGTAACCCGATCGGCTCCGCCAAGACTATTTTCGACCAGAACATACTGGGCGGCATGTGCGCCCGCGTCTGCCCGACCGAGACGCTGTGCGAAGAGGTCTGCGTGCGCGAAGTGGCGGAAGGCAAGCCGGTGCAGATCGGCCGTTTGCAGCGCTACGCCACCGACGTCGCGATGGCCGAGCACAAGCAGTTCTATCCGCGTGCGGAATCGACCGGCAAGTCGGTTGCCGTGGTCGGCGCCGGGCCGGCCGGCCTTGCCGCCGCGCACCGGCTCGCCCGCCATGGCCACGAGGTGACCATTCTGGAAGCCCGCCCGAAGGCCGGCGGCCTCAACGAGTACGGCATCGCCGCCTACAAGAGCATCGACAATTTCGCCCAGGCCGAGGTCGACTATGTCACGGGGATCGGCGGCATCGACATCCAGAACGGCAAGGCGCTCGGCCGAGACTACCAGCTGTCGGACCTGATCCGGAATTACGATGCCGTTTTCCTCGGCATGGGGCTTGGCGGCGTCAATGCGCTGCGCGCCGAGGGCGAGGATGCCGACGGCGTCACCAATGCGGTCGAGTTCATCGCCGAACTGCGCCAGGCCAGCGATCTCGCAAGCCTGCCGGTCGGCCGGCGCGTCGTCGTCATCGGCGGCGGCATGACGGCGATCGACGCGGCGGTGCAGTCGAAGCTGCTCGGAGCCGAGGAGGTGACGATCTGCTACCGGCGCGGCCAGGAGCATATGAACGCCTCCGAGTTCGAGCAGGATCTGGCCGCCGCCAACGGCGTCACCATCCGCCACTGGCTGCAGCCGAGGAGGGTCATTGCCGAGAACGGCAAGGTGTCGGGCATCGAGCTCGAATACACCGCCATGAACGGCGACAAGCTCGCTGGCACCGGCGAGCGGCTGACGCTCACCGCCGACCAGGTGTTCAAGGCGATCGGCCAGAGTTTTGTGCCGGCAGCGCTCAACGGCAGTGGTGCATCGATCGAACTCGAAGCCGGCCGCATCAAGGTCGATGCGGAAGGGCGCACCTCGCTCGCCAATGTCTGGGCCGGTGGCGACTGCATTTTTGGCGGCGACGACCTGACCGTCTCGGCCGTGGCCCAAGGGCGCGATGCGGCTGAGAGCATCAACAGGAGTCTGACACAGGGATAGAGATCATGGCCTCGGTGGAATCGGGCATCGCCCGTCACTACGACGTATCGGGTCTTGAGCAGCACATTCTTGCCGTGCTCGCCGATACCGGCGTGGACATTGCCCATCTGCGCGCCAGCGATCTCGAAGCGGTCGACGAGTTCCACATTGGCGGCGTCGCCGCCACCAGGGAACTCATCGGCCAGATGGGGTTGAAGCCGGGGGCCAGGCTGCTCGACATTGGTTCCGGCGTGGGTGGCCCAGCCCGCTTTGCCGCCAACAATGTCGGCGCCGATGTCACCGGCATCGATCTGACGCAAAGCTATGTCGATATCGCGACCAGCCTGTCGAAGCGGGTGGGAATGGCCGACAGAATCCGGTTCGTGCAGGGCAGCGCGCTGGACATGCCGTTCGGCAACAAAAGCTTTGATACGGCCATGATCCTGCATGTCGGCATGAATCTTCCCGACAAGAAAAAGCTGATGAGCGAGGCGGCGCGTGTGCTCAAGCCGGGCGGCGTCTTTGCCGTCTACGATGTGATGCGGCTCAAGGCAGGTGCGCTGACTTATCCGCTGCCATGGGCATCCGATGAGAGCATGTCCTTCGTCGCCACGCCCGACGACTATCGCTCGGCTGCCGCGGCTGCAGGGTTCTCTGTAACCGCCGAGCGCCCACGCGGCGCCTTTGCCATCGAATTCTTCGCCACGATACGGGCGCGCATGGCTGCGGCGCAGGCGGAAGGCAAAAAACCGCCTCCCGGCGTTAATCTTATCATGGGCGAGAACGCCCGCACCAAGATCGCCAATCTCACCGCCGCGCTTGAAGGCGGCATTCTTGCACCTGTGGAAATGCTCCTTCGTCTCGGTTGAAAGGGACCTGTCATGGCTGACATCCGCAACAATTTCGTCGGCATCAAATCGCCCAATCCGTTCTGGCTGGCTTCGGCGCCGCCGACCGACAAGGCGTATAACGTCATCCGCGCCTTCAAAGCTGGCTGGGGCGGTGTGGTCTGGAAGACGCTCGGCGAAGAAGGCCCGCCGGTGGTCAACGTCAACGGCCCGCGCTACGGCGCGATCTGGGGGGCCGACCGCCGCCTGCTCGGCCTCAACAATATCGAACTGATCACCGACCGCGACCTGCAGGTCAATCTGCGCGAGATCAAGCAGGTCAAGAGGGACTGGCCCGACCGCGCCATCGTCGTCTCGCTGATGGTGCCGTGCGTCGAGGAAAGCTGGAAGGCGATCCTGCCGGTGGTCGAGGAGACCGAAGCCGACGGCATCGAGCTCAATTTCGGTTGCCCGCATGGCATGTCGGAGCGCGGCATGGGTGCGGCTGTCGGCCAGGTGCCGGAATACATCGAAATGGTGGTGCGCTGGTGCAAGGCCAACACCCGCATGCCCGTCATCACCAAGCTGACGCCAAACATAACCGACGTGCGCAAGCCCGCGCGTGCGGCACTTTCCGGCGGCACCGACGCGGTGTCGCTTATCAACACCATCAACTCGATCACCGGCGTCGATCTCGATAGCTTCGCACCGCAGCCGACCATCGACGGCAAGGGCTCGCATGGCGGCTATTGCGGCCCGGCGGTGAAGCCTATCGCCATGAACATGGTGGCCGAGATCGCGCGCGATCCCGAAACCCATGGCCTGCCGATTTCCGGCATTGGCGGCATCACCACCTGGCGCGACGCCGCCGAATTCATGGCGCTCGGCGCCGGCAATGTGCAGGTGTGCACGGCGGCGATGACCTACGGCTTCAAGATCGTGCAGGAAATGATCGCGGGGCTGGAAAACTGGATGGACGAGAAAGGCCATGCCTCGCTCGACGACATTATCGGCCGCGCCACGCCCAACGTCACCGACTGGCAGTATCTCAACCTCAATTATGTCGCCAAGGCGCGTATCGACCAGGACGCCTGCATCAAATGCGGCCGGTGTCACATCGCCTGCGAGGACACCTCGCACCAGGCGATCACCAACATGGTCGACGGCGTCAGGCACTTCGAGGTGATCGAGGCCGAATGCGTTGGCTGCAATCTGTGCGTCAATGTCTGCCCGGTCGAAAACTGCATCACCATGGAGCCGCTGGCCGCAGGCGTGATGGACCAGCGCACCGGCAAGCCGGTGTCGCCGGTCTACGCCAACTGGACGACGCATCCGAACAACCCGATGGCCAAGGTGGCCGCGGAATAAGCTTGGGTTCCTCGCCCGAAGTGGGGGTCCGAAGGACGGGCGAGACCCGTGGCTCGCCCCGGCAGGGTGGCCCGGCGAAGCCGGGGCGGAGAGGGGCCTTCGGGGCGACTGTGAGGTTGCCTGGGCTCCTGATCGCCTTTTTGTTCGCGCGCATCCCTCATCGGTTCTGATTTCGCTGAGGGCGTCCCCCTCTCCGTCCCGGCTTCGCCGGGCCACCTCTCCCCCGCTGCCGCGGGGGCGAGGAACCCAAGTCCAGTTAAGCCATCGCAAACTTGCAAATTTCCGCATTTTCCTATTGCAGATAAGATATATCCACGATAAAACGTATCCATGAATTGGAGATCGTTACTATGAAGCTGGGCGAGGGCGTTGAGGCGGCCATCCATTGTGCGGCCACGCTGGCCAGCGTGGAGGGCAACAGCACCATGCCGGGCGCTGCCTTGGCAGAGTCTTTCGGCCTGTCGCCGAGCTATCTCTTGAAGCATCTCAACATGCTGACGGCGGAGCGCATCCTGGAATCGGTACCCGGGCCGGCGGGCGGTTACCGGCTGGCGCGGCCGGCCGAGCGCATCACGCTGCTCGATATCGTGCTGGCGATCGAAGGGCGGGAGCCGGCGTTTCGCTGCGGCGAGATCCGCCGCAACGGGCCGGCCAAGCTCGACGCGTCCGCCTATGTAAAACTGTGCGGCATCAACGCCGCGATGCTGAAGGCCGAGCGCGCCTATCGCGCGGCTCTCGCGGAAACCCGGTTGTCCGACATCGTGGCTGACTATCAGGCAGAAGGCGATCCGAGATCGATCGCCGCCAGCTGTGCCTTTGTGGCGCGCCATCAGCGGCCACAGAAATCCGCTTCGACCAAGCAAGTTTAATCCTCGCCAGAAAGACGTGAAAGGAAAGACGATGAAACAGAGACTGCAATTCTTCGCCAAGGCGCCGGAAATCATGAAGGCGGTGTCGGCGCTCAACAAGGCGGTCGACGAATGCGGGCTTGAAGTGGGCCTGCTGCATTTGATCAAGCTCAGGGCTTCGCAGATCAACGGCTGCTCCTACTGCGTCGAGATGCACAGCCGCGAGGCGCGGCGCGACGGCGAGACCGAGACGCGGCTCTACCTGGTCGCAGCCTGGAAGGAATCGCCGCTGTTTTCCGAGCGCGAACGTGCGGCCTTGGCCTGGACCGAGGCGACGACCCTGATCGCCAACAATGGCGTTTCGGACGAACTCTATGCCCGCACGCTCGCGCATTTCTCTGAAGAGGAACTGGTCAAGCTGTCTGTTGCGATCGGCATGATCAACACCTGGAACCGGCTCTGCATACCGTTCCATGCCATTCACCCGATGCCGGCCGCCAAAGCAGCCTGACCGTCCGGTTTATCCATGGAGCGTCGTCGAGAGGGCGGCGCTCCAACTGTTTTTAAAGGGGAGAGTTTTATGCCTGTCGATTTGCCTTTGACCTTGTTGTTTCTCGGCCGCCTGTTGCTCGGCGGCGCCTTCGTCGTCGCCGGCCTGCGCAATGTTCAGAACGAGACCTTCCTGACCGGGCTAATGGCCGCGCGCGGCGTGCCGCAGGCCAAGCTGGCGCTGTGGGCCGGCATCGTCCTGCAGACCATTGCCGGCGCGCTGGTAATGGCAGGTGTGTGGACCGCGATCGCAAGTGCTGTGCTGGTGCTGTTTCTCATCGCCGCCACGCCGATGTTCCACAATTTCTGGGACCATCAGGGTCCGGACCGGGCATCGCGCATCAACGGCTTCGTCGGCAATGTCGCGCTCGCCGGCGGTTTTCTGACGCTGATCGCGCAGTCGCTGTAAGTTTACGCCGCAAAGCGCAAACCACCATCGCAAGTCAGCACCTGACCGGTCATGAAGCCGTTGGACACGAGGAAGGCGATCGCACCGGCGACATCTTCGGGGTGGCCGATCCTCCCAACAGGCGTCTTTCCGGCATAGTCGGCAAAGACCGCCTGCCGCTGGTCGTCAGGCAAAAAGTCCCACCACGGCGTGTCGATGACGCCGGGCGCGACGACATTGACGCGCAGCGGCTTCAGCTCGACCGCCAGGATCGGCACCACCGTCAGCAGCATGCCGTTGACGGCGGCGATGCCGGCAACGCCGGGCGCGGTCAGTTGCGCCGACACCGCCGATATGAAGGTGACCGATCCCGATTTGTTGAGCGTCGGCAAAGCCGCCTGCAGGCAAGACAGCTGCGGCCGGACTTTCTCGTCGACGCCACCGGCGACGTCGGCAAGGTCCAGGCTCGCGAATGGGCCAAGCCCCTTGCCGCCACTGGCAGCCAGCACAAGGTGATCGAGGGGCCCGACTTCCCCAAAGAACTGGCGGACTTCGTCCGGTTTCGAAGCATCGAAGGCAGCCTTGCCGGCCGCGCCGCCAAGGCTCTTCCAAGCGCTGTTCAGTTTGTCCTGATTGCGGCCGGTGATGGTGACCTTCATGCCAGGGCCGAGCAGTTTGCGCGCGGTCGCCAGGCCGATGCCGGACGAGCCGCCGATGATGATTGTGTGTTGGATGTTGCTGATCATGAATGCTGTTCCTTCGATTTTGCGGAGGCTTGGCCGACGAGGTCGAGGCTTAGAGCTCGCAATTGTTCTCGCGCCTTCGCCATAGGCTTGCGCATCGGCGCGCGATTCCTTTTGGCCGTCGAAATAGAGGCCGCTGCGGCCTTCAAGGGCGGGCGATGTCGCGAGGTTGAGGATGGCGTCGGCGCCGGTCTCGACCGAACTCCACGGTGTCACACCGGCCTGGCGCACCATTGTGGTGTTCATGTAGCTCGCCGGATGCAGGGCGTTGACGATGACGCCGCTGCCCTTCAGCTCTCCGGCCAGGTCGATGGTGAACAGGATCTGCGCCAGCTTGCTCTGGCAGTAGGCGCGCACGCCGTCATAGGAGCGCGTCAGCATGACATCGCCGAAATCGATCGCTTGCTGGCCGGCCGAGGCGACATTGACGATGCGCGCCGGGGCGCTGGCCTTGAGCAGCGGCAGCAGCTCCGACGTCAGCAGGAAACCGGCGAGATAATTGACTGCAAAGCGCAGTTCGAAGCCAGGTCCATGTCGGAGAGCCTCCATATTCGCTCTGGATAACAAGATGGGGCGATCGGCGCGCCGCAAACAGTTCAAACTTTATCCTGGTATCGATACTGCTATACTGAGCCCATGGATGTTTCCGTACCATCACCCGAAGACAGCCGCCGGCGCGAACTTGGCGCCTTCCTGCGCTCACGCCGCGAAAGGCTTTCGCCGTCTGCCATCGGCATAGCAGCCGGTGCCAGGCGGCGCACGCCCGGTCTGCGCCGCGAAGAAGTGGCGATGATCGCCGGTGTCGGCACGACCTGGTACACCTGGCTGGAGCAGGGCAGGGACGTGCGGCCTTCCGTCGAGGTGCTGACGGCGCTTTGCGAGGCCTTGCGCCTCGACGCCGCCGAGAAGCGGCATTTGTTCACGCTGGCCGGCCGCCAGCAGCCCGAGCGGCGGCGCATCACCCCGGTCAAGGTCGAAGGTCCACTGCTGCACATGCTGCAGAGCCTGGTCCTGCAGCCGGCCTATATTGTCGGGCCGCGCTGGGATGTGCTGGCCTGGAATGCCGGGGCCGTTGCCATTTTCGGCGACTACGGTCTGTTGGAAGGCGATGCCCGCAACATCCTCCATGGCGTGTTCACCGATCCGCGCCGGCGCCACCTGCTGGTCGATTGGGAACAACTGGCGCGCGCCACCCTTGCCGCGTTTCGCGCCGAGAGCGCGAAATACACCGGCGATCCGGACTTCGAGCGGCTGATTGCGCTGATGATGCGCTCCAGCCCGGAATTCCGCGAATGGTGGCCGCAGCGCGATGTGGTGCATCGTCTGTCCGGCAAGAAGTATCTGCGCCACCCGATCGCCGGCGCGATGGCGTTTGAGCATATGAGCCTGTCGATCGACGACGGCTCGGATATGAAGCTGATTGTCTACACGCCACTCGCCGAGCAGAATTCGGTTGCGAAGCTGGAAGAGCTGCTCGAGGCGATGCCGGTGGAGCGCCGCAGCGCGTAGCGTTGGTGGCTGCAGCCTCTCAGCTTCGCCCTAGAATGACGAAATCAATGTGCGCTTCGGCCAATCTCCACCGTCCGCAGCAGCCCCGACGACCGGCAAGTTGGCCCCCAAGCGCGATCTTGCCTCAGCCTTTCGGCTTCAGCCCATCAATGAACAACTGCTCGAGAAATCGCGCCGCATCCTCGAAGCGGCCGTCG
Organism: Mesorhizobium sp. P2_B5; assembly: GCF_056404775.1. Lineage (NCBI taxonomy): Bacteria > Pseudomonadati > Pseudomonadota > Alphaproteobacteria > Hyphomicrobiales > Phyllobacteriaceae > Mesorhizobium > Mesorhizobium sp. P2_B5. The sequence goes on along the minus strand of NZ_JBFUDJ010000002.1, from coordinate 561,415 downwards.
CCGCCGCGGTCGGCGCCAAGCACGGCGCGGACCTGGACGTCGAAATCGGCGTAATGCTGGGTCGTCGCCCAGATCGAGAAGATCAGGTGCCAGGGATCGGTGCGGGCGATCTTCCCTGCGCGCATCCAGCCCTTGATGACATTGGCCTTCTCGTCGACCAGCGTTTTCAGCTCGCCTTCCAAAAGCGGCATGATGCGCGGCGCGCCCTGCAAAATCTCGTTGGCGAACAGCCGGCTCTCCCTGGGAAAATCGCGCGCCATTTCAAGCTTGCGCCTGATGTAGTTCCTGAGTTCGGTCAGGGGATCGCCGATATCGTCGAGTTCACGCAGGGGCGCCAGCCAGGTCGCGAGCAGCCGCTCCATCAGCGTTTCGTGGATGTCTTCCTTGCGGCGGAAATAATAGAGCAGGTTCGGCTTCGACATTCCCGCGGCTTCGGCGATCTGGTCGATGGTCGAGCCGCGAAAGCCGTTGGTGGAGAAGACTTCGAGGGCCGCTTCCAGGATCAGTTCGCGCTTTTCCTGCTGGATGCGGGTGCGGCGAGGAGCGGAGCCTTCCATGGCGTCGGTCATACAGCCAAGCCTTGGTCGCGCGGGTCATCTGGACCAATTCTCTGGACCAGTTTTTCCCTGAGCCGTGGAGCGCACTTCGAAGGCCGCATTTCCGCTAGTAATCCCTTGACCGCCGACAGGGCGGTGCTAACGTTTGTCCAATCGGTCAAAATTTGCGTAGCATGAAAACGCAGCAAAGACCAAGCGTTGGAAAGACCAAGCGTTAGCCGCACCGAAACAGGTTACAAGGGGAAGTCTTGGTCATGTCCAACCGGCTGAAAGTCACGCCGAACGATCTCAGCGCATTCTGGATGCCGTTCACGGCAAACCGGCAGTTCAAACAGGCGCCACGCATGTTCGTGTCCGCCAAGGACATGCACTACACCGCCAGCGATGGCCGCAAGGTGCTCGACGGCACCGCGGGTCTGTGGTGCGTCAACGCCGGCCATTGCCGGCCGAAGATCACAGAGGCGATTCAGCATCAGGCCGCCGAACTCGACTATGCGCCGGCCTTCCAGATGGGCCACCCCATCGTGTTCGAACTGGCCAACCGCCTGGTCGACATTGCGCCCAAGGGCATGGACCATGTCTTCTTCACCAATTCCGGTTCGGAATCGGTCGATACGGCGCTGAAGATGGCGATCGCCTATCACCGCGTGAAGGGCGAGGGCGCGCGCACCCGCCTGATCGGCCGCGAGCGCGGCTATCACGGCGTCAATTTCGGCGGCATCTCGGTTGGCGGCATCGTCAGCAACCGCAAGATGTTCGGCACGCTGCTCGGCGGCGTCGACCATATGCCGCATACGCATCTGCCGGAGAAGAACGCCTTCTCCAAGGGCGTGCCGGAATATGGCGCGGAGCTTGCCAATGAGCTGGAGCGCATCGTTGCGCTGCATGACGCCTCGACCATCGCCGCCGTCATCGTCGAGCCGGTCGCCGGCTCCACCGGCGTCATCCTGCCGCCCAAGGGCTACCTGCAGAAGCTTCGCGAAATCTGCACCAAGCATGGAATCCTGTTGATCTTCGACGAGGTCATCACCGGTTTCGGCCGCCTCGGCGCGCCGTTCGCCGCCGACTACTTTGGCGTCACGCCCGACATCATGACCACCGCCAAGGGCGTTTCCAACGGCGTCATCCCGATGGGCGCGGTGTTCGTGAAGAAGGAAATCCACGACGCCTTCATGACCGGCCCCGAGCACATGATCGAGTTCTTCCACGGCTACACCTATTCGGGCAATCCGATCGCATGTGCCGCAGCTTTGGGCACGCTCGACACCTACAAGGAAGAGGGCCTGCTCACCCGTGGCGAGGAACTGGCGCCTTACTGGGAAGATGCGCTGCATTCGCTGAAGGGCGAGCCGCATGTCATCGACATCAGGAACATCGGCCTGATCGGCGCGATCGAGCTGGCGCCGATCGCCGGCAGCCCGACCAAGCGGGCCTTCTCGGCCTTCGTCAAGGCGTTCGAGCGCGGCGCGCTTATCCGCACCACCGGCGACATCATCGCGCTGTCGCCGCCGCTGATCATCACCAAGGGCCAGATCAACGAACTGATCGACCATGTGCGTGAAGTGCTGAGGGCGATAGACTAATCTATTTGGGCCAGTCGGGTGGTGGCGGGAACCGCCACCCGGTTGGTGATATGAAATGAGAGGATTTTGAATGGCTGCCCCAGGCGAGAATCTGCGAATCAATTCAGACCGTTTGTGGGCTTCCATCATGGAGATGGCGAAGATCGGCCCCGGCATTGCCGGTGGCAACAATCGCCAGACCGTGACTGACGAGGACGGCGAGGGCAGGCATCTGTTCAAACGCTGGTGCGAGGCGGCCGGGCTCGAAATGGGCCTCGACGAGATGGGCACCATGTTCGCCCGCCGGGAAGGCGCCGATCCCAGCCTGCCGCCGGTCTATGTCGGCAGCCATCTCGACACGCAGCCGACCGGCGGCAAATATGACGGCGTGCTTGGCGTGCTCGGCGGGCTGGAGATCATCCGTTCGCTCAACGATCTCGGCATCACCACCAGGCATCCGATCGTCGTCACCAACTGGACCAACGAGGAAGGCTCGCGTTTTGCCCCGGCGATGATGGCGTCCGGCGTGTTCGCTGGCGTGCTGGAGCAGGCGGACGTGTATCAGCACACCGATAAACAGGGAAAAAAATTCGGCGAGGAGTTGGAGCGAATCGGCTGGAAGGGCACGGAGAAGGTCGGCGATCGCAAAATCCACGCCTTCTTCGAATTGCATATCGAGCAGGGGCCGATCCTCGAGGATGAAGGCATCGATATCGGCGTCGTCACCCATGGCCAGGGCCTGAAATGGCTGCAGGTGACGCTGACCGGCAAGGAGGCGCATACCGGTTCGACGCCGATGCCCAAGCGGCGCAATGCCGGGCTCGGCATGGCCCGCGTGATCGAGCTGGTGCACGAGATCGCCATGGACTACCAGCCGGACGCCGTCGGTGCGGTCGGCCATATGGAAGTGTTTCCGAATTCGCGCAACATCATTGCAGGGCGCACCGTCTTCACCATCGACATCCGCTCGCCCGAGAAGGAAGTTCTGGACGCGATGGACGGCCGGATCCGCGAAGGCATCGACACGATCTGCGAGGCGCTCGATATCCAGTACAAGGTCGAGCAGGTCGGCGCTTTCGATCCGGTGACCTTCGACGCCGGTTGCGTCAAGGCAATCCGCGACGCCGCCGATCGGCTCGGCTATTCGCACCGCAATATCGTCTCCGGCGCCGGCCACGATGCCTGCTGGATCAACCGCGTTGCGCCGACCGCCATGGTGATGTGTCCCTGCGTTGACGGGTTGTCACACAACGAGGCTGAGGAAATCACCAAGGAATGGGCCGGCGCCGGCGCCGATGTGCTGTTCCACGCGGTGGTGGAGACTGCGGGGATCGTGGCGTGAGAGGTCGGCGCTGTACCGTCAAGCCCGGCTTGCCGCTCCGGACAGGAGGTCTCGAATTGGATCAGGCTACTGTGCCGACGTCAGCGCTGCCCCTCATTGCCCTGCCGGGCATTTCTCCCCGTATAGTGACGGGGAGAAAGAGGCTGGCCGAAACCTCCACGCCATTTCTGCGGCGTTTGCCATTGGCGAAACCACAAGCGAAGGCGCCCCTCTCCCCGTCACTCTACGGGAGAGGATGCCGGCAGGCAGGTGAGGGGCGGCGCTGACTTCAGAAGAATTGGCGTCAATTGAAGGGGCCGCCACCGAACTATCCGAATGAACAAAGCGCTCACAAGAAGCGCATCCGAACAAGGGAACAAGAAAATGACCAAAGTCATCCGAAACGGCACCATCGTCACTGCCGACCGCACCTGGAAGGCCGATGTGCTGATGCAGCACGGCAAGATCGTCGCCATCGGCTCCAACCTGCATGGCGACCATGAGTTCGACGCCACCGGCTGCTACATCATGCCGGGCGGCATCGACCCGCATACCCATCTCGAAATGCCGTTCATGGGCACTTATTCGGCCGATGATTTCGAATCCGGTACGCGCGCAGCGCTTTCCGGCGGCACGACGATGGTCGTCGATTTCTGCCTGCCGTCGCCGAAGCAGTCGCTGCTCGAAGCCTTGCAGATGTGGGACAACAAGACGTCGAAGGCGTCCTGCGATTATTCCTTTCACATGGCGATCACCTGGTGGGGCAAGCAGGTGTTCGACGAGATGGCCACCGTCGTCGACAAGGGCATCACCTCGTTCAAGCATTTTATGGCCTATAAGGGCGCGTTGATGGTCGACGACGACGAGATGTATGCGTCGTTCCAGCGCTGCGCCGACCTCGGCGCGCTGCCGCTGGTGCATGCCGAAAACGGCGACGTGGTCGCCGCTCTGTCGCAAAAGCTCTTGGCCGCCGGCAATAACGGGCCGGAGGCACATGCCTATTCGCGGCCACCGGAGGTGGAAGGCGAGGCGGCCAACCGTGCCATCATGATCGCCGACATGGCCGGCGTGCCGCTCTATATCGTGCATGTCTCCTGCGAGCAGGCGCACGAGGCGATCCGCCGGGCGCGGCAGAAAGGCATGCGGGTGTTCGGCGAGCCGTTGATCCAGCATCTGACGCTGGATGAGAGCGAATATTTCGACAAGGATTGGGACCATGCTGCGCGTCGCGTCATGAGCCCTCCCTTCCGCAACAAGCTGCATCAGGATTCGCTGTGGGCCGGCCTGCAGGCCGGATCGCTGCAAGTGGTGGCGACCGACCACTGCGCCTTCACCACCAAGCAGAAGCGCAACGGCGTTGGCGATTTCACCAAAATCCCGAACGGCACTGGCGGGCTCGAAGACCGCATGCCGGTATTGTGGACGACCGGCGTCAACACCGGACGGCTGACGATGAACGAGTTCGTCGCGGTGACCTCGACCAATATCGCGAAGATTCTCAACATGTATCCGAAGAAGGGTGCCATCGTCGAAGGCGCGGATGCCGACGTCGTGGTGTGGGACCCGAAGCGCAAGAAGAAGATCACGTCGAAGAAGCAGCAGTCGGTGATCGACTACAACGTCTTCGAAGGGTTCGAGGTGACCGGCCTGCCGCGCTTCGTCTTCTCGCGCAGTGAACTGTCGATCGAGGAAGCCGAGGTCAAGGCCAAGCCCGGCCATGGCGAGTTCGTCGCTCGCGAGCCGAACGCTGCGGTCAACCGAGCGCTGTCGACCTGGAAGGACATTACCGCGCCGCGCAAGGTGGAACGCACCGGCATTCCGGCGACCGGGGTTTGAGGTTGCGAAGCCCGGCGGCGCTCATCTCATTTGTCGTGGCGATCGTCATCGTTGGTCCGGCGACCGCGGCCGACAGGCTGCTCGGCTCCTGGGGCAACGATGCCGGCTGTGTCTTTGCTAAGGCCGGTTTTCAGGACCGCGACGATTACATCGTGCTGACCGCCGAAGGCATCGAGACCTATGGCAGCGGCTGCCGGTTCGCGCAGCAATTGAGCTCGGCGCCTGGTACGCAATCGCTTGATGCGACCTGTTCCGCCGAGGGCGAGGCAGGGACGACGGCTGAAACCGTTGTTGTCACCAACAAGGGTGAGGACGGGTTCTTCGTGACCATTCCCGGCCTTGAAGAAATGGGACCGCTGCTACCGTGTTCGTGACGTTGGATTTGGGGGAATGAGCGTGCGTGGTTTTGGTCTCTCTGTCGCGGTGCTTGCCGTTTTTTCTGCTGGTCAGGCTTTCGCGGCAGGCGTCGATCTGTCGAAACCCTATGGCGACAAATATGGCTGCATCAACCGCAACGGCCAGGAAGTCGCCGCCGATCAGATGCTGCTTTTGACCGACGAGGCATTGGTCACTGCCGCCAGTGCCTGCACCTTCACGCAAAAGCAGGCACAGGCCGATGGTTCGCTGGTGGTGACGGCAACATGTGAGGCGGAAGGTGAGGAGGGACAGGGGCCAACCAAGTTCACCATCAAGCGCAGCGCCAAGAACGCCAAGAGACTGACGATTGCCGACGAGGACGGCAACGTCATGGGCGAAGTTGCGCGGTGCAGATGACGGCGATCCTGTCAGTGTCAGGCGACCAGAGCATCCAGTTCCGGCAGCAGGACGACGCTTTCCTGTTCGTTGGGATCGGTGCGGGCGATGACGGCCGACGACGGCGCGTTGCTCAGATTGGCCGGCAGATGCGGCACGCCGGCGGGAATGTAGAAGAGGTCGCCGGCCTTGACGACGATGTGGTGCTCGAGCCGGTCGCCATACCAGGTGTGGACCTCGCCGGAGAGCACGTAGATCGCCGTTTCATGGCTTTCATGCAGGTGCGCCTTGGCGCGGGCGCCGGGCGGCATGGTGAGCACGTGCATGCAGATGCCGGAGGAACCGACGGACTCCGCCGCGATGCCGGCAAAATAGGTCAATCCCTGCTTGCCTTCATAAGTGCTTTCAGGACGGATAAGGTGGCAGGTGGGTTTGGGCGACATCGGCAAGGCTCCGGGCGTCGATTGATGGGGATTGGACGAGTGGAAAACAACATCAACGCAAATGCAACGGCATTTCGTCCTGCGCGGCAGCGGCTGTGAAAGGCGGCGTGCAGCCAATGACGGGGACCTCGCCAGCCGTCGTTTCGGCAAGCAAACTTGACCTTACCTTTCAGACCAATGACGGTCCGGTACAGGCGCTCTCCAATGTCGACCTCACCATCGGCAAGGGCGAGTTCGTCTCCTTCATCGGCCCATCGGGCTGCGGCAAGACCACCTTGCTGCGCGTCATCGCGGATCTGGAGAAGCCGACCTCGGGGACGATTTCGATCAACGGCATGACGGCCGAACAGGCGCGCCAGAAACGCGCCTATGGCTATGTTTTCCAGGCCGCCGCGCTGTTTCCGTGGCGCACGATCGAGCGCAATGTCGGGCTGCCGCTGGAGATCATGGGCCTCTCCAGAGCCGAACAGGTCGAGCGCATCAAGCGCACGATGGACCTCGTCAACCTCTCAGGATTCGAGAAGAAGTATCCCTGGCAGCTTTCCGGCGGCATGCAGCAGCGCGCCTCGATCGCCCGCGCGCTCGCCTTCGACGCCGACCTTCTGTTGATGGACGAGCCGTTCGGCGCGCTGGACGAGATCGTGCGCGACCATCTCAATAAGCAATTGCTGGAATTGTGGGGACGCACCAACAAGACCATCTGCTTCGTCACCCACTCCATTCCTGAGGCCGTGTATCTTTCGACGCGCATCGTCGTCATGTCGCCACGCCCGGGCCGCGTCACCGATGTCATCGAATCGACGTTGCCGAGAGAGCGGCCGCTCCACATCCGCGAGACGCCGGAATTCCTGGCGATCGCCGCGCGCGTCCGCGATGGTCTGCACGCGGGGCACAGCTATGAAGATTGAGGCGGTGGGCTAGATGGACAGCTTCCGCGACAAGCTCGTTCCGGTGACATCGATCCTCGCTGGCGTGGTGGTGCTCTGGTATGTCTTCGCCGTGATCCTCAACGCGCCGTTCCAGCGTGATCTCGACCGCCGTGCCAATGAAACCCCCGGCACCGTCGAATTCATCGGCAAGACGTTGTCGCAGCCGAAGCCGACACTGCCGGCGCCGCATCAGGTGGCGGTGAATTTCTTCGAGAACACCTTTCTGCGGCCGATCACCTCGACCCGGAGCCTCGTCTACAATGCCTGGGTGACCCTGTCGTCGACGCTGCTCGGCTTTGCCTTCGGCACCGCGCTCGGCATCATCATCGCCGTCGGCATCGTCCATGTGGCAACGCTCGACCGCAGCCTGATGCCGTGGATCATCGCCTCGCAGACCATCCCCATCCTGGCGGTGGCGCCGATGATCATCGTCGTGCTGGCGGCGGTCGGTATCACCGGTCTCATCCCGAAGGCGATGATATCGACTTATCTGTCGTTCTTCCCGGTGACGGTCGGCATGGTGAAGGGCTTGCGTTCGCCCGAGATCATGCATCTCGACCTGATGCACACCTACAATGCCAGTCCTTCGCAGACCTTCTGGAAGTTGCGCGTGCCGGCCTCGGTGCCGTTTCTGTTCACCTCGATGAAGGTGGCGGTGGCGGCAAGCCTGGTCGGCGCCATTGTCGGCGAACTGCCGACCGGTGCTGTCGCCGGGATCGGCGCCAAGCTGCTCGCCGGTGCTTATTACAGCCAGTCGATCGATATCTGGTCCGCACTTGTGGCTGGCTCGGTGGTGGCGGCACTTCTGGTGATGATGGTCGGCATAGCCGGGCGCCTCGTCGACCGCGCCATGGGCGGGAGGCCGGCATGAGCTGGCTGAAGCCATCCTGGCAAGCGATGCTGGCCATTCTCCTGTGTCTTGTCGCTCTGGCGCTCGGCGCAATGTCGAAGCCGGAAGCGGCTGCACTCGCGGATCCGGCGGCGAGCTTCGACTATCCCTATTTCGGAATAAAGACCCCGATGATCGGCCTGGCCGTGCTGGCGGGGCTGATCTCGATGCTCAGGATTTCGTCTCTGGCAGAAGCCGTGGTGCTGTTTGTCGGCGCCCACCTCGTCGCCTGGATGCTGATCTCCGGCATTACAGGTTTCGAAGGCACGGCATTGGCGCCGTATTTCCTGCTGCTTGCCGCTGCCTGGCTGCTGGCCTGGCGCTGCGTGGCGGTGCTGTCGGGGCTTCGCCCGATGGCCAAAGGTGTCCGCATGGCGCTGCGCCTGATCATCCCGGCGATCTTCGGCGCCTGGATCCTGATCATCTGGGAAGCGGTGACGCGTGGCGCCGGCGTCCCCTTCATCCTTTTGCCGCCGCCGAGCGCCATCGGCGCGCGCATTGCGAGTTCCCTGCCGGTGCTCGGCGCCGATGTGCGGCAGACCATCTTCAAGGCGGTGATCTTCGGCTATGTCGTCGGTAGCGGCGCCGGCTTCCTCGTGGCCATCGCGGCCGACCGCGTGCCGTTCCTGCGGCGCGGGATCTTGCCGATCGGCAACATGGTCTCGGCGCTGCCGATCATTGGTGTGGCGCCGATCATGGTGATGTGGTTCGGGTTCGACTGGCCATCCAAGGCGGCCGTCGTCATCATCATGACTTTCTTTCCGATGCTGGTGAACACGGTCGCCGGCCTTGCCGCTTCCGGCCATATGGAGCGCGACCTGATGCGCACCTATGCCTCGGGCTACTGGCCGACGCTGTTGAAGCTCCGGCTGCCGGCCGCGGCGCCGTTCATTTTCAACGCGCTGAAGATCAACTCGACGCTGGCGCTGATCGGCGCCATCGTAGCCGAGTTCTTCGGCACGCCAGTCGTCGGCATGGGCTTCCGCATCTCGACCGAGGTCGGGCGGATGAACATCGACATGGTCTGGGCCGAAATCGCAGTTGCAGCACTGGCGGGTTCGGTCTTTTATGGCGTGGTCGCGCTTATCGAGAGAGCCGTCACGTTTTGGCATCCCTCTGTCCGTGGTGGATAGGGCGGTGGGTTTTGGGTGTTAACTTCAGAGGGTAAAAACATGAAAAGACTGATCATTCCGTTGCTGGCCGGCGCGATGTCGCTGGCCGCGTTCCAGGCCATGGCCGCCGACAAGGTGACCTTGCAGCTGAAATGGGTCACGCAGGCCCAGTTCGCCGGCTATTATGTCGCCAAGGCCAAGGGTTTCTATGAGGCCGAAGGTCTCGACGTCGACATCAAGCCGGGCGGTCCCGATATCGCGCCGGAGCAGGTGATCGCCGGCGGCGGCGCCGACGTCATCGTCGACTGGATGGGTGGTGCACTGGCCGCGCGCGAAAAGGGCGTGCCGCTGGTCAACATCGCCCAGCCGTTCAAGAAGGCCGGCATGGAACTGGTCTGCCCGAAGGACGGCCCGATCAAGACCGAAGCCGATTTCAAGGGCCACACGCTGGGCGTCTGGTTCTTCGGCAACGAGTATCCGTTCTACGCCTGGATGAACAAGCTCGGCCTCAAGACCGAAGGCGGCCCGGACGGTGTCACCGTTCTCAAGCAGAGCTTTGACGTGCAGCCGCTGATCCAGAAGCAGGCGGATTGCATCTCGGTCATGACCTACAACGAGTACTGGCAGCTGATCGACGCCGGCTACAAGCCGGAACAGCTGACCGTGTTCAACTACTCGGCGATGGGCAACGACCTGCTCGAAGACGGGCTCTATGCCTCGGAAGACAAGCTCAAGGATCCGGCCTTCGAGGACAAGATGGTGCGTTTCGTGCGCGCCTCGATGAAGGGCTGGAAATATGCCATCGACAACAATGACGAAGCCGCAGGCATCGTCATGGACAATGGCGGCCAGGACGAGAACCACCAGAAGCGGATGATGAGCGAAATCGCCAAGCTGATCGACAATGCCGACGGCAAGCTCGATCCGGCGACCTACGAGCGCACCGCCAAGGCGCTGCTCGACCAAAAGATCATCACCAAGGCGCCGACCGGCGCTTACACCACGGCGATCACCGACAAGGCGATCAAATAAGCCTGGTTAGGTCGTTTCGATCTTGAGAGCGGCGAAGAGCGGTTCGAAAGAACCGCTCTTTTTCTTTGTTTGATGCATGTCGTTGCCCCAAAACCGCTGCACACTTTTGGGCGACATGCATTGTCAGAGGCGCCGTTCCTTTATGGTGTTCATGACGAAGCTGGTCTCGATCGAGGCGACGCATTTCAGCCGCGCGATCTTTTCCTTGATGAAGCGCTCGTATTGGTCGAGGCTGCCGGTCACCACCTTCAGCACATAGTCGCGCGAACCGGTGACGAGGTGGCATTCCAGCACCTCTTCCCAGCCCCGGATCGCCTCCTCGAACATGACAATCTCGTCCTCGTTCTGGCGACTGAGCCTGACGGTAGCGATGGCGACCATGCTCCAGCCGAAGGCTGAGGGATCAACCAGCGTGGTATAGCCCCGGATGATGCCGGCTTCCTCCAGCCGCCGCACGCGCCGCAGGCAGGGCGAAGGCGACAGGCCTATGCGTTCGGCCAGCTCATTGTTGGTGATGCGGGCGTCGGCCTGCAATTCGCGCAGGATCTTAAGGTCGAAATCGTCGGCTATCTTCTGCTGCAATTTTGCTCGCTCCTGGCAGTTTGTTGCGGGGATGCAGCCATGCAGGGCCAAAAATAGCAAGGACTGGTGGATCGGGATCGCATAAATTGCCGCGCGAGACTCCTCCAGAACGCAGGAAAAGCCATGACCGCGCCACGCCCGTCGAAAACCCATATCGGCAACCACAAGCTCCATCCGGAGACGCTGATGCTGAGCTACGGCTACGATCCGCAGCTGTCGGAGGGCGCGGTCAAGCCGCCGGTGTTTTTGACCTCGACCTTCGTGTTCAAGTCGGCGGAAGAGGGGCGCGACTTCTTCGACTATACCTCCGGCCGCAAGGAACCGCCGAGCGGCACGGCGTCGGGCCTGGTCTATTCGCGCTTCAACCATCCCAACTCAGAGATCGTCGAGGACCGGCTGGCGATCTATGAGGGAACGGATGCCTGCATCCTGTTTTCATCAGGGATGTCGGCGATCGCGACGACGCTGCTCGCCTATGCCCGTCCGGGCGATGTCATCCTGCACTCGCAGCCGCTTTACGGCGGCACCGAGACGCTTTTGACGCGCACGCTGTCCGGCTTCGGCATCGGCGCTGTCGGCTTCGCCGATGGCGTCGACGAGAAGGCGGTGCGGGCGGCTGCAGACGCGGCAGTTGCGAAGGGCCGTGTGTCGGTCATCCTGATTGAGACGCCGTCCAACCCAACCAACAGCCTGGTCGACATCGCGCTGACCCGGAAGATCGCCGACGAAATTGGCTCCAAGCAAGGAACAACGCCGATCATCGTCTGCGACAACACGCTGCTCGGCCCGGTGTTCCAGCGGCCCATCGAACACGGCGCCGATGTCTCGGTCTATTCACTGACCAAATATGTCGGCGGCCATTCCGACCTGATCGCCGGTGCGGCCATGGGCAGCAAGGCGGTGACCAAGCCGATCAAGGCGCTGCGCGGCGCCATCGGCACGCAGCTCGACCCGCATTCCTGCTGGATGCTCGGCCGCTCGCTGGAGACGCTGTCGATCCGCATGGAGCGGGCCAACGACAATGCGCGGCTGGTTGCTGAATTCCTGCGCGATCATGCCAAGGTCGAGAAGGTGCATTATCTGCCGTTCCTCGGCGAGGATACGGCCGCGGGCCGCGCCTACAAGGCGCAGTGCAGCGGCGCCGGCTCGACCTTCTCGTTCGATATCAAAGGCGGAGAGAAGGCGGCCTTCGCCTTTCTCAACGGATTGCAGATATTCAAGCTGGCGGTGAGCCTCGGTGGCACTGAATCGCTTGCCAGCCACCCGGCGGCGATGACGCATTCCGGCATTCCCTTCGACGTGCGCCAGCGCATCGGCGTGCTGGAGACCACGGTCAGGCTGTCGATCGGCGTCGAGCACCCGGACGATTTGATCGCCGACCTGACGCAAGCGCTGGCCGGCGTCTGACGGCAGCTCTTCTGGAACTGGAAAGGGGGCGAGCGATCGCTCCCTTTTTTGTTTCCCAGTCACAAAACCGTGTGTCGGGAAACATTGCGCCGCCCAGCCGTTTCGGTTGACGCATGCGCGCGCCGCGGGAGCCGCGACGCATGCGACATGTAATCGGAGGTTCTTCATGCGCACTCAATCCATCCTGCCAGTGCTTTCGGCGCTGGCCATTTCGACCGCTTTCCTGTTCGCGTCGCCGGCCATGGCGGAGGTGGTGAAGTACAAGGCGACGCTCGACGGCAGCCAGCAGAGCCCGCCCGTCGCCACCAAGGGCAAAGGCACCGCTACCTTGACGTTCGACACCACCAAGAAGAAGCTCAGCTGGAACGTCAAATATTCCGGCCTCAGCGGACCGGCGACCGCCGCGCACATTCACGGCCCGGCGGCGATGGGTGCGAATGCCGCTCCCGTCATCCCGTTCAAAGGCAAGCTCAAGAGCCCGATCAAGGGCTCGGCCGAATTGACCGATGCGCAGGCCGCTGACCTGGCTGCCGGCAACTATTACGTCAATGTCCACACTGCCGCGAACAAGGATGGCGAGATCCGCGGGCAGATCGAGGCGGCGAAGTAGCGCAAGCCGCTTCGACAAAAGGGGCGGGCGACCGCCTCTTTTTTTGGACTACGCCTTGTCGCGGATCTGCGTCATCGTCCGGGTCGGCGTGATCGCCTCGGGATCGAGCCTGATTTCGACGATTGCCGGCTTGCCGCTGGCCCGCGCGCGCTCGAAGGCGGGAGCGAAATCGGCCGTCTTCTCGACCGTCTCGCCATGGCCGCCATAGGCGCGGGCGAGAGCGGCGAAGTCAGGGTTCTTTAGGTCGGTGGCGACGACGCGGCCCGGATAGTCACGTTCCTGGTGCATGCGGATGGTGCCGTAGATGCCGTTGTTGACGACAATGACGATGATCGGCAGGTCATACTGGACAGCGGTGGCGAATTCCTGCCCGTTCATCAGGAAGCAGCCGTCGCCGGCAAAGGCGATCACGGTGCGGTCCGGATGAAGTGCCTTGGCGGCGACCGCAGCCGGCGTGCCGTAGCCCATCGAACCGGAGGTGGGCGCGCCTTGCGTGGCGAAGCGGCGGAAGCGGTGGAAGCGATGTACCCAGGTGGCGTAATTGCCGGCGCCGTTGGTCAGAATGGCGTCGTCGGGCAGCACCTTTTCCAGGTAGGTCATGATCGGTCCCATCTGGACCGGGCCAGGGCCGCTTTCAGGCGGCGTCGACCAGTCGAGATAGGCGGCATGCGCCTTCGCTGTCTCATCCGCCCAGGACGGCGTGCCAGCCGGCTTGCGCTTGGCAAAAGCTTCGACGAAAGCCAAGGGCGAAGCGTTGATCGCCAGCGTCGGTCGGTAGACGCGGCCGAGCTCGCCGGCATCGGCGTGGACATGGACCAGCGTCTGGTCGGGGTAGGGGCTCTTCAGCAGCGTATAGTCCGAGGACGGCATCTCGCCCATGCGGCCGCCGATCAGCAGCACCAGATCGGCCTGCTTGATCGCCGTTGCCAGCTTCGGATTGATGCCAATGCCGACATCGCCGGCATAGTTCGGGTGGAGATGATCGAACAGCATCTGGCGGCGGAAGGAACAACCGACCGGCAGCGACCAGGCCTCGGCAATGGTGCGCATGCGTGCCACCGCTTCCTCGTTCCAGCGCGTGCCGCCGAGGATGACGAAAGGACGCTTGGCCTTGCCAAGCTGCTTCTCCAGTGCAGCGAGCTCGGTCTCGCCCGGCCGCGTTTCGACCGGTGTGTGCGGCAAGGCTGCGGGCGCTTCGACCAGACTGGTCAGCATGTCCTCGGGCAACGAGATCACGACAGGACCGGGGCGGCCTGAGGTTGCCACAGCGAAGGCGCGGGTGACGAATTCCGGGATGCGCGCGGCATCGTCGATCTCGACGACCCATTTGGCGATGTCGCCGAAGAACCTCTTGTAGTCGACTTCCTGGAAAGCCTCGCGCTCCTTGGCGTGGCTGGCGACCTGGCCGATGAACAGGATCACGGGGATCGAATCCTGCATGGCGATGTGAATGCCGGCCGAGGCGTTGGTGGCGCCGGGGCCGCGGGTGACGAAGCAGATGCCGGGCTTGCCGGTCAGCCGCCCCTGGCAGTCGGCCATCATGGCAGCGCCGCCTTCCTGGCGGCAGACAATGGTGCGGATCGGTGAGTCATGCAACGCGTCGAGCACCGCAAGATAGGATTCGCCCGGCACGCAAAAGATGCGATCGGTGCCGTTGGCCTCGAGTGCGTCGACAATCAGTTGTCCGCCGGTCTTCATCGTCCAGATTTCTCCAGTTCGGCAAGGATTTCGTCAGTGTGTTCGCCAAGGCGCGGCGAGGGGCGTTCATAGACCAGCGGCGTGCCGGACATCACCATCGGCGCGCGCACCGAAGGCAAACGGTTGCCATGGCCATCGTCGAGGTCGAGGCGCATGCCGCGTGCAATGGTCTGCGGATCGGCGAACATCTGGCCGATATTGTTGATCGGGCTCGCCGGCACGCTTGCCGCTTCGAGTTTCGCCAGCAGCGGGTCGCGATCCCAGTTCTTCAGCGTCTCGATCATGTGCTCGCGCAATTTCACCCGGTTGGCGACGCGGGCCGGGTTGGTGGCGAAATCGGGATCCGCTGCGAGATGGTCGAGCCCGACGGCGGCGCAGAATTTGCCGAACTGGCCGTCATTGCCGACTGCCAGGATGATGTGGCCGTCCCTGACCGGCACCACCTCATAGGGGGCGATGTTCATATGCGCATTGCCCATCTGCACCGGCGACTTGCCGGAGACGAGATAGTTGAGGTTCTGGTTGCCGAGTGCGGAGATCTGGGTGTCGAACAGCGCCATGTCGATGTGCTGGCCTTCGCCGGTCTTTTCGGCATGGCGAAGCGCTGCCTGGATGGCGATCACCGAATAGAGGCCGGTGAAGATATCGGAAATGGCGACGCCGGCCTTTTGCGGCTCGCGCCCAGCCTCGCCGGTGATCGACATCATGCCGGCCATGGCCTGGATGATGAAATCATAGCCGGCGCGTGGCGCGTAAGGGCCGTCCTGGCCGAAGCCGGTGATCGAGCAATAGACGAGTCGGGGATTGATTGCTTTAAGGCTATCAAAATCGAGCCCGTATTTCTTGAGCCCGCCGAGCTTGAAGTTCTCGATCAGCACATCCGAGGTAGCGACCAGCCGGCGGATCGTTTCAGCACCCTCAGGCGTCGAGAAGTCGATGGCGATGGAGCGCTTGCCGCGATTGCAGGAATGGTAATAGGCGGCCGACAGGTTCTCGCCGTCATGGCTCATGACGAAGGGCGGCCCCCATTTGCGGGTGTCGTCGCCGCCATCGGGGCTCTCGACCTTGATGACATCGGCGCCGAGATCGGCCAGCAACTGCCCGGCCCATGGCCCGGCCAGGATGCGGGCCAGTTCGACGACGCGGACGCCTTTCAGTGGAGGTTCAGCCATAAATCACCAGAGCGGGTCGGAACCGCAGCCTCTATCAATCCGGGATGCCGCTGTCACGAGCCTTGCGCTGGGCCAGCGATATCAGCGTTTCAGCACGCTGTCGGCCCAGGCGGCAAAATCGTCCATGACGATGTCGCGGTTCACTTCGTTCAGGCTTTCGTGGCGGGTGTCGGCGTAAACCTTTGAAAGCAGATTCGAAAAGCCCATCGCGCGCATGCGTTTGGCGAGATGATCGATGCCCTTGCCATAGTCGGAAGCCGGATCTTTTTCGCCGCCGACGATGCTGACCGGGAGGTCGCGTCTTATGCCGGCAAAGCCGGAATCCTTGCCGCCGTTCTGCGCCATCTGGACGACATCGCGCCACATCGAGATCGAGGCATCCCAGCCGCAGAGCGGATCGGCGACGTATTTGGCCACTTCCGCCTCGTCGCGCGACAGCCAGTCGAACAGAGTCTTGTGGTTGGGCACCGCCTTGCCCCAGGCCTGGAAGGTCAGCCTCGGCAAGATACGCGAGGGGACGTCGGAGCCCAGCCTGAAGCGCTCATAAGCCAGGATGGCGAGCGCAAGCTGACCAAGCAGGCCTTGCGAGAAATTGCCGTTCCAGATCGCGGCGGCGTGCACGCGTGGCGAGTGTGCCAACAGGTAGTTCAACGCCACCGACGCGCCCATCGAATGGCCGAACAGGATGACCGGCACGCCGGGCTGCTCCTTTGCGATCAAGTCGTGAACGGCGTCGACATCGGCGACCACCTTGGCCGAGCCGTCGGTGCCGGCAAACCTGCCGAGCGGCGCATCGGGCGCCTTGGTCGCGCCGTGACCGCGGTGGTCGTGGACGTAGACATGAAAGCCGCGCGGCGCGAGGTAATCGGCAAAGCGGGCATAGCGCGCGGCGTGCTCGGCCAGGCCATGATTGATCTGGGCGACGGCGCGTGGAGGGCCGCTGGCGTGCTTCACATAAAGGTTGAGCGTGGCCCCGGTCGGTGAGGCCAGCGTCGTCTGCCTGTCAAATGCCATGTCTCGCTCCCTCAGCGACTGTTGGGCGACGGCGCGACCGACGTCAAGGGGAGGTCGGGAAGCGTCAGCCGCACCTTATGGAGATTGTTTTTTGCGGCGGACGAAAGAAATCGTAATTCTGACATGTCGTACGTTTCTAGCTTGCGGCATGAAACGCTAGGAGTTCTGGAATGCGGATATCGGCGATATGGGCTGCGGTGTTGGTGGCGCTGGCCAGCGCAGGCATGGCGCGAGCCGACGTCAAGATGAGCGGCTCTTTCGTCGCAGACGCTGCCTGTCCGGCAACGCAGGCGATCAAGAGCGGCAAGAACCCGGGTAATGTCTCGACGACTGCCGGGCAAAGCTACGATCTCCTGGCCGGCAACAAGGATGCGCCGACGCATTATCTCATCCGTGTGCCGGGCGCCGATCCGGAACGCCGCTGGGTCAAGATCAGCTGTGGCCATGTTTCCGGCGGTAGTGCGTCGACCCAGCCGACCGTGCCCGCCGATCAGGGCAAGCCTGCGGCTTCGGGAAAGCCCGAATATGTCTTTGCGCTGAGCTGGCAACCGGCCTTCTGCGAAACCAAGTCGAGCAAGCCCGAATGCCAGGCGCAGACAGCCGGCGGTTTCGACGCGTCGCATTTCACGCTGCACGGGCTGTGGCCGCAGCCGAATGGCAACTTCTATTGCCAGGTGCCGGCGAGCGACAAGGCCAATGATAATCCGGCCCATTGGGCAGACCTGCCGCCGGTCGATCTCGATGCCAACACGCGCGCCGAGCTCGACCAGGTGATGCCGGGGACTGCCTCCAAGCTTGAACGGCATGAATGGATCAAGCATGGCACATGCTACGGCAAGAGCCAGCAGGAGTATTTTGCCGAGGCGTTGAACCTGATGCGGGCGGTGAATGCCTCGCCGGTGCGTGAGCTCTTCACCAAGAATGTCGGCAAGCAGCTGACCTCGGACCAGATCCGCAGCGCCTTCGACAGCGCCTTCGGTGCCGGGGCCGGGGCGCGGGTGCGTGTCTCCTGCCTGGTCGATCCGTCAAGCGGCAGGCGGCTGATCGGCGAGCTGACGCTCGGCCTGACCGGCCCGATCGGCCCGGACAGTTCGCTGGGCAATCTGATGCTGGCCTCTGCGCCGACGACCAAGGCCGGCTGCCCGAAGGGCTCGGTCGATGCGGCCGGGTTCCAGTAGGATATCCGCCTGTCGCTTGGCAGTGACGCGGTGATATGGTCTGACGCATTTCATGCGACGGGGGTTGCGATGAGTGGCATGACTTCAGGCGCGCTGGCGCGGCTGGCCTTCTGGGCCAGGGGAATGATCGCAATCCAGGACGGCCGCATGGAATGGCCGGGCTTTTCCTATACGGACGCCGAATGGGCTCGGATGCGTGACCATGACGCTGAAGCAGACCACAGCTTCGGCAAGGAGCAGGAAACTGTTCAGCACTGCCGTCGGTCCGATCTCTCTTTCTCGAAATCGCGGAAAGCCAGCGATCGATCCTGTTTTGATCTGAAGGGTTAACCGGAGATTTCAGCGCGCTCTGCGACCGGCGGGAAACTTAACGTGCGGTGTACACCTGGCTTGAAATGGCAAAAGCGATTGCCGTTCGGCCCGGCATCGCCTACATAGCGCCCAACCTCCATTCAATCCGACATTTTCGGTCAACTGTCAGGGAAAGCGCGCGTGGCACGCCAGTTCATCTATCACATGGCCGGCCTCAACAAGGCCTATGGCACCAAGAAGGTGCTCGAAAACATTCATCTGTCCTTCTACCCGGACGCCAAGATCGGCATTCTCGGCCCCAACGGCGCCGGCAAGTCGACGATCCTCAAGATCATGGCCGGCATCGACAAGGAGTGGAACGGCGAAGCGTGGCTCGCCGAAGGCGCCACCGTCGGCTACCTGGCGCAGGAGCCGGCGCTCGACCCGAACAAGACGGTGTTCGAGAACATCATGGAAGGCGTCGCAGCCAAGACCGCCATCATCGAACGTTACAACGAACTGATGATGAACTACTCCGACGAGACGGCGGACGAGTCCGCCAAGCTCCAGGACGAGATGGACCGGCTGAACCTGTGGGATCTCGAACAGCAGGTCGAGATGGCGATGGAAGCGCTTGGCTGCCCGCCCAAGGAGGCCGACGTCACCAAGCTTTCGGGTGGCGAGCGCCGCCGCGTCGCGCTCTGCCAACTCCTGCTGCGCCAGCCCGACCTTCTGCTGCTCGACGAACCGACCAACCATCTCGACGCCGAAACCACGGCGTGGCTGGAAAAGCATCTGCGCGCCTATCCGGGTGCTGTGATGATCATCACCCACGATCGCTACTTCCTCGACAATGTCACCGGATGGATCCTCGAGCTCGATCGCGGCCGCGGCATTCCCTATGAGGGCAACTACACCAAATACCTCGAAGCCAAGGCCAAGCGCCTCAAGCAGGAAGGCCGCGAGGACGACGCTCGCCAGCGCGCCATCGGCCGCGAGCGCGAGTGGATCCAGTCGAGCCCCAAGGCCCGCCAGACCAAGTCCAAGGCGCGTATCCAGGCCTTCCAGGATCTCTTGGATGCAGCCGACAAGCGGCGTCCGACAGATACGCAGATCGTCATCCCGCATGGCGAACGGCTCGGCAATGTGGTGATCGAGGTCGACGGCCTGTCAAAGGGGTTCGGCGACACGCTCTTGATCGAAGGGCTGGAGTTCAAGCTGCCGCCGGGCGGCATTGTCGGCGTCATCGGCCCCAACGGCGCCGGCAAGACGACTTTGTTCCGCATGATCACCGGCCAGGAAAAGCCGGACGCCGGCACGGTCCGCGTCGGCGAGACGGTCAAGCTCGGCTATGTCGACCAGAGCCGCGACGCGCTCGATCCGTCAAAGACCGTCTGGGAAGAAATCTCGGGCGGCGCCGAAGTGGTAAAGCTCGGCAAGTTCGAGGCCAACACGCGCGCCTATTGCGCGTCGTTCAACTTCCGTGGCGGCGACCAGCAGCAGAAGGTCGGCAACCTGTCCGGCGGCCAGCGCAACCGCGTGCATCTGGCAAAAATGCTGAAGACCGGCGGCAATGTGCTGCTGCTCGACGAACCGACCAACGATCTTGACACGGAAACGTTGGCCGCGCTCGAGGACGCGCTGGAAAACTTCGGCGGCTGCGCCGTCATCATCTCGCACGATCGTATGTTCCTCGACCGTCTGGCGACGCACATCCTCGCCTTCGAGGGCGACAGCCATGTCGAATGGTTCGAGGGCAATTTCGAGGACTACGAGCAGGACAAGATCCGCCGGCTCGGGCCCGAAGCCGTCAACCCGCACCGCATGACCTACAAGAGGCTGACGCGGTAAGGGAACAACCGGGGCGGCGAATTCTCAAGACGATATGAGGAGCTCAAATGGCTGATTGGTCCGCCGCCCAATATCTGAAATTCGAGGATGAGCGCACGCGGCCGGCGCGCGATCTTGTCGCGCAAGTGCCGGTCGATTTCCCGCGCCGGGTGGTCGACATTGGCTGCGGGCCGGGCAATTCGACCGAGCTGCTGGTCGAGCGTTGGCCGGATGCGCAGATCAGCGGTTTCGACACCTCTCCTGACATGATCGAAAAGGCGAGGGCGCGCCTGTCCAGCGTCAATTTCGACCTTGCGGACGCCTCGACATGGCAGCCGGCCGAGTCGGTCAACGTCATCTTTGCCAATGCGGTGTTCCAGTGGCTGCCCACCCATCCGGCTGTCTTCCAGCGGCTGATGGGCTTTCTAGCGCCCGGCGGCGCGCTCGCCGTCCAGATGCCCGACAATCTGCTTGAGCCCTCGCATCAGCTGATGCGCGAGACCGCGGCCGAAATGCCGTTCACTGCCAAGATGGCGGGTGCGGCGCGCGGGCCGTTGCCGCCGGTGTCATTCTACTATGATCTCTTGTCGCCGCTCTCCGACCGGGTGGATATCTGGCATACGGCCTACAATCATCCGCTGGCCGACGCCGAAGCGATCGTCGAATGGGTGAAGTCGACCGGGTTGAAGCCCTTTCTCGATCCGCTGGACGCCGACGAGCGCAAAGTGTTTCTTGAGAGCTACACGGCGAAGATCGCCAAGGCCTACCCGAAGACGGCGAACGGCAAGGTGTTGCTGCGCTTCCCGCGCATCTTCATCGTCGCCAAGCTGGCGGGTTAGCGCTCTGGTGAATGCCGGCCAATGTCCTCGGCTTAAGCCGGCGTAAACCGGCCGGGTGAGAAAAGTGTTGCGTCGCGCCTCTTCGTCGCCCACATGAGGACGACAACGCCTGCGCATGAACGGACTGGATATGCATCGCGTCATCATCAGCGGCATCGGCGTTGAAATCCCTGAAGGCAAGATCACCAATGAAGAACTGGTCGCCAGCTTCAATGCTTGGGTCGACATGGAGAACGCGCGCCGCCAAGGCACTGATGAGCCGCTGCTGCAGAAATCCGACAGCGCCTTCATTGTCCACGCCTCGGGCGTCCAGACCCGCCATGTCATCGAGCGTGAAGGCATTCTCGATCCGACCCGGATGGCGCCGCGCATCCCGGCCCGGCCCGACGATGCGCTTTCGCTGCAGGCCGAGTTCGGCGTCGCCTCGGCAAAAAAAGCACTCGACCATGCAGGGTTGAAACCGTCCGATATCGACCTGGTGATCTGCTCGGCCTCGCACCAGCAGCGGCCCTATCCGGCGATCGCCATCGAAATGCAGGAGGCGCTGGGCACCAACGGCGCCGGGTTCGACATGGGCCTCGGCTGTTCGTCGGCCGCGGCCGCCTTGCACATCGCGGTCAATCTGGTGCGGACGGGGGCGCACAAACGCGTCCTGGTGGTCACGCCGGAGATCATCACCGGCCATCTCAATTTTCGCGACCGGCAGACGCATTTCATCTTCGGCGACGCGTCGGTGGCGATGGTGGTCGAAGGGCTGGCCAAGGGCGAGAAACGGCCGGGACGCTTCGAAGTGCTGGACACGCGCACCTGGACGCAGATGTCGAACAACATCCGCACCAATCTGGGCTACCACACCCGCACTGCCCAGGACGATCCTTACATGATCAGCCTCGAAGGCAATTTGATCAAACAGGTCGGCAACAAGGTGTTCAAGGAAGTCACCGTCGCCGGCCACAAATTCATCGTCGAATTCCTCGCCGAGCACGGGCTGACGCCGCAAGCCGTCCGGCGCTTCTGGCTGCATCAGGCCAATGCGCGGATGAACGCCATGATCCTGAAGCTGGCTTTCGGCCATGAGGTCGACCATGACCGCGCGCCGATGGTGCTGGAGCGGCTCGGCAACACCGCCGGCGCCGGCGCCATCATTGCGCTTTCGGAAAACCACGCCGACATGAAGCCCGGCGATTTCGGCGTGCTGTGCGCCTTCGGCGCCGGCTACTCGATTGGTGGCGCGCTGCTCAGAATGCTGTAGTCAGGATGGGGTGAACGGCACCAGCATCGGCACCCGGCGGGCATAGTCGTCATAGGCGCTGCCCAGTTCGCCGCGCAAAAAACGCTCCTCAAGCTTAGCCTTGACGACGATGCCAACGGTGAGAAAGACCGCGCCGGCGATGCCCCAGACCGTGCCCTTGGCCGCCATGGTGGCCAGGATTGCCAAGAGCAGTCCAGTGTAGATCGGATGGCGGACCAGCCCGTAGGGGCCGGTGTCGATGACACGGTGTTGGGCCTTCGCCGTGACCGAAGCCGACCAGAGGCGGCCGAGATGCAGCCGCGCCCACCAGGTGAACAACAGGCCAACGGCAATGATCCCGACGCAGATCCACGCTTCGGCAAGGGTCGGAAACCAGAACCGCAGCCGGCCGGAATAGCCATGCGCGGGAATGAACAGCAGCACCGCGCCGATCATCCACAAAGCGCGATAGCGAAACTCCGCCTGGATGCCGGCGCGCTTTTGCACGGGGTCGGACCAAAAGGCGGCTAGAAACCAGGACACGACCCAGATCAGCCAGAGCAATGCGATCGCCGTACCGGGACGCATGGGAGACCTCCACCGACTGTCTCACAATGAAGCCGGCGCAGCACGGCGGCAATGCGGCGCAATACGGGACCGGTGCCGCTTTCAGGTAAGACGATCGTGATCCACGCTCATTCACCCGAGAACATCCACTGCACGCCAAATGCGTCTACCAGCATGCCGAAGCTGGTTCCCCAATATTGCCGTGCCAGCGGTACAGTGATCCGGCCGCCCGAGGCCATGCGGTCGAAAAGCTCCCGCATTTTGGCCTGGTCGTCGAACTTCAGCATCAAAGCGGAGCCTTTCATCGGCTCCGCATCGTCATTGTCCGAGGCATGAAACAGCACGCCCGGACCTTCGAAGCGCGCATGCAGCACCTTTCCCCGCATGGCTTCGGTTGGCACCGGCATGCCGTTGTCGCCCCAGCGCAGCAGGACCGTTCCCCGGCCAAGCCCACACTGTTCGTAGAAGGCCAGCGCCGGTTCGCAATTGGTGGTGAAGAACAGCGAAGGGGAGAGCCGCATCGGGTTGTTCCTGGTCGTTGCGCTTGCCATGTCAATGCGCGGCGGCGGTTGCGGCTGCGATCAGCGCGTCGCCGGTAAACTGCCTGTCGCCGATGCCCCAGCCACCGTCGGGCGCATTGACGATGTTGATCCAGGTGTTTTCGGGCTTGTGACCGGGGATGCAAAGCTCGGCAACGATGCTGGCGGCAGCGGTGATGAAAGCGCTGCGGGCTTCAAGCGAGCCGAGGCCAATGTTGGGCAATTTCAACTCGACCATGACGACAGGCCGATTGGCACCGCCGGCAAAGATGTGGTGCGGCGGCAGGATGTGGACAGTACCGCCGACGATCGCGGTGAAGAACGCATTGCCGTTGGCGCCGGACGCTTCGATCAGGGCGGCGCTGAGACGCGGCAGGATCTCGCGCTCTCCGGCCGGGGTCAGTACGCCTTGCGGTGCGGTTACGGTGATGGGCATTTTTCTATCCTCTCCTGGAGATCGCATGGACTGCAGTTGCTTCTTGCCATGTTTCGTATCGATTGTTACGTTATGGAGGGAGAACGAGTCAACAGGTTTCGTAACGATCGCTATGGATGATTTGGAAAAGCCGCGTGGCGGCCGGCCGCGTGCCTTCGACCCCGACCGGGCACTGGATGCGGCGATGCATCTGTTCTGGGAGCATGGCTACGAGGCGACGTCGCTCACCATGCTGCGCGAGGCGATGGGGCTGACGCCGCCGCAGATCTACAATGCCTTCACCGACAAGGAGACTTTGTTCCGCAAGGCGCTTGAGCGCTACCACCAGACAGAGATCGGCTTTGCGCTGGAGGCGCTGAGCGCACCGGTGTCGACGGGGGAGGCCATCCGGCGGTTGCTGCTCGGGGCAGCGGAGGCCTATTCCAAGCCCGGCAAGCCCGGTGGCTGCCTGTTCGTCAGCGGTGCGTTGGCGACTTCGCCGCAGGCGCAAGCCATTGCCGATGAACTCAAGACGTATCGCAAGGCGAGCGAAGCGGCGATCGCTGGACGGCTGGCGGAGGGCAAGACAAAAGGTGACTTGCCGGAAGGAATTTCCGTTGAGGGCTTCGCCAAATACCTGGCCGGGACCATGAACGGCATGTCGATCCAGGCGCGGGACGGCGCTTCGGTCGAAGAGCTGCGGGCTTTGGCCGAAACCGCTCTTGCGGCCTTGCCGCTCGGGAGGCAAAACCAAGGGCATGATTCAGAGACAGGACACCACGCTGGACCTTTTCCCCGAAGCTGAGAAGCCGGTCGAAATCATCCCGGCCAGGAAGCTGGCCGCCAAGGTGGCGGCACTCTACGTCGCGCCATCAGATCATTTTCAGACGCGCCCGGTGGAAGCATTGCAGCTTGGCTTCGACGGAATATCAGGCGACTTCCACGCTGGCGCCACGCGTTGCTCCGGCGGGCGCGAGCCATGGTATCCACGCGGCACCGAAATGCGCAACGAGCGACAGTTGTCGATCGTGGCGGCGGACGAACTGGCCATCGTTGCCGGACGGATGGGGCTAGCCGAGATCAAGCCGGAATGGATAGGCGCCAATCTGCTAATCGAGGGCGTTCCGCATCTCTCGATGTTGCCTTCAGGCACGCTGCTGTTCTTCAAAGGCGGGGTAACGATCAAGGTCGATGCGCAGAATGGGCCTTGCCGCCTTGCCGGGCGTTCGGTCGCCGAAAATGCGGGGATGGCCGATCACGAGACGGGCGCGCTGGCCTTCCCGAAGGCGGCGAAGCGGTTGCGCGGCCTGGTTGCCTGGGTCGAGAAACCGGGCAGCATCACGGTCGGCGAAGAGATCTCGGTGCGCGTGCCGGAGCAGTGGATTTATCGACCGTAGCTCTACGATGCGAGAGCCGGCTGCGCCGCCGGGACGGCGCAACCGGATTTAACAGAATGTTCAGGCCGCCTTGCGGTTCTTCTTCGCGCCCTGCGCCTCGATGGAAACGTGGTCCCACTTTTCCCAGAGCGCGATGCGGTTGGCATATTCCTGCTTGATCATCGGCAGACCGCCGTCGCCGAAGAACACGCGCAGCGGCGGCTCGGCCGCGTCGACGATTTCGAGCATTGCCGGTCCGGTGGCCTCGGGATCGCCGGCCACGGCGCGGCTGCGGCGCTCGGCCATGGCGGCGCGGGCGGGTGCATAGGCCTCGATCGCTTTCGAGGTCTTGGCCGAGGCACCGGACCAGTCGGTCGAGAAGCCGCCCGGCTCGACCAGCGTCACATGAATGCCGAACTCAGCGACTTCCAGGCTGAGCGACTGGCTGAAGGCTTCGAGCGCCCATTTGGAGGCGTGGTAGAGGCCAAGCGAGGCAAAGGCGTTGACGCCGCCAATCGACGAGATCTGGATGATGTGGCCGGAACGCTGCGCCCGCATGATCGGCAGCGCCGCCTGGGTGACCCAGAGCGCGCCGAAGACGTTGGTCTCGATCTGGTCGCGGGCTTCCTGCTCGCTGACTTCCTCGATGGCGCCAAAATGGCCATAGCCGGCATTGTTGATGACGACGTCGAGCCGGCCAAAGCGCTTGTGCGCCTCGGCTACTGCCGCATCGACGGCCTTCTTGTCGGTGACGTCGAGCTTTATCGCGGCGATGTTGTCGCCGTATTTTGCGACGAGATCGGCGAGCGTGCCGGCATCGCGGGCGGTTGCGGCGACACGGTCGCCACGGGCGAGCGCTGCCTCGGCCCAGACGCGGCCAAAACCTTTCGACGATCCGGTGATGAACCAAACCTTTGATGTCATGATGTGGTGTCCTTGCCCATGCGGGCCGTGAATTGGGGATGGAAACGGAGGCTTCTCCGTTTTTGCCATATACGGCGCATCGCGCGATTTTCCAGAGGCGAGGAGGAATCTTTTTGCCCCGACCGTCCGATTGAGCAAGGCGCTTGTCTGGTCAGGGGTAGCGCACCGGGCTCGACCAGGCCGGGTCGTCATGCTTTTGCCAGTAGAGCGCCATCAGCCGGCTGGTAAACGGCCCGACCTTGCCGTCGGCGATTGGCATGCCGTCGATCATCGTCACCGGCATGATGCCGCCGGCGGTGGAGGTGATGAAGACTTCGTCGGCAGCCTTCAGCGCGGCGACGCTGACATCGACGGCCGTGGCGGCAAGGCCGGCGTCGGCGCAGAGATCGAAGACAGTGCGCCTGGTGATGCCGGGCAGCACGCCAATGGCCGGCGTCGACAGGCTGCCATCCTTGACGCAGAACACGTTGAAGCCGGGACCTTCGGCGACATTGCCGTTGATGTCGAGGACCAGCGCCGTCTCGCCGCCACGGTCATAGGCATCGTAGAGGCCGCGCACCAGGTCGAGCCAGTGGTAGTTCTTGATCGCCGGGTCGATCGAGGCCGGCGGAATGCGCACCTTGTCGCTGATGGCGACATGCAGTCCACGCCGCAACTGCTCGGCATTGGCGACCGAACCGAACGGCACGGCAAATGCCATGAAGCGGTTGATCGCCTGGCGCGGATCGCGGCTGAAGGTCGGCGAAGCGCCGCGCGTGCACAGCATCTCGACATAGGCGGCGCGGTGGCCCGAGAGCGCCACGCAATTGTGCAGGATTTCGCTCACCCCGTCGCGGTCGAACGGGACCGTCATGCGCAGTTTCTGCAAGCTGGCGAAGAAGCGGTCGAGATGCAGGTCGAGGCGGAAGAAGCTGCCGTCCCAGACATGCACGGTGTCGTAGGTGGCGTCGGAATGCAGAAATCCCCAGTCCAGCACCGAGATTTTCGCCTGCGACATCGGCAGATACTGGCCGTCGAGAAAGGCGACGCCGTCGGGATAGGAATGCGGATCGATATGGCGCTCGGACAGGGTCGGCAATGGCGCAATGCTACCTGCTGCTGCGCTTCGGTTCATGGCGATTGGTCCCTTCGGCTCAATGCGGGCATGATCAGGCTAGCGGCCTTCAGTCGACGGCATAGGGCCACCCGGGCAGCGCTGTTTGTCCTAGGTAGCACATTCGATTTGCCCTATGGTCAGCCTTGAAAATGTCCGGCCGGGAGGGGGCAACATGGGCAGATTCTTTCAGACCATCATCTTTGCAGTTTTCCTCGTCTTCGTCACCGGCGAGGCCTTTGCGCAGTGCGCGCGCGAGGGCGAGGAACTGTGCCAGAACGGCCAGACCTATCGCTGCGAAAAGACGGGCAGCGAGCTGACGCCGATCTTCCAGAACGTGCCTTGCGTGGTCAATGCGACGGGGCTCAACGGCATCTGGACCGGCAGCGGCCATCAGAGCCCGGCAGGGGCTGCCGGCGCCGACTGGGCGATCACGATGACCATCGGCGATGGCGCTGCGTCGATCGATTATCCTTCGCTCGGCTGTGGAGGATCCCTGACCCAGATTTCCAGGGACGAGAGTTCGGCGGAATACAGGGAAAACATCACCTACGGCCAGGACAAGTGCATCGATGGTGGCGGCATCACGGTCCGGTTCTTCAAGGGAAACCTCTCCTGGACCTGGGTTGGCCAGGCCGACGGCCAGCCCTACAACGCCGTTGCCGTGCTGAGCCGGCAGTAGCCTAATGCATGTCGCTCAAAAGTGGTCCCGGTTTTGAGAGAACGACATGCACAAAAACAGTCATTCCTCTTCGTCGTCGGCATCGAGCAGGCGGGTGGCGCGCCAGCGGGTCAGCACCATGTTGGTCTGCTCGATGACGAAGAACCGCGCCGAGTCGCGATCATAGCCCTCGGCCAGCAGTTTCTCATAGTCGGTATGGCCGTGCCTGATATGGGCGATCGTCGCCAGCCATACGGCAATGCTCGGCGGCAGCGTCTTCATATGCACCGCACCAGCCTCGGCGCGGATTTTCTCCATGTCGGCATAGGGCGCCAGCGGCAGCAGCGCGGTCAGCGCCTTGGCGATGGCGCGGCGGCGGCCGGTGGGCGCGGTCATGTCTCGTCGCGCCCGGCAATGGTTGCTGCCCCGGCAAAGGCATCGGTCGAGGCGAAATAGGGTTTGATGTCGATCACCGGCGTGCCGTCGAGCACATCGATGGCGTCGATATCGATGCGGCCTGTATCGATGTCGACGGCGGTCAGCTTGGCTACGTGGAGTCCGATCGGGTTCGGCCGGGCCGGGGAGCGCAACGAGAAAACGCCTTTCGGTTCAGCCGCATGGCGGGGTTTCTGGACAATCAGTCCCCGCAGTGCGTGATGCAGCCAGGACAGGATGATGATGTGGCTGGCGCGCTCCAGCGCAAGCAGGCCCTCGCGATAGGGTGGGTCGATGACAACCGTCGCCGCCTGTCCCGTCTCGCGGGCCGCGCGCATGTTCTTCGGGCAGCTTTCCCGCGATGTCCATGGCGAGGCGATGCGGCCGATGAACACGATGTGGCCATCCGGCGGCATGTCAGCCGGGTCTGACTGCAGGAGCTTTTCGCCGTCGCGCGTCTCGAACATGGCTTTCGCCTCTAGCACAGGTTTCCAGTCGATCGTGACGGAAAAGCGCTTTCCGGGCATGGGGATCACACGTGCGGCATTTTCTTGTCAGGAAGCGACATAGGTCTTGCCATGTCGTTAAAGCTGACATAAACATATGTTTATATCTTTTCAACGAGAATACGCCAATGCATGTCTCGCTCGATACGATGGTGGATACATTGAAGGCGGCGGCCGAATCGAGCCGCCTGCGCATCCTGGCGCTGTTGTCGCGCGGCGACCTTACCGTGTCCGATCTCACCGAGATCCTCAGCCAGTCGCAGCCGCGCGTGTCGCGCCATCTGAAGCTGTTGCTGGAAGCAGGGCTGATCGGCCGTTATCAGGAAGGCTCCTGGGCGTTCTTCCGGCTGTCAGATACCGACTCCGCGCGCGACTTCGTCATGGGGCTGGTCTCCGGCATTCGCGGCGCCGACCCGCAGGTCGAGCGCGACCTCGAGCGGCTGGCGTCGGTCAAGCGCAAGCGGCAGGATCGCGCCGCCGAATATTTCTCCGAAAACGCTGCGAGCTGGGACCATATCCGCTCGCTGCATGTGCCGGACCGCGCGGTGGAAGCAGCACTCCTCAAACTGGTCGGCAAGCGGCCGTTCCAGTCGATGCTCGATCTTGGCACCGGCACCGGGCGCCTCCTCGAGATCTTCTCGCCGCTCTACCGGCGTGGCGTCGGCATCGATATGTCGCGCGAGATGCTGACGGTGGCGCGCGCCAGTCTCGACAAGGCCGGCATTGCCAATGCGCAGGTCCGCCAGGGCGACATCTTTGCGCCGCCGGTCGAGCGCGATGCCTTCGACCTCGTCACCATCCATCAGGTGCTGCACTATCTCGATGACCCCGCCCGCGCAATCCGCGAGGCGGCGAGGCTGCTGCGCCCGGCGGGCCGGCTGGTGATCGTCGACTTCGCGCCGCATGCGCTGGAGTTCCTGCGCGATCAGCATGCGCATGTCAGACTGGGCTTTTCCGATCGGCAAATATCGGAATGGTTTGCCGAGGCTGAGCTCGACCTCGAAGATGCCCAGGAGTTCGAGCCGCGCGGCGGCAACGAAGCCAGGCTCACCGTCAAGCTGTGGCTCGGCCGCGACCGCCGCATGCTGATCGCCGAACCTTCCAACGACTCTTTGCCGGCCAAAGCATACCAAATTGGGGAAACCGCCTGATGAACCAGTTCCGCTTTTCCCGCCGTCCCGACATTGGCGACAAGGTCCGCGTCTCCTTCGAGTTCTTTCCGCCGAAGACCGACGAGATGGAGGCGAGGCTCTGGGACACCGTCACCAGGCTGGAGCCGCTGAAGCCGAAATTCGTTTCGGTGACCTATGGCGCCGGCGGCTCGACGCGCGAGCGCACGGCCCGCACGGTCAAGCGCATCCTCAACGAGACGACGCTGACGCCGGCGGCGCACATGACCTGCGTTGACGCCGCCCGCCATGAGGTCGACGCCGTGGTTCGCGAATTCGCCGAGATGGGCGTGAAACGCTTCGTCGCCTTGCGCGGCGATCCAGCGGCGGGCGTCGGCACCGCCTACCGGCCGCATCCAGATGGCTATGCCAATGGCGCCGAACTGGTCGGCGCGCTGAAGGGCGCCGGCGATTTCGACATTTCGGTCTCGGCCTATCCGGAAAAGCATCCGGAAAGCCCTGACTTCGCCACCGACTTCGACATGCTGAAGCGCAAGGCCGACAATGGCGCGACGCGGGCGATCACCCAGTTCTTCTTCGACAACGATCTCTACGAGCGTTATGTCGAGCGGGCGCGCCGCGCCGGCATCTACATCCCGATCGTGCCCGGCATCCTGCCGGTGCATAATTTCACCCAGGTCGCCAATTTCTCGGCACGCTGCGGCGCGCTGGTGCCGGCATGGCTGGCCGAGCGCTTCGAGGGGCTGCAAAACGACCCGCAGACGCATGCTTTGGTGGCATCGGCCGTGGCCGCAGAGCAGGTGCTCGACCTTGTCGAGCGCGGTGTCAGCGATTTCCACTTCTACACCATGAACCGGGCCGACCTGGTGTTCGCGATCTGCCACATGATCGGCATCCGCTCGCACGAAACGGAAGTGGCTGGGTCGGCCGCGGCCTGAGTCTAATCGTGATGATCTGAAATGCAAAAGGCCGGGCGAAAAACCCGGCCTTTCGAATTTGTGGGCTATTTGCTGCTATCTTCTTCCGCTCTGGCGGTTACGGAAGAACGCCTATGATAAGGGCGCCAATGAAGGCAAATGCAGCACAGATCATCAATGCGTTGATTGGCCTCGTAAGTCCCATGTCATAGCCTCCTCTATGAAAGAGCTATGGGTGGAGTCTAGGGTCATTTATGCCACAGGCAAGCGGAAAGTATGCTGCAATGCGACACGATTGTGGAATTTGCGACCTGCCATTTGGTGTTAGGCATTGAAACTCTTCGGCAAATACCCGCTGGCGGGCTGTGAATAAATTGTGACGGGTCTGTGGCGGAAGCGTGGCATGGCAGCGCTACCATCCCCGTTCTAGCGGCGACCGAACAGCCGCCCGTCGATCGTCACCAGGCCGAAGGCAATCAGCGCCATGCCGCAGAACTCGAACAGAGCGAGCCGCTCGCTCAGGAACAGTAAGCCGAGCAGGATGGCGCTGGCCGGGACGATAAGCGTCACCAGCGACGCGTTGGTGGCGCCGGCCGAGGCGACGAGATTGAAATAGAGAATGTAGGCGAAGGCGGTGGACAGCAGCGCCAGCGCCAACACCGCCGTCCAGACCGGCGGCGAGGCCGAGAACAGGCCGGCCGGGCCGTAGGTGAACAGCACCACCGGGATCATGATGATGGTCGACGCCGTCAATTGTCCGGTGGCGATGACGGGCGAGGGCACGCCCTTGAAGCGGCGGGCGATCATCAGCGCGACAGCGTAGGACAGCGAGGCGCCGATCAGCGCGAACTTCGCCCAGACCGGGCCGCCGAGCCCGGCCAGCAGGCCGGGGCCGATCATGACCGCGGTGCCGGCGATGCCGAGCCCGATGCCGGCAAGCTTGTTCCACGACAGCTTTTCGTCCGATGTCAACGCATTGGCGAGGATCAGCGTCCAGAACGGCGTCGTCGCATTGAGCACCGAGGCGACGCCGGCGCCGAGCGCGGTCTGGCCGGCGAAGATCAGCGAGAACGGCACGACATTGTTAGCGAGCGCCAGGAGGAAAAACAGGCCGGCATGCGGAAAGGCGAGGCGGAAGGACGGGCCGCGAATGGCGAGATAGAGCTGCAGCGCGATGGCCGCGATGGCGACGCGAAACAGCACCAGCACCAGCGGGTGCATCTCGGCAACGGCGATGCGGGCAAAGAAGAATGAACCGCCCCAGATCGCGCCGAGCAGCAGAAGCTGGCCCCAGTCCCTGAGCGTCATCGGTCCGCGCTGCATGGATGTCGTGGCAATTGCCATTTCGAATCGTCCTCCCCAGACGGCGCGAGCGCCAGTCGGTCAGGCAAAAGGCATATAGGGTCCAGCGACAAGGGCCACCCGAAACCTGATCGGATGGCAGACGTAACCATTTGGACGTAACGCCGTAGCATCAGCGCCGCGAGACACAGAATTGTTTTCTTTAGCCGCTAGCTTGGATTAATTGTGCGCAGCCGAGAAAGTCAGGGGATTCGTCCATGCAGCGATTCGAAAATGCCCGCGAGGCGGCGCTGGCGCTTCGTCCTGACGACCCGGTCTACTGCTTTCGCCCGCAGGTGCTGAAGGCGGATGCCAAACAATTCATGGGCATGTTTCCCGGCAAGACCGCCTATGCGGTCAAGACCAATGGCGAGCAGATCGTGCTGAAGGCGCTGGTCGAAGCCGGCGTTACTGCCTTCGATGTGGCTTCGCCCGGCGAGTTCGCCGCCGTGCGTGCGGTCTCACCCGATGCCGAGATGCTTTACATGCATCCGGTCAAGGCGCAGTCGGACATCAAGTTGGCGCTGGAGAAATACGCCATCCGCGTCATTTCGCTCGACCATGAGGACGAAATCACCAAGCTGACGCGCGTGGTGCGGGCGCTCGATATCGATCCGGGCGCCATCAGCGTCTTCGTGCGCATCCAGACCAAGGGCTCGGCGGCTTACGAACTGTCGAAGAAATTCGGCGCCGGGCCGGCCTATGCGGTGGAGCTTGCCGAGCGGCTCAACCGCACCGGCTACAAGGTCGGCCTGTGCTTTCATGTCGGCAGCCAGATCGAGGATCCCGACACCTATGAACGGGCATTGGCCTCGGCCGACTGGGTGCGCAACCGGCTGACCTTTGACGTTGCCGGCCTCGATGTCGGCGGCGGTTTTCCTGCCGAATATGGCCATGATCCCAACCGCAAGCAGGTCGAGATGCCGTCGCTCGGCCAGATCATGTCGCGGCTGTCGGGCGACCTCAGGGAATATCAGTTCGACCAGATGCCGCTGGTGGCCGAGCCCGGCCGGGTGATCGTGGCGCGCTGCCTTTCGCTGATCGTGCGCGTGCTGCTGCGCAAGGGCAAGCGGCTCTACATCAATGACGGCATCTGGGCGTCGCTGTCGGATTCATGGACCGGCAAGATAACGCTGCCGGCGCGCTTCATTCCCGATCCGGCGATCCGCTCGCGCAATGGCGAGGAGAAGAACATCGTGCCGTTCAAGGTCTGCGGCGCCACCTGCGATTCCGTCGACATCCTGTCGAGGCCCTTCTGGCTGCCGGAAACCGTCGACACCGGCGACTGGATCGAGATCGGCCATATCGGCGCCTATTCGCTGTCGCTGAGAACCCGCTTCAACGGCTTTTATCCCGACACTTTCGTCGAGGTGACGACGCCCTTCGACGAAGGGGACGCACCGCAAGGGTTTGCCAGCCTGGAGACGATGGCGGATTAGGCCACCCCGCCACCGGCCTGGATATTCTCGCCGGTCAGCCAGCGGGCCTCGTCGCTGGCCAGGAAGACCGCGACATCGGCAACGTCGCGCGTGGCGCCAATCCTGCCGAAGGGCGACATGCCGGCGGCCACGGCACGATCGCGCTCGGGAAGCAGGTCCGTGTCGGTGAAGCCCGGCGACAGTGCATTCACGGTGATGCCGCGCGCCCCGAGTTCCCGCGAGAGCACGCGGACGAATTGTTCGACGGCACCCTTGCTGCCGAGATAGAGCGCCGTCTGCGTGAAGAACATCTTGGTGCCGCCAGTGGAGACCGCGATGATCCGGCCGCTGTCGCTCACACGGCGCGCTGCTTCCTGAAGCGTGAAGAACGTGCCCTTGGCATTGGTTCCGAAGACAAGGTCGAAATCGGCTTCACTCACCTCGATGGACGGCTTGATGATGGCGACGCCGACATTGGCAACGACAATATCTATCGCGCCCAATTGGTTCTCGGTCTCGTCGAACAGGCGACGGACATCGGCAAGAACGGAAATGTCGGCCTCAATGGCGATTGCCTTTCCGCCCTTCCTGGCGATAGCGACCACGACCTCGTCAGCTGCTTTCCGGTTGCTGACATAATTGACGACGACGGCAGCGCCCTTGGCCGCGAGCCCTTCGGCGATGGCTCGCCCGATACCGCGCGAACTGCCGGTGACCAGTGCGGTTTTGCCTTGCAAGGACTGGGACATGATCAATTCCTTCAACCGTTCAGGCCTGCGGTTGGCAGGCCGATGGTCGAGAAATAGGGCAATACAACTGATCAGATAATGGCCTATTATCTAACTGGCTTGTTAATCCAGGAATACACAATGCGCGGTTCCGAATTCTCCCAGCTCAAGGCATTTGCCGCGATCGTGGAGGAGGGCAGTTTCGTTCGCGCCGCTGCGCGGCTGCGTGTGTCGCCGCCGTCGCTCAGCCAATCGATCCGGCAGTTGGAGGCTCGTGTCGGGGTCAGGCTGCTCAACCGCACGACCCGCAGTGTTTCACCGACCGCTGCCGGCGATACGCTGTTTGCCCGGCTGGCCGCTGCATTCGGCGAACTGAATGGTGCTGTTGCCGACGTTCAGGCCGGACGGGATCGGCCGGCGGGACCGCTGCGCATCAACGTGTCGCGCGTCGCGGCGATGCGTTTCATCGCGCCTATCCTGGGAGACTTCCAGCGCGCCTATCCCGAAATCGCGCTGACGGTGATCGTCGACGACATGCTGACCGATATTGTCCAGAGCCGGTTCGACGCCGGGATCCGTCTCGGCGAGCGGCTGCAGAAGGACATGGTGGCAGTCAAGCTCAGCGAGGATCTGCAAATGGCGGCGGTGGCTGCCCCGGCCTACCTTGAAGGCCGCGCAATTCCCCGTCATCCCCAGGATCTGCACCAGCACCAATGCATCAATTTTCAATGGCCGGGCGGCGGCCACATCTACCGGTGGGAGTTTTCGCGCGGCAAACGGGTTCTTGAGATCGCAGTCCAGGGCAGCCTGACCGTCAACGACACCGAGCTGGTGCTGAATGCGGCGCTGGGTGGAGCAGGTGTCGCCTACATGATCGACTATCAGGTCCAGCCGTCGATCGGGACTGGCAGGCTGGTGAGATTTCTTGAGCCCTGGTCGCCCAGCTTCCCAGGCTTCTTCCTGTATCACCCAAGTTCGAGACACGTCCCGCCGGCTTTGCGAGTATTTATCGATTTCGTTCGGGCAGGGACTAGAGAATAGGGAATACCGCTTGGGAGGTTCTACTGCCTACGCCCCTGCTGCCTACTCACTTCTTCACAACTTCCCCAACAGCTCCGGCGTCGGCCAGCCATCGACCGGCATGCCAAGCCGCATCTGTTCCTTGCGGATAGCCTCACGGGTGTTGGTGCCCAGAATGCCGTCGACGGTGCCGACATCGTAGCCACGCGCTTCGAGCTTGGTCTGCAATTCCTTCATCTGGTCGCCATTGAGCCCGGTTTCGGGATTGCGCGGGTCGAACTGCTTTGCCCCTGCCAACCGTGCCGCGAGGTTTGCCGCCGTCAGCGCGTAGGTGAAGGACTGGTTCCATTCGAGATAGACGTCGAAATTGTCATAGGCGAGGAAGGCCGGGCCCTTGCGGCCCATCGGCAGCGCCAGGCCGGCCTTGAGGCCGTTGTCGATCAGCGGCGTGCCGTCGGGATTGGTAACGCCCCAGGCGGCCCATTGCGACAGCGGCAGCTTGTTGGTGCGGCCGGTCTGCTCCCACGGCATGTCCTCGGGCACGCGCACTTCCTCGATCCAGGGCTGGTCGCGTTTCCAGCCGCGCGACAGCACCTTGTTGGCCGTGGTCATGATCACGTCGGGCACGCTGCGCCTGAGGTCGACGATGCCATCGCCGTCGCCGTCGACGCCGCGCGCCAGATAGTCGGAGGGCAGGATCTGCGTCTGGCCAACCTCGCCGGCCCAGGCGCCGGTGACGTCGGCCGGCACGACGCCGCGATCGATCAGCATCAACAGCGGCACCAGCTGCGGCCTAAACAGCTGCGGGCGGCGGCAGTCATGCGACAGCGTCACCAAGGCGCTCAGCGTGTGGAAATCGCCCTGCACGGCGCCGAAATCGGTCTCCAGCCCCCAGAAGGCGGCGATGATCGGCGCCTGGACGCCGAACTGCTGGTCGGCGCGGGCAAAGACGTCGGCGTATTTCTTCAGGTTGGCCGCGCCCTGCTTCAGCCGGTAGGCCGAGATCATGCGGTTGGAGAACTGGATAAAGGTCTGGGCGAAGACGCCCTGGGCGCGATCGCGCGCCAGCACCTTGTCGTCGATGTTGGCGGCTTCCAGCGCGTCGAGGCCGGCAGCGCCGACGCCGGCTGCCTTGGCTTCCGCCGCGACGCCCTGCTTCCAGGCTTCGAAGTCGCCGCCGCATTCCTGCGTCGCCGCCGGCATGGCCGCGGCGCTGAGCAGCAGGGCCGCGAGCAGCCCGGAGCGCAGTCGGTTCTTCGACTGTTTCCGGCCCTGATATCCCTGTGGTTGCAAATCGGTTCGCATGGACCGTCGAAAAGCAGGCGGCAGCGCCGGTGTCAACGGGTGTTCTGCCGCGGCCTGCGGTTTCGGACGGCTTCGCTGCCGTTGCACCGGTGTCAATGCGTATTCTGCCGCAGCCACTTTTTCCAGGCAGCTTCGCTGCCGTTGAAGACGTTGATATCGGATTTGCCGGTCATGCCGGGAACGATGCCGGTTCCGGTGTATTGCCAGAAGGTGAACGGGTGGCTGCCATATTTCTGGCGGGGGTGGCCGGCGACCGAGCGCAGCCAGTAGGGATAGCCGCGGAAAGTCGAAAGGTCATTGTCGTCAAAGAAGTCGACCGAGGTGTAGATGATCGGCTTCTTGCCATAGTGCCGTTCGACGATTTCGAGAAAGGTGGTCATCTCCGCGCGCACCGTCGCCGAATCCGGACGCAGCCGGCAGGTCGGCGATTTCGGGTTCCATTCCATGTCGAGCACCGGCGGCATGGCCGAGCGGTCGACAGGCACGTTTTCGATGAACCAGCGCGCCTGGGTGGCGGCCGGCGTGCAGAAATAGAAGAAATGGTAGGCCGCGCGCGGAATGCCATTGGCTTTGGTGCGGGCCCAGTGCTCGTTGAAATAGTCGTCGAAACGATCGCCGCCCTCGGTCGCCTTGATGAAGGCGAAGGAGATGCCGCTGGCCTTGGCTGTCGGCCAGTCGACCGACGTCTGGTACTTGGAGACATCGGTGCCGTGAACGGCGTAATTCCAGGGCGCGCCGCTGTCCCATTCATGCGGCTTGGAGTCTTCGAAGCGCGGTGCGCGCACCGCAACCGTCGGGCTGCTCGAAGGCGACATCGACGGCACGAGATCGCCGGCGGTCGAGCAGGCGGCCAGCAGCGTCAACGTGATGAGGGCCGCGAAACGGCGCATCGCATTTTCCGAGCCGGAATCAGCCGGTCGCTGTTGGGTTGTTGTTGCAGGTGCCCCTCAGGCGATCGCCCCACAGCATCGCCTGATTCTCCAGTGATCGCCGATCATGGTTGATAACAGGTTGACGGCGCTCGACAAGAACATCGATTTTGCGGAAGCAATGGCGGCAAATCGATGACATGAATCGAGCCGCAAGCCACCGGGCAGCGGAAAAGCAGGGACTTAAAGATGCGGATCGTCGTGAAGGTCATAAAGTGGCTGCTTGGCCTGGTCGTGCTGGCGGTTGCCGCGCTGTTTGCCTGGCTCTACATCGCACCGCCGGAACTGATCCGCGTCGGCTCCGGCTATTCGGCCAAGATCGTCTGCTCGAATGTTTTTATCGCCGGGCGTGACCCCAATGAGGTGCTTGCCGTCGACGTGCAGGCACCCGGCCATCCGCTGCTCAGGCTGATGAAAGTGTCGGTCGACAAGAACAGGGGGACCGTCTCGGCCGGACTGTTTGGCTTCCTCGGCAAGAGCATTGCCGTCGCGCGCGACGGCTTGGGTTGCGCCTCGGTTCCAGATGGCGATGTCGGCAAGGTACGGCGCGCGACAATCCCTGCCGAAGCGTCGGCGACCACCAAGGGCGATCTGTGGCCGGAGGGAGATCGGGTCGATGCCTCGCAGAATCCCGAGATCGGCAAGATCCTCGACGATGCAGGGATGACCGGCACCGGCATGCGGGCTGTGGTGGTGGTGAAGAACGGCCGCATCGTTGCCGAGCGCTATGGCGACGGGTTTTCGGCGAAGACGCCGCTGCTCGGATGGTCGATGACCAAGACGGTCAATGCCGCGCTCGTCGGTACGCTGGTCAAGGACGGCAAGATGGCGGTGATCAATCAGGGCCTGTTCGGCCCCTGGAAGACGGACGGCCGCGCCGCCATCAGTCTGGCCGACATGATGGCGATGTCGAGCGGGCTGGAGTTCAACGAAGATTATGGCGACCTCGCCGATGTAACGCGCATGCTCTATCTCGAGCCCGACATGGCGGGCTTCGCCGAATCCAAGCCGCTGACCGGCGAAGTGGGTAAGGTCTTCTCCTATTCGAGCGGCACGGCAGTGATGCTGTCGCGGCTGTGGCAGGACGCGATCGGCGACAAGCCGAAGGCGCTGGCTTGGCCGCGGACAGCGCTGTTCGCGCCGCTTGGCATGCAAAGCGCGGTGCTCGAAACAGACGAAGAAGGCACCTTCGTCGGCTCATCCTATCTCTACGCCACCGGCCATGACTGGGCGCGCTTCGGTCAGTTCCTGCTGCAAGGCGGGGTGTGGAACGGCAACCAGATCCTGCCCGCCGGTTTTGTAGACTGGATGAGAGAGCCTGCACCTGCCTCGAAAGTCTATGGCAAGGGGCAGTTGTGGATCGAAGCGCCGGGCGATGAGGAAAATCCTGGCGCCGGCGTCGCCGCCGGCCTGCCCAAGGATACCTACTGGATGGAGGGCCATGACGGCCAGACGGTCGCCATCATCCCTTCAGAGCAATTGGTCGTGGTGCGGCTCGGGCTGACGCCGGCCAAGCTCGGCTACCGGCCGCAAGTGATGCTTGGCGCGCTGGTGAAGGCGCTACATTAGACTCTTGGCTGCGCGATCACCGCCAGCCACGCATAACCGCGATAAAGCGTGCGGAAACGGAAGGTTGCGCCGGTTCGCCGAGACTCCGATTCCAGGACTTCGCGCAGAGATTCACGCGGGGTGACATGGAACTTTTTGAGCCAACCGCGCAACACGGTCCGGAACCAGCGCGGCAGGCCTTCCTGCTGGCCGAAATCGACGACGTGCAGCGAGCCGCCAGGCGCAAGCGCGGCAAGGGCAGCAGAAACCGTCTTTTCCCAGCCCGGGATCATCGACAGCGAATAGGACACGAAAATGCGGTCGAAGTGAACGACGCCGAACAGCGTTTTGGCGTCGAAATCGGTGGCATCGCCGCACGCCAGCACGACGCGACCGGACAGGCCTTCGCGGCCAATGGCCTTGCTGGCCGTCTCCAGCATCTCGGTCGAAATATCGAGGCCGTAGAAACGGGCATCGGGATAGCGGCGGGCGGCCAGCGCAATGTTGCGGCCGGTGCCGCAGCCGAGTTCGAGCACTGTGCCTCTCGCCGGCACGTCCAGCCCCGATATCATCTGGTCACGGCCGAGCAGGTAATATTTGCGGGTCAGGTCGTAGATATGGCGCTGCCAGCGATAGACGCCGTCCATCAACTTGGCATGGTCGGCCGGCAGCTCGCTCGTGCTCATGCCGGGCGCTTCACATAGAGGTGGAAGCCGCCATAGATCGCCGAGCGGTCGCGGGCCGAATAGTCGCGCGAGGCCTCGTCCTCGTAGTTCCACTGGTCGAGTAGCGAAGTCGAGACGCGGCCGGGCAGCAGGCTGGGTTCGGCCGCGGTGCGGAAGATGACGCGGGCGCCGACCGAGGCGGTGCGGGTGATCTCCGACCACAGCGCGTTGAGCTGGTCGTCCGTCATCCAGTCCTGCGCGTCGAGCAGGATGAAGCGGTCGACGGTCCCGGCGTCCTTGCCGGCCAGGAATTCGATCAGGTTGGCGTGGTGGATGCCGACGCGATCGACATTATTGCGGATCGCCTTGTAGTTGCGTTCTTCGAGGTAGGCGGGAAGGGCGGCCTCGCCCGGATTGGGATAGCGGCGGGCGAAAGCCTGCCAGGCGAAGTAATTGTTCTTCAATGGAAAATCGCAAGCGAGCTTTTCCAGCCGGGCCTTCAGCACGCTGGCCATTGAGCCGTCGCCCGAAGTGATCAGCGAATCGTACTGCGCCGGCGGAATGCCGAGACCGAACAGCGAGGCTTTGCGCGATGTCGCCCATCGCAACAGCTTCTTGTCGAAGACCGGCGCCAACTCTTCGTTGAAGAAACGACGCTGGTCGGCGATGCTCTTCGACGCCATGATGCCGGCGGGGTCGACACCGAAGAATTTGGCGGTGCGATGGCCCATGGCGATGAACAGGCCGAGCAGGCCGGTCTGGTAGAAATTGCGGTCGAAGACGGTGATGCGCCGGCGGCCGCGCCAGTTGCGGCGCTCCCAGTAGTGGCGGCTGACCGGGTCGAGGTGCGGCGCGATGAAGCGGTCATAGGCTTCCGAATTGTGGCTGGTGTCGGCGGCGCCAAAGAAGCGGAACAGGTCGCCCTGCGAAGGCAGATGCCGCACCGCCTCCAGCTTCATCCGGTTCAAGGCGATGTGGGCGGCGTTGAGATCGACCGCATCGACGCGTTCAGGCGAGCGGGTGAGGTAAGCGAGGATGTTGCAGCCGCCGGAGGCGATGGTGACGACGCGATGGCCCTGGCCAAGCTGCATGGCCTCCATGTCGACTTCAGGGTCTTCCCAGATCTGCGGGTAGACGAGGCCGGAAAACAGAAGCGCAAACAGCCGCTCGGAAAGACCGGCCTTGGACAGCGGGCGGTTCTGATAGACAGCTTTTCCAACTTCCTTGCCACGGCGAAAGACCAGATCTGCCGAAACGTCCGTCATGGCTAATGATTCCCCGTTTGCTTTGGCGCAAGCGGGTAGCGCAGCGTCATGACAGGCCAGTGACAGCCTGTTGACGCTTCAGGTTGCTGTTCTGACGCAAGTCGCTTTCCCAAAACGGATGAACAATTTTTGGGCGATGTGCATTAATCTTGGCCAAACCCTCCCGGCGTCGGCGTCGTCAGGATGACGGCGTCGCCGGCGTCGAGCACCGTCTGGTCGCAAGCCTTCAGAACATCGATTGAACCGTCATTGCGGCGGACCTTGGTCGAGCCGACCTCGCCATCGCCGCCGCCATCCAAACCTTTCGGCGGCCGGTTGCGGTGCGAGGACAGGATCGCGCATTCCATCTTTTCGAGGAAACGGATCGTCCGCCTGGTGCCGTCGCCGGCGCTCCATTTGCCTTTGCCGCCGGAGCCTTCGCGGATGTGGAAATCCTCGAGCAGAACGGGAAAGCGCAGTTCCAGCACTTCCGGATCGGTAAGGCGCGAATTGGTCATGTGGGAGTGGACGCCGGAGGTGCCGGCAAAGCCGCGGCCAGAGTTCATCTGCCCGGCCGGCGAGCCGGAACAGATCGTCTCGTAATACTGGTACTGCTTGTTGCCGAAGGTCAGGTTGTTCATCGTGCCTTGCGCGTTGGCCATGGCGCCCATGGCGCCGAACAGCGCGTTGGTGACATGCTGCGAGGTCTCGACATTGCCGGCGACGACGGCGGCGGGATAGCTGGGTTTCAGCATGCAGCCGTCGGGGATGATGATGTTGATTGGCCGCAGACAGCCGGCATTCATCGGTATCATGTCCTCGACCATGACGCGGAAGGCGTAGAGCACCGCTGCACGGGCGACGGGCTCCGGCGCGTTGAAATTGTTCCTCATGACCGGCGAGGTGCCGGTGAAGTCGACGGTCGCCTCGCGTTTTTGCCGGTCGACCGTGATCTTCACCTTGATGACCTGGCCGGTGTCGGTCGGGTATTCATATTCTGATGCGTCGGGCAGCCGCTCCAGCACGCGGCGCACGCTTTCGGCGGCATTGTCCTGGACATGGCCCATATAGGCTTCGACGACATCGAGGCCGAAATGGGCGACCATCTTGCGCAGCTCCGCCACGCCCTTTTCATTGGCGGCGATCTGCGCCTTGAGGTCGGCGATGTTCTGGGGCGGGTTGCGAGCGGGGTAGGGGTGGTCGGTGAGCAGCGTCTGCAGTTCCGCCTCGCGGAATTTTCCGCGATCGACAACACGGAAATTGTCGAACAAAACACCTTCCTCGTCGACGGTAGTGGCGAGCGGCGTCATCGAGCCGGGGGCCGTGCCACCAATGTCGGCATGATGACCGCGTGACGCCGCCCAGAACAGGATTTCTTTCTTCGCATCATCGAACACCGGCGTCACCACGGTGATGTCGGGCAGATGCGTGCCGCCATTGTAGGGGGCATTCAGCGCAAAGACGTCACCGGGATGGATGTCGCCGGAGTTCAGCCGGATGATGGTCTCGACCGATCGGTCCATGGAGCCGAGATGCACTGGCATGTGCGGCGCGTTGGCGACCAGCGCGCCGTGACGGTCGAAGACGGCGCAGGAAAAGTCCAGCCTTTCCTTGATGTTGACGGAATAGGCAGTGTTCTGCAGCGTGACGCCCATCTGCTCGGCGATCGACATGAAGAGGTTGTTGAAGACCTCCAGCATCACCGGATCGGCTTGGGTGCCGAGGGCCGCAGCGCGCACTTTCCGTTCCGTGCGGCGAATGACGACGTGATTGAGATTGGTGATTTCGGCCCGCCAGCCCGGCTCGACGACGATGGTCTGGTTCGGCTCGATAATGAGAGCGGGTCCCGCGACCAAATTGGAGGGGCGCAGGTTTTCGCGGCGATGGATGCCGGCCTCATGCCACCGGCCTTCGGTGTAGATGCGCCGCGTTCCGGAAGCGCCGGCTTCAACCCGTGCAGGTCCTGCGGGCGCATAGGCTTCGGCCCTGGCCTCGGCGATTTCGCTGCCTTCGACGCCAACCGTCTCGACGATCATCGGCTTGTCGTCATAGACGAAA
Organism: Mesorhizobium sp. P2_B5; assembly: GCF_056404775.1. Taxonomy (NCBI): domain Bacteria; kingdom Pseudomonadati; phylum Pseudomonadota; class Alphaproteobacteria; order Hyphomicrobiales; family Phyllobacteriaceae; genus Mesorhizobium; species Mesorhizobium sp. P2_B5. The sequence continues at coordinate 518,310 of NZ_JBFUDJ010000002.1, read as the reverse complement.
CCAAACTGCGCCTTGTGGGCGACTTCGAAGTCGCGCCTGGCCTGTAAGATCGAGTCCTGCTCGAAATTCACCGGCAGCGTTGTGTCGGTGCCGTCGTAGCGGATGTGCAGAACCGGCTTTGCGGCAACTTTATCCTCGGCGATGCCTTGCGCCGCGAGTTCGGCGATGACGGCCTTTTTCAACGTGGCAATGAGGCTGTCGATCTCGGACCTGGACTCTTCCGCCAGCGGCTTGAGCAGCGCCTGCTGCCGTGAAGCAAAGACCGATGACAGGCCGATGCCATAGGCCGACAGCAGGCCGGAGAAGGGGTGGATCAGCACCGCTTCCATGCCGAGCGCGTCGGCAACCAGGCAGGCATGCTGGCCGCCGGCGCCGCCAAAACAGTTCAGCACATATTCGGTGACGTCGTAGCCGCGCTGGACGGATATCTTCTTGATGGCGTTGGCCATGTTTTCGACGGCGATGGTGACAAAGCCTTCGGCGACGGCTTCCGGGGTGCGGCCGTCGCCGATTTCGGCGGCGAGTGCGGCGAATTTTTCGCGTACCGCGGTCGCATCCAGCGGCTGGTCCTGGCCGGGGCCGAAAATTGCGGGGAAGAAATCGGGCTGCAGCTTGCCCAGCATCACATTGGCGTCTGTGACGGCGAGCGGGCCGCCGCGCCGGTAGGCGGCCGGGCCGGGATTGGCGCCGGCGGAATCCGGCCCGGCGCGAAAGCGGCCAGCTTCGTAGTGCAGGATCGAGCCGCCGCCGGCAGCCACGGTGTGGATGCGCATCATTGGCGCGCGGATGCGCACGCCGGCGACCTCGGTGTCGAAGGCGCGCTCATACTCGCCGTCATAATGGGCGACGTCGGTCGAGGTGCCGCCCATGTCGAAGCCGATGACTTTCTCGAAGCCGGCGAGCTTCGCCGTTTCGACCATGCCGACGACGCCGCCCGCCGGACCGGACAACAGCGCATCCTTGCCCTGGAACATGTCGGCGGCGGTGAGCCCGCCCGACGACATCATGAACATCAGGCGAGGGCTTTCCCTCCCCCTCGAGGGGAGGGTGGCGGCGGAGCCGCCGGGTGGGGTCGGATCGATTGGGCTCGACGCTCCGGCGGTGCCTTCTGAGTGGACCCGCTCTGGCCGCTTTGCCGACTGCCCTTCGCTATGGCTCCGGGCGTTCGTCGCTGAAAAAGCCAAATCGTTGGCTTTTTCTCGGCCTTCGGCCGACCGATCCTCACCCCCCTCGAGGGGGGAGAGGGCGCCCAGCTCGCCCGCCACCCTTTGCACATACCTCGACAGGATCGGCGAGAGATAGGCATCGACCACGGTGGTGTCGCCGCGACCGACCAGCTTGATCAGCGGCGAGACCTCATGGCTGACCGAAATCTGCGAAAAGCCGATCTTCCGGCAGACTTTCGCCACCGCCTTCTCGTGGTCGGGGTATTTCCAGGCGTGCATGAAGACGATCGCCACCGCATCGATGCCGTCGGCGCGGGCCTTTTCGATCGCGGGACGGCAGGCGGCGATGTCGAGCAGGCGCTCGACATCGCCATTGGCCCGCACGCGTTCGTTGATCTCGATGACACGCTCGTAGAGCTGTTCGGGAAGGATGATCTCCTTGGCGAAGATATCTGGCCGCGCCTGATAGGCGATCTTTAGCGCATCGCGAAAGCCCTTGGTGATCAGCAAGAGCACGCGGTCGCCCTTGCGCTCCAAAAGCGCGTTGGTGGCGACGGTGGTGCCCATCTTGATGTCGCCAATCAGGCCGGACGGAATGGCGGCGCCCGATTTCAGACCGAGCAACTCACGGATGCCGGCTATGGCCGCATCAGGGTAGGCTTCGGGATTTTCCGACAGGAGTTTCCTGGGATGCAACCCGCCGTCCGGGTCGCGCCCGATCACGTCGGTGAAGGTGCCGCCGCGGTCGATCCAAAAATCCCATTTCTTGTCCACGCAGAGCTCATTTCAGGTCGATTCGACCTGAAATCATCCGCCTCTGTGCGCCATCGCCCGAGCTGCAATCACCGCCTGGGATGTTACATCAGGAAACGCAACGTTACGAAACTCATGGCCGTCTGATGCATTTCCTCTTCGAGCGTTCACTGCAATGTGAGCGTGTAGTGAAGGAGAGATGTTATGAAAAAGCTCATTCTTGCGTCCGTTTCTGCCCTGGCCCTGCTCGGCGTTGCCGCCTGTAGCGACAGCGGTACGGACAACACCACCACCCAGAGCACCAATCCGCCGGCGGCCGACCAGCCGATGCAGCCGGCAAACCCCGATACCCCGAAGCCTGCTGAACCGGCTCCGGCAACGCCTGCTCCTGCCGCCCCCGCGCAGTAGCAGCAGTCTCGGTCACTTTGATGTGACGAGAGAGGAGGCCGGCTTCGCGCCGGCCTTCCTGCGTTTAGGGCCGGGGGCCGGCCCTTTCGTGGGCTACGATCGGCTAATTCCTATGATTTGCGATCTAGCGCGTCAGCGTTTGCGTAAATCGATCCACCCTGCGGCGCTGTCTTGGCTTGATAGCGGTGGCTGGCGGCCCTAATAAGCGCTCATGTCGATTTGGGATCGCCTTGGCGAGTTCATCAACCGCGTTTCCTCTTCAGCCAATTCGGGCGTCGCCGAAGTGGTCGAGGCCGTGCGAACTGTTTTTTCCGGCGATGCGGATCTGCGCCGGCGCGTTGCCTTCTCTGTGGCGATGATTGCGCTGTCGGCCAAGATGGCCAAGGCCGACGGTATCGTCACCCAAGACGAGGTGCGGGCCTTCCAGGAAATATTCGAGGTGCCGAGAGAGCAGACCCGCAACGTGGCGCGGCTCTACGATCTGGCTAAGCGCGACGTTGCCGGGTTCGAGACCTATGCCGAGCGCATGGCGCAGATGTGCGGCTCGGGCCATTCGAACTGCGTCATGCTGGAAGACATACTCGACGGCCTGTTCCATATCGCCAAGGCTGATGGGCTGGTGCATGAACGCGAAGGCATTTTCCTGCACCGCATCGCCGAGATTTTCCGCATCGACGAGGTGCACTACGAGGCGATCATGGCCAGGCACGTCAATCTTGGCGCCGGCGATCCCTATGTCGTGCTGGGCATCGAGCGCGGCAAGCCGTTCGAGGAGGTCAGGAAGCGGTATCGCAAGCTGGTCTCCGACAATCATCCGGACCGGCTGATCGCGCGCGGCCTGCCGCAGGAGTTCATCAAGATCGCGACGACCAGGGTCGCGGCGATCAACGCGGCCTATGAAATGATCGAGCGGGGCCTTAGGCACGCATGAGCGGCTTCCTGCCCGACGAGCCAGGCGCCGAGGTCAGGGTATCGCCGAATTTCGGCCCGCGGCGCGAGACGCTCAGACCCGACATGATCGTGCTGCACTATACCGGCATGGCGACGGGTGCTGCAGCCGAAGCGTGGCTGTGCGACCCCGCCAGCGAAGTTTCCTCACACTATCTCGTCCACGAGGACGGCCGCATCGTCCAGATGGTGCGCGAGAGCGACCGGGCCTGGCATGCCGGCGCAAGTTCCTGGTTCGGGCGCACCGACATCAACTCCTGCTCGGTCGGCATCGAAATCGTCAATCCCGGCCATACGCTCGGTTATTCGGCCTTCCCCAAGCGTCAGATCGAAGCGGTGATTGGCCTCTGCAAAGGGATAATCGGGCGATATTCTATCGCGGCTCAACGCGTGCTCGCCCATTCCGACATCGCGCCGGGGCGCAAGATCGATCCGGGCGAGAAATTCCCCTGGAGGGTGCTGTTTGCGGCGGGGGTCGGCCATTTCGTGCCTGCGGCGCCGATCCGGCGCGGCGCGGTACTGAAAGCTGGCGATACCGGCGCCGAGGTCGAAGCGCTGCAGTCGATGCTGGCGCTCTACGGCTATGGCGTGGAGATATCCGGTGTCTTCGACCGCCAAACCGAAATCGTCGTCGAAGCGTTTCAGCGGCATTTCCGGCCACGCTTGGTGGATGGCGTCGCCGACGGTTCGACGATCCGCACGCTGCAAAGCCTGCTGACTTCCCTTAGGTCAGCTGCGTCTAAATAATCTTCTCCTGATATTCGAGTTACAGCCTGTCACTGAAAGTGAATTGCCTCGCCTTGTTCGACACCAATTCGGCCCTCAAAGGCAGTTCGTGCAAGTTATCGGACCTTCAGCCCCCCGAATGTTCCGATATTGATTAGGCGTTGCTGCGCGAAGATCTTCGCGCGGCCCAGACAGAACAGGACCACATGCAGAAATTGACCGTTGTAACGGCAGCTATTGCTGCTGGCGTGATGACTTTTGCCTTCGGGGCGGCAGATGCTGCGCCACTGAACCAAAGGGTAGACCAGGGCTTCGTAAACGCACCCGCCAAAACCGCCCTGACGAAAGCGAACCCAAAAGCCAAAAGGGCAACCACGGCGAAAGTGCAGAAAGTAGCCGTGGTGAAGGCCAGAAAAACGAAGGCCAAGAGGCATTTGAAGCGCAGCAGGAAGAGCATCGACCTGTCGACGACCGCGTCGATCGGCCCAAGCACCGCTGCAGAATCGACGGCGGCGGCCGCGCTCGGCGGCCAGTATTCGGCGATCATCGCCCGCTACGCGGCGGCCGAAGGCGTGCCGGTATCGCTGGCCAAGGCGGTGATCAAGATCGAGAGCAATTACCGGCCCAACATCGTCGGCAGCGCTGGCGAGATCGGTCTGATGCAGATCAAGCCGGCAACGGCGCGGATGATGGGTTACAGCGGTTCGGCCAAGGGCCTGTTTGATCCCGACACCAACATCAAATACGGTATGAAATATCTCGCCATGGCGCGCAACCTCGGTGGCGGCACGACCTGCGGCACCATCCTGAAATACAATGCCGGTCATGCCGCGACGCGGATGAATCCCGTGTCGGCCGCCTATTGCGGCAAGGTCAAGGTGCAGATGGCGGCCCTTGGATCTCCCGCATAAGTCTTCTTTTTCATTTGCGTTTTCGCACGTGAACCCCTTTATACGCTCTGCCAGCTGGCCGGGCGGCCGCACCCGCAAAGCCGAAAGGCTGCGGGTGAGGAAAGTCCGGGCTCCATGGAGACACGGTGCCGGTTAATGGCCGGCGGGGGCGACCCCAGGGAAAGTGCCACAGAAAGCAAACCGCCACGATTTATCGGGGTAAGGGTGAAAGGGTAGGGTAAGAGCCCACCGCGCGACTGGCAACAGGAGCGGCACGGTAAACCCCACCGGGAGCAAGACCGAATAGGGACGGTGCGAGGGGAAACCTTCGAGGGCTGTTTCCGGCCCACCGTCCGGGTAGGTTGCGTGAGGCGCATGGCAACATGCGCCCAAGATGAATGGCCGCCACGTTCTCGCTCCGCAAGGGGCGAGGGCCATACAAAACCCGGCTTACAGGCCAGCTGGCAATTCTCCGCGATATGGAAGATCCATTGAGATCAGCAGGTTGCGCCCTCGGGCGCGCCTATTGATTCAATCGGCTCGTCAACTGATTCAGCTGCTGGGATCGTTTGGGAGCAACGGCATTCTTGAAGATGGTGCGATTAAATCGTACCATAATCGGATAGATGGATCAGGAGCGTGCCATGGGTCAGGTCGACAAACGTAGCATCACGCTTTCGCCGGAGCTGGCAGCGGCGGTAGACGATGTCGTGGCCGCCGGCGAATATGCCTCGGCCAGCGAAGTAATCCGTGACGCCCTGCGGCAGTGGAAGGACCGGCGCGACCTGCTCGGCTACACGGTCGAGGAGTTGCGCAAGCTGGTGCAGGAGGGGATCGACAGTGGGCCGGCGGTGGATGGCCCGCCATTCATGGACCGGCTGCGAGCCAAATATCAGAAAATGTCGGAAGGCGCGGGCTCGGAGGAGTGAGATGTCGGCTGCTTCCTCAGGCAATGTCAGATGTCGAAGGCATCGGCGACTACATTGCGGAGCACAGCCCAAAAGCGGCCGCGCGTCTTGTGGATGCCTTGGAGAGGCGATGGACACTCCTCACCTTGCACCCTTTCTCAGGCGCGCCGCGTGATGATATCGCGCCCGGCATTCGTCATCTGATCGCCGGCGAATATCTTACCCTGTACCGCGTCGGCGACGACGCGATCGAGATTGTTCGTGTCTTGCACGGCAGGCGCAATATCGGCGCCGACGACGTCGTCACCTAAGCGGTCAGCTCAACCGCTGATCTTGTCCAGCGATGCCTCGATTGCCTGCCAGAGTTCTTCCACCGGCTCGCAACCGACCGACAGTCGCACGAAGCCGGGCGGAACGGCATCGCCACGTTTGGCCCGCCTCTCGGCCGAGGTGTGGACGCCGCCGAAGGACGTTGCCGCCTGCATCAGGGTGCAGTTGTTGATGAAATCCTCGGCCTTGCCCTCTGAGGCGAGTTCGAAGGAGACGAGAAAACCGAAACGTTCCATCTGGGCGCGGGCGAGGTTGTGCGACGGATCGCCTTCCAATCCGGGATAGCGCAGGCCGCTCACGGCACGATGGTTTTTCAGGCGCTTTGCGATCTCCTCCGCCGAAGAACACATGCGGTCGAAGCGCACATCCAGCGTCTCCAGGCCGCGATGCACCAGCCATGCCTCGAACGGTCCGGGAATGCCGCCCGCCATCTCGCGCCAGCCGGTGACGGCGGCAATGATCTCCGGATTGCGGCTGGCGACATGGCCGAACAACACGTCGGAATGACCGTTGGCCGCCTTGGTGTCGGCGGCAACGACGACGTCGGCGCCAAGATCGAGCGGACGTTGGCCGAACGGCGTCATCGTCGTGTTGTCGACGACGACCGTTGCCCCCGCGCGGTGGGCAGCCTCGGCGACGGCTGTGATGTCGCAGATGTCCAATCGCGGATTTGACGGGGTCTCCGCATAGACAAGGCGGTAGCCGTGGAAGCCGCCGTCGAGAAAGGTCGATGTCGGTCTGAGATCATAGGTGATGCCGAATGGCTTCAGGAAACGCTCGGCCAGCGCGCGCGTGGCGTGATAGCCGTCCGAGGGCAGCAGGACGCGGTCGCCCGATTTCAACAGGCTGAAAAACACCGCCGAGATCGCCGCCATTCCCGAGGGGAAGCCGACGCATGGAGCGTCTTCCAGATGCGCCAGCATATGCTCGACCGCATCCCAAGTGGAGTTGCTGTAGCGGCCGTACTGACTGTAGCCGGCGCCATCGCCCGGATTGTGGAAAATGGCGGCCATGGTCAGCGGCAACGGGATGGGGTCGCCTTTGGCAAGCCCGTCGCGACGCAGATGGGCAAGGGAGGCCGCGCGTGACCTGGCTGTTTCGGACATGGATTTTCTAACCTTGTTGCTGGGCGGAAAGACGGCTGACGCTATGCGCGGTAGCGATGCGCGACAAGCCGCTTCCGGTTGGGCCAAGCCGCTCTAAACGCTTCGTTAGGCTTAATGGACGATAAAGACGGGAGCGTCGTCAAAGCTGCTCTCACCGGTTGTGGCGCGCGCGTTTGTGAAGCCTGATCCCGTTGACGCCCATAGTGCCCCATGATATCCCATTTCGACACCAAAGCCTTCGTTCCGCGTCAGGGTAAAGCGTACGCCAATCGGGCAGCCGCGGCGGCTGTGCGTTTGCAGGGTTTTGCCGTTGGGACCGAAGCAGATTTTCGGCAGGGGACGCGCCTCACTGGCGCGGACGAAAACATGGAGAGGGGTGCGGCGGCGGAAGCGGCTGTAGAGTGTCATGGACCGGTTTCTGTCAAGCGCGGTGAACAGGATCGATGCGAAGGGGCGGGTCTCCGTTCCGGCGCATTTCCGCGCGATCGTGCAGAAACGCGGCTATTCGGAGCTCTACGCGCTGCGCGGCCTGGATGTCCCGGCGATGGATGTCGGAGGGCTCGACCTGCTCGACCGCTACGAGCAGCGCATCGCGCTGGAGGATCCTTTCCTGCAGACGGCGGACGACATGTCGTTCTTCTGCCATGGCGACGGGACGTTCCTGAAACTCGATCAGGACGGCCGCATCACGATGAGCGATTTCATCCGCGAGCATACGGGCATCTCGAGCGAAGTGGCTTTCGTCGGCCGCGGCAATTTCTTTCAAGTTTGGGAACCCGGGCGGCTTGCCGCCTACGGGGCGCAGGCGCGGGCCCGGCTTTTGCAGCTTCGGCAGGGGACGAAGCCTGGGGAGCGACCGGAATGATGGCGGATCACGGCGATGATATCAGCGCCGTTGGCGGATCGGTCCGTCACATTCCGGTCCTCCTTGCCGAAGTGCTGGAAGCGCTGTCGCCCAAAGCTGGCGATGTGATCGTCGACGGTACCTTCGGCGCCGGCGGCTATACCAAAGCGATCCTGGCGAGCGGCGCCTCCGTTGTCGCCATCGATCGCGATCCGGACGCCATTGCCGCGGGACGCAGCCTGGAGCAGCAATCCGGCGGCAGGCTGAGGCTGGTTCAGGCGCCGTTCTCGACGCTGGACGAACAGGTCGAAAGCGCCAACGGCGTGGTGCTCGACATCGGCATTTCCTCCATGCAGGTCGACCAGGCCGAGCGCGGCTTTTCGTTCCGCGCCGACGGGCCGCTCGACATGCGCATGGCACAGGCGGGCTTGAGCGCCGCCGATGTCGTCAATTCGTTCAAGACGGGCGATCTTGCCCGCATTTTCGGTTTCCTTGGCGAAGAGCGCAACGCCGGCCGCATCGCCCGCATGATCGAGAGCCGCCGCGAAAAACGCCCGTTCGAGCGTACGCTCGATCTCGCCGGCGCCATCGAGACGCATATCGGCCGCGCGCCGAAGGACAAGATCCATCCGGCCACCCGCGTCTTCCAGGCGCTGCGCATCTTCGTCAATGATGAGCTTGGTGAACTCGCCAGGGCGCTGGTGGCGTCCGAGCGCGTGCTGAAACCCGGCGGGCGGCTCGCCGTGGTGACGTTCCATTCGCTGGAAGACCGCATCGTCAAGCGCTTCATCGCCGACCGCGCCGACGCGGTGACCGGCTCGCGCCATATGCCCGAGGCGCATGCGCGCAGCGCCACCTTCCGCAAGGCCGGTGGCGGCGTCACGCCCGGCGACGCCGAAATAGCAGCCAATCCACGCGCACGCTCGGCCAGGCTGCGCGCTGCAATCCGCACCGAGGCGCCGGCGCGCGCCGGCGATCTTTCGATTTTCGGCCTTCCAAAGCTTCCCGGCATCCAGGCGCCGCGAGAGAGGTGAACAATTGTTTCGAACCAGCGACATAGTCCTGATCGCCGTCATGGTCTCGGCCGCGGCCCTGACCTACAAGGCCAAGCGCGAGGCCGAGGAACAACTGGCCTCGGTGCAAAAGATTGAGGCGCAGATCCGCTATGAGGAGGACACGATCGACCTGCTCAAGGCCGACTGGAGCCTGCTGACCCAGCCGTCGCGCCTGCAGAAGCTGGCTGAAACCTACAAATCGCAGCTCGCACTCGAGCCGGTCAATGCTCGGCAGATCGTCGGGATCGACGACCTGCCGGCAAAACCGCTCAACATCGAGGACCTGTCGTCGCAGCGGCTCGGCGGCATGGCCGATAATTCCGGCAAAGGACCATCTGGCAAGGATCCCATGGCGACCGGAGCCATCGTGCAATGACCGTCGGGTTTCCAATGAGCGTCAAGCTTCCGAAGATCGGTGGGTTGCTAAAGCGGCGCGCAAGGACCGGCGAGGACGGCTCGATCGTCGTCGAAGGCGCGCGCAAGGCGACCGGCGGCAAGGCCAAGACCCGCATCATCATGACGATGGCGGTGTTCTTCGGCATCTATTCCACCATCGCCGGACGGCTGGTCTATCTCGGTTTCCAGAACCCCGACATGTCGAACGGGCCGCAGAGCCGGGTGACGGCATCGCGGCCTGACATTGTCGACCGCAACGGCGAGGTGCTGGCGACCGACATCAAGACGGCGTCGTTGTTTGCCGAGCCGCGCCGCATCGTCGATGCCGACGAGGCGATCGAAAAGCTGTCGACCATTCTGCCCGATATCGACCCCGAGCAGACCTACCACAAGCTGAAGAGCGGCGCCGGCTTCGTCTGGCTGCAGCGGCAGCTGACGCCCAAGCAGCAAGCCGACATCATGCAGCTCGGTATTCCAGGCATCGGCTTTCGCACCGAAAAGCGCCGCTTCTATCCGGCCGGCGTGACGTCATCCTACATTGTCGGCCTCACCAACATCGACAATCAGGGCATCTCCGGCATGGAGAAATACATCGACGAGCAGGGCTTAAGCGACTTGCAGGCCTCTGGCCTTGCGGTGGCGAAGGACCTGAAGCCGGTGCAGCTTTCGATCGATCTGCGCGTCCAGCATGTGGTGCGCGACGAGATCGCCGCCGGCCTCGAACGCTATCGCGCCATGGGCGCCGGCGCCGTTGTGCTCAATATCAAGACCGGTGAAGTGGTGGCCATGGCCTCGGTGCCGGATTTCGATCCGAACAATCCCTTTAATGCGCAGGACAAGGACCGGCTGAACCGCATGTCCGCCGGCCTCTACGAGATGGGCTCGACCTTCAAGAGCTTTACCTCGGCGATGGCGCTCGATTCCGGCAAGGCTAACATGAACAGCCGTTTCGACGCGTCGCATCCGATCCGTGTCGGCCATCAGGCCATCCACGATTTTCATGGCAAGAACCGCGTGCTGTCGCTGCCGGAAGTGTTCCTCTATTCCTCCAACATCGGATCGGCCCGCGAGGCCGAGCTGGTCGGCATCGAGGGGCACCGCGAATTCCTGCATCGCCTCGGCCTTTTGGACAGGATGCAGACCGAACTGCCCGAGGTCGCACGCCCGACCGAGCCCAAGGTCTGGAAACAGGTCAACTCGTTCACCATCGCCTTCGGCCATGGCGTGTCGACGACACCGCTGCAGGCCGCGGTCGGCTGCGCGGCACTGATGCAGGGCTACCTGATCCAGCCGACATTCCTGGTCCGCAGCCAGCAGGAAGCCATGGCGGTGGCCAAGAGAGTGGTCAGCGAAAAGACCGTGGAGGGCATGCGCTACCTCTACACGCTCAATGCCGAGAAGGGCTCGGCCAGAAACGCCAGGGCCCCTGGCTACCGCGTTGGTGGCAAGACTGGAACGGCCGAGAAAGTCATCAATGGCCGCTACTCGAAGGAACTGAATTTCAACACCTTCGTCGCCGCTTTCCCGATGGACGATCCGCAATATCTGGTGTTTACGATTGCCGACGCTCCGCACCCGGAAAAGCCCGGGATGACCGACGTTGCCGCCAACAATGCGGGGGTTATGGCCGGCAATATCATCCGGCGGGCAGCGGCCATGCTTGGCGTGAAGCCAGATTTCAGCCATGAAAATGGTGCAACGCTGGTTTCCTATCAGTGATTCTTAGGGCGCGCCGGCAACTGCGCGCTATTTTGTTGCGATGAACGGGGTTCGATGCACCTGAAAGATTTAGCCGGTATCCTGCCTGTCGAGGGAACAGCGTCCCGCGATCTGGAGGTAACCGGGATTTCGTCGGATTCCCGCCAGGTCAAACCCGGCGTCGTCTTTTTTGCGCTTGCCGGCAGCAAGGCGGACGGCGCCGCCTATGCCGCCGATGCGGCAAAACGCGGCGCGGCGGCGGTTGTCGTGGGTAAGGCCAGCGCGATTGCCGGTCTGTCCGTCCCGGTTCTCAGCGTCGCGGACCCACGCCTGGCGCTGGCGCTGAGCGCCGCGCGCTTCTTTGGCAGGCAGCCTGAAACCATGGTCGCGGTGACCGGCACCGCGGGCAAGACGTCGGTCGCTGCCTTCACCAGGCAGATCTGGGAGCAGGCCGGCTTTGCCGCCGCTTCGATCGGCACCACCGGCGTGGTGGCGCCCGGTCGCAACGAATATGGATCGCTGACCACGCCCGATCCGGTGGCTTTGCATCAACTGCTCAAGGAATTGGCTGAGGCCGGCGTCACCCATGCCTCGATGGAAGCCTCCAGCCATGGTCTCGACCAGCGCCGTCTCGATGGCGTCAAGCTCGCCGCCGGTGGTTTCACCAATCTCGGCCGCGACCATATGGACTACCATCCGACGGTCGAGGGCTATCACCGCGCAAAATTGCGCCTGTTCGACACACTGCTGTCGAAAGGCGCGCCGGCCATCATCTTCGCCGACGATCCGTGGTCTGCGCCGACGGTCAAGGCAGCGCAGGCGGCCGGGCTCAAAGTGCTGACGGTCGGCCGCCACGGCGATTTCCTCAAGCTGAAGCGGGTCGAGCACGAGCGCCACCGCCAGCGCGCCGAGGTCGAAGCCGATGGCGTGCTCTACGAGATCGACCTGCCGCTCGCCGGCGACTTCCAGATCGCCAACGCCCTGGTTTCGGCCGGTCTGGCGATTTCCACTGGAACACCAGTCGCCAAGGCCTTGATGGCATTGGAGAAACTCCAGGGGGCGCCAGGCCGGCTCGACCTTGTCGGCGCGACCGCCAATGGCGCGCCGGTCTATGTCGACTATGCCCACAAGCCGGACGCACTGGAAAATGTGCTGGCCGCTGTGCGCCCGTTCACCACCGGCCGCGTCATTGTCGTGTTCGGCTGCGGCGGCGACCGCGACCGGGGAAAAAGGCCGATCATGGGCGAGATCGCCACACGGCTTGCCGATGTCGTCATCGTCACCGATGACAATCCGCGTTCGGAAGTGCCCGAAACCATCCGCGCCGCAATCCTGGCGGCTGCGCCCGGCGCCATCGAGATCGGCGACCGCCGCAAGGCGATCCACGAGGCGGTCGCCATGCTTAAGGCCGGCGACACGCTGATCGTTGCCGGCAAAGGCCATGAAGAGGGCCAGACCATCGGCGCCGAGACATTTCCTTTCTCAGACCATGAGGAAGTCCGCTCGGCGTTGCGGGAGCGGGCCGCATGAGCGTGCTCTGGACTGCCGATGCGCTGGTTGACGCCATGGGCGGACGGCCGCTCGGGCCAATGCCGGAGGGCATATCGGGGATCTCGATCGACAGCCGCAGCCTGCAGCCGGGCGACGCCTTCTTCGCCATCAAAGGCGAGGCGATGGACGGCCATGATTTCGCGACCGCGGCGATCAAGGCCGGCGCCGGCGTTCTGGTTGTCGCCGAAGGCAAACTGCCATCGCTCGGGCGGCTGACGGCGCCGATGATCGTCGTGCAGGATGTGCTGGCTGCACTCGAAAAACTTGGCGTCGCCGCGCGCGAGCGTTCCAAGGCGAAAATCATCGCGGTGACCGGCTCTGCCGGCAAGACCACGACCAAGGAAGCGCTGCGCCATGTGCTGTCGGCCGTCGGCAAGGTGCATGCCTCGGCGCAATCGTTCAACAATCATTGGGGTGTGCCGCTGACGCTGGCGCGCATGCCGGACGATTGCGACTATGCGGTGTTCGAGATCGGCATGAACCATCCCGGCGAGATCCGGCCGCTGGTCAAGATGGTCCGGCCGCATGTCGCCATCGTCACGCTGATCGCCGCCGCACATCTCGGCTTCTTCAAAAATCTCGACGAGATCGCCAAGGCCAAGGCAGAGATTTTTGAAGGCATCGAGCCCGGCGGTGCTGCCTTGCTCAACCGCGACGATGGGCGCTGGAAGCTGCTCGACAAAATGGCGCGTGCCGCTGGCGTCGAACACGTCTTCGGCTTCGGCGAAAACGCCCGCTCGACCTACAAGCTCACCAAATGCCAGCTGCATGCCGATCATTCCGACATCACCGCCAGAATCGGCGGTCAGGACATCGTCGCCCGCATCGGCGCGCCCGGCCGCCACATGGTGCAGAATGTGCTCGCGGTTCTCGGCGCGGCGCATCTGGTTGAAGCCGACATCGGCAAGGTGGCGGAGGCGCTGGCCGATCTCTCTGCCGAGCGCGGCCGCGGCAAGCGCCACGTGCTGCGCCATCCCAGGGGACCGATCACGCTGATCGACGAGAGCTACAACGCCAATCCGGCGTCGATGAGTGCCGCCATGGCGCTGCTCAACGCGACGCCAGTGTCGGGCGAGGGCCGCCGGATCGCCGTACTCGGCGACATGCTCGAACTCGGCGAACATTCGGCAAAGCTGCATGCAGCCCTTGCCGATCTGATCGTCGGTACCGAAACACGCAAAGTCTTTCTCGGCGGCCCGGAGATGCGGGCGCTGGCTGATATCCTGCCCGACGAGATCGAAGCGGACTACCGCGCCGGCGCCGAGGATCTGAAGCCGGTATTGCTGTCGGCGCTGAAGCCGGGCGACGTGGTGATGATCAAATCGTCGAAAGGCATCGGTTTTTCAAAACTGGTCGATGCCTTGCTCGGCAAATTTCCGGCTGAAGCCGCAGGCACGAAACAGAACTAGTCCGGGGGACGGAATCGCATGTTTACATTGCTCGTCGATTTTGCGGACAAGATCTCGGTCTTCAATGTCTTCCGCTACATAACCTTCCGCACCGGCGGCGCGCTGATCACCTCGGCGCTGATCGTTTTCATCTTCGGGCCGACCATCATCAATTCGCTGAGGCTCAGGCAAGGCAAGGGCCAGCCGATCCGCGCCGACGGGCCGCAGACGCATTTCAAGAAGGCCGGCACGCCGACCATGGGCGGGCTGATGATCCTGTGCGGCATCATTGGCTCGTCGCTTCTGTGGGCGAACCTCTCCAGCATCTATGTCTGGGTGGTGCTTCTGGTGACGCTGGGCTTCGGCTCGATCGGCTTCTACGACGACTATCTCAAGGTGACGAAGCAGTCGCATCTCGGCTTTTCCGGCAAGGCGCGGCTGGCGCTGGAATTCGTCATCGCAGGCATCGCTGCCTGGGTGATCATGCATAATGGCCAGGCGCCGTTCTCGTCGTCGCTGACCTTCCCCTTCGCCAAGGAATTCATCGTCAATCTCGGCTGGTTCTTCGTGCCGTTCTCCTGCTTCGTCATTGTCGGCGCCGGCAATGCGGTGAATTTGACCGACGGCCTCGACGGGCTGGCGATCGTGCCGATCATGATCGCGGCGGCGTCCTTCGGCGTCATCGCCTACCTCTCCGGCAATGCGGTGTTCGCCGAATATCTTCAGATTCATTTCGTGCCCGGCACCGGTGAACTGGCCGTTGTGCTCGGCGCCGTCATCGGCGCCGGCCTCGGCTTCCTCTGGTTCAACGCGCCGCCGGCGGCGATCTTCATGGGCGACACCGGTTCGCTGGCCATGGGCGGCCTGATCGGCACGGTTGCGGTCGCCACCAAGCATGAGATCGTGCTGGTCATTGTCGGCGGATTGTTTGTCGTGGAAATCCTGTCGGTCATCATTCAGGTCGGTTACTTCAAGATGACCGGCAAGCGTGTCTTCCTGATGGCGCCGATCCACCATCATTTCGAAAAGCTCGGCTGGACCGAAAGCCAGGTGGTGATCCGCTTCTGGATCATCGCCGTCATCCTGGCGCTGGTCGGCCTGTCGACCCTCAAGCTGAGATAGGAGCCCGCTTGATCCCCGCCGCATCCTTTTCGGGCAAACGCGTTTCGCTCTTCGGGCTCGGTGGCTCGGGGATCGCCACGGCGCGCGCGCTGATCGAGGGCGGGGCCGACGTTCTGGGCTGGGACGACAATCCCGACAGCGTCGCCAAGGCCGCCGGCCAGGGCATTGCTACCGCCGATCTGCGCGGCGCCGATTGGGCGAAATTCTCGGCCTTCGTGCTGTCGCCCGGCGTACCGCTGACCCATCCCAAGCCGCACTGGACGGTGGAACTGGCGCGCGGCGCCGGCGTCGAGGCGATTGGCGACATCGAGCTGTTCTGCCGCGAGCGGATCGCGCGCGCGCCCACAGCACCCTTCATCGCCATCACCGGCACCAACGGCAAGTCGACGACCACGGCGCTGACTGCGCATATCCTGAAATCGGCAGACCGCGACACGCAGATGGGCGGCAATATCGGCCGTGCCATCATGACGCTCGATCCGCCGCAGGCGGACCGGCACTATGTCGTCGAATGCTCGTCCTACCAGATCGATCTGGCGCCCTCGATCAATCCGACGGCCGGCATCCTGCTCAATCTGACGCCCGATCATCTCGACCGCCATGGCACCATGCAGCACTACGCTTCGATCAAGGAGCGGCTGGTCGCCGGCAGCGAGACCGCCATCGTCGGCGTCGACGATTCCTGGTGCGCGCAGATCGCCGACCGGCTGGAGCGGGCGGGCAGGCAGGTGATCCGCATCTCCAAGCGGCTGCCGCTGACCGATGGCTATTTCGCCGACGGCTCCAATCTGATGGAAGCCGTGCATGGCCGCTACAGCCGTGTCGCCTTCCTCGAAGGCATCGGTTCTCTGCGCGGCCAGCACAATGCGCAGAATGCGCTTGCCGCGGTGGCCTCCTGCCTCAAGGTGGGCTTAAGCCTCGGCGAGATACAGGCGGGGCTCGAGAGCTTCCCGGGCCTCGCGCATCGCATGGAGCAGGTCGGCCGCAAGGACCATGTGCTGTTCGTCAACGATTCCAAGGCGACCAATGCCGATGCGGCGGCACCGGCGCTGTCGAGTTTTCCGCGCATCTACTGGATCGCCGGCGGGCTGCCCAAGGAAGGCGGTATCGAGCCGCTGCGCGGTTTCTTCCCGCGTATCGCCAAGGCCTATCTGATCGGCGAGGCGGCGCCTGCTTTTTCGGCGACGCTGGGCGAAGCCGTGCCTTATGAAATCTCGGGTACGCTGGCCGCCGCGGTCGACCATGCCGCGAACGACGCGGCCAAGGATGACAGCGGCGAGGTGGTGGTGTTGCTGTCGCCGGCCTGTGCCAGTTTCGACCAGTTCAAGAATTTCGAAGTTCGCGGCGAAGCCTTCAGGCAAGCTGCGAATGCTATCGAGGGCGTGAAACCCATCGGAGGGGCACGATAATGCAAAGCCGTCTCGACAAAAGCCCGGTTGCAACCTGGTGGTGGACGATCGATCGCTGGTTCCTGGCGTCATTCCTGTCGCTGATGGGCTTAGGCATCGTGCTCTCCTTCGCGGCAAGCCCGGCGGTGGCCGAACGCATCGGCCTCGACAGTTTCCACTTTGCCACCAGGCAGATCATCTTCACCGTGCCGGCGCTCGGCGTGATGCTGGCTGTCTCATTCCTGGAATCGCGGCAGATTCGGCGCATGGCGTTGGTCATCCTGTGCATCATGCTGGTGCTGATGGTGGCGGTGCTCTACATCGGCGTCGAAGTGAAGGGCGCGCGGCGCTGGGTGTCGTTTGTCGGCATGTCGATCCAGCCGTCGGAATTCTTGAAGCCTGCCTTTGTCATCGTCTGCGCGTGGCTGTTCGCCGAACACAAGCGCCAGCCTGACATCCCAGGCAATTTGTTCGCGATGCTGCTTTTGATCCTGGTCATCTCGCTTTTGGTGGCGCAGCCCGATCTTGGCCAGACCATGCTGGTGACCGGCACCTGGGGCGTCATGTTCTTCATGGCCGGCCTGCCATGGCTGTGGATCATCGCGCTTGGCGCCACCGGCGCCAGCGGCCTGTTTGCCGCCTATACCGTGTTCCCGCACGTCGCCGCCCGCATCGACAAGTTCCTGACCGGCGAAGGCGACACGTTCCAGGTCGATATGGGCCGTGAGGCGCTGATCAACGGCCACTGGTTCGGCGTCGGGCCGGGTGAGGGCACGGTCAAGCGCGTCATCCCCGACGCGCATGCCGATTTCGTGTTTTCGGTCGCCGGCGAAGAGTTCGGGCTGATCATGTGCTTCTTCATCATGTCGATCTTCGCCTTCATCGTGCTGCGCGGCCTCAACACGGCGCTCAAGGAGCATGACGATTTCACCCGCTATGCCGTCGGCGGCCTTGTCACCGTGTTCGGCCTGCAGTCGGTCATCAACATGTGCGTCAATCTGCAGCTGATGCCGGCCAAGGGCATGACGCTGCCGTTCATCTCCTATGGCGGCTCCTCGCAGATCGCCATTGCCATCTCGATGGGCATGGTGCTGGCGCTGACGCGCAAGCGACCGGAAAAACGCAAGCAGATGGGCTTTGCCCTGTCGCAGCGCGCTTTGCCGGCGGAGTGATATGGCGCGCGGTGTCATTCTTCTCGCGGCGGGCGGAACCGGCGGGCATCTGTTTCCGGCCGAGGCGCTGGCGCATGAGCTGATTGAGCGCGGCTGGAGTGTGCATCTGGCAACCGACGACCGCGCCGAGCGGTTTGCCGGCCACTTCCCGGCCGCCGCCATCCATCCGATCCAGTCGGCGACCATGGGCTCGAAAAACCCTGTCGCTCTGCTTGGCGCGTTCTGGAAGATTTGGCGCGGCGTGCGCCAGGCCTCCGCTGTCATCGGCAGGATCAAACCTGACGCGGTCGTCGGCTTCGGCGGTTATCCGACCCTGCCGCCGCTTTATGCGGCGACACGGCGCAAGGTGCCGACGCTGATCCACGAACAGAATGCGGTGATGGGCCTCGCCAACCGGGCGCTGTCCGGCCGTGTCGACGCCATTGCCGGCGGCTTCCTGCCCGAAGACGAAAGTGCTGCCGGCGCCAAGACGGTGATAACAGGCAATCCGGTCAGGCCGCCGATTTTGGAAGCAGCGAAGACGCCCTACACGGCCTCCGCCGGGGAAGAGCCGTTTCGGCTCTTGGTGTTCGGCGGCAGCCAGGGCGCGCAGTTCTTTTCCGATGCCATGCCGGCGGCGGTCGCACTTTTGCCGGATGCGCAGCGCAAGCGGCTGGTGATCACCCAGCAGGCCCGCGCCGACGACGTGGCGCGGGTGAAGGCTGGCTATGCGGCACTTGGCCTCCATGTTGAGGTGTCGCCCTTCTTCACCGATATGGCACAGCGCATGGCGGCGGCGCATCTGGTGATCTCGCGCTCGGGCGCTTCGACGGTCTCCGAGATTGCTGTCATTGGCCGGCCGGCGCTGCTGGTGCCTTATCCCCATGCGTTGGACCATGACCAGGCGGCGAATGCAGCCGCTCTTGCCGCAGCCGGCGGCGGCGAGGTGCATCCGCAATCGTCGCTGTCGCCCGAGCGCATCGCGGCGCTTGTTGGCGGGCTGATGGACAATCCCGAGCGGCTGGCGGCCATGGCTGCCGGCGCAAAGTCAGCCGGCCGGCCGGACGCGGCACGGTTGCTCGCCGATCTCACAGAGGCTATTGCGTCCAGAAAAACCGTATCGGATTTCAGGAAAGGGACGCATTGATGAAGATGCCGCAGACCATCGGCCTTGTGCATTTCATCGGCATTGGCGGCATCGGCATGAGCGGCATTGCCGAGGTGCTGCATAATCTCGGCTACAAGGTGCAGGGCTCCGACCAGGCCGACAGCGCCAATGTGCAGCGGCTGCGCGACAAGGGCATCGAATGCTTCGTCGGCCACAAGGCCGAGAATATCGGCGCCGCCGAAGTGGTGGTGGTGTCGACGGCGATCAAGAAGACCAATCCCGAGCTGAAGGCCGCGCGCGAGAAGCTTTTGCCGATCGTGCGCCGCGCCGAGATGCTGGCCGAGTTGATGCGCTTTCGCCAGGCCGTCGCCATCGGCGGCACGCACGGCAAGACGACGACCACCTCGATGGTGGCGACGCTGCTCGATGCCGGCGGGCTCGACCCGACCGTGATCAATGGCGGGATCATCAATGCCTATGGCACCAATGCCCGCATGGGCGATGGCGAATGGATGGTGGTCGAAGCCGACGAGAGCGACGGCACCTTCCTCAAGCTGCCGGCCGAAATTGCCGTCGTCACCAACATCGATCCCGAGCATCTCGACCACTATGGCAGCTTCGACAAGGTGCGCGAGGCCTTTCGCCAGTTCGTCGAGAACGTGCCATTCTACGGCTTTGGTGTGATGTGCACCGACCACCCGGAAGTTCAGGCGCTGGTCAGCCGCATCGAGGACCGCCGCGTCATCACCTATGGCGAGAACGCGCAGGCTGATGTGCGCTTCACCAACCACCGTATGGCCGGTGCTGCCTCCGAGTTCGACGTGGTGATCCGCGACCGCAAGACCGGCAGCCAGACGACGATATCGGACCTGCGCCTGCCGATGCCCGGCCGCCACAATGTCTCCAACGCGACTGCCGCGATTGCGGTTGCGCATGAGCTCGGCCTGTCGGCCGAGGCGATCAAGAAGGGGTTGTCGTCCTTCGCCGGCGTCAAGCGGCGCTTCACCCATACCGGCTCGTGGAACGGCGTCGAGATCTTCGACGATTATGGTCATCACCCGGTCGAGATCACGGCGGTGCTGAAGGCGGCGCGCAGCGCCACCAAGGGCCGCGTCATTGCCATTGCGCAGCCGCACCGCTTCACGCGCCTGCACGATCTGTTCGACGAATTCTCGGTCTGCTTCAACGATGCCGACACGGTGATGGTGGCCCCGGTCTATGCAGCGGGCGAAGAGCCGATCGACGGCGTGAGTTCGGAGGCGTTGGTGTCGCGCATCCGCTCCGGCGGTCACCGCGATGCGCGATATATCGACAGTGCCGCTGCCATCGCCCCCACCATCCGCGAACTGGCCAAGTCCGGCGACTTCGTTGTCTTCCTCGGCGCCGGTAACATCACCCAATGGGCCTATGCGCTGCCCAGGGAACTTGGCGGTGCGGTCTCATGATGCGCGGCCAGGATCTGATCGACAGACTTGGCGACCGACTTGCCGGCCTGCGTGGTCGCATCACGCCCAATGCCGAGATGGACAAGATCACCTGGTTCCGCGCCGGAGGGCTGGCCGAGGTGCTGTTCCAGCCGGCCGACGAGGAAGACCTCGCCGCCTTCCTGCGCGCCGTGCCGGAGGAGATCCCGCTCACCGTCGTCGGCGTCGGCTCTAACCTCCTGGTGCGCGACGGCGGTATTCCGGGTTTCGTCATCAGGCTTTCGGCCAAGGGTTTTGGCGAAGCCGAGGTCATATCGCCGACCGGCATCAAGGCGGGTGCTGCGACGCCCGACAAACGCGTTGCGGCCGTCGCCTATGAGGCCGGCATTGGCGGCTTTCATTTCTATCACGGCATTCCCGGCGCCATCGGTGGCGCGCTGAGAATGAATGCCGGCGCCAATGGCGTTGAGACACGAGAGCGGGTCGTGGAGGTGCGGGCGCTCGACCGCAAGGGCAATCTGCACACGCTGAGCAATGAAGACATGGGCTATGCCTATCGTCACTCGGCAGCACCTGCCGGGCTGATCTTCACCTCCGCCATTTTCGAAGGCGTGCCGGAAGACAAGGCGGCGATCAAGGCGGCCATGGACGCCGTCCAGACGCATCGCGAGACGGTGCAGCCGATCCGCGAGAAGACTGGCGGCTCGACCTTCAAGAATCCGGAGGGCACCTCGGCCTGGAAGGAGATCGACAAGGCCGGCTGCCGCGGGCTGATGATCGGCGGCGCGCAGATGTCGCCGATGCACTGCAACTTCATGATCAACACCGGAACCGCGACCGGCTACGACCTCGAATATCTCGGCGAGACGGTGCGCGCCCGGGTGCTTGTAAATTCCGGCATAAGGCTGCAGTGGGAAATCAAGCGCCTCGGCAATTTCCGCCCCGGCCACGCCGTTCAGGAATTCCTCGGGCAACTCCTGTAGGCCATTAGCCCAAGCTGAAGTTCATGTGATGCTCGAACTTCAAACGGTCTGAAACAACAGCGCGACCGTTGCCCGAAAGACTCAACCGCACGCTTTTTGCCGCCGTTTTCGCGGAAAGTGAATCTGTCGGAATCATAAGCACTTGCCAGCGAATCAACTCTCTGATTCTCTGCCCTAAAGCGTTTCCTGATTTGAGTCGTTCGACGCGTCGACCGCGTTTTCCGTCTGGGGGGCAACCTGCCGGGAGACTCGGACTCCATCTGGTCGCTGAATGCGTGGTTGCGGGCCCGCCGTGAGAGGGATGACGGGAAATGAAGAACAAGCATGTGGCTGTCCTCCTGGGCGGATTCTCGTCCGAGCGGCCCGTGTCTCTGTCTTCGGGAAAGGCGTGTGCGGATGCGCTTGAGAAAGAAGGCTATCAGGTTACCCGCGTCGATGTTGCGCGCGACGTTGGCGCCGTGCTTGGCGCGCTCAAGCCTGATGTCGTCTTCAACGCGCTGCACGGCCCGTTCGGCGAGGACGGCACCATCCAGGGCATCCTCGAATATCTGGCCATTCCCTACACCCATTCGGGTGTGCTCGCCTCGGCGCTCGCCATGAACAAGGAGCAGGCCAAGAAGGTTGCCAAGGCTGCCGGAATCGCGGTGGCGGAATCGAAGGTTGCCAGCCGCTTCGCCATTCAGAACAAGCACCCGATGAAGCCGCCCTATGTGGTGAAGCCTGTCAATGAAGGCTCGAGCTTCGGCGTTGTCATCGTGCATGAAGGGCAGTCGCATCCGCCGCAGGTCATCGGCTCGTCCGAATGGAAATATGGCGAGACCGTCATGGTCGAGCGCTACATCCATGGCCGCGAGCTGACCTGCGCCGTCATGGGCGATGTGGCGCTCGGCGTCTGCGAGATCATCCCGACCGGCCATTCCTTCTACGACTATGATTCAAAATACGTCGCCGGCGGATCAAAACACGAAATCCCTGCTAAAATTTCACCGAATATTTACCAAAAAATACAGACACTGGCGCTCAAGGCACATCTGGCTATCGGCTGTCGGGGCGTTTCCCGGTCGGACTTCCGCTATGACGATCGTCACTCCGAAAACGGCGAAATTGTCTGGCTCGAGATCAACACTCAGCCTGGCATGACGCCGACGTCTTTGGTGCCTGAAATCGCCGCCCAAGCGGGGCATTCGTTCGGCGATCTGTTGAGTTGGATGGTGGAGGACGCTTCGTGTCTGCGTTGAAATGGGGACAGGACAAGGGCAGGGACGGCGCCGGGCCGGCGCTGTTCGGCATGCCGTTGTCGTTCGACCATTTCGTGCTGCCGCGCGTGCTGCGCCGGCCGGTGCGCGTGCTGGCGCGCCTGGGTGGCGGCGACTTCGTCGCGCCGCGCTTTTCCGCGGCCATCCTGTCCGCTTCGCTCATCGCATCGAGCAGCCTCTATGGCGCCATTCTCGGCGGCCATGCCGACGACATCGTCCAGAGTATCACCGCCCGCACCGGCTTTGCCGTCGACCAGATCAAGGTGGTCGGCAACCGCCAGACTTCGGAGATCGACATACTGGACCGGCTTGAACTCGATGGCTGGACGTCGCTGATCGGCTTCGATGCCGAGGCAGCGCGCGAGCGCATCGATACGCTGCCCTGGGTCGAAGTGGCAGCGGTGCGCAAGGTCTATCCGCATACGCTGGAAGTTCGTGTCGAGGAGCGCGAACCCTTCGCGCTCTGGCAGCAGGGTTCAGAGCTTTCCGTGATCGAGCGCTCCGGCGCAGTGATTGCGCCGTTCTCGGGCGGCAAGCAGGCCTTGCTGCCGCTGATCATCGGCACCGGAGCGCCGGCCAAGGCGCCCGACTTCCTGGCCAAGATCAAGACGTATCCAGAGCTCGCGGCGAGGGTCAAAGGCTATATCCGCATCGGCGAGCGGCGCTGGGACCTGAAGCTGGAAAACGGCATCACCGTCAAACTGCCCGAGGATGGCGAGGACCAGGCGATCGCCGAGCTGGTTCGGATGGATCATGACAACGGTCTTCTGACACGCGATATCGCCGCCGTCGACATGCGCATCTCCGATCGCCTGGTCGTGCAACTGACGCCGGAAGCGGCGACGCAGCGCCAGGCGGCGCTCAACGAAAAACCGCAAAGCCTCAAGCGCAAGTCGGAGACGAAGATATGAGCTGGCTTGGCGGCAACAGCGATGCCTCTTCGCGCCGCTCCGGCACGCTGACCGTGCTGGATGTCGGCTCAAGCAAGGTTTGCTGCGTGGTGGCGAAACTGAAGCCGCGCGAGGACGGCAAGCTGTTGCGCGGCCGCTCGCACCGCATCCAGGTGATCGGCATCGGCCATCAGAAGTCGCAAGGCGTGAAGTCGGGCGTGGTCGTCGATCTCGACCGCGCCGAGCACGCCATTCGCCTGTCCGTCGACGCCGCCGAGCGCATGGCGGGACTGACGGTGGATTCGCTGATCGTCAACATGACGGCCGGCCGGCTGAAGAGCGAAACCTATTCGGCCACCATCAACCTTGGCGGCCATCAGGCCGACGAGGCCGACATCAAGCGCGTGCTTGCCGCCGGCGCCAAACAGGCGCTGAAGGCCGAGCGCGACGTGATCCATTCGCTGCCGGTGGGCTTTTCGCTGGACGCCGAACGCGGCGTGCGCGATCCGCGCGGCATGGTCGGCGACCAGCTCGGCGTCGACATGCATGTGCTGACGGGTGACGCCGCACCGCTGCGTAATCTGGAGCTCTGCATCAACCGCTCGCATCTGTCGGTCGAGCGCATGGTGGCGACGCCCTATGCCAGCGGACTTGCGGCGCTTGTCGATGACGAGCTCGAAATGGGCGCGGCCTGCATCGACATGGGCGGCGGCACGACGACGATCTCGGTGTTTTCGGAAGGCAAGTTCGTCCATGGCGACGCCATTGCCATCGGCGGCAATCACGTGACGCTGGACATGGCCAAGGGCCTGTCGACGTCGCTCGACGCCGCCGAACGCCTGAAGGTGATGCATGGCTCGGCGCTGCCCGGCAGTGCCGATGACCGCGACCTGGTGTCGATCCAGCCGATCGGCGAGGAAGGCGAGATGCCGCTGCAGATCCCGCGCTCGGTGATGACGCGCATCATCCGCGCCCGCATCGACGAGACGCTGGAGCTTCTGCGCGACCGGCTGAACAAGTCGGGCTACGGCAATGCCGTGGGAAAACGCGTCGTGCTGACCGGCGGCGCCAGCCAGCTTGCCGGCCTGCCCGAGGCGGCGCGCCGTATTCTGGGACGCAATGTGCGCATCGGCCGCCCGCTCGGTGTGGCGGGGCTGCCCGAAGCCGCCAAGGGGCCGGCTTTCTCGACGGCGGTCGGACTGCTGATCTATCCGCAGATGGCGAGTTTCGAGAGCCATCCGGCGAAAGGAATTTCCGGTCTCAGGATGACCGGAACGGGTGGAAAACTGCATCGCATGAGTCAGTGGTTGAGAGACAGTTTCTAATTGACGGGGACAGCCCCATAGGCGGCCGCGGCGGCGAAGCGGCGGGAAAGGCAAAGGACGGAGACAATGACCATCAATCTGCAAAAGCCGGACATCACCGAGCTCAAGCCGCGGATCACCGTGTTCGGTGTCGGCGGCGGTGGCGGTAATGCCGTCAACAACATGATCACCGCGGGCTTGCGCGGCGTAGAGTTCGTCGTGGCCAACACCGACGCGCAGGCGCTGACCATGTCGAAGGCCGAGCGGCTGATCCAGCTCGGCGCGCATGTCACCGAGGGCCTCGGCGCCGGATCGCAGCCGGAAGTCGGCCGCGCGGCGGCGGAAGAGTGCATCGATGAGATCATCGATCACCTCTCCAACACCCATATGTGCTTCGTCACCGCCGGCATGGGCGGCGGCACCGGCACGGGTGCCGCCCCAGTCGTTGCCCGCGCGGCGCGCGAAAAGGGCATCCTCACCGTCGGCGTCGTCACCAAGCCGTTCCATTTCGAAGGCCAGCGCCGCATGAAGACGGCGGATATGGGAATCGAGGAACTGCAGAAGTGCGTCGACACCCTGATCGTCATTCCCAACCAGAACCTGTTCCGGCTGGCCAATGACAAGACCACCTTCGCCGACGCCTTCGCCATGGCCGACCAGGTGCTCTATTCCGGTGTTGCCTGCATCACCGACCTGATGGTCAAGGAAGGCCTGATCAATCTCGACTTCGCCGACGTCCGCTCGGTGATGCGCGAGATGGGCAAGGCGATGATGGGCACCGGCGAGGCTTCGGGCGAGGGCCGCGCGATGGCCGCCGCCGAGGCAGCGATCGCCAACCCGCTGCTCGACGAGACCTCGATGAGGGGCGCCAAGGGCCTGCTGATCTCGATCACCGGCGGCCGCGACCTGACCCTGTTCGAAGTCGATGAAGCCGCGACCCGCATCCGCGAGGAAGTCGACCAGGACGCCAACATCATCCTCGGCGCCACTTTCGACGAGGAACTCGAAGGCGTCATCCGTGTCTCGGTGGTCGCCACCGGCATCGACAAGTCGGCGGCCGAAATCGCCGCCGTGCCGATCTCGATCCGCGCCGTGCCACCGCAGCAGAAGCCTGTCAGCCGTCCGGCTCCGGCCGCGGAAGGCCGGCCAGCGCCGGTCCAGCAGACCTATGAGCAGCGCGCGGCCGATCCGGTCGCCGAGGCGATCCAGCTTGCCGAAGCCAATGCGGCGGCAATGGCTCGTCCGGCGCCGATGGCCCAGGCGGAAGACTTCCGTCCGCAGAGCAAGATCTTCCAGGCCCCGCCGGCGCAGCCGCAACCTGTCGTGCAGCCGATGATGCAGCCGGCGCCGCTGCGGGAAATGCCGCAGCTGGTGGCTGCCGCACCGCAGCGCATGCCGCGGGTGGAGGATTTTCCGCCGGTGGTGAAGGCCGAGGTGGAAGCCAAGGGCAGGCCGACCGACCATGAAAACAGCGGGCCGATGGGGCTGCTCAAGCGGCTGACCAACGGACTGACGCGCCGCGAGGAAGAGCCGGCCCGATTGCAGCCGGCACAGCCGCGCGAACCGAAACTGCGCCAGGCAGCGCCCGAAATGCGCCGCCTTGCCAGCCAGGATCCGCAGCTTTATGCGCCGCGCCGTGGCCAGCTCGACGATCAGGGCCGGTTGACGCCGCAGACCCGGTCTGCCCAGGAAGACGACCAACTGGAGATCCCGGCGTTCCTGCGCCGCCAGGCCAACTGAACCGTTAACGGTATGTAACACTTGTTAACAGGCAGACGAGAGATCGTTTGCCTGTTAACGCTTAAAGTGATTTAATAACAAGGTGTTACGATGTGACGCTCACAGCAGGTCGCGGTTACACAGAGTAAGAAACCGTGATTTGGAGTCTCCCTGACGGGCAACTATCTTTGCCGCAGCACTTTCGGTGTGCTGGGATTCGGGGAGTTGGCCCTGCCTGCCGATAATCAAGAGCCGCGCCCTTCGGGGCTTTAAAGCGGACATGGGCGTTATGGGCTATGGGGTTTGTCTTGCAAGACTACCAGACGACACTTCGATCGCGTGCGACGCTAACAGGTACCGGCGTTCACAGCGGCAAACCGGTCACCATCAATTTCCTCCCCGCGGACGCCGACACTGGCGTCGTCTTCCACCTTTCGACCGGAAGCGAGAGCCGTGAGTTCCGTGCGCTTGTTGCTGAAGTCGGCGCGACCGACCTCTGCACCATGCTCGGCGATCCGGCAGGCGAGCATATCGCCACCGTCGAACATCTGATGGCGACGCTCTTCGGACTCGGCATCGACAACATCGTCATCGAGATCGACGGCCACGAGGTTCCGATCCTAGACGGCAGCGCGGTGGCGTTCGTGGAAGCCATCGACCAGGCCGGCATCGAGACGCTGGCGGTCAAGCGCCGCTACATCAGGGTGGTCAAGCCGGTTCGCATCGAGAACGGCGCGTCCTGGGCTGAATTCAGGCCCTATAGCGGCACGCGCTTCGAGGTCGAGATCGATTTCGAAAGCCCGGCGATCGGCCGTCAGCTGTTCGCCTCCGACATTAATCCCGACGTCTTCCGCCAGGACATTGCGCGTGCCCGCACCTTTGGTTTCATGAAGGATGTCGAGCGGCTGTGGGCGGCAGGCTATGCGCTGGGCTCCTCGCTGGAGAACTCGCTGGTGATCGGCGACGACAATCGGGTGATCAATATGGGTGGCCTGCGCTATCCCAATGAATTCGCTCGCCACAAGACGATGGACGCGATGGGCGATCTGGCGCTGGCCGGTGCCCGTTTCATCGGCTGCTTCCGCTCCTATCGCGGCGGCCACCGCATGAATGCCGCGGCCTTGCGGCGGCTTTTGTCCGACCGTTCGGCCTTCGAGGTCGTTGAGACCACGCGCCGCGAGCGCGGCCGCACTGCCGAGATGAGCGCCGTCACCGGGCCTGTGTTCGCGCCCTGGGTGATCTGATTCTTAACGATTTTCTGGCTTTCTGAGCGTCGGCTGGTGTTGCGCGGATGCATCACCGACCGGTGAAAGCGCATAGCTTTCGAGGCAACACCAAGCCGCCACAAAAATGTGCGATTGGCTAGACATAGCGTTGCTGGGCAAGACAGTTATGGTTTATGGCTGCTGCCGTCGATTAGACGCATGTCGCTCAAAAGTGGGGACCAGTTTTGAGGGAACGCCATGCGAAAGGCATTGAAATAACGCCGAAAGGGCGCAATCCAATCATGTTCTTCACGCGAGTTGGTCAATCGAAAGCGCCGTATCGGGCTGTTTTCCTGGCGTTTTCGATAGTTGTGCCATCGCTGTTCCTGTCGGCCTGTATGTCGTCAGAGAAAGACGTCGATTTGTCGACCTATGTCGACCAGACCGAACCGGCCGACGTCCTTTACAATCAAGGCCTTGCCAATCTCAACGCCGGCCGCCTGGATGAGGCGAGCAAGAAGTTCGACGCCGTCGACCGTCAGCATCCCTATTCCGAATGGGCCCGCAAATCGATGGTGATGGGCGCCTTCGCCGACTATCGCGCCGGCCACTATGACGAGGCGATCGGCTCGGCCAAGCGCTATCTTACGCTCTATCCGTCGACCGACGACGCCGCTTATGCCCAGTATATCATTGGCCTGAGCTACTACCGCCAGATCAAGGACGTCACCCAGGACCAGAAGGAAGCACGCCAGACCGTGCAGACGATGCAGGATCTGGTGACGCGCTGGCCGACTTCGGAATATGTCGACGACGCCAAGGAAAAGATCCGTTTTGCCAACGACCAGCTCGCCGGCAAGGAGATGCAGATCGGCCGCTACTATCTCGAACGGCGCGAATACATCGCCGCCGTCAAGCGCTTCCGCAACGTGGTCGAAAACTATTCCAACACCCGCCATGTCGAAGAGGCGCTGGCGCGCCTGACCGAGAGCTATTACGCGATGGGCTTGACCTCGGAAGCGCAGACGGCCGCGGCCGTGCTCGGCACCAACTATCCCGACAGCCAGTGGTACAAGGATTCCTACAAGCTCTTGCAGAGCAATGGGCTTGAACCGCGCGAGAATGCCGGATCGTGGATATCCAAGGCCGGAAAGCTGATCACCGGCGCCTGACGCTGAGCATCGACTGGAGCGATCACAGCGCTTTTCGGATTGATCCGACGCTCAAACAAAAAGATAGTGCGGCGCTGCGACTCCACCGTCGCATGCCGCATTGAGGCGCGTCGCGCCTGAAGTCTTTTGTTTTGTGCACGCCGTTGTCCCAAACCGGTCCGCTTGGGGCGACATGCGATAGGTTCGGGTTCTGATGCTTTCCAGACTGTCGATCCGCGATATCGTCCTGATCGAGAAGCTGGATATCGACTTCCAGCCCGGCCTTTCCGTGCTGACCGGTGAAACCGGCGCCGGCAAATCCATCCTGCTTGACGCGCTGTCGCTGGCGCTCGGCGCGCGCGGCGACGCCTCGCTGGTGCGCCATGGCGCGGCACAGGGCCAGGTCATTGCCGTGTTCGACGTGCCGCGCAACCATCCGGTGCGTGCGCTGCTTGCCGAAAACGCCATCGAGGATGACGGCGACATCATCCTGCGCCGGCTGCAGACGGCGGATGGCCGCACCCGCGTCTTCGTCAACGACCAGCCGTCCAGTGTCACCCTGATGCGCGACATCGGCCACGCGCTGGTCGAGATCCACGGCCAACACGACGAGCGGGCCCTGGTCGATCCTGGCGCGCATCGCGAATTGCTGGACAGCTTTGGCGGCCATCTTGGTGCTGCCCGCGCGACAGGCGAGGCGTGGCGCTATTGGCGCGGCTGCGAGCAGGACTTTGCCCGGCATCGCGCCAAGGTCGAGGCGGCGGCGCGCGAGGCCGATTATCTCAGGGCATCGGTCGCTGAGCTGGCTAAGCTCGATCCGCAGCCCGGCGAGGAAACGCAACTGGCGGAACTGCGCGCCACGATGATGCGGGCGGAAAAGATCGCCTCGGAAATACACGACGCGCAGGATGTGCTGTCAGGTCCATCCTCGCCGCTGCCGCAACTGGCCAGCCTGCTCAGGCGCCTGCAGCGCAAGGCCAGCGAAGCACCTGGCCTGCTGGAGGATGTGGTGAAGTCGCTCGATGAGGCGATGCTGTCGCTGGATGCGGCACAGTCCGGTGTCGAGGCGGCGCTGCGCGCCACCGAATACGATCCGCAGCGGCTGGAGAAAGCGGAAGAGCGGCTGTTTTCGCTGCGCGCCGCGTCACGCAAGCACAGCGTGGCGGTCGACGATCTGGCGCAGCTGCGCGACACGATGTCGGCCGACCTTGCCGATCTCGATGCCGGCGAGGAACGTCTGCATGGGTTGGAGAAACAGGCCGCCGCGGCGCGCGAGGCCTATGACATTTCGGCGGCCCAGCTGTCCTCGCTTCGCCATGCGGCTGCGATCGGCCTGACCAAGGCTGTCATGGCCGAACTGCCGGCGCTGAAGCTCGAGCGGGCCGAGTTCATCGTCGGGCTGACCAGCGATGGCGAAAACCGCATGGAAGAAGGCATCGATCAGGTCGAGTTCTGGGTGCGCACCAATCCCGGCACAAGGCCCGGCCCGATGATGAAGGTTGCTTCCGGCGGCGAGCTGTCGCGCTTCCTTCTGGCGCTCAAGGTGGCGCTGGCCGACCGTGGCTCCGCGCCGACATTGGTCTTTGACGAAATCGACACCGGGGTGGGCGGCGCCGTGGCCGATGCCATCGGCCAAAGACTGGCCAGGCTGTCGACGCGGGTGCAGGTGCTGTCCGTCACCCATGCGCCGCAGGTGGCGGCACGTGCGGCAACGCATTTCCTGATTTCCAAATCCGGCGGCACCGACCGGGTCGCGACCGGCATCGCCGAAATGGACCGGGCGGCGCGCCAGGAAGAAATCGCGCGCATGCTGGCCGGCGCCACCATTACAGACGAGGCGCGCGCTGCGGCGGAGCGGTTGCTGCGCGAGAACACGGCGGCGGCTTAACAACCGGCAGATGCCCGAATTGGCTTTTCCGGAAAGAGTCAGGATATGGCGACATCCTGCTGTTCGGATTTGATTTTTCCACAGCCTATCTCGCTGCCGACAAATCCTGATTTATAGTGGCCCACCAGAATTCGAGGACCGCGCTGCATGTCTGAAAAACCAGTCGAATCGTTGAGCGAAAGCGAAGCCGCGGATGAGCTTCAGCGCCTGGCCGAGGAGATCGCCGGCCACGACCGGCGCTACCATGCCGACGACGCGCCGACGATCACGGACGCCGAATACGATGCGCTGCGGCGGCGCAACCTTGCTATCGAAGAGCGCTTCCCAGGTCTGGTGCGCGAGGATTCGCCCTCGCTGCGGGTTGGTGCCGCGCCGGCCGAAGGCTTTGCCAAGGTGCGCCATGCGGTGCCGATGCTCAGCCTCGCTAAGGCCTATACCGACGAGGACGTCGCCGATTTCATCGAACGTGGCCGGCGCTTCTTCGACCGCGACAAGGATCTCGACATCGCCTTTACGGCCGAACCGAAGATCGATGGGCTGTCGGCGTCGTTGCGCTATGAACGCGGCATGTTCGTTCAGGGCGCCACGCGCGGCGACGGCGCGGTGGGTGAAGACATCACCGCCAACCTCAGGACCATCGCCGACATTCCGGCCAAGTTGAAGGGATCGGGCTGGCCCGAGACCATCGAGATACGCGGCGAGGTCTACATGACCTATGCCGAGTTCGAGGCGCTGAAGGCGCGCTCGGCGGCGGTCGGCGGCCAGGACTATGTCAATCCGCGCAACACGGCTGCCGGATCGCTGCGCCAGAAGGATGCCTCCGTCACCGCCAGCCGCAATCTCAAATTCTTCGCCTATGCCTGGGGCTACACGACGGCAGATCCCGCGCCGACGCAGTACGAATCCGTGCAGAAATTCGCCGAGTGGGGGTTCAAGGTCAGCCCGCTGATGGTGCGAGCGAAGTCGGTCGATGATCTCATCGCGCAATATCACAAGATCGAGGAACTGCGCTCGTCGCTCGGCTACGACATCGACGGCGTCGTCTACAAGGTCGACCAGCTGGAACTGCAGCGTCGCTGGGGGTTCGTGACCGGCGAGCCGCGCTGGGCAGTTGCGCACAAATTCCCTGCCGAACAGGCGATGACGACGGTGCAAAAGATCGATATCCAGGTCGGCCGCACCGGCACGTTGGCGCCGGTGGCGCGGCTGGCGCCTGTCACGGTTGGCGGCGTGGTGGTCGAGAACGTGACGCTGCATAATGAGGACTACATCAAGGGATTCGATAGCAACGGCCTGCCGATCCGCGACGGCATCGATGTGCGCATCGGGGACACGGTTGTCATACAACGGGCAGGAGACGTCATTCCGCAGATCGTCAGCGTCGTCATCGACAAGCGGCCGGGCGATGCGGTGCCTTACGAATTCCCGCACACCTGTCCGGTCTGCGGTTCGCCGGCGACGCGCGAGATCAACGAGAAGACCGGCAAGGAAGATTCGCGCCGACGCTGCACCGGCGAACTGATCTGTCCAGCGCAGGCCGTGGAAGGACTGCGGCACTTCGTGTCGCGCGGCGCCATGGACATCGAAGGCCTGGGCGCCGAGAACATCGATATCTTCTTCAATGCCGGACTGATCAAGACAGCCGCCGATATCTTCACGCTCAGGGATCGTCGCCCCGCCGTCACCAAGGCGCTGGCCGAGCGGCGCGAGGAGCAGGCCAGGCAGCGCGAGGCCGCCTCGGGCAAGACGCGCAAGAATGTACGCAGTGTCGAGGAACGCAACTACGAAGGCCTCGACAAGCTCTTCGCCGCCATCGACTCTCGTCGCGAACCCGAACTCGATCGTTTCATCTTCGCGCTCGGCATCCGCCATATCGGCGAAACGACGGCCGCCGTGCTTGCCCGAACCTTTTCGACCATCGAGGAACTGATCCGTGTCGGCAAGGAGACAGCGGCGGCGGCCGATCCGCACACCGTTTTCCCATCGGTCAACGGTATCGGCGACACGGTGATCGGTGCGCTGCGTGATTTCTTCGGCAATGAGCGCAATGACGATGTGCTCGACAGGCTGCTCGAGCAGGTCAAGCCGAAGCCGTACATCGTCACCGTCTCGGCCGACAGCGAGGTTGCCGGCAAGACCATCGTCTTCACCGGCACGCTGGAAAAGATGACCCGGTCCGAGGCCAAGGCGATGGCCGAACGGCTCGGCGCCAAGGTAGCAGGTTCGGTGTCGGCGAAGACCGACCTCCTGGTGGCCGGGCCGGGCGCGGGCTCCAAACTAAAGCTTGCCAGCGAACTCGGCGTCGAAGTCATCGACGAGGACACATGGTTGCAACGGGTCGGCAAGGCGTGACCGGCGGCTCATTCAAAGGGTTTGGCCAGAAAGCCATTCCGTTCCTGAAGGCGCTCGACTTCCACCAGAGCCGCGAATGGTTCCAGGAAAACCGGGCGCTTTACGACAGCGAACTGCACGAGCCGTTCTGCGACCTGGTCGAGACGCTGACCGAGCGCTTTGCGGCGGCGGGGCTCGGCCTGCGCGGCGACCGCAAGAAATCGCTGTTTCGCATCAACCGCGACGTGCGCTTTGCCAAGGACAAACGGCCCTACAACCAGCATCTGTCGGCCATGCTGTCGCCGGACGGCACCAAGATGGAGCAGGGCGTGTTCTTCGTCTATGTCGGGATCGACCGCTGCTTTGCCGACGTTGCCTGGTGGAACCCGGAGCCGCCCCTGCTGCTGGCGATGCGCAAGGCGATTATCGCCCGGCCAGCCGAGTTCCGAAAACTGCTTTCAACGCTGAAGAAAAACGGCTTCGAACTCGAAACCGAGGGTCGGTTGAAGCGCACGCCGCGCGG
Source organism: Mesorhizobium sp. P2_B5 (assembly GCF_056404775.1). Classification (NCBI taxonomy): domain Bacteria; kingdom Pseudomonadati; phylum Pseudomonadota; class Alphaproteobacteria; order Hyphomicrobiales; family Phyllobacteriaceae; genus Mesorhizobium; species Mesorhizobium sp. P2_B5. Next base: position 484,700 of record NZ_JBFUDJ010000002.1, on the reverse strand, counting down.
CTTCGAGAAGGTCAACGAACCCGATCTTGTCGACGCCATCCGCTACCGGCACTTCTATGTTCAGCACATGATCGATCCGGCCGGCATCCACGCGCCCGCGCTGGTCGATGAACTTGTCGATTTCACCATGCGTGCCAAGCCGCTGCTCGACTGGGGCAGGGCGATCCAAGGCACCGCGCTGCGGAGCTAGTCCAGGCACACTACGCGGCTACATCCGCATCAAAAGACCGCCGTCAACGGCGAGTTCGATGCCGGTGATGTAGCTTGCCGCGTCGGAAAGCAGGAAGAGCGCGGCATTGGCCATGTCCTGCGGCGTGCCGATGCGGCCGAGCGGCGCATAATTGGCAACGGCAGCGCGCTTTTCCTCGGTGTCCCAACGCGCCTGCAGCGGCGTCAGCGCCATGCCCGGGCAGATCGAATTGGAGCGGATGCCATCGCTCGCCAGCTGCATGGCCAGCGACTTCGAAAGTGCACAGACGCCGGCCTTGGAGGCCTGGTAGGCATCCTGCGGTTTGGGATCGCCGCGATACCACTGGATGGTCGAGAAATGCACCATGGCGCCGCCACGCCCGCCCGCGCGCATATGCGGAACAACCGCTCGCGCCGTGTGTACGAAGGACTTCAGATTGATGTTGAAGACCTGGTCCCAGACGTCGAGATCCATTTCGAGGGCCGACTTGTCGCGGCCGAACCAGAGCACGCCGGCGACATTGGCGAGATAATCGATGCGGCCACGCGAGCGGCCGGCAGCATTGATGGTCTGTTCGACAAAGGCTGCGTCGGTGAGGTCGCCCTGGGCGAAGGTGAGCCGGTCGTCATAGGCGGCAAGCGATGCCGGACGCGGCTTGACGTCGATGGCGGTGACCGAAGCGCCGGCATCGAGCAACGCCAGCGTGATCGCCTCGCCCATGCCACCACCGGCGCCGGTGACGACGGCATGCCTGCCGGTGAAATCATAAGCGATCATCTGAACCCCCTCCGCGCTTCGCAACCTGTTACATCAGTTTCGCTGATTTGTTGGCTCAAGCGAATTCGTCTGACTTTTCAAACGTTGGCTCCTACATAGCAGCGCGACCGGGAAATGTGACATGTCGGCAGAGACCTTAACCGAAAAATCTGTAGCCAGCGATTTCTGGGACGGCGTGCGGCTGTCGATGCCGGTGGTGATTGCCGCGGCGCCGTTTGGGCTGCTGTTCGGCGCCATAGCCGTCGACAATGGCTTTTCCGTTTTCGAAGCGACTTTGATGAGCGCGCTGATCTTCGGCGGCGCCAGCCAGATGGTCGGCATCGAACTGTTCGGCCAGCATGTCGCGCCATGGCTGATCGTGCTGTCCATCTTCGCGGTCAATTTCCGTCACGTGCTTTACTCCGCCGGCATCGGCCGCCGCATCGCGCACTGGCCGGCTATCCAGCAGGCACTGGGCTATTTCGTGCTCACCGATCCGCAATTCGCGGTGACCGAGCGCAAAGCCGAGGCCGGCGAGACCGTTGGCTTTGCCTGGTATATGGGGCTTGGCCTGCCGGTCTATGTGTTGTGGGTGATCGAGAGCGCGCTGGGTGCGGTGTTCGGCAAGCTGATCCCGGACACGCATGCGCTCGGCATCGACTTCCTGCTGCCGATCTATTTCCTTGGCCTGGTGCTGGGCTTTCGCAAGCGGCCGCTGTGGCTGCCGGTGGTGATTGCCAGTGCGGCCGCCTCGATCGTTGCCTACAAGACGGTGGGGTCGCCCTGGCATGTTTCCATCGGCGCCGTTGCCGGCGTGCTTCTGGCCGTCATCTTGCCGCCGCACCATAGCGGCGTGGAGGCAAAGCAATGAGCACCACCTTCTGGATCATCCTGGCCGGTGCGGTCGCCACCTATCTCACCCGCGTCGGCGGCCATCTGGTGATCTCGCGCTTCGACCACATCCATCCGCGTGTCGAGGCCGGCCTCAATGCCGTGCCGGCCGCTGTGCTGACGACGCTGGTGGCGCCCGCCGCGCTCAGCGCCGGGCCGGCGGAATGGGCGGCGTTAATCGTAACCGCGCTCGTGTCGCTGCGCGGCGGCCTGGGAGCGATGTTTCTGGCCGGCGCTGCGGTGCTGATCGTGGCGCGGCAGTTCGTCGGGTAGGGAATCTGCCAGCAGGACAGTTTCGAACTGTCGGCGCCGCCCCTCATTGCCCTGCCGGGCATTTCTCCCCGTATAGTGACGGGGAGAAAGAAGCTCTCGTTTATGATTTCGCCAATCGCCAACTTTGCAGGAAGAAGGCCGGCGTCCGTTCATCTCCCTTCTCCCCGTCACTATACGGGGAGAAGGTGCCGGCAGGCGGATGAGGGGCGGCGCAGGCCTTTAGAGAGATAGTCTCAAATCTTTGCGTCGTGCGGCAGCGGTGCTGTCGCTTTCTCCAGCCAGGCCAGCGTCTCGCCGTCGAGCATCGGGCCGATCTCGGCCAGCACCCAGGCATGGTAAGTATCCAGCCAGTGCAGTTCCTCGCGGGTCAACAGGTCGGTGCGGATCAGTCTGACGTCGATCGGCGCCAGCGTCAGCGTCTCGAAACTGTGCATGGCAATGTCGCCGCCTTCGACCTGATCGGCCGGCGTCACCAGGATCAGGTTCTCGATGCGGATGCCGTAGGAGCCTTCCTTGTAGTAGCCGGGCTCGTTGGAGAGCATCATGCCGGCGAGCAGCTTTTCGGTGCCGGTGCGGGCAATGCGTTGCGGCCCTTCGTGGACGGCGAGATAGGAGCCGACGCCATGGCCGGTGCCGTGCGCGAAGTCGCAGCCATGCTTCCACAACGCCATGCGCGCCACCGCGTCTATCTCAGAGCCGCGCGTGCCCGCCGGGAAGCGCAGCGTCGAAATGCCGATCATGCCCTTCAGCACCAGGGTGAAGCGCTCGCGCATTTCTTCGGACGGCTGGCCGATCGGCACGGTGCGGGTGATGTCGGTGGTGCCGTCCTGGTACTGGGCACCGGAATCGAGCAGGAACAACTCGCCCTTTGCCAGCTTGCGATTGGTGGCGCGCGACACGCGGTAATGCATGATGGCGCCATTCGGGCCGGCGCCGGAAATGGTGTCGAAGGAGACGTCGCGCAGCGGCATCTGCGTTTCCTCGCCGGTCTGCCGGCGCGTCTCTTCCAGTTTGGTGACGACGGTAATTTCGTCGAGCGAGCCCGGCTTCTGCCGCTCCAGCCAGCACAGCAGCTTGGCGACGGCCGCGCCGTCGCGGCGATGCGCGGCGCGGCTGCCGGCGATTTCGGCTGGGTTCTTGGTGGCGCGCGGAATGCGGGCGGGATCGGGCGCGGCAACAAAGGCGCCGCCATTGTCGTCGACCAGCATTCTGAGCTTTTCCGCTGCCAGCACCGGATCGAGCGCGATCCTTGCGCCACCTTTGGCAAGGGCGATGATTGCCGCCTCGAATTCGCCGGGCTCATGCAAGTCGGCGAGCTGGGTGAGATAGGCGGCGACGGTGCGCGAAAACTTGCGCTGGTCCATGAACAGCTGGTTCTTGCCGTCGGCTGCGAGGACCGCGAAACCGAGCGCCAGTGGCGTGTGCGGCACGTCGCCGCCACGAATGTTGAAGGCCCAGGCGATCGAGGAGGGGTCGGTCAGCACGGCGTGCGTGGCGCCGTCCTTGGCGATCGCCGCTGCCAGCCGCACCAGCTTGTCCTTGGCCAGTTCGCCCGCAAAGCCGATCGGGTGGATCTCGACCGGCGCCACCGGTGGTGCCGGCTGGTCCTTCCAGATGATGTCGATCGGGTTCATGTCGAGCGGCACCAGCGTCGCGCCGGATTGCTCGGCCGAGGCTTGAAGCGCCTTGACCTCGTTGATCGTGTGCAGCCAGGGGTCGAAGCCAAGCCTGGCGCCCTTGCCGAGATTGTCCTTGATCCAGACGGCCGGCGGATTGTCGACGAGACTCTCGATGGCAAAAATGTCGAGATCGACTTCGTTGCGCACCTGCAGCGTGTAGCGGCCGTCGACAAACATGAAGGCGCGGTCGCGCAGCACCAGCGCGACGCCGGCCGAACCGCTGAACCCGGTCAGCCATTTCAGCCGCGCCGAGCGATCGGCGACATACTCGCCCTGGTGCTCGTCGGCGCGGGGCACCAGAAATCCATCCAGGCCATTATCCGCCAGCCATTGCCGCAGCAGATTCACGCGCGGCTTGCCGACGCTGGGATCGCCGGCGGAGTCAAAGGTCTGGAACATGATAGGCCTCCTCAGGTGCTTGGCTTGAGCGTAGCGCATGCCCCCGAAAACCGGAATCGATTTTCGAAAGAGCGGATTGGTCCAAAGCGCTCGACTTAAAGCGCGTCGCGTCTGAACGGATTCAGGCGACGCGCTTTAAGTATTTATTTTATGCATGTCGTCCTCTCAAAACCGGGACCACTTATGAGCGACATGCATTAGTGTTTGAGGTGGATCGTCACCCAGCCTTCGCGGTGCAAGGTCCTGACATGACGAAAATTCTGGCCGACATAGGCCGAGATCACTGCGTAGCACTGGCGCTCGAGGATGCCGGACAGCACGATCGAGCCGCCGAGCCGGATATGCCTAGCCATTTCCGGCGCCAGCCGCATCAGCGGCCGCGCCAATATGTTGGCGACGATGAGGTCGAAAGGCGCGCGTTTGCCGAAGATCGGGTGATGAAAACCGGGCGCCGTCACGGTTTCGACCAGCGCCTTGACGTGGTTGAGGCGGGCATTGGCGGCGGCAACCCTGACAGCGATCGGATCGATGTCGGTCGCCAGCACCGGAATATGCGCCAGCTTGGCGACGGCGATCGCCAGCACCGCGCTGCCGGTGCCGAGGTCGAGGGCATTCCTGGGATGCTCGCTGCGCACGACCCGTTCCAGCATTTCCAGGCAGCCGGCGGTGGTGCCGTGATGGCCGGTGCCGAAGGCAAGGCCGGCCTCGATCTCGATGGCGAGTTCGCCGCTGTGGCGCTTCCTGCGGTCATGTGCGCCGTGGACGAAGAAACGCCCGGCGCGTACCGGCTTCAGCCCCTCCAGCGAGCGTGCCACCCAGTCGATATCGGGCAAGACCTCGCGTTCGATCGGCTTCGACAGGGAAAGGCCAGAAAGGATATCTCTCAGCCGTGCCTCGACCGCGTCGACATCGCCGTCGGCATAGAGCGAGACTTCATGGATGTCGCGGTCCTCGTCGACTTCGAGCACGGCGAGCGGCAGGCCTTCATCCTCGAAAGCCATTTCGAGCGCGGCAAAGACGCTGTCGGCCTCGACCTTCCCGGCCGTGAAATGGAGCCTGGTCTGCGTCATCAGCTTTGGGCGCCTGCCGCCAGTCGCTTCAGCTTGGCGATCGCCGTGTCGGCGTTCTCGCCGTAAGCGATCGTGCCGGCGAACTCGCCCTTGGCATTCAACAACAGCACCGAGGCGGTGTGGTCCATCGTGTAGTCGCCGTCGCCGGTGTCGACCTTTTTCCAGTAGATGCTGAACGACTTCGCCATCGCGTGCACCTTGTCGGGATCGCCCGATATGCCGACGATGCGGTCGGAAAAATTGCTGACATAGGTGTTCATCACCTGCGGCGTGTCGCGCTCGGGGTCGACGGTCACGAAATAGGCGTTGAGGTTCTTGCCGTCGTCGCCCAGCGTCTTCAGCCAGCCGGCAAGTTCGAACAGCGTGGTCGGACAGACTTCCGGGCAATGGGTGAAGCCGAAGAAGACGACGCTGGGATGGTCTCTGAAGGCGGCTTCGGTGATCGGCGCGCCTTTCTGGTCGACCAGCGTGAACGGCCCGCCGAACGGCTCGCCGCCATAATGGCCCTTGTACCAGTCGAAGGTGAGCCAGCCGATGCCGGCCGCCATCAGGACGAGAATGCCGACCAGGATTGAACGCATCATCAGGAAGTATCCGTCGTGATTTTGATGGGCGCCGGATTGGCGCCTGCGGCGGCAGTCTTAACCGGTAGCGGCGGTCAAGGCAAAGATGCCGCGTTGCCGCAACCGGCTCTCGATGCTGCCTCGCACGCGGCCGGAGTTACCAAACGGTAATTTGACCGGTTTGGGCCTCTACCTATCTTGACGGTCTGTTCTCTTGCTGTGGAGCCAGCCAATGTCGGATATGTCTGTGGCTTCCTACTCCAAGACCCAGATCTGGCTGCACTGGAGCATTGCCGCCCTGATCCTGATCCAGTTCCTCGCCCATGACGGCATGGAGCATGTGTGGCGTGCCTTTCGCCAGGGGCAGGAGGCGTCGCCCGGTGATGTGCCGCTGGCCTATATGCATGTCGTGATCGGCCTGGCGGTGCTGGTCCTGGCTTCGTGGCGGGTCTGGCTCAGGGCGACGCGCGGTGTTCCGCCCGTGTCTGGTATGGAACATCCGGCATTGAGGCTGCTCGCCAAGGCTACGCATTTCGTCATCTACGCCCTCATCTTCATCGTCCCGCTCTCGGGCGCCGCCGCATGGTTCCTTGGTGTGCCAGGGGCAAGTCTGGTGCATGTGCTGGGCAAGGACATCCTGCTCTATGTGGTGCTCTTGCATACGGCCGGGGCGCTGGTTCAGCATTTCGTCTTCAAGACCGACGTGCTGCGGCGGATGCTGGCATTCCGACAGGCCTAGCTTGCAAAGCCGGGCAGTTCGCCCCACCTGAGACCGGCAACCAGAACTGAGGAGGCTCCCTTGCAGAAACTGATCGGCGGCGCACTGGCCGCATGCATTGTCCTCGGCGCCGGTGCTGCCGCGGCCGAGGAAGTCGGCAAGGTCGGCGTCGACTGGCTCGGCAACGACATCATCGTCGAGGCGATCAAGGACCCGAAGGTCGACGGCATCACCTGCCACGTCTCCTATTTCGACCGCGGCGTCATCGACCGGCTGCAGAAAGGCAACTGGTTCGAGGACCCATCGGATTCGTCGATCTCGTGTCGCCAGACCGGGCCGATCACCATCGGCGACATCGACATGAGCGAAGGCGGCGAAGAGGTGTTCAAACAAGGCATCAGCCTGATCTGGAAGAAGCAGGTGGTGAACCGCATCTACGACAAGAAAAACCAGACGCTGATTTATCTCTCGCATTCACGCCAGGTGCAGGACGGCTCGGCGAAAATGTCGGTAACCACCGTGCCGCTGTTCGGTCAGAGCGTGGTGTGGACCAACGGCCAGCCGAAATAGGGCGGACTCAGGGCTGTCTGGCCGCGCGACAATTGCTTCCGCTTTGCGGCAGCAATTGCGCGGGACAATTGCTTCCGCAATTGCGCGGAGGTAAATCCGCGCCATGGACCGTACTGAGAACCTTGTCCTCAAAGACCCTGAACCGCGCATTCATCCGACGGCCGAGCTGAAGGCGTGCAAGCTTGGCCGCTATGCCTCGATCGGCGAGCGGGTGGTGCTGCGCGAGGTCAATGTCGGCGATTTCTCCTATTTCGAGCGCCACGCCGAGGCGATCTACACGACTATCGGCAAATTCTGCTCGATCGCCGCCAACAGCCGCATCAACGCGCTGGAGCATCCGATCGAGCGGGTCACGCAGCACAAGCTTAGCTACCGCCCGAACGAGTATTTCCGCTGGCTGGGTGTCGATGCGGCGTTTCGCGCGCGGCGGCAGGCCAAGGCCGTCAGCATCGGTAACGATGTCTGGATCGGCCACGGCGCGGTCATCATGCCCGGCATCAGCATCGGCAATGGCGCCATCGTCGGCGCCAATGCTGTGGTGACCAGGGATGTGCCGGCCTATGCGATCGTCGCCGGCGTGCCGGCCAAGCCATTGCGCCGGCGTTTTACGCCTGAGATCGCGGCGCGGATCGAAAGCCTCGCCTGGTGGGACTGGCCGCCGGAAAAACTGGCGAAAGCGGTTCCCGACATGCAAGCCCTGGCGATCGAGGATTTTCTCGACCGCTGGGAACGCGATCCTTCCTGAGTGCTCAGATGAGCATGCCGCCTGAGACTTCGATGCGCTGCGCGTTGATCCAGCGGTTGTCCTCCGAAAGCAGCGAAGCGATCATCGGGCCGATATCGTCGGCGACGCCGGGGCGTCCGAGCGCCGTCACCTGGCCGACCATGCGCTGCATGTCCGGATTGTCGCGCAGCCGGCCGCCATTGAAGTCGGTGGCGATGGCGCCCGGCGCCACGGTGTTGGCGGTGATGCCGCGCGGGCCAAGTTCCTTGGCGAGGCTGCGGGTGAACACTTCGATGCCGCCCTTCATCATCGCATAGGCAGCCGTGCCGGCCATGGCGAAACGGGCGAGGCCGCTCGACAGATTGATGATGCGGCCGCCATCGGCAATCAGCGGCAGAAGCTTCTGCGTCAGGAAGAAGACGCCTCTCAGGTGAATTGCCACAAGCGCGTCGAAATCCTCCTCGCTGGTCTCGGCAATGGGCTTGTGAAAGCCGGTGCCGGCATTGTTGACGAGAAAGTCGAAGCTGTCGCGGCCCCAAATGTCGCGAAGGGCGTCCTTCAGCCGTGCGGCAAAACCGTCGAAGGTCGCCGTCGCCGATGTGTCGAGCTGCAGGGCGATGGCCTTGCCGCCTTCGGCCTCGATCTCGGCGACGACTGTCTGCGCGGCGTCGGCCTGGGAATGATAGGTGATCACCACATCGACGCCCTTGCGGGCCAGGTTTTCGGCGGTGTTGCGGCCGAGGCCCCGGCTGCCGCCGGTGATGAGGGCGATTTTGCGTGCCTGCGTGCCCATGTCCAAATCCTTTAGGGGTTGATTATGGACATGGATGTAATCCGTCTGTAGATTGAAACAATATATCCAATTTTGACATCTTAATTCCGAAAATCAGAACAATGGACCGATTTGACAGCATGCGCCTGCTGGTGCGCGTCGTGGAGCGGCAGAGTTTTAGCGCGGCGGCGTCCGACCTTGGCGTGCCGCGCTCGAGCGCGACGACGGCGATCAAGCAGTTCGAGGAGCGGCTCGGCGTGCGGCTGCTGCAACGGACCACCCGCCACGTCACGCCCACACTTGAGGGCGAGATCTACTACCGGCGCTGCAAGGCCATCCTGGCCGAGATCGAGGATGCCGAAGCGGCGCTGACCGGCAGCGAGGTGCGTGGCCTGCTGCGCATCGACGTGCATGGTCCGATGGCGCGCACCCATATCCTTCCCGGGTTGCCGGCGTTTCTTGGCCGCCATCCGGCGCTTTCACTGCACATCGGCGAGGGCGACCGCTTCGTCGACCTCGTGCGCGAGGGGTTCGACTGCGTCGTGCGCGGCGGCGAGATCACCGACAGCGACATGATCGTGCGCCGGCTGGGTCTGGCGCAGGAAGCGACTTTCGCCAGCCCCGCCTATATCGAGCGCCACGGCATGCCGCGCTCACCAGACGATCTCGACGGGCATGAGATGGTTGGCTTCGCTTCGTCGCGGACGGGGCAGGTGCTGCCGCTGGAGTTCAGCGTGGCGGGCGAGGTGCGCAACGTGACGCTGCCGGTGCGCATCACCGTCACCAACTCCGAAACCTACGCAGCACTTGCCCGCCTCGGCTTCGGACTGATGCAGGCGCCGCGCCATCATTATGCTGGCGATGTCGCCGCCGGCAGGCTGGTCGAGGTGTTGCCGCAGTACCCGCCGACGCCGATGCCGATCTCGGTGCTCTATCCCAAGAGCCGCCAGCTCTCGCCGCGCGTGCGCGTCTTTATCGACTGGCTGGTCGAAATCCTCGCACCGAAATTCTGAGACAGCGTGCCTGTTGGGGGAGAGAGCCGCCGGTCTGCGGCAACAGCCCCTTCCGCTATGCGGGGGTGGCGCAGCGGAAGGGGCTTTGGAGGTAAACCGCTGTGAAGCGGAAGGAACAGGCTCTCCGGCCTGCATGGCGACTATGGCAGGAAACCCATAAGGCGGCTTTTCGGGGTGCTGCGCTTTTGGCGTGTATTCAATTGTAGCCGCGATATCGCTTGCGACAGGGAACCGGGAGCGGCTGCCGGTTGTTTCTGGCTGGAGCGATGAATGCGGCTCCGATCGGCTGGGCCTCGTGAGGGATTTTTTGAATGATGGAAAGGCTGTTCACCAAGATCGCCAATACCGTTTCCCATCTGGCCGGCCTGCCGCTGACCTTTGTCGGCTGCTGCGCGATCGTCATCGTCTGGGCGGTCAGCGGGCCGTTCTTCGGCTTTTCCGACACGTGGCAACTGGTCATCAACACCGGAACGACGATCATCACCTTCCTGATGGTGTTCCTGATCCAGAACACCCAGAACCGTGACGGCGCCGCGGTCCAGGCCAAGCTCGACGAATTGATCCGGGTCGGCAAGGGCCACAACCATTTCATCGGCATCGAGCACCTGACCGAGACCGAGGTCGAGGAAATCAGGGACAAATGCGAACGCGCGGCAAAACGGCATGACACCGAGCTCGCCGAACTGGCCGCCAAGAAAGCCGTGACCCAGAAACGCGCTCCCAAAAAACGCGCCGCGTGAACCGTTGCTCAGCGCTCCATAAAGGCCGCGAAGGCGTCCTTGTGGTCGGGGTGCCAGCGCGAGAGAGCAGGGCGGTTCTCGATGATGTCGCCGATCGCCCAGGCCATGCGTTTTTCGTCCGTCGACCGCTTCACCTCATTGTCGGGGCACAGGATGTAGAAATCGCCACGCGTGAGCGAGGTCAGCATGAAGTCGATCACCTGCTCGCCGGTCCAGGCGCCGGCCGGTTTTTCGGTCGCTCCCTCGGTGATGCCGGTGAAGGTGAAGCCGGGGATGAGAAGATGCGCCGCAACCTTCGCGCCCGGTTCGTTGCGCAGCGCATGCGCAAGGCCTTCGGTGAAGGTCTTCAGCGCCGATTTGGAGACGTTGTAGGCCAGGTTGCCGGGTGGCGTGGTGATGCCTTGCTTGGAGCCGGTGTTGACGATCAGGCCTGGCTTGCCCGACGCCAGCATGGCTGGCGCGAAGGCCTCAACGCCGTGCACGACGCCCCAGAAATTGATGTCGATCAGCCGCTTCCAGGCGTCGCCGTTTTCCCAGGGCTTTCCCGGATTGTTGCCGACGCCGGCATTGTTCATCAGCAGCGAAACAGTGCCGAAGGCACTGTGCGTCTTTTCCGCCAGCCGGCCGAGCTCGTCGGCTTTCGAGACGTCGGTGGCGATGGCGAGCACGGCATCCTCGCCGGCGATCGCGGCGACCACCTGGCGGGCCGCATCGAGGCGCGCGCCGCCAATGTCGGCCAGCACCAGTCTCATGCCCATCGCCGCCAACCTCTTGGCCGCGGCAAGGCCGATGCCGCTAGCGCCGCCGGTGATAGCGGCGACATTGCCTGGGCTGAGGGAGGGCAGAGCGGACTGGATTTCGGCATCGCTGGTCATGGTCAGGTCCTTGTTTGGGGTCCCGCCGAACTTAGCGCGGGAAGCGCTTCGTGCAAGGCTGTCCAGCGTGTTCGGGTTGACCGTACAGGCGCTGGCTGCGCATGGTGCGGCTGAAAAGGGAGACTGCCGATTGACCGACTGGATCGCAATCCTGAAGGAGCAGACCGCTACCGGCGACCAGATGGGCCGCGAGGTGCCGCAGATGCTGGCCAATCCCGACATCAGCGAAGCGCAGGTGAAGACCTTGTTTTCGGCATTGGAAAAACAGGCCGAGTTCGTCGAGAAATTGCGCATGGCGCTGGAAAAGTTCGGCCATGATTTTTCGATCATCAAGGCGGCGGAACGGCTGGAGGAGCGCTATGCCGACCTCGCCGCGTCGGTCGCCGAAAAGCTGAAGGCGATGCGCAAGTAGATTGAGCTACTTTTCAAGCACCCGCGAAAAACGCGTATCCGGCACGAACCAGACGGCAGCCACCAGAAAGTAGATCGCGACGCCGATCCACTGATTGACGAAGGTCAGCAGCACGGCGGCGATGTAGCACACCAGCGAAATCTTGCCCTTCCGGTCATTGCCGACTGCCTTGGTGAAGGCGGCGTCGCTACCGTGCAAAGGGCGCAGCTTGCTGACGAGGATGGTGTAGGCGACCGCACACAGAACAAGGTCAATGCCGTAGACGGCGACCGGCACCGGGGCGAAATGGTTCTCGCCCATGAAAGCAGTGGTCGCCGGCATCAGCGACAGCCAGAACAGAAGGTTCAGATTGGCCCATAGCACGCGGCCGTCGACGCGCTGCACGGTGTGGAACATGTTGTGCAGATTGTTCCAGTAGATGCCGACATTGATGAACGACAGGACATAGCTGAAAAAGATCGGCCAAAGCGGCAGGAGGGACGAAAAATCCTCGCCATGCGGCACTTTCAGCTCCAGCACCATGATGGTGATGATGATGGCGACGACGCCGTCCGTGAATGCCTCGACTCTGCCTTTACCCATGATTCCTCCCTCTCGTTGGACGGACGTTACGGGAGGATTTCGTGCAAGACCATCCTGACAAGATTGTCAGGAGCGGGTTCGGCAGGCGGAACGGCAATCCTTACATAGACGTTGGGCTTCGATCGGGGCGCCGCCAGCATGCCGGCACGGCTGGGCAGTCTGGTCGTGGCCAGAATTGTGGCCGCGGCCACGATCGACAGCTCGAAGAACAGCCCACCTGCTACGGCATGGTTGGCTACATGCAGCTGCTGCGCCAGAATGCTCGGCGCCAGCGCTGCATAGAAGCCGACCAGCGCCATGGCGCCGAAGCCGGTCACCGCCGGCGCCACAAAGGCGGCGCGGATATAGGCCGGCACCGACAGCCGTGGCCGCAGCGAAACATCGGCCAGTCGCCCAGGCTGCAAGACGGTTTCACGCGTGCGCCAGATCAGCAGCGTTACCACGACCAGCACCGCCAGATAGACCGTAAACGTCAGCCTGAGCGGCCAGGGCGCATATTCGGCGAGCAGCCCAGAGGCCAGCGCGCCAAGGCCAAGGCCGACGAAATTGGTGCTGGTGGCGATGACAGCCGCGCGCGACTTGTCTTTGCCTTCGATCAGCTCGGCAAGCCAGGCCGTGCCTGTTCCCGCGCCGATGCCTATGCCAAGGCCGCTCAGGATGCGGGCCGCATCGAGCCAGGCGACATTCTCGGCCAGCAGGAACACCAGCGCGCTGACCACCGCCACCGCCATCGATGCCAGCGCCGCAGGACGGCGGCCAATGCCGTCGGACAAGCGTCCGAACATCAGCAATGCGCCGAGATTGCCGACGACATAGACGGCGTAGACCAGCGTCAGCGTGATCTGCGAGAAACCGAAAGCCTGCTTGTAGATGATGTAAAGCGGCGTCAGCGCCGTGCTGCCGGCGAACAGCGCCGCGATCATGGCGGCAACCGCAGTCATCGCGGCACGGCCGCCGAGTTCATGGCCGCGTGTCGTCGTCTCGGCATAGCTGGTCATAGCAAACTCCGGCCAGTTGCCCCAACGCTGGCACTGATGATCCCCGCAGTGGCGCTGGTCGTCGCGGCTCAGTTTTTTGCCTCGATGTCGCTGATGATTGCCGCCACTGCTCTCTGCGGCGTGGCGGCGGCGCTCGGCTATCGCGGCGGTCTGCAGGTGGTGAGCCAGATCGCGCCGGCCGACCGTCGCGCCGAAGTGGTGTCGGCGTTCTTCATCTGCTGCTTCTGCGGCAATGCGCTGCCGGTCATCGGCATCGGCCTGTTGTCGAACTGGAGCAGCCCGACGACGGCAAGCCTGGCCTTTGCCGGTATGATCACTCTCTTCTCCGTAATCGCGTTGGGATTCGGCGCAAAATACGCGCGCTGAGGATCACCCGTTAGGCGTCTCGGGCGCCATGTTGGCGCGCTGGCGCGGTATGCCGAGGCCGGTGTCGGGCGGCTCGCCGGCGCGCGGGCATTTTTTCGTCCATGGGCTGCTCGGCGAAGGTTCATCTCAAAGTCCGCCCGGCAATGATTGCCGATTTGACGGATAAGGTCGATGCGCCATCGGAACATTCCGCCTTGCGCGTCTGAGCCAATCAGGTTCTCAAAGCACTCGGAATGGGCTATGGGTCGTCGCCGCGTGGGGTCGCAAACCGGGGGGATCATGTCCGACAATCCGCTTTTTTCCGAGCGCATGAACCGGCGCGCGTTTCTTGGGGCATCCGCCTTGGGCGCTGCTTCCGTGGCGCTTTCGGCCTGCACAACCACGGACGTGGCGCCGCCGCCGGTGGAAGCGCCGCCGCCGCCAAGCGATTCGGCTTTCGGCGCTGCCGAAAGCATGTACGCGGCACGCGTCGACGAGGGCTATCAACTGCCGGCGATCCCGATATCCAAGCTCGATCCGAAGTTCGTGCGCCAGATCGTGACCGACCCGACCGGCGAAAAACCGGGCACCATCGTCGTCGATACGTCGGAGCATTTCCTCTATCTGGTGCGCGATGGCGGCAAGGCGATCCGTTACGGCGTCAGCCTAGGCAAGGCCGGGTTCGGCTGGACCGGCAGCGCCGTGGTCCAGGCGCGCAAGAAGTGGCCGGTGTGGACGCCGCCGCCGGAAATGATCCAGCGCCGCCCCGAACTGGCGAAATACAAGGACGGCATGCCGCCGGGACCGCAGAGCCCGCTCGGCGCCCGCGCGCTCTATCTCTTCCGCGACGGCAAGGACACGATGTACCGGCTGCATGGCACGCCGGAATGGGATTCCATCGGCAAGAACGCGTCGTCGGGCTGCGTGCGCTTCATGAACCAGGACATCATCGACCTCTACAGCCGGGTCAACGGCGTAACCCAGGTCCACGTGCGCGCGAACTTCTCGATCGCTGGGGAGAGCTCCGCCGTGTCGAACAGGACCGCCGAGCCGATCGATGCCGGCGTGCCGAGGGATGCGGAGATCCTGAAATAGGACATCAACGGTTCGCTGATCGCCGACAAAAAAGCGGAGGCGCCCGGGTACCTCCGCTTTTTGTCTGTTGTATACGACTACTTCTTGGCGAGGCCCGGCAGCGTGACCTGATAGACCAGGAACATGGTGTCGACATCGGCGCCGTCCTCGGCCTTGTAGGGCGCGCCGACCTGGAAGCCGTCCTGGGCGAGGAAGTCGTTGTCGTTGCCGACGAACAGGAAATAGTCGTCGGGCAGCGCCGGATCGAGCACGCTGACCACCGACATTGCCTCCCACTTCTCCGACAGGTTGTTCTTGTCGTTCGGCTTGCCGTCATGCAGGCCGAAGCGACCGAGTTCCTTGTTGTCGTTGATGTCGATGAACGGCGTCAGCTTGGCCGGCGTCACCGAGGGGTCGAGCACGCCCTTGGGCGCCACAGGCTTGTCGGCGGCATCGAAGGCGCCGCCGGCAATGTCGGTCGCACCAGAGACGTCGACGACGAAGATCTGGCGCACCAGCGAGGTGTCGCCCTTCACGCCCTGGCCGCTGCCGCTGTCGCGCGCCAGCATCAGGAAGGTTTTGTCGGACAGCGCCACGATCTCGCTCTGCGCGGCGACCTTGGTCTTGCCCTTGTCGTCCTTGAACACAGGCAGCGGTATGACATATTCGTGCGCCTGCTTGAGATGGGCCGGGTCGGAGGCGTCATAGACCAGGGCGCGGGTGTTCTGGCGCGTCGCACCGGAATCGCCGCCATCCTGGCGCGGCGCCGACTGCAGCACCGCGATCAGCGACTTGCCGTCCGGCGTCAGCGCCATGCCTTCGAGGCCCTGGTTGTTCTGGCGGCCGGTCTCGGGATCCTTCGGATCTGGCTCGGCCGCGCCGGGGCCTGGATTGTCGGAGGCGAAGTTCGGCGTGCCCTTGCGCATCGGTACCAAGGCCGCCGGCGGCTGCGTTGCCGACAACAAATGGCCCTCGGCCGAGAAGCGGTAGATGTTGGGGCCGTATTCATCCGAGATGAACATGGTGCCGTCGGGCAGGCGGGCGATCGCCTCATTGTCGAGCGCCAGCTTGCCGTTGGCTTCGGGGAGGATCGGCAGGTCGCCGCTTGCCGCGCGCACGCCATTCGACGGATCAAGACCGGTGGCGTCGGCGCCCTTGTCATCGGTCAGCAGCAGGGAATCGGCAAGCGTCGCCTTGACGCCGGTCTGTTCCTGGCCGGCGGCGGGCGTGGCGCCCAGCGCGGTCGGCGTGAGCTCGATACGAATAGTGTTGAGGCGCGGCCGGTAGTCGGTGGTGCCGACGACATTGTAGCCACGGTCCGGCAGCAGCCACAGCGAACCCTTGTAGCCGTTGGCGTCATGCGTCCAGCTTGCGGCGTCGATCGACATGCCGGAGCCGGAGCCGAAGGTCTCGCCGAACTTGTCCTTCAGGTCGGCCGGGAGGCGACCGACGCCGACCAAGCCCTTGTTGACGAAGCTGACACCGCCAACGGTGGCGGTGCTGTCGGCAAGGGCAGGGGTCAAAGCGGTAAACAGCGCCAACGCGACGCCGAGCGACAGGGTTCGGTGCGAGATTTTCATGGAGATCCTCTTTATGACAAGCCTTCAAGCGGCCGAGACTGCAAAGGGCTCCGCGTCGCATCGACGATGTCGCCCCCCGCAAAGCGGTCTAGGACGCGAACATGATACTTGCGTGACAAGGCGTTCTGCCGGCCATTGGCATTCGGTGCTTGCCGTGCAGAAATGGCTGCATGCAGGAAACACTCATCGCGGTGGCCGTTTTCCTCTGCCTGATGGCGGCGCCGCTGGTCAGCATGGCTGTCTATGGCAAATTGCCCGCGCATCACCGCGAGGACGACACCAACAATGTGGTACGGCTGGCCGCCAACCTGTTCGTCGTCATGACCTCGCTGGTGCTTGGTCTCATGATCAACTCGGCCAAGAACACTTTCGAGTCGATCGACCGCAACGTGCACACATATGCGACCGAGTTGATCCTTCTCGACCGGTCGCTTCGGCAATATGGGCCCGAGACCGCCGAGGTCCGTCAGCCGCTGGTCGCTTATGTGCAAAGACAGACCAACAACTGGACAGAAGCCAACGAAACACCCCTCGTCGCCAACCGGCTGTCTGAACGTCTGTTGACCGAGATCAGCACACGATTGACCGCTCTGCAGCCTGCTGACGCAGCGCATGGTTCCCTGCTGGAGGACGCCCACCAGCATCTGCAGAAGGTGGTGGAACTGCGCTGGGCTTTGATCGAGCAATCGGAAGGTACCATCCCGCGGCCGCTGATCGTTATGCTCGTTGCCTGGCTGGTGCTGATCTTCGCCAGTTTCGGTTTCAGGGCGCCGCGAAATGCCATCACCATAGAGACGTTCGTGGTGTCGGCAGCGCTGATTGCCGGAGCGCTTTACCTGATCCTCGACATGGATGTGCCGTTCTCCGGCCCGATCCAGATTTCGTCGGCGCCTTTGCAGAGGGCTTTGGTCGAATTGCAGCAGTGAGGCGGAACCCGCGGCGCTCCAACGCATTCCTGGATACGGCTGGATTTGCCGGTCCATTTTCGGGAGGGCGACATGGGTTTCGATCAGTATCACGAGCCGCCGGAAGAATTGACGCAGAAGGTGCGGACCTTCGCCCGCATGATCACTTCGCTGATTGAGGAGGCGGAGGCGATCGGCTGGTACGAACAGCGCATGTCGGTGGAAAAGGACCCGCAGGCCAAGGCGATCATGAAAAACGCGCAAGGCGAGGAGTTCAAGCATTTCGGCATGGATCTCGAATTCCTGCTGCGCCAGAAGAAAGACTGGCGGGCGGAGCTGAAGGAAATCCTGTTCACCACGGGCGACATCGTCAAGGCCGGCGAGAAGGGCGAGAAGAAGGTGGATTGAGGCCGACCGACCTACATCCCGCGGCGGATCAATCGCTGTCGCGTGCGATCAGTTCCAGCGGCCAGACTTCGCGGATGATGCGTGTGCCTTCGGGGCCGGCGAAGGCGGGGAGCGAGGCCAGCAGCATTTCGGCCAGCCGCCGGCCCATGGGCTCCAGCGACGGACGGAAGGCGGTCAGCGCCGGCGAAAAGTAGCGGCAAAGCGGCGTGTCGACGATGACGATCACCGCGATGTCGTGGCCGGGCCTGATGCCCATCTCGGCCAGTGCCTTGCAGCCGCCGAGCGCCATTGCGTCATTGTTGAAGATGATGGCTGTGGGCCGGTCCTTGGAGAGCATCACGCGCGGCGTCACCTGGTAGCCTCCGGCCTCGTTGATGAAGCCGTCGGCGATCAGGCCGGGGTCGACTTCGATGCCGTGCCGCTTCAGCGCCTTGCGGTAGCCGTCGAGGAACAGGTAGCCGAAGTTGAGATCAAGCGAAGGGCGGATGGCGGCAATGCGGCGGTGGCCGCGCGCGACCAGCCGGCCGACGGCTTCATCACCCGCCCTCTCGAAATCGATATCGAGCGAAGGGTAGGTGTCGTCGCCGGATTGACTTCGGCCAAGCGTGGCGAAGGGAAAGCCGGCCTTGCTGAGATAGTCGATCCGATCGTCTTCCCGCCGTGTATTGGCCAACACGACCGCGTCGGCCCGGCGCGTCTCAACCACGCGGCGCAGCCTCTCCTGCTGATATTGGCCGGGCTCACCCATGACGACCATCAGATCCAGGTCATACTCGGCGAGCCGCGCTTGCAGACCGGTCAGGAACGGGATGAAGAACGGTTCGCCATATTGCTGGTCGCCGGGATGCGGTTGCAGCATGAAGGCGATCGAATGGGTGGCGCCCTGTCTGAGGCTTCGGCCCGACTGGTTCGGGGAATAGTTCAGTTGCTTGGCGGCGGCGAGCACGCGCTGGCGGGTGTCGGCATTGACGTCGGCGCGGCCGTTCAGCGCCCGCGACACGGTGCCGATCGAAATGTTCAGGTGACGCGCAAGGTCGTGGATGCTGGACGCCAAGGACTTCTCTCCGCCGACCCTTGGCTAGCACCGGCTGCCGCTCAGGCCAAGGCTTCGGGATGATTTTTGCAGGCAGCCGATTGACATTCTACGCCATCGGGTGTGTTCTCGTAAACGTTTACGGAAAAACGTTTACGGTGATGCCGTCAATGCCGTGACATTCGGTCTGGAGGGACCGGACGGGAGGAATGCCGGATGATGAACGCCGTCCTCGTCGGCTGCGGTGCGATGAGCAAGGCCTGGCTCGATGCCGCAAGGCAAATCGACGGGCTCGCCATTGTCGGCCTTGTCGATCTCGACGCCGAACGGGCGAAGGCGAGGGCGCGCGAATATGGGCTCGACGGCGCCGTCATCGGCACCAGCCTGGAGCAGGTGCTCGACCAAACCAAGCCTGACGCCGTGTTCGATGTCGTGGTGCCCGCCGCCCGCCGCGACGTCGCCTTTGCCGCCTTTGCCCACAATTGCCATCTGCTGACGGAAAAACCGCTGGCCGACACTCCGGAGAACGCACGCGCCATCGTCGAGGCGGCGCGCCGGGCCGGGCGCATCCATGCCGTGGTGCAGAACCGCCGCTATGTCGCCAATGTCCGGCGCATAAGGCGGTTTCTCGACTCCGGCGCCATCGGCAAGCCGACCAGTATTCACGCCGACTTCTTCGTCGCGCCGCATTTCGGCGGCTTTCGCGAGGAGATGGCGCATGTGCTGCTGCTCGACATGGCGATCCATACGTTCGACGCCGCCCGCTACATGGTCAGCGGCGATCCCGCCGGCGTCTATTGCCAGGAATGGGAGCCGGCCAATTCCTGGTACCGCCAGGGCTCGTCGGCTAGCGCCGTCTTCGATCTCGGCGGCGGCAAGGTGTTCACCTATGCCGGCTCCTGGTGCGCCGACGGTTTCCGCACCAGTTGGGAAGGCAGCTGGCGCATCGTCGCCGAGCGCGGCAGCCTCATTTGGGACGGCAATGACGGCCTGAAGGCGGAAGTGGTGGTGCCGGGCCGCGACGGGATTATCGACAAAACGCAGGCGATCGAAGTGCCGGTGCTCGATCCGGCCGACCGGGTCGGGGGGCATCTCGGCATCATCAGGGATTTCATCCGCGCCATCGAGACCGGCAGCGAGCCGGAAACGCGTGGGAGCGACAACATCAAAAGCCTGGCCATGGTTTTTGGCGCGATCGAGAGCGCCGAGACCGGGCGCCGGGTGGCTATCCCCACACAGGAAACACAATGATGCCAAACCCGCTTCTCGACATCCGGATCGGCACCATGGTGCGGGCCAATCTCGATGACCCGGCAGCCTACATCAAGCAGATCCTGCCGCTCGGTTTCGAGAGCATCCAGCCCTTCTTCTGGCAGACGCTCGGCGGCAAGGATCTGCCGCGGCTCGCCGGTGAGATCCGCGAGGCGATCGGCGATGCCGATGTCAGCGTGTCCTCGCTCGGCGTGTTCGGCAATCCGCTGGAGGATGGCGAAGTCGATCGCGGCGTGCTCGCGGCCTGGGAAACCGTCATCGACAATGCGCATCTGTTCGGTGCCTCGATGGTCAGCGGCTTCACCGGTCGCCTGCGCGGCAAGAAGTTGACCGACAGCCTGCCGCGCTTCCGCGAGGTCTGGGGCCTGCTGGCAAAACGCGCCGCCGACAAGGGCGTGCGCATCGCGTTCGAGAACTGCGCCATGGATGGCAACTGGGCAACCGGCGACTGGAACATCGCCCACAACCCGGATGCCTGGGAACTGATGTTCAACGAATTGCCCGACGACAATCTCGGGCTGGAATGGGAGCCCTGCCATCAGCTCGTCTACCTGATCGATCCGATCCCGCAGATCCGCAAATGGGCGCCGCGCATCTTCCATGTCCACGGCAAGGACGCGACGGTGCGCTGGGATGTGATCCGCGAGCACGGCGTGTTCGGCCGGCTGCCCTTCGTGCAGATGCGCACGCCCGGTTTCGGCGACAGCGACTGGACGCGGGTGATCAGCGAATTGCGGCTGGCCGGCTACAAGGGCGCCATCGACATCGAGGGCTGGCACGATCCGGTCTATCGCGGCGATCTCGAGATCACCGGCCAGGTGCGCGCGCTCGACTATCTCAAGCAATGCCGGGGAGGTGCGACCTATCTGCCGAACCCGGCGTGAGGAGCGGCCGGCGGGAGGAGCCGGCCGGAGAAGAGTGTTGAGCACTGCTGTCAAGCGAATGACGAAACCCCTCGGCTCACCGAGGACAAAAGGGAGGAACGTGTATGAGCATCGCAATGAGAACGACACTTCTGCGCTCGACCGTCGTGGCCGCCGCCACCGCGCTCTGCGCCGCCATCTCCACTTTGCCGGCGCAGGCGCTCGACGCCCAGTGGTGCAAGGACGTCCACATCCGCTTCTTCGTCGGCGGCGCCGAGGGCGACGCCTTTGGAACCATCGTCTATAATGGCGCCAAGCAGGCGGCGGCCGATCTTGGACCGAAGGTCGACTACATCTTCTCGCAGTGGGACGTCGAGAAGATGGTGCAGCAATTGCGCGAGGCCGTCGCCGTGAAGCCAAACGGCATCGCCATGATGGGCCATCCCGGCGACGCCGCGATCATGCCGCTGGCCGAGCAGGCGCATAAGGACGGCATCAAGATGATGTACCAGAACGTGCCGGTGCCGAAGGTGGTGGAAGCGTTCGGCGGCGGCTATGTCGGCGCCCAGCAGGAACAGCAGGGCCGCGCTCTCGGCGCCGAGGCGTTCAAGCTCGGCAAGCTCAAGTCCGGCGACAAGGCGATCATGATCGGGCCGTTCGAGAACGAGGCCCGCGGGGCGCGCGAGCGCGGCACGGTGGCCGCGCTCAAGGAGGCCGGCGTCGAGGTCATCCAGCTGTCGTCTCCGCCGAGCGGCGAATGGGCGTCCGACCCCAATCTGGCGATCCCGGTGATCACGGCAGCGCTCCTCAACAATCCTGACGTCAAGGCGGTCGGCTATCCCGGCGGCCAGATGCTCGGCAATGTCGCCACCTACATGCAGGCGGCAGGCCGCAAGCCCGGCGACATCTTCAATTTCGGTTTCGACACTAGCCCGCAGATCGTCGAGGCGTTCAAGGGCGGCTGGGTGCAGCTGACGGCCGACCAGCAGCCGTTCCTGCAGGGCTACCTGCCGATCCTCAGCCTCTGCCAGCAGGTGGTGCTGGGCCTGGCGCCGATGAATGTCGACACCGGCGCCGGCTTCGTCACGCCGCAGAATTACGAGATTGTCGCCGAGCTCGCCAAGCAGGCGCTGCGCTGACCTCCCAAGCTGCCGGCTGGGCCCAAGCCCGGCCGGCAGG
Source organism: Mesorhizobium sp. P2_B5 (assembly GCF_056404775.1). NCBI lineage: Bacteria > Pseudomonadati > Pseudomonadota > Alphaproteobacteria > Hyphomicrobiales > Phyllobacteriaceae > Mesorhizobium > Mesorhizobium sp. P2_B5. Next base: position 462,816 of record NZ_JBFUDJ010000002.1, on the reverse strand, counting down.
ACCGCCGGCGAGAATGCCGGCAAGCGACAATAAACGCGAGGATCGCCATGGCCGAACGCATCATCGAACTGCGCGACATCAGCAAATCCTACGGCCAGGTCTATGCGCTGGGTGGGGTCAATCTCTCGGTCGACCGCGGCGAGGTGGTCGGCCTGATCGGCGACAATGGCGCGGGCAAGTCGACGCTGATCAAGATCCTGTCGGGCGTCGTCAAGCCGACCAGCGGCGAGATCCTGGTGCGTGGCAAGCCGGTGACCGGCTGGAGCGCGGCGCGCTCGCGCGACGCCGGCATCGAGACGGTGTTCCAGGACCGGGCGCTGGCGGTGCAGCAGACCATCGTGCGCAACATCTTCATGGGTCGCGAACTCACTGGCTTCATGGGCTTTCTGAAGGTCAACAAGGAGATCGAGGAGGCGAGCCGGCTGATGCGCGAAATCGGCTTCACCTCGAAGGTGTTCACGCCGCATTCGATCGTTGGCCAGCTCTCGGGCGGCGAACGCCAAGGCGTGGCGATCGCGCGCGCCATCTACAAGCAGGCCGAGCTGATCATCCTCGACGAGCCAACGACGGCGCTGTCGCTGACCGAGACCGCCAAGGTCTTTCACTTCGTGCGCCAGGTGCGGGCAAGCGGCCGCTCGATCCTGTTCATCGGCCACAACATCCACCATGTCTTCGACATTGCCGACCGCTTCGTGGTGTTGGACCGCGGCAAGGTGGCGCTGACCGCCGACCGCACCGAGGTCAACTCGGCCGAGGATCTCATCAATTTCATGGAAGACGTGGCGCACCCCGGCGGATTGGCTGGATTGCACGATGCCGGCGACGCAGGGAGGGCAGTGCGATGAGCAAGACCATGGAACCCGATCTGCAGAGCCCGCTCGGCGGTGAGGCAGCGCGACCTGAGTGGAAACACCCGTCCGATCACTGGCTGCGCGGCTTCGTCATCGATAATCGCGCCGCTCTCGGCACGCTCGCCGTGTTCATCGTCATGATGGCGGTGTTCCTGGTCGCCAACCCGACCGTGTTCACGACCTGGTATCTCTACAGTTCGGTGCTGACGACGCTGCCGGTCGCGCTGTTCGTGGTGGTGCCGCTGGTCTTCGTCGTCACCTGCGGCGAGATCGACCTGTCGTTTCCGGCAACGATGGGCTTTGCCTCCTGGGTGTTTGCGCTGGTGGTGCAGGCCGGCTACGATCCGTTCCTCGGCATTGCGGCAGCAATCGTCACCGGGACGCTGCTCGGCTTCCTCGTCGGATCGCTGGTCGTCTATGGCGGGCTGTCGTCGCTGATCGCCACGCTCGGCATGAACTTTTTGCTGCGCGGCCTGATCCAGATCATCAACGAGGGCAAGTCGACGGCGCTGACCGGACTTGCCGACAGCTGGGCCTACAAGATCTTCTCCAGCCAGGTGTGGGGTGTCCCGGTGCAGATCTTCTGGGCGCTCGCCTTCGTCGTTTTGTCAGCGATGCTCTACAACCGCCACCGCTTCGGCGCGCAGGTCAGGGTGGTCGGCGACAATCCCGACAGCGCCCAACAGATGGGCATCGACGTCAAGCGTGTGCGGGTGAAAGTGTTCGTCTTCGTCGGCATAGGCGCTGCGATCGCCGGCACGTTCTCGGTGATGATCAACTTCACCTGGTGGCCGACGGCCGGAGACGGCTATCTCCTGCCGGTGCTGGCCTCGGTGTTCGTCGGCGGCACGCCGACCTGGGGCGGCATCGGCACGGTTGCGGGCGGCGCCATCGGCGCGGTCACCGTCGCCTTCATCCAGACCGGCGTGGTGGCGGCGGGGCTGAGCGGCTTCTATGTGCAGTTCTTCAACGGGCTGATCATCATCCTGTCGCTACTGGGGCATAAGTGGAACCAGGCGCGGTACAGGTGAGGGGGTAGCCGTTAAGGCAGCTCACACCGCCGCGACGAACCCGTCCAGCACGCGTTTCTGGCCGGCCTTGTCGAAGTCGATGGTCAGCTTGTTGCCTTCGATGGCCGAGATGTTGCCGTTGCCGAATTTCTGGTGGAACACGCGGTCGCCGACGCTGAAGGGCGACGGCGTGTCGGCTACGGATTTGGCGACCAGCTCACCATCGATGGTGCGGCCTTTGACCGAGGTGCGGCCGGCGCCATAGCCGGAGTCGGTCTCGCCATAGCCGATGCGCTCGACCTGGTGGCCGGAGCGCGAGCCCCAGTTGCGGTCGGTCGCCTCGGTGCGGTTGGCCTGCGCGCGCTGCCAGCCCGGCGTCGCATAGGTGTTGGAGAAGGCGCCGGATTTTTCCGCGCCGACATTGTCGAAACGTGAGGCGCCATAGGGGTTCTGGCGGCCGCCACGACCGGAAGCAAAGGAACCGCCGCCATAGGCATTGCCGTAGCCGCCATAGGAGTTGCCGCTTTCGGCGACCTCGACATGGGCGTTCGGCAACTCTTCGAGGAAACGCGACGGGATGGTCGACTGCCACAGGCCGTGGATCTGGCGGTTGGAGACGAACCAGATATGCAGGTTCTTCTTGGCGCGGGTCAGGCCGACATAGGCGAGGCGGCGCTCTTCCTCCAGTCCGGAACGGCCGCCTTCGTCGAGCGCGCGCTGATGCGGGAACAGGCCTTCCTCCCAGCCCGGCAGGAAGACGGTCTCAAATTCGAGGCCTTTGGCCGAATGCAGCGTCATGATGCTGACGGCATCGAGCCCGGCATTCTGCTCGGCATCCATGACCAGCGCCACATGTTCGAGGAAGGAGCGCAGCGACTCGTACTCCTCCATGGAACGAACCAGTTCCTTCAAATTTTCCAGCCGGCCCGGCGCTTCGGCCGAGCGGTCGTTCTTCCACATGTCGGTGTAGCCGCTCTCCTCCAGAATGGTCTCGGCGAGTTCGGTGTGCGGCGTGGTTTCCAGCGCCTTCTGCCAGCGCTCGAAATTGGCCGCGACTTCGCGCAAGGCGGCGCGCGGCTTCGGCTTCAGCTCGTCGCTTTCGGCGAGGTTGCCGGCCGCTTCCAGCATCGGGATGCGCAGTGCACGCGCCGTGTCGTGAATCTGGCGGATGGTGGCTTCGCCGAGGCCACGTTTGGGCACATTGACGATGCGCTCGAAAGCGAGGTCGTCGCCGCCATTGGCGACAACGCGGAAGAAGGCCAGCGCATCGCGGATTTCCATGCGCTCGTAGAAGCGCGGACCGCCGATGACGCGGTAATTGAGGCCGAGCGTGATGAAGCGATCTTCAAAGGCGCGCATCTGGAAGGACGCGCGGACAAGAATGGCCATGTCGTTGAGGTTATGCTTGGCGCGCTGATAGGCCTCGATGGTCTCGCCGACGGCGCGGGCCTCCTCCTCGGAATCCCAGGCTGCGTGGACATGCACCTTCTCGTCGTCCTCGGCGACCTTCTCGGTGAACAATGTCTTGCCGAAGCGACCCTCATTGTGGGCGATGAGGTGCGAGGCGGTGCCGAGAATATGCGCGGTCGAGCGATAGTTGCGCTCCAGCCTGATGATGGTGGCGCCCGGAAAATCCTTGTCGAAGCGCAGGATGTTGTCGACCTCGGCGCCGCGCCAGCCATAGATGGACTGGTCATCGTCGCCGACGCAGCAGATATTCACGGTGGAGCGCTGGGATCCCTCCCCCTTGAGGGGAGGGTGGCCGGGCGAAGCCCGGTCGGGTGGGGTCCTCGCGGCAGTGCTCGACGCCTTGGTGGTGCCTTCTGCGGCGACCCCCTCCGCCCGCTTCGCGGGCACCTCCCCCTCAAGGGGGGAGGATTGCGGCCGCTGCGCCAGGAGCCGCAGCCACATGTACTGCGCTGTGTTGGTGTCCTGGTATTCGTCGACGAGGATGTATTTGAAGCGCCTGTGGTATTCCTTGAGCACGTCGGGATTGGCGCGGAAGATGCGGATCGGATGGCAGAGCAGGTCGCCGAAGTCGCAGGCGTTCAGCGTCTGCAGCCGCTCCTGATAGGCCTTGTAGAGTTCGCGGCCCTTGCCGTTGGCGAAGCTGCGCGCATCGCCTTCGGGAATGTCGGCAGGGCCGAGCCCCTTGTTCTTCCAGCCGTCGATCATCTGCGCGAACTGCTTGGCCGGCCAGCGCTTGTCGTCGAGGCCTTCGGCCTGGATCAGCTGCTTGATTAGCCGCACGACGTCGTCGGTGTCGAGAATGGTGAAGTCGGATTTGAGCCCGGCCAGCTCGGCATGGCGGCGCAACAGCTTGACGCCGATCGAGTGGAAGGTGCCGAGCCACGGCATGCCCTCGACATTGCCTTCACCGATCAGGATGCCGATGCGCTGCTTCATCTCGCGCGCGGCCTTGTTGGTGAAGGTCACGGCCAGGATCTGCGACGGAAAGGCCCGGCCGGTTGCGAGAATGTGGGCGATGCGGGTGGTCAGCACCCGCGTCTTGCCGGTGCCGGCGCCGGCCAGCACCAGGACCGGGCCTTCGGTGGTTTCCACCGCCAGCCGCTGCTCGGGGTTGAGGCCGCTGAGATAATCAGGCGTTTCGTTGCGGCCGCTGCGGGCCGCCATGGCGCGCGCGGCGATCCCCGACGGGGCCGCGGGCCGCGCATTCGGTTCGTCAAAGAAGGGCATGTCTTCCGAAAAGCCGGACATCGCCCCCGAATGTAGTGATTCGGCGGCGAAAGACCAGAAGTGTCTACGTTTTGTTCTGGTTTGGAAGCCAGATTCCCGCGCGCCGTGCGAATATTATCGCCCCAGCGCCCGACAGCCTGTGCAAAACCTTTCGCCCGGCCTACCTGGCTGCTGCCCGCATACGCTCGCCGACCTTGTCGGCGACATAGACGGCATCCCGCGCCGCGCCATGGATCATGGTGGAAGAGGTCGAGTGCTGGAATGAAGGTCGCAGATATAGAGGCCGCCAAGGGCGACCCGATCGCCCAGTGCCGACCGAGATGGTCGCTGCGCATGTCCAGCGCGCGACCGGTCAAAATCTCATGGATGTGCTGCACCGTTAAGCCGTCGCGAAAGGCGGTCAAAGGGACCGCCTTGTTCTCACCCTATGCTGGCAGGCCAAGCTTGACACACGCGGCCTGCGGGAGAAAGCTGACGACAGGGCAGGGACGGCTGCCTGAGAGGCGCCGCAAAGCGTAACAGTCGAAGGAGTATCGTCTTGGCTGTGGTCATCACCTCCCTCATCCTGTTCCTCATCGGCCTGGCACTTGGCGGCGGCGGCGTCCGGCTCGTGATGCTGGGCGGCAGCTGGTATTATGTCATCACCGGGCTCGCCTTCCTGATAACCGCCTGGCTGCTTTTCCGGCGCAAATCGACGGCGCTGTGGCTCTACGCTGCGATCGTGCTCTGCACGCTTGCCTGGGCGGTGTGGGAAATCGGCTTCGACTGGTGGGAACTCGGCCCGCGCGGCGGCGTCATCGTGCTTCTGGCGCTGTGGCTGCTGACGCCGTGGGCAAGGCAGGGCCTCACCGGCCCCGACGCGCGTGCGCCGCTCATCCTGGCGGTGCTCGCATCGCTCGCAGTGGCCGGCTATTCGATGACCGCCGATCCCAAGGACATCGCCGGCGAGCTCAGCGCCGACAAGGTGACGCCGACCGCGGATCTCGGTGGCAATGTGCCTCCGGGCGAGTGGCACTTCTATGGCCGCACGCCCTATGGTCAGCGCTATTCGCCGCTCGACCAGATCACGCCGGACAATGTCGCCAAATTGCAGCCGGCCTGGACCTACCAAACCGGTGACGTCAAGGGTCCGGATGACATCGGCGAAACCACCTATCAGGTAACGCCGCTCAAGGTGGGCGATGCGCTCTACATCTGCACGCCGCACAATTTCGCCATCGCCATCGATGCCGCGACCGGCAAGGAGAAATGGCGCTTCGACCCCAAGATCAAGCTCGACAAGGACCGCCAGCACCAGACCTGCCGTGGCGTGTCCTATTACGCCGATGCCAAGATCGCCGCAGGCCAGCCCTGCGCGACACGCGTCTATCTGCCGACCTCGGACGCGCGGCTGATCGCGCTTGATGCCGCCAATGGCCAGGTCTGCCCGTCGTTTGCCGAAGCCGGCACGCTGAACCTGTTGACCAACATGCCGTACCCGAAGTCGGGCTACTACTATTCGACATCGGCGCCGCTGATATCAGGCGGCAAGATCATCGTCGGCGGCGCGGTCAACGACAATTATTCGACCGAGGAACCGTCCGGCGTCATCCGCGCCTTCGATGTCGACACCGGCGCGCTTGTATGGAACTGGGATTCCGGTAATCCGGACCAGACGACACCGCTAGCGGCGGGCCAGACCTACACCCACAACTCACCCAACATGTGGTCGACACCGAGCGCCGACGAGAAGCTCGGCCTTCTCTACGTGCCGCTCGGCAACCAGACGCCGGACCAGCTCGGCGCGGGGCGCAGCGCCAATGTCGAGAAGTTCTCTTCCTCGATCACCGCGCTCGATCTTGCCACCGGACAATTGCGCTGGGTGCGCCAGACCGTGCATCACGACCTCTGGGACATGGACGTGCCGGCGCAGCCGACGCTGATCGACATCACCACGGCTGCCGGCCTGGTGCCGGCGCTGGTCGGGCCAACCAAACAGGGCGACCTCTATGTGCTCGACAGGCGCAGCGGCGAACCGATAATCCCGGTCAAGGAAGTGCCGGCGCCAGGCGGCGCCGTCGAGGGTGATCACACCTCGCCGACGCAGCCGGTTTCGGATCTGTCCTTTAACCCGAAGCCGCTGACCGGCGCCGACATGTGGGGCATCACCATGTTCGACCAGCTGGCCTGCCGGATCGAATTCCAGGGCTTGCGCTATGAGGGCCGCTATACACCGCCTTCCGTGCAGGGGGCGCTGATCTATCCCGGCAATTTCGGCACCTTCAATTGGGGCGGCGTCGCCGTCGACCCGGTGCGGCAGGTGATGTTCGGCATGCCGACCTATCTCGCCTTCAAATCGCAGCTCATTCCGCGCGACCAGGTGCCACCGCCGGATGAAGGTCGCGGCAGCGAACAGGGGCTCAACCGCAATGAAGGCGCGCCATATGCAGTGGTGATGGGGCCGTTCCTGTCGCCACTCGGCGTGCCATGCCAGGCGCCGCCATGGGGCTATGTCGCAGGCGCCGATCTCAGAACCGGCAAGATCGCCTACAAGCACCGCAACGGCACCGTCTACGACATGACACCGCTGCCGCTGCCGCTGAAGGTCGGCGTGCCCGGCATTGGCGGACCGATGATCACTGCCGGCGGCGTTGCCTTCCTGGGTGCGGCCGTCGACGACTATCTGCGCGCCTATGATGTGACGTCGGGCAACCAGCTCTGGCAGGCCAGGCTGCCGGCCGGCGGGCAATCGACGCCGATGACCTACACCGTCGCCGACGGCCGCCAGTTCGTCGTCATCGTCGCCGGCGGCCATGGCTCGGTCGGCACCAAGCCGGGCGATTATGTGATGGCGTATACGCTACCGAAGTAGCCTTCGCTCAAAGTCCCAGATGGCCCTTCAGGCTAGGCACTGAGTCCAGCATTTTATTGGTCAGCTGCGGTCCCGCCGCGGCTTCGGCCTGCTGGATCAGCGTGGTGCCGGCCTTCTGGATCTACGCCATGTCGAGGCCGGAGGCTTTGAGTGCGGCGACACCGTTGATCAGCGCACCGGTCTTTTCACCGAGCACGCCGCCAAGCGCGCCTTGCAGTGACGACAGCAAACCGCCGCCGCTGCTGGTGCCGGCAGCCGTGACGTCGTATTTCTGGGCCAGCGCATCGGCGCCGGGGATCTTGGCGAAGAAGCTGGAGATGCTGGTGCCTTCGGCTTCATGCTCGAGCACCGAAAAAATGGTGCGGACGACTTTTTCGGTCACCGCCGAATCGAGGCCGGCTTTCTGCGAGACGATGGTCACGATGCTCTGGGCGTCCATAGTATTTCCCCTCGGCTGTCAGTCAGCGGGTTTTCGAACGGCGCCGGTCGACCCGGACCTTCACCATCCGCTTGGCTGCTTCCGACGCGGCGGAGCGCAGGGCCAGCAAGGCGGTTGAGGCAACCACGAGCGCGCTTAAAAGGATCGGAGTGGACAAGGTCATGGCGTTGTTCCTTCTCGTGTGGCTGCCGCAACGAGCGAAGCCACAATCAACTTCCCCTGATATTGTGGCGGCACCATCAACATTCTCTGAAATGACCAAAATGTGATGGCCGCGCGGTTGTCGACGCTGTCTCGTGCCAACCGGCGGCCTAGTGGCGAAACCGTCACTCACCCGTGACTGGACCGTGCGAGCTTGCACCCTATCTTGACCCGCAAGGTCATCCCGGAGTGACCGTGAGGTCATCTCCTAGCGAGGAGCACGCCATGACGAAAGCCGCCGCCGAAGCCACCAAGCCTGCCATCACGACTCCTGCCATTAGCCAGGCGATGATCGATGCCTATGACGAATACACGCATCTGACGCTCGACCGCCGCCGCTTCATGGAACAGCTGACCAGGCTCGCCGGATCGGGCGCCGCAGCCGCCGCGATCGCGCCGCTGCTGGCCGCGAATTCGGCGCAGGCGGCAATCGTCGCCGACAATGATCCGCGGGTGAAGGCTGAGGATATCACCTATCCCGGCAGCAGCGGCGAGATGAAGGGCTATCTGGTCAAGCCGGCGAACCAGTCGGGCAAGCTCGGCACGGTCATCGTGGTGCATGAGAACAGGGGCCTCAATCCGCATATCAAGGATGTGGCGCGTCGGGTGGCGCTTGAAGGTTTCGTGGCGCTGGCGCCGGATTTCCTGTCGCCGCTCGGCGGTACGCCCGCTGATGAAGACAAGGCGCGCGACATGTTCACCAAGCTCGACGCCAAGCAAGTAGCTGCTGACGGTGTGGCGACCATCGCCTATCTCAAGGCCGAGAAGGACGGCAACGGCAAGGTCGGCGCCGTCGGCTTCTGCTGGGGCGGCGGCGCGGTCAACGGTTTGGCCGTCAACGCGCCGGATCTCGCGGCCGGCGTCGCCTATTACGGCATGCAGCCGAAGGCCGAGGATGCGGCTAAGATCAAGGCGGCGCTGTTGCTGCACTATGCCGGGCTCGACGAGCGCATCGACGCCGGCATCGATGCCTACAAGAAGGCGCTCGACGCGGCGCATGTCGAATACACCGTCTATGTGTATGACGGCGTCAACCATGCCTTCAACAACGACACATCGGCCGCGCGCTACGACAAGAACGCAGCTGATCTGGCCTGGGGCAGGACGATCGCTTTCCTGAAGGAGAAGCTGGCTTAGTAGACCGGTCAACGCCCGGCGGGGCAATGAGGGCAGTGCAGGCCGACGTCAGGCGTGGCCGCGTTTCATACGCGCCTGCTTCAGGATGGCGCGCCAGCGAATCATGTCGAACGGGATCGGTTCGTTGCTGTTGGCGATGTGGAAGATCTCGTTGTTGACGTTCTTCAACGAGCGCCAGAAATCATAGTCGGTGATGCGCGGATCGGCAGCCAGCCTGTCCGCTTCGACCTTGATGTCGGTTTTCATGCACGTTCCTCGAACCGCCTGTGCCCCGCCGCCCGCATCGCAACTCGGATCGACCCGTTCTCAAACGGTCCGCTGAGTCGTTCAATGGCTCAAATGGTTTGTTAACGTTAAAAGCTCGGTAAGGTTAACGCGGGCACGGAAGCGCTTCAAGCGGTCTTGCGGCGAATACCGATCGAACGGCCGGCGCGCTCGGGCATCGGCAGCGCCGAATGGGCGGCGCGCATGGCTTCCACCTTGGCCTGCACGTCGGCGGGGAAGGGCGCGACCTTCGGCCCGGACATGTCGACATGCAGCGACAGGGTTTCGGAGGTGGCGGCGAGCCAGCCGTCGACATGGCGGATTTCCTGATAGGCCCTGAGCCGCTTGTCGTCATGGTCGATCAACTGGAACGAGACGACGACCTTGTGCTCCAGATGCAGCTCCTGGACGTAGCAGACATGCACCTCGGCCGTGTAGATGGTGAGGCGCCGCTCCTTGACATAGTCCAGCCCCATGCCCATTGCCGCAAAGGCTTCATCCGAGCAGCGGTCGAACAGCACGTTGTAGTAGGCCATGTTGAGGTGGCCGTTATAGTCGATCCAGTCCTTCTCGATGTCCATCGGCTTGGAGACGTAGGGGGCAGGGATGGACATTGGAACTTCCTTGTTCTGGTGCTGGACCGAGTTCTGGTGCTGGACAGGCCGCGGTAGGTGAGACTACGCATCCATAATCGCATAACAAGCGTGGACGCTGGTCCATTCGCGGAGGAATTCATGGCTCTGAGCGACCTCAACCCGGTCGAACGCAACGAGGAAGGCATCGCCGCGGTGCTCGGCATCCTCAAGCAGCAGCTCGGCGAACGTTTTCAGACCGGCGCGGCGATTCGTTCACAGCACGCGCATACCACCACCTATATCCCGACGCAGGCGCCTGACGGTGTCGCTTTCCCGGAGACGACAGAAGAGGTGCAGGAGATCGTGCGCGCCTGCGCCGCGCACCGCGTTCCTGTCATCGCCTTCGGTGTCGGTTCCTCGCTTGAGGGCCACACCAACGCGCCGGGGGGCGGCATCTCGGTCGACACCTCGCGCATGAACCGCATCCTGGCGGTCAACCCGCAGGATCTCGACTGCTCGGTCGAGCCCGGCGTGACGCGCGAGGACCTCAATCGTCATCTGCGCGACACCGGCCTGTTCTTTCCGATCGATCCCGGCGCCAATGCTTCGCTGGGTGGCATGGCGGCGACACGGGCCTCGGGCACCAATGCGGTGCGTTACGGCACCATGCGCGAGAATGTCTTGTCGCTGACAGCCGTGATGGCCGATGGCGAGACGGTGACCACCGGCAAGCGGGCGAAGAAGAGCTCTGCCGGCTACGACCTGACGCGGCTTTTGGTCGGCTCGGAAGGCACGCTCGGCATCATCACGTCGCTGACCTTGAAGCTGCAAGGCATTCCGCAGGCGATCTCCGGCGGGGTGTGCCCATTTCCGAGCCTCGAGGCGGCCTGCAACGCGGTCATCGCGACGATCCAGATGGGCATCCCGGTGGCGCGCATCGAACTGGTCAATGCGCTGCAGATGCGAGCGATGAAGAATTATTCCAAGCTCGATTATCCCGAGAGCCCGTGCCTGTTCGTCGAATTCCACGGCAGCGATGCCGGTGTTGCCGAGCAGGCCGAAACTTTTGGTGCCATCGCCGAAGACAATGGCGGCGGGCCGTTTCTGTGGACCAGCGTCGCCGAGGAACGGACGAAATTGTGGAAGGCCAGGCACGACGCCTATTGGGCATCGCTGACCTTGCGGCCCGGCACCAAGGGGCTGTCGACCGATGTCTGCGTGCCGATCTCGCGGCTGGCCGAATGCGTTGCCGAAACCGAGGCCGACATTGCCGAGATGGGCTTGGTAGCGCCGATCGTCGGGCATGCCGGCGACGGCAATTTCCACGTGCTGGTGCTGATGGATGTCAACGACCCCAAGGAGATCGCGCTGGCGGAGAAATTCGTCTCGCGGCTCAACATGCGGGCGATCGCCATGGACGGCACCTGCACCGGCGAACACGGCATCGGCCAGGGCAAGATCGGCTTCCTGCGCCATGAGCTCGGCCATGGCGTCGATATCATGCGTTCGATCAAAAAAGCGCTCGATCCGCAAGATATCATGAACCCGGGCAAGATACTGCCGGGGGTGGGGAAATAGTGGAATGGCCACAAGCGAGACCCTGCTGCTGATCGACGTGCCGCCGTCGTCCGCCGGCGCGCCTTCGCCTCATGTCTTTGCCGATGAAGGTAGGCTGTTCGTTGCCTACATTGCCCACAGACCAGATCCGTCATTCGACGGCACCAATCCGCGCTCGGTTTCGCCCGCGACAGAAAGCCAGTCGATCGCAATCCTGACGGCAGACCCTTATCTGGCATTTCAATTCGGCCCGCCGAACGACGAAGCCATCAGCGGGCACCGTCTCTATAGGCTGGGGTTGCAGCCTTATTCCGCGTTCGAAGTCCTCAATTCGTCCTGGATCGCGTCCCTGGAAAAGGCAAATCGGGTTCACTCGTCCCACACGCCGGAACTGTTTTCCGCTTACCGGCATTTCATCCTGACGTTCCAGGATTCGACGCTGGAATTCATTGCAAGGAGCTTTTCGGTCAGCCTTCATCAGGGGGCGGTCCTGCCGACGCTGATGGAGGCGGCCGGATTTCGGTGATCGGGCGCACCGAGATGGGCCAACCGCAAAGTGTCTGCCAGATGAATTGCCTCTTTATCGACACGCTGATGCGGGTAGAGTGCGGTTGGCTTTCAATCAACCCGTTCGGAGCTGATGCTCGCACGCCTGTTCGTAATCTTCGGTGGCTTGTTCGTGCTGGTGCTGCTTGCGGCGCTGGTGGTGCCGTATTTTATCGACTGGACCGGCTACCGCGCCGAGTTCGAACGCGAGGCGAGCGCCATTCTCGGCCGCAAGGTGACGGTGCAGGGCGACGCCACGGCAAGGCTGTTGCCGTTCCCCTCGGTGACGTTCTCCAACGTCACGGTCGCCGGCGGCCCCGGCGGCCAGCCGGCAATGACCGTCGAGACGTTTTCGATGGATGCGGAACTGGCGCCCTTCCTGCGCGGCGAAGTGCTGATCTTCGACATGCGGCTCGTACACCCCAAGGCGACGATCGACATTGCCGATGACGGCACGGTCGACTGGGCGATGCGGCCGTCCTCGCCTTTCGACGTCAACCAGATCTCGATCGAGAAGCTGACGGTGACGGAGGGAGAGATTGCGCTCCGCCATGCCGCCGGCGGTCGCAGCCATCTGATTTCTCAGATCAATTCGACTATCTCTGCCAAGTCGCTGGCAGGGCCGTGGCGCATGGACGGGACGTTGCGGCTCGACGGCCTGCGCTCGACAGTTGTCGCCTCGACGGGGAAGGCCGAGGGCAATGGCCAGTTGCGGCTGAGGCTCAAGGTCGATCCGGATGCCTATCCGCTGGTCGTCGAAACCGACGGCAATGCCGGCATCGTCAACGGGGCCGCCGTCTACTCCGGCCAGTTCAAGATTTCCGGTAACGACAAGAATTCAGCTGCGCTGCGCGGCACCGATGGCGAGAGCGTCAAGGTCAGCGCCGGCAAGCCCGATCCGGGGTTTCGGCTGAACGGCAAGTTCTCGCTCGACCACCAGAAACTCGGCGTCGACGAATTCCGTTTCGAGACCGGGCCGCTCGACAATCCCTATACCGCCGACGGCAAGGCTTCGGTCGATCTCGGGCTGAAGCCGAACTTTGCCATCGAGGCCAATGGCGCACAGGTGCAACTGGATGAGGCGGTGGGCGCTGAAAAGGGCGCCGGCCTGACACTGGACCAGCGCATTGCCGGGATCGAGCGGGCGCTGCTCGACCTGCCGAAGCCGACCATTCCCGGCACCGTCGAGGTCAAGCTGCCTGCGGTGGTGGCCGGCGACACCACGGTGCGCGACGTGCATCTCTCGGCCGAGCCGGTCGAGGGTGGCTGGTCGGTGAAGTCGATGGCTGCGACCTTGCCCGGGCGCACCACGCTGGAAGCCAGCGGCATGCTTAGCGTGCAAGACCATTTCGGCTTCACCGGTTCCATGCTTCTGGCGGTGGCGCAGCCTTCCGGCTTTGCCGCCTGGCTGTCGAAGGATGTCGACGAGGCGATCCGCCGCCTGCCGGCCGCCGGCTTCAAGGCCAAGGTCGACCTGTCGGAGAGGCGACAGGCGTTCAGCGATCTCGAACTGATCCTCGGCAAGGCAAAGTTTTCCGGCCGCATCGATTCCAGCCAGCCCGACGACGCAAAGCCGTCAGTGCTGATGCGGCTCACGGGCGGCGAGCTCGATGTCGACGGGCTGACGGCGTTCGCCTCGATCTTCGTCAGCGACAAGGGCGCCAACCGCTTTTCCGACCGCGACCTCGATTTCCAGATCAAGGCTGGGCCGGTCAGTGCCGGCGGGCTGACCGCCGACACGGTCGATACCGCGCTCAGGCTGCGCGACGGGCTGCTCGAAATCGACCGGCTGTCGATTGGCGGCCTTGCCGGCGCGTCGATCAGCGCCACCGGCCGGATCAAGGATTTCCCGGCCAGCCCGACCGGCAAGCTCGACGCCTCGGTGGTCGCCGTCGATCTGAAGCCGCTGATCGACATCGCGGCGCAACACTATCCCAACAATGATGTGCTGAAGGGGCTGGCAAGCCGCACTTCTGCCTATCCCGAGCTGTTCCAGGACGCGCGCGTCGATCTGGTGGCAAGTGCCGCCGATAATGGTGACGGCACGACAGGGCTGGCGGTGAGCGGGCAAGGCAAGGCCGGTGGTTCGGCCTTTTCGGCGTCGCTGTCGGGCAAGGGTGCTGTCGGCCGGCTGCTCGACGCGCCGGTGACGCTGACCTTCAATGCCAAAAACCCAGACGCCACCGCGCTGCTGGCGCTCTACGGAATGCCGGCGCTGCCGCTCGGTATGCTCGGCCAGGCAAGTACCGACATCTCGGCGAAAGGCACGCTTGGCGGCGGTCTGGCGACCAGCTTCAACCTCGCCGCCGATGATTTCAAGGCGACGTTCGACGGCACCGTCGCCGAAAGCCCACAAGGCGCCACCGTCAAGGGCAAGATCGGCCTCGATGCCTCCGATATCGAGCCCTGGCTGATGACCACCGGCGTCGGCCTGCCGGGCATGGGCACCGGCACATCGACCTCGCTCAGCGCGGATGCCGATTTCGGCAGTGGCCTTCTGGTGTTGAGCAGCCTCAGCGGGTCCATCAACGAAGCGGCGGTGTCCGGTGACATCAATCTCGACGTGAAGCAGGGACTGCCGCACCTTGCCGGTGCGCTGGCGCTCGACGAACTCGACCTCGACCCGATGGCGGTGGCGCTGTTCGGCGACCAATCCTTCATCGCCAGCAACGGCAACTGGCCGACGGCGCCGTTCAGCCAGAAGTCCAGCCTGCCGTTCACCGCCGACCTGGATTTAACGACAGCCACACTTGCCGTCGGACCGCTGGCGACAGCGTATGACGCTTCGCTGTCGCTAAAACTCGACCAGGAAGGCATCCGCGTTTCGGACCTGAAGGCAAAGCTGCTCGGCGGCGCACTCACCGGTCTGTTCGAATTGAAGAACACTGACGGCAATGGGCTGTTCTCCGGTCAGATGAGGCTTGCCGGCGCTGATCTCACGACTGTGCTGCCCAATGCTGGCCTGAGCGGCAGTGGCGATTTCTCGACTGGCCTGTCAACCAGCGGCAAATCGGTCGACGCGATGATTGCCGCACTCTCCGGCTCCGGCACGGCGGCGCTGAAAGGCCTGACCATTGCCGGTGTCAATCCCGATGCCTTCGGCGCCTTGATCGCCAAGGCCGATACGATCGGGCGCGACATCGACGTGGCCAAGACCGCGGGCTTTGCGCCTGACATTGCCGGCGACGGCAATTTTGCCGCCGGTGATACCGACATCGCCTTTACGGTTGCCGGCGGTACGCTCAGGGCGCCGCCGGTCAAGCTGGAAAACGCTGGCGCGGCATTGTCCGCCGACATCACGGCGGACCTGAACACCAGCACCGTTGCCGCCAGGGGTACGATCACCTACAAGCCTGGCGACCAGGCGCTGGTCGGGTCGGATCCCTCGGTCAATTTCAGCGTCGACGGGCCGTTCGGCGCGATGAAGAAGCTGTTCGACAGCGAGCCGCTGGCGCAGTTTTTGACGCAGCGCGCGCTGGAAAAAGAGCAGCAGCGGGTCGAGGCGATGCAGGCTGCACTGCTCGAGAAGCAGCGGCTGCGGCGCGAAGTGCGCTATTACGCTGCGCTACAGACCGAACGTGACAACGCGGCTGAAGAATTGCGCAAGCAGGAAGAAGCGGCCCGGCTGAAAGCCGAGGCCGACGCCAGGGCGAAAGCTGAAGCCGACGCAAAAGCGCAGGCCGAAGCGGATGCCAAGGCCAAGGCGGATGCGGAAGCAAAGGCCGATGCCGATGCGAAAGCGCAGGCGGAAGCCGACGCCAAGGCCAAGGCAGACGCCGAAGCGAAGGTGCAGGCCGAGCGGCAGGCAGCCGAAGACGCCGCCAAGGCCGAAGCCGAACGGAAGAAGGCTGAGCAAGCAATGCGGATTGCTTCGCAGGAAAAGGCCAGGCTGGAGGCCGAACGCAAGGCTCAGGAGCAGGCGCCGAAGGTCGACCGCTCACTGCCCGGCGTCAATGACGGTTCTGCCCCGGCGCCACCGAAGCCCAAGAAGACAAATCCATTCTCGGTCGACAATCTGCTGAAGTCGCTGGGCAATTAGCCCAGTTCAGCGCATCCCGCGCTTCGCCCAGTCCAGCACATGCAGCCGGAGCGCCGAGGACAAATTGGCGTCGCGCGGCCTTGTCTCGTCGATTTCGGCGACCAGCGCGGCGAGCGTCAGCTTGCGCGCCGCGGCGATGGCGACGAGATCGTCGTAAAAAGGTTTTTCGAGCGAATAGCTGGTGCGGTGGCCGCGGATCGTCACGGAGCGTTTTTCGACCGGGCTCACCTCAGGCTGTCCATCAATCGCCTTGATCTTCAGGGCGTTCGCGTCGATGGCCGGCAACGAATTTTTCGGCTTTGTCCGATGTCAGCCGGTCGCGGGCTTTTTCGGCTTTGGAACGGCCGTGCAGAGAGCGATTCTCGCCGGCGAGCTTTTCCTTTTCGGCGCGTGCCTTCTGCTTGCGGACCTGGCGAAGGTTGACGATTTCGCCCATGTCGCGCTGTCCGCTACTTCTTGCGGAAGGCGTCGAGCGACACGACGTCGGCGCCCTTGCCGGCGGCCGCCTCTGCCACAGCGGGCTTCTTCTCGGCTTCGGTCGCAGCCGCCTTCTTCTCGGCCTTTGGTTTTTTCTCGGAGACGATGGCCAAGGGCTCTGGGGCCGGCTGGGCCGGCGCTTCGTCTTCCGAGGGAATGTCGGTCTTGACGTCGAATTCGAGTTCGAAATTGACCGACGGATCGTAGAAGCCGCGCACGGCCGAGAACGGGATTTCGAGTTTCTCCGGAACGTCGGAGAAGGACAGGCCGACCTCGAAGCCGGTGTCGGTCACCTTGAGGTCCCAATACTGGAACTGGATGACGATGGTCATCTGTTCGGGATAGCGCTCGCGCAGCCTGGACGACACGCGCACGCCCGGCGCGCCGGTCAAAAAAGTGATGAAGAAATGATGATTGCCGGGAAGGCCGGTGCGCGCGACTTCGGCCAGCACCTTGCGCATGACGCCGCGCAATGCCTCCTGGGCCAGAATGTCGTAGCGGATGTGGTCGTCGGCCATGTTCTGGTCGGGTTCCGTTGAATCGTCCGCATAGCTGTAATCAAGCTTGAGGGCGGCGTAAACCGGATATAGATCGCTGGTGCGCCGAAGCGAGGCCCATCAATGACGATTTGATCGCTGGATTTGATTCGTTCAGGCGCTGGCCAACTGCTTTTCCACCGCTGCCGCTGATCGGCGCTTGCCGAAGGCGCGAAGGAAGGTGCGTACGCCGTGAGTGGCGGATTGCAGCACTTCATCTTCCGACGGCATGCCGCCAAGCATGAAGGTGGTCTGCAGTTCGGCGTTGGCCAGCGCCAGGAACTGGCGCGCGGCGACGTCGGGGTCGTCGACCGCGAGGTGGCCGGCATGGGCGAGGCGGGCGAAACGGGCGGCAAGTGCGGGCCAGGTCCGCCCCGGACCCTGGTCGCGCCATTCGGCGAACAGTTCGGGATAGCGCTCGCCTTCGGTCTGGATCAGCTTGCGTAGGAAGCGTCCGTCGCGATTGCAGATGCAATTCTGGTTCATGCGCACGGCGAAGCCGATCAAATCGACTTCGAGATCCTTGGGCTGGTCGGGGAAGCTGGCGAAGGTGACGAAGATGCCGGCATTGCAGCGCTCGGTCAGGTCGCGCACCACGGCCATGAAAAGCTTTTCCTTGTCGCGGTGGTGATTGTAAATGGTCTGGCGCGAGACACCGGCCTCCGCCGCGATCAGGTCGATATTGGCGCCGGCAAAGCCTTCGCGGCAAAAGACCGAGGCCGCCGCATCGATGATCGACATACGCTTGGCCTCGTGGCCGCGTGGCGGGAAAATGTCAGGAGAAACGGCAGGCTTCATAAAAATATATATAGAGGTGATTGACGAATTAGACAAGACTGTCTAAATTTGTGGACATAGGAAAACGGAAATCTACCCCAAGGGGACGAATGAATTCGCCCCGGGATGTCGGATTTCCACGGGATGGAACGTCCTGGGGTTAGACGTCGCTTGCCGGCGGCAACCAGATTCGAAAGAAGCCTTTATCATGAGTCCCAAATTCCTCCGCATCGCGGTCGTGCTCGGCTTGTTGTCCGCCATCGGCCCTTTCGCCATCGACATGTATCTGCCCGCGCTGCCTTCGATCGGCGAGGATTTGCATGCCGGCACCGCCGCCGTGCAGATGAGCCTGCTGATTTTCTTCCTGTCGATGGGCTTTGGCCAGATCGTCGTCGGGCCGATCTCCGACATGGTTGGCCGCAAGCTGCCGCTCTATGGCGGCTTGGCGCTGTTCATGGTCGGCGGCATCGGTTCGGCAATGGCGCCGACCATCGAATGGCTGATCGCCTTTCGCTTCCTGCAAGGCCTCGGCGCCAGCGCCGGCATGGCGGTGCCGCGCGCCATCGTGCGCGACCTGCACACCGGCACTGAAGCCGCCAAGCTGATGTCCTTGCTGATGCTGGTGTTTTCGGTGTCGCCGATCCTGGCGCCGCTGACCGGCAGCCAGATCATCGAGAACTTTGGTTGGCGCGCCGTGTTCTGGACGGTGACGGGCGCGGCCCTGCTGGCGACCATTCTTTTGGCGACCTCGCTCAAGGAGACGCGGCCGGCGGAAGAACGCGTCGGGTCGTCCTTCGGAACCGCACTTGCCGGCTATCGCTTCCTGATGGGTGACCGCAATTTCCTCGGCCTGGTGGCGATCGCCGGCTTCGGCATTGCCAGCTTCTTCGTTTACCTATCGAGCTCGTCCTTCATCCTGATCGACCATTACGGGCTGTCGCCTTCGGTCTACAGCGTGTTCTTCTCGATCAATGCGGTGGCTTTCATCGGTATGTCGCAGCTGACCGGGATGCTGTCGGAACGGTTTGGGCTGAAGCGCGTCGTCTGGGTTGCGGTGACCGGTTACGCCACGACCATGGTGGTGTTGTTCGCTGTCATGGCGACCGGCGTTGACCGGCTCGATGTGATGGCGGCGCTGCTGTTCGTCGGCTACGGCTTCCTCGGCCTCGTCATCCCGACCACGTCGGTGCTGGCCATGGAAGAGCATGGCGAGATCGCCGGCACGGCCTCGGCGCTGATGGGCACGCTGCACTTTGCCATCGGCGCGCTGGCCATGGGGGTCGCCGGCATCTTCTTCGACGGCACGCCGCTGCCGATGGTGGCCGGCATTACGCTGTGCGCCGTGATCTCCTTCACGCTGGCCAAGCTGACGCTCGGCCGCACGCGCGAAGCGGTGGAAGCACCGGCGGAGTAAACAGACGACACTCAATGAAAAGGCCGGATCAGCCCGGCCTTTTTCATGTCTGGGATAATCCGGCCTCAGTCAGCGCGAACTCGGGCCGTGTTTCGACCGGCGCCCGCGGCAGGTCGAGCTACTCATATCC
The DNA here is from genome assembly GCF_056404775.1 of Mesorhizobium sp. P2_B5. NCBI lineage: Bacteria > Pseudomonadati > Pseudomonadota > Alphaproteobacteria > Hyphomicrobiales > Phyllobacteriaceae > Mesorhizobium > Mesorhizobium sp. P2_B5. The sequence goes on along the minus strand of NZ_JBFUDJ010000002.1, from coordinate 443,315 downwards.
CAATTCGTCGTAGACGCCGACCAGCGAATGGTAGGTACGTTAGGCGGCTGCGCTTGGGCGCATGTCTAGGGAGGGAGAAGTGGAGGTTTCTGTTGCCAGGTACCTCCGAACCCCGCCTAGAAGTGCGAACCTCTAGGGCTTGATTTGAAGCGTTCGCACTGCATTAAGCAGCGAGACGAGCTTCCGCATAGTTGTCGTTGGCAACTATAAGTTTAGCCCGATGACGGTGGTACAATGCCGGGCAAAAGTACGATCTTTACACCTTCGTCGATCCTATTTCGCCCCCAGCAAAAACCGCTTCGTCGTCAAAGCGGCTTTTGGTGGAGGCGCCGGGTACCGCCCCCGGGTCCGAACGGCTTATTTCATCGCCCATTTATCGCCATAGTCGGTCAAGCCGACAAAACGAATATAGGGGGTCGTCGCACGAAATGAAAGGCCGCAATAGCGCTTCTTCCCAGAGCCAAACTGTGACGCCGAGGGTTGACTTGGACACGGTCTCAACCGAAGCTTTGCGCCGGTGAGGAGTATCGACCTAGCGCACAGGTTGCGTAGCGCGCCACAGCCCTCATCGACCGGATCCGTGGCGCCGACGAGGGGAAGTCTGATGGCCGACTATCTTGCGGATGTGAAGAAATACGACGCCGGCGCCAGCGCCGATGCGGTCGAAAAGATCGTCAAGCATCTGGGCATTGCGCTCAGGAACCGCGATTCCTCGCTGGTATCCTGCACCGACCCCAAGGAACTCGAGCGCGTGAAGACCAACTGGGTCGCCAAGAAGCTCGGCGTCGCCGACGGCACCAAGGCGGATGCGTCCATCGAAAAGACCTGCAAGGCGATGGCTGCCGACAACACCAAGAGCCGCGTGACCTTTTACTATCTCGTCGCCAGGGATCTGGGCAAGCTGGGTTCTTTGTAGAGATTATCTCTGACAGGCAGAGCGCGTTTGATTTGCTCCTCACTGGACGTCAGCGCCGCCCCTCATTGCCCTGCCGGGCATTTCTCCCCGTATAGTGACGGGGAGAAAGGGCTGACCGCAGTCTTGGCACTCTTTCGTGAACGCTTGTGATTGGCGAAACCATCGGCGACAGCGCCCCTCTCCCCGTCACTATACGGGGAGAGGATGCCGGCAGGCAGGTGAGGGGCAGCGCCACCCGTTGAAAGAGTGATGGGAGCAAGCCGCGTTCTGGTCCCTTTTGATATGTTCGCCCGCCCGCCAGTCGGCTATCATTGCTAAACCCCGAATCGAGGCGAAGCCGATGCGCCAATATCTCGACCTTTTGCAGCATGTCCTGGACAATGGCGCCGATCGCGGCGACCGCACCGGCACCGGCACGCGTGGGGTGTTCGGCTACCAGATGCGCTTCGACCTAGCGCGCGGCTTTCCCGTCACCACGACCAAGAAGCTGCATTTGAAGTCGATCATCCATGAACTCCTGTGGTTCCTGGCCGGCGACACCAACATCAAATACCTCAAGGACCACGGCGTTTCGATCTGGGACGAGTGGGCCGACGAGAATGGCGATCTCGGCCCGGTCTATGGCAAACAATGGCGCTCCTGGCCGGATGGCCATGGCGGATCGATCGACCAGATTGCCAATCTTCTCAAGGAGATACGCAAGAATCCGAATTCGCGCCGGCTGATCGTTTCAGCGTGGAATCCGGCCGAGGTCGAGGCCATGGCCTTGCCGCCTTGCCATTGCCTGTTCCAGTTCTACGTGTCGGAAGGCAAGCTCTCCTGCCAGCTCTACCAGCGCTCGGCCGACATTTTTCTCGGCGTGCCCTTCAACATCGCCTCCTATGCGCTGCTGACCCTGATGGTGGCGCAGGTCACCGGGCTGAAACCTGGCGATTTCGTCCACACGCTGGGCGACGCGCATCTCTATTCCAACCATTTCGAGCAGGCGCGCGAGCAATTGCGGCGCACGCCCAAGGCGCTGCCGACGCTGTGGATCAACCCGGAGGTGAAGGACCTGTTCGCCTTCCGCTTCGAGGATTTCCGGCTGGAGAACTATTTTGCTGACGCCACGATCAAGGCGCCGATCGCGGTCTGATCCGCCGTTCCTTCAGTCGATACCGACCATGACATCCGTGCCTTGATCACGGCATAGGCCTGCTTGCCCTTTTCGAGCTTGAGATCGGCGACGGCCTCGTTGGTGATCGAAGCGGTGACGACCGAGCCGCCGACGTCGATGCGGACATGCCTAGACGATCTCGGTGACCGTTCACTTGAGGATGTTGCGTGCGCTGATTTTCATGGGACTTCCTTTGCCAGGTTCTGTTCCCGTCATAACAATCGATGCCGAATAGACGCTTTCGACGGCTGGCGGCCTTCCCTTGTTATATTCATCCGGATATATCGATCGGCAGGCGCCGAGCTGGACGGATTTCAAACCCAGGGAGAGTTTCGATGACGCGCAAAGGTTTCGGATTGAGGGGAATCGCCGTTGGCGGTTTTGCCGCGGCGCTGATGGCCGCGGTACCGGCCGCGCATGCGGAAGGCAAGGTGATCGTGTTTGCCGCGGCCAGCCTCAAGGACGGGCTCGATGCGGTGAACAAGGTCTGCGAAGCCGATGTCGGCGAGGCCGCGACTGTCTCCTACGCCGCGAGCTCCGCACTGGCCAAGCAGATTGAGGGCGGGGCGCCGGCCGATGTCTTCATCTCGGCCGATCTCGACTGGATGAAATATCTTTCCGACAAGAAACTGACCAAGCCGGACACCGAGGTGAAGCTGCTCGGCAACCAGATCGTGCTGGTGGCGCCGAAGGATTCGATGGTTGAAACCAAGATCGAGAAGGGCTTTGACCTCGCCAAACTGGTCGGCGACGGCAAGCTCGCCATGGGCGACTTCAAGGCGGTGCCGGCCGGCAAATACGGCAAGGCGGCACTTGAATCGCTTGGCGTCTGGTCGTCGGTGGAAGGCAAGGTGGCGCAGGCCGAGAATGTGCGCGCCGCATTGAAGCTGGTTTCGATGGGTGAAGCACCGCTCGGCATCGTCTATGCGACCGATGCGCATGCCGACAAGGGCGTCAAGGTGGTCGGCACCTTCCCGGAGGATTCGCATCCGCCGATCATCTATCCGGTTGCCCAGATCGCTGATTCAAAGGACAAGGATACGCCGGCCTTCCTGAAGTGCCTGCAGTCCGCCAAGGCGGCGGAGCTGTTTAGGGATCAAGGTTTCACCGTGCTCACGCCGAGCAATTAAGGTAGCGCCTGACGCATGAACTGGCTGCTGGACCTCACTCCCGACGAATGGAATGCGGTCCGGCTGTCGATCAAGGTGGCGGCGGTGGCGATGCTATTCAGCCTGCCACCGGGCATCGCGATTGCGCTCTTGCTTGCCCGCGGAAAATTCTGGGGCAAGACGCTGCTCAACGGCGTGGTGCATCTGCCGCTGATCCTGCCGCCAGTGGTGACCGGCTATCTCTTGCTGCTCACCTTCGGTCGTCGCGGGCCGGCCGGTGCATTCCTGGCTGAGCATTTCGGCATCGTCTTCTCGTTTCGCTGGACGGGCGCGGCTCTCGCCTGCGGCATCATGGGCTTCCCCCTGATGGTGCGGGCGATCCGGCTGTCGATCGAGGCCGTCGACCGCAAGATGGAAGCCGCCGCAGGCACGCTCGGCGCGAATCCGCTATTTGTGTTCGCCACGATCACGCTGCCGCTGATCCTGCCCGGGCTGATCGCCGGCTCGATCCTGTCCTTCGCCAAGGCGATGGGCGAGTTCGGCGCCACCATCACCTTCGTCTCCAACATTCCCAACGAGACGCAGACGCTGCCTTCGGCGATCTACACTTTTACGCAAGTGCCGGGCGGCGATGACGGGGCGCTGCGGCTGACGCTGATCTCCATCGTCATTTCGATGGCGGCCCTGGTCGCCTCGGAAGTGCTGGCGCGGCGCGTTGGCCGGCGGATGGACATCGAATGAGCGTCCTTGTCGACATCAGCCATCGTCTCGGCGAGTTCGCCATCGACGCGCGCTTCGAAAGTGCCGGGCGGCTGACGGCGCTGTTCGGGCCCTCGGGCTCCGGCAAGACGACGCTGATCAACATGATCGCCGGGCTGATCCGGCCGGGTAAGGGTCGCATCGCCGTCGATGGCCGGGTGCTCGTCGACACCAGCGCCGGCATTTTCGTGCCGAAGCACAAGCGCCGCATCGGCATGGTGTTCCAGGATGCGCGGCTGTTCCCGCATATGAGCGTGGTCGGCAATTTGCGCTATGGCCGCTGGTTTACGCCGGCGGCGGAGCGCTATGCCAATATGGACGCTGTGGTCGACCTGCTTGGCATCGGCCACCTGCTTGATCGGCGGCCGGCAAAGCTTTCCGGCGGCGAGAAGCAGCGGGTAGCGATCGGCCGGGCGCTGCTGGCCAGCCCGAAGCTGCTGTTGATGGACGAGCCGCTGGCCTCGCTCGACGATGCGCGCAAGGCTGAAATCCTGCCCTATATCGAGCGGCTGCGCGACGAGACCAAGCTGCCGATCGTCTATGTCAGCCACTCCGTCGCCGAGGTGGCGCGGCTGGCGAGCGACGTGGTGGTGATGGCGCAAGGCAAGGTCGCTGCCTCAGGCCCGACCGGCGCGATCATGCAACGGCTCGATTTGTTGCCGGCGGAAGAGCGCGGCGAGGGCGGCGCGGTGCTGGACACCAAAGTGCTGCGCCACGACGAGGCGTTCGGCATGAGCGTGCTCGGTTCGGCGGCGGGCGAAATCCGCGTGCCACGGCTGGCTATATCGGTCGGTGCGCCGGTGCGCATTCGCATCCGCGCCCGCGACGTGATGGTCGCCACAGAACAGCCGACGGGCCTCAGCGCGCTCAACATCCTGCCGGGCATCATCGTCGCGGTAAGTCCAGGTGAGGGGCCAACGGTCGAGGTTGGCATCGACTGCAACGGCGCAACCGTGCTTGCCCGCATCACCGAGCAGTCGCGACACGCGCTGAGCCTCCAGTTGGGGAGCAAGGTGTTCGCGGTGGTCAAGACGGTGAGCTTCGACAGGGCCAATACCGGCGCCGGGCTGCCGGCCGAAGCGGATGGCTGATAGCCGCTATATCGTTTTGGAATAGCGCTGTGGGTCGAGAGAGGCTAATGTGACCGTGGAGGACACGACATGCCGTCGCTGAGCTTGCGGATAAATCTCGATCCGGACGGGCGCATCGGTCCGGGCAAGATCGAGCTTTTGGAGCAGATCGCCACCTTCGGCTCGATCTCGGCCGCGGCGCGCGGCATGGAGATGTCCTACAAGCACGCCTGGGATCTGGTCGAGGACATGAACCGCGTGTTCGGCAAGCCGCTGGTCGCAGCGCAGACCGGCGGCCGCAAGGGCGGCGGCGCGCAGCTGACCTCGGTCGGCCTGGCGGTGGTCAGCCGCTTCCGAGCCATCGAGCGGGCGGCGGCCGCAGCGGCGGCCACGCATATGGCGGCGTTGCAGGCGGAGATTGATGCTGGATAGGGCAGTAGGGCAGTAGGGCAGTAGGGCAGTAGGGCAGTAGGCTTAATCGTCTTCTCCTGCCTTGCGCAGCAGATAGGTGTCCATGATCCAGCCCTTCTTCCGGCGGGCTTGTTCACGGATTTTCTCAATCTCCTCGCCGACATCACCTAGGCGGCCGGAGAGAGTGATTTCGTCGGGTGTGCCGAGATAGGCGCCCCAATGGATGATCAGATCCTTGTCGGCCAGCGTGTTGAAGGCGCATTTGCCGTCGAGCATGACCACCGCACTGCCGGCATTTTGCGGCATGCCTTGCTCGGTCAGGCGGCGGCCGGTGGTGATCAGCACGGGGTCGCCGATACGGTTCAGCGCCATCTTGTGGCTGGCGGCGAGCGCCTGGACGGCAGTGATTCCGGGAATGACCTCCAACTCGAACCCGACATTGCCTCTGAGCCGCACCCGCTCGAGGATACGCAGCGCGCTGTCGTAGAGAGAAGGGTCGCCCCAGATCAGGAAAGCGCCGCAGCCGTTCTCGGCAAGCTCGTCGCGGATCAGGCCTTCGTAGATTTCGGCGATTGCCTCGTGCCAGTCGTCGACGGTCGAGCGGTAGGACGGCGCCGGCTCGGCGCGCACCGGCACGTCGAATTCGACGCGGCGTGATTTCGGGTTTTTGACGAAACGGTCGCAGATATGCCGGCGCAGTTCGGCAAGATCGTTCTTTTTCGCGCCCTTGTCGGGAATAAACAGGACGTCCGCCCGGTTCAGGCCATCAATCGCCTGCACGGTCATATGATCGGGATTGCCGGCGCCGATGCCGATGACAAGAAGCTTGCGCATGACGCGAACTCCTGCCCGATCGAAACCTGTTAGTCCAGACCGCCGATTGGCGTGTCCAGACACTGTGACGTCCTGCTGGGAGACGGAAGGGCGTTTGAAACGCCACATTGAAACGGTAGAGCCGGATGACTTCAGGTCTGTCCGACCTGAAGTCTGAATCCGCCTCTAATTTAATGGATAGAGCATGATGTCGTCCGAAAACCGCTTCACACTTTTCGGCATCATGCTCTAGGGTCTCGGGCATTCCTGGCGAGGGGCTTCGATGTTGCGATATGTTCTGACTGTAGCGCTGGCGCTTTCAGCCACGCCCGCACTGGCCAATGATTCGACCGCCGAACTCGGCACCGGTGGCCTGATCCTGTCGCGCAGCGATGCGGTGGCGATGCAAAGCGAGAATCTCACCATCTCGCCGGAAAAGGTGACGGTCGACTATGTTTTCCACAACAACACCGACAAGGATGTAAATGCCATCGTCGCCTTCCCGTTGCCCGACATCGAAGGTGATCCGGAGGAAATGCCGGCCATCCCGGAAAACCAGAGCGACAATTTCCTCGGCTTCGAGGTGACGATCGATGGCGCGCCGGTAAAGCCGCAGCTCGAGCAGAAAGTGTTCGCTGTCGGCATCGATATCGGCGCCGATCTGAAGGCGCAGAACGTGCCGTTCAATCCATTCGGCGATGCGGCCAAGGCGGCCCTGGCGAAGCTGCCGAAAGCGGTCGCCGAGGATTGGGAGAACCGCGGCATCATCATCGAGGATACGGGCAGCGACGGTACTGAGGCGAACAAGGTCTATACACCGTGGTGGCAGTTGCGCTCGACCTATTGGTGGCGCTCGACATTTCCGGCCAACAAGGATGTCCATGTCTCGCACCGCTACAAGCCCAGCGTCGGCGGGACGTCATCGGTCAGTTTCTTCTATGACGGCAAGTTCCAGGGTAGCCAGTATGCTGCCTACAAGACCCGCTACTGCATGGACAACAATTTCGAGAATGCGCTGAGCAAGGCGGCCAAGGACGATCCGGACGGTTATCCCAAATTTTACGAGAAACGCATCGCCTATATCCTGACCACCGGTGGAAACTGGGCGAACGGCAGCATCGGCAAGTTCAAGTTGACCGTCGACAAGGGCAATCCGAAAGCGCTGATCTCGTTCTGCGGCGACAATGTAAAAAAGGTCGGGCCGACGACCTTCGAGACGACGGCGCAGGATTTCTATCCCGAGCGCGACATCGACATATTGCTTTTGGAGCCGTCGGATGACGGCGCCGGGGAAGCCAACTGATGGACGTCGCGATCTATGTCGCCATCGCCGAGAACGGCGTGATCGGGCGCGACGGCGGCCTTCCGTGGCGGCTGTCCACCGATCTCAAGCGGTTCAAGGCCGACACTATGGGCAAGCCCGTCATCATGGGCCGTAAGACCTATGAGGGCATCGGCCGGCCGCTGCCGGGCAGATTGAACATTGTGGTGACCCGCGACAAGGCCTGGCGCGCCGAGGGCGTTGAAACTGCAAATTCGCTGGAAGCCGCAATCCAGCTGGCCACGGTGCGTGGGCGTTGCATGAGCGGTGTCGACGAAATCTGTGTCATCGGCGGCGGCGAGATCTATGCGCAGGCGCTGCCGCTTGCCGACCGCCTGCATGTCACTCATGTGCTGGCCAAGGTCGACGGTGATGCGCATTTCCCTGACATCGATCCGGGCAGCTGGCGAATTGTGCGTTCGGAGGATTTTCCGGCGGGTGAAAAGGACAGCCACGCGACGCGCTACACGGTTTACGAGCGCAGCCGACCAATGACACAGGTGTCCTTATGACGGATAACAAGCATCAGCCGCTCGGTGCCTTCATGGATTTACTGAGCGCGGAGATACGCTCGCGTATGGGAAATGAACCCGCGCGTGAAGCTGCGCACCAGCGGATCTTCGGCAACACCGCGCTTGAGGCGCCGCGGGCAAGCGGTGAGCGACCCCAGCGCCAGCCGGCTTGTCGCCACCTTCCGGCATGCTTTGCCGAGCTTGAAACGATCGGCGGCAATCTCGGCAAGCTCGCCGCCGCGCTGCGCGAGATCGAGCCGCATCTCAGCTGGAACAATCAAAGCGAGCGTCGCAAGTCGGCGGTGCTGGCCGAGAATTACGCCGATTCCTTCATTGTCGGCCCGGGCGGTTTCGTCCCGAGCGGTCAAATCGAGATCGGAGTGTCGGTCATGGCGCCGCACACGACATATCCAGATCATCGGCATCCGCCGGAAGAGCTTTACCTGGTCCTGTCGCAGGGTGAGTGGCGGCAAAAAGCCGAGGCGTGGCATGAACCCGGGGTCGGCGGGGTCGTCTACAATCCACCTGACATCGTTCATGCCATGCGCGCGGATGCCAAGCCGCTTTTTGCCATTTGGTGCCTGCCCCTCGACAATACGCCGCATTGATAGAGCAACTTATTGGAATTTGCTGCTTGCAGCGGCCCAAATCGGACGGTGCAGTGTCGGATCGCGTTGAAAGCGCATCGCGGCGTCCCTATAGAAGAACAACTGGATTTTGCGCCGCAAGGCCGGCGCTGAGGGAATTCCAAGCGAAAGGACTTTCATGCCCTGGAACGACAAGAGCGGTGGCGGCGGCGGCCCATGGGGCGGCGGCGGCGGCAATCAGGGACCCTGGGGGCAGGGACCAAAGGGGCCTGGCGGCCCGCAAGGGTCACCTCCCGATCTCGAGGACATCATCCGCCGCGGCCAGGACCGGCTGCGGCGCGCGCTGCCCGGTGGCGGCGGCGCCAGCCCGGCCGTCTTTGCGCTGATCGCGGCGGCGCTGATCGTGCTGTGGGCGTTCAAGGCGGTCTATACCGTGCAGCCGGACGAGGTTGCGGTCGAGTTGCGCTTCGGCAAGCCGAAGCCGGAATTGTCGCAGCCGGGTCTGCATTTCCATTGGTGGCCCGTTGAAACCGTCGAGACGGCCAACATCGCCGAGCAGCTCGTCGATATCGGTGGTGGGGGCGCGACGAGCGGCAACACTTCCGGGCTGATGCTGACCGGCGACCAGAATATCGTCAACGTCCAGTTCTCGGTGGCCTACCAGGTCTCCGATCCAAGGGCCTATCTGTTCGACGTCTCCGATCCCGAAGGCATGCTGCAGCAGGTCGCTGAAAGCGCCATGCGTGAAGCAGTCGGCCGGCGACCCGCCCAGGACATTTTCCGCGACGATCGCCAAGGCATCGCCGCATCGGTGCGCGAAATCATCCAGACGACGCTGGACGGCTACAAGGCCGGCCTGAACGTCAACGCGGTTTCGATCGAGGACGCGGCGCCGCCGCGTGAAGTGGCGGACGCGTTCGACGAAGTGCAGCGCGCCGAACAGGACGAGGACAAGTTCGTCGAGCAAGCCAACCAGTATTCCAACCAGAAGCTCGGCCAGGCGCGCGGCGAGGCGGCACAGGTCCGCGAAGATGCGGCGGCCTACAAGAACCGTGTCGTGCAGGAGGCCGAAGGCGAGGCGCAGCGCTTCATCTCGGTCTATGACGAATATGCCAAGGCCCCCGATGTGACGCGCAAGCGCCTTTATCTGGAAACGATGGAGAAGGTCCTGAAAGACTCCAGCAAGGTCATCGTCGAACAGGGCAATGGGCAAGGGGTCGTCCCCTATTTGCCGCTGCCGGCACTGCAGCCGAAGGCGCCGGCGCCCCTTGGCGCCACGACCGGAGGAACCCAGTGATGGCCAATCGTCTTCCCATCCTCGCCGTCATCGCGGCCGTGCTTCTATTCCTGATCTACTCCTCGGTCTTCGTGGTCAACGCGCGCCAGCAGGCGCTCGTGCTGCGGTTCGGTGAGATCGTCGATGTCAAGAATGAGCCCGGCATCTATTTCAAGGCGCCTTTCGCCTTCTTCGATGCCGACAGCGTGCAATTGATCGAAAACAGGGTGCTGCGCTTCGATCTCGACAATATCCGCGTCCAGGTTTCGGGCGGCAAGTTCTACGAGGTTGACGCTTTCATCGCTTACCGCATCTCGGATCCGCGCGTGTTCCGCTCCGCCGTGTCCGGTCAGATCGCACTGGCCGAAGCCCGACTGAGGACGCGTCTCGACGCAGCGTTGCGCCGTGTCTACGGTCTGCGCGACTTCGAAGCGGCGCTCTCGGAAGAGCGGGCCGTGATGATGCGCGAAGTGCGCGATCAGCTTCGGCCGGACGCGACGTCGCTCGGCCTGCAGATCGAGGATGTGCGCATCCGCCGGACCGACCTGACGGCTGAGGTTTCGCAGCAGACCTTCGACCGCATGAAGGCCGAACGTCTGGCGGAGGCCGAAAGGCTGAGAGCGCGCGGCAAAGAGGCCGCGCAGCGCATCACGGCACGCGCCGACCGCGAGGTGGTGGAAATCGTCGCCGAAGCGCGCAAGGAATCGGAAATCCTGCGCGGTGAGGGCGAGGCCCAGCGCAGCGCGACCTTCGCCGATGCCTACAAACGCGATCCGGCCTTCTTCGACTTCTACCGGTCGATGAATGCCTACGGCACGGCGCTGGACAACTCCGGAACGACGATGGTGCTGTCGCCGAACTCGGAGTTCTTCCGCTTCTTCCGCAATCCGGATGGCACGGACGCGAAGCCTGCGGCCCCGGCGGCACCTGCCGCGCCGGCAGCGCAACCTGCACCCGCCCAGTAGGGCGGTGCAGGATTTTCTTGCGGCCATAGGCCTGGTCCTCGTCGTCGAGGGCCTGGTCTATGGCGGTTTCCCCGGCCTTGCCAAACGCCTTGCCGGCGAAGTGCTGTCGATGCCTGAAAATGCGCTGCGCATCGTCGGGCTGGCGGCCATCGCCATCGGTGTCGGCATTGTCTGGCTGGTGCGTGGCTGAGGAACGCTGATATCAGGTGTAACGGAGGATTTATCCTCCCGATGTGGCCATAGCCGCAAACGTGCCGTATTTCTTGCCAACATGACGCGACGCGGCGTTTTGCCGAAGCGCTTTTTCTTTTCAGCAATTCCGGGAGGCTCTCGATGACATCCAACACCCTTCTGCGCGCCGCGCGGCGGACGTTCATCGCAGGTGCTGCGGCACTTATGGTTGGCGCGCTTGCCGTTCCGGCTTTCGTGACGCCGACGGTGGCTGCGGACGGACCGGCTTCGGTCGCCGATCTCGCCGAAGGCCTGCTCGGCGCGGTGGTCAACATCTCGACCTCGCAGACCGTGAAGGGCACGGAAGGTCCGGGCGCGGTGCCGATGCCGCAACTGCCGGAGGGCTCGCCGTTCCAGGATTTCTTCGACGATTTCTTCAAGAACCGTGGCGGCGACAAGGATGGCGGCTCGCAAAAGGTGCAGTCGCTGGGCTCCGGCTTCGTCGTCGATGCCGAGCAGGGCATTGTCGTGACCAATAATCACGTGATTGCCGATGCCGACGACATCGAGGTGAATTTCTCCGATGGCGTGACGCTGAAGGCGACGCTGGTCGGCACCGACACCAAGACCGACGTCGCGGTGCTCAAGGTCGACCCGAAGGGCCACAAGCTGACGGCGGTGAAGTTCGGCGATTCCAACAAGATGCGCGTCGGCGACTGGGTGATGGCGATCGGCAATCCGTTCGGCCTCGGCGGCACGGTGACGGTCGGCATCGTCTCGGCCCGCAACCGCGACATCAATTCCGGCCCCTATGACGACTTCATCCAGACCGACGCCGCCATCAACCGCGGCAATTCCGGCGGACCGTTGTTCAACAGCGTGGGTGAAGTCATCGGCATCAATACCGCGATCATCTCGCCGTCGGGCGGTTCGATCGGCATCGGCTTCTCCATCCCCTCGCAGATCGCCTCGGGCGTCGTCGACCAGTTGCGCCAGTTCGGCGAAACCCGCCGCGGCTGGCTCGGCGTGCGCATCCAGCCGGTGACCGACGACATCGCCGAAAGCCTCGGCATGGCGACCGCCAAGGGCGCGCTGGTTGCCGGCGTCATCAAGGGCGGACCGGTCGACAACGGAACAATTCTCGCCGGCGACGTCATCATCAAGTTCGACGGCAAGGACATTCATGAAATGCGCGACCTGCCGCGCGTCGTGGCGGAAAGCCCGGTCGGCAAGGCGGTCGACGTGATCATCGTGCGCAAGGGCGTCGAGCAGACGGTGAAGGTGACGCTCGGCCGGCTCGAGGACGGCGAGAAGCTCGCCAGCGGCGAAGACGGCACGACCGACGAGGACAAGGGTGGCGACAAGGCGCCGGCGGTGTCGACGGCTTCGGTGCTTGGCATGACCGTCGGCGAACTCAATGACGAGACGCGGACCAAGTTCGGCATCGCGGCCGATGTCTCGGGCGTCGTCATCACCGACGTCACCAAGGATTCGGCTGCGGCCGAGCGCGGTATCCAGGCCGGCGAGGTGATCACCGAGATCGCTCAGGAATCGGTCGCGACCCCGAAGGACGTCATGGACCGGATCGGCGCGCTGAAGGAACAGGGGCGCAAGAATGCGCTCTTGATGCTGGCGTCCAAGACCGGCGAGTTGCGGTTTGTCACGATCCGGATGGATTGAGTCCGGTCAGGCCTGCAACGATCTGATTTCGAAATGAAAAGGGCGGCTAGCGAGCCGCCCTTTTTCGTGCCTGCCAGTCCTTGCGCGATAGGGTGTGGAGGACATGCCGCTTGAGATGCGGGTGGCTGTCAGGGATGGACGGGTGGTCGAAATCGCGAACCGGATCAGGGCTCATGCCAAGACGCTCCATGACGGCCGTCGAGCGGCGGTTGGCCGCGACGGCGAAGGAGACGATTTCGTCGCGGTCAAGCGTTTCGAAGCCAAAGGCGAGCCAGGCTTCGGAGGCCTCGGTGACATAGCCCTTGCCCCAGAATTCCGGCGCCAGCCGCCAGCCGATCTCGATCGTATCGGAAGGCATGGACGGCACGTGATCGGTCTCCAAGAGGCCGACAAAGCCAATGCATTCGCCCGTCGCGGCAATCTCGGCGGCGGCAAAACCAAAGCCGTCCTCGGCGATCCAGCCCCGAAATTCGTCCATCTTGGCGTCCGTCTCGGCACGGTCGCGGCGGAACGGGAAGAACTCCATCACCCGCTCGTCCGAATTGATGCGATGGAAGAGCTCGCGGTCGCGTTCTTCCCAGTTGCGCAGGATCAGGCGTTCAGTGCGCATCGGTTTCATACGACGAATTCCTCCTGCCGGTAGCCCTGCACATAAAGAAGCGCGGTGAGATCGCCATGGTCGATGCGGACTTTGGCTTCGGCGGCGACGGTGGGTTTGGCGTGGAGCGCAACACCGGTGCCGGCAAGCCGGATCATGTCGAGATCGTTGGCGCCGTCGCCGACGGCAATGGCGTCGGCCGGCGTCAGGCCCAGGCGGGCCGAGATCTCGTTCAGCGCATCGGCCTTGGCGGCGCGGCCGAGGATCGGCTCGGCGACCAGGCCGGCAAAGCGCCCGTTTTCCTCGATCAGGCGGTTGGCGCGGTTTTCCTGGAAGCCGAGCATGTCCGCGATGCGGCTGGTGAACACGTCAAAGCCACCGGAGACGAGTGCCGTCCAGGCGCCATTGGCTCGCATCGTCTGCACCAGAGCGCGACCGCCCGACGCCAGTGTCAGGCGGTTGGCGATGATGCGGTCGACAACGGCGGTATCGAGGCCTTTCAGCAGTGCCACGCGTTCCCGTAAGGCGGGCTCGAAGGCGATCTCGCCATTCATCGAGCGCGCCGTGATGGCGGCAACGCGATCTTTGACGCCGATCTCGTCGGCCAGTTCGTCGATGCATTCCTGGTCGATCATGGTCGAATCCATGTCGGCGAGCAGTATTGTCTTGCGGCGCGTGTCGGCCTGCTGGACGATCACGTCGACAGGCTCGGAGGCGAGCGCAGCGCGCAAGGCGGCAATCGTCTCAGTGGTTTCAGCCCCTTCGGCCAACACCAGATCGCACGCAACGCCTTCACCCAGCCAGCGAACAGCGCTTGCGCCGACCGAGCGTGAGGCCATATTCGCAAGCGAGGCTGATACGGTGCGGCGGACGGGGTGGGACACAAGCGTGGCGATGAGCGGCATCGAAAATTCCAGCGGGCAGGCGGGCGAGGGCCGCGTGAAGAACGCGATCCTGATAGCCGGGCCGACCGCGAGCGGCAAGTCGGCCCTTGCGCTCGATCTCGCCGAGCGCAAGGGCGGTGTCATCGTCAACACCGATTCCATGCAGGGCTATTCGGTGCTCGATGTGCTGACGGCGCGGCCGAACGCGGCCGAACTTGGCCGCGCGCCGCACTTTCTCTACGGCCACGTGCATCCCTCCACCGCCTATTCCACCGGTGCCTGGCTGCGCGACGTGATGAAGCTGATCGATGACGGTACGCTTGCCCGGCGGCACGATGGCCCTCCCTTTGAGCGACCGGTGATTTTCGTCGGCGGCACCGGGCTTTATTTTCGCGCCCTTGCCGAGGGCATTTCGGAGATGCCGGACATTCCGCAGCAGGTGCGCGACCGCTGGCGCTACGAGTTGAAGGAGCAAGGCGCGGCCAAGCTGCATCGACTCCTGATGCACGAGGATTCGGCGGTTGCCATGCAGCTGAAGCCGACCGACGGCCAGCGTATCGTGCGGGCGCTGGAGGTGCTTGACGCCTCCGGCCGCTCCATTCTCGAATGGCAAGCGGCGCGTGGCCGGCCGCTGATCGACCGCGCCAGCGCGCGTTTCTTCGTCATCGAACCGGACCGCGCGGCCCTTGTCGAGCGGATTGAGAGCCGGTTCGACCGTATGCTCGATCTTGGCGCTGTCGATGAAGTCAAACGCCTTGTGGCGCTTGGCCTCGATCCTGATTTGCCGGCGATGAAGGCAATCGGCGTTCGCGAACTCTCGGCCGCGATGGCTGATAACATCAGCTTCCCTGAGGCCATCGAGCGCTGCAAGGCCGCGACGCGGCAATATGCCAAGCGGCAAACGACGTGGTTTCGCCATCAGCTGGGGCCGGAATGGCTAAGATTGCAGCCCGGCGACGACCCGAACACAGCGATTTGATTTTCCCGCTGCTAATGCAATTACAGAAACAGGATCCGGAATGAATATTCCCGTTCCGGTTGTCTGGGTTAACTGTCCGTAAGGCGCCGTCATGCCATAAATCAGGCAGGTACTTTTCCAACGGGGAGCAGATGCGTTTCCACAAGGCGGAATCCGCATTTTTCGTCTTTATTTTCGTGATCCTCGCTGCAGGCCTGGTGACACTTCATGCCTATGGTCTTTTGCAGGGCATCGCCGCCGACATGGATACGGCGTCCCGCATCGAGAGGATCGTCTACCTCAACAGGCTGCTGTTCATCACCGGTGTGCTTCTGGCGACGGCGCTGTTCTTCGGTGTGTTCTTCATCTACCCGCTGATCCGCAGACAGGCGACGGAAGAGGGCAAGCTGCGGGCGATGACGGTGTCGCTCAGCGCCCGTTCGGAAACGTTGCAGCATGCGGCGCTGACCGATGGTCTCACCGGCATGCAGAACCGGCGCTATTTCGACGATGCGCTGAAGGAATATCTCGAGGAATTCCGCCGCATCGAAAAGCCCGTCGGGCTGATGATCCTCGACCTCGACCATTTCAAGCAGGTCAATGACACGCATGGCCACGATGTCGGCGACGAAGTGCTGAGGGCAGTCGCCAATTGCCTCAAAGGTATGACTCGCTATCACGACGTGGTGGCGCGGCTCGGCGGCGAGGAGTTTGCCGTGGTCACGCCCAACATGGATGCGGAGTTGCTGGGGAAATTCGCTGAACGCATCCGCAAGGCGATTGCCAACATGTCGGTGCTGTCGGGCAATGTCCGCCTCAAGATCACCACCAGCGTCGGACTTGCTGTGTGGGACCGGAAGGAAACGGCCGAGGAATTTTACCGCCGCGCCGACCGCCAGCTCTATGAGGCGAAGAGGCAGGGCCGCAACCGCGTCTGCGCCTAAAATCCCGAAGAAGAATTCAAGAGGCCGGTTGCCTGACGCGGCTTTCTCGACTTCCGGCCTTCGCCGGCCGAAGCGCTCATGAGGTGGTGCGGCAGTTATGGCTACGGCCGGCGTAGGCCGGTGCTCACGGACTAAATGTCCGCTGCGCTCCGGCTTCTCGAAAGCCACGTCATTCAATCCGGCCTGATGAATTCCCTTTCGGGATTTACCCAAGCGGGTCGACGAAGCCGCAATCTCGTTCGATGCGGCTTGGCGGTCGGTTGCGCGGCCTTCCAGAGAATCTGATTTAGGACTAATCGCTTTGCGAGCGCATGCCGAAGGTGGCGGGCTTCAGGCCGTAGCGCATGTCGAAATCGTCGTCTGGCTGGACGCGCGGCGCTGGCGGCTTGCGGTAATCTGGATCGCCGGCCTGGCGGCCGGTATCCACGACCTCGGCGAAGGCCATCTGCTGCTGAGGCTTCGGCACGTTGCGCAGCCGCTCGACGATCGCGGCGAGATCGACATCGCCGTCGACATCCGACTCCAGATCGTCGCGCTTGGCTGTGCCGGGGATCAGCTCCTGCGCGAGCTTTTCGAATTTCAGCCGCATGGTCGTCGCTACGCCTTCACCGAAGGCGATGGCTTCGCGCTGACCCATGGAAGACAGGAAGGCCAGCGTCGAGGCGGAGGAATCGGCGATCGCCGAGCGGATGATTGCCTGGTCCTGCTCGTTGGCCAGGCGCATGGCAAAGAAGGTCGAGCATTGCGACAGGATGGTCGGATCAAGTTCGCCCGGACGCTGGGTGACGACGCCGAGATAGCAGCCATATTTGCGGCCTTCCTTGGCGATGCGCGATAATGCATGCCTTGTCGGCGCGAAGCCGAGCCGCGGATCGGCCGGCATGTAGCGATGCGCTTCCTCGCACAGCAGCAAAAGTTTCAGCCGGCCTTCGCTCCACAGAGCGAGGTCGAAGGCGAGGCGCGCCAGCACCGAACAGACGGAGTTGACCACTTCGGACGGCATGCCGGCCATCTCGAAGCAGGTCACCGGGCGGCCATGATGCGGCACCCGGAAAATGTTGCCGATCGTCTCGTGGATCGTGTCCTCGATCAGTCGCGAATTGAACATGAAGCGATAGCGCGGGTCGGATGCGGCCGACTCGATGCGCGTCTTCAGCGATTTCAGCGTCGGGCGGTCGTTCTTGCTTTCCAGGAGGCCCATGCGCTCGTCGATCTGCTTGATGAGATCGACCATGCGGTAGGGCACCGGCGTGTCGGCGGTCAGCGCATCGCTGCCGCGCCGCACATAGGAGCCGGAATTCGGGTTGCGGTAGAGATTCTTGGCGGCGGGGATCAGGTCACGCAGCACATCGACCTCTTCCGGCACGACCTCTCGGCCGCGAAACAGCACCTCGGCGAATTCCTCCAGCCTGAACATCCAGAACGGCAAATCGAGCGTCTTGGAGTCCACCTTGACGCAGAATTCCGGCAGCGACGCGGCGAATTCATTGTGAGGATCGAGGATGAGGATGCGCAAATCGGGCCGGGCGGCGATCGACTTGCGCAAGAGCAGCGAGACCGCCGTGGATTTGCCGACGCCTGTCGTGCCGACAATGGCGAAGTGGCGCGCCAGCGTGTCGTCGATGGCAATGTTGGCGTCGATCGCCTCGTCCTGCGACAGCGTGCCGATGGTGATCGAATGACGCCCGGCGAGGTCATAGACCGCCTGCAGGTCGCGGCTGCGGATGCGGTGGGCAATGGCGCCGATATGCGGATAGGTGGTGATGCCGCGGTCGAAAATCGGGCGGTCGCCGGGTTCGGCGCCGTCGCGCACCTCGCCGATCAACTCGATGTTCACCTCGATCGGGTTCTGCCCCTCATTGCTCCAGGCGCGATCCGACTTGCCGATCTCATAGACCAGGCCAACCGTGCGCGATGTCCCGAGGTTGATGGAGATCATCTTGCCGACCGTCCACAGGCCGGTGACCGCCCCTTCGATGTCGTCGGCGTAGGCGCTGATTGTGGCGCGGGCGCCGTCGCACTGCACGACATTGCCCAGAATGCGCTTGTCGTTCTGCTCGGCGCGGCGGCGCTCCTGCGAGGTCGGTTCGCCGACGGAGGCTTCGCGCTCGACAAACATACAGTCCTATCCCCATTTCCGTGGAGCGTTGACCCTACACAAATGGGGTTAAGGTGGCGTGATGCGGGATGGTGTAGCAGGCGTTAACCCGTTAGCGAAAATTCAACCGACCGGCCTCTTCCTCAGTGCAGGAATTTCGATATATTGGACGAATGACTGATATAGCGAATGATGTATCCGCCACGATCGGCAAAAGAATCCACGCCGAAAGAACCTTGCGCAACTGGTCGCTGGCAGAGCTGGCGGGCCGCTCCGGCGTCTCCAAAGCCATGCTCAGCACAATCGAGCGGGGCATGACCAGCCCGACCGCGGCGCTCTTGGTGCGCATCGCCGCCGCCTTCGGCATGACGCTGTCGACGCTGATTGCGCGCGCCGAGCAGCAAGGCGGCGGCCTGCTGCGCGAAAGCGAGCAGCCGGTGTGGCGAGATCCCGGCACCGGTTACGTCCGGCGGCATCTGTCGCCGGTCTCCGACATGCCGCTCGAACTGATCCGGGTGCAGCTGCCGGCCGGCGCCAAGGTAAGCTTTCCGGCAGCGTCCTACGCCTTCATCAAGCAGCAGATGTGGCTGATCTCCGGGCGGCTTGAGTTTACCGAGGGCGATGTCGTGCACAGTCTCGAGCCCGGCGACTGCCTGGCGCTCGGCGCGCCGTCGGACTGCACGTTCCACGCCGTCGGGCCGCAGCCCGCCGACTATCTGGTCGCGCTGGTCAGGGGCTGAGGTCGTGGCAAGACGTCCCAAGCGCTCCGATAATGGCGGACCGCCGCTCGACGACTACAAGGGCCCGCCATGGGGCAAGGGCGATCCATACATCTTCCTCGCCTGGCAAGCAGCGCACGCCAAGGCGTGGAAGGCGCCGAGCCGTGACGTCATGCTGATGCGCATGGAGAAGGCCGAACGGCTCGGCCTGACCTACGAGGAATACACGCTCGAAATCCTCGAACGCGGGCTGCACCTGCAGCCGAAAGATGCCGATCGCATCGCCGCGATCAAGGCAGGACGAAAACGGCGCCGCGTCGCGCGTCTGGATTAGCAAGGGACATCGCGTATGAGTTCCATCGAAATCAAGGTCCTGACCCGTGACGCCGCAACGCTAGCCGCGCTGGTCGACACTCTGATCGAGACGGTCGCGGCCGGCGGCTCGGTCAGCTTCATGCATCCCTTGTCCCGGCAGGCGGCGGAAGGCTTCTGGGACCAGTCGCTGACGGCTGCGGAGAGAGGTGAAAGGGTGGTGCTCGGCGCCTGGGCCGGCGATGCTCTCCTCGGCACCGTGACCTTGCTGCTCGACTTTCCGGTCAACCAGCCGCACCGCGCCGAGATAGCCAAATTGATGACCCGGCTCGCACATCGCGGCAAGGGCGTAGCGAGCCGGCTGATGAGCGCCGCGGAAACCCTCGCCGCCGAGAAAGGCCGCACGCTGCTGGTGCTGGACACCGCGACGGAAGAGGGCGCTTCGGGCCTCTACGAAAAACTTGGCTTCACGCTCACCGGCGAAATACCGGACTTTGCCCTGAAGCCGCATGGTGGCCTGACCGGCACGCTCATCTACTGGAAGCGGATCGGCCAGTCCGCCTAACCCTTGTGGTGAACCTGCTGCAGTCCGTAGACCGGCGTTGCAATGCCTTCCATGCGCGCCTTCAGCTGCAGCGACAGGAACTGCGAATAGTGGCGTGACTGATGCAGGTTGCCGCCATGGAACCACAACGCCTCCTGCTGCGTCGGCTTCCACATGTTGCGCAATTCGCCTTCCCAGGGACCGGGATCCTTGGTGGTGTTGGAGCCAAGGCCCCAGCATTTGCCGACCTTGTCTGCGACCTCCCGTGAGATCAAATCGGCCGCCCAGCCATTCATCGAGCCGTAGCCGGTGGCGTAGACAATGAGATCGGCCGGCAATTCGGATCCGTCGCTGAGCAGCACCGAGTGCGCCTTGACCTCCTTCACCTCGACGCCGCTCTTCAATTTGATCGAGCCGTCGATGATCAGGTCGGAAGCGCCGACATCGATGTAGTAGCCCGAGCCGCGCCTCAGATACTTCATGAACAGGCCGGAGCCGTCGTCGCCCCAGTCGAGCATGAAGCCGGCTTTCTCCAGGCCTTTGTAGAAGCTGGCGTCGCGCTTCTTCATCTCCGCATAGGCCGGGATCTGGAATTCGTGCAGGATCTTGTAGGGCAGGGAGGCGAAGACAAGGTCGGCCTTGGCGGTGGTCATGCCGCTCTCGACCGCCTTTTCCGAATAGAGCGAGCCCAGCCCGATCTCCATCAGCGTGTCCGACTTGACGATATGCGTGGTCGAGCGCTGCACCATGGTGACGTCGGCGCCGGCCTCCCAAAGGGCGGCCGCGATATCGTGGGCGGAGTTGTTCGAACCGATGATGACGGCCTTCTTGCCGACATAGGCGTCGGGGCCGGGATGTTTCGAGGAGTGATGCTGGTCGCCCTTGAAGCTTTCCATGCCCTTGAAGTTCGGCATGTTGGCCTTGCCGGACTGGCCCGTGGCCAGCACCAGTTGCTTCGGCTTCAGCGTGATGTCCTTGCCGTCGCGGCGCACGACAACCGTCCATTCCTTCTTCTTGTCGTCATAGACAGCGCTCTTGGCCTCGCTCGAGGACCAGTAGTTCAGCTCCATCACCTTGGCGTACATTTCCAGCCAGTCGCCAATCTTGTCCTTGGGCGCGAAGACCGGCCAGTTCCTGGGAAAATCGATATAGGGCAGATGGTCGTACCAGACGGGGTCGTGCAGGCAGAGCGACTTGTAGCGCCTGCGCCAGCTGTCGCCGGCGCGCTCGTTCTTCTCGACGATGATGGTCGGCACGCCGAGCTGCCGCAGCCGCGCGCCGAGCGCGATGCCGCCCTGGCCGCCGCCGATGATCAGCGTGTAGGGCTGCGTCTTGAAGCCGAGTTCGGCGGCTTCCTTCTCGCGCTCCTCCTTCCAGGTCGGCCGGTTCTTGCCATGGCCGTGCTTGGCGCCGAGCGGGCGGTCGAAGCCGGCCGGTTCCTCATGGCCCTTGAGCTCGACCATGGTGGTGAGCAGCGTCCAGATCTTGCCGTCCTTCAGCCTGATATGGCCGAAGCCGCGCGCCACCGCTGTCTCGAAGCTGATCCAGCCGTCCAGCACGCCGTCGCTTTCGCTCGCGTCCTCGCCCTTGGCGATCGCCCAGTTCGACGGTTTGGTCTTCGCCAACTGGCTGACCAGCATGTCGCGCACCTGATCGCGGCCCTCCATCGTCTTGATGTTCCAGGTGAAGGTGACGAGATCGCGCCAGTAACAATCCTCCTGAAAGCAGGCGACGGCCTTGTCGATATCGCCGGCGCTGAGTGCTGCGCCGAATGTATCGAGCAGGTCGGAAAGCTTCTTATTGGGGGCCTTGTCGAGCATTGAATTTTCCTCCGCGATTTTTCCTGGCCGCCTGTAGCGAGCGGAACCCTGCCGAAGCTTGACGTCCGGCTTTGCGCAGTATCGTGGCAAATCATGCGCCGCGTCACGTCGTCCAATAGTTTGGCGCGTATTCAGGGACTTATCGGGAAATCGGGGCGCCGAAGACCGTTGCGAACCAGCAGCGGACCGCTTCCTCGGCTGGGCTGAGATGGGCGCCGGAAGGGGCGGTCAGATAGTGGCCGGCGCCGCCCGACAGGGCAAAATCGGACAGGGCCACGAGCGATCCGTCGCGCAGCGCCGCATCAGCCAGTGGGCGTGAGCCGAGCACCATGCCGGCGCCGTGCTTCGCCGCCTCGAGCGCGGCGACGAAACTGTCGAATTTGTGCGCCGGCGCTATGGCGGGCTTCATGCGCGCGGCGGCGAACCATTCGCCCCACATTTCGCGCGCGCCGACGACCGTAAGTCGCGGCAATGCCGTCCAATCGGGGATCCTGGCGAGGTCGGGCGCCGCCATCGGCGTCAAGGCTTCGCGGGTCAGGCGGTCGGCCTGCCGTCCGGGGAAGGAACCGGAGCCGGTGCCGAAGCGGATGTCGAGCCCGCCAGAGCGCTCGCCATAGTCGGCCGGGGTGTGGATGGTCTCGATCTGCAGTTGGACGAAGGGCAGGTCGCTCGCCATTTGCGCCAACTTCGGCGCGATCATCAGCACGGCAAAGGAGATCGGCGAGCGGATCGTCACGCTCTGGATGGTCCTCGGTTCGAACAGCTCGCGCGTGCTGTTGGCAATCACGGCGAAGGCCGATTGCAAATGCGGCAGGTAGGCAGCGGCCTGCGGCGTCAAGTCCACGCCGCGCGCCAGGCGGATGAACAGGGGATGCTTCAGCCGCTCTTCGAGTGAGCGGATGTGCTGGCTGACGGCCGCCTGGGTCAATCCGAGTTCGGCCGCGGCGGCGGTGAAATTCGACAGCCGCGCGGCGGCCTCGAAACTGCGCAGCCAATCGAGTGGCGGCAAGGGCAGGGTTGATTGAGGCATAAGTGGTTTATGGTCTTTGGCCGCAAAATGATAATTTGAATTATGCCTGCTGCGCCTTCACCATGCAATCGGAACCCTGCGGACCTCGCTGCGGGGCGAAAGCGGACAGGAACGGATTTCATGCTCACCCACGCGCTGATCGGCGACGAAGGCAAAACAATAGACCTTGGCTGGAAGGATGGGACGCGCACCCGCTTTCACGCCATGTGGCTGCGCGACAATGCGCTGGACGACAAGACGCGCAGCGCCGGCAACGGCCAGCGGCGGATCACCATTCTCGACATTCCGGCGCAAACGCGGATCGGCACTGCGGCGATCAAGGGCGATGCGCTCGAAATCAGCTTCGTGCCCGAGCAGAAAACCGTCAGCTTTCCAGCGGCGTGGCTGAGCGCCAACGCCTATGATCGCGATGCCGCCCGCCATCCCGGCTGGACAGGCGAGGGCACGGTGCGATGGATCAAGGCCTCGATGCAGAACTCGTTGCCGCGCGCGGGCTACGTCGCTGCCAGCCGTGACCGCGCGGTGCTCAGGCAATGGTTGTCGGCGGTGAAGACCTATGGCTTCGCGGTGATGGATGACCTGCCGGCCGAATCCGGGGCACTGTGCAAAGTCTCCGATCTGTTCGGCTATATCAGGGAAACCAATTACGGCCGTTGGTTCGAAGTGCGCGCCGAGGTCAATCCGACCAATCTGGCCTACACCAATCTCGGCCTTCAGGCGCACACCGACAATCCCTATCGCGATCCGGTGCCGACGCTGCAAATCCTGTCCTGCATCGAGAATACGGTTGAAGGCGGCGAATCCAGCGTCGTCGACGGGTTTGCCGTCGCGGCCGCCTTGCAGGCCGAGAACCCCGAAGGTTTTCGTCTGTTGAGTTCATATCCGGCGCGCTTCGAATTTGCCGGCTCGTCGGGCGTGCGATTGCAGGCCAAGCGGCCGATGATCGAGCTTGGGCCGGACGGCGAACTCATCGCCATCCGCTTCAACAACCGTTCGCTGGCGCCGACCGTCGATGTGCCCTTCGCCGACATGGAAGCCTACTACGCCGCCTATCGCCGGTTCGCCGAACTGATCGAGGATCCGTCCTTCGAAGTGACCTTCAAGCTCGAGGCGGGGCAGGCCTTCATCGTCGACAACACCCGCGTCATGCATGCCCGCAAGGCGTTCTCCGGGACCGGCAAGCGCTGGCTGCAGGGCTGCTACGCCGACAAGGACGGCCTGTTGTCGACGCTGGCGGCAATCGAACACGGCTTCAAGGAGGCCGCGGAATGAGCGGCCAGGATCTGAACGCGGACAACATCGTCGAATTCATCGCCGACATTTTTGAGCGCCGGGGTGCGGAATCCTATCTCGGCGAGCCCGTCACCATGTCGGAGCACATGTTGCAGGGCGCCTGGTTTGCCGAAAAGGACGGCGCGCCGGATGTGCTGGTGGCGGCGGCGCTGCTGCATGACATCGGCCACTATACCAGCGAGTTCGGCACCTATTCGCCCGACGATGTCGAGGACAAGCACCATGATGAAGCCGGCGGCGAGGTGCTGGCGCCGTTCTTTCCGACTGTCATCGTCGAATGCGTCCGGCTGCATGTCGCCGCCAAGCGCTATCTCTGCGCCACTGACCCGACCTATTTCGGCAGACTGTCGCAGGCCTCGGTCCACACGCTGTCGCTGCAGGGCGGGCCGATGAACCCGCAAGAGGTGGCCGAGTTCCGCAAGAACCCGTTTCACGAGGAAGCGGTGCGAGTCCGCATCTGGGACGAGGCCGGCAAGGTGGCCAACATGAAGACGCGGACGTTTCGCGACTACGTGCCGCTGCTGCAGCGGGTCGTCCGCGACTTCGCCAATCGCACCTGATCAGCGGGCCGGGAGCACAGCCATGTGTTTCCGCTTCGACGGCGAAAGTGCGTTGGCCTACCGGCCTAAAGCCTAGGAGCGACGGCCCTGCCGCGACTGCCTCATCGCCGGTCGGTATCAGCGGCGAGTCTGCCAGTCTTGCCGCTGCCGACTGGCTCTGGCTCCCCCGACGTGGCGCCCGTTCACCGTCTTGCCGTTGCACCCGTTCCGATGTATTAGCCGCGCCCAATCAGCGGCACCCTTTTCATCTTGCCGCACCCTTACCGCAACGCTTTTGAAGGAGGCGACGATGAGATCACGTTCACGCATTTCGCGCCTCCGCTGGCGGCAGGCAGGCTGAGCGCCTTTTCGGCCTATCCATTTCCTGACGATCTGAGAGCCGTGCCGCGAGGTGCGGCAGCGGTTACCGGCCGAAGGCGCTCCACATCGACATGCATCAAATGCCCTGGCGAAGTCGTGGCAAAACGGTTGGAGCTGGCAGCTTTCGCCGATGATGACGGCTGCCCACAACCTCGAGATGCATCTTTGCAACGGCCTCCTAGGTCATTGTAAACATTAAAGGAATGGCTCTTGCGTCGAGAACCCCGCAGGCGTAGTGACGCCGCCCATTCGTAACCCGTTATCCCCAAGAGGAGACCTGTCCATGTCACGGCAATCCAGATCGACACATTCCGTGCCGGCGCTGGAATTGCGCGCGGCTGACAGGGTTCCAATCGGGAAGAACGGCCATGGCCAGGTCCATGATACAGCTCAGGCAGGATGCCGAGCGCCAACGCATTGAAGCATATCAGGCATCGCTGCAGCGGGTTTCCGCCGCGCCGCGTCCCGCTCCGGATTTCGAGCGGGCGATCGAGGAAGCACACCGCGGCTTCGGCATGGCGGTCCGCGATGGCAAGTTGTGGCGACCGAAGCTGAAGACGCGCGACCCTGCGCGTCTGCGGCTGGCCGCGGCGCGTCACCTCTACGCGATCTACCCTGTTCCTGCCGCGCTCGAAGCCATCTGGCTCGACAGTTCGGGGCTCGATGCCAACGAGATCAAGCTGCGCAAGGCCTGGTACATCGCGGCTGCGGGTGGCAACTCGCTCTACAAGGCGGGCGCCAGTGCGTGGCTGTCGCGCAAGGAGGTGCATTGCTTCCTAAACGTATCCGGCGAGTTCGGCTTCGAGGAGGCGTTCTGGTTCGCGATCGTGCGGTCCTACACTGGCGATATCGGGCTGGCGGCACGGCTTGCGCGCACCAAGATCGCGCGCACGCCGCGCAGCGATCTCGCTTTCTGGCGCGAAGTGGCGCGCTTCTTCTGCGAGCATCCGGCGTCGAAGGAGGAGATCGACGATCTCTGCGATTTCCTCGGCGCCAGGCACCGGCGCGACCGAGCTTATAGCCTGAAAGGCCGTACGCTTGGCTCGTTGCGCCGGCAGATGGTGGACTGGCACCGCGACCTTGCCGCGATCGAGCGCATCGAGGCGATGCGCCGGCGGGCAGAAGCTCGGGCCAGGCCGGCTGCCGGCGCACCGGCGCAGACCAACGCCTGGCCCGGCTCGCGCCTGCAGGACTGGGAGTGGCGTCCCCAGCCCAAGGAGGCGAAAGTGTACGGCGAGTGGTTCTCCATCCGCCAGCTGAAGACGGCCGAGGATCTCGTTGCCGAGAGCCGGGCTATGCATCACTGCGTCTCGATGTATGCCGCCAAATGCATTGCCGGCTACGCCTCGATCTGGACGCTGCGGCGCAAGGCACTGGGCAAGACCGATCGGCTGCTGACGATCGAGCTCGACCAGCAGCATCGCGCGGTGCAGGTGCGCGGTTTCGGCAATCGTCTGGCAACGCCGGAAGAGCGCAGGATCCTCGAGCGCTGGGCCAAGGCGAAGGCCGTGACGCTTGGTGCCTGATAAAAGTGAATCCGCGCGGCCCAAAAGGCCGCGCGGATTGCCCGTTGACATCCGCGCAAAACCAATTCTATTGTCCGCGACGATGAAAAAGGCACTCATTCTCGTAGGAAAGCGCGTGGGCAAGGCGGTGTAACCGCCGGGCGAAAACCTCCCATGCGCAACACACAGGCTCCCTCGGGGGCCTTTTTTATTGCCCGAAACACGACTAAACGACCAGCAATCGCCCAATGGCGGACAGTACGGGACAGGACCGATGAGCAACGGACAGAGTGAGCGGCGTGAAATGACTGGCGCCGAAATGGTGGTGCAGGCGCTGAAGGACAATGGCGTCAAGCATGTCTTCGGTTATCCCGGCGGCGCGGTGCTTCCGATCTACGACGAAATCTTCCAGCAGGACGAGGTCGAGCACATTCTGGTCCGCCACGAGCAGGGCGCCGGTCATGCCGCTGAAGGCTATGCGCGCTCGACCGGCAAGGCCGGTGTGCTTCTGGTGACGTCGGGGCCGGGCGCCACCAATGCGGTGACGCCGCTGCAGGACGCGCTGATGGATTCGATACCTCTGGTCTGCCTGACCGGACAGGTGCCGACCTCGCTGATCGGCTCAGACGCCTTCCAGGAGTGCGACACGGTCGGCATCACGCGCCCCTGCACCAAGCACAACTGGCTGGTGAAGGATGTCAACGAACTCGCCGCCACCATCCACGAGGCTTTTCATGTCGCCACGACGGGCCGTCCCGGCCCGGTGGTGGTTGATATCCCGAAGGACGTGCAGTTCGCCAAGGGTATCTACGTGCCGCCGCAGACGGCGCCGCGCACCAGCTATCAGCCGAAGGTCCAGGGCGACCTGGAAAAGATCAAGGCAGCCGTCGAATTGATGGCCGGCGCGAAGAAGCCGATCATCTATTCGGGCGGCGGCGTCATCAATTCCGGCCCGGAAGCCAGCCATCTGCTGCGCGAACTGGTCGATCTCACCGGTTTCCCCATCACCTCGACGCTGATGGGGCTCGGCGCCTATCCGGCATCGGGCAAGAACTGGATGGGCATGCTGGGCATGCACGGCACCTATGAAGCCAACATGGCGATGCATGATTGCGACGTGATGATCTGCATCGGCGCACGTTTCGACGACCGTATCACCGGACGGCTGACCGCGTTCTCGCCGAACTCGAAGAAGGTCCACATCGACATCGATCCGTCGTCGATCAACAAGAACGTCCACACCGACGTGCCGATCATCGGTGATGTCGGCCGCGTGCTGGAAGACATGGTGCGGCTGTGGCGGGCAAGCGCCAAGGCCGACAAG
Source organism: Mesorhizobium sp. P2_B5 (assembly GCF_056404775.1). Taxonomy (NCBI): domain Bacteria; kingdom Pseudomonadati; phylum Pseudomonadota; class Alphaproteobacteria; order Hyphomicrobiales; family Phyllobacteriaceae; genus Mesorhizobium; species Mesorhizobium sp. P2_B5. Next base: position 415,620 of record NZ_JBFUDJ010000002.1, on the reverse strand, counting down.
AAGGCGCTCTATCCCTGGTGGGAGCAGATCGCCAAATGGCGCGCGCGCGATTCACTCGCCTACAAGATGAACAACGACGTGATCATGCCGCAATACGCTATCCAGCGGCTCTACGCGCTGACCAAGGACATGGACACCTACATCACCACCGAGGTCGGCCAGCACCAGATGTGGGCGGCGCAGCACTATCATTTCGAGAAGCCGAACCGCTGGATGACATCCGGTGGCCTTGGCACGATGGGCTATGGCCTGCCGGCAGCACTCGGCGTGCAGATCGCGCATCCCGATGCACTGGTCATCGACATTGCCGGCGACGCCTCGGTGCAGATGACGATGCAGGAGATGAGCGCTGCGGTGCAGCACAATGCGCCGATCAAGATCTTCATCCTCAACAACCAGTATATGGGCATGGTGCGCCAGTGGCAGCAGCTGCTGCACGGCAACCGTCTGTCGCATTCCTACACCGAGGCGATGCCGGACTTCGTCAAGCTGGCCGACGCCTATGGCGGCCATGGCATTCGCTGCGAGAAGCCGGACGAGCTCGACGATGCGATCAAGGAGATGATCTCGGTCAAGAAGCCGGTGCTGTTCGACTGCCGCGTGGCGAACCTCGCCAACTGCTTCCCGATGATCCCGTCGGGCAAGGCGCATAATGAAATGCTCCTGCCGGACGAGGCGACCGACGAAGCGGTGGCCAACGCCATCGACGCCAAGGGCAGGGAACTGGTCTAGGGCATGATGCCGAAAAGTGTGAAGCGGTTTTCGGGCGACATCATGCCCCATCGATAACACAAGCCGAGGCAGGGCTTGTCGAAAGAAGCCGTGCGCAAACAGAGAATTAGCTCAAAAGTCTGAAATCGAGATTCACGTCATGAACGCACAGCTTCAACCGACCGGTTCGGCCTATTTCATCGCCAAGGAAACGGAAAAGCCGGAGAACCACACGCTCTCTGTGCTGGTCGACAATGAGCCGGGCGTGCTTGCCCGGGTCATCGGCCTTTTCTCCGGCCGCGGCTACAACATCGAAAGCCTGACCGTCTCCGAGACCGAGCACGAGAAGCATCTGTCGCGCATCACCATCGTGACGCGCGGCACGCCGCATGTGCTGGAGCAGATCAAGCATCAGCTCGAGCGCATCGTGCCGGTGCACCGCGTCGTCGATCTCACCGTGCGCTCGCACGAGTTCGGCCAGGAGCGGCCGCTGGAGCGGGAACTTGCGCTGGTCAAGGTCGCCGGCACCGGCGAGGCCCGTGTCGAGGCGCTGCGTCTCGCGGATGCCTTCCGCGCCTCGGTCATCGACGCCAACACCGAGCACTTCATCTTCGAGATCACCGGCAAGGGCACCAAGATCGACCAGTTCATCGCCATCATGAAGCCGCTCGGCCTGGTCGAAATCTGCCGCACCGGCGTGGCGGCGCTGAACCGCGGCCCGCAGGGGATGTAGGCATTCATACGAAGTTCAAGTTCTGCATTGCCCATGCTTGGGTGACGATGACAGTCCTAGTCGGACGAACCCGTGAATGGGTCGCCTTTGCGGATGATCCAGAGAAATTTTGGAACTGGGTCTTGTACTACGCTCTAAACATCCTCCTCTTTGGTGGCTTCTTTGGGCACTGAAGTATCGCTGTTGAGACTGATCTCTCGAACTCATCCGATCAGGCGCGCCGGGGATATCAGTCGTCGGGTCGCGTCAGGCGCATTGGACCAATCGAATGGAGTTGCGTCCGACGCCCGGTCGATTTAAGTCAGCATTGCTGACCTTTGTGAGCCGTCATGACCCTCGACGCCTTCCTTGCCCTTTTGGTCTATGCCTTCGTGACCTCGATCACGCCGGGGCCGAACAACCTCATGCTTTTGGCGTCGGGCGTCAATTTCGGCATCGTCCGGACAATCCCGCATATGCTGGGCATCAGCATCGGCTTTTGCGTGCTGTTGCTGGCCGTCGGTTTCGGCCTCGGCGCGGTGCTGACGGCGTTTCCGGCGCTGCACACGGCACTCAAGATCGCCGGCGCCGCCTATCTTCTCTACCTCGCCTGGAAGATCGCCATGTCGCGCTCCCTCAGCGCCAAGGGCGAGGTGGAGGCCAAGCCGATGCGCTTTATCGATGCCGCCGCCTTCCAGTGGGTCAATCCCAAGGCCTGGGTGATGGCGATCACGGCCATGGCCGTCTACACCAACGCCGACCATCCATTCCTGTCGGTGGTGTTGATCGCTTTTGCCTTCTCGCTGGTCAATTTGCCAAGCGTGTCGATATGGGCGGGTTTCGGCACCGCGCTGCGCGGTTTCCTGTCCGATCCGGTGCGGCTGAAATGGTTCAACATCGCCATGGGCGTGCTGCTCGCAGCGACCCTTTGGCCGATGCTGAAATAGGATGTGCTTGATGTTCAGGTAAGGCTCGCCGGACCTGAATCTCAACCACATCCTGGCTGGCTTTCCGACTCCTGAGCCGGCTGCCCATTCATTGTGCAGTGCACATTAAATCTTCGTAATGCCGCGTTTTGGCCCTTTTCCGACAAAGGCGTGTCCTATCTATTTCCGCAAAATCGCGGCAAGGCGCCGTGATTTGCGGTAGAATGAGACCACCGGGTTCGGCGTGTCGGATCATAGGGCTTGTAGTCGATGCGCGGGAAAGTCGTTCTGGCGGTGGTAGTGGCGGCGGCCTGTGTCGCAGCGGCGTGGGTCTATTTTTCGCCGGCGGCGATGAGCAGTTTGCAGCAGATGCTGCCGGGCGCCAAGCAGACAGCGGCGGCGGACAAGACTTCGGCTGACAAGGCTGCGGGCAAATCCGGCGCCGGCGCCGCCCGTTCGGCCTCGATCGTTTCGGCCACCGCGACAACGGCCGATTTCCCGATCCGCCGCTATGCCATCGGCTTCGTATCCTCGCCGGCCGTGGTCAACATCAATGCGCGCGTGTCCAGCCAGATCGTGTCGATCGACGTCAGGGACGGGCAGATGGTGAAGACCGGCGATCTGCTGTTCTCGCTCGACGACCGGTCGCTGAAGGCGCAACTGGCCAAGGACCAGGCAACGCTGGTCAAGGACCAGGCGATGCTGGTCAGCGCTCAGGCCGATCTGCAGCGCGCCAAGGACCTGGTCGCCAAGCAGGCCGGCACGCAGCAGACCTACGATCAGGCGCTGGCCGCGCAAAAGGCGGCGGCCGCAACCATTGACGCCGACAAGGCGACGATCGATGCCGATACCGTCCAGCTGAGCTACGCAACGATCACGGCGCCGATCTCGGGCCGGCTGGGCGCCGTCAATGTCTCGGTTGGCGACCTCGTCACCGTCAGCAACGGCAACAGCACCACGGCGACGCCGCTGGTAACGATCACCCAGATCGATCCCCTGCAGGTCAACTTCAACCTGCCGGAAAGCAATCTGGCGCTGCTGCACAAGGCGCTGGCCAACCCGCAGCAGGGCGCGGTCACGCTGACCAAGGACGGCGACCCGACGCCGATCGGCAAGGGCACACTCGACTTCGTCGATTCCAGTGTCGACACCGCCTCCGGAACCATTGCGACGCGGGCAAGCATACCCAATGCCGATCTGTCGCTATGGCCCGGACAGTATGTGAACGTCATCCTTGACGCCGGCATCATGCCGCAGATGACCTCGGTTCCGACGGTCGCGGTCCAGCCCAGCCAGAAGGGCCCCTTCGTCTATGTGGTCAAGCCGGACAACACGGTCGAGATGCGGCCGGTGCAGGTGGCGCTGACCGAAGGCGAAAACAGCGCCATCAGCGAGGGCGTCAAGTCGGGCGAGAAGGTGGTCGTCGAGGGCCAGACCAGGCTGAAGGACCGCGCCGCCGTGCATGAGGGCAAGGCGGCTGGCGGGGATCAGGCCGCGCCAAAGGTCGCGCAAGCCGACAAGGCGGGCGGGACACAGCCATGATTTCCGAATTCTGCATACGCAGGCCCGTCGCCACACTGCTGATGTCGTTCGCCCTCGTGCTGGGCGGGCTGTTTGCCTATAAATTCCTGCCCGTGGCGGCACTGCCAAGTGCTGAATTTCCGGTCGTCAACGTCTCGGCGTCGCTGCCCGGCGCTTCGCCCGAAACCATGGCGACCTCGGTGGCGACGCCGTTGATCAAGCAGTTCGCGACGATCGCCGGCATCGATTCGATCTCGACCACCAACTCGCTCGGCCAGACCTCGATCGCCATCCAGTTCGTGCTCAACCGCGACATCGACGCGGCCGCCGCCGACGTGCAAGCGGCGATCGCCCGTACACAGAAATCGCTGCCGCCGGAGATGACCTCGCCGCCGAGCTACCGCAAGGTCAATCCGGCCGACGCGCCGATCCTCTTGATGTCGCTGGTCAGCGATACGGTTCCGTTGACCGATCTCGATGCATTCGCCGAGAACGTCATCTCGCCGTCGCTGTCGACCATCGACGGCGTCGCGCAGGTTTCCATCTACGGCCAGCAAAAATACGCCGTGCGCATCCAGATCGATCCGACCGCGCTTGCCGCGCGCGGCATTTCGATCGACCAGCTGCAGACGGCGATCGCGTCGGCCAACAGCAACACGCCGCTCGGCGTCTTGCAGAACGACAAGCAGCAGCTGACCATCACCGCCAACACGCAACTCACCAACGCCGCAGGCTTCTCCAACCTGATCATCGCAACCAAGGATGGTCACCCGGTGCGGCTGGGCGAAGTGACCCGCGTCGTCGATTCGGTGCAGACCACGACGACGGCGAGCTGGTACGACGGTACGCGCGCGATCATCATGGCCGTGCAGCGCCAGCCCGACGCCAACACGGTCGACGTCGTCGACAAGGTCAAGGCGATGCTGCCGTCCTTCCAGGACCAGATGCCGGCCGCCGCCCAGATCAAGCTGCTCAACGACCGTTCGACCTCGATCCGCCAGGCCGTCGACGATGTGCAGTTCACGCTGCTTCTGACCATCGCGCTGGTGGTGATGGTGATCTTCGTCTTCCTGCGCCGGGTGACGGCAACCATCATCCCGGCCGTGGCGGTGCCGATCTCGCTGATCGCCACGCTCGGCGCGATGTTCCTGTTCGGCTTTTCCATCGACAACATATCGCTGATGGGCCTGACGCTTGCCGTCGGCCTCGTCGTCGACGATGCCATCGTCATGCTGGAGAACATCTTCCGCCACATGGAGGAGGATGGGCTGTCGGCCTTTGACGCATCGCTGAAAGGCGCACGCGAGATCGGCTTCACCATCATCTCGATCTCGATCTCGCTGGTGGCGGTGTTCATCCCGGTGCTTTTGATGGGTGGTGTCATCGGCCGCATCTTCAACGAATTCGCCGTGGTGGTGACGGTCGCCATCCTGGCGTCGATGTTCGTGTCGCTGACGCTGACGCCGATGCTGTGCTCGCGGCTGCTGTCGGTGACGAAAGCCGATCGCGACAAGCATGGCCCTGGCCACAAGCAGGACTTCATCACACGCGGCTATGACCGGCTTCTCACCTTCTGCCTGCGTCACACTTTCCTGGTGTTCCTCGTCTTCATCGGAACCGCGGCAGGCTCGGTCTGGCTGATCGAGGTGTCGCCGAAGGGCTTCTTCCCGCAGGAGGATATCGGCCAGATATCGGTGACGACAATCGCGCGCCAGGACATCTCGTTCGACGCCATGTCGAAGCTGCAGGGGCAGGTGGCCAGTGTCTTTTCGCATTCGCCCTATGTCGATCATGTGGCGTGGTCGGCGGGCAGCGGCAGCAATGCGCTCAACCAGGGGCAGCTTTTCGTTCAGCTCAAGGGCAAGGACCAGCGCCCCGATATCGAGAAGGTGCTTGCGGATCTAAGGCGGCAACTGGCCGGCGTGGCGGGTATCGAAACCTACATGCAGCCGGTGCAGAACCTGCGGCTTGGTTCGCGGTCATCGGCCAGCGCCTACCAGCTGGTCGTGCAAGGCCTGGATACCGGCCAGACCGACATCTGGGCGCAGAAGCTGAATGACGCGATGGCGGCCGACCATGCGAATTTCACCGACGTCACCAGCGACCTGCAGAACAATGCCCTGCAGGCATCGCTGGTGGTCGACCGCGACAAGGCCGCCCAGCTGGGCATCGACACCGACACGCTGCGCTCCGCCCTCTATGGCGGATTCGGCACCGACCAGGTTTCGACAATTTTCGGTTCGGCCGACAGCTATGAAGTCATCACCGAGCTCGATCCCAACATCGAATGGTCGCCGGAGCGCATGCTCGCCATCCAGATGAGGACGGCGAGCGGCAGCCTGGTGCCGCTCGGCGCTTTTGCCCGCGTCGACCGCACGGCCGGCGCCCTGACCGTCAACCAGCTCGGCCAGCTTCCGGCGGTGACGATCTCCTACAATCTGCCGCAGGGCGTATCGCTCGGCGACACGGTGACCCGCATCGGCCAGCTCAAAGACCAGATCGGCATGCCGAAGGAGATCTCGACGAGCTTTGCCGGCACCGCCAAGACCTTCCAGGATTCGCTGGCCAACCAGGGCCTGCTGATCGGTGGCGCCATCCTGACCATCTATATCGTGCTCGGCATCCTCTATGAGAGCTTCATCCATCCGCTGACCATCTTGACCGGCCTGCCTTCGGCGGTGCTCGGTGCAGTGGTGGCGCTGCGCTTTGCCGGCATGGACCTGTCCGTCATCGCGGTGATCGGCATCCTGATGCTGATCGGCATCGTCAAGAAGAACGGCATCATGATGGTCGACGTCGCGCTGGAACTGCGACGAGACGGCATGTCGGCGAAGGACTCCATCCACAAGGCGTGCCTGATGCGGTTCAGGCCGATCATGATGACGACGCTGGCAGCATTGATGGGCACGTTCCCGATCGCGCTCGGCACCGGCGCCAGTGCGGAACTGCGGCAGCCGCTCGGCGTCGCCGTTGTCGGCGGTCTGCTCGCTTCGCAGGCGCTGACGTTGTTCGTCACACCGGTGATCTACGTCTATTTCGAGAATTTCTCCGGCTGGCTGATGAGCTTCTTCTCCTCGAAAAAGAGCCGGCCGGCGCTGCATGCTGTCGAGAGCGGCGAGCAGGGCTCGCTGTTTGGTCCCGAGGACCGGCTTGTCGAACCGCAAAAGGCCGCCGCCGAATAGGCAGCGGCCCGTGGCCCAAGCTGTCATGCTTGCCGAGTCGTTCCGGCAATCCTAATCTGCGGTCATGTCCCACGATCATGACCACGACAACGAGCTCGACCCATTTGCGGCGCGGGTGCGCGCGCTGGAAACCATCCTCACTGAAAAAGGCCTGATCGATCCGGCGGCGATCGATGTCATCGTCGACACCTATGAGACCAAGATCGGGCCGCGTAATGGCGCCAGGGTGGTCGCGAAAGCCTGGAGCGACCCGGCCTATGCCGACTTGCTGAAGCGCGATGCGACGGAGGCGATCGCCTCGCTGAGTTACACCGGCCGGCAGGGCGAACACATGCAGGCCGTGTTCAACACGGAGGAGACGCATAACCTCGTCGTCTGCACGCTGTGCTCCTGCTATCCGTGGTCGGTGCTTGGCCTGCCGCCGGTCTGGTACAAGGCGCCGCCCTATCGCTCGCGGGCGGTGATCGATCCGCGCGGCGTGCTGGAGGAATTCGGCCTGACCTTGCCGGCGGAGAAAAAGATCCGCGTCTGGGATTCGACCGCTGAGCTGCGCTATCTCGTGGTGCCGATGCGGCCTGAAAACACCGACGGCTGGAACGAGGAACAGCTAGCCGAACTGGTCAGCCGCGATGCGATGATCGGCACAGCGCTGGCGAAGGAGCCGGCATGAACGGGCCGCAGGATCTCGGCGGGCAGATGGGCTTCGGGCCGGTCGCGCCGGAGAAGGACGAACCGTATTTCCATGCCGATTGGGAGAGGCGAGCGCTCGGCGTGACGCTGACGGCCGGCGCCATGGGCGCCTGGAACATCGACGAAAGCAGGCATGCGCGAGAATCGTTGCATCCGGCCGTCTACTATTCGTCGAGCTACTACCAGATCTGGATCAGGGCGCTGGAGGTCCTGCTCAAGCGCCACGGCTTTATCAGTGAGCGCGATCTGGCCGAGGGCCGGGCTGTCGATCCGGCAGCAACACCCAAAAGGGTGCTGAAGGCAGAAAACGTCCCGGCTGTGCTGGCCAAGGGCGGACCTTGCGACCGGCCGGTTGCGACACCGGCGCGGTTCAAGGCAGGGCAGGCCGTGCGGACGAAGAATTTCAATCCCACCGGCCATACGCGCCTGCCGCGGTATGCGCGCGACAAGCAGGGCGTGATCGAGGCTGTGCGCGACGGTTTTGTCTTCCCCGACAGCAACGCGCATGGCAAGGGCGAAAACCCGCAATGGGTCTATACGGTGGTGTTCGACGGGGCCGAAATCTGGGGCGAGGGCGCCGATCCGACGCTCAGCGTCTCGATCGATGCCTGGGAGAGCTATCTTGAGCCGGCCTGAAGGCGCATTGCCTAGAGGTTTCGACGAGCCGGTCTTCGCCGAGCCGTGGCAGGCGGAAGCTTTTGCGCTGACCGTTGCGCTGCACGACAAGGGCCTGTTTTCCTGGAGCGAATGGGCAGATGCCTTATCAGCCGAAGTGAAGAAGCCGGGCGCCGCAAGCGACGGTCATGACTATTACGAGCACTGGCTGGCGGCGCTGGAAAAGCTGCTTGCGGCCAAGGGCGTCGCCGGAAAAAGCGATGTCGACACGCTAGCCGCCGCCTGGGAACGCGCCGCGCACGCCACACCGCACGGCAAGCCGATCCTGTTGGAGAACGATCCCGGGCCCTGACGGCAGGCTATGTGCTTCCGGACCCAAGGGGGTCAGTTTATATTTCCGTTACCCCAGTTCGGGTTTCGTATTGGCGCTCGGTTGCAAATATTGAGGCTGCCTGCGACCATGCAACCGTGATGAAAATATCCGGCGCGCCATGGCCTTTGCTGCAAATCGCGATCGAGCCGAAGAAGAAGGCCGATGAGGAGAAGCTGCGCATTGCTCTCTCGAGGCTTGCCGATGAGGACCAAGACCTCCGCGTCACACGGGACGAGGAATCTGGACAGACGATTATCTACGGCAGGGACGAGCATCACCTGGACGTCATCGCCTACCGCCTGCTTCAAGAGATCGCCTTGAATTTCGGCGCGCCACAAATGGCCTATCGCGAGACGATCACCTACGCCCGCGAGCAGGACTACACGCATAATAAGCAGTTCGCCGGCCAGAGACAGTTCGCCCGTGTCAAAATCCTGTTTGAGCCAAACGGGCACGACCCAGACTTCGTGTTTACGTCGAGGGTTCCCGACGGTGCCGTTCCTGACGAGTATGTTGCCGGGGTCGAAACGGGGCTGCGCACCATGCTGCGCTCGGGTCCCTTTGCCGGCTTCCCGATAATCGGGATGAAGGCGACGCTGGTTGACGGTGCCTATCACCAAACCGACTCTTCGGCTTCCGCTTTCGAGATCGCCAGCCGCGCCTGCTTCAAGGAAGCCGCCCCAAGGCTCGGCGTGCAACAGCTCGAGCCGATCATGAAGGTTGAGGTAGTGACGCCGCAGGATTATGCCCGAGACATCGTCGGCGATCTGAAAGGCCGCCGCGGCAAGATCGAGAATCAAGAAACCAGCAGCATGGGCGTCATCGTCAACGCGACGGTGCCACTCGCCAATATGTTCAAGTTGGAGGATGCGCTCCGATCGTATTCCAAAGGGCAGGCACGGGTGAGCGTCAACTATGCCGGATATGCTCCTGTTCCTCCCGCGACCCGCGACCTGCCACCCCCGGTAGGTGCCTATGTCTGATTGCGCGTCATCCGCAGCTGAATTTTCAAACCGGCGCGGGATAGTTTGTTCTCTTTACGTTCCTAATTCCGACTGATAGCCTGGGCTATCGAAGATGGCCGCTTTGTCACCGACAACCGTCGATATGACGGCCAATCTTGTCTTTCGCTTGCGAATCCGGTCTGTCGCACTGATGGAATTTTCTCCCCAACAGGATGAGGCCTTGAAAGCGGTCGGGCGCTGGCTCAAGGAGGGCAGGCCGCAGATCTTCCGGCTGTTCGGCTATGCCGGCACCGGCAAGACCACGCTGGCGCGCTATTTTGCCGAGCATGTCGACGGGCAGGTGCAGTTCGCCGCCTTCACCGGCAAGGCTGCGCAAGTGCTGCGCTCCAAAGGGGCGGTCAATGCCCGTACCATCCATTCGCTGATCTACCGGCCGAAAGGCGAGGAATCGGTTGCCGACGAGGTGACCGGCAAGACCTCGATGTCGCCGACCTTCTCGCTCAACCGGCAAAGCCCGATTTCGCGCGCCAAGCTCGTCGTCATCGACGAGTGCTCGATGGTCGACGAGCAGCTCGGCCGCGACCTGATGAGCTTCGGCACGCCGATCCTGGTGCTTGGCGATCCGGCGCAGTTGCCGCCGATCTCGGGCGGCGGCTTCTTCACCGAACACGAGCCGGATGTGCTGTTGACCGAAATCCACCGCCAGGCGCGCGACAACCCGATCATCCAGCTGGCGCTCGACGTGCGTGAGGGTCGCGAGTTCATGCGTGGCGACTACGGGACCGCGCAGGTGATCGGCAAGGAGGACGTCACCCAGGAGCTGGTGCTGAAGGCGGACCAGGTGCTGGTCGGCACCAACCGCACGCGGCGCCGCTACAATCAGCGCCTGCGCGAGCTGAAGGGTTTCAATGCCGATTATCCGCAAGCCGGCGACAAGCTGGTCTGCCTGCGCAACGACCCCGCCAAGGGCTTGCTCAACGGTTCGCTGTGGAAGGTGATGACCTCGTCGCGCGAAACGGTGAAGCCCGGCATCAACCTGCTGGTCTCGCCCGAAGAGGACGATCCCGACCGCGGCGTCGCCAAGATCAAGCTGCTCAAGTCGGCGTTCGAGGATCCGGACGCCGATATCCCCTGGCAGCAGAAGAAGCGCTTTGACGATTTCGACTACGGCTACGCGCTGACCGTGCACAAGGCGCAGGGTTCGCAGTGGAACGACGTCGTGCTGTTCGACGAGAGCTGGGCCTTCAAGGAAACCCGCCAGCGCTGGCTCTACACCGCCATCACCCGCGCCGCCGAGCGGCTGACCATCGTTAGATAGCTGGCGTCAGGTAGCAGCTGGCGTAGCAGGGCTGAGTGGCGTCGCGCCAAGCCATTGCCAGGCGTCCGCTTCATCCTCGACCTTGAAATGCCTGAACTCGATGGGAGATGCAGCGGGGAGGAAGCTCTGCGCATCCGCTATCCAGTTCGGCTCGCCGATCGTCGCGCAGCGAGCGACATGCTCCAGGGCGTGCACCGTGCCCTGTTTCAGCGTCTCGTCGGCGACATCCGCCCAGTCGACGCCCTCGTGATCGACCAGCCGCATCAACACGTCGATTCGCGGGTGAAGCGCGTAGGCGGCCTCCAGCAATCCAAAAAGATTTTCACCGTCTGCCGCCGAGACATGGCCGACAACGTCGATGGCGAAAAGATCCTCACGGTCGGTTTCGATACGGCGGATCGCCGGCACGGATTGGAGAAAATTCATTGGCTGGGCCTCCCTCTGCGAGCAGATGTCATGACTGGAACACCCGAAACCCCCTGTCTGTTCCCGTCAAAGGCAGTATAGATGCGCTGCACAAACAGCCGGACCTCACGCCATGCCCGCAAAACTTTCCGTCAATCTCAACGCCATCGCCATGCTGCGCAACCGCCGCGACCTGCCATGGCCGAGCGTCACCGGGCTCGGCCGTCTGGCCCTTGCCGCCGGCGCGCACGGGCTGACGGTGCATCCGCGGCCGGACGAGCGCCACACCAGGCATTCCGACTTGCCTGAGATCCGTGCGCTGATCGACGACGAGTTTCCCAAGGCGGAGTTCAACATCGAGGGCTACCCTACGGAAGATTTTCTGGCGCTTGTGGAAAAGCACCAGCCGGAGCAGGTGACACTGGTGCCCGACGATCCGGCGCAGGCGACCTCAGACCATGGCTGGAACTTTGCCGCCGAGGCCGCGTTCCTCAACCCGATCGTCAAGCGCCTGAAGAAGGGCGGCTTTCGGGTGTCGCTGTTTTCGGATCCGGATCCCGCTGGCGTCAATGCCGCGCGCGACACCGGCGCCGACCGCATCGAGCTCTATACCGGGCCTTACGGCAGCTGCCATTCCGATTCCGCCAAGGCGCAGAAGGAACTGGAAAGATTGGGAAAAACCGCGGATGCCGCGCTCGCGGCCGGGCTCCAGGTCAATGCCGGGCACGATCTGGTGGTGAACAATCTGCCGGCATTGGCAAAGCGCATTCCGGCATTGGCCGAAGTGTCTATTGGACATGGGTTGACAGCCGATGCGTTGGAGTATGGCATGGCCGGTACGGTGGGGCGGTTCCTTAGGGCATGCGGATGGTAAAGGGCAGATGGCTGGCATTACCGCATATCAGCCATTACGTGAGGGGCTCTTGATATTGCATCGCAGCAAGCGTAGAGCACCGCGCGCTTATCGGAGTGTCGTCCATGGCCCTTACCAATACTGGTAGTGAGGCAGAACCCGTCGAACAATCGAGCCATCCCGAAATCGAACAGCATAGCACCAAGGTGCTGATGCTGGGCGCGCTCGGCGTGGTCTATGGCGACATCGGCACCAGCCCGATCTACGCGTTCCGCGAGGCGCTTGTGGCGTCGTCCGGCGGCGAAGTTGCGGACCGCGGCGATATTCTGGGTGTGTTGTCGCTGATCATCTGGTCGCTGACGATCATCGTCACCATCAAATACATCATGTTCGTGCTGAGGGCCGACAACCGCGGCGAGGGTGGCGTGCTGTCGCTGATGGCGCTGGCACGCGGCAGTTTCCCGACGCGTTCGGCGCTGATCCTGGCCATCGGCATTGTCGGCGCGTCGCTGTTCTTCGGCGACGCCGTCATCACGCCGGCGATCTCGGTGCTGTCGGCCGTCGAAGGCATGAATGTCGTCACCCCGGCCTTCCAGCCCTATGTCGTGCCGCTGACGCTGGTCATCCTGGCGATCCTGTTTTCGGTGCAGCGCTTTGGAACCGGCGGCGTGGCGCTGATCTTCGGACCGATCACCGCGGTCTGGTTCCTGGCCATCGGCCTTTCCGGCCTGAATCACATCATCGCCGATCCGGAAATCCTGTGGGCGGTCAGCCCGCACTACATCGTCGCCTTCCTGATCAATTCGCCCGACGTCGCCTTCGTCACCATCGGCGCCATCTTCCTCGCCGTCACCGGCGCCGAGGCGCTTTACGCAGATCTTGGCCATTTCGGCCGCAAGCCCATCGTGCTGGCGTGGCTGGCGGTGGTGTTTCCCTGCCTGCTGCTCAACTATGCCGGGCAGGGCGCTTTCGTGCTGGCCAAGAACGGCGTGGTCGGCCACCCGTTCTTCGAGATGAACGAAGGTTGGACGCTGATCCCGATGGTGGTATTGGCAACCGCCGCGACGGTGATTGCCAGCCAGGCGGTCATCTCCGGCGCCTTCTCGCTGACCCGGCAGGCTGTGCAGCTCAACATGCTGCCGCGCCTCGAAATCCTGCATACGTCGGAACGGCAGTCCGGCCAGATCTACATGCCGCGCGTCAATTTGTTGCTGGCGCTGGTGGTGATGCTCTTGGTTGTCGGCTTCGGCGAATCGAGCAAGCTGGCCTCCGCCTACGGCATCTCGGTCACCGGCAACATGCTGGTGACGACGGTGCTGCTCTTCGTCGTCATGACGCGCATCTGGAAATGGCGCCTGTGGGTGGCGGTGGCGATGACGGCGGTGTTCGCGTTCATCGACATCGGCTTCTTTGCCTCCAACATCGTCAAAGTGTTCGAAGGTGGTTGGGCGTCGCTGGCGGTGGCTTTCGCCATCATCATGGCGATGTGGACCTGGGTGCGCGGCAGCCGCTACTTGTTCGACAAAACCCGCCGCAACGAAATTCCGCTCGATTTCCTCGCCGGCAATCTGCTGAAGAAGAAGCCGCAGCTGGTGTCCGGCACCGCGGTCTTCCTGACCAGCGATCCGCAAAGCGCGCCGACCGCGCTGATGCACAGCCTGAAGCACTACAAGGTGCTGCACGAGCAGAACGTCATCCTCTCGGTGGTGACGGCGCCGCAGCCGCTGGTGCCCGACAGCGAGCGCGTCAAGATGGAGGCGGTCAACGATCTGTTCATGCGGGTGACGCTGACCTTCGGCTATATGGAGCAGCCCAACATTCCGCGCGCGCTGGCGATCTGCCGCAAGCAGGGCTGGAAGTTCGATATCATGACGACGTCGTTCTTCCTGTCGCGGCGCTCGCTCAAGGCATCGCCCAATTCCGGCATGCCGGTGTGGCAGGACAAGCTGTTCATCGGGCTGGCCCGCACGGCGGCCGACGCGACGGAGTATTTCCAGATCCCCACGGGGCGCGTGGTCGAGATCGGCACGCAGGTGGCGATCTGACAGAAAAGGCCGTGCCCGAAGGTACGGCCTTTGACGTTTTGCGCTACGGCGTCGTTCTAGCCAGCCAGTGCGGCCTTGTTCGCTTCGAGAAACTGCTTCAACGTTTGCGGCTTGCGGCCGGACAGCGTCTCGATCGCGTCGGTCACCATGGCGATGCGACCGGAGCGCGTGTTGACGTCGAAGAACACGACGACGTCAGCGAAATCCTCGGGAACGCCGGCTGCCTTTACACCTTCGCTCAGCGCCTCATCCGGAACCTGGATGACTTCCAGCGGCTTGCCGGTAACCTCGCTTACCAGCGCGGCAATCTCGGCCGTGGTGTAGGCATGCGGGCCGGTCAAGGTGTAGGTCATGCTGTCGGTCGAGCCGGAAGCAAGGCCGGCGGCGATCGCTGCTGCCATGTCGTCGCGTGCGCCGTGGGCGATGCGGCCTTCGCCGGCGGACGTATACCAGCGTCCCGAGGCGATCGCGTGCGGCAGTGCCAGGAACAGGTTCTCCTGGTACCAGCCGTTGCGGAAGATCGTATAGGGAATCCCGCTCCCCTTGATGGCCTGCTCGGTGCTGTAGTGGTCATCGGCAAACAGGACCGGCGATACCGGCTCCGGATTGGGCATCGAGGTGTAGAACAAGTGCGAAACGCTGGCGTTTTTGGCCGCGGCGACGGCATTTTCGTGCTGCTTCAGGCGCCTGCCGCTTTTGAGATCGAGATCGCCCGTCGAAATGATCAGCACCTTGTCGGCGCCCTTGAATGCGGATTCCAGCGAGGCCGCGTCGTTGAAGTCGGCGGCCCTGACGACAACGCCGCTCGCCGCCAGATCAGCCAGGCTTTCGGGATTACGCGTGGTGGCGATGATCCGCGCCGGTGGAATTTTATGAGTGTCCAGGAGATAGCGGATGACGCCGCGGCCAAGCTGGCCGGAGGCGCCGGTGACGAGAAGGGTTTCGGTCATCGGGAGATCCTGATTTTGCGCCGAGGTGGCGGGTGCTCTGGTGGTCTCAAAAAGAGACCAGCACTAAAATAGGAATTGACCCGGTGCCGTAAAGAAGGCAGTTTTTTGGGAGGTAGGCACGCGCAGGGAACCAGCCATGGACGGCAAGGTCATCAATCTGAAATCGAAGATGGAGATCTACAAAGCGATCAGCGACGGCGGCAATATTGCCAATTGTCCGGTTCGTGATGTCATCCAGGGCGTCAGCGGCAAATGGAGATCGCTGCTGATGATGGCATTGGCTGAACAACCCTATCGCTTCGGCGAGTTGCGGCGCCTTGTGCCCGACATTTCGCAGCGCATGCTGACCCAGACGCTGCATGATTTGCAGCGCGATGGCTACGTGCATCGTGAGGTGTTCCCGACCAAGCCACCGGGCGTTGAATACAGCCTGACCGATCTCGGGCGCTCGATGTTCGGCGCCTTTCATCAATTGATCTTGTGGGCCGAGCTCAACCACGATGCAGTGCGCAAGGCACGTGCTGCCTTCGACGCCGGTGGTTGAATTTTTGGCGCATGCCGCAATGGCTTGATTTGGCAGGGTCGCTGAAGGATTGTCCGGCCATTGGTTGGGCGGGCAATGGAAAAATCTCTCGACATCGCGATTGCCGGCGCCGGCCCGGCAGGGCTGGCCACAGCGCTCTATCTCAAGCACGCCGGGCATAACGTCACCATCTTCGAACGTTTCGAGGAGCCGAAGCCGGTCGGCTCCGGCCTGATCCTGCAACCGACCGGCTTGAGCGTGCTCGCCGATCTCGGCCTGCTCGACGACATATTGGCGCTGGGCAGCCGCATCGAGCGTTTGCATGGCGCGGATGCCACCACTGGCCGCACCGTGCTCGCCGTCCGCTACGATGCGCAGCCCGGCGGTCGCTTCGGGCTGGCGGTGCACCGGGCGGCGCTGTTCAACGTATTGTTCCACGCCGCACAGCGCCAGGGCATCGCCATCGAAACCGGCGTCGAGATCGAGACGCTGGTGGTCGGCGAGCGGGCGAGCCTGGTCTTCGACACTGGCCGCAGGGCGGGGCCGTTCGACCTTGTTGTCGACGCCAGCGGCTCGCGCTCGAAACTGCGCCAGAGCCTCAACGATCCGGCCGAGCCCCGGCCGCTTGCCTATGGCGCGTTCTGGGCATCGCTCGGCTGGCGCGACGGGTTTGACGAGAACGCGCTGCTGCAGCGCTACGACAAGGCGAGCGTGATGATCGGCGTGCTGCCGATCGGCAGGCCGCAGCCGGGTGCCGAAAGAATGGCGGCGTTCTTCTGGAGCCTGAAGCCGGCGGATGTCGAACAGGTCCGGGCCGCGGGCCTCGACGCCTGGAAGGCGAGGCTGATCTCGCTATGGCCGGCGTGCGAAGCGTTCACCAGCCAGATCGACAGGTTCGACCAGCTGTCGCTCGCCCGCTACGGCCATCACACTATGAGGCTGCCGGCGGGACGGTGTCTGGCAGTGATCGGCGACGCCGCGCATTCGACCAGCCCGCAGCTCGGGCAAGGGGCGAACATGGCGCTGCTCGATGCGGCAGCACTCAGCCATGCCTTGGCACAAGCGGACAGTGTGGAGGCAGCGCTGGAGACCTATGCCAAGGCGCGGCGATGGCATGTCCGGATCTTCCAGTTGCTGTCGCTGGCGCTGACGCCGTTCTACCAGTCGGACGGCACCATGCTGCCCTTCTTCCGCGACAGGCTGGTGGCGACCATCGCGAAAATCCCGCCAGTGCCAGGCGTGCTTGCCTCGATGGTGGCGGGAACGCTGATCGATCCGTTCAGGCGGATCGGGCTAAAGGAGGTGCACTGGCGAGATCATCCGGCTGGATCAGGGTCGAGAGAAACGAATTTCTCGCCCGCAGGAATTGACGCAGGCGTTGCGGATAGTCTGGCGCCACCGCGCCCTTGACCGAGGCGCGTTCGCTCAACGCCTTGCGCCAGGCCTGAACCAGCGGCTTGCCGTCCAGCATGCCGAAACCGCCGATCCGGTCAAAGGCGTCAAAATAGCGGAAGACCGGGCCATAGACGGCATCGACGAGGCTAAAGCGCTCGCCGTTGAACCACGGTCCGGCCTGGTCGGCCAATTCGTTCTCCAGACGATCGAACATCGCCGACAACGCGCTGGACTCGGCCAGGAAGGCTGCCTCTGTCGACGCCGAGTAGAAGCGGCCGATGGCGTTCAGCGTCGCCGAACCGAACTCGATCCAGGCACGGTGCCGGGCGCGGGCGTAAGCGTCGGCCGGGTGGAGGGGATTGCCTTGCGTCTCCTCCAGGAATTCGAGGATGACGGCGGATTCGAAGATCACCGTTTCCTTGCCATTTGCCCGCACGATGAGCAACGGCACCTTGCCCAAAGGCGAGATCGCTTTGAACCAGTCCGGCTTGTCGGCGAGGTCGATGGTGACGCGCTCGAACGGCACGCGCTTCTCGGTCAGCGAGATCGCGGCGCGCTGGACATAGGGGCACAGATGATGGCTGACGAGAGTGAGCTTGCCAGTCATTTCATTCTTCTCTGGCATGTCACTCACCCCAGACATAGTTCAATGCGCCGTCCTCGACGCGCGTCGACAGGAACAGCAAGCGGGACGCTTTTGGCGCCGGGCCTTCGAGCCGGTCGCCTGATGCCATGTCGAAGGCGGCGCCATGCCATTGGCAGACCAGCCGGCCATCCTTGCAGTCGAGCGGCCCGCCGAAATGCAGACAGACATTGGCGGCAGCGCGGATGCGCTCGCCGCTGCGCCAGACATGGACCTCGCGGCCGAAGAACGGCGCGATCAGGCTGCCCGTCTGCGGGACGTCGGCGACTTTGCAGATTTCGTGTCTCATGGGATTCCTCGGGTGATTGATGCGGTTGCATGTATATAGATGCAGATGCATTAATCGTCAAGCTTGATGCAATTGCATCTATCGCCTAGGATCGCCCCTATGACCAAAACAGCCACGCCATCGCCCGACGCCATCAAGGCCTGGGCGCGCCTGATGCGGGTTTCGCGCCAGCTCATCGAGCAGGCCGAGGAAGCCTTGAAGGATAGCGGCTTGCCGCCGCTGGACTGGTATGACGTGCTGCACGAGCTTGCCGAGGCGGGCGAGGGCGGGCTGCGGCCGTTCCAGCTGACAGAGCGCACTCTGTTTGCGCAGTACAACATCTCGCGGCTGCTGGTGCGGCTCGAAACCGACGGACTGGTCGAAAAACTGAAGGTCGCCGATGACGGCCGCGGTCAGACCATCCGCATTTCGGCCAAGGGTCGCGAGACCCGGCGGCGGATGTGGGCCGTCTACGGACGCTCGATCGCCGAACTGGTCGGCGACAAACTCTCTGCGGACGAGTTGAGCGCGGTGTCGGCGTTGCTCGGCCGTCTGCGCTTGCCGCCGGTTGCGGATTGATCCGTCCGACAAGATCCGGCCGATGTCAGGCCAGATGGCTGCCCCAGAGAAAGGCCAGTGTCGCCAGCACGCCCAGTCCGGCGCGCACCAGGTGCAGAGTGCTCCATTTGACGATCAGGGCTCTGGCTTGCGGATTGTCGGCGCTCGCGTCCATCGCCTCCAGCAGCTTGTTGGGTGGCATCATGATCATCAGCGTCCACGGCCAGGGCAGGATGATCAGAATTGCGCCGAGCAGAAAGACGAAGCCACCGGTCTGCCACCAGGCGATCAAGCCAAGAAGGCAGGCAACAATGGCAATCGAGGCCTGCATGGCCGCGCCGCGCTTGTAAGAAGGCTGCCATTCCTTGAGCAACGCCTTGTCATCGAGGCCAAGCCGCGCCGGCTGCTCTGCGACGCTGACATAGATGGCGGCGCCGGAGAACACGGCGGCTACCGTCAAGGCGAGCAATCCGACCAGCATCTTCTTCCCCCAGCAAACGGTCCAGCGGCGAACCGTTGAGACAGAAATAGGGCTTGCAAGGCTGAGTGCAATACGGCATAGAGCGGTGAACCGTAACGTACGGTACGGCTTGCTGCAATTGTCGGCTTGCCTGCCGCCGAGGAACGACCGTGTTGCAGGCAAGCGCCGACATCGACACCAGCGCGACGCTGACGGAGCGGCAGAAGGCCGTTCTGGACGCGGCCTTGCGCCTGCTGGTCGAGGAGGGCGACAATCTGACGATGACCGCAGTTGCGCGCCGCGCCAGCTGCTCCAAGGAAACGCTCTACAAATGGTTCGGCGACCGCGACGGCCTGTTGACGGCGACGGTGCAGTGGCAGGCCTCGAAGGTGCGCGTGGTGCCGGTCGACGGCGAGAGGCTCGATTTTGCCTCGCTGACGGCAAGCCTTGAAGGCTTTGCCGCGGACTGGCTGAAGGTGATTTCGAGCGACACGTCGATTGCCTTGAACCGAGTGGCAGTCGGCCATGCCGGATCCGGCAAGGACGATCTCGGCGCCATCGTGCTGGAGAATGGCCGCTTTGCGCTGGCCAGGCGGCTGAAGCCGGTGCTGCTTGCCGGCAAACAGGCCGGGCTGCTCGATTTTACGGATGCCGAAACGGCATTCCGCAGCTTTTTCGGGCTGGTCGCCCGCGATGTGCAGATCCGCCTCCTGCTCGGCGATCGGCTGGAATTGACTGAAGCGGCGATTGGCGGCGATGCCGTCCGGGCAACGCAACAGTTTCTCGCTCTTTTCGGAGCAAAAACCGGCCGTAGGGCCACTGATCTATAAAACGGGAAGGAAGACCAAAATGCGTGTCTATTACGATCGCGACGCCGATCTCAACCTGATCAAGGGCAAGAAAGTCGCCATCATCGGCTATGGCAGCCAGGGCCGGGCGCATGCGCTCAACCTCAAGGATTCCGGCGCCAAGGAGATCGCCATCGGCCTCAAGGCCGGTTCCGCGACCGCCAAGAAGGTCGAGGCCGACGGGCTCAAGGTGATGAGCGTGGCGGACGCCGCCAAATGGGCCGACCTGATGATGATGGCGACGCCCGACGAATTGCAGGCCGACATCTACAAGAACGAAATCGCGCCAAACATCCGCGACGGCGCAGCGATCGCCTTCGCGCACGGCCTCAACGTGCATTTCGGCCTGATCGAGCCGAAATCGACCGTCGACGTCGTCATGATCGCGCCGAAGGGCCCCGGCCACACGGTGCGCGGCGAGTACCAGAAGGGCGGCGGCGTGCCATGCCTGGTCGCCGTCAACCAGGACGCGTCGGGCAATGCGCTCGATCTCGCTCTGTCCTACGCCTGCGGCGTCGGCGGCGGCCGTTCGGGCATCATCGAGACCAATTTCCGCGAGGAATGCGAGACCGATCTGTTCGGCGAGCAGGTGGTTCTGTGCGGCGGCCTGGTCGAACTGATCCGCGCCGGTTTCGAAACGCTGGTGGAAGCCGGTTATGCGCCGGAAATGGCCTATTTCGAGTGTCTGCACGAGGTCAAGCTGATCGTCGACCTGATCTACGAAGGCGGTATCGCCAACATGAACTACTCGATCTCGAACACAGCCGAATGGGGTGAATATGTCTCGGGTCCGCGCATCATCACTGCCGAGACCAAGGCCGAGATGAAGCGCGTGCTGAAGGACATCCAGACGGGAAAATTCACCTCGGAGTGGATGCAGGAATACCGCGCCGGCATGTCTCGGTTCAAGGGCATCCGCCGCATGAATGACAGCCACCAGATCGAGGAAGTCGGCGCCAAGCTGCGCGCCATGATGCCGTGGATTTCGAAGAACAAGCTCGTCGACAAGGCCAAGAACTAATCCGCAATTTTAGGATTGCGACGAAGCCGGCGGAGCGATCCGCCGGCTTTTTCATGCTGGCTTCGGTCAGCTGGTACAGATATCAGCCATAGTGCCAGTGCGGCTTCGGCGCGGTGCCGGTGAACTCGACGCCGATGCGGTCGTCGCGGCGCCAGCGCACGACGGCCTTGTAGCCGATGCCGTCGATCGGCACATAGAGCAGAAATTCGTCCGGCACGCGCGCGTCGATCGGCACTTTCAGCTCGGCGCCGCCGGCATGCATGTTGCGCACCGTGCACTTGACCTCGGAATTGGTGAGGCCGAGCAGGATCGTCGCGCCTTTCAGCACGCGCTGCCGGTGTTTGTTTCTCAACTCGTTGTCGGCCATGACGGCTTGTCCTTCGCGACCAGACTGGGCGCGATCGTCAGATGGGGGGCACGGTATCATGGATAGACCGAGCCGATAAACAGGTGGTTAGCGGCAAGACATCCAGCGCTCCCCCCCAGAACGAAAACGGCGCCGCGATGGGCGGCGCCGTCATGCATTGTCGCTTATAGTTCAGCTATAGGGCGACCAGCATTGCTGGCGCGGGCCATTGTAGGGCTGGAACGTGTTATCCCAGGCCCGGTAAGACCGGTAGCGGTCGTAGCACCACTGGACATGGGCGCTGGAAAGGCGCTGCGTGCGATAGTAGCGGCGGGGCGCCGGCTGCACGTAGTAGCCGTTATTGTAGTAGCCGTTGTTATAATAGCCGTTATTGTAGATGCTGCCGAGTCCGAGACCCAGGCCGAGGCCGAGAACTGCGGCGGCGCCGGTATCGAAATCGCGGCCGTGACGGTGGCGATGATGACGCCAGCGCCAATTGTCGCCGCCATTCCAGTTGTCGTTGTTCCAGTTGCCTGACCGGGCAAAGCGACGGCCGTCATGGCGGCGCCACTGCCAATCGTTGAAGGAGCGGCGGTCATTGCCGCCCGCCCATTCGTCGCGGACCGGCGTGATCGTCGGGGCAGCAGTGCTTGTCGGCACCGACAGGTTTGGCTGCGGGATCGGGCCGGCGGCGGACGGCGCCGTGAGACCCGAGACGAGACCGAGCGCTATCAGCCCGGATTTGACGGTGGAAGAAAAGAGCGAGTTCATTGCACTCTCCAAGAGATACAGGCCCCACGCCCGGAAGACCCCAGGAAGTGGCCTATTGATGGACCTTTGCATCTGAACGGAGGATGAACGGAAAGGTTCCCTGGCGAGCAAGGGCGAGGCCCTTGTTTTCGACACCGCTTGCGGGCAAAGGTCACGGCCATGTCGCTGCGCCTCGCCACCTTCAATGTCGAAAACCTGATGAACAGGTTCGATTTCTCCGGCTACCGCAATCAGCTCAACGAAGACCGTACGCTGGCGCTTTTCGACATCCAAAGCGAGGCCGAATACAAGATGCTGGAGCAGGCGCGTGCGATTGCACAGTCCGACGACACGCGCCAGCTGACGGCGCTCGCCATCGCTGCCACGCGCGCGGACATCATCTGCATGCAGGAGGTCGACAATATCGAGGCGCTGAAGGCCTTCGAATACGGCTATCTCTTCAAGATGGTGGGTGAGGGCTACCGGCAGAAATACACCACCGCCGGCAATGACTCGCGCGGGATCGACGTTGCCGTGATGATGCGTAACGAGACCGCGCAGGGACAGCCGATCGAATTCGTGCGCATGACCAGCTATGCCTATGCCACCTTCGAGCAGTTCGGCCTGTTCACGCCGGAGCTGGCCGAACTCGGGTATCAGGCCAATGAGCGCATCTTCCGGCGCGATTGCCTGGAGGTCGACGTCAAGGTCGGCGGCGTGCCGTTGACGCTCTATCTCGTGCATTTCAAATCGATGGGCTCGCCACGCAACGGGCTCGACGGGCGCGAAGCGACGATGCCGCTGCGCCTCGCCGAGGCGCAGGCAGTGCGCCGCATCATCGAGGAGCGCTTCAGCAAGGACCATGCAGCTGACAAGCGCTGGGCGATCTGCGGCGACATGAACGACTACCGGCAGCGGGTGAAGATCGAGGGCGACGCCTTCGATGGCTACCGCTTCCAGGTGATAGACGAGAGCCAGTCCTGCCTCAATGTGCTGACCGCCGGCGGCTTTTGCGAGAATGTCGTCGAGCGCCGTCCGGAGATGGACCGCTGGAGTTTCTACCACACGCGCGGGCCGCAGGAGCGGCATCTGTGCCAGCTCGACTACATCCTGCTGTCCAAGGGGCTGGCGGCGAAGAATGCGACGGCCGTTCCCGACATCATCCGCAACGGCCAGCCCTGGCGCACCATATTTCCGGCCGGCCAGGCGGTGGAGCGTTTTCCGCGCGCCGGCTGGGACCGGCCGAAGGCCTCGGACCATTGTCCGGTGGCGATCACTTTGGATATGGCCTGAGTGGGGGCCTGAGCGTGAGTTTCGACCTGCCGCGCAATGTCATCCTGCCGGTCGATGAGATCGACGTTCGGCTCGACCCCGGCCAGCATCCGTTCGAGCGCGACAACGCGCAGGCCATCACTGAGAACTGGCGGCTCGAGACCGAAGCCAAACCCGCGCTGTTCGACGGCACCGTGGTGCTTTTGTCAGCACTCGCCTGGCGCGACAACCGTCTCGCCGGGCGCTGCCACGCGGTGAAGTACTCGACCTTCATGCTGTGGCGCAAGAACCGGCAAGGGACCGGCGCCGAGCACGCCTATGGCCATGCCATGCTGGTCGCCGGCGACAATGCGCTGGTGGCGATCCGCATGGGCTCGCACACGGTCATGGCCGGTCGCGTCTATTTCGCCGCCGGCTCGTTCGAGCCGATCGATTTTCGCGACGGCCGCGTCGATGTCGATTTCAACATGATCCGCGAGGTGCGCGAGGAAACCGGGCTTGACCTGACAGGCGCCGCGCGGGGCAAACGCTACCACGCGCTGTCGACTTCGACCGGCACGGTTCTCTTCCGCCGCTACCACGTCGAGGAGCCGGCGGATGAGATTGCGCGGCGCATCAGCGCCTTCGTCGCCACCGAGGCCGAACCGGAGATTGAGGGACCGGTGATCATCCGCCATGCCGCCGACCTGCCGGAGGGACTGGCGCCGCATATGAAGCCGCTGGTCGAGTGGCATTTTGCCCGCAGCGGCGAGGACCCCTGATCTGTCAGGGAAACAGCGGCGGCAGCGTCTCCGGCGCAGTGACTTCCCGAGGTTCGAAACTCGCTGCCTTCAGCGGCCGGGTCGGGGCGCCGTCGTCCTTGTAGTAATAGCTGTAACCGTTGATCGCCGGCGCGCCGCCGAGATGCGCGTAGAGAATTTTTGACCCCTCGGGGAAGAAGCCTTTGCGGGTCAGGTCGATCAGGCCCTGCATCGATTTTCCCTCATAGACCGGATCGGTGATCATCGCCTCGGTGCGGGCCGCCAGCCGGATCGCATCGTTGGTCTCATCCGAAGGAACGCCATAGGCGGGGTATGCATAGTCGGGGTTGATGATGATTTCGTCGTCGCGGACCGTGCGGCCGAGCCCGACGAGGGCAGCGGTGTCATCGACGATTCGGCGGACCTGCGCGCGGGTCTGGTCGAGCGTTCCGGAGGCGTCGATGCCGATCACCCGGTCGGCGCGACCTTGCGCGGCGAAACCGACGATCATGCCGGCCTGCGTCGACCCGGTCACCACGCACACGACGATGTAGTCGAATTTGAATCCGAGCTCGGCTTCCTGGCGCGCCACCTCTTCGGCGAAGCCGACATAGCCGAGCCCGCCGAATTTGTGCACCGAGGCGCCGGCCGGAATCGGATAGGGCTTGCCGCCGGCATCCTTCACCGACTGGATGGCGTCCTCCCAGCTCTTGCGGATGCCGATGTCGAAACCGTCATCGACAAGCCGGCTGTCGGCGCCCATCAGTCGCGTCAGCAGAATGTTGCCGACCCGGTCGTAGACGGCGTCATAGTGCGGCACCCATTTTTCCTGGATCACCACGCACTTCATGCCGATCTTGGCGGCCGTTGCGGCGACCATGCGGGTATGGTTCGACTGGACGCCACCGATCGATACCAGCGTGTCGGCGCCCGAGGCTATGGCATCCGGAACGATGTATTCGAGCTTGCGCAACTTGTTGCCGCCCATGGCGAGCCCGGAGTTGCAATCGTCGCGCTTGGCGTAGACCTGTACTTTCCCGCCCAGCGCCGCGCTCAGCCGCGGCAGATGCTCGATCGGCGTCGCGCCGAAGGTTAGGGGATAGCGTTCGAATTTTGCCAGAAGTGACACCGATTAGTCTCCGCCAGCGGTCGGTTTCGATAGGCAGAGGATAGGCGATCTCGTGCGAAATGTGCTCTCAAACTTGCGCCGAGAATTTTTGCAGGATTCACAAACGGGCGATATGATTGCTTATATCGTCCACAGAGGTCTATCAAAATGGAAGAATCTTCCACACAAGCTCTTGACCGCATCGACGTGAAAATCCTGCGCGCCCTTCAGGCCGAGGGACGGCTGACGAATGCGGAGCTGGCGACCCGTGTCAATGTCAGCGCCGCCACCTGCCATCGGCGCACGCAACGCCTGTTCGAAGAGGGATACATCACCGGGGTGAGGGCGGAGATCGCGCCGGTCGCGGTCGGCCTCGGCGCGCTGGTCATGGTCGGTGTCGTGCTCGACCGCTCGACACCGGAAAGCTTCGCCGCGTTCGAAGAGGCCGTGCTCGAGCTCAAGGAGGTGCTGGATTGCAATCTCGTCGCCGGCGACTTCGACTATCTCCTGAAGATCAGGGTCCGCGACATGGCGGATTTCAACAAGCTGCATGGGCAGAAGCTGATTGCGTTGCCGGGCGTTCGGCAAACAAGGACCTTCTTCGTCATGAAGGAGGTCAAGGAGAATGCGCGACTGCCGTTCTGACAGGCTGCAAGCGTAGGTCAGTGTCGCGCCTTTTGCTGCGCCGCCTTGCGGTCGTTGCGAGCGGCGACGACAAACAGGATGAGGCCGAGCCCAAGCAACCCACCCATCGCCGTGCCCATCGTCTGGCCGACGACGCCCTGGAAATCGGCTGTGACGCGATCAGGATTGGCCGCGCCGTAGCTGGCGAGATACCACCAGATGCCGGCAAGGGCGCCTTCGATGATTATCATCGCCAGGATCAGCCGTGCTTTCTTGCTCATTGCCCATTCCTCGACCAGAGATGCATTGCCCAGACTAGCATCGCAGACGGACGATGACAGCGTTGCCAGCGTCGGCAAGCACCCAAGTTGTGGATAGCAAATTATTCGTGCCGCAGTGCGTCGATCGGGTCGAGCCTGGCGCCGCGCAGCGCCGGGAAGAAGCCGAACACCATGCCGATCAGCGCCGAAAACCCGACGGCAAGCAGGATGACCGCCGGGCTCGGCGCGAACGGTATGGTCAGCGCCGCCGATGCGAGGCCGGCCAACGCCAGGCCGATCAGGATGCCAATGATGCCGCCGAGCAGCGACAGCACCGTCGCCTCGACCAGGAACTGGATGAGGATATGTTTTTCATGCGCGCCGATGGCGAGCCGGATGCCGATCTCGCGCGTGCGTTCGGTGACCGAGACCAGCATGATGTTCATGATGCCGATGCCGCCGACAAGCAGGCTGACGCCGGCCACGGCGCCGAGCATGCCGGTCATGGTGGTGGTGGCGCTGGCCATGGCGTCTGCGATCTGAGTCATGTCGCGGATCGAGAAATCGTCTTCGCGGTCGGGCGTGATGCGGCGGGTGTCGCGCAAAATGTCCTCGACGCGCGGCTGCAATTCGGTAGTCGGCGTGCGGTCGTCGGCGGCGACATAGATGTTGTCGATGTCGCGGTTGCCGGCGATGCGCCGCTGATAGGCGGCAAGCGGCATCAAGACGACATTGTCCTGGTCCTGGCCAAAGCCGGTATAGCCCTTGGGTTCGAGCAGGCCGATGATCTTGCACGAGGTGCGGTTGACGCGGATGATCTCGCCTTCAGGCTCGCCGGCGCCGAAGAATTGCTGGCGCACGGTCTCGCCGATCAGGCAGACGCCGGTGCCCGAGCGTGTTTCGGAATCGCTGAACGGCCGGCCTGAAACGAGCTTCCAGTCGCGGGCGTCGAGATAGGCGCTGTCGGTGCCGGTGACGCCCGAGGTCAGGCTCTCGGTGCCGAAGATGACGCGCACCTGCTTTTGTGAGGCCGGCGAAATGGCGCGTGCCCCGGTCAGATGCGCGACAAGGGCGGCAACATCCTTGTCGGCCAGCGGCCGCATCGCCTGGTCGAGCCCTCCCGGTCCGCCAGTGCCTGCAGGGCGGCCAGAGCGGACGACGAGCAGGTTCGAGCCGAGCTTGGCAATGTCGGACTTGACCTTGGCCGTGGTGCCGGAGCCGATGGTCAGCATGGCGATGACGGCGGCAACGCCGATGACAATGCCGAGCAGCGTCAGGAACGAGCGCAGCACATTGCGGCGGATGGAGCGCAGCGACAGGCGGACGGTTTCCCAGATCATGGTCAGGCCACTTCCAGTTTCGAGGAATCGGAAGCGACGTGACCGTCGAGGAAGCGGATGGTGCGCTCGGCATATTCGGCGACGTCGGCCTCGTGGGTGACCATGGCGATGGTCAGGCCGAGCTCGCGGTTCAGCCGCGTCAACAGCTCCATGATCTCGTGCGTGCGGGCGGTGTCGAGATTGCCGGTCGGCTCGTCGGCGACGAGCAGCGTCGGCCTGGTGACGATGGCGCGCGCGATCGCCACACGCTGCTGCTGGCCGCCGGAGAGCTCGGCCGGCGTATGGTGCTCGCGCCCGACAAGCCCGACCTCGGCCAGCGCCTGCATGGCAAGCTCGCGGCGCTCGCGGGCCGGCGCGCCGCGATAGATCAGCGGCAGCTCGACATTTTCCGCCGCCGTGGTGCGCGGCAACAGATTGTAGCCCTGGAAGACGAAGCCGACATAGAGATTGCGCAGAAGCGCGCGGCGGTTGCGGTCGAGCCGGCCCGCATCGATGCCCATGAAGGAATAGGTGCCGGCGGTCGGCGTGTCGAGGCAGCCGATGATGTTCAGCGCCGTCGATTTGCCCGAGCCCGACGGGCCCATGATGGCGACGAATTCGCCGCGCTTAATAGTGAGGTCGACGCCGGCCAGCGCATGCACCTTGGCTTCGCCCTGGCCATAGCTTTTCCAGACCGTATCGAAGCCGATGAGGGCCGCGTCCACGGCGTCAGCTCCGCAGCTGCGAGGCGGTGATCACCTGAGCGCCTTCGTCGAGGCCGGAGGTGATCTCTGTGAGTTCACCGTCGGTGGAGCCGATCTTGACGTTGACAGGATGCGGCCGGCCGTTCTCCAGCACATAGAGTGTGCGTGAGCCGTCGGTGGGTGCCGCCACCTGCTGGCGGCGATTGCCGCCGGGACGGCCCATGCGGCCCGTAAACAGGTCGCTGAGGCTCCAAGCGCGCGCGGCCTGCTGCGCCGGGCGGTAGCGGAAGGCGGTGGACGGCACGGTGAGCACGCCCTTGGCCTGTTTGGTGACGACCGAAACGGTGGCGGTCATGCCGGGTCGCAGCAACAACTCGTTGTTGTTTACCTTGAGCCGCGCATTGTAGGTGACGACGCCGTCGGTGGTGACCGAGGCGTAGGAGATGTCGCGGATCTCGGCATCGAACGGCCGCTCCGGAAAGGCGTCGACGGTGAAGCGCGCATGCTGGCCGGGCCTGACCGCGCCGATATCGGCCTCGTCGACCGCCGCCACCAGCTCCATGTTGCGCAAATCGGCGGCGATGATGAACAGCACCGGCGCCTGCAGCGAGGAGGCGACCGTCTGGCCGGGGTCGACCGAGCGCGTCAGCACGATGCCGTCGATCGGTGCGTAGATCGTGCTCTTGGCAAGGTCTGTCTGCTGCGCCTTGAGGTCGGCCTGGGCGATGGCGAGATTGGCCTTTGCACTATCGAGTGCTGCCTTGGAGCGGTCGCGCGTGGCGGTTGCGGCCTCAAGCGACTGATCGGTCGCCATGCCGCGTTTGGTCAGTTCGGCGGCGCGCACCAGCGCTTTCTCGTTCTCGGCCAGCGTGACCGTGGCGTCCTCGACTTTGGCGGCGGCGGCCTTGGCCGAAGCCTCGGCGCGTTCGATCTGGACCTCGAGTTTCACCGTGTCGAGCGTCGCCAGCACGTCGCCCTTCTTGACCTGCTGGTTCTCCTCGGCCGAGACGGAGCGTATGATGCCGGACAGTTCGCTCGAAATGTCGACCTGGGTGAGGGGCTGCAGCGTGCCGGTCGCCGACACTGCAACGGTGAGGTCGGCAATCGTGGCCAGCGTGGTGGTGTAGTCGATCTTGGCGGGAGAGCCGGCATACCATTGGTAGCCGACGAGACCACCGGCAATGGCGATCAGCGCCAGCAGCGCGTAAAGCCAGCCGCGGCGGCGCTTCTTGCGCACGCCGTTGCGGTCAAGTCCGAGCGCCGCCTCGATGGGGGAATCCGATTCCGTCTTTGGCAGATTGACAAGCTGGTCCACGCCGGACCCCTATGAAGCGTAATGTCCCTATAGGTGCACAGATCAGGCTTACTGGTTCGAATATCAAATTAAATTTCGGCCATGTTCGGATTGAGGCGGAAGGTTTTCCAAGATGCAGACGCGCAATTACTTGCTTTACGATGTGTTTACGACCGAACGGCTGGCCGGCAATCCGCTGGCTGTCGTGTTGGACAGCAAGGGGCTGGATACGGCAGCCATGCAGGCCATTGCGCGCGAGTTCAACCTGTCCGAATCGGTCTTCGTGCTGTCGCCGGACAATCCCAAGCATCGCAACCGCATCCGCATTTTCACGCCCGACTATGAAATGCCGTTTGCCGGCCACCCGACTGTCGGAGCGGCGATTGCGCTGGCCGAACTGGCAGGCGAGGGCGACGCCGGCATCTTCGTGCTGGAGGAGAATATCGGCCCGGTGCGCTGCGCCGTCAGCCGGCACGATGGCGCCACCTTTGCCGAGTTCGATCTGGCGAAGCTGCCGGAACCGTTGAAGCTCGAAGCCGATCCGCACGCGATTGGTGCGGCCCTTGGCCTCGCGCCGCATGAGATCGGCTTCGAGAATCACCTGGTGTCGTTCTGGTCGGCCGGCGTGCCTTACGTCACCATCCCGGTCGCCAATCTGGAGGCGGCAGCCCGCGTCAAGCTCGACAACCAGGCATGGTCGGAACTGGCGCCGCGCAAGAGCGAATGGGCTTTCGCCAGCCCGTACGTCTACTGCCGCCAGACGGTAAACCATGACAGCGCCTTCCACGTCCGCATGATCGTGCCGGGCACGCCGTCCTACGAGGATCCAGCGACCGGGTCGGCGGCAGCGGCCTTTGCCGGCGCAATCATGCATTTCGACACCCCCACCGACGGCATTTCGCAGCTGTGGATCGAGCAGGGGCTGGAGATGGGCCGACCGTCGCGCATCCGCCTCGAACTCACTGTCGAAGGCGGAAAATTGGCGTCGGCGCGCATTGGCGGCCACGCCATCAAGGTGGCGGAAGGCAGACTGTTCGTCTGACCGCCTGCGGCAGTTCAGCTATTTGTCGGGAAATGATTCCGGCAGGGCTGGACAGGACCGGTATCGGCGGCTATATGCCCGCCAACGCCGGTTTTGACCGGTCGAGTGGGTGCGTAGCTCAGTTGGTAGAGCAGCTGACTCTTAATCAGCGGGTCCACAGTTCAATCCTGTGCGCACCCACCAAATTTTTCGAAAAGTTGGTGGAAGACCTTGGAATGCGGGACGCGTTGACGCGCCTCGACACGCCTCGACACGCCCCGGTTTGCCTTGAACTTGACCTTCATAGCGATCTGGCCGCTGATCAAACAAATCTCAATTGTGGCAGAAACGTTACATCGCTTTCCATGGGATCAGATACAAACGGGTCATCGTTGTTCGCCTCTCCACCCCCGAGGAATGCATGATGCGCGCACTCAAGTTTGCCCTTCTTGCCTCGTTGGCGATTGCCACCCCCGCATTGGCGGCGGACCTTTCCCCGCTGCCGACCGAGCCTGCGGCTTATACCTGGACCGGTCTCTATGTGGGTGCAGAGGCCGGGTACGCTTGGGGAAATTCAACTTACGACGGAGCCGGGTCTCCGGCCGGCCCCCCCTTCATCAGCACCTCCCTCGATCCCAAAGGCGGCTTTGGTGGTGCATATGTTGGCTATAACTACCAATTCAATGGCAACTATGTCGTCGGCGTTGAAGCGGATGCCAATTTCGCCGACGTAAAGGGTGACAATACGTTTGCTGTTTTTCCCGGTGTGGTCGCAAGCGGTGATTTAGAATGGTTCGGGTCGGCGCGTCTGCGCGCGGGCTACGCATTCGATCGTCTCCTGCCATTTGTAACTGGCGGTGTTGCTATCGGTCGTTACTCCGGCACAGAGAATGGGGCACTCGAGAACAGCGAGACCATGGTTGGCTGGACGGCAGGCGCGGGACTTGAATATGCCGTGACCGACAATTTGATTGCGCGCGTCGAATACCGCTATGCCGACTATGGCCGCAAATCGCAGTCGCCGCCGTTCAACTTCCCGACAGAACAAGTCAGGCTTGATCTGACCACCAACGATGTTCGCGTTGGACTTAGCTACAAGTTCTGATTTCGAACTGCACCAGACCCTCCAATTAGACTTTAAAGGCTCGGCAGCCGGTAAGCCGGTGCGCTATTTGGCCCGGAAGGCAAGCTTACGAAGGAGGGAAGGCCGCGCTGGATAAAGAATGGCCCGGAAGCCGAAGCCGCCATCAATTAAAGCCAGTTTGAAACCACGGACTGGTGTCATACCCTAAGCGCGGATTATAATGATCCAGGAAGTTTGCGGCCTTATTTGACGGTCGCGCAACAACGGTGCCTGTCGATTTGCAATCCGGTTTCGCGGTCGGCTTGCTGCCAGCCTTCTTATGAGCTGCAGAACACGAGGTTGTAGCCTGAGCGGTGGCCACCTTTTTCTTCTCTTTCGCAACAGCTGCTCCGGTGGCGGCCAATACTATTGCTACGCCAAAGACAACGAGTTTCATTGAAACGCCCTCACCCTGCACAATCCGTAATGATTGCGCCTAGTCAACGTTACGTCAATCACATTTTGTCGGCAACGACGGCGAATAGTGCCAGTAAAAAGAGCCCGCCACAGAAGCAGCGGGGCGATGTTCCCAAGGTCGGGAATCTTTCAGCGGCCGTGCCGTTCGAGCCACCAGTGCGAGCGACCGGCCCGACGATTGTCAGTGAAGGTTCGGGCCGGCGCGCTCCCGTCAAATCGCCCTAGCTACTTCTCAGATACACCGGCCTCAGCAAAGCTAGCCATCCTCACATGACATTCCAGCGCCGAGCGCACGATGTTGACGGCGAGGCAGGCGCCGGAGCCTTCGCCGAGCCGCATGCCGAGGTCGAGCAGCGGCGGCAGGCCGAGCGCTTCGAGCAGGCGGCGGTGACCGGATTCGGCCGAGACATGGGCGGCGATGGTGTGGGCGAGGCCGCTTGGGTGCAGCCGCGCCAAAGGTGCCGCTGCGGCCGTGCAGACGAAGCCGTCGAGCAGCACCGGGACGTTGTTGCGGCGCGCGGAAAGCGTGGCGCCGAAGATGGCGGCAAGTTCGCGGCCGCCAAGGGCGGCGGCGATCTTCAGCGGATCGGACAGCGCGTCGGCATGGCGCTTGAGGCCGGCTTCGATGGCCGTGACCTTGCGTTTCAGCCCGGCATCGTCGACGCCGGTGCCGCGCCCGGTCCATTTTTCCGCTCCGCCGCCGAACAGGCCGGCGGAAATCGCGGCCGCCGGCGTGGTGTTGCCGATGCCCATTTCGCCGAAGCAGACGAGGTCGAGGTCTTTCGTCACCGCGTCATGACCGGCGGAGACGGCGGCAAGAAACGCCTTTTCGTCCATTGCCGGCACTGCAGTGAAGTCGCCGGTCGGGTGGTCGAGGTCGAGCGGGATGACATCGAGTTCCGCACCGGCGATGCGGGCAAGCTGGTTAATGGCAGCACCGCCGCCGGCGAAATTCGCCACCATCTGTACGGTCACTTCCGAGGGGAAGGCCGACACGCCTTGCGCTGTGACACCGTGATTGCCGGCGAAGACGAAGACCTTCACACGGTCGAGCTTCGGCATGTCGCGGCCCTGCCAGCGGGCCAGCCAGGCGGCGATGGTCTCCAGCCGGCCTAGGCTGCCTTGTGGCTTGGTCAGCGTGTCCTGGCGGCGGGAGACGGCATTGGCAGCCGTGTCGTTGCCGGCAGGCAGGTCAAGGCAAGCGGCGCGCAGTTCATCGAATGATTTGAAGGGCATGGGGAAGCAATCTCCGGAAGTGATTCAGGTGAGGGAAACGGAAGCGACCAGCAGCACTATGATCTCGCCGAGCTGCTGCAGGGCGCCGATCGTGTCGCCGGTTTGGCCGCCAATCTGGTTGAGGCAGAGCGCGCGCAAGGCGCTGAACACGAGCGCCAGCAGGATCAGCGCGGCAAACGCACCTCCCAGCCCCAGCGTCAGCAGTGCTGCGGCGCCGAGCACTGCGCCGAGAACAGCGGTTTGCGCCGACACGGTGCCAGCGCCTGCGGACAGGCCGTCGCTGCGCGCCGGCGGCGACAGGTGCATGAAGGCGCCGAGCAGGCCGCGCGAAGCGGCATGGGCGGCGATCAGGGCGAAGAGAACGCTTGTCGGATTGGCGAGTTGCGACAGCGCGCTCCAGCGGATGAGCAGCGACAGGCCAAGCGCCGAAGCGCCATAGGCGCCGATTCGGCTGTCGCGCATGATCTCCAGTTTTTTATCGCGCGTCTTGCCGCCGCCAAAGCCGTCGGCGACATCCGACAGCCCGTCCTCATGCAGGCAGCCGGTGGCGAGCAGCGTTGCCGCAAGGACAAGGGCGGCCGCCGGACCGGCGGCCAGGCCGAGTTTTATCCCAATGGCGTAGACGACGGCGCCAACCACTGCCACGGCGAGGCCGGCGACAGGTGCAGCCCAGATCGCATCGGCAAGGCTGCGGTCGCGAAAGTCGAAGATCGGCAGCGGCAGCCGGGTGAGGAAGACGAGGTTAAGCGCGATGTCGTCAAGCGCCTGCCGGGGCGAGGGAACGACGGTCATGCACCCCTCGCAATGGCATGGAAGAAGGTGCCGCTGACATGGCCGCGCCGATAGCCGGAGGCGCCGAGCGGATTGCCCTGGCCGTCGGCGAGATCGGCCAGCGGCTCGTCATTGCCGGTCGCAATCATCTGCGCATAATGGAATTCGTGGCCGCGGATCAGCGCGCCTTGCGCGCCCAGCGGACAGGCGGCGCGCAGCCGCGCTTCGCGGTAGCCGAGGTTCATCTTGCGCTTGGCGAAGCTGGTGGAATGGCCGAGCAGGCCGAGCATGGCGTGTGTCTCGCCGGCCGCATCCTCCAGTGCTTCGCCCAGCACCATGAAGCCGCCGCACTCGCCATGAATGGGCTTTGTCTCGGCGAAACGCGCCATGCCCGCGCTGAAATTCATTGCCGCCGCAAGACGGCCGGCGTGCAGCTCGGGATAGCCGCCAGGCAGCCAGCAGACATCGCAATCCGCAGCCGGTGCTTCGTCGGCGAGCGGCGAGAACGGCACGATCTCCGCACCGGCCTTGCGCCAATAGGCTGCGACATGCGGATAGAGGAAGGTGAATGCGGCGTCTTCGGCGAGCGCAATGCGCTGGCCGGGCGGCGGCAAGGCATTTTCGAAACTGCCCGGCGCCGGCGAAAAGGGTGCTGCCAGCGCCATGATGGCGTCGAGGTCGAGGGATTTCTCGACCATATCTGCCAAGCGGTCGAGATGCGCCATCAGGTCGGCATATTCGCCGGCCTGGACGAGGCCGAGATGGCGCTCCGGCAGATTGAGCGAGGGATCGCGCAAGATGCTGCCGACGACCGGCAGGCCGAGCGCTTCGATAGCCTCGCTGCACAGCTTTCGGTGGCGCTCGCTGCCGAGACGGTTGAGCACGACGCCGGCCATGCGCACGTCTGGGTCATAGGTGGCAAAACCCTTGGCGACGGCGGCCGCCGTGGTCGATTGGCCGGAGACATCGAGCACCAAAAGGACCGGCAGGTGGTAGAGCCGCGCCAGATCGGCGGCCGAGCCGGTGCGGCCTTGCCCGGCGGGGATGCCGTCGAACAGGCCCATGGCGCTTTCGAGGAAGATGAAATCGGCATCCGCTGTGGCGTTGCCGGCCAGTGCATTGAGCAGGTCGGGCGACATCGCCCAGCTGTCGAGATTGACGCCGGAAAGCCCGGTCGCCGCCGTGTGGAAACCGGGATCGATATAGTCGGGGCCGGATTTGGCGCCGCGCACTTTCAGACCGCGCCGGGCGAGCGCGCGCAAAATGCCGATGGTGACGCTGGTCTTGCCGGAGCCGGAGCGCGGCGCGCCGATGATGATGGCGCGGGTCATGCGTCGCCCGCCAGTGCCGCGCGCATGGCGACAATGCCGCCGACGACAATGAGCGCCGGCGAGGCGAGCCCGGCAGCGGCGGCAGCCTCGGCGATGGTGGCGAGCGTGGCGACGACGGTTCGCTCCTGCGGCGTCGTCGCCGAAACGATGACCGCCGCCGGCGTCGATGGCGCCAGCCCGCCTTCGAGCAGGGACG
The DNA here is from genome assembly GCF_056404775.1 of Mesorhizobium sp. P2_B5. Taxonomy (NCBI): domain Bacteria; kingdom Pseudomonadati; phylum Pseudomonadota; class Alphaproteobacteria; order Hyphomicrobiales; family Phyllobacteriaceae; genus Mesorhizobium; species Mesorhizobium sp. P2_B5. Next base: position 380,126 of record NZ_JBFUDJ010000002.1, on the reverse strand, counting down.
CGGCGATGATGGGCAGATTGGCCATGCCCATATAGATGACCACCGGCTGGCCGGTGCGGGCGATCGCTGCCCAGTCGAGATCGTCATCGGTGCCGGCGGCGTGCCCGGTCGCCAGGATCACCGCCTTGTTGATGCCGCGCATGGTGGCCGGGATGCCGGTGGCGGCCAGCGCGCTCAGCCCCGATGTCAGGCCGGGCAGGACGCGAAACGGGATATCTTCCCGCGCCAGCGCCAGTGCCTCTTCGCCACCACGGCCGAAAATGTAGGGGTCGCCGCCTTTCAGTCTGACGACGCGGCGGCCGTCGCGAGCCAGCCGCACCAGCAGAGCGGTGATGTCATCCTGCTTCATCGACGGCTTGCCGCCGCGTTTTCCCGCAAAGAACAGCTCGGCCTTGTCCGCGACGGCGACAACATCGGGGGAGACCAGCGCGTCATAGACCAGCGCATCGGCATCGGCCAAAGCCGCCAGCACTTCCAGCGTCAGGCAGCCTGGATCGCCAGGACCGGCGCCGGCCAGCCAGACATGGCCGGGTTCAAGCGCACGCGGCTTGAAGTTGAGCCGCGACAGCGCCTTTTCGAGCGTGGTGTTTTCGCTTTTGGTCTTGCCGCTCACAGTCCATCCCGTCCGCGAAAACGCCGCTGGTAATGGGCGTCGTACAATGAACTCTCGCCAAAACCTTCCGCCGCCAGCGAAGAGCCGACGAAGATGATCGCCGTGCGCTCCATCGGATCGGCGGCGAGCAGCGCCTCGATGGTGGCCAGCGTGCCGGTCAGCACGCGCTCGTCCGGCCAGGAGGCGCGAAAGATGATCGCCACCGGGCAATCGCCGCCATAGTGCGGCGTCAATTCGGCGACGACGCGGTCGATGGCGTGGATGGCCAGATGAATGGCGAGCGTGGCACCCGTGCGGCCGAAGCCGGCCAGCGTTTCGCCCGGCGGCATTTTCGAGGCGCGGCCGGAGACGCGGGTCAGCACCAGGCTTTGCGCCACCTCAGGAATGGTCAGTTCGCGGCGAAGGGCTGCGGCAGCGGCGGCGAAGGAGGGAACGCCCGGTGTCAGCGTGTAAGGGATACCGTGCTTTTCCAGCCGGCGGATCTGCTCGGCCACCGCGCTCCACACCGAGAGATCGCCGGAATGCAGGCGGGCGACATCGTGGCCGGCCTGATGGGCAGCCACATATTCAGCCTCGATCTCGTCGAGCGACATCGGTGCCGTGTCGATCAGTTTTGTCCCGGGCGCGCAGTGCTGCAGCAATTCGGGGGCGACGATCGAGCCGGCATGCAGGCAGACCGGGCAGCTTGCCAGCAGCTTGGCGCCCCGCAGCGTGATCAGGTCGGCAGCGCCCGGACCGGCGCCGATGAAATGGACGGTCATGGCGCATCTCCGTTGATGGCGATGGCGCAGGTGACCGGGCCGACCACGGTGCGCGGCCCGAGCAGTTTTGCTCCGGCGCCGGCAACGGCAAGGGCGGAGGCTTCGGAGACGGATGGCGTGCCGGCGAGTTCTTGCGAGAGGTTGCGCGAGGCGGCCCCCTCATCCGGCCCTTCGGGCCACCTTCTCCCCGCTGGGGAGAAGAGGCTGGCGTCGACGCCGGTAATCTCCTCTCCCCCCGGGGAGAGGTCAGCCGAGCGAAGCGGAGGCTGGGTGAGGGGGAACGACGGTTCGGTGCCCGCAACATCCACTACTATCACTGGGAGGTTGAGCTCACGGCCTGCAGCGAAAATGGCCTCTTCGTTGCGCTTGAATTCGGTCGTCGCCAGTGCCGACAGCGCCGTCATTGCCAGCCCATGTGCTTCTAGGGCGGTCTCGATCGCTGCCAGCACCTCTTCAACGCTCACGCCCTTGCGGCTGCCGACACCCGCGACCATCATGGTTTCACCCAGCTCCATTGGGTGACCGGCATGGCCGGCCGCCAGGCCTGCATCGAGCCAACAGGGGAAGCGCGGGAGATGGCGATGCGGGTGAGGTCGCCGCCGCGCTTGGTATGCTGGGCGAGGAGCAGAGTTTCCATCTCCAGAGTGACAGCATTTGCGACCAGACGACCGCCGGAACGCAGCGCCCTGATGGCTGCGTTCAAAACACCTGAAACACTGCCGCCGCCACCGATGAAGATCGCGTCCGGCGTGGCCAGCCCGGCCAGCGCCTTGGGTGCTTTGCCTTCCACCATGACAAGGCCAGGTACGCCGCAATGTGCGGCGTTGCGGGCGATGCGGGCCGCGCGCTCGCTGTTGGTCTCGATGGCGATGGCGCGCATCGAGGGATGCGCCAGCATCCATTCGATGCCGATGGAGCCTGAACCGGCGCCGATGTCCCACAGCAGTTCGCCGCGCCTTGGGGCCAGCGCCGCAAGCGTGATGGCGCGGATATCGTGCTTGGTGATCTGGCCGTCATGCTCGAACAGATGATCCGCGCGGCCAATGGTTAGCGGCAGGATGCGGGCTTCCGGTGTCGATTCAAGTTCGAGCGCCAGCACGTTGAGCGGATTGATATCTCCAAGATCGAAAGCGTCGGCTCGAGCGGAACGCTGCTTCTCGTTCGGTCCGCCCAGCGCCTCCAGGACCGTCAGCCGCGAAGGGCCGAAATCGAGCTCGGTGAGCAGGCGCGCGATTGCCGCCGGTGCATCGCCATCCGATGTCAGCGCCAGGATGCGCGCATTCGGCTGCAGCAACGGCCGGATCAGGTCGAGCGGCCTTCCATGCAGCGAGATGGTTTCGATATCCTGCAGCGCCCAGCCAAGCCTCGCGGCGGCCAGCGAAATGGCCGAGGGTGCAGGGATGACATGCATCTCCTGTGGCTCGACCTTGCGGGCAAGAGTAGCGCCGACACCATGGAAGAACGGGTCGCCGGAAGCGAGCACGCAGACGCGCCGGCCGGCCAGCGCCAGCACATCGGCCATGCCGGCATCGAAAGGGACCGGCCACGGGCGTTGCTCGCCCTTGGCAAGCGAAGTCACCAGCGCCAGATGCCGCTTGCCGCCGAAGACGATTTCCGCTTCGGCGATCAGCCGCTTGGCCTCGTCGCCGAGACCCGCTAAACCGTCCTCGCCGATGCCGACGATGGTGAGCCATTTTGGTGTTGGCTGATTTTTTGACATGTCGGCGCCGCCCCTCATCCGCCTGCCGGCACCTTCTCCCCGTATAGTGACGGGGAGAAGGGGGAAGCTCCGACGCTGACGCCTCCCTCTCTCCGTTCTTCACGGGGAGAGGGTAAGGGTGAGGGGCAGCGCCGACGCGGTTCAATATGGTGCCCATGAAGAAAGTTCTGATCCTCGGCGGCACAACAGAAGCGCGCCAATTGGCCGGAAAACTGGCGGCGGATTTCCTCGTCACCCTGTCGCTCGCCGGCCGCACCGAAAGCCCGGTCGCGCAAGGTGTGCCGGTGCGCAGCGGCGGATTTGGCGGCGCTGATGGGCTGGCCGCCTATCTCGAGGAAACGCGAACCGACCTGCTGATCGATGCCACGCATCCCTATGCGGCGCGGATTTCCGCCAATGCGGCGCAAGCCGCGCGCCTGACCGGCGTGCCGATCCTGGCACTGCGCCGTCCCGGCTGGGAGCCTGTCGAAGGCGACCGCTGGACGCTGGTGGATACGGTGGGCGATGCCGTGCATGCGCTTGGAGAGGCGCCGCGCCGTGCCTTCCTGGCACTCGGCCGACAAGAGGTCGCGACTTTCGAGGCTGCGCCCCAGCACCACTATCTCATCCGCAGCGTCGATCCGGTCGAGCCGAAACTGGCGGTGCCGGACGCCGCTTACCTGCTGGCGCGCGGGCCGTTCCGCGAAGCGGAGGAACGCGCGCTGCTCGAGGAGAATCGCATCGATGTTGTCGTCTCCAAGAACAGCGGCGGCGAGGCGACCTATGGCAAGATCGCGGCGGCGCGGGCACTCGGCATCGAGGTGGTCATGGTGCGCAGGCCCGCCCTGCCGGACGTGCGCTGCGCCGAGACCACCTATGAACTCGCCGCGCTGGTCGATCATTTGCTCGACCCTGTCGCGGAGCGCGGCGTATAGACCAGCGCCGGCTTGTCGCCGCGCTTGATGATCCTTGTTTCAGGCGAGCCGATGATGATGCAGGTCGCCATATCGGCCTTTTCGGCCTCAACGTCGGCCAGCAAAAACACCTCGATGCGCTCATCCGGCCGGCCGGCTGCGCGGCCGAAGATCACCGGCGTGGTGCCGGGCAGGATGGCGGTCAGGCATTCGAAGGCGCGGCCGAGCTGCCACGGGCGCGCTTTGCTGATCGGATTGTAGAGCGCGATGACGAAGCCGGCGCCGGCCGCCGCCAAAAGGCGCAGCTCGATCAGCTCCCACGGCTTCAGATTGTCGGACAGCGAGATGGCGCAGAAATCATGACCGAGCGGCGCGCCGATGCGGGCCGCGACCGCCAGCATGGCGGTGACGCCAGGCACGACTGCGACATCGACCGCGTGCCATTCGGCCGGGCCGGCCTCGATCGCCTCGCAGACGGCCGCCGCCATGGCAAACACGCCAGGATCGCCGCCGGAGACGACAGCGACATCATGGCCCTCGGCAGCCTTGACCAGCGCGTCCTTGGAGCGGGCGAGTTCCTCGCGATTGTCGGAGGCGACGCGGGTCTGGTCAGGGCGCAAGTCGAGCCGGTCGAGGTAAGGCTTGTAGCCATAGAAGAATTTTGCTTCCGCCACGGCGCGGCTGGCTTCCGGCGTGACCTGATCGGCATTGCCGGGTCCGAGGCCAATAACGGTGAGACGGCCGCTCATGGCTTGGCACCCAGTCCCATAGCACCAGGCCGGCCGGACCAGCCGGCGACCAGCACGATGGCGAAGTAGGGTGCCTTGTCGTCCGGCTTGTCGGCTAGCCGCATCGAGACGCTGCCGGCCATGGTGCCGCGCTCGACATAGACAGCGCGGGTCAATTTGCCTGTCGCCTCCAGCGCCCGCCTGATCTTGGGCAGGTTGCGGCCGACCTTCATGATAACAGCGGCGTCGGTGTCGGCCAGCCGGCGAGTGAGTTCGAACTCGCTCATCGTTCCGGGCAAAACCGTCAGCACATCGTCGCCCTGGACGATCGGCACACCGGTCTGCGACCAGCATCCGGACATGGCGGTAACGCCGGGGATGACCTCGGTCGGGAAGCGATGGGCGAGGCGCACATGCAGATGCATGTAGGAGCCGTAGAACAGCGGATCACCTTCCGACAGCACCGCCACCATCCTGCCGGCCTCGAGGTGTTCGGCTACCTTTTCGGCCGACTGCTCGTAGAAATCGGTGATCTGCGAGCGGTAGTCGTCGTCGTCCTTATCGATTTCGGTGGTGACGGGGTAGAGCAGCGGCAGTTCGAGCATGTCCGGGCGGAAGCGCGCCTCGACGATGGCGCGGGCATTGCTGTTGTTGCCGCGCTTGGCGAAATAGGCGACGATATCGGCTTCGGCCAGGACGCGCGCGGCTTTCAGCGTCAGCAGTTCGGGGTCGCCGGGACCGGTGCCGATGCCGACAAGGCGGCCTTTGGGAAGCGCGTTCACAGGCCGGGCCTCGCCAGCGAATTGAGGGCGGCAGCGGTCATCGCGCTGCCGCCGAGACGGCCGCGAACGATGGCGTAGGGCACGCCATAAGAATTCTCGGCCAATGCATCCTTGGATTCGGCCGCGCCGACAAAGCCGACCGGCATGCCGATGATGGCCGCCGGCTTCGGCGCGCCGTCGCGCAGTTTTTCCAGGAGATAGAACAGCGCCGTCGGCGCGTTGCCGATGGCCACAACCGAACCGGCCATGCGTTCGCCCCACAGGTCGATCGCGGCGGCCGAGCGGGTGTTGCCGATGTCTTTGGCAATGTCGTGCGTGCGCGGGTCGCGCAGCGTGCAGATCACCTCGTTGCCGGCGGGCAGTCGTGCGCGGGTGACGCCATGCGAGACCATTTCCGCATCGCAGAAGATCGGCGCGCCGGCCGCCAAGGCGGCACGGGCGGCCGCGACGAAGTCAGGTGAGAAAACAAAATGACTTGATGCTTCGACCTGGCCGCAGGCATGGATCATGCGGATGGCGACATCGGCCTCGGCTTCGGAAAAGCGCGACAGGTCGGCCTCGGCGCGGATGATGGCGAAGGAGCGCTCGTAGATCGCGTTGCCGTCATGGATGTAGTCGTAGGCGGCCATGCTCATTTCCTGTCGGTAGGCTTCGGCGATTGCCGCCGGCCCGAGCCTTGTCAGACAAGCGGCGGCGGTTTCGCCCTGAAATCGTGCGCTGCGGATCGCTGCTGCGACGTGACTGATGCCGCGCGCGGCGTCATAGCCCGGCCTGTAGCCCGCAGGAAGGGCCTTTGCCGTCGCGTTCACGACAAGTCCGGCTCCGTTTTCGCCGCCGACTAATGTTAGCGCCGCCGGGCCGGGGTGTGCGCAGCCCTTGGCACAACCGGAAATGTGCAGGGTGAAGTCGAGGATATCGGCGTTTTCGGCGGCGATGGTTTCGGCGATATCGCGCGTGGCGATCTGGCCGGAGGCGCAGGCAGGGGTGCCGGGGCAGGCGGCGATGCGGGTGCGGGGGTCGGCGGCGGAGGTGACGAAACTGAGGGCGGCGGCGGTGGTTTGGAGGAGGTGGTTTACGACTGGTGGTTGGCCGAGGAAGAGCAAGGCACGGCCGGGGGCGAGGCGAATTTCGGTGGCGCCGAGGCTCGAGGCTTGGCTGGCGAGGTCACTAAGGTTTTGGGCCGGCATGCTGCCGAAAGGCAGGCCGATGCCGAGCGCGGTGGCGTCGTCGGTTATGGGGAAAAGACCGATGGGACTGCTGATCTCCCCCCTTGCGGGGGAGATGTCCGGCAGGACAGAGGGGGGTGTGACGGAGTGCCAAGCTGCAAGAGAGGCCAACTGTCTTTGCGATAAATCCCGAGCGTGCGCCTCACGGCCTTTTTCGGCGACCATCCTCAGTGCAGCGACGGCGATATCTCTCGCGACATCCGCATCGACCTTCGCCAATACCTTCGCGTTTCGACCGTCGCCGCCAACCGACACAGCCCACACGACGCCATCGCCGGCCCGCACCGCCTTCAGCCGCACATCAGCCGTCACCGCATCCATCATCAGTTTCCCGCCGCCATCCACGACCACCGACACCTTCGGCCCGAGCCTCGGCGTCAGCCCGGCATCCTCAACCGCCATCCTGATCCGCTCAGCCAGCGCCCGTGGATCGGTAACCTCCTGTGGATCGATGCCCGCCAGCGGCCCGGTCTCGACCGGCACGCCGATGCGCACCGCAATGCCCAGCGCATCCACCTCCGCCGCCAGCAGGGCTGCGCTTTCCGCCGTCAGCCCGCGGATCTGCAGGCTGCCGCGCGCCGTCACCTCCATGATGCCGTTGCCGTGCCGCAGGGTGGATTCGCAGAGTCCGATCAACAGCTTCGGCGACAAACCTCTGGCAGATGGGCCTCCAGCAACGGGGTTGAGCCTGACCAGCAGGCCGTCGCCGGTCTGCATCGGCGCCGACAAAGCCGGACAGGCGCCACGCCTTGAGGAGGCGTTCATGCCGCTACCCCGAGCGCTTCGGCCTCGGCGATCAGCGCGGCAAGATCGTCGTCGACGGAATTGCGCAAGGGATGCCAGAGGCCACGTCTGCGCGCCGACAGGAAGCGTTCGGCGATGACTTTGGCGGCAGCGGGGTTTTCGCGCAGGATGAAGGCGCGCACGTCGGGATCGCCGACATAAGCGTCATGCACGGCCTCGATCAGCGCGCCCGAAATGGCGTGTGTGGTTTCGGCAAAGCCGATGAGGCGGTCGACGGTCTCGGCGAATTCGGAAGCGCCGCGCGGGCCGTGGCGCATCTGGCCCGATATAAACCGCGCGTTGACCGCTCGTGCTCGCACCACGCGCGATACGGCTTCGCTCACCGAACGCGGTTTAGGTTTCTGCGGATCCGTCGTGTCGAGCACGATCACGTCGGCATTCCTGCCCAGCGCCGCAAGCGCGGCCGAAAAGCCGCCGATGAAGGCGACATCGGCCGAACCTTCGAGAATGTCGCGGCCGGGGTCGTCGCCGGTGTGGACGAGAAGATCGGCCTCGGCGATGCGGGTTTCGAAAGCGCCGGGGGAGGCGATGCCTTCGCCCTCGGCGCCGCCATAGGCATGCGATGTGGCATCGAGATAGGCGCGGCCGATTTCTTCGCGCATGCCCCAGTCGCCGCTCGACAACAGGTCCTCGATGCCGGCGCCATAGGTGCCGGGCGAGGTGCCGAAGATGCGCGGGCTGAGCTTGCCGTCGGCGCGGGTTTTGGCGGCGAGCGGATTTTCCGAATCGTCCTCGTCGCGCGCGGCAACGGCGTTGGCGGCAGCGTCGACCAGCGCGATCTGGGTCGGGAACATGTCGCGGAACAGGCCTGATATGCGCCAGGTGACATCGACGCGCGGGCGGCCGAGCGTGGCCGGAGGCAGCACCTCGATGCCGGTGATGCGGCCTGTTGCAGAATCCCATTGCGGACGACAGCCCATCAGCGCCAGGCCCTGCGCGATTTCCTCGCCGCCGGTTCGCAGCGACGCCGAGCCCCAGAGATCGATGACCAGCGAGCGCGGCCAGTCGCCATGCGATTGCATGTAGCCGCGCACCACTTCTTCCGCTGCCGCTCGGCCCAGATCATAGGCGGTCGGCGTCGGCATGGTGCGCGGGTCGGAGGTGAACAGGTTGCGGCCAGTGGGCAGCACATCGGAGCGGCCACGCGCCGGCGCGCCGGCCGGACCGGCCTTGACGTGACGGCCGTCGAGCGCGGCCAGCAGCGCAGACTTCTCGGCAGCAACGCTTTGCAGGCGCATGGCATCTGGTTCGTCGTCGGGTGCCCGGCCGTAGATATGCAGACCGTCCTTGATGGCGAAATCCTTGAGATCGCAGAGCCAGGCGTCGATGCGACGCAGCGCCTCGTCGGGCGCGTCGGTTTTGGCGACGCCGGCTTCGGAGGCAAGGCCGGTCTTTCGCGCGGTGTCGACGATCAGTTTTGCGAGGCGGTCGCGGCGGCGGCGGTCGAGGCCGTCGGCCTGGGCGTATTCGTCGACCAGCCGCTCGAGTCTGTGCTGTTCTTCGTCCAGTCCCGCGCCGGCCAGCGGCGGCGGCAAATGGCCAAGGGTGACGGCAGCGATGCGCCGCTTGGCCTGCGCGGCTTCGCCTGGATTGGAGACGATGAAGGGATAGATGACCGGCAGCGGGCCGGTGACGACCTCGGGAAAGCAGGCTAGCGACAGCGCGACCGTCTTGCCGGGCAGCCATTCCAGCGTGCCGTGCGCGCCGACATGGATGAGAGCATGGATGCCGAGCGATTTGCGCAGCCACAGGCCGAAGGCGATCAGATCGTGACGTGGAGGGAGCGTCGGGTCGTGGTAATCGGCGCGGCGGTCGGCCGAGCGGCCACGATCGGGGGCCAGTGCGACTGTGATGTTGCCGAAGGTGGCGGCGCGGAAGGGGAAGTGCTTTTTGCTTGATAGTGAAGGTTGGCGTTCTGTCACTCCCCCCTCTGGGGGCGCCTCGCGCAAACCTGTCCCGTCTGCCTTGCCCCAAGCATCCTCCACCGCAGCCATTGCCGCTGTCGGTAACCCTGTCGAGAGCGAGACATAGTCCTCCAGCTTCAGCCCTTGCCCGCCCGCCTCCAGCAAATCCAGCAACGCGCGCGGCGATTGCGGAATCGCTTCAACGGCGTAGCCCTGTTCCCTCAGGTCATGCAGCATCGCCAGCACGCTGGATGGCACGTCGAGGCCGACAGCGTAGCCGGTGCGGCCGGGGGCGCTCGGATAGTCGGGAATCAATATCGCCAGCTTGCGCGCCGCGCGAGCCGTCTCCTGCAGGCGAATAAACGCCGCTACCCTATCCGCCACCTGCGCCACGCGATCCGGTTCCGGCCGGTTGGCGAAGGCGCGGTGGCCGAGTGCGGGGTCGGTCTCGCTTTCGCCCTTGAAGGAAATCGCGCCGGCAAGGATGCGGCCGTCGAGTTCGGGCAGCACGACATGCATGGCAAGGTCGGCGGGCGCCAGACCGCGCTGGTTCTTGTCCCAGACGTCGCGGCGAGTGGTGGCGACGATGACCTGGAAGACCGGCACGCCGGCGCGGTCGAACAGGGTTTCCACGCCGGGCTCGGCACCGGAAGCGAAGGCGGTGGCTGTGATGATGGCGGCGGGTTTGAGCGAGGCAAGCGTGGTTTCGACGAAGGCGAGGGAGGTGGCGTCTTTCAGGCTGGAGACGAAGATCGGGACCGGGGTGATGCCGCGCTGGCGGAGTGCATCAAAAAGCGCGTCGATGGGCGCGACATCGGCAGCCAGCAGCATCGAGCGGTAGAAGAGGATGGGGATGATGGGTGCGGGGGGATTGTCGGCGTCGCGTTCCCGCCCACCCCCCTCTGTCCTGCCGGACATCTCCCCCGCAAGGGGGGAGATTGCGCTGTCATCGGCGATTTCGCCAATCTTGGATGGTCCAGACAGATTCTTGTCCAACGGCGCAGAAGAGGGGCCGGCTTTGGTGACGGTTGATCTCCCCCCTTGCGGGGGAGATGTCCGGCAGGACAGAGGGGGGTGTGAAGGATCGCCAACGTCGACAACTCCACGCCCCGGCTCATAAAACCCGGCTTTCGGCACCGCGACCGGCTCGGCCGCCGCCACATCCGACCCGGCCAGCCCTGCCAGCCTGCGCATCAGTGCGCTCATATTCTCCGGGCCGCCCTCGCGGAAATAACCAAGCAAGGCGTCCAGTTCCTCACGCGGCAGCGTCGAGGCTTCGATCAGGCGCAGGTCCTCGTCGTGGCCTTCGCCGGGCAGCAGGGCGAGTTTGATGCCCCGCTCACGGGCGATTGCTGCAAGCTGGTCGCAGCCGTAGCGCCACCAGTCGTAGCCGCCGAGGATGCGCACCAAAATCATCTTGGCGTGGCGGGCGACGCTGTCGACCCAGAGGTCGACGGACATGGGGTGGCGCAGATCGCGGAGCGCCGCCAATCGCATCGAGGGCAGGCGGCCGGCATCAGCCTTCCATGCGGCCGCCAGCCCGGCCAGATCGCTGTCGGTGAAGGACAGCGCCACGACATCCGCCGGCGTCTGCCGGAGATCGACCGGCTCGGCGAGATCGTCGAGCGAGGCGGATGTGGTGGTGAGGATGTGCATCGCGGCTCGTGCCTGAGATCAGCCGGCGAGTATACGCTCGATCGCCGGGCGGTTCAGCCCCTTGAGGCCAATGACGACGAGGCGCGAGCGGCGGTCGTCCTCGGCCGTCCAGGCGCGGTCATAGTAATGGTTGACGCGCGGGCCGACGGCCTGCAGCAAAAGCCGCATCGGCTTGCCGCCGACATCGACGAAGCCTTTCACGCGCAGCACATTCTCTTCTTCGGCAATGGTGGTGACGCGCTTTGCCAGTTCGTCCGGATTGGCGATCGAGGGAATGTCGACGATGAAGGTGTCGAAGTCGTCGTGCTCGTGGTCGAAAGCGCCGTCATGGTGCGACTTGCGGTTCTCGATATCGTCCTCGACGGCGAGGCCGAGGCCCAGCAGGATCGAGGGATCGACCTTGCCATGCGCGGTCGCCACGATTTTTACAGCGCGGGCAGAGTGTTCGCCGATGATGGCGTTGGCGCGGGCCGAACCGGCTGAATCCATCAGATCACTCTTCGACAGGATGATCAGGTCGGCGCAGGCGATCTGGTCCTCGAACACCTCTTCGACCGGGTCGTCATGGTCGAGCGTTTCGTCCTTGACCCGCTGCGCCTGCAGGGCGTCCATGTCGTTGGCGACACGGCCTTCGGCCAGCGCCGGGCCGTCGACCACGGCGATGACGCCATCGACGGTCACCCGGCCTTTCACGCTCGGCCACTGGAACGCCTGGACCAGCGGCTTGGGCAGCGCCAGGCCCGAGGTCTCGATCAGGATGTGGTCGACCTTCGGCGTCAGCGCCAGGATCCGGTCGAGGGCCGGCACGAAATCGTCGGCGACAGTGCAGCAGATGCAGCCATTGGCCAGCTCAACGATGTTTTCCTCGGGGCAGGTGTCGATGCCACATCCCTTGAGTATCTCGCCGTCGATGCCGATGTCGCCGAACTCGTTGACGATGATGGCAATGCGCTTGCCGCCGGCATTTTCCAGGAGATGGCGGACCAGCGTCGTCTTGCCGGCGCCGAGAAAGCCGGTGACGACGGTGCAGGGAACACGGGAGAGATTGCCGGCCGGATTTGGAGCGTTCATGGTCAGTCCTTCAACATGTCGAGGGGTGGGATGCGGGCAACGAGGCCGCGCTTGAGGCTATCGGGCCGGCCGCGCCAGGGGATGAGGCCGTCCGTCGAGGTGGCGAAGAGCTTGGCGCCGGTGACGAGATCGGCGCCGCTGGTCGCGGTCAGGTCGCCGAAGACATAGCTCCAGCAGCTGTCGCGCAGGATCGCAGCGCTGAGCCGACGCTTGCAATTGCCGAGGCATTCGACGGTGCGGACACGGATGTCGCCGGCAGCGGCGCGGCGCGTGTCCTCAGCCAGCAATTCGCCGGCGCGGGGATGGGCGTCTGAGCCGGTCTCGTCGCGGCAGGAGGCGCAGACGATGACGGTGACGCCGACCAAGGCGTCGCCATCGGCGGGCGAAATATCCGCTGTGCCAGCCGAAAAACTGCTGTTCTGGTCCAAAAACCGGGCTCCTTGCCCGGAAACCCGCCAGGCGATCGGATTCTTCTGTCGCAGACGGCAGGTCTCCTGGCTCGCGGGTCATCGCCTTGGTAGCCGCCTTCCCGGTGTTACCCAGTGGCTTTCGGCCTTGGCTCGTCGCTTACAGTTGCGGGGACAGCCGCGGATTTGGGATTTTGTCCCGCACCGCATTCCCTCTTGGCCCCAGCCGTTGCGGGCAGGGGACCGTCTGCAGCGGATTTAGGCTTTTGCGGGCAGCACTGTCAACGCACGGCTACGACATGGCAATGTCGGCCAAAGGCTGTCCCAAATCGCCGGCCGGCGTCACTTCGATGCGCTCGAGGCCAAGCCAGCCCTGCATCTGCTTCAATTCCTCGAAGAGTTGTGCGGCGGTCTCAGGTGGCGCTTTGGGTTCGGCATAAGCCGCGTGGACGCGCAGCACGCTGGCGGGACGGTCGGCTTTGAGGTCGACGCGCCCCACGATCCGGTCGCCGAGCAGGAAGGGCAGGACGTAATAGCCGTATTGCCGCTTGTCGGCAGGCGTGTAGATCTCGATGCGGTAGCGGAAATCGAACAGACGCTCGCTGCGCGAACGCTCGAAGACGACGGGGTCGAACGGCGCCAGCAAGGCACGGGCTTCGATTTTTCGCGGCAGGCGGGCGTCCTTGTGGAGGTAAGCCGGCTTGTCCCAGCCTTCGACGCGCACCGGCAACAGCTCGCCCGTCTCGACCAACTCTTCCAGCCGGCCCTTCATGTCGGCCGGCGACAGGCGGAAATAGTCGCGCAAATCGCCAGATGTCGCGATGCCGTGGGCGCGGGCGGAAATGCGCAGCAACTCGCGGTGCGCGTCCTTGGCGGCCGGCACCGGCAGATCGAGGATCGCCTGCGGCAGCACGCGCTCGGGGAGGTCGTAGAAGCGCTCGAAGCCGCGACGGTGGGCCGTGGTGATACGGCCGGCCCAGAACAGCCACTCGAAAGCATGCTTGGCATGGCTCCAGCCCCACCAGCCGCCCGAGCCCTTCTGGCCTTCGAGCGCCGAAGCGGCGATCGGACCGCGCTCGGCGACCGCGCGGTAGATCTCCTCGATATAGGCGGCGTGCTCGCGGCCCCATTTGGCGAGACCGAGATACATTTCGTCGCCGCTCTCGGCACGCTGCATGCGCCAGCGCATCAGCGGCCAGGTCTCGACCGGCAGGAACGAGGCCTCATGCGCCCAATATTCGAACACCGTGCGCTTGCGGGTGACCGCGGCATTGTCGAGCAAAGCCAGCGGGTAGGGGCCAAGGCGCGAATAGAGCGGCATATAGTGGGCGCGCACCACGGCGCTGACGGAATCGATCTGCAGCAGGCCGGTGCGCGAGAGCACCCGGGCGAGGTGGCGGCGGTCGGGTGTGCCGCCCGGCCGGGGGTCGGCAAAACCCTGCGCGGCCAGTGCGATCCGCCTGGCCATGGCGAGCGATATTTTGTCCTTCATCAAGATGCCTTTGCCCTGGTCCCTGTTCGCGCATTTTTTGCCGGTGATTCCGACCATGCTAGCAGGCAAATGGCGGGAGACATGTCAGGAGACAAAAGTGGAGTAAAAGGTGAAGGAAATCAAACAGGAGCGGATCGGACCAGTTTTTCCCGACCTGCCGTCCAGCACTGCGTTTTGAACAAGGTTTGACTTGCTTCGCCGAAAGCCCTGCGCTAACCCTCGCCGCGTTGCAGCATAGGCACCTAAAACGGTTCAGCGGTTAAACTGTCACGCTTCCGCATTAGGGTTGGTTGCTGTAATCAAAGTGGATTGGCCGCCAACGGAAAGCCGCAGCATGAACGCACTGCTCAGTTCGTACCTGCCCATCGTCCTCTTCATCGCCATGGCGGCGGTCGTCGGCCTGGCGCTTATCATAGCGCCGTTCCTGGTGGCCTACCGCAGTCCCGACCCGGAAAAGCTTTCCGCCTATGAGTGCGGCTTCAACTCTTTCGACGATGCCCGCATGAAATTCGACATCCGCTTCTACCTGGTGTCGATCCTGTTCATCATCTTCGACCTGGAAGTGGCCTTCCTGTTCCCGTGGGCGGTGTCGTTCTCGAAGATCGGCATGCTCGGTTTCTGGTCGATGATGGTGTTTTTGGCGGTGCTGACCATCGGCTTCGCCTATGAATGGAAAAAAGGAGCGCTGGAATGGGATTGAACGACAGTTCCGGTACGCTCGTCGCGCCGAAGCCCAAGGGCCTGATCGACCCCAATACCGGACGTCCGGTCGGTTCTGACGACCCGTTCTTCCTCGAGATCAACAATGAACTCGCCGACAAGGGGTTTCTGGTCACCTCGACCGAGGCGCTGATCACCTGGGCGCGCAGCGGCTCGCTGATGTTCATGACCTTCGGTCTGGCCTGCTGCGCTGTCGAGATGATCCACACCTCGATGCCGCGCTACGATTCGGAGCGCTTCGGTGTTGCGCCGCGCGCCTCGCCGCGCCAATCCGACATCATGATCGTGGCGGGAACGCTGACCAACAAGATGGCCCCGGCTTTGCGCAAGGTCTACGACCAGATGCCGGAGCCGCGCTACGTCATCTCGATGGGCTCCTGCGCCAACGGCGGCGGCTACTACCACTATTCCTATTCGGTGGTGCGCGGCTGCGACCGCATCGTGCCGGTCGACATCTATGTCCCTGGCTGCCCGCCGAGCGCCGAAGCGCTGCTCTACGGCATTCTTCTCTTGCAGAAGAAGATTCGCCGCACCGGCACGATCGAACGGTAAATCCATGGCCGCATCCCTTAGCGAACTGTCGACCTATCTCGGCGAAAAGCTGCCGGGTCGCGTCACCGATGCGGTGTTCGCCTATGGCGAACTGACGATCTCGGTCGAGCCCGGCGACCTGATCGACGTGGCGACCTTCCTGCGCGACGATCCACGCTGCCAGTTCATCTCGATCATCGATGTCTGCGGCGCCGACTATCCGTCACGGATCAAGCGCTTCGATGTCGTCTATCATCTGTTGTCTCCGAAGCAGAATTTGCGCATCCGCATCAAGGTCCAGGCCGACGAAGAGACGCTGGTGCCGTCGCTGACATCAGTCTATCCCGGCGCCGACTGGTATGAGCGCGAGACCTACGATCTCTATGGCGTCCTGTTCTCCGGCCATCCGGATCTGCGCCGCATCCTCACGGATTACGGCTTCGAGGGTCACCCGCTGCGCAAGGATTTCCCGCTGACCGGTTTCGTCGAAGTCCGCTACGACGACGAGGCCAAGCGCGTGATCTACGAGCCGGTGGAATTGAAGCAGGAATTCCGCAATTTCGATTTTCTTTCCCCGTGGGAGGGCACCGACTACGTGCTGCCCGGGGACGAAAAAGCCAAGACGAATTGAGGCGCCAGAATGGCCGAAACCTCCGTCCGCAATTTTAACATTAACTTTGGACCTCAACACCCTGCGGCGCATGGTGTTTTGAGGTTGGTGCTTGAGTTGGACGGTGAGGTCGTGGATCGCGTCGATCCGCATATCGGCCTGCTGCATCGCGGCACCGAAAAGCTGATCGAGCACAAGACCTATCTGCAGGCGGTGCCTTATCTCGACCGGCTCGACTATTGCGCGCCGATGAACCAGGAACATGCCTTCGCGCTTGCCGCCGAGCGGCTGCTCGGTATCGAAGTGCCGAAGCGCGGGCAGCTCATCCGCGTGCTTTATTGCGAGATCGGCCGCATCATGTCGCACATCCTCAATGTGACGACACAGGCGCTCGACATCGGCGCGCTGACGCCGCCGCTGTGGGGCTTCGTCGAACGCGAAAAGCTGATGGTGTTTTATGAGCGGGCTTCCGGCTCGCGCATGCATGCCGCCTATTTCCGCCCCGGCGGCGTGCACCAGGACCTGCCGGCGAAGCTGGTCGAGGACATCGGCAAGTGGATCGATCCGTTCCTGAAGTCGCTCGACGATCTCGACAGACTGCTCACCGGCAACCGCATCTTCAAGCAGCGCAATGTCGATATCGGCACCGTGTCGCTGGCCGATGCCTGGGCCTGGGGTTTTTCCGGCGTCATGGTGCGCGGTTCGGGCGCTGCCTGGGATCTGCGCAAGTCGCAGCCCTATGAATGCTATTCCGAGATGGATTTCGACATCCCGATCGGCAAGAACGGCGACTGCTACGACCGTTACCTGGTGCGCATGGAAGAAATGCGCCAGTCGGCGAAAATCATGCGCCAGTGCGTCGATCTGTTGCTCGGCAAGGAAAGCACCGGCCCGGTATCGAACCTCGACGGCAAGGTGGTGCCGCCCAAGCGCCAGGCGATGAAGCGCTCGATGGAAGCGCTGATCCATCATTTCAAGCTCTACACCGAGGGCTATCGCGTGCCGGCCGGCGAGGTTTATGCGGCTGTCGAAGCGCCGAAGGGCGAGTTCGGCGTCTATCTCGTCTCCGACGGTACCAACAAGCCGTACCGCTGCAAGCTGCGCGCGCCGGGCTTCGCGCATCTGCAAGCCATGGACTTCCTTTGCCGCGGCCACATGTTGGCCGACGTCACCGCCGTTCTCGGCTCCCTCGACATCGTGTTTGGTGAGGTCGATCGCTAAATGTCAGTCCGCCGTCTCGCAGAAGCCAGCGTCCAGCCAGCGTCCTTCGCCTTCAACCGGGCGAATGCGGCAGCGGCCAAGCAATGGATCAAGAAATATCCGAAGGGTCGCGAGCAGTCGGCGATCATTCCCTTGCTGATGATCGCGCAGGAACAGGAAGGCTGGGTCACCAAGGCGGCGATCGAGACTATTTCCGACATGCTCGGCATGCCGCGCATCCGTGGGCTTGAGGTTGCGACCTTCTACACGCAGTATCAGCTCAATCCGGTCGGCACACGCGCGCATATTCAGGTCTGCGGCACCACCCCCTGCATGTTGCGCGGCTCGGAAGCGCTGATGGACGTGTGCCGCTCGAAGATCCACCACGACCAGTTCCACACCAACGACAAGGGCACGCTGTCGTGGGAGGAGGTCGAGTGCCTGGGCGCCTGCGTCAACGCGCCGATGGTCATGGTCTTCAAGGACACGTTCGAGGATCTGACGCCGGAACGGCTGGCCGAAATCATCGATCTCTACGATGCGGGCAAGGGCGCCTCGGTTCCGACGGGACCGCAGAACGGTCGAACCGGCTCGGAGCCGGCTCCCGGTCTGACGACGCTGAAGAGCGAAAAGGCGATCCTCAAGGCGACGCGCGACAAGGAAGCCAAGGCGGCGACCAAAGCTGCAAGAACGGCGCCAGCCGCGGTTGCGCCGGCCGCTACGGTTTCGCAGGCGCCTGCCGCAGCGCCGGTTGCTCCGTCCAAGGCCGGCAAGCCAAAGACCGATGCTCCAGAGACCAGTCCGGCTCTGAAGTCGCCATCGCCGGTCAAGGTCGCGCCCGAGGTGGAAAAAGCAGCGAGCGTTGCCGCGCCGCTGCATTCAGCTGCCAATGCCAACCTGGCTGCGCCGGAAGTCGAGGAGGTCTCGAAACAGCGTAGCGGCTCCAGGAACAAAGCCGAGCCGGCGACTGCCTTCAAAGCGCCGGAAGTCAAGATTCCAGCTGCCAGGCCGGCAAAACCGTCGCTCAAAGACAAGAACCGTCCGGCCGGCATCGACAGGCCGGTCGCGGTCGACGATCTCAAGCTGATCTCGGGCGTCGGCCCGAAGATCGAGGGCATCCTGCACACTCTGGGCATCTTCACCTTCGCGCAGGTCGCTTCGTGGAAGAAGGCCGAGCGCGACTGGATGGACGGCTATCTCGCCTTCAGTGGCCGCATCGACCGCGACGACTGGGTCGGCCAAGCCAAGGCGCTCGCCAAGGGCGGCGTCGCCGAATACATCCGCGTCTTCGGCAAGAAGCCGGTCTGAGGGACGAAACATGCTTCAGGATCAAGACCGCATCTTCAACAACATCTACGGCCTCTTCGACAAGTCGCTGGCCGGCGCCATGGCGCGCGGTGCTTGGGACAACACGCCCGGCATCATCGCCAAGGGGCGCGACTGGATCGTCAACGAAATGAAGGCGTCGGGCCTGCGCGGCCGTGGCGGCGCCGGCTTCCCGACCGGGCTGAAATGGTCGTTCATGCCCAAGCAGAGCGACGGAAGGCCGAGCTATCTCGTTGTTAATGCCGACGAATCCGAGCCCGGCACGTGCAAGGACCGCGACATATTGCGCAACGATCCGCACACGCTGGTCGAGGGCTCGTTCATTGCCGGCTTCGCCATGGGCGCGGTCGCCGCCTACATCTATGTGCGCGGCGAGTTCGTCAGGGAGCGCGAGGCGCTGCAGCGCGCCATCGACGAGGCCTATGAGGCCAAGCTGATCGGCAAGAAAAACACGTCCGGCTACGATTTCGACATCTACATGCATCACGGCGCCGGCGCCTATATCTGCGGCGAGGAAACCGCGCTTCTGGAAAGCCTCGAAGGCAAAAAAGGCCAGCCGCGGCTGAAGCCGCCATTCCCGGCCAATGTCGGCTTGTACGGTTGTCCGACAACCGTGAACAATGTCGAGTCGATCGCGGTGGCCCCGACCATTCTGCGCCGTGGTGCGGCCTGGTTCTCGTCCTTCGGCCGGCCCAACAATGTCGGCACCAAGCTGTTTTGCATCTCCGGTCACGTCAACAATCCGTGCACCGTCGAAGAGGCGATGTCGATCCCGTTCCGCGAGCTGATCGAGACGCATTGCGGCGGCATTCGCGGCGGCTGGGACAATCTGCTTGCGGTCATTCCGGGTGGCGCTTCGGTGCCGCTGGTGCCGGCAGAGCAGATCATCGATGCGCCGATGGATTTCGACGCGCTGCGCGACCTGAAATCGGGCCTCGGCACGGCGGCTGTCATCGTCATGGACAAGTCGACCGATATCGTGAAGGCGATCGCCAGGCTGTCCTATTTCTACAAGCATGAGAGCTGCGGCCAGTGCACGCCGTGCCGCGAAGGCACGGGCTGGATGTGGCGGGTGATGGAACGGCTGGTGCGCGGCGAGGCGCAAAAGCGCGAGATCGACATGCTGCTCGACGTCACCAAGCAGGTGGAAGGCCATACGATCTGCGCGCTAGGCGACGCGGCGGCATGGCCGATCCAGGGGCTGATGCGGCATTTCCGCGGCGAGGTGGAGCGGCGTATCGACGAGTTTTCGCGCAACGCGCACCGGGCCGAGCCGGTGATGGTGGCGGCGGAATAGATTTGAAATACGGGCGTGAAGCCCGGGACTGAAACATGCGGGGCGGGCAGACGAAGAAACGACCAGGAGATTTCTATGGCGCCGTATTCGAACCCTTTGATGCCCAATTTGGACCAGCTTGAGAAGATGAACCAGGATTTGACCAGGATGATGCCGAAGGAGATGGCCAGCGCCGTCAACCTTCTCGCGCATCCTGTCGCCGGTGCTGCCGCCATGTCGGCGCTTGGCTTCGGCCTCGCCAACCATGCCTTTGGCGTGTGGCTTGGCGCATGGTCGGGTGCTGTCGAGACATCGCAGCGGATTTTCCAGCCGATCATCGACGATTTCGAGCAGCGCGCCGAGCGTTATTCGGAGACCGCCCCCGCCACCAAGGCGCGCGCGGCGACCAAAACCCTGATCGCCGAGGCGCAGACCTTCGCCCAGGACGTGACCGATATTGCCGCCCGCACCGTCGATGCCGAGCCGGAGAAGGCGGACCCGGTCGCCGAAGACGCCACGACCGGATTGATGCCGGAGGATTTCAGGCAGCCCAAGACGATAGCGCGTCCGTCCAAGCCGTCTGATCTCAAGGCGATAGCGGGCGTCGGGCCGAAGCTGGAAAAGGTGCTGAACGGCCTCGGCATCTGGACCTTTGCCCAGATCGCCGCATGGACACCGGAAGAGATTGCCTGGGTCGAGGATTACCTGTCGCTCAAAGGCCGCGTCGGCCGCGACGAGTGGACCCGCCAGGCGGCGGCGCTGACGCTCGCCGCCAAGGCGAAGAGGTAGGGGGCAGGTATGGATGTCCACGACAGGAGCGA
Organism: Mesorhizobium sp. P2_B5; assembly: GCF_056404775.1. Lineage (NCBI taxonomy): Bacteria > Pseudomonadati > Pseudomonadota > Alphaproteobacteria > Hyphomicrobiales > Phyllobacteriaceae > Mesorhizobium > Mesorhizobium sp. P2_B5. The sequence goes on along the minus strand of NZ_JBFUDJ010000002.1, from coordinate 359,585 downwards.
AGTTCTCGATGTGCGCAATGCCATCGTCAGCAACTCCAGATTTGACGATGTGAACCTGTCGAACATGCAGTTTCGCAACGTCAACCTGTCGGCGGCCCTGGTGGAAGACGCGGACCTCTCGAACGCGTTTTTCAGCAATGTGAATATGAGCAATTTGAAGATAGAAAACGCTGAACTCGCCGGCATGATGATCAATGGCATCAGGTTGAGCGATCTGTTTCAGGCATATGAGACGGCGCAGACCGCCGGGGGCAATTGATGGCAAAGCTCAAGGTCGACGGGAAAGAGATCACTGTACCCGACCACTATACGCTGCTGCAGGCGGCCGAGGACGCCGGCGCGGAAGTGCCTCGCTTCTGCTTCCATGAGCGTCTGTCGATCGCCGGCAATTGCCGTATGTGCCTGATCGAGGTGAAGGGCGGGCCGCCCAAGCCGCAGGCTTCCTGCGCCATGGGTGTGCGCGACCTGCGCCCCGGCCCGAACGGCGAGCCGCCGGAAATCTTCACCAACACGCCGATGGTCAAGAAGGCGCGGGAAGGCGTGATGGAGTTCCTGCTGATCAACCATCCGCTGGATTGCCCGATCTGCGACCAGGGCGGCGAGTGCGACCTGCAGGACCAGGCAATGGCCTTCGGCGTCGATTCCTCGCGCTATCACGAGAACAAGCGCGCGGTCGAAGACAAGTATATCGGCCCGCTGGTCAAGACGGTGATGAACCGCTGCATCCACTGCACGCGTTGCGTCCGCTTCACCACGGAAGTCGCCGGCATTTCCGAGCTCGGCCTGATCGGCCGCGGCGAGGACGCCGAGATCACCACCTATCTCGAAAGCGCGATGACCTCGGAGTTGCAGGGCAATGTCATCGATCTCTGCCCGGTCGGCGCGCTGACCTCGAAGCCTTTCGCCTTCCAGGCGCGGCCGTGGGAGCTGACCAAGACCGAATCCATCGACGTCATGGACGCCGTCGGCTCGGCTATCCGCGTTGATAGCCGCGGCCGCGAAGTGATGCGCATCCTGCCGCGCGTCAACGAAGCGGTGAACGAGGAGTGGATTTCCGACAAGACCCGCTTCATCTGGGATGGGCTGCGCACGCAGCGCCTCGACCGCCCCTATGTGCGCAAGGACGGCAAGCTTGCTCCCGCCAGCTGGGCCGAGGCCTTCGCGGCGATCAAGGATGCGGTGTCGAAGGCTGCGCCGGAGAAGATCGGCGCCATTGCCGGCGATCTCGCGGCGGTTGAGGAAATCTACGCACTGAAGCAGCTTATGGCTGCGCTGGGCTCGAAGAACATCGACTGCCGCCAGGATGGCGCCGCACTCGATCCGGCGCTTGGCCGCGCCAGCTACATCTTCAATCCGACCATCGAGGGCATCGAGCAGGCCGATGCGGTGCTGATCATCGGCGCCAATCCGCGCTTCGAGGCGTCGGTGCTCAACGCCCGCATTCGCAAGCGCTGGCGCATCGGCAATTTGCCGGTCGGCGTCATCGGCGAGGTTGGCGACACACGCTACGATTACGAACAGCTCGGCGCCGGCCCGGAATCGCTGAAGGATTTGGCCGACGGCAACGGCAAGTTCTTCCAGGTGCTGAAGAAGGCGACGCATCCGCTAATCATTGTCGGCCAGGGCGCACTGTCGCGCGCCGATGGCGCGGCCGTGCTCGGCCAGGCGGCGAAGCTCGCCGCTGCCGTCAACGCTGCCCGCGCCGACTGGAACGGCTTTGCCGTGCTGCACAATGCGGCCGCCCGCGTCGGCGGCCTCGATGTCGGCTTCGTGCCGGGCGAGGGCGGCAAGAATGTCGCCGGCATGCTCGGCGACAGCGACGTGCTGTTCCTGCTCGGCGCCGACGAGATCGATATGGGCAACACCGGCGGCGCATTCGTCGTCTATATCGGCACCCATGGCGACGCCGGCGCGCACCGCGCCAACGTCATCCTGCCGGGCGCTGCCTACACCGAAAAGTCGGGCACCTATGTTAACACCGAGGGACGCGTGCAGCAGACCAACCGCGCCGGCTTCGCGCCGGGCGATGCGCGCGAGGACTGGGCGATTCTCAGGGCACTGTCGGATGTGCTCGGCAAGAAGCTGCCGTTCGATTCGCTGCAGCAGCTGCGCGCCAAGCTCTATGGCGAATACCCGCATCTCGCCCGCATCGATCATGTCGAGGCCGGTAACGCCGACGACATCGCCAAGGTGGCGAAGCTCGGCGGGCGGCTGAACAAGGGCACTTTCACCTCGCCGGTCACGGACTTCTATCTGACCAACCCGATCGCGCGGGCGTCGGCCGTAATGGCTGAGTGCTCGGCGCTGGCGAAAAACGGCTTCAGGCAGGCGGCAGAGTAGACATGGACACTTTCTTCTCCTTCTACGTGCTGCCGACGCTGATCATCCTCTTGAAGTCGGTCGTGCTGATCGTCGTTTTGCTGATCGGGGTCGCCTACCTGCTTTACGCCGACCGCAAGATCTGGGCGGCGGTGCAACTGCGCCGCGGCCCGAACGTCGTCGGCCCATGGGGCACGCTGCAGGCTTTCGCCGATCTGTTGAAGTTCGTCTTCAAGGAGCCGGTCATCCCGTCGGGCGCCAACAAGGGCGTGTTCCTGCTGGCGCCGCTGGTGTCTGCGGTGCTGGCTATCTCGGCCTGGGCAGTCATTCCGGTCAACGCCGGCTGGGCGATCGCCAACGTCAATGTCGGCATCCTCTACGTCTTCGCCATCTCCTCGCTCGAGGTCTATGGCGTGATCATGGGCGGCTGGGCATCGAACTCGAAATACCCGTTCCTCGGTGCGCTGCGCTCGGCGGCGCAGATGGTGTCCTACGAAGTCTCGATCGGCTTCGTCATCGTCACCGTGCTGCTTTGCGTCGGCTCGCTCAACCTGTCCGACATCGTGATGTCGCAGCAGGACGGGCTGGGTACCAAGCTTGGCCTGCCCAACAGCTTCCTCGACTGGCACTGGCTGGCGCTGTTCCCGATGTTCGTCATCTTTTTCATCTCGGCGCTGGCCGAGACGAACCGCCCGCCCTTCGATCTGGTGGAAGCCGAGTCGGAACTGGTCGCCGGCCATATGGTCGAATACTCCTCGACGCCGTTCCTGCTGTTCTTCCTCGGCGAATATGTCGCCGTGGTGCTGATGTGCGCGCTGGCCACCATCCTGTTCCTCGGCGGCTGGCTGCCTCCCTTCGACTTCGCGCCCTTCACCTGGGTGCCCGGCGTGATCTGGTTCGTGCTCAAGATCTGCCTGATGTTCTTCATGTTCTCCATGGTGAAGGCCTTCGTGCCGCGCTACCGCTACGACCAGCTGATGCGCCTGGGCTGGAAAGTCTTCCTGCCGATCTCGCTGGCGATGGTGGTAATCGTCGCTGCCTTTCTCAAGATCACGGGGTTTGCGTGATGTCCGCTCTTGGCCAAGCCGCAAAATCGCTGCTGCTGCAGGATTTCGTCAGCGCCTTCTTCCTGTCGATGCGCCAGTTCTTCGCGCCGAAGGAGACGATCAACTATCCGCACGAGAAGGGGCCGGTCAGCCCGCGCTTCCGGGGCGAGCATGCGCTGCGCCGGTATCCCAATGGCGAGGAACGCTGCATCGCCTGCAAGCTGTGCGAAGCGATCTGCCCGGCGCAGGCGATCACCATCGAGGCCGGCCCGCGCCGCAATGACGGCACGCGCCGTACCGTGCGCTACGACATCGACATGGTGAAGTGCATCTATTGCGGCTTCTGCCAGGAAGCCTGCCCGGTCGACGCCATCGTAGAGGGCCCGAATTTCGAATTCGCGACGGAGACGCGCGAGGAGCTTTACTACGACAAGGACAGGCTGCTGGCGAATGGCGACCGGTGGGAGCGCGAACTGGCGCGTAACATCTCGCTGGACTCGCCCTACCGCTGACATTTGACGCATGGACGGGGCGAGGGGCCTCGTCTAAGGACAACGCAACTTGCCGGCCGGAGGCGGTCGCAAACATCGAACAGGACGAGCGTCCTGTTTCGGACAGGAACCCGGGGGATCCCCAATGCTGAGTGGACTAGAGGCGGCCTTTTTCTACCTCTTCGCCTTTGTCGCGGTGGCGTCGGCCTTCATGGTCATTTCGGCGCGTAACCCTGTGCATTCCGTGCTGTTCCTGATCCTGACCTTCTTCAACGCTGCCGGCCTGTTCATGCTGACCGGCGCCGAGTTCCTGGCGATGATCCTGCTCGTCGTCTATGTCGGCGCCGTGATGGTGCTGTTCCTGTTCGTCGTCATGATGCTCGATGTCGACTTCGCCGAGATGAAGGAGGGCGCTCTGCAATATGCGCCGATCGGCGCGATGGTCGGGCTGATCCTGGCGGCGGAGCTGATCGTGGTGCTTGGCGGTTACACATTCGCGCCGCAGCTGGCGTCGACGGTCTCAAAGCCGATCCCGGACCTCGCCGCGCGGACCAACACCGCCGCCCTCGGCGACATCCTCTATACCGACTACCTCTACTACTTCCAGATTTCGGGCCTCATCCTGCTGGTCGCCATGATCGGCGCGATCGTCTTGACGCTGCGCCACAAGGAAGGGGTCAAGCGGCAGTCGATCGCAGCCCAGGTTGGCCGCACGCCGGCGACGGGCATGGAAATCCGCAAGGTCAAGTCGGGCGAGGGGCTCTGAGATGGTCGTCGGCATCGCACATTACCTCACCGTATCGGCGATCCTGTTCACGCTCGGCGTGTTCGGCATCTTCCTGAACCGCCGCAACATCATCGTCATCCTGATGTCGATCGAGTTGATCCTTTTGGCCGTCAACATCAATTTCGTCGCCTTCTCGGCCGCACTCGGCGATCTCGTCGGACAGGTGTTTGCGCTGTTCGTGCTGACGGTCGCGGCCGCTGAAGCGGCCATCGGTCTTGCCATTCTTGTCGTCTTCTTCCGCAACCGCGGCTCGATCGCGGTCGAAGACGTGAACCAGATGAAGGGTTGACGAGGCAGTTATGTATCAAGCGATCGTCTTCCTTCCGCTGCTGGGCTTCCTGATTGTCGGCCTGTTCGGCAATTCGCTCGGCGCCAAGGCATCGGAATACATCACCTCTGGCTTCCTGGTGATTTCGGCCGTGCTGTCCTGGCTCGCCTTCTTCTCCGTCGGCTTCGGCGAGGGCGAGGTGTTCACCGTGCCGATGCTGCGCTGGATCCAGTCCGGTGGTCTCGACGCCTCCTGGGCGCTCAGGATCGACACGCTGACGGTGGTCATGCTGGTGGTGGTCAACACCGTGTCCGCGCTGGTTCACATCTATTCGATCGGCTACATGCACCACGACCCGAACCGGCCGCGCTTCTTTGCCTATCTGTCGCTGTTCACCTTCGCCATGCTGATGCTGGTGACGGCCGACAATCTCGTGCAGATGTTCTTCGGCTGGGAGGGCGTCGGTCTCGCTTCCTACCTGCTGATTGGCTTCTGGTACAAGAAGCCGTCGGCCAATGCCGCGGCCATCAAGGCCTTCGTCGTCAACCGCGTCGGCGATTTCGGCTTCGCGCTGGGCATTTTCGGCGTCTTCGTGCTGTTCGGCTCGGTCAATCTCGGCACCATCTTCGCCAATGCCGCGACGTTCATTCCGACCGAAGGCGCTGAGCACGGTGCTGCCGTTCTCACCTTCCTTGGCTATGCGCTCGACAAGCACTCGGCCATGACCATTGTCTGCCTGCTGCTGTTCATGGGCGCCATGGGCAAGTCGGCGCAGGTGCCGCTGCACACCTGGCTGCCGGACGCCATGGAAGGCCCGACGCCGGTCTCCGCCCTCATCCATGCCGCCACCATGGTCACGGCCGGCGTGTTCATGCTGGCGCGCCTGTCGCCGCTGTTCGAGCTGTCGCATTCGGCGCTGACGGTGGTCACCTTCATCGGCGCCTTCACCGCCTTCTTCGCGGCGACCGTCGGCCTGGTGCAGAACGACATCAAGCGCGTCATCGCCTATTCGACCTGCTCGCAGCTCGGCTACATGTTCGTGGCGCTCGGCGTCGGCGCCTATGGCGCCGCCATCTTCCATCTGTTCACGCACGCCTTCTTCAAGGCGCTGCTGTTCCTCGGTTCGGGCTCGGTCATCCATGCCGTCTCCGACGAGCAGGACATGCGCAAGATGGGTGGCCTGCGGAAGCTCATTCCGAAGACCTACTGGATGATGGTGATCGGCACGCTGGCGCTGACCGGCGTCGGCATTCCGGTGACCGTCATCGGCACCGCCGGCTTCTTCTCCAAGGACGCCATCATCGAGGCTGCCTTTGCCGGGCACAATTCGGTCGCCGGCCTCGCCTTCATCCTGCTGGTCATCGCCGCCTGCTTCACCTCGTTCTACTCCTGGCGGCTGATCTTCATGACCTTCCACGGCGAGCCGCGGGCGAGCCACGACGTCATGCACCACGTCCATGAATCGCCGCCGGTGATGCTGGTGCCGCTGTTCATCCTGGCCGCGGGCGCGCTGTTTGCCGGCATCATCTTCCATGGCGCCTTCATCGGCGAGGGCTATACCGAGTTCTGGAAGGCGTCGCTGTTCACGCTGCCGGACAACCACATCCTGCACGATATCCACGAATTGCCGCTGTGGGTCGAGCTGGCACCGTTCGTCGCCATGGTCATCGGCTTTGCCGTCGCCTGGAAGTTCTACATACGCTCGCCGGAACTGGCCCGGAGTGTCGCCGCCAACCATCGCCTGCTCTATGCCTTCCTGCTCAACAAGTGGTATTTCGACGAGCTCTACGACGTCCTGTTCGTGCGGCCGGCCAAGGCGCTGGGCAGGTTCCTGTGGAAGACCGGCGACGGCACCATCATTGACGGGCTCGGGCCGGACGGCGTTTCGGCGCGCGTCGTCGACGTCACCAACCGCGTCGTCAAGCTGCAGACCGGCTACCTCTATCACTATGCCTTCGCCATGCTGATCGGCGTGGCCGCACTCGTCACCTGGATGATGCTCTGATGACCGCCTGGCCAATCCTCTCGCTGGTCACCTTCCTGCCGCTGGTTGGTGTGCTGCTGATCCTGTTCATCCGGGACGACAGCGAAAACGCACGCCGCAACATCCGCGCCATCGCCTTCACAACGACGGCGGCCACCTTCATCATCTCGCTGTTCATCTGGACCGGCTTCGACAATTCGCAGGCCGGCTTCCAGTTCGTCGAGAAATACGCCTGGCTGGATTCCGGCATCTCCTACCATATGGGCGTCGACGGCATTTCGATGCTGTTCGTCATCCTGACGACGTTCCTGATGCCGCTTTGCATCCTGGCGTCGTGGGAGGCGATCGACAAGCGCGTCAAGGCCTACATGATCGCCTTCCTGCTCCTGGAAACGCTGATGATCGGCGTGTTCTGCGCGCTCGACATCGTGCTGTTCTACGTCTTCTTCGAGGCCGGCCTGATCCCGATGTTCATCATCATCGGCGTCTGGGGCGGCAAGCGGCGCGTCTATGCCTCGTTCAAGTTCTTCCTCTATACGCTGGCCGGCTCGGTGCTGATGCTGCTCGCCATCATGGCGATGTTCTTCCAGTCCGGCACCACCGATATCCCGACGCTTTTGACCCACAATTTCCCGGCCAGCATGCAGACATGGCTATGGCTCGCCTTCTTCGCTTCTTTCGCCGTGAAGATGCCGATGTGGCCGGTGCACACCTGGCTGCCTGACGCGCACGTCGAGGCGCCGACGGCGGGCTCGGTGATCCTGGCCGCCATCCTGCTCAAAATGGGCGGATACGGGTTCCTGCGCTTCTCGCTGCCGATGTTCCCGCTGGCGTCGGAGATGTTTGCGCCACTGGTGTTCACGCTGTCGGTCGTCGCCATCATCTACACCTCGCTGGTGGCGCTGATGCAGGAGGACATGAAGAAGCTGATCGCCTATTCCTCGGTCGCCCATATGGGCTTCGTCACCATGGGCATCTTCGCCATGAACCAGGAAGGCGTGCAGGGCGCGATCTTCCAGATGCTGTCGCACGGCCTGGTGTCCGGCGCGCTGTTCCTGTGCGTCGGCGTCATCTACGACCGCATGCACACACGCGAGATCGACGCCTATGGCGGCCTGGTCAACAACATGCCGAAATACGCCACCGTGTTCATGGTCTTCACCATGGCCAATGTCGGCCTGCCCGGCACGTCAGGCTTCGTCGGCGAGTTCCTGACCATGCTCGGCGTGTTCAAGGTCAACACCTGGGTGGCGTTCTTCGCCGCCACCGGCGTCATCCTGTCGGCGGCCTATGCGCTCTGGCTCTACCGCCGGGTGATCTTCGGCGCGCTGACCAAGGAAAGCCTGAAGGGCCTGCTTGACCTCTCGACGCGCGAGAAGGCGATCATCTACCCGCTGGTCGTGCTGGTCATCTTCTTCGGCGTCTATCCCGCCCCCGTCTTCGATGCCACGGCCCAGTCGGTCAAGGCGCTCGTCACCAATGTCACAGCATCCATCGGCGCCGCGCAGACCGCGGCGGCGAACTGACCAGAGGTTTTGCGAACCATGACGCCGGACCTTTACTCCAGCCTTTCGCTCTCGACGCCGGAGCTGATCCTTGCCATCGGCGCGCTGGCGCTGTTGATGGTCGGCGCCTATTCGCGTGCCAACGCCGTCAACATGGTGACCGGCCTTGCCGTCGCCGTGCTGGTGATCGCCGGCATATGGCTGGTCTTTTCCACGGGGCAGGGCGCAGCCTATGGCAACGCCTTCATCCAGGATCCCTTTTCCCGCTTCATGAAGGTGCTGTCGCTCGTCGGTTCGGCAGTGACGCTGGTGATGTCGATGCGCTTTGCCAAGCAGGAGCATTTCGACAAGTTCGAATACCCGGTGCTGATCCTGCTCTGCACGCTCGGCATGATGCTGATGATCTCGGCCAACGGCATGATCGGGCTCTATCTCGGCCTCGAACTGCAATCGCTGGCGATCTACGTGCTGGCGGCGATCAACCGCGACAATCTGCGCTCGACCGAGGCCGGCCTGAAGTACTTCGTGCTCGGCGCGCTGTCGTCGGGCATGCTGCTCTATGGCATCAGCCTGGTCTACGGCTACACCGGCAATGTCGGCTTCCAGGAAATTGCCTCCGCACTTGGCAGCGGCGAACGCCAGCTTGGCCTCGTCGTCGGCCTGGTCTTCGTGCTGGCCGGCCTCGCCTTCAAGATCTCGGCGGTGCCGTTCCATATGTGGACGCCGGATGTTTATGAGGGCGCACCGACGCCGGTCACCGCCTTCCTGGCGGCAGCCCCCAAGATGGCGGCAATGGCGCTGATCGTGCGCGTCACCATGGGCGCCTTCAAGCCGATCGCTTCCGACTGGCAGCAGATCGTCGTCTTCATCTCGATCGCCTCGATGGCGCTCGGCGCCTTTGCCGCCATCGGCCAGACCAACATCAAGAGACTGATGGCGTACTCCTCGATCGGCCATATGGGCTATGCGCTGGTCGGTCTTGCGGCCAACAGCGAGGCCGGTGTGCGCGGCGTCGCCATCTACATGCTGATCTATCTGGTGATGACGCTCGGCACCTTCGCCTTCATCCTCGCCATGCGGCGCAAGGAGGGCAATGTCGAGCAGATCAGCGATCTCGCCGGTCTCTCGTCGACCAACCCGATCATGGCGACGATCCTGACCATATTGATGTTCTCGCTGGCCGGCATCCCGCCGCTCGCCGGCTTCTGGGGGAAGTGGTACGTCTTCCTCGCCGCCATCAACGCCAATCTTTACGCGCTGGCGATCATCGGCGTGCTGGCTTCGGTCGTGGGCGCCTATTACTATCTGCGCATCATCAAGATCATGTGGTTCGACGAACCGGCGGGCGGCTTCGTGCCGATGGCCAGTGAACTGCGCCTCGTGCTCGGCGTCTCCGGCGCTTTCGTGCTGTTCTATGTGCTGATCGGCGGTCCGATCGCGACCTACGCCGAAGCCGCCGCCAAGACATTTTTCTGAGCGGGATGGCATTTCGGCTGGCTCCAACCTCTGAGACGGAAGGGTTCCGGCTCGAGGCCCATGACAGTATCGGTTCCACCAACACGGTGGCGCTGGACCATGCAAGGGCAGGCGACCCCGGCAAATTGTGGGTCGTTTCCAAAAAGCAGGAAAGCGGGCGCGGCCGGCGGGGTCGAGCCTGGGTATCGCCCGAAGGCAATCTGGCCGCGACTTTGCTCGTCATCACCGGCGGTGAGTTGCGTCTAGCGGCGACACTCGGTTTCGTCGCCGGCCTGTCGCTGGCGGACGCACTCGATGCCGTCGTGCCGAAGGGCAGGATCGCTATCGGCCTCGACGGCGGAAGCGACGGCAAGAACCGTTTCGAGTTGAAATGGCCGAACGATGTGCTGGCCTCCGGCGCCAAGCTTGCCGGCATCCTGCTGGAATCGGCCATTCTCGACGGCGGCCGCTTCGCGGTGGCGGTCGGCATCGGCGTCAATGTGGTGGCGCATCCCACTGATATGCCGTATCCGGCGACATCGCTTCAGGCGCTTGGCGCGACATGCGATGCCGAAACGCTGTTTTTGGCGCTGTCCGATGCCTGGACCGACAATGCGCGGCTGTGGGATGAAGGACGCGGGCTCGATGCCATCCGGCGGCGCTGGCTGGCGCGCGCAGCGGGGCTTGGCGGCGAGGTTGCTGTCAGGATTGACGGGAATGTGGTGCGCGGTACCTTCGAGACCATTGACGCGGACTGCCGTTTCGTGATCCGCGATGACGAGGGGTCGGTTGTGACGGTAGCCGCCGGCGACGTGCATTTCGGCGCGGTCGCGTCGGCAAGAGTCTGATTGTTGTGCGCAAGTCCTGTGGGAAAACCGTTACACACTTTTCCTGGAATTGCTTAAGGGGCTGGCCGCAAGGGCCGGGAAGGGAAAATTGATGGCGAAAGCGCAAAACGCCGAACTCGTCTTCGTGCCGCTCGGCGGCGTCGGCGAGATCGGCATGAACTTCGCCCTTTACGGCTACGGCCCGCCCAGTGCGCGCGAATGGATCGTCGTCGATGTCGGCGTCACCTTTCCCGACGCGGCGCATCCAGGCGTCGACCTGATCCTGCCCGATACGCGCTTTATCGAGGAGAACCTCGCCAATCTGCGCGGCATCATCATCACCCACGCGCATGAAGACCATTATGGCGCGCTGCTCGACACCTGGCCAAAGCTGAAGGCACCGGTGTGGATGACGCCGTTCAGCGCCGGCCTGCTGGACGCCAAGCGCCAGGGCGAACAGGGCGCGCCGAAGATCCCGGTGACGATCTACCGGGCAGGCGAAAAGTTCACCGTCGGTCCGTTCGAGATCGAGGCCATTCCGGTGGCGCATTCGATCCCCGAGCCGATGTCGCTGGCGATTACCTCGCCGGCCGGCACGGTCATCCATACCGGCGACTGGAAGATCGATCCGGAGCCGACGATCGGTCCCAAAACCGACGAGGCGCGCTTCCGCGCCTACGGAGACAAGGGCGTGCTGGCGCTGGTCTGCGATTCGACCAACGCGCTCAGGGAAGGCGAATCGCCGTCGGAAGTGGCGGTTGGCGAGGGCCTCAGGGGCGTCATCCAGAGTGCCGTCGGCCGCGTGGCGGTCACCACCTTCTCCTCCAATGTCGGGCGCATCGTCTCGATCGCCAAGGCGGCGCGCGATGCGGGCCGGCAGTGCCTGGTGCTGGGACGCTCGCTGAAGCGCGTCATCGATGTCGCCGGTGAACTCGGCTACATGGACGGGTTGCCGGAATTCATCGCCGAGGAGGATTTCGGTTTCATCCCGCGCGAAAACCTGGTCATCATCTGCACCGGCAGCCAGGGCGAGCCGCTGGCTGCACTGGCCAAACTCTCGCGCGAAGAGATGAAATCGGTGTCTCTGACGGCAGGCGACACCGTGGTGTTTTCCTCGCGCACCATTCCCGGCAATGAGAAGGCGATCCTCGAGATCAAGAACCGCCTGATCGACCTCGGCATCAAGATCATCGAGGACGGCGACGCGCTGGTGCATGTCTCCGGCCATCCGCGCCGTAGCGAATTGCGCAAGATGTATGAGTGGGTGCGGCCGCAAATCGGCGTTCCCGTGCATGGCGAAGCCGCGCATCTGGTGGCGCAGGGGTCGCTGATGTCGACCTCCGGTATCGGCCAGGTGGCGCAGGTGCGCGACGGCGACATGCTGCGGCTCGCTCCCGGTCCGGCAACCATCATCGACCAGGTGCCGTTCGGCCGCATCTACAAGGATGGCAGGCTGATCGGCACCGACCAGGCGATGGGCATACGCGACCGGCGCAAGCTGTCGTTCGCCGGCCATGTCGCGGTCAATGTCGTGCTCGACGACAAATATGAGCTGGCCGGCGATCCCGACCTGGTCGCCATCGGCGTCGCTGAAGCGGATGCCCGCGGCGAGAACATGGAAGATCTGATGCTCGACGCGGCCGTCGGCGCGGTGGACTCTATCCCGCGCCAGCGCCGTAAAGACCTCGATCTGGTGCAGGAAGCGGTGCGGCGCGCCGTGCGCGGCGCCGCCAACGAGGCCTGGGGCAAGAAGCCGCTGGTGACGGTGTTTGTCACCCGCTAGGGCGACGCCATCCGGTGGAGTTCAGCTGGTGGCGGGGCGCCAGCGAAACGTCCCGTCCACCTGCTCGATGTGCCCGAGACCCGGAAACGGCATATGATAGCCGGCGACAAGCAGCCGGTGGTCGGCGGCCATTTTCAGCAGGCGCTTGCGGGTCTCGACGGCCTGTTCTTTCTTGTCGTCGAGGTCGGCATGCCAGTCAGGGCGCTGGATCGACACGACAGAGTGGAGGAAGGCGTCCGACCAGACGAGCAATTGCTGTCCGTCGCTTTCGACGTGGAACGCCAGCAGTCCCGGCGAATGGCCGGCGGCGTCGATGGCGGTGATGCCGGGCACGACCTCGTCTCCGGGCGCTACGAATGTCGCGCGGTCGGCAAGGCCGGCGCAGACACGCAGGAACAGGTCGCGATTGCTCAGCCTGGCTTCGCGCACCCTATCGGCCTCGGTCCAGAAGACGAATTCTGCCGCACCGAACACGTAGCGCGCCCGGCTGAAGACGGCTTCGCCGTTGTGGACGAGGCCCCCGATGTGGTCGGGGTGGCCATGCGTGATGACCACCAAATCGATGTCGGCGGGTTCGAGCCCAAGGTCTTGCAGGCATTGCAGCAGCGAACTGTCGGCGTCGCCGAACCCGGTGTCGAACAGGATCTTTTCGGCGCCGGTGTCGACGAGCGTCGGGATGAAGCAATGCTCGTAGCGGTTGGGATCGATGAAGTTCGAGATGGCGAGTTCCCGCACCGCGCCCGGCGGTTGCCCGGGGGCGAAGGCAGCCGCCAGATTGTCGCGGAGATCGACGGCGTCGAGCAGGGCGGCGACCTTGAACGAGCCGAGATCGAAGCTGAAAACGCGGGAGCGGATATCGGGCATTGCCGTTTGTACTTCGCAGACATCGATTGGAACAGGGCGGCGGTTCACCCAAGTGCGACCTTGCGCGCCTCGGCAAAGACTATTGATGTCGGCCGATTTGACGTAAGACGCCAGCATCGAAGCTGGAGGTTTCATGCTGGGACGCCTGAACCATGTCGCGCTTGCCGTGCCGGATCTGGCCGCGGCGATCACCGCCTACCGCGATACGCTTGGCGCGAAGGTCACCGCGCCGCAGCCGCTGCCGGAGCACGGCGTGACGGTGGTGTTCGTCGATGTCGGCAACACCAAGATCGAACTGCTGGAGCCGCTGGGCGAGGGCTCGCCGATCGCGGCTTTCCTGGCGAAGAACCCCTCGGGCGGCATGCATCATGTCTGCTATGAGGTCGACGATATTCTTGCCGCGCGCGATCATCTCAAGGCGAGCGGCGCCCGCGTGCTGGGCGACGGCAATCCCAAAACCGGCGCCCACGGCAAACCGGTGCTGTTCCTGCACCCCAAGGATTTCTTCGGCACGCTGGTAGAACTGGAGCAGGCATGAGCTGGATTTCGTTTGCCGCGCTGTTCTTCATCACATGGTGGCTGATGCTGTTCCTGGTGCTGCCGTTCAGCGTGCATACGCAGGATGACGATCACGACGTGACGCTGGGCACGGTTGCCAGCGCCCCGCGCGGGCCGCATATGCTGCGCGCCGTGATCCGCACCACCATCGTCACGGCTGTCGTCATGGGCATTTTCTACGGCCTGACGCATGGGTTGGGTTACAGCCTCGACGAAGTCCCGCACATCATCCCCGAAGCCAGCCAGACACCGGCTAACTAAAACCTTTTCCCGCCGAAAGATCGGGTAGGGTGTTTGTGCCTGTTTTCGGAGCACCAAACTCCAGTTTTGTCTGGCCCGCCTGCGATGCGCCACCCGCGCCCAGGCATGGCCCAGCCGCAATAGAATCACGACCTGGCACCGGGCCGAGGCAAGCTCACGTGATTTGGTAACAGGTCGATCTAACCAGATGATTGCGCAAAAAAAATGCAAGGCACAAGGCCTTGCAATTTAAACGCGTTCCGATCTGTTTTCCGGTTTCCGGCGGCAGCGGGTAACCGCGCCTAGATCGCATCCTCCCAAGACTTTGACCGCGTAGGAGAGCAGATTTTTCTCTACCCTCTCGGTTATCGGGGCACACTAGCCTAACCCCGATGAAATTGTCACGCAGAATTTTGCCCGCAAACGGGCAATCTGTGCTGCAGTGCACAATAGTGCGGCAGGCTTTGCTTGCGAAACGAACAACACCGGCGCTGCCGCATTAATGTGGCCAGGTGTGCTGCGTCGCTCAGACGCGCAAAGCGTGTGTCAGCACTTTGCAGCCAAGCCATCACTTTGCACCTGAGCAATTATCGTTTTCGGTTCGAAGATCTTTGGAAGAAGAATCGATTTTTGCGATTTCGGGCCGATGCGGCCGGTCGGGTTTCCATTCCGTCACGAAATAGCTATGAAGCCGGGGCAAGCAAGCCAGCCGCGCCGATTCCGGCGCAGCCTCCTCTCTCACGGACCTGTCCATGCGTTTGTCGCAGTTTTTCCTGCCCATCCTGAAAGAAAATCCGCGTGAGGCCGAGATCGTCTCGCACCGGATGATGCTGCGCGCCGGCATGATCCGCCAGCAGGGGCAGGGCAGCTTTTCCTGGCTGCCGCTGGGCAAGCTGGTGCTGGACAAGGTCTGCCGCATCATCCGCGAGGAACAGAACCGCGCAGGCGCACTGGAAATCCTGATGCCGACCATCCAGTCGGCCGACCTGTGGCGCGAAAGCGGCCGCTATGACGACTACGGCAAGGAGATGCTGCGCATCAAGGACCGGCAGGACCGCGACATGCTCTACGGTCCGACCAATGAGGAAGTGGTCACCGAGATCGTGCGCGCCTACGTCAAGTCCTACAAGGATTTGCCGCTCAACCTCTACCACATCCAGTGGAAGTTCCGCGACGAGGTGCGGCCGCGCTTCGGCGTCATGCGCTCACGCGAATTCCTGATGAAGGACGCCTATTCCTTCGACCTCGATTTCGAGGGCGCCAAGGCAGCCTACAACAGGATGTTCGTGTCCTATCTCAGGACGTTCACGCGCATGGGGCTGCAGGCGATCCCGATGCGGGCCGACACGGGGCCGATCGGCGGCGACCTCAGCCATGAATTCATCATCCTGGCCGACACCGGCGAGAGCCAGGTCTACTGCGACCGCGAATATCTGTCGCTTCAGGTGCCCGGCGAAAACACCGACTTTGCCAATGACGGCGAGATCGCCGACATCGTCAAGACATGGACGACGCCCTATGCCGCCACCGACGAGATGCATGACGAGGCGGCCTGGGACAAGCTCGGCGAAGCGGACCGGGTCTCGGCGCGCGGCATCGAGGTCGGCCACATCTTCCATTTCGGAGACAAATATTCGAAGCCGATGGGCGCCAAGGTGACCGGGCCCGACGGCAAGGATCATTTCGTCTCCGGCGGCTCCTACGGCATCGGCCCATCGCGCCTGGTGGCGGCGATCATCGAGGCCAGCCATGACGACAACGGCATCATCTGGCCGGAGGCGGTGACGCCGTTCGACATCGGCCTGATCAACATGAAGGTGGGCGACGCCGACTGCGACCGCGTCTGCGGCGAGCTTTATGCCGCCTTCACCGGCGCCGGCAAGGACGTGCTCTATGACGACACCGACCAGCGTCCGGGCGGCAAGTTCGCCACCGCCGATCTGATCGGCCTGCCCTGGCAGGTGATCGTCGGACCGCGCGGCGTTGCCGCCGGCGAGATCGAGATCAAGAACCGCCGGACCGGCGAGCGCGAGACGCTGCCGGTCGCGGAGGCCAAGAAACGCTTCGGTGCAACCGCATGAGCGAAGCCGCGGCAACGAAGCCTTCGGTCGCCAAGTCGCCGATCGCCAAATCTCCGGTCGCTGGCCCGTTCTCCATGTTCGAACGCATGGTCGCCTGGCGCTATCTGAGGTCGCGCCGCAAGGAGACGGTGATCTCGGTCATCGCCTCGATCTCCTTCCTCGGGATCATGCTCGGTGTCGCCACGCTGATCGTCGTCATGGCGGTGATGAACGGATTCCGGGCTGAGCTTCTGACCCGCATCCTCGGCGTCAACGGTCATCTGATCGTGCAGCCGCTGGATTCGCCTCTTGAGGACTACGCGCAGGTTGCCGCCCGCATCAACGGCGTGGCCGGCGTCAAATACGCCATTCCGCTGATCGACGGCCAGGTGCTGGCGCAAGGCAATGTCGGCGGCGGCATGGGCGCGCTGGTGCGCGGCATACGCGCCGAAGACCTCGGCAAGATCGCCATCGTCGCCAACAACGTCAAGCAGGGTTCGCTCGCCGATTTCGACTCGGGCGAGGGCGTCGCCATCGGCAAGCGCATGGCCGAGAATCTCGGCCTCGTGCTTGGCGACACCATCACGCTGATCTCGCCGGACGGCGACGTGACGCCGATGGGCACGACGCCGCGGATGAAGGGCTACAAGGTGGCGGCGATCTTCGAGGTCGGCATGTCGGAGTATGACAGCTCCATCGTCTACATGCCGTTTTCCGAAGCGCAGCTCTATTTCAACATGGACGGCAGGGCGCAGACGATCGAGATCTATGTCGACAATCCCGACGATGTGGACGCGCTGAAACCGCTGGTCGATGCGGCAGCGCAGCGGCCGATCGACATGGTCGACTGGCGCCAGCGCAACGAGACGTTCTTTTCAGCACTTCAGGTCGAGCGCAACGTCATGTTCATGATCCTGACGCTGATCGTGCTGGTGGCGGCGCTCAACATCATCTCCGGCCTGATCATGCTGGTGAAGGACAAGGGCCACGACATCGCCATCCTGCGCACGATGGGCGCCTCGCGCGCCGCCATCCTGCGCATCTTCCTGATGACGGGCGCTGCGATCGGCGTCACCGGCACGCTCGCCGGCGTGCTGCTCGGGGTGCTCATCTGCACCAACATCGAATCCATCCGCCAGTTCTTCTCCTGGATGACCGGCAAGGTGCTGTTCAATCCGGAGCTCTATTTCCTCAGCCAGCTGCCGGCAAAGATGGACCCGCGCGAGACCACCTACGTCATCCTGATGGCGCTCGGCCTGTCCTTCCTGGCCACCGTGTTTCCGGCGTGGCGGGCCGCCCGTCTCGATCCGGTCGAGGCCTTGAGATACGAATGAAGTCCGAGATCATTATCGAGCTGAAGAGCGTCGAGCGGCACTATGTCCAGGGGCCGCGCAAGCTCACCATTTTGAACGGCGCCGACTTTTCGCTGAAGCGCGGCGAGATGGTGGCGCTGGTGGCGCCATCGGGCACCGGCAAGTCGACGCTCTTGCACACTGCGGGCCTGCTCGAGCGCCCCGATGCCGGCGACGTCATTCTGGCCGGCCGCGCCTGCGGGCGGCTCTCCGATGACGAGCGCACCGCGATCCGCCGCAACGATGTCGGCTTCGTCTATCAGTTTCACCATTTGCTGCCGGAATTTTCGGCACTCGAAAACATCATGATGCCGCAGCTGATCAAGGGGCTCTCGCGCAAGGAGGCGTCGGAGCGCGCGGCACAGCTGCTCGACTACATGCAGATCGGCAAGCGCGCGTCGCACCGACCGTCCGAATTGTCGGGCGGCGAGCAGCAGCGCGTCGCCATTGCCCGTGCCGTCGCCAATGCGCCATTGCTGCTTTTGGCCGACGAGCCGACCGGCAATCTCGACCCCGTCACCGCCTCCTATGTCTTCGAGGCGCTGGGCGCGCTGGTCAGGCAGTCCGGCCTTGCCGCGCTGATCGCCACCCACAATCACGAGCTCGCCTCGCGCATGGATCGGCGGGTGACGTTGCACGAGGGTAAGGTGGTGCCGCTTTAGTAGGCACGGCAATGGCTCAGGAGGCCTGCGGATGATCGCCTCCTTGGCGAGGTCCTTCAGAGCAAGCAAGATTGCCGAAGGCAGCGCCGCCCCTCATTGTCCTGCCGGACATTTCTCCCCGTATAGTGACGGGGAGAAACTGGCCTGCCGCGCCCTCGGCGCTCAATCTTGCAAACGCCGGCGATTGGCGAAATCGTCGATGAGAGCGACCCCTCTCCCCGTCACTATACGGGGAGAGGATGCCGGCAGGCAGGTGAGGGGCGGCGCCGACGTTCGCCAACAATTCGCCGCCTGAAGCAGTGGATATCTTTCGCCTTCCGATCGGCAACGTCACCTCATCAACGCTTTCTTAACCCTGCCCAAACCGGCTGTCAGGATTCGTCGGCATGCCGCTTTCCGATCGTTGACATTCGAACAAAATTAGAACAAAATACGAACATAGCAACAACAGGAGAGAGTTATGAGCGATCTTGTTCAGGACGTCGTTTCGTTGGTGTGCATGAGTGCGTTTCTCGTTTCCATGGCGGTCTGGATCGGCGCCATGTGATGATCTGCGGTTCGCCGCAGTGTTTTGAGGCGGGCAGGAGAGCGTTGTGCCGTTAAGCCTTTCTTGCCGCCATGACGCTAGGGTGCTCCACCAAGACAGGGAGCAAATACCCAAGTGTCGCCGATCATCACGGCCCTTCTCGTGGCCGGCAATCTCGGACTGATTTTCCTTTTGATGACCGCGCCGCTCGGTTTGCGCACGGTGAGGCTCAGCCGCGTGGTTGCCATGGACCGGCAGCGCCTCTGGCAGGCGCTGTGGCCGCTCGGCAGCGATGCCGGCTGGTCAGGCGAGATCCTGTCGGCAGAGCCGATGGACGGGCAGGGTACGACCCGCATCATGATGTCCTGGGAAGGCCGCGACGGCCAGCCGATCGAGCGCAGGTCGCGCTTCGAGGACGTCGTCGAGGGCTGTCGGTTTTCGATGCGCGTCATCGAGGATACCGCGCTCGACGCTTCGTTCTGGAAGGATTTTTACGAGACCACCGAACTCGTCTCGGAAGGTGCTGCCACGCGCGTGACGCTCAGCCAGACCGACCGCTATCGCGGTGTTGCCTTCCTGGTGTTCCGCTACTTCGCCATGCGCCGCGAGCTTGGCAAGCTGCAGCATTGGGCAAAGACCGGGCAGTATCGCAAAGGCGGCTGGTTCGAGCATCCGCTGAGCCAGGTCGGCTTCGCCATTCTGTCGACCTTCATTCTATGGCCGTTCTTCGGGCTCAATCCCGGTGGCTTTGCGCTGGCCGCGATCCTGACCTCGGTGGTCGCCCTGCACGAGCTCGGCCATATGGCGGCTTTCCGGCTCACCGGGCATCGCAAGGCGCGGATGATCTTCATCCCGCTGCTCGGCGGCATCGCTATTGGCGGGCGGCCCTATGACAGCCGCTTCGAGGTCGCCTTCGTGGCGCTGATGGGCGCCGGCTTTTCCGCTTTCCTGGTGCCGCTGCTGATCGTTGCCAGCGGGCTCGCGTCTAGCGAGGGGCATCGGCTGGCCGCCGCCCTTCTGGCGACGCTCACCGGCTTTGCCGCGCTGTTCAACATCGCCAATCTGGTGCCGGTGTGGAAATTCGACGGCGGCCAGGTGCTGCGTCAGATTTGCCCAGGCCCGATCGCGCTGGCGCTGGCTTCGTTCTCTTTGCTTTCGGCTTTGCTGGCGGTGGGCTGGTTCGCTGGTTTTTCCCAAGGCTTTCTGCTGGTGGCAGGCGCGGTCTTTGCCATCCTCAGCCTGCTGACCGTGGGCAGCGGGGTAAAGCCGCGCCACGAACTGAAGCCGATCCGCACCCTCGACCGTTTCGCCATGGCTGGCGCGCTATTGGCCGTCTTCGCCATTCATGGTTACGGCCTGCTGTGGGCCTCGGCAAAGCTTCTCTGAGCGTTTGATCGAGCGGTTTCAGCCGGCCTTGCGCGCCGGTTCGGCAGAAATAGCCTCGGCTGCCCCAAAAACATCCTCGAAGGCGGATTTCAGCGCCAGGTCGAAATCGGCCATGGTCACGGGCAGGCCGAGATCGACAAGGCTGGTGACGCCGTGGTCCGGCACGCCGCAGGGCACGATGCCGCTGAAATGGCCGAGATCCGGCTCGACATTGACGGCAATGCCATGAAAGCTCACCCAGCGCCGTAGCCGGATGCCGATGGCCGCGATCTTGTCCTCGGCCGGCGAGCCGTCGGGCAGGGAGGGACGATCGGGCCGCACCACCCAGACGCCGACGCGGTCCTCGCGGCGTTCGCCGCGCACGTTGAAGGCGGCAAGCGTGCCGATGATCCATTGTTCGAGCGCGGCGACGAAGGCGCGCACGTCCTCGCGCCGGCGCTTCAGGTCGAGCATGACGTAGGCGACCCGCTGGCCCGGCCCATGATAGGTGTATTCGCCGCCGCGTCCGGCCGCGAAGACCGGGAAACGATCGGGGTCGATCAGGTCTTCGATGCGGGCGCTGGTGCCGGCGGTGTAAAGCGGCGGGTGCTCGACCAGCCAGACCAACTCGGCGGCAGCACCGGTGCGGATCGCCTCGGCACGTGCTTCCATCAGGGCAAGCGCATCGGTGTAGCCGGTCAGGCCGGGCTCGATGCGCCATTCGACCGGTGCTGAGCCGGGCAAGGGCAGGAACGACGTGGCGATCTGGCTGCGTTCTGTCATGGCTTTTCGTTTTTCGCTTAATGCACGCCGGCTTCCGAAACCGCCTTGCGCTCTGGGGCGGAATGCATTTGCCCTTCATATGGCGGTATCCAGCTGAAACGTCCAGTTCGCCCCGCATTTCGGCCTTCGCGCATGACCCCGAAGATCGGAAACGATCTTCGGAAAGGATCATGCGCCAAATCAAAGTGCTACAGCGTCCTTTGCGCGTCCAACAGGACGCGCGGCGCTGTAGAGGCCGTTATGCCAATTCCCGGCGATTATTGCGCGCCGCGCCCTTGTTTCGCCGGAAACGATTTGCTACACGCCGCGAGCCGGTTCGTTCCGGCTCCTACCACGGGCGGTCGTGGCGGAATTGGTAGACGCGCAGCGTTGAGGTCGCTGTGGGGCAACCCGTGGAAGTTCGAGTCTTCTCGACCGCACCATCGAATTTTTTGGCTATTGAGATCATTAGAAAATATCCTCTTTACCCCGCACCGGACTATGTAGGTGCGGGCGTTGGGCGTTCTCGATCTTTTCCGAAGCGGCCGCAGCGAGACGCTTCCGATCGGCTGATTTGGTGTAGAGTGAAGCCATTGTTCCGCCTGTCCAGCCGAACAATGCCTCAAGTTCACGCATCGTGGAGCCGGCCTCAGCCGCCCTGGTCGCCCCTATCTTGCGAACGCCATGTGCCGACTTCTTCACGCCGGCGGCATTGCAGGCCGCCCGGAAATAATTGCCGAAGCTTTCCTTCGTGAGTGGCTTGCCGTTCTCGCCGACGATGAACGCCAAGTCCCCGGTTGGCCCAATAGCGAGGGTCTCAGCCAGAGCCGGCAAAATGCGAATGTGGACTTCAGTCCCCGTCTTCTCGGTCCGGAGGGAGGCAATGCCATTACGGACATGCTGCTTACCAATGACGACCGCGTCGCCTCGGCGGAGCCCGGTATAGAGTAACACATGGAGCCATACTCGCTCCTTGGTTCCAGCCGGCCATTTCGCCTCATAGGCAATGACCTCATCTTCCGTCCAGGCTGCGAAGCCTTCGCCCTTGGGTCGAAGCGGGTTCTTTACGCCGGCGGTCGGGTCCATAGAGACGAGCTCCGCCTCCAGTGCCCAGCGGAACAGACCGCGCATGGCGTCCAGGAAGTTTCTGGCCTGAGCTGGGGTACCCGCCCGGTCTTCCCTGCCGTCGACGATCTTTTTGCGGGTGACGGCCTTGTAGGGCGCATCACCCGCCTTTTCGACGATGCCCTTGAAGATATTGTCACGCTGCTTCTTGGTGGCCTCGGAAAGGCCCCTGTAGGTGCTGCCGTCCCGGTAGCGATCGATGAGCCACTTGAGGCTCCCGACCCCGGTTACGGTCTTCCTGGGTGGTGGTGAGCCGGCCAGGGCTGCCTGATATTCGATCTCGAACTCAGGCGAGCCAAGCAGGGGCAGACGAGTCCGGGGGCCCTTGCCCTTCCTGAAATAAAACACGAGCGTTCCGTGGCGGCTTCGTTCGCGTGTCACGAAGGGAGGCAGCTTGCGGGGCATGTGCTCGCTCAAAGACGGAAATCTTTCGGTTCGTCAAGAGTCACTGTCGGCTCGGGGGCGTGGCATTTCGGAATGAGGCGGTAGGTCGTATTTCCGACCTGGACCTCAACGATGGCTTTCTCTGCTTCTGCTGCCCGGATCAAAGTCCGGGCTTGCCGCTGCGAGATAGCGAGGGAACGTGTCATCTTCGTTCATCCAAATAGTCGGCCCAGATGCGGAGGACAACCTCGGCGGCAGGTCGATCGGTGAGTTGCAGCCGGAGGCTGCTTAGTGGGCTTGGTTGCTGTTGGTGGTGTGCAGCTTGGCGGTGGCTTGGTGTAGATCGCAGATAACTTCGAAGCGGCCCAGGCGAAACGGATCGTCGCCGAGGCGCGTGAGAATCGCCTCCAACTCTTCCACCCTTGTCACGGCAGCATTCCACTCCGGGACCCAACGCAGGCGGGCCTGACGGTGGATGTTCTCGCGCGCCTGAGAGATGTCAGGAAACTCGCCGATCATGCAGCCCCTGTTCCAGACGCTGAAACCGGTGTCGGTCCTGGCGATGGCATAGGTGATGGTGTCGACCAGGTAGGTCTCGTCGTAGGCAGGGTCATACTGGTTTGGATGTAGCTCATGGAGTCCTCTGTAGTATCTTTTTGTGTTGTCTCTGTTGGGCTTAGCGCATACTGCAGGCTTACGCGGACATCGCCCTTGGCATTCTGAACCAAAGTGCTCCTTACTCGTACTTGGGTCTGATCCTGCGTGTCAGTTGTAGCTGTTGGCTTATGAATCTGTATTCGTGGCAAACATGACAATCAAGATTTAACTTCGCTGGTGTCCCACATTCTATTGTGGGGTATTATTTGGATTAATCGGAAGATTATCTAAAATAATTGACTTGATAATCGGGATAATAGAAGTTGCTGCGATGTCGAGCGGATCGTTCGGCCTCTGGGCTCGATTAACCTCGCTTGGGTCGACGCAATTTGTCGATCCCTGCCTGCCGCAATGCCGAGGCGGGGCCCTAGCCTTGCTGAGGCTAGTTCACGTGTTCACTTCGAAGGCGGACGAGGTAGGGGGCCTCGCCCGCCTTCACTCCCACTCACGCTTCGGCGTGGCGCTGTGGAAGACATATGCCGGCTCCATCGGAGTTAATGGAAGAGGGACGCGGTTGCCGGGTGGAGCTGTGAGCTTGGCAACGACGCAACTGGCGCCGCTAGTGCCGTCCGCCAGCTATGGTCGTGGAATTGGTGCCGACGGCTCCATCCAGGCAGACCTAATTGCAACTATTTTCTGAGTTTGCGTCTGGCGCCACCCACTCCAAGCAAGCGCGGTACTGGTCCATGAAGTGGTCGGACAGCGGCTCGCCATAGATGCGCTTCAAGGGTTGGCCGCGGCGCCGGAAATAGTAGCGAAGGGTCCCGTCGGAATTCTTGCGGACGGTCAGATGTTCAAGATTGATCAGCATGGAGGCTCTCACAGATTGGATTGGGTATTCGGCGGCACCAAGGTTCTGCTTGTTGCCACGTGGTTGGGACGCGCCCTGTTTATCCACGGGGGAAGATGATGGATGTCTTGAAGATAGGCAGGTGAGGCTCGAACGAAGCCTGCCGTGGAGGCCGTCGTCACAAAGGGATGCCGACGGCAAGCCGATCGCGTCCGGGCTGCACAGTGTAAGATGCCGCCTTGCCAGGAAATATAGGCATGGTTGCAAGGTACGTTCCCAACCTACAATGGCATGAGCGCAAGGGTCGGTTAGATGCCTTCAATCATCGGGGCTAGGAACCCGTGCCACCACTCGGACGCATGCTCATTACCTTTTAGACGCCCTTTCGCCGACTTCGTCGGAAAAGTTCGCAACACCATTTAGAAAGTTGGATAGAGTTCAACTTTTCCACCCTCGATGCGGTCACTTCTTCGGATGCAGAAAAGGCAATGCAGTGCCTGTGCCTGACCGTATCCGTTGACTCCCTGCTGTTGGGGGACGTGGCGCAAGCTTGTGCCGCAGAGTGTTGGTCCGCTTCAGTGAGCGGCTGTAGTCTCGGATCGAGATCCTCATGCGGCATCGGACTTGTCGAGCGCTTGCTTCATCGTTGCCCGGTCGGAGAGCCGACCGCCCACTCCTTGGGCGATTCATTGGGTCAAAGGATGGCCAAGCCGATCGGTTTTGGGAACTTTCGACACCCGCGTTGTCGACCGCCAAGCGTTCGGCCGGTTGCCTGCTGGGAAGCAAGTACCACAACGTGATCCGCGGCCAACTGACCCTGGAACCAGGTTCGATGAATTGGGAACGTGCGACGATTCTCACAGCGTAGACTCCGATTGTTTAGGTGATTGTTGCTGATTTGCGCTTGAGGGATCCCAAGCCAAAAAAAGCAATGGCATTTCAACTGCTCAACAGGCCGCAGTTTCCAACCGGAGCATCGTGTCGGTTCTCGATCGCGTGGAAGAAGGCCTCGACCAGGATTGCAACAGGCAACCGGCCGTTCTTCGGATGGAGCGTCTAAGAAAAAGTCGACCTGGCTCACCATACGAGAGACGCCAGGGCGGATCCCATAGCCTTTAGGAGGGGTTTAGGGGAATGGATATTCCGGCTGGATTACAGTTCGGCTGAGAATTTGAAGGTACCCAGCCAAAAGTATCGGCAGTGAGCGTAGCCGAGTTGGTTCGACTGTCTCTCGACCTCGAAAGCCTCGCGAACCAAGGTCGAATCGCGATTATTTCTGGCTGACCACAGTTTGGGCGGCTTGTGCGGTGTGGTCTCCCTTTGGAGACCGTGAATCACGAAGCAGATTCCAACGAAATCCCGTTGATTCCGTACCCCCTTTTGACCACGATCCCTAGATCGGGCAAAGGCCGCGACGGGATGGTGGACTCAGGGGGATCGCAATGCCCAACGCTTTCACTACTCTCGTCGGCATAGAGATCCCGATTGTCCAGGCGGCAATGGGTGGAGCTTCGTCTCCGCAATTCGCGGCCGCGGTTAGCAATGCAGGCGGTCTCGGGATGCTCGCCCTCGGCTGGAGTCCGCCCGAAGCGGTACGCGCAGAAATTCGGGCCACCAAGGCCCTGACCGCGCGACCATTCGGCGTCAATCTCGTGTTGACTTATCCGCAGGAGGAGCGCCTCGCGATCTGCTTGGAAGAAGGCGTGCCGGTAGTCTCATTTTTCTGGGGCCAGGCAGGCTCGCTGACGGCTGCGGCGCATCGTGGCGGGGCAAAAGTCCTGCATACGGCAGGAAGCGCCGAACAGGCTTGGATATCAGCCGAGGATGGCGCGGACGCAATCGTCGCGCAAGGCTGGGAGGCCGGTGGCCACGTTTACGGTAGAGTTGCCACAATGGCGTTGGTTCCGGCAGTTGTTGACCAGGTCGCGCCGGTCCCCGTTCTTGCCGCCGGTGGCATTGCGGATGGACGCGGTCTAGCCGCGGCGATGGCACTTGGTGCCGCGGGCGCCTGGGTCGGTACCCGCTTTCTGGCGAGCATCGAAGCTCCAATCCATCCGCGCTATCTCGACCGCATCCTCACAGCCAAGGAGACGGACACAGAATACGGGACTGTTTTCAGCGTCGGCTGGCCCGACGCTCCGCACCGTAGCCTCCGCAACAAGACGATTGAAGCTTGGGAGGCGGCCGGATGCCCGCCGGCGGGTGGGCGTCCCAACGAAGGCGCGGTCGTTGCAAAGTCGCCACATGGGGATGTGGTTTCATACCAATCTCACACGCCGGGATCGGGTGACGAGGGCGATATTGATGCCCTTGCCCTGTGGTCGGGCCAAGGCGTCAGCCTCGTCCGCCACGTCCAGTCCGCCGCCGAGATTGTCCGCGAAATTAGCGACGAGGCGCGGGCAATACTCGCACGGCTTGGGAACGATCCATCTTTCTAAAGCTCACGTGGGAAGTACCGCCGATCTCAATCGCAGACTTATGGGTCCGGACCCTACGGTACCTGTGAGGCCGACAAGAGGTCATTGCGGCTTTGATCTGATCGCAGTTGTTGACCGTGCCGAGACTATTTGAGCGAGGAGGCGGAACCCGGGATATAACCGCGGTGATTCTGATAACAGGTTTGACGTGCCGAACCAGATGGAGCGGGCTTAGGTGACCTGTTCGAGACCGCGATGGCTCAGGTGTGTGCTACAAGGAAGGCGTCAACGGGGCCGATGTTCCTCCAAGGCGCGAACCATGGAGACCATGGACCCAAACCAAGGAACCAAGGAACAAAGGATAGAACATACGTTAGATCGCTCGGACATTCGCTCGAGGCCTGACGCAAAGTGCTGAAGGCATCAACGTGTGCGAGAACTTCGTGACCCGTGCTTCTGACTGAACCCTTGATTCAGGTCCTCATGCCGACAGCTACTGCTTCTTAATGGGCCATGGGTATTAACAGCCTGCCAAGATGCTTGGATGAGAACACTTCCCGTTGGCTCAGCTGATACCAGCCATGCACTATCCACAGCCGATAGATAGCACCGGGTCGACTAACCTGATCAAGTCCGGCCACTTTCAGGTGGTGGCAAACTGCTCTACGAAGACTATCGCTCGGATTTTGAGGTGGTCGAAGGGACTATCTACCCTTTAGAGTGTGGCTCAAATCCGCAGCAGGGATTGCCGCGGTGTTGGTTTGTCGTAGCGGTTTACGGTCTCGCCCAAAAGATGGCTCGACGCAAACGACGAACACCAGAACTGTAGCCATGATCGTGCTCCATCGGTTTATGTCATCTTGATCCAAGATCCCGAAGGCGCGAAGCGCCTGAACCATGGAGAAGACCCGATCCCTGGAACCAGAAAGAAGACGGGGGGAGGGTGTGATTGTGTGACGAGGCACACCCGGGGGGGGTAGCTTGAACCAGGGGGTGGAACCCTGGTGTGATATGGGGTCGAACCCAGCTATCACAAATCTCGTACTGCGATTAATGCGAGGGAAAGGCTCCCGTTTTTGGAGCCATGGAGAGAAGCTTCCGCACCGCAGTCCCGTCGGGGGCTCGATCTAGGTTCGTCCAGTGAAGCCTCTCGCTCTCTGAGCCAGTGGGAAGAACCTTCTTCCCCGAACCAGGTGAAAGAGCTCTATGCGTAGCCAGGTGCCCCGGGAGCATCCCGAGGAGCGCAGCGCAGCGAGCACCGCAGGAAATGCGGTGAGGGGCATCCTGGCTACGCATATTGGAGATAATGGAACCAAAGAAAACAAACATAATATTATGTTAATAATGCGCGACATAATCCGGCTATATGGAGCCAAGGAAATCAGTCCCAATAATCAAGATAATATTTTGAAGATAAGAGCCAAAAAATGGCAGTTGATTATCGTGTAATGATTTTCAAATCACTGCGGTAATGACTATCTCATTAATGGGCTTGAGTTCCCAGTCTCAAGGGTGAGTCACCACCTATAGCTTCGCCCGTCCGTATCTCTCTCTTTCTAATTTTCTTTCTAAGAAAATAGCAGGGGGAAGATGCAGAGGTAGGCCGGGTGGCGGTGGTAAAGAGCAAGCTCTTTAACT
The DNA here is from genome assembly GCF_056404775.1 of Mesorhizobium sp. P2_B5. Taxonomy (NCBI): domain Bacteria; kingdom Pseudomonadati; phylum Pseudomonadota; class Alphaproteobacteria; order Hyphomicrobiales; family Phyllobacteriaceae; genus Mesorhizobium; species Mesorhizobium sp. P2_B5. The sequence continues at coordinate 331,720 of NZ_JBFUDJ010000002.1, read as the reverse complement.
TGGAAGCAGGGGGGTTGGCAAGGGCGCATGCTCGAAAAAATGCTCGATGCCTATGGAGCCGCGATGAAATGCCGGGCGCTCGCAAAATCCGCCGCGGTGTCGATCTCGAACCGGCCATCCTGTAGCGAGTCACCGCGTCGACATCGAGTTCGGCGGGGCTGCTGTCCTTGTCCATCTTCGTGACGGAGAGGTGCGAGTTCGGTGCAGTCTACACGGCAGGGGACGGAGGTACTTACAACTGGGTGCTCTCACGCCCGAAGCCATTGATGCAGTTCGTTCGGAAGCTTCTCCGTTCTTGAACCGACAGGATAAGCTCCCCATGGTTCGAGCCTTGTGGAGGCCAAGGACAGGTGTGCGTAGCAGGGAGCGGCTACCTTTGGCGATCGGGCCACCGATTCCTCGGTGAGCAGAAATGTGTGTCACATGTCGGGGGAGCCAGGGGATGAAGCCAATGGAGACTCCCCATTCTCCAGAAAATATCATCTTCCCAGTGCGGGAAGATGCCGCCGCTCTGGAGCCCAAGGAGATACCTCCAAGCGAGCCAGAAGCATCCGGAGCGGAGGGGCGTTCTGGCTCGCATTGACAACGAGCCAAGGAACAGGGGCGATATTCAAAAGAAATAGATCTTAGATTAACTGATAGTGGTTTTATAAATATGGAGATAATCTTAAAACGATTATCTTTAATAATCTCTGTCCCTTCCTGTGCATTTGGAAGCGATAGAGGCCTGTTTGTTAAACAGAGCGGGCTCTGTTTAACTCACCAATTCGAATTTGGCAAGTCTTACTTTCACTGTCCTGATGAGCGCACAGTGCCGGGGCTGAGATCCCTGTTTGCTCATGGGCCGGCGCGGCTCCGGAGTGATCGGTCCTCCCAGCCCAGATTGAGCGACGGAGTCTGGAACTGCTAAGAGGCCCTGGTCGCCTCTTCAAAGTTCAGTCGTGGAGTTTGAATTTCCGACGAGGCTGCGGCCAGGTCACGTCCGACATAGACGGTAGAGGTCAGCGGCCCCCCCCCCATCAGCCATGCCTTGGGGGCACAATCTCGAATACGAGCGGCACCTTCCCGATAGCATCTCGGCGCTCCGCCAGGATATTGAAGTTTTCCGGCCGTTGCCCGCCTAACCGCACTTTGCTTTCTATTGGTCTCCGGGCTGATCGGCAGATCCGGAACAAAGCAGCACAGGCTGCGTTTTTTCAGAGGCGAGGTCAATCCGTTTAACCGACCGGCGTCTGAAGTGGGCAAGAGCGTGCTCTTTAGACGCCGAAATCCTGATGGTCTCTTCGAGCGCTTGCGCACTTATATGTGGCCGCGCAGTTCGTTCTCGCGATCATTTCAATACTTTTCAAAGCGCATTCTGCGGCTGAACGCCACTCCACACGCCGTCGCGGCCGGGGTGGCGGCTGGCATTTTCGCGTCGTTCTTTCCATTAGGGTCCCATTTCGTCATTGCCGCGATTGTATGCTGGCTGATCGCAGGAAACATGGTGGCGGCAGGGTTAGGAACTTTTGTCTTTGGCAATCCGCTGTTCCTACCGTTTGTTGTGGGAGCGTCTTGGGAGACCGGCAAAATCATGTTGCACGGCCACATGCAAAGTCACGAACGGCCAATCCATCTGAGTGAGATGTTGCGAACCCTTTCAATATCGCAATTGTGGGCACCGGTCTTAAAGCCCATGCTGTTCGGCGCGGTGCCCCTCGGGCTGATTTTTGGCCTGTTGTTCTATGGCATCACCCGCTATGGCATGACAGCCTTCCGCGAACAGAGGCGCAAGCGACTGGCCGAAAAGGCGATCCATCAGCAGGAAGACATCACGTTATCACCCCCTCTGCCGGCTCGACATCGCCGTTCTGGCGGCTGAAACGCGCGGCCTTTTTTCGGTTGGACTTGGACGCAGCCGCTCTGACTCCGGCTCGTACTCGTCACGCTCCTGCTGCTGCACGGTTGCGAACGTGACCCCGCCTAGGTCGATGTATGCGCTGCCAGCTAAGCCGGTCCGGCCCATGATCAGTGCCATAACTCAGGGTATAGCCAGGCGTGAAGTAGGCATGACCTTGGGGTGCAAGAGGAGGGCTTTGCATGGACATCGTCATTCGCGAACTTGTGGGCATCGAAGAGATCGCGACCATCTATCCGCTCTATCAGCAAACCGGGTCCATGTCGGAGGGCTTGTTTCGCGAGAGGCTGACCGCAATGATCGCGCAGGGCAATTATCGCTGCATCGCCGCATTCCTCGATGAAAGGATGGTCGGCATGTCGGGTTTTTGGATTGGGGTACAGCTATGGGCGGGAAAGTGGGCTGAGGCTGACCATGTGGTTGTGGACGCCCAGATGCGCAGTGCTGGGATTGGCGCCAAAATGATGGCATGGATCGAGAAGGAAGCAGCGCGTGTGGGCTGCGATATCACCCGCATCTCGATGGTTCTCGGCAAGGAGCGCACACACAAATTCTACAGCATCAACGGCTATGCCGATGATGCCCTTATTCTGGTGAAGCCGCTGAGTGCGTGGGCCGAGGCCGAGTTCCCTGAATATGCCGCGCACAAAGTGGCGATGGAGCGCGGCTAGAACGCCGCACCAAACGCAGCTGCATAGTCAGGGTCTATGCGGAGCGCTCGTTCCAAGTATGGCATGGCGACACGAGCATCCGCCGGCATTTGCGATGCCGTATGTGGGAGGCATGTAGATATAGATCATAAGCATCCAGGCTTGCCGGGTGCTTCCGTCGCGATCGCGCTATTTCGGATTTCCGGAAATTCGGCTCTCCGCAACAGCCTACGGCTCTTACGCACGCCTCCTTCCAATACGTAACGCACACTCCAAGCTCGCGTCCGATCTGATGAAAATCACGGCACTGCCTTTGTAGGCGAAGCTCGAATTTCAGGCGATTACCAACAGCTCTAATTCTAGACAGCCCAGTGATAATGTCTGCAACAATCCCGTCGGCGAAATGGCCTTGGGTAGCGTCATCGCTGAGATTGAGGAACGGAAGCGCGGCGATCGATGGCCGAGTTTCAGTCTAGCTGCTCTCGCGGTGGCGTCACATGCGCGTCTGCGCTATGATCCGCCACGTGCTGCTGGACTGCCAGAGTAGTGGATAGAATCCGTCGTACCGCGAACTGAGGCAATCTGAATGTCGCGATATCATCAGCGGCTAGCGCCTCACCTGGATGGAGCCACCATGGGCTTCTGCAGGCGGCTGATCCGGTGGAACGACCAGAGAAGCAGAGGGCAGATGAGCAGGGCGGCAACGCCGAAGTTAAGCGCGGCCGTCGCGGTGCCGGCCCAAACGGCAAGCTTTCCGCCGATCGCCGGTGCGGCCAGCATGCCGACGTAATAGACGGTGTAGAACACCCCCATTCCGACAGATCGCGTCCCTTGATCAAGCACGCGCGCGGGCAGGCTCATGATCGCGCCGGCAGGCAACCCGCACACGATCCCCATGGCAATCGCGAGGGGCAGCACCGATCCGCTTCGGGACAAAAGGAGGACCAGCACCGCAAAGCCGGCACAGCCCGCGGTTAGGACCGCGCCCCCGCGCTTGCTGCGATCAGCCAGCAAGCCACCCAGGGGGACCGAAAGTGCAGCCAGCCAAAGCACGACGCTGATCGCCGAGCCCGCCGCCGAACTGGACCAACCGCGCTCGACAAGCATCGAGGGACCGAAGCTGAAGACCATTGCGAAAGCGACATTGTAGAGGCACCAGATCAGGCCGGCGGTGATGAGCGCGAAGGTGATCCCGGCCGAAATGCCGCGGCGTTCAATACCACGGGCAGGCGATCCCTCCGGCGCGCGATAGACGAACGCGATGAGGACGAAGCCGGCGACAATCATGACCAAAACGGCAATGCCCACGCCGGTCATACCGTACGTCGTCCCGATTGCCGGCAATAGCATGAGAGCGCTGGCGATGCCCGCTGGCCACGAGTTGATGTAGATGGCCATGGCGGTAGCGATTTCGCGGCCGGCAAACCAGTCGGCGACCATCTTGGTCATCAGAACGTTCAGGAGGACACCGCCTATACCGGCGATTAGTCGGCCGCCGACCTGCAAGCTCCAGGACGTCGAAGCCATCATCACCAGCTCACCCGATAGCATCATCAAGAGCCCGGCGAGAACGGTCGCCTTGTCGCCATAGCGCTGGCCGATGGTCGCGCCAGGCAAGGCTAATGCGACTCCCGGCGCAAGATAGAGGCCGATCAGAATGCCGATGTCGGCCAGGCTCGCACCTACGCCATCGCTGATAAGAGGCGCAACGGCGCCAACGCTTTGAAACTGAAACGCCATTGCGGCGCGGGCGACAAACAAGACAGCAAGGATCGTCCAGCGACTGCGCACGGTTCCCCCAGGGTTGTCGAATTATCCGCGCTGATATTCTGGTTCAGTCGGAAAGCTTCTTCATGGCGGCGAGGCGCATATCGCGTGATAGGCATCAAGCACGCCCTCGTCACCCTCATCATGGATGATTGTTCGCATAGACGCCGCCGGTTGAGAAGGGTCTGCCCGCATTCCAGAGGTCGCGCGCCCCCGCGCATGAACTGCGCTTTCCAGCAATGGCGTCGCCCGCGTGGAAGATGCTGTCGCTCGCCGAATTTGTCGTAAACCACATTGCCCCGTGCAGCGCCCGAGCCCACCAGAGGCGTCGGGCCGAGCGGATGCAGCGTGTATTCGAAGGTGCCGCCGCCGCGCAAGCCCAGAACCGGTCGGGGTGCTCCCTGGCGCTTGCCCGCAACAACCGTCCGCCGGTGCAACGTCCGGCTTGCAGAGAAACGGTTTTGGAGGGACGAGTAGCGAGTTCGGTAACGACCAGTGAGCTGCCGATCCGCTCCCGGCCCCAAAGCCGCCGGACTGGAATGCGCCTTTGCCACTGCCTAAATGCAGACATCGCCGATGGCGAATCGCAAACGACCGGAGTCAAGTCATTGCGGACTTGGACAGTGTGTGTCGAACGGGTTGTCTTTTTCGGCACACGGTCTCCAGCGACCTTATGACGGCAAACCAGCTTCCCTTAGCAAGCGGCCAAGCTCATTAGACTTCTCGGGATCGCGGTAATATTCGCGACTGGTGAAGGCGGAGGCCCTGAGATCTGGCTTGCCGCCGACAGCTTCCCTGACCATTCGACTGGCTTCGTCTGCTCGATTGAGGGCCACCAGCGCAGCCGCCCGATAGAGGCGCGATCGAGTGGTCTGAAACGTGAGCCTACCAAGGGATTCAATAGCCTCGGCATAGCGGCCCAGCGCATAGAGGGCCACGCCCCGTTCCTCGACGCACCACACAGGAAGAAATGGGTCGAGTATTTCGGCTTCATCGAGCAGAGACAATGAATGCTCTCCTTCGCCCACGAAATTATACACAGCCGCGCATCTTGCCTTGATGTAGGCATCCGTCGGATTCAGCTCCATCGCCTTGCGGCCGTGTGCCAAGGCCTCGTCGAAGTTGCCATTCATGAGTTCGAACACGCCCATAATCCGGTTTGCCTCTGCATCGCAGGGATCAAGCTCGAGCGCGCGGTGAATGTCCCTTCGACCTTGCTCGTAGTCGAAGTCCGGCAACCATGACGCTGCGCAGACCCTCCAGGCATAGGCGGCTGAGTAGTTTGGGTCGGCGTCGATTGCCTTTGTAAGCCAGCCGACGGACTGGCGTGCATTGTCGTCGGTGACGCCGGCGAGGCGATGATGATCAAGCCCGCGCAGAAGGCAGTCGAAGGCGGTCATGTTTTCGGGCAGCTTTCGCCGTGCCGCCACCATGGCCGCTTCCTCCATCCGTCCGGACACGGTTGCAGCGATCCTCGCGGCGGTCTCGTCAACCAGGGCAAGGATTTCCTCAAACGATCGCTGGATTTTGGTGCTCCAAACTACCGTCCCCTGGTCGGTTTCCGACAGCGTGAGGCTGACCGAGACCCGCTCGCCGATCTTCCGCACCTGTCCTTCGAGCACATATCGAACGCCAAGAACCTCACCCACCCTCAGCGGATCGGGGTGGGAGTCCCCAATCGAGAAGCTCGCACTCCGCGAGCTGACCGAAAGACGCCGAAATCGTCCCAGTTCGACAATAAGCTCTTCGGTGAGTCCTTCGGCAAGATAGCGTTGGTCCTCGTTCTCGCCTGAAACGCGGAAGGGGAGCACCGCAACCGATGACGGCCGCCGGTCCTTCGTGATGAGCAGTTGCGTCGGCGCCGACTGCAGCCGATGCGCTCCGATCTCCCCACGGACCCGATAGAGGTGCACGAGTTCCGTGATGTTCTTGAATGCCCGCTCGCCGATATCGTCGAATATGAACGCAGAATTGCGGCGGACATGATCGAAGAGCGCACCGCTCACATAGATCGAGTCTGGTTCGGCTGCCGCCTGTATGCGCGCCGCGAGGTTGACGCCGTCACCGACCAGATCATCGCCCTGCACCACGACATCCGCGATATGGAGACCGAACCGCATCCTGAAAGGTTCGGTGTTGGGCTCTTGCGCGCCGGCAAGCGCACTGCGAATCTCGAATGCACTTCGCACGGCGTTTACGGCGCTCGGAAATTCGGCGAGGGCCCCGTCACCCGTCGTCTTGAAAACCCGGCCGTCGAGCAGATCGACCTTTTCCGAAATGAGGGCTTGGCAACTCGCCAAACGATCCGCCGTCTGCTCCTCGGCGCGCTCCATCAACCCGGAATAGCCGACGATATCGCCGACCATCAGGGCGGCCATTCTGCGCTTCATAGGCGAAACTCCATCAGGGAGCGACCAATCGTCTGTAGCACCCAGCAGCCAGTACCGTCGCGGCCGAGGCGGTCTGAGAGTATAGCGCATTGCGAAGTCGGCCGCATCGGGAAACGCGCCATGCGAAGGTCTCGAGGAGATCGCCATACTCTTAAGCGCTGAGACGATGCGCGTTTTGTGTGAGTCCGGATTCGTACCCTTTTCGCAACCTTCAGGTGGAACGAGGCGATGACCGGAATGGGTCTTGGTCGTGTGGAACGGCATTCGCGTGAGAGCTGCATAGAATTTCTTGCGACATGGCGAGGTCGTTGAAAGACATTCTATCTCTCAAGCGAGCGGACCGCGTTTTCAGACGGCTAGGGTCAATCCAGGACCTTAGCCCTATCGGTTTTGAACGTCCCCTATTCGCTTCGCGGTCTTCATAAGCTGCCAGACCGCCTCCGGCCCAAAGACGACGTGGCTTTGCGCGGGATTTCGGCGGTGTCTACAAACGGCTTCTCGCATGAGAGCAGACTTCAGATCCAGCGTGCTGGGTGCGTTCCCCGTGCCCAGCTTGACACCCGGATTGGTCGGCCTGATCCTGATGGCCCGTTAGTGGGGGTTTATTTGCGATATCTTCCGAACATAAGGTTCGGCACAGACGGCTATCCGGAGAAGGTCGCGCGCCGGCTGCGGGCCATGAACATCGCGGCGTGGATTTGTGCAGCGCAGGCGGGATATTTTGCGATCCTGCGGATGCTCGACCCGGCGCCCGGGATGTTCACGCGCGGGCTGACAAACGCAGGCATTGCGGTAGGATTCGCTGCGCTCCCCCTGCTGCACCGATTCAGCCCCCTGGCTGCGCCTCTGGTCTTCACTGCGTTCGGCTACTGGGCCATCTTCCGGTCTGCCTACCAGATCGGCACCGGTGGCGGCGGTTACATGTTCTATCTGACCGCGGCGGCTCTCTTCATGTTATTGATTGGCACCGAGCATGTTTTGCTAGCCGCCCTTGCCGGCGCGATTGCGGCTGGCCTCATCATACTCCTGAGAGTCGTCACGCCGGAAAACACCGGGCTCGTCTCGCCCGAAGTACAGTTTTGGGGCAGTTTCGTCACCAGCGCTATCATCAACACAGTGCTGCTATCTACCGTGATGTTCTATGCATTCCGGCAAGTCGCACGGGCCGAGGCGACAGCGGAGCGCGAGTACCAGCGTTCGGAGGGACTGCTGGCCAACATACTCCCGCCGAAGGTAGCCAAGCGCCTGAAGGAGCAGCCGGAGACTACGATCGCCGACGCCTATCCGGCTGCGTCTATTCTGTTCGCCGATATGGCCGGGTTCACCGCGCGCGCCAGCGATACGATTCCGGAGGAGTTGGTGGCGTTTCTCAATGGCGTCTACAGGCGCCTCGATGGCCTGGTCGAACGACACGGGCTCGAAAAGATCAAGACCACAGGCGATGCCTATATGGTGGTCAGCGGCGTGCCTGAGCCGCTATCTGACCACGCAGAGCGACTGGCCGTGCTTGCGCTCGACATTCGAGATGCCCTTGCAGGGCTCACTGATCCGAAGGGCCGCGCGGTGCCGGTGCGCATCGGCATCGCCTCCGGTCCGGTGGTGGCGGGTGTCGTTGGCTCCCGTAAGTTTTTCTACGATGTGTGGGGCGATGCGGTGAATACCGCCTCGCGCATGGAATCGACCGGGGAGCCGGGGAAGATCCAGGTGGCGCCAACAACGCGCGAACTGCTTGGTGAGCGTTTCGCCTTTGAGGAGCGCGGTACAGTTGAGGTGCGTGGTAAAGGATCCATGCACACGTGGTGGCTGCTTGGCCAACGTGTCGAAGCATCAATCCGTGGGGCAGGGGCCGTGCGTGATAACGGGAACGACGACCGTAACGCCGCAAAGCCCTCTCCTACGCTGCGGCCAGGCTGGTGACGCGCCCCGTCTACGGACAGCTCAAGGACCAATTAGTCTTCGAGACTAGCGGTGCTATCGAAGTCAGAGGCAAGGGAAAAGTGAAAGGCTGGGCTATAAGATTCTGATGGCAGCTTGTCGCGCTTCGCCCGCAAAAGCGGACTGACGGCTTCCGGCCCCAAAGAAGCCATGGCCGTTTCGCGCCTCAATGCGGTCCGGCGAATTTGACAATGTTCCTGTCGCCCAAGGACTGTGTCGCTTACCAACCGTCAGGACCGAAGCGATATTATTCGATCGTCATTGCGAACGTGATCGAGCAGCAGGGAATTGCGAATAGAAGGTCGTCCGCGCGACGCCTAGTCTTTTGGCGATCTCCGCAACTGACAAGTTGCCGGCCTTCAATAAATCGCTACCCACCTGGATATCGGCTTCGCTGAGCTTTTTCGGGCGACCGCCGTTCCGACCGCGGGCTAGAGCCGCTTTGAGCCCTTCCATCGTCCGCTCGCGATTGAGGTCCAAAAAGTACTCCGCGACCGCTGCGTGGATCTGCAGCGCAAATCGGCCGTGCGCTGTCTCACTATCGAAGTGTTCGGTCAGGCTTTGGAACTTGATGCCATCGCGACGCAAGTTATCAATCGTTCGCATCATCTCTACTAAGGAGCGGCCAAGTCGATCGAGTTTCCAGACCACGAGGACATCATCAGGCCGAAGATAGGAGAGGGCAGCGTCAAACTCCGGACGCTTAGTGCCAGTTCGCCCTGACTTCTTTTCCTCGAAGATTTTGGTGCAGCCGGCCTTGGTCAACGCGTCGCGTTGCAGGTCCAGATTCTGATCAAGAGTTGAGACTCGAGCGTAACCTATCAACATGTCCGGTATTCTAACGAGATATCGTTTTCCATACAATAGAAATGCAGACATATTTTCCGCACAAAAATGGCCATGTGATTTGGCCTGATATCTCGCAGAAGCGATATGGCCAGAAAACGGTCGATTGCTGGACATGGGGACGTCGCTTATCGGCTAAGGGCGTTCTGATTACCTTTGGACCCTTTGAACGCCAGCTTTGCCTCATCTCGGTCGTTGAGTAGATCCCAAGCGTATCCAAAACCCTCCGAGCAAGCAGGCAAGGCTGCACCTTTTTCGCCGCATGAAAAGGAAAGTGGAACTGCATGTTCAATCCTGCCACGAGTGCGCGATAGATCCAGTCCCGCCACTCGGTTTGACGCAAATCAAAGGCTCAGTAGCGCAACACGTTATCAACGTGACGTTTTCTCGGAGAACTCACACGCCCAGTTCATTGCTTGTGAAACGTTCGCGGCTGCAATTGGCGCTTACGATCATGCGCACGGCGATGTCTGGTGAAATGAAGTCAAATTAGCTATCGCTACATGATGGCGCGCGCGCTCAAAATCGGGCAGGGATGCCCCGATGCAATTCTTCAACCGCAACCTCGTCCGATTCACGTCCGCGTCCCTTCTGATAGGGTTTGCGGCGCTTATGGCCATTGTCGCCACCAACTTCTGGCTGGGTCAGAGGGCTCAATCCTATTTTGACAATGTGATTGAAGCTCGCGACACTCGAGTCGCTGCTGTTGAGTTGAGAAATGCAATGCAGACGGCGGAGGCAAGTGAGCGCGGCTTTGTCATCACCGGGAACGAGATATATCTGGGTCCCTATCAAACCGCGAAGGCACAGGCGCAGCGCCACCTGCAAGCGCTGCAGACCTTGCTGACATCATATCCCAATTCAGGATCCACACTGGAAACGCTATCAGCAATCTTGGCCACCAAGTTTGATGAGCTGGACCAGACGATCGCTCTCAAACGGGATCAACGCGACGCCGAGATACTGGCCATATTCCGCACGAACAGGGGCAAGGCTTTGACCGACGAAGCCAATGTTTTCTTTTCGGGGATCATTGTACAAGCCGATGACCGGCTTACGTCCGATGTAGCTGAACAACGTGCCAACAGCGGATGGCTGCGCCTTGTTTCGGCAATTGGCGGATTTGTCATCGTCGCCGTGGTTGGCGCAGCTGCCTATGGTGCCGCTCGCTACACCAGAGAGCTTCGTGATACCCGCGACGAGGTGAATGCGCTCAATAACAAGCTGGAGCAACGTGTCGCCACCCGCACCGAAGACCTCGCGAAGGCGCGCGATCGGGCCGAGGTACTTTTGTCAGAGGTCAATCATCGGGTTGCCAACAGCCTGGCTCTCGTCTCGTCTCTCGTGAAACTGCAGGCGAAGGCTGTCGGCGATAGCGCGTCCAAAGATGCGCTCGCCGAAACCCAGGATCGAATCTTTGCGATCTCGCTGGTGCACAGGCGGTTGTATGGCTCGTCCGACGTTCGCTCAGTCGACCTGGACGAATATCTGACCGGGCTGCTCGATCATCTGCGTACGTCGATGCGCAGCCAGGTTCACGGTGTCAGTCTGTCTTACATCGTCGAGCCAATCGACCTCGAAACGGACACCAGCATCAACCTCGGCGTTGTGGTTACCGAACTGGTCACCAACGCGTTCAAGTATGCCTATCCGGATGGTGTCGGAGAAATTCGCGTCCGGCTCGGCAAACTGCCAGATGAAAAGGCGGAGTTGGTGGTCGAAGACGATGGTGTCGGTAAGGCCGACGGCGCGCCGGCAAAAGGGACCGGCGTTGGCAGCAGAATCATCAATGCCATGTGCATCAGCCTCGGCGCCAAACTCGACTACCGGAATCTGCAACCTGGGACGGCCGCCCATTTAGTGTTTTCGACAAAACCCCGCCGCGCTACTGCTGAATAGTAGACCGGCCCGCCGCAAGGTGAAATGACTGCATCGGCATCACCAGCGTTGGCGTGTTCACAGCCAGAAGGTTACGTCGACGGGAGACAAAAATGTTTGATCGCAAGAAGATTGTCGGTCGACGGCTGATCAGGATAGCGTTGCTTTCAATTTCCGCGATGGGCGGGCTCACCGTCGCGAGTGCCCAGGAAGGCGCGCAGGGCATAACGCAGCGGACGGTCTTCCCCGCCTTCGATCCCCTTGCGCCGTCCTGCAGCGCTCCGGTTGGTCTCACAAAAGTGTTGGCCTACGTGCAGGAAAACGATCGCGATTTTCTGGAGGGGGTCGACCATGGTATGTCGATGGCCGCAAAAAATCGCGACCTGGAGTATCGAAGAGTTCTGGCGGAAAACGATGTCGGCAAGGCGATAGCCGAGGTGCAGTCTTTCGTCGCGGCGAAGGTTGGTGCCATGGTTGCCACCTCTTCGGATCCAGTGGCTTTCAGTCCGGCTCTTCAGCACGCCATCTGGTCGGGTGCGTTTGTCGGCACGATCGTGCCTCCACCGGCAACCCTGCTGCTCAATGCGCCACAATATCGGACGGGCAAGGTGCTGACCGACGCGGCTATCGAGCATATCAACACCAGGCTGGGCGGGAAGGCTAAGGTCGTGCTGCTGACCCAGGACTCGATGGAGTTTCTGGCGCCCCGGTTCGCCGCAATGCGCGATGGCCTCAATGCGATGCCTGGCGTGACCATCGTAGCCGACATCGCACCCAAGCCGGTTACCGAGGAGGGGGGCGCCGCCACCATGAAAACCATCCTACTCGCCAACCCGGATGTCGACGTCGTGCTCGGTGCGGATGCGGTCGTGCTGGGCGCGCTGGATGCGTTGCGCGCGGCAGGCAAAGACCGGCCTGACCAGTTTCTCGGCGGCATTGATGGCGAGCCGGCAGCCGTCGCAGAAATCAGAAAAGGAGACAGTCCTTACAAGGCGAGTATCGCCTTGTCCTCACCCGTTTTCGGCTATGCCATGGGGCAGTTTGCGGCCGACTGGCTCGAGGGAAAAAGCATTCCGCAGGCGATGGACATCCTCCCTATCGCCCTCACAAGTGCCAACCTCACGCAGTACGAGGCCGATCTGCTGGACCCAGCCTCGGTGTATGCCGACGCGCCGCGCCGTGATGCGTACCTCAAGATGTATGGAAACATCTGTTATGACAGCCGCGACCGATATATAAATTTCCCTTGGTCGTCAGAGCAGAAGTAGCGGCATCGTGCGCTGTTTTTCAATGTCCATTGTTCTTGAGCCGGATCCGGGCATCAATTTCGACATGAGGGCCAACGTCGAAACGCGTTTGCGGCGAATCAAGGCCGCCCCGCGCTGCGAAGAGCAGCTCTGCGCCTCGTTCCAGCCGTACATCCACTTTAAAGGAATTCCTGAAAGCGGACGGACTGCGCAGCAGCCCGACGCCCGCATTGAGTTCAGACGAGTTGACATAGCCCAGCGAGTTCGTCCGAATGATATAGTAAATCCGCGGCACTTGGCTCCAAGCCATAAATTCTTGCAAGGTCTCGGCTTGGGTTCCTGAGCCAGTCTACATCAATCCAATGGACCTCGAATGAGTGCACGGCTATCGACGGCCATTCGGATAGGGGAAGCCGCAAAGGCGATTCTTCGAAAAACACAGAGCTTTCCAGGCCCAGAATTCAGAGAGCTTGCAGATCCGAGCGAACGCGAACAAGTCGGTGTTGAACTGATGCTTTTGGCGCTATCGATGGAGTTGGCGCTCAAAGGGGGGTTCATTTTCGACCACGATGATCCAAATGTCAAATCGCACAACCTCGACTGCCCAGCTCACGAGCTTGCTTTGTCAGTTGGTCATGCAGAATCGTTGACCCCTGCGCAAAAACCGCACGGACGCCGTCGGCTTGTACTTCTTTTAAAGGTCCTACTGCGACAGGCCGAGTTTCGCGGCCATGCTGAGCAGATCGGGCAGCGAGCGGGCTTCCATCTTTCGCATCACTTGACCGCGGTGCGCCTTGACGGTGATCTCGCTAATGCCCAGCTCGAAGCCGACCTGCTTGTTCAGCAGGCCGGACGCGACCAATGCCATGACTTCCCGCTCGCGTCGGCTGAGAGATGCGTGTCGGTCCTTGAGCAAGCGCATCTCTGCGTCGCGAACAAGTATGGCCTTGCTTCGTTCGAGCGCCGTTTCGATAGCCGGTATTACCACGTCATCGCTGAATGGTTTGGTCAGAAACTCGACGGCACCAGCCTTCATCGCCTTGACGGTCATCGGCACATCACCGTAGCCGGTTATGAATATGATTGGCATGTCGGTGCGCTCGACAGCGATCAACTCTTGCAAATCGAGCCCATTGAGATCTGGAAGATTGACGTCCAGAATCATGCAGTTTGGAACCGACGGACGAGCATGAGACAGGAACCGCTCCGCCGAGTCGAACAGCTGTGGCAGCCAGCCTGCGGAGCGTATGAGTAGTTCAAGAGATTCACGGACGGAAATGTCATCATCCACGACGAACACGACAGGCGTCGGGACAGATGCCGCCAGGCCGCTGCCCTGGCCTGTTGAAAAACCCGTAACCATCGAAAAACTACCCCTCCAGGTGACGACGACAGGATGAGACGTTCAAGCTCGTGAGGCGCTAAACCGAGCGCGCCCTGCGCGGCGGTCTAGTGGATTGATAGGCAGCTCTCTTTACCGCCGGGTCCTCTGCGAGGCCTATCACACGATTGCGAGCTGAAGATCATGCATCTGCGGCCAAACGTCAATGTTGGCAACACACCCATCGCGGAGCTTGGGAGGCAAAAGCTGTTGCGAACGCTATCTAAAGCTGCAGAACTCCAAGCAAATCAACCGCGGCAGAGCCGGACGATGAGGGGTTCTGGCCAGTGATCAGGCGACCGTCGACAACCGTGAAATCGGCCCAATCGTTTTTTTCTCATAACGGCAGCCCAGGCGCTTTAATTCGTCTTCGAGAAGGAACGGCACGACGTTCGTCAGCTGGACGGCTTCTTCCTCGGTGTTGGTAAAGCCGGTGACGCGCTTGCCCCTGACGATCGGCTGCCCCTGATGGGTTACTTTGAGCAGCACCGCCGGCGCGTGGCAGACGGCTGCGACAGGCTTGCCTGCGTTGTAGAAATCCTCGATCAGCGCGATCGAGTTCCTGTCGTCGACCAAATCCCACATGGGACCATGACCACCAGGATAAAAGACTGCATCGAAGCCGCCGGCCTTCATATCGCGAAGCATTTCGGTGTTCGCCAGGAGCGCCTGAGCTGCGCGATCATTTTTGAAACGGGTCATCGCCTCAGTCTGGCTGCCCGGATCGTCGCTCTTGGGATCAATCGGGGGATGGCCGCCCTTGGGCGACGCCAACGTGACCTCCGCGCCGGCGTCCTTGAACACATAGTAGGGTGCTGTGAACTCCTCCAGCCAAAACCCGGTCGGCTTGCCCGTATCCCCGAGCCTGTCGTGCGAAGTCAAAACCATCAGGATGTTCATCGATAATCTCCATTTTGCTGTTTAGGGCTACTCGCCGCTTGGCGGCTGGTTCATGAGAGCTTCCATTTTTCGCCGTTCGAGCGTGGGCATGCCGCCCATCCCAATTTTCGGTTTCCACTTCCGCCCATAATAACCACAACCTTTTTGTCGCTGCCCAAAGCAATGACCCTAATTGCCACCAACGATCCAGTTCGCTTGGAGGTCGGAGATATGGAGGTAAGATGCGAACAAATCGATTGTACGATGGTGTCGTCTATACTTTTGGAGTGGTTCGATTTTGTAGAGCTCAGGCCATCCGTAGGGTCCGGAACGTTGCCTTGAAGGCAACCCGACGAGCGAAGTATGCCTAAGAGTCCTGGCGATCTGAGTTTGTGGCAAACTGATCCACCTTATTGCCGTGGGCTTTGACAATCATCCGGCTGATCCAGCCCGCGCACCGCCAAACGGAGCGCGTCCTGCAAGGACGCGTCGCTAAACGGCTTGAACAGGCACGCTACCGCGCCATCGTCCATAAGCCGCGACCGCAACGCTTCATCTTTTTGCCCAGTAATGAAAATTACCGGAGTTGGGACACCTCGGCGCTTCAGTTCGCGATACAAATCGGGACCAGTCAGGCCGGGCATCGTGACGTCGAGAATTAACAGCCTGGCATCTTGCAAAATATTACTAGCCAAAAATTCGTGGGAGGAACCGAATACCGCCACGCTAAATCCCAACTCCTTGAGCAGGTCGGGGAGGGACTCACGCACAGATTCGTCGTCGTCGACGATGGCCACGAGTCTACTGGTAAGTTTCATGAATTGTTCGCTGCACTTTCTTTCGGACGGAGCGGTTGCTCCCCGCGTCCATCACGCGTGCTTTTCACTTATTGCCATTTTCACTTGTTACTATTTTCTTACTATTTTCCGCCTGCGTCCGCTTACAGTCATTGTTCATCGGTTGTCGCTAGATTCCTATTGTGCCTTGGTGTCGGTTTTCTCTTTTGCACGCGCTGAAGTGTCCATCGCACGATGCGCGAACAACAAGGCCGCCAATCCGAAGGTATTGGCGACACCTTGGTGTAATGGATTTGCGGCTCAGGTCGGACAATGTGTCCTCCACATCCTGAATGGATGGGGCGGATTTGAAGGCGTCATGATCGAGTTCTTTCTAGCTGCTTCGTCTGCTGCCGGCGCTGCTCGGTTGGTCCACGGATCGTCCCGCGGAACGCCGGCGCCGTGGGAGCTGTTCGTGGGCGTCGCGCTGACCCTTTGGAGAAGAACCTCGACGTCATGGCGCTGAACCGCGCTGCCCTTCGTGCTGCAATTAAAGGATGAGTTTGATGATGACCTGGATGGACCCTTCCGAGACAATCAACCACCCTCGCCGCAGTCTCATCGGCCTCGCCGCAATCACACTCGCCGCCTTGGAGCTTGGCCAAGACACGCAAGCGAATGCGGCGTCCGGCGAGACAGCGAAGGCCAAGCCGGCTTCGCCGAAATCGTTCGGCCCGCTAAGCCAGATCGACGCTGGGCAACTGAATGTTGGATATGCCGGACTCGGACCGGCCGATGGCGCGCCCGTCGTTCTGCTTCATGGCTGGCCATACGACATCCACACCTATGCCGATGTCGCTCCGTTGCTGGCAGCGAAGGGACATCGAGTGATCGTTCCTTATCAGCGGGGCTACGGCACGACCCGCTTGCTCTCTGAGAAGGCGGAGCGCAATGGTCAACAATCGGCGTTCGCCGTCGACGTCATCGCCCTGATGGATGCTTTGAAGATTGAAAGTGCCACGTTCGGAGGCTGCGACTGGGGCGCCCGCACGGCAAACATTGTTGCTGCGCTGTGGCCGGAGCGTTGCAAGGCCATGGTGTCGGTGAGCGGCTACCTGATCGGAAACCAGCAACTGGGCAAGCAGCCGCTACCGCCGAAGGCCGAGTTGCAGTGGTGGTATCAATTTTACTTCGCCACCGAACGGGGTCGCGCCGGCTACGAGAAGAACACGCGCGAGTTCGCCAGGCTGATCTGGCAGACGGCATCGCCGAAATGGCGCTTTGACGACGCCATCTTTGAACGCAGCGCAAATGCGTTCGACAATCCGGATCATGTTGACATAGTGATGCACAATTACCGCTGGCGGCTCGGCCTCTGCGAGGGTGAGCCGCAGTATGACGAATTCGAGAAGCGGCTTGCCCAGGCACCCCTCATCGATGTGCCGACGATCACCCTCGAAGGAGACGCCAATGGGGCTCCCCATCCCGAGGCAAGCGCCTACGCCAAAATGTTCTCGAACAAATATTCACACCGCGTCGTCGGTGGCGGGATTGGGCACAACTTGCCGCAAGAAGCCCCTGAGGCTTTCGCCCAGGCAATCATGGATGTCGCGAGCAGTTGATACCGCGTCGGAGAATGTGGAACCGATAGTCAGATGGGCTGGACGGCCAGCGCCTAACCCGGCGACTGGTTCTATTCGGCAGCCTTGCGTAAAACAGCATTGAGGGTGGCATCGAGATAACGCCCGACGTCGGTCACGCGCTTGTCGCCATACTGGCCAAACAAGGTTGATGGCCTGTCATATTCAAAAACGCTCCCGCCCCGTTCGTCCTCGAGCAGAACCACGCGCAGTGGCGCGTAGAGGGCAGCGGAAACCTTGTGACGGGTCATCTTGGAAGCGGTAACGGGATTGCCGATCTCATACTGCACGGCATTGCGTTTTCGGCCTTCGATCTGCAACAACGCGCCGTGGTCGCGGCAGTCGAAATCGACAACTTTGGTCCATTCTCTTCGTAGTCCGTGACGTATTTCTGATCACCGCTGCGCAGCGCTGCAATGATGCCTGGGTCGAGCGTCGGCAGCATGCTCTCCAGTTTCTCTCGCACCTCTTCGAACGATCTGTTTGACGAGATCTGCACATGCTCAACCACGATCATCTGTGAAGTGAGAGTTTGCGAGGTCGCTTGGGGCAAGTTGCTCTCCGGAAGGGAATATTCCATTGCTGCCGTGCGCGCGCTTGTCCGTGACAATTGCGCGATCACTCGGCAGCCGGCTTCAGCAGACGTCTTTGATCGTCGTCCTCTACAGACCTCAACATTTGCTCAGCGTCCGGCACATGATGGGAAGCGCGCTGATGAACGTGGGCGGTGGTCGTGCGATCGATCAGTAGGCTGAACAGCTCCGGCCTGCTGTAATGGCCGCGCGAATCCATCAGCCGCTTCCGCTTGTCGATCAGCATGAAGTCGAGATCCGCGATAACCGCTCCTTCGCCTGATCGGATTGGTTCTGCGAGCAGACTTCCGTCAGGTGCCACGATTGCCGTGAAACAGCCGCCAGAGATCGCACCGATGCTGCCCCCGGTGTCCTTGACGATCTGGGCATGCTGATCAGCATCGAGCCAGGCGGTAGCGCAGACCACGAAGCAAGCCGACTCTAACGCATGCTGCCGGATGTTGACTTGCGTTTGCTCGGAAAACAGCTCGCCGAAAATGGAACCTGGATACATCGCCGAGTGAATCTGCTCGCCATCCGCCATCATCGCATAGCGTGCCAACGGGTTGTAATGCTCCCAGCAAGCAAGCTGTCCGATACGGCCGACGGCGCTGTCGACGGCGCGCAACCCCGAGCCGTCGCCCTGGCCCCAGATCATGCGCTCATGATAGGTCGGCGAAATCTTGCGGCGTCGCTGGATCAATTTGCCGTCGGCATCGAACAGAAGTTGTGTGTTGTAGACGCTTCCACCGTCGCGTTCGTTGACGCCGATCGAGACGACGATCCCTGCCGCCCGAGCAGCTTCGGCGATGGCATCGACGGCCGGAGACGGCACTGTCACGGCCTGATCGAGCAGTTTCTGCTGCTCGGATCCCGTGATGTTCTGCACAGGCGCCTGGATAAACGAAAAATACGGGTAGTAGGGCACGATCGTCTCAGGGAAGGTAGCGAACTGAACGCCCTGTTCGCCTAACTCGCGGATCTTCCTGACGACCTTTTCGATCGTGCCATCCCGGCTGTACAGCACTGGGCTGATCTGCACGGCAGCGGCTTTGACAGTGGTGCTCACAATATTCCCTTTCCTGATAGCATTGAGGAGTTGAAGACAAATTCGAAGCTGCCGCGCAGCAGCATTCGAGCAGGGCTCGTTCTGCTCGGCTCGATCAACGACGTCGCGACCGGGGCGAGCAGCTCGGTCTCTCTGAATCAGCCAAACGTGAAGCAGAAAACCTCGACGCCAGGGGTCAGAAATTCGATCTGGAATTGGCGATCTACGATTGGCCCTTGTTGCCGGATCAACTGGAACAGACGTTGTTCGCTCACTGTGCCGTTGCCCTGTTCGTCAACGTCCAGTCCGTGAGATCCGCCTGGTGGCTTACCATCGATCAGGACGCGGAATTTCACGGACGTTCCTGGCGATGCCGGCCCCATGACAAGATGAAGATCGCGGGCGTGGAATCTATAAGTGATGCGGCCATCGGCCTTTTTTACCGAGACGCCGTCGCTTCCCATTGTCCAGTCGCCCGACAGCGCCCATTCGTTCAGGTGCAACTGTGCCGGCGCTTCATAGAGATGCGGCTTGTTGCGAATTGCGCCGCCCAGGGACGCAAAGCCTTGGGTACGTTTGTAGCCGACATAGTTCTCCGGAGATTTCAGATTGGCTTTGTCGGCAGCCGCTTCGAGGCCCTGTGCATCAACCGACACCAGATCGCTGGTTACGCCCTTGGCTCCGGCCTCTACCAGCAACCGCTGAATGATCGTCTCGGACTGTTCGTAAGAACCCTCGCCGAAATGTTGATCGCGGACCCTTCCCTGCGCATCGATGAAATAAAACGCCGGCCAATAATTGTTGTTGAACCCGCTCCAGATCGCTCCCTCGCTGTCAACGGCGACAGGATAGTCGACGCCAAGCGCTTTCACCTCGCGGCGGACGTTATCGATGTTCTTCTCAAATCGGAATTCCGGCGAGTGGACGCCTATCACGACCAGGCCTTGGCCCTTGTACTTTTCCGCCCAGGCGCGAAGGTAGGGCTGCACGCGCATCCAGTTGATGCAGGTGTAGGTCCAGAAACTGACAAGGACGACTTTCCCGCGAAGCGCTTCTGGCGTCAGTGGCGCCGAATTGAGCCACTCGTTGGCTCGGTCAATAGACGACAACTCCGATTGGCCGGCAAGCCAGCCGAGAATCGAGGCATGGACGTATGAACCTTGCGATCCTTTGTATGTCATCGATAGCTCCTTGGCTTCTGCTCCAAAGCTGCCGTTCGGCAGGCCGATCACGGTGATGAACAGGAACGAGGCCAACAATTGGTTCGTCTTCATGCGGAAACTCCTTCCGTGGTCTGACGGTGACCTCCGAATCTCACTTCACCAATTCGACGAGCGGCTTGCCTTTCTCGACGACATAGGTTCCGACTTCAGCCGCGTTGACCGTGCCGACATTCTTCGCAGCATGGGGCACCATGGCGGGTACAAACAGCACGCCGCCGGCATTGATGATTTGCGGCGGTTGGCCCTCGACCTCGTATTCTATCGATCCTTCGAGGACATAGACGATCTCTTCACCGGGATGCCTGTGCATGGGAAAAGCCGCTCCGGGCGCGAAGTCCACGCGTGTCTGGACGGCCTCCTGGCCCGGGATGCTGAGATCATGTTTCTGCAGATCCGTACGCTTTATCCCTGGCATCTGTTCCGTCTGTTGCGCCCAGCTTGGGTTGAATACGATACCGCTTCCGGCGATCAATATGATCGCATCAATCTGCCTTGCCTTCATGCCGGCCTCCTACAGATTTGTGATGGGTGATCCGGCCGCATGTTTGGCCGGGTGAGGTGTGGCGAGATAGTCAGGCCTGCCGGAAGGCGCGGAATGCCGCGCGGAGCTCGGCGCTGAACAGCTCTGGCTGCTCCCACGCTGCAAAGTGTCCGCCCCGGTCGACCTGGTGGAAATAGGTCAGGTTGGGGTAGGCACGGCGCGCCCATGTCTTTGGCGGCTTGTAGACGTCCTCGGGAAACACGGTGATGGCGACCGGTAGAGATATCTCGGACGTCTTTTGCGCGGCCGCGAAGATTATGCTCCCATGGGCGGGGTTCTCCCAATACAACCGCGCGGACGAGGCTGCGGTATTGGTCAGCCAGTAGAGCGTGATGTTGTCCAGAACGTCGTCTTTCGTCGGCGAGTTACTAGGATCAGCGCCGTAGGACCAGTGCGCGAAGCCAGGATGCACGAGTATCCACGCCGCGAGGCCGGCTGGAGAATCCGTCGTGCCGTAGCCCACTGTCTGAGGCCGCGCCGACATCATCGTGAAATACGCCAGGTTGCCGTTCTTTCCCGACATCATGAGCGTTTCGATGACCGCGCGTTCCTCTCCCGAAACGCCAGCGGGCAACGGCGCCCCGGCGATGGCCGCGGCAGCTTCCGGCGGCACCGTTGCAGGGAGGTTGATGTGGATGCCGCGCAATCCCGGTGCCGCCTGGTGCGCCATCGCGTTGCAGATAGCACTGCCCCAATCGCCGCCCTGGGCGACGTAGTTTGCGTAGCCGAGCCGTTTCATCAGCTCCGCCCATGCTCGCGCGATATGGTTGGGGTCCCACCCGATACCGGTCGGTCTGCCCGAGAAGCCAAAACCCGGCAATGAGGGGATGACGAGGTCGAACGCTTCGTCGGCGCGGCCTCCATGCGCAGTCGGATCCGTGAGTGGACCGATGATCTTGAGCTGCTCGATTATGGATCCAGGCCAGCCGTGCGAGACGATCAGGGGAAGCGCATTCTTGTGACGCGAACGCACATGAATGAAGTGAATATCGGTTCCATCGATACTGGTGATGAACTGCGGCAATGCATTCAGCGTCGTCTCGACCTTGCGCCAGTCGTAGTCGGTGCCCCAGTAGTGGACCAATCTCCGCAGCTTGGCCAACTGAGCACCCTGCGACTGGTCGGTCACGGTCTCCTTATCGGGCCACCGCGTGGCAGCGAGTCGCCGGCGAAGATCGACCAGTTCCTCTTCTGGGACATGAATGTGGAAGGGATGGATGGCGTCGTTGGACGCCGCAGCACGCAGCGGCGATGGCAGAAGGATTGCCGCACCAGCAGCCACGACGCCCGTCGTGACTGCGGCTAGAAGTCGACGCCGATCCTGGTTGATACCTTCTGAAGCTTGTCTCTTGTCCATTGTCCATTCCTCTGGTGTCGTTATGTTTCCTGGAAAGGCCGTCGAGAACGTGCTGTGAGCGAAAAGAGAACCGATGCCGATCGAGATCATCTCGCGCGGTGGAGGAGGGAACCGGCAAGGCCGCCGACCGGCATCGGGGACGCTGGCCTTGTGCGATGGCCAGCGGAAAATCTAGAGACCGCGACCGCTGCGTCCACGGCCTTCAGCACCGGCAACGTCGCGCAGAACAGGACGTCGGTAGCAACCTTGGGCCGCCGACGTCCACGCCGGTGCTCATAGTGGGAGCGGTTTGCCTGCTTGCTCGGCGACTATGTATTCGCTGTACCAGGCGGGCCAGTTCTCGTCGCGCTCGCCGCCATTTCGCTTCTCGTGCTCGCCATGCGCGACTGCCGCACGATGCATGGCAGCCGCAAGCTCGGCCGGCGACGTGAAGCTTGTCACATTCGTATCGACGCGCCCTGGCAGTCGAGTGGTGACCTCCTGGAGTAGCCACCGGTTGCCGTCGGGATCGCTGAACGACGCGAGCGAACCGTAGCTTGCCCGGTTCGGAGCCGGGCCATCGATCGGGCCCGTGTTGCCTCGATGGAAAACATCGGTGATCTCGACCCCATGTCCGGCGAGCTCGGCGCGAGCAGCCTCGATGTCGGATACGACCAGAAAAAGCACCGGCTTTTCACCGAGGTGTATTGAAGACGGCGAGCCTGGAGGTGTGAGCTGAACGGCCCGAGAGCCGTCACCCCGGACAAAGTCAGCATCCACACGCCAACCCAAGTCGCTGTAAAAGCTTTTGGCGCGATCGATATCGGCAACCGGGATGACGGCCACCTCAAGCTTCATGTCGACCCCTCGCGCTTTCGGGATTTTGGTCGCGGCTTCGCCGCTCGCCAGGATGACGTTCATCTTGATCTCCTTTGTTGCGTGGCTGCATCCGTGACAGTTCAGATGCCCGGACCAAATTTTGGCCGACATCGGGCGGAAAACAATTGCACGAAGGTGTCGGCAATACCTTCGGATTACCAGGTGAAAATCGCAATGCTTTCGGTGACGGCCGTGATCATCGGGCCAGCGGTTTCGCGCATGGACGACAGTGGCGGGGCTGGCACGCCGATTTCTTTTGGTCGGACGCCGCCAAGTCCGCCGCGCTTAATCAGCCTCGAGGGCTCGGTCGAGTGCCTTCTGCAGTGCTGTGTCGCTAAACGGCTTGAACAGGCATCGTGCCGATCCATTCTTAAGGAGGTTCGGTCGAACCGTTTCATCTCTTGGTGCCGTAATGAACACGATTGGGATGGACTGACCTCTGCGCGCCAGCTCTCGCTCAAGATCAGGCCCCGTCATACCAGGCATGTACACGTCAAGAAGCAGACAGTCGGTCTCATTGACCACGCCTGACCTCAGAAACTGCTCGGCCGAAGGGAATGCCTCGGCACGGAAACCGAATTCTCGCAGCAAATCGGGCAAGGACTCTCGTACAGACTCGTCGTCATCGACGATCGATACGAGAGGGTGAGGGAGGTTCATGAAAAACCTCTGTTGATTGTGGCATGGGCCGGCGTCGCAACTGCGGAAGGGTGCACTTGTATGTCCGGCCTTACATATTCGTGAATCGAAAAGGAGAACGTCGCTCCAGGACCGTCATTTGCCTCTGCCCAAAGACGACCGCCATGGCTTTCGATGATCGAACGACTGACGGAAAGCCCTATTCCCATGCCATCGGCTTTGGTGGTGTAGAAGGCTTCGAAAAGCCGCTCTGACTCGTGCGAATCGAGTCCGACACCGGCGTCCCGAACGAAGAGCCGGATATAGCCGTCCTCGCCAGGTTCGGTTCCGAGCACGACAAGTCTTGGACGATCGTCGACCGCAATCGTTGCATCAGCGGCGTTGCGCAGCAGGTTCATGATGACCTGCTGCAATTGGACACGGTCGCCGCCCACGAAGGGAAGCCCGTCTGAGAGCTGGGTACGAAGCAGCACTCGGTTGCGTCGCAGCTCCCCTGAAAACAATGCGATGACCTCGAATGCGGCCTCGTTGAGATCGACCGGTTCGATAGTTGCAGACTTTTTCCCGAACAGAGAGCGAAGCCGCGCGATCACGTCCGCCGCACGATTGCCGTCCCGGATGGTGCGCCGGGCAGTTTCGCGCGCTCCATCGACGTTCGGCGGATCGGCCGCCAGCATCCGCAGGCAGGTCCCGGCATTGGTGACAATGCCGGAGAGCGGCTGGTTTACTTCATGCGCGATAGATGCGGTCAGGGCACCCAGGCTCATGATCCGAGTTGCGTGTGAAAGTTCCGACCTGACCTTCTCCAGTGTTTCCTCAGACCGCCGTCGCTGTGTGATGTCGAGAACCGCGCCGATATACTCGGTCTGGCCGGCCTGATTGCGAGCCAAATGCGCGATTAGGTGGAGGTGTTTGATGGACTGGTCGGGCAAAACTATCCGGTGCTGGTATTCAAAGTCACTTTCACTGCGTTGCGCGCGCTCGACCATGTCGGCCAGCAGGGGCATGTCTTCAGGATGAACGCGGCTGGCGATCCTTTCGAGCGTCACAGGCGTACCGGGCTCAAACTCGAAGAGGCGATAAAGCGGTTCAGACCAGACAATCTTGCCTCTCGTGACCTCCCATGACAAATTTCCCATGCGGGCAAGATACTGGCCTTCCGAAAGGAATGCCTCGCTGCGCTTCAGAGCATCTTCTGTTCGCTTGAGATCATGGATATCGGTGTTTGTGCCATACCATCTGACGATGTTTCCCGTTTCATCACGAAGCGGGTTTGCGCGGAACAGAAACCATCGGTATTCGCCGTCATAGCGGCGGAGGCGCGCTTCAGCTTCGCCTGGCTGCCCGGACGCAAATATAGCCTGCAAGGTGGCATCAAGGCTGACAGCATCGTCTGGGTGGATCGACGCAGTCAGATCCCAATACTCCGACAACTCAGTAGTGGGTTCCCAGTCCTTGGAACCCATAGAGAGGCCGACATAGTGGAGATAATGCTGGTTGAAAAATTCAGCGGAGCCATCAGGCCGTGCCGACCACACCATCACGGGAATGGTATTGACGATGAGGCCAAGATTGCGCCCCTTGTCTCTGAGGCTCTCGTTGGCTCGCTTGCGTTCCTCGATGTCGATAATGGTGCCGTACCACTTAACGACATTGCCGGTATCGCCGTGATGCGGATGAGCCTGGGTCAAGAACCATCGATATTGCCCATCACCCCGGCGCAATCTCGCTTCGGCCTCTCCGGGCTTCCCAGAAGCCAGAATAGCCTGCAAGGTCGAAGTTAAGCCGGCTATGTCGTCTGGATGGACTGATGCGGTCCAACCCCAGCCTTGCGCTTCCTCACCTGTCATGCCGAGATAATCGAGAAAGTCCCGATTTAGGAACTCCACGGCACCGTCAGGTTTGGCAGCCCATGCCAAGGCAGGTACCGCCCCGAGAATCTGCTGAAAATCTTGTTCGCTTTGCTGGAGCACCTTCTGCCGAAATTCCTGCTCGGTCGCCGCCAATTTTTTCTCACGCTGCCGCAGAGAGTCTTCTGCGCGTTTTATGTGCTCGATCTCCGTGTTGATGGCGAACCACTCGACAATGCAGCCCACATCGTCGAAGACCGGGCTGCAGTTGATTGCGAAATATTGGTATCCTCCGGTAGCGCTCCGCAGACGCGCTTGCATTTCACCCGGTTGGCCCGACGCCAGGATGGACCGCCAGCGTTCCAGCAAATGCGGCAGATCCTCAGGGTTGATTGCTGCCTGCCACCCCGAGGCACGGGCTTGCTCCAGGTCGAGCCCGGTATAGGCAGCCCAGCGTTGATTGACAAAATCGGCCCGCCCATCCGGAAGCGCGATCCAGATCATGGCCGGCAGTGCATCCAAAACGCGGCGCCGATCGATCTCCATCTCGTCCCTTTCGCGATTTCGCGTGCGGACGAATATGCGTCGACTGAACCTCAGCGTCTATGGTGCCATGGTGTCAGTCAGCAGTGCGGGAGTCTCTGCTGAAGGAGCGCCGACCATGCCAAGGTACCGGCGACACCATCGTCCAATGGGCTAGGCGCCGTTTGGCGATAGCGTTTTCGGACGCCATTGGTAAAAAGGGAAGCTGCCGGGGCCTTCGCCATCAAAGTCAATATGCAGACACTTGGTTTACGCGTCGATGACAGAATTCTTTTGTTTGCGGTGCGCGACGTCCTCGTCACGGTCAGCTGGAGATTCCATTGCAGCGCCAGTGGCGCGCCTGAAGCTCAGCCGAACAATATTCTGCAGCGCTTGAAGCGATAGAGCCGGGTGAACTGACGCCAGGCAAAAGACTTTTTCTTGCTACCGGCCTAACAGGTTCGTTGCTCATCAGCCTTTCGGAGCAGTTGGCTTCGCAAACGTCGCCGACATCCAGCGAGGATTACTGCGTACACAGCGAACGTCCGCTTATTTACGACTTCAGCCCAAAAGCTGACAGTCTGTTACCGGCCCCAAAGAAGTCATGGATGCACAGCCTCAAATGCCGTCGTTCAGTGCAATCCTACGATGATCCCGAAACCCGCCGCTCGTCTTGCCGGTACGGCGTCGTAGGCGGACGCCTTGCGCGATCATACGATCCATTGACACACGTGCCTGCAGCAATCCCAAGCGGCGTCCAATAAGGTTCCCATTGACTTTTGGCCACATCTGACTCAAAAGCTTAGAGGCTATTGGACATTGGAGAGCAGGATGCAGGTCGGCTACGCACGAACGTCAACAGAAGAGCAGATCGCGGGACTTGAGGCCCAGATACGTGACCTCAAAGCCGCCGGTTGCGAGGAAGTCTTTTCGGAGCAGGTCTCAGCCCTTGGGGATCGGCAGGAGCTCGATCGTACGCTCAAGTTCATGCGCAAGGGCGATACGCTGGTGGTCACCAAGATTGATCGATTGGCGCGTAATACGCGGACCCTAGGTGACATTGTCGATGGCCTGCATGGACGTGGTGTAGGTCTGAAGGTCTTACAGTTCGGCAAGGAGGTGCTGGACACGACCGGAGCATACGGTCGGCTGATGCTGAACATGTTTGCCGCTTTCGCAGAGTTCGAGCGGGGTCTGATGAAAGAGCGACAGAAGGAAGGCATCGCGAAGGCAAAGGCAGACAAGAAATACAAAGGGCGGAAGCCTACGGCACGAGCAAAAGCCGGTGAAGCAGTCGTCTTGTACCAGCAAAAGAAGTCCGTATCAGAGATCGCCGCGTCCCTCGGCATCGGTCGGGGGTCAGTCTACCGAGCGCTTACGGCTGCTGGCCTCAGGTAGTCCGCGGTCTGCAGGTGTGTCGCTGATACTTCGGAGGCCGTGGTATGGCGCTGCGTTTGGCGTCTTGGCATGGTCGGTGTCGGACGGTCTCGGGATGCTGATGGCCAGAAAGCTCTAAAGTTGGGGCGTGGGAGTCCGTTTAACCACGAAAGCTTCATCGATGTCTCGCTTCACTCCTGAACAAAGAATCAGACTGGCCAAGGCACACGAAATTCGAGCGGAGGCTGGCAAGGTCTCGCCTGAGCAAAGAGACCGCCTTCGTCGCTCGGCGCATAACCTGCTCGCGTTGAACGCTATGGAGGAGCGCAGGAAACATTCAAAGCCCTCGGCTGAAGGGCTCGTGCGCATATTCGATCAAGCTGCAGAGCAACGCTGGTCGGAGGGCCTGCGCAAGGAGATCGGGTATCGCCACATGAAATACCTGGCAGACGTGTTCGAGGGATGGGCATTCGACAGCCGCATGACGCCTGAATGGACAGCCGAGCTTGCGGGATGGGCAGGGTCGATGCGCACCTTGGCGGAGGAAGTCGGGGCGAACTGGGATCCGCCAAGACCCGCGGGTTCACTCTCCGTTGTCGGATTTATTGGTCGTAGCCTAAAGGACGAGTAGAGCACCGTTTCAAATGTTTGCTTTCGGCCCGCCCCGTGCTGGAAGAGGTTCCGTGGCTGCTTTGCGCCGCATTTCGGACGGTCAATCAGGCTTGAGCTGTTTCTGAAAGCGGACGTATCCGCTTCTTGTCTGCTCGATTTCCTGACCGGCGCGATCAAAACTGAGAAGCAATTAATCGGCCAGTGCGGTGACCGCTGTTGGCAGTTCTGGAGTGGCAGCGACGGTCGGATAACGAACCAGAGGATGTCGGAAGGCCCCTAGCGTGCTTTGACGACAGATCCTAAGAAAACTACTAGTGGGTTTGTGTGCCGAGCATTCTTACGGGAAGCTGGGGAACAAAATGCGCGAATGGCAGACTCCGCTCTGTACCCCGTTTGGGCCTGCGGTGACGGCGGAGGAAGTGGCTCGGGGCGTGGACCTTACCGGGCAGGTTGCATTGGTAACAGGTGGTTCTTCCGGGCTGGGCTTGGAGACTGTCAGAGTGCTTGCAGCATGCGGCGCTAGCATCAGCGTACCCGCGATTGACCCTATAGCCGCCCACGCCGCCTTGATGGGAATTGGCGGGGTGGAGGTGTGGCCTATAAACCTAATCAATCAAATCTCTATCAAAACCTTCGCCGCGGACTTTCTTGAGCGACACAGCCGGCTTGACCTTCTGGTCTTAAATGCGGGCGTGATGGCGAGGCCGCTGTTTCGCGACGGAGAAGGTCGCGAGGGTAACTTCGCCACAAACTACCTCGGACACTTTCGGCTGACGGCGCTACTGTGGCCAGCTTTACTTGCGGCGGGAAAATCTCGTGTGGTTGTTCTTTCGTCCCGAGCCCATCAGCTGTCCGATGTCAATCTCGACGATCTAGATTTTGTACGGCGTCCCTATAATAAATGGACCGCCTATGGCCAATCAAAAACTGCGAACGCGCTTTTCGCGGTTGCGCTCGACACGCGTGGACGCCGTCACGGGGTCAGCGCTTTCTCGGTGCACCCCGGAATGATAATGACGCCCGGCATACGTCATCTGACTCGGTCCGAATTCGACGCGGTCGGTGCTGTAGCTTCAGATGGGTCGCCCATAGTCGATCCCGCAAGGGATTTGAAAACGGTGGAACAAGGCGCGGCCACGACAATCTGGACCGCCACCGCTCCTGTGTTGGCCTCGATAGGCGGCGTTTATTGCGAAAATTGTGATGTCGCACGCATAGAGCCCAGTGAGGGATTTGGAGTGCGCCCGTATGCGATCGACCCCGAGATGGCTGAGAGGTTGTGGCGCGTGAGCGCAAGGTTGACTGGGTTGGACATCGCAAGAAACTAAGGCACCGCTTAACCCTTTGGGGCAGGTCCGCGCGAAAAGGCAGTCAGGCGTCAAGCCCGGCGAATGAATGGACGCCTGACTAATTGGAGATCGTCTATTACTTCAAAGGTCAGTCGATCGCACGGTTGGCAGAAACCTGACTCGGGAGACTCGATCTCCTTCGCTGCATCAATCTATACTCCGGCTGACAACGCTCCGTTACCTGGGAAGGATAAGTATGCAAGAGGAAGCTTCCCCGAAGGCACCTGCGGCAGACTTGGCGCTCGCCTTTGATTCATTCCTGCTTTATCCGGGGCGACATCTTCTGCTCAAAAACAATGATCCTGTCACGATCGGATCCAGAGCGCTCGATCTCCTCATCACGTTGACTGAACGACCGGGTGAACTGGTAACTAAGGATCAATTGACCGCGCGAGCCTGGCCCAACGCCAGAGTGGAGGAGTCGAACCTGCGAGCGCAGATCGCATCGCTCCGCAGGGTGCTCGGCGAGGATCAAGCCGCTCAGCGATACATCGTCGCCGTTCCATCAAGAGGATATCGGTTTATTGCTCCTCTCACCCGCTCTCATGTTGAGCACGAGCCCGAGAAGACAACGGCCCCGAACAACCTCCCAAAACAGCTGACGCAACCTATCGGACGAGAAGAAGCCATCAAGACCGTAGAAGGGCGGTTTCTGAGATTCCGGCTGGTCACCATTGTCGGCCCAGGTGGGATAGGGAAGACAACCGTCGGCCTTCGCGTGGCAGAACAATTGTTGTCATCGCATGAGCATGGCCATTGCTTCGTCGACCTTGCTCCCATAACGAACTCCCAAATCGTCCCCTCAGTCCTGGCGTCACAGCTTCGCCTTCCCGAGACATCGGGTGATCCAACCGCGAGCCTCATCGGGCACCTTCGCGGCAAACGGTTGTTGCTCGTGTTCGACAGTTGCGAGCTCGTTCTCGAAGCCGCCGCCCGTCTGGCGGAGGCCTTGCTCCGCGAAGTGCCGGAGATCACCATCCTTGCCACCAGCCGCGAAGCCTTGCGAGTGGAGGGTGAAAGCGTCTACAGGCTCCCCCCTCTCGATACACCGCCGTCGGCGGCTGGTCTGACTGCTGCCCACGCGCTGGAGTTTCCCGCTATCCGTTTGTTCGTTGAGCGGGCGACCTCGTCTGCAAGCGGGTATACGTTCGACGACGATGAAGCGCCCGTGGTCACACAGATATGCCGCCAGCTTGATGGAATCGCCCTTGCGATAGAGCTTGCCGCAGCGCGGGTGGAGGCATTTGGCACGCGCGGAATCGCCGAACTTCTCAACGATCGTCTGCGGTTGCTGACCGGGGGGCGGCGCACCGCTCTACCTCGCCATCAGACCTTGGCTGCAATGATCGACTGGAGCTACGGAGCGCTTTCAAAAGAGGAGCGGAAGGTCCTGCGTCGACTCGCCATCTTCGCAGGCGACTTCGGACGGGACGCTGCTGTTGCCATTGCAACGGATGTGATCTCCCCCGACCGCGACGTGCCAGGTTATCTTGCTAACCTCGTCGCCAAATCCCTGGTAGCCGTCGATACTCAGCGCAAGGCCGCCCGATACCGTCTGCTCGACACAACGCGGGCTTTCGTTTTGGAAAAAGTTCGGGAGGAAGGGGAGTTCGACGCCGTCATTCGGCAACTTGCAACCTATCTGTGCGATGTCCTCCGACATTCGCAGGAGGAGGTGGAAACCCTGTCGAGCGAAGAGTGGCTGTCGAGATATGGTTCCCACATCAACAACATACGATTCGCTCTGGACTGGGCGTACTCGGATCATGGCGATCTAGAAGTCGGACTAGCGGTTACCGTCGCCTCCATTCCGATGTGGTACCAGCT
Source organism: Mesorhizobium sp. P2_B5 (assembly GCF_056404775.1). Taxonomy (NCBI): domain Bacteria; kingdom Pseudomonadati; phylum Pseudomonadota; class Alphaproteobacteria; order Hyphomicrobiales; family Phyllobacteriaceae; genus Mesorhizobium; species Mesorhizobium sp. P2_B5. The sequence goes on along the minus strand of NZ_JBFUDJ010000002.1, from coordinate 300,659 downwards.
TTCTCTGGTCGACGAATGCCTGACCTGCGTCCAGCGCGCGCTGACAGGCATCGGTCCGGGAAAGCGAAGAAACGAGTACGCTCGTCAGATCATGCAGCTCTACAGAGCGCTGGGGCTCTCTCAAGCATTCAAAATCGGCTTCGCGCCACAAGCTCCGGCCGCTTTCGCCAAGGCGCTGGAGATATCTGAGGAGCTGGCCGACGTCGACGCTCAAGCGGAGGCTCTTTGGGGCTTGTGGGTCGCACAAGTGGGCATGGGTGAGTACAGGGCGTCGCTGGGAAACGCCGAACGGTTCATGGCGCTGGCCCAAAGCGGACTCGATCGGTTCATCGGTGACCGGATGCTCAGTATGACCCTATTTTGCATGGGTGACTTCCGTGGTGCCCGCCGTCACGCCAATTTGATGTTGGCCCACGATGTATCTGCTGAAGCTGCCTCCGTGAACTCGGTTCGCTTCAGGTTCGGACAGTCGATTTCGGCACGAATTCAACCCGCCCAGCTCCTTTGGATGCAAGGCCTTCCTGATCAAGCCGTCAAAGCGGTCCATGCCGCCGTCGCCGCCGCGCGGGAATCGGGCCACGCGATATCGTTGTGTGAGGCCTTGGCTCGCTGGTCCTGTCCGGTCCTTGTTCATGTTGGCGACCTACCGGCGGCAGACTCAGCTATCACCGAGCTACTCGATTTGGCAAAAACGAACGCGCTCGAACCATGGGAGGTGTTCGGTCAGTGCTGGAAGGCGGCGCTTTTGATCCAGCGAGGGGTTCCTGAGAGAGGCGTTCCCCTTCTCCGAAACGGGCTGGCTGAACTCCGTCAGGTGAAACTTTTCAACCTTTATACCGTCAGATTTCTCGGCTTTCTGGCCGAGGGCCTGTCTTCTCTGGGACAGCACGCCGAAGCGCGGTCGCTGGTGGAGGCGGCGATCAGCGCGAGCGAGGAGAAGGAGGAGCTTTGGTGCGTCGCAGAACTCTATCGCCTGAAAGGGGATATCCTTTGGCGCGGCGGCGACGACCTCAAGTCCGTACAACAATGCTATCTCCATTCGCTCGATGTAGCGGGTCGGCAGGACGCCTTGTCCTGGGAGCTTCGGACGACCATGAGTTTGACGAAGTTGGCGCGTGATCGGGGAGAGACCGATCGGGCGCGTACACGATTAGCTGCGGTCTACGATCGGTTCACTGAAGGCTTTGATACCGCGGACATGGTGGCGGCAAAGGATCTTTTGACCGAGATCTCCTAATCTTCCAGCGCGTTCCGCGCGTCAGTGCTCTCGTCACAAGATTTCACGACGATTCACTGGCCTGAAATCACACAGCTCTGCCATCCTCTGTTTGTCGCCGGATAGCCGTCGACACCGGAGCGAGGCAGACAGATGACTATCCCGAGAAAAATGGAGACCCTCGTCCTCAACGAGACGAACTCCGACTTTGTCCGCACCAGCATGGACTGCCCAACGCCCGCGGCGGGCGAGGTCCTTGTCCGCGTCAGGGCGAGCAGCGTCAACCCGCTCGATCTCAAGATCAAAAGCGGCCAAGCTCCGCATGCGCGGCATCCACTGCCCGCTATTCTCGGTATGGACGTGGCCGGAATTGTTGAGGCTGTCGGCCCCGGGGTGACCGCGTTCAAGTCGCAAGACGAGGTCTTCGGCATGACGGGCGGCGTAGGCGGTCTCCAGGGCTCGCTCGCGACTTTCGTCACCGTTGACGCTGATTTGCTTGGCCCCAAGCCTGCCAACATGACCATGCGCGAAGCGGCGGCACTACCGTTGGTGTTCATCACCGCTTGGGAAGGTCTGGTGGATCGCGCCCAGGTCCAGGCCCGGCAGAGGGTGTTGGTACTCGGTGCCGGCGGCGTCGGCCACATTGCAATCCAGATCGCACGCGCTTTCGGAGCCGAGGTCTTCGCCGTAGACAAGGCTGGCAAGCAACGCGAGATCGAAGAGCTATGTGCCACCGCAATCGACCGCCACACGACGGTCGACGAATACGTCAAAGACCATACGGGCGGGCGTGGCTTCGATATCGTCTACGACACTGTGGGCGGAGCCGGTATCGACGCCGCGTTCAACGCTGTGGCCCGCTTCGGCCATGTCGTCAGCTGCCTGGGATGGGGCACCCATTCGCTAGGTCCACTTTCGTTCCGAGCCGCAAGCTACTCTGGCGTCTTCACGCTCCTGCCGATCCTGACCGGGGAAGGCCGCGCCCATCACGGACAAATCCTGCGAGAGGCGAAGCGGCTCGCGGAAGCCGGAAAGATCACACCTCTCGTCGATCCCCGCCGCTTCAGTTTCGAAACCATAGCGGAAGCGTATGCCGAAATCGAAAACCGAACTGCCAAAGGCAAGATCGTGATCGACGTCACCGACTGAAGCGACCCCTTCAAGCTCTAATCAAAGGAAGCGCGTCATGCCATTCGTAAATGTGAAACTGGTCGACGGCGTGTTCACGCCGGAAGAGAAACATGCCATGGCGAAGGCCCTGACCGACGTCATGGTAAAGTTCGAGGGATCGGAGGCTTTCCGCGAGGTGGTATGGGTCCTTATTGAGGAACTCCATACCGACGGCTGGCACATCGGCGGCAGGCCGTTTGAAGGACCCAAGTCGTTGATGACGACGCTTTCGAAATCCAAAGGGGTCGTCGAGATGATCGACGGCACGCCTACCACCCGGAAAGAGTGGGCCGCGGCAGCGCCAGTTCTCGGCTGACCTTTCAATCTCTACACGGCCGAAACGAGAGCATCTGGACAGCATACGTCCCGAGCCTTTTTGAAGCCGTGTCCAGCCCGCAAAGGGAAGAGCAATGGATACGAGTACATCCACGACAATGCCCGCGGCGACAAGACGGCAAATCCTTATCGGGACCGGAGCCGTGGCTCTCGCCACGACGCTGCCTTTGGCGGCCATGGCGTCTGCGAACTCAATCAATCCAACCATTGAAGATGGGAGTGAGATTATGAACAGCATCAAGGTGAAAGATGGCGCGCAGATCTTCTACAAGGACTGGGGAACAGGTCAGCCGATCGTGTTCCACCACGGGTGGCCGCTGAGCGGCGACGATTGGGACAACCAGATGCTATTCTTTCTTGGCAAAGGCTTCCGGGTCATTGCTCACGACCGGAGGGGACATGGTCGCTCAAGCCAGACCTCCGACGGCAATGACATGGATACTTACGCGGCCGACGTCGCCGCGCTCGCCGAGGCCCTCGACCTTCGCGATGCGATCCATATTGGCCATTCGACCGGCGGCGGCGAGGTCACCAGATACGTCGCCCGGCACGGTAAGGGCAGGGTGGCCAAAGCGGTGCTCATCTCTGCGATACCTCCCGTGATGGTCAAGTCGGCCACGAACCCTGGAGGACTCCCGATCGAGGTCTTCGACGGCTACCGCGCCGCCTTGGCGGCAAACCGAGCGCAACTCTATCTCGATATCGCCAGCGGACCGTTCTACGGTTTCAACCGCCCAGGCGCCGTTATCGCCGAAGGCACTATCCGCAACTGGTGGCGCCAAGGCATGATGGGCGGAGCGAACGCGCACTACGAATGCATCAAGGTGTTCTCGGAAACCGATTTCACCGAGGACCTGCAGATCATCGACGTTCCGGTCCTGATAATGCACGGAAGCGACGACCAGGTCGTGCCCATCGCCGACTCTGCCGAACTCTCCGTCAAGCTGCTCAAGAACGGAAAACTCAAGGTTTACGATGGCTACCCGCATGGAATGTTCACCACGCATGCCGATGTGATCAACGCGGACCTGCTCGCCTTTATCAAGGCGTAACCGCACGGGCACGTCAAAAGGCCTGCCCCCGCGATCTCCTCAAGTCAATTCAAAAGCTGTCGGCCCACCTAAGGCTGGCTGCGGAAAGGTATGTCATGAAGACCGAACACATGCTTTCCCGGCGTGGATTTTGCCTTTGCTGCATAGGCGCTGTCACCTTCGCGGCGACCGGTGGTTGGATGAGCCCACGCGCGGCCTATGCCGAGGCGCGCGGGCTGGTGAGCCTCATTAAGGACAGCGCCGCCAAGGCAGACATTGCCACTCACAAGCTGAGGAATAACATCACCATCCTCGAAGGCTCTGGCGGCAATGTCGCGGTCTTGGGCGGCAAGGACGGCCTCGTCATGGTTGACGCGGGCATCAGCGTGTCGCGCCCCCAGATGACGAAGGCGCTCGCGGCCTTGTCCCCCGAGCCCGTGACCCATCTGATCAACACCCACTGGCATTTCGATCACGCGGACGGCAACCCCTGGGTCGGTTCCGGCGGCGCCAAGATCATCGCACACGAGAACACTCGCAAGTACCTTTCGCAGGTTCAACGGGTCGAGGACTGGGACTACAATTTCCTGCCGATGGAGCAGAGTGGGGTTCCTAAGCACGTCTTCTCAAAGGAGCATTCGCTCAAGCTGAACGGCCAGTCGGTAGCCATGAAATATTATGGCCCGGCGCACACCGACGGCGACATCTCGGTCATGTTCGGCGAGGCGGACGTCCTCCATGTCGGCGACACCTACTGGAACGGTATCTATCCCTTCATCGACTATTCGACGGGCGGCGGCATTGACGGGATGATCGCGGCTTCGGATGCGAATCTGGCCGCGTCGACCAACGACACGATCATCATCCCAGGCCACGGAAACCCCGTGAGCAATCGCGCGGAGCTTCAGGAATTCCGCGACATGCTTGTCGCCGTGCGCGAGAAGGTCGCGGCGCTCAAGCACCAAGGGCGATCGAGAGACGAGACAGTCGCCGCCAAGCCCACAGCGTCGTTCGATGGCAAGTGGGGGAATTTCGTCATCGATCCAAGCTTCTTCACGCGGCTGGTCTACGAGGGCGTCTAGTACGAGCCTTCGTCTATCTTCCGATTTCTTCTGGCGCTTCCTCCCAACGCACACGCCGTCGGGACGCCCTTAGGGGCGTCCCCCGAACTGAACCTTACGGAATTCCGAACCCTAGGAGACAGCCATGTTGGAAGCAAAAAGTGCTCTTTTCATCGATATCCCGGTCGAACTAAAGGAAGTGAAGTCTGTTCACAGCATCGGGGGTCTTCAGTTCGAAGGCGACCTGCCAGCCGCGCTGTTCCATCTTCAACTGATCACCACGGACATCGCGAACTGGAAGGCGACATCGGACGTGATCGTGGTCTTCCACACCAATGCGGGTCACGTCACGCTCAGTGACGCAGCCTATAATGCGTCGCGCAACATTGCCACCGGCAACCCCTACAAGAAGCTGGTTGCCGACCTCATCGACAAGGGCGTCAAGGTCGAACTTTGCGGTGCGACCGCGAAGGTTAACGGCTGGGGAAACGCCGATCTTCTCCCCCGCATCAAGATCAATCTCGACGCCATGGCACGCACGATCCAGCTCGTGCAGAACGGCTTCGTCAAGATCACAGAGTGACGGTCGGTTCACCCAATCGAATCTCATTGGGAGCAAAGGAGACCGCCATGCCGACCCATGCACCGATCAGAGTTGGCATCATCGGCGTGCATCCCGACCGCGGCTGGGCCTCGACCGCCCATGTGCCTGCGCTGAGAGATTTGCCGCAGTTCAACCTTTCTGTCGTGAGCCATCACCGGATCGAAACTGCGCAGGCGTCAGCCGAGAAATTCGGTTTCAAGTACGCGGTCTCGTCAACGGAAGAGCTTGTGAACCACCCTGATATCGATCTGGTGGTCGTTACGGTGAGGGTACCGGAACACTTTCAACTGGTAACTGCGGCGCTTGAAGCGGGAAAGTCCGTGTTCTCCGAATGGCCACTCGCAATGAACTTGCGTGATGCGGAAACGATGAACTCGCTCGCCGTCGACAAACGCGTCTCCACAATGATCGGCCTTCAGACCCGCGCGAATCCGACGGTCCGGCACATGCGTGAGCTCATCAGGCAGGGCTATCTTGGCGAAGTGCTCTCGTCCTCGATAATCGGCTCGGGGATCACTTGGGGGGAAGAACTGGAAGAGGCCTTTCGATATACCTTGGACCCGTCGAAGGGCGCAAGCATGCTGCACGTGCCGTTTGCCCATACTATCGACGCCTTACTGTTCGCATTGGACGACAACTTCCACAGCGTGTCGGGGACACTGGTCAATCGTCGCACCACGATTAGGATGACGGAGAGCCAGGAAATCGTTCCGCTCGACGTTGCCGACCAGATCGCCTTCAGTGGGAAGCTCACGTCAGGCGGCCTGGTGACAAGCCATTTCCGCGGCGGACTGTCGCGAGCTACCAATTTCCGTGTGGAGGTCAACGGTAGCAGGGGTGACCTGTTGCTGACGAGTCCTGTCAGCTACGTGGGCCTTGGGGGATTCAAGCTTATGGGGGCACAAGCAGGCGAGTCCCTTCATCATATCCCCGCACCGGACGCCGGCGAAAACGTCCTGACGGGCAACGTCAGAAACCTCTACGATTTCTTCGCTTCCGACATGACTTCCGGCACGCGTAAGGGGCCGACGTTTGGAGACGCCGTCACACTGCATCGTCTAATCGACGCGATCGAGCAAAGCGGGGGAGTCGCGCGCGATGTCTGAGACGACGCAAGCGCTGGTGATGTGTGCGCCCGGCGGATCTGAGTTCTACCGGTTCGAGATAACAAGACCTCAGTCCTCGGACGAGCTTTGTCTGGTTCCGCGCGACCGGCTTGAAGGCTGTCTGGATGCCAGTCGAAGCAGTTGGATAGGGGGTCTTGGAGGTCTGTATGTATTTCGGCGGTGTTATCACACCCTGTACGACCAAAATTGGGTCGCCAGCGGAATGGCCGCTTCCAGATAATTTCGGCCTGATCGCGGACGGTCAGCTTCTGATGCGGTGGACGGCTCTCCTCCCTTCCTGCGGTATGATCGCGGGATTAGAGCTGGAGGAGCGCTATGATGAAGAACGTTACGACGATCGGTCTGGATATTGCCAAGTCCGTGTTTCAAGTCCACGGCGTGGATGCGGCTGGCGAGGTTGCAGTTCGCAGGAAGCTGACCCGTGGGCGTGTGCTGGCATTCTTCGAGAGTTTGCAGCGATGCCTTGTCGGGATCGAGGCGTGCAGTTCGTCGCATTATTGGGCTCGCGAGCTAATCGCACGAGGCCATGATGTGCGTCTGCTGCCGGCACAGTACGTGAAGCCCTATTTGAAGCGGCAGAAGAACGATGCGGCCGATGCGGAGGCCATCTGCGAGGCAGTGAGCCGGCCGACCATGCGCTTCGTGCCGGTGAAGTCGCCGGCGCAGCAGAGCGTGATGATGCTGCACCGGGTCCGATTGATGCTCAACCGCCAGCGCACGCAGATATCGAACGCCTTGCGGGCGCATCTGTCCGAGTTCGGGGTCGTGGCGCCGATCGGGCGGAATGGGATCGAGCAACTGCTTGTCGTCATCAATGATGAGACCGATCAGAGGGTGCCGGCCGATGCACGGCTGTGCCTTCGCATGCTTGAGGCCCAGCTCAGCGTCGTGAAGGAACAGATCCTGGAGAACGATCGCCGGGTTCGAGCTAGTGCGCGTGAGACCGAGCTTGGTCGCCGGTTGATGGAGATACCGGGCGTCGGTCCGCTGCTGGCGAGTGCTTTCGTCGCCACGATCGCCGATGCACATGCATTCAAGTCGGGCCGCTGCCTGTCGGCCTGGATCGGGCTGGTGCCCAAGCAGAACTCCAGCGGAGGCAAGGAGAAGCTCGGCAGCATCTCCAAGGCCGGCAATCGCTACCTGCGCCAGATGCTCGTGGTCGGCGCCATGGCGGTCATCCGCTATGCCGAGCGGAACGGGACCAGGCGGCCATGGCTTGTACAGCTGATGACCCGGCGAACAACAAAGGTTGCAGCGGTTGCACTAGCGAACAAGACCGCCCGGATGGTCTGGGCATTGATGACCAGTGGCGAGCGCTACAGGGAGCCGGTCGTCGCGTAAAACGAGACCAGGCGAACGATCGCCAACGAGGTTGGGAAGGGCGGGCAGGAGCTAACTGCACAAAGCCGGTTGATACCGACGGATCGGGAAAACCCACTGGGGCCGTGCACTTCGAGTGCGAGCTTCCGATCGGGACCTGACACGCGAATTATGGCCAGCGGCACATGAAAGGCCGCACCTATAGGTCGGATACATGGCCGCACCAACCAGCAACGGCAAAAGCTCAAAGAACCCCTTGCCAACGGAGAGCCGTCCATACACGGCCCCTATGCTGCCGGACCGCAATGCGCCTCATGCCGCCGTCACTGTCGACATGCGACAGCCATTCTCTCACCCGGCTGTTGTCAAGCTACGACCAAGTTCGACCCTATCCATGCGATCGAAGGGATATTGTCCCTCGACAGGGAATGACGGCGCAGGGCAAAATGGCGGACAGCCCTAAGCTGTCGCTAATATCATTACGTGGGAGCCAATTCCCAATGATCGTCGTGAGGAGGGACCATGAAGTCCGATCAGAAATTATTCGCGGATGGCCTTGCCACATACCAAAAAGTTGTCTCAGCGAACTATATGGCCCACAGGGAAGTCTATGGGACTTTGCGCCGTGTGCTGCTTGAGGAGAACCTCGACGGCTTCGTCTTTGCCGATCTGGCCTGCGGCACGGCCACTGGTTCAGCAGCCGCACTGGCCGGCAGCAAGGTCACCAGCTACATCGGCGTCGACATATCCCAGCAGTCGCTTGATGTTGCGAAGGAAGCGCTTGCTCCACTCGCCTGTCCGGTCGAACTGCGGTGCGAAGATTTTGTGGCGGCCATCGATCGCTGGGATGGGCCGGTTGACGTTGTATGGATTGGTCAGTCACTGCACCATCTTCTTGCGCGGGATAAGGGCACCCTTATGCGCAAAATCCGCGACCTGCTGTCACCAGGCGGTCTTTTCATGATCTGGGAGCCGACGCTTCTTGAAGGCGAGGATCGCGAAGGTTGGCTGGCGCGATTTCATCAGGTAAGGCCAGATTGGGAGATGGTCTCGGACGAGGAGTTCGCCGCCTTCGAGAGCCACTGCCGCGCATCGGATTATGCCGAAACGGCCGCAAACTGGATTGGCATGGGGCGCGATGCCGGTTTCCGAACTGCGGATCAATTGATGATAGTGCCGAACAGACTCGCACGCGTCTACCGGTTCGGTCACTAAATTTCGACAGCGCGCAAACAATCACAGGGATGAAAGTCCCCAGATATTATCAAAATAGTTCGGCACAATCATACCGAACCACAAGTTCCCCCGGCGCGGCGCCCCCGTCGCCTGTCGCATCCCGTCAAAAGGTGCGGACTCATAGTGGGCATCAGGCGGCGGCGAAGGGCATCGACCCTGGCCATGCCTTAGGTTTTTCCCAGCATTGTGACGATGGTGTGCTAACTTCAAAAGCGGTTTGCACTGGGACTTGCCGAAGAATGCCGAGGATCAGCCTAGACCATCGGTTGGCGACACGTGCCGATATGCCGGCGCTGGTTATACTGATGAATGCGGCCATCGGCGAGCTTCAGAAGCCGTTCCTCACAGCGGAGCAGATCGCTTCGAGCCGAGCAATCATGGGGCTCGATACGCAACTCATTGATGATGGGACATATTTCATTGTGGAGCAAAATGGCGTCTTGGCCGGGTGCGGCGGATGGAGTCGGCGCGCAACCCTCTACGGCGGCGACCGTTCACCCGGGCGCGATGCAGCGCTGCTTGACCCGAGGAAAGACGCTGCGCGTGTGCGTGCCATGTATACGCATCCCAGCTTCATCCGCCGAGGCGTGGGTCGTCTAATTCTCGCGCTGTGCGAGGACGCCGCTCGCGGGGAGGGCTTCACAAGTGTCGAGCTTATGGCAACGATGGCCGGCGAACCGCTCTATCGGGCCTGCGGCTTTGAGGCGGTTGAAGAAGTCGTAGACAACAGAGGCGGAGCGGGCGTGCCGCTGTTGCGGATGAGGAAGGCATTGTGAATGATCGGTGGGCTCGCACTCACAGCCAGTAGCTGACGCTACGCTATAAGTGGTCCGGCCGGGAGGTTGCCTATGCCGCAAATCAGAGCCATGACTGTACAGGACGTGCCGTTGGTATCGCGGCTCATGGGCGAGTCTTGGCGCAGGACTTACTCGCCAATCATCGGCGCGGAAGCTACGGCCCGGATTTCGGATGAATATCACTCGCCCCAGCGGATCGCTTCGGAACTGACGGACGGCAACAAAATGTCGTTCGTGGCAGAACGGCCAGACGGCTCGATCGCTGGCTATGCGATGACCGAGACGGACGAACCTGGCGACGTCATCCTTGGCCGGCTCCACATCGATCAAAGCGAGTATGGCACTGGGCTAGCTTCTGATATTTTGCACGCTGTCATTGCCGCCCAATCGGGAATCCGCAGCATTGCCCTCGAAGTACTCGAGGGAAACGACCGCGCGATGGCCTTTTACCGCAAGCATGGTTTTGAAGTAGTCGATCGCAGGGCAGCCTCGCACGGCGCAGAAGGCCATGCATCGTTCATCATGCGGAAACTGCTACCACGCGCCTAGAGGCCAAACAAGAAAAGCCCGGCGGCGGGGTGAGCTCCGGGCTTTCCGTTGTGGGAGAGAGTGTCGCACTACTCAAGACAGGCCTGCGACGGCGTCAACGTATATTAGAAGATATGAATAAGTGGTTTCCGAGTTTCGTTAGGCAGGATCGCGCTCGCGCAGTTCGTCGCCGTTAATAGGTCTTCCGCTCCATTGGAGCGCTTCCGTGCCGCGGATGCGACGGACCGAAGGCGAGCGGCCGGGCTTGCAATGGGTTTCAACGATCTGAGTGTAACAGAAGTGGCCGGCACTAAAGGCTGGGAGAAGCCTAAATGGCGCCGGCCAAGGCGGGATAGAGGTCCGCCGCAACTCAAGCCATAGCTGATTTGACGTGGCGTCATGTTGTCCCCGATGGCGCACATTCAATGGCACAGAAATTGCATAGCAGTGGTTGGGGTCAGGGCACGGGGAGGCTCGCCGTCTCGCGAATGGGACGGCGAGCCCTTTTTTACCGGCGTTGTCTATTTTGCCTTTCGCTTCGCAGGTACCGCATTAGAGGGTGCAGCCTTGCGGCCTAAGCCGGACGCTTTTGCCAGCGCCGACCGCGTGGCCGCATAGTTCGGCGCGACCATGGGGTAATCGCGAGGCAGGTTCCATTTGGTGCGGTAATCGTCCGGAGTCATGCCAAGTAGGCCGAGGTGGCGCCTCATCGACTTGAACTTGCGACCGTCTTCCAAGCTTACGATGTAATCAGGAAACACTGATTTTTTCGGATTCACCGCGGGAGTTTTTGTCTCAGCCGGCGGCGCAATCTTGCCGCTGGCCAGGCTGGAAAGCGATGAATGGACCGAAGCAATTAGATCAGGAAGCCCGGCAATCGGCACTGGATTATTGCTGACGAATGCCGCGATGATGTCGGCCGTCAGTTCGACTAGTTCGGCGCCGTGGTCGTGTTCGTCGGTCATGTAATGGTCCCTGTTGAGCAAACCTGTCTAATAGGCCGGCTTTATTCACGCAACAACACGCCGGACATCTCAGTACGACCCTGGGCTTCAGGCTGAAGTGCAGAAGGCCTATCTGGCGCTGATGTCGCCGAGCAATGTCGCTCCTTTGGCGAATCCGTTGCCGGCCGATCGCCATCTTCTGGTCGATCGACAGGTGGCCGCGGGGAATTGCTTGGCATCCCTGCCGCATGGTCATTTCGGGCTATGGGTGGAGAAGCCTGTCGCGGTCCATGGCCTCGCAGTGCATGGCGCTGGCCAAAGGGAGCGAAGGCGAGAAGCGAGCGGCTTAGCCCGCCCCCTTTGGTGGACAAAAATTGACGAAAATCAATTCCGGCGCACGACGTTAGGGGAATAGTAGCTCGATGTGGCAGTCGATCCTCAGCGCGCCATTCTTCCGCAGTCTGGAACTCGCGGTTCTGGACAAGGAAGGTATGCAATCGCTCGTATTCCCGTGCGAAAGAACGGTCGAGGGGTGGAAGCACGCGATTACCGGAGTGCGTGTTCATGTTCAGCCTACCCATTGGCGCGACTGGATTGACTCGGCTCAGGCCGATCCATGAAAGGAACTTGGCGCGCGCTGGCGGGGCTGCTTTAACTCGCCCTGATTTTCTTGGATCCAGCTTAGCGCGTAGCGCTACATCTCATTGGAGCCGATCACGCCCGACTCGCCCTCAGAGAGGTTAGTTCGTGACGGTCCTGCGGCGGTGAATACTACACCAGCCACCTCAAACGCATGAAGTACGGCGGCGAGCTTCGTGGGACGCGGAATCCTCCGCCCGTTTTCAAAGTCGCGAATTGTCCCTTCGCTCAAACCGCACTTGGCAGCGAGCCTAACCTGAGACCACTTCAATAACGCCCGTGCCGCCCGCGACTGCTCTGGTGTCATCACCAAGATCGAAGCGCTTTCGCCTCTGCCGTTCCGCTGGCTGACGCCGTGGTTCGTAATGTCGTCGGCCATGACCGTTCCTCCTGGCAGAGAACAGCGGCTGACAGCGAATGTTCCATCTCGCTTATATAAGAGACAGCTATGGAGCCACCATTAATTAAGCCCGCACGTCAGGTCTTAGTCAGCAGCCTGACTTTGGAGAGCCTTCGCCGAGCGAGTCTGCCAGCCGCCTCCGCGAGGTGACTGCCAAAGGCTTCGGTGACGAATGCAAGGGTCATCAAGTCGATCAAGAAATCGTCGATGGCACTCGAGACCGCGTTTGACCGCCGCTCAATTTCAAGCAGCAGGGTGCGTGCCTCTGCTAACGCTGCCTGTGGTTCGCCCGCATCGAGTAGCGCTTCAAGTCTATCGAAAACCTTCACCTTAAGCCCCGCGAGTCCCATCCACGCGCATGCATGGAGAATTTAAGGGGTGATCGGCCTTGTCGTCGAGGACGAAAGAAGCTGCAATTAGGTCATCGCCGTCAATGCGGCCGCTCTCTCCACCCATGATGGCTGCGACCTTCTGAAAGGTCTTGATGTCTGCCTCTGTGATGCGCGCATCGCGCATCCTAGCCCTGAGCGAGGCCAATCGGGTATCGAGGGCTGGCGAAATTTCGACGTCATTCATCATTTTCAATCCTCCCTGGGCGCGGAGCGGAACTATTGGAAAAATGATCCGCCGCCCTCGTGGTGATCGGAAGGCGGCGGAACCAAAGACCGGCGATGAAGGGACTTTGATCGACGGTCGCCAGACAATTCAGCTGTTAGCCAAGCGTTCCGTAACTTCATCCTTCAACGGACCTTTTTTTCTGCCGAATGGACCAAAGTCGGACTCCAATCCGCCTCACGTCGGATCGCGGAACATTTGCGGAGTCGCAACGTTCGCTATCATTCACGTCGGCGTGACGGGGAGGGAGTGTCGAGTGCCTATTTCAGACGAGTTGAGGGACGAGTACCTGGAGTTTGAGTGCCCAAACTGTTCCCATGTAATGGTGAAGAAGGGCTCGTGGTTCAAGGTGATCTCGAACTTCAACTGCGACCAATGTGACGCCAGGATCAGGCTGGGCTATCCGGCCAAGCTTGATCTTTTCGAACAAAATAGGCGACGCATGGCCCTGTCTGCCCAGTGAGAGTTCAAGCGGAAGTGTGGGAGCGGCTCCGACAGGCTTGGGTTGGGGTTGCCGGAGCCGCCTGCAGCCTCAGGGTGAATTGACCGCGCCGCTTACTTTGGGCGAGGGCAGTCAATGATTCGTTAAAATGTCCCGGAACTAATTAAGCACGCGCTAATTGAATCCCGTCGCCGGAGTGTGTGTGCATGCGTAGAAGTCCCAGCCCTGGAAGGCTGAAATTCGTCCCGCCGCAATTGCCGCGCCTGGTCGAGACGCCGCCCGAAAGCGACGATTGGATTCCACGAAATCAAGTACGACGGGTACCGGACCCAGGTCATCATCGATTGGGACGGCGCGCGGGCTTATACGAAGACGGGGATTGACTGGACGTCGCGCTATTGGCCGATCGTGACGGCCGCTGAGGCGCTTGGGGCACGATCCGCAATCATTGATGGCGAGGTCATTGCACCGACACCAAACGGCGCTCCGGACTTCCGTGAGCTGCGGTCGGCAATGGCATGGAATGCCGAACGGCTGGCATTTGTGGCTTTCGATCTCCTGCATCTCGACGGCAAAGACCTTCGGCCGCTGCCGATCGTTGAGCGGCGGGCGATGCTTTGGGATCTGGTCAAGCCGGCAGACGGTATCATCCAATTCAGCGAGCATGTTGACGGCGGCGGCGCTGCATTCTTCCAAGGCGTTGAGAAGCTGGGCCTCGAAGGCATGGTGTCGAAGCGCCGCGGTGCGCACTACAGGAGCGGCGAGTCCGACGCCTGGCTGAAAATCAAATGCTACGAATTCAGCGAACTCGACCTGCTTGGCGTCAAGCGTGAGCCGGGCAAGCCCGCCATGGCCTTGATGGGGCAAGGCGGCAAGTATGCAGGGTCGGCGTTCATCACGTTGCCAAATGATGTCCGCGAACGGCTATGGAAAAGGGTGCAGGCCGCGCGGGAGGCGCCGGAGGGTTTTCCCAAGGCGATGACCGGAGTCGAGTGGTTGAAGCCCGGTATCAAGGCCAGGGTCAAGCATTTGCGGGGCGAGGCAAAACTGCGGCATGCATCGGTGAAGGGCATTGTTGTCGATGACGGAACCTAACCTGCCGATCGAAATTATGAGGCCATGAGCACACGCGGCACAGATTTTTTGTACAAATGGATTGGCGCCAACGTTCCCGCAACGGCCGACGTCATCTCAGCTGCCGAACTGGCCCAAAAGCTATTCGAAGATGCAAGAGCGATCGGCATCAGCAGCGTCGAGATCGAGGAAGACACCGGCAGCGCTTACGAGGCACTCCTCAACGCAATCTTACACCGTGATGCCGGCGTGGCGGACTGACCGCAGCGGCGCTATATCCACGCCATGGCAAAGTGGACGATCCAAGGTCTCATTGACGAGAAGATGAAGCTGCACGCGTACTGCCACGCCAGCCTGTGCTTCCACAACCAGCCTATCGACCTCGAAACCCTGAAGGCAAAGCTCGGCCCGGATGCGCCGGCAATGGCGGATGACCTGATTCCTAAGCTGAAGTGCGCCAAGTGTGGCAGCAAGAAGGTTGGGCTGATCTACTCCCCTGACACCACGCCGAACGCCTATGGGAAGGCAAGCCAATGACGGAAAAGCCCGCGCAAACCTACAGGCGGACGAGCGCTCACGAGATCGTAAAACCCGTACATTAGAATTCCATTGAAACCTTGATCAAAGGGAATATGAATCGCCCGTCACCATTTTGTTTCCCGCCCTTGGATGGGAGGTTGCACCATGGACAAGCGGGTTGTTACGGTCTCATCTCTCGACTGCGATATTGTTCGCAGCGCCTTCAGAAAATCCGTCATCGAAGAGAACATCCCCAAAGACCGGTGGCGAGAACACGCCGCGCTCTTGATCCGCGACTTTACAGGCAGCGACATCGATGACATCGATCCTGAATTGCTGGAATGGATCACACGGAAGTAGGGGCCAGAATGCGGGCTTCTCTAACGAGCGACGACCAATTGTACGGTCCAAGGAAGGCGATTAGCTCGCTGGCCTGTGCGTAGGTAATTCCGGTTTCGCTGACAAGACGGCGAGCAGCACCATCTGTCGCCGATGGCTTTCTTTGCTCGTCAACCATTTTGATGGGGTCCTTTCCGTATGGCCAAACGCGCGTAACACGGAATGGTCCCGCTGGCGCTTCACGGCCGAAGCTCGAAAGCCGGTATGCGAGGATGACGGCACCAAACGACGCTTAGCCCGCCCCTTGGTGGACAAAAATTGACGAAAATCAAATCCGGCTCATGACCTTGGGCGGATAGTGGCTCGATGTGGCAGTCGATCCTCAGCGCGCCATTCTTCCGCAGTCTGGAACTCGCGGTTCTGGACAAGGAGGGTATGCAATCGCTCGTATTCCCGTGCGAAAGAACGGTCGAGGGGTGGAAGCACGCGATAACCGGAGTGCGTGTTCATGTTCAGCCTACCCATTGGCGCGACTGGATTGACTCGGCTCAGGCCGATCCATGAAAGGAACTTGGCGAAGCTGGCAATAGAGCGTCAGAAGGCGCGGCATGCATCGGTGGCGTATGACAGCGACCGGCGTCGCGAAACGCTACCCTGGAATTGACTCGATAATCGCCCAATAGCGCGTATTCTATCTTCGTCGGCGCTCGTGAGGGGGCATCGCCGATTGGGAGACTAGACTGCCCTCTCGCCCATTTTGAGGGAGGCAGAGTTGCTACGCCTACGCCCAGACGATTTGGCGACCTGTCAGCGCGTATTCAATCGGATACGGCGAGCCGAAGCTGCGGCACGCCTCGGTGCAGGATTTCCGAGAGGAGAGCTGAAAATGGCCTACGCGATATTGTCCGGTGAGATAACAGTAAAACCGCGCCGGCCACTGCGGTTTACGGGACCCGCCAGGGCAAGTTTAGCGCTCCGCAAACGAGGGGCAATGCTTGGTCGCTGATTGTGCTACACTGGATGAAGCGGGAGGTGAAGCTACGAATGTATCAACCGAAGTTTCCGATCACGACAGCCGCAGAAGTGAAGGCGATCCTGGGGGAGGACTACCCCAGTCAGGTTGCCAAGATCATCGATCATATTGACCCGCATTGCCGCGCTTGGATCGAACGATGCCCGTTCATAGTTATCGCGAGCATCAATGCGTCCGGCGCGATCGACACTTCGCCTAAGGGCGACCCGCCGGGCTTCGTCAAGGTACTCGACGACCATACGCTGGCAATACCCGATCGCATCGGCAATAACCGTGGGGACACCTTTCTCAATGTGTTGGAGAACCCAAGCATCGGCATCCTGTTCATCGTGCCTATTCGTCGGGAGGTTGTTCGCGTTAGCGGCACAGCGCAACTGGTAAGAGACCCCGAGCTGCTTGAGCGCATGGCAGTTAACGGCAAACTTCCGAACCTCGCCCTGTTAGTTCGGGTGCGAGAGGCCTTTTTCCATTGCGGCAAGTCTATGATCCGTTCCCGTATGTGGGAGCCCGACCGTTGGGGGTCCGTCGAAGGGTTGCCGACCTATGCACAGGCCCTCAAGGATCATGGAGAGTTACCTGATAAACTGTCGAACCTTGAAAGGATGACTGCGGCCAACGAAACTGACAGGTTGTATTGACCGCGCAAGCGGGTCACTGCCTGGCGCAAGATCAAGCAGCGCCTAGTAGAGGAACCTAATCTGCCGCCGCAAATTTGTTTTCCATGGACGAACAGCCGAACCGAAACAAACTGGTTCCCGAGCCTGAGCCACGACGAGGGGTCAGCAAAGGTGTGTTGTTAGTGGCTGCCGCGCTGGTCGCGGCCTTTTGCACGCTACTGGCGTTTTGGTGGTTTGAATGAGCACACGCGGCATCAATTTCCTCGATCGATTGATCGCCAACAACCTTCCTGAGACGGCTAAGGCCGATGCCGTCTCAATAAGTGAACTCACACACAAGCTGTTTGCCGACGCAAGGCCCTAGGGATCAAGCGCGAAGAGATCGACGAAGAAGTTGACAGCCTATATCGAACGCTTGTCGATGCGGTAGTTCACTTTGACCCTGGCTTACCCGAATGAGCGCGCGGGGTCTGAAGTTTCTCGACAAATGGGTGGCCGAGCAACTGCCTATTGTGGCGCGGGGAGATCCGATCGCCGCCAGCGACTTGGCAGACCAATTGATGACTGCGGCCGACAAGGCTGGCATCGGCGCCGACGAAATTGCTGGCGAGGTCGAAAGCGTCTTCGAGGTGGTGTCAGCGGCGTTGCGGCGTCGACACGATGGGTTGAGAACTCGCAATCCGCTTGGAGGTTGGCATCGTGCCCCGGCCGGATTGTTCCGTTTCCGCTTTTGACTGCGATGTTGTGCGACAGTCCGGGCGGCGTTTTCGATGAGGGCTTTCGCATTTAGTTAGCGAGGGCTAATGTGCGGTCGGTCGAAAAGGGCCGCGCGCATGTTGGGCCGAGATTCTTTAGCGCCTCGTACAATCGTGCCCGCCACGATGCCCATCCCCATTTGCCTTGGTGTCGCCCCTGACGGGCTCTGGGTGGAAACATTCCAAACCGATGACGATGCCCGCCATTATTGGCGAGGTTATACCCTCGGAGGCGCCGTGTGCGCGATTTTGCTGATCATCGAGCTATTGGCAATTCACCTTCTGCTCTGAAGCGTAGCAACGCCGGTTGCCTTCAAAGCGGCTGTAGCGCTAACCGCCCACAAGGCGCATAGTCGTCATATGAACGTGCCAGCGACGCTCGACCTCGCCAATGACAACGGCACTCCAGAAGATCACCTAGCAGCGGCGACCGTGGCGATATACCGGGCCGTAATGGACCTAGACACGCCCGTTGACTTGCTGGTGGATGCTTTGGCCGTCGAGCCGGCTCTATGCGGCACTCAGCCGTAGGCGAACACACGGCCATGTGAATTGCGGCCTATGCGCTCTCTGACTACCTACCGCCCATGAGTAGGGCTGAAAAGATCATCCTTCTGACCACGCTGGCAGTGCTGATCGTGTTCATATTTACCGTCTGGCTTCTGAACGCGTCCGACTGGTCCGTGCACCTTTGACTCTAGTCGCTATCCAGCCGGGGCTGCGCTGGCTCTGTCATGTTCGGCTGGATGAACGGCGCCCTCGTGCCGGTGATCATCTCGATCGCCTCAACAGATTCACAGCTCTGCATTCTTGCGCGCCAGATCGGCATAAATATAGGTTCGGTCGCCATCGTGCTTTTCGATCAACGCCAACGCTTCCGGCCGTGTCATTTTGCCAATCTTCATCAGAAACTCGAACTCATGCTTCGGTATCGATGAGGCGAGACGGTCTAGCTGCATCCGCCTGGTTTCGCTTCTGTTTGCCAATAGGAACCTCCGTCAATCGGGTTATTCGGTCGCTGCTTGGGCCTGATGCGATAGAGCAAGCCGAGTTGTGGGATTCGGTTCCAGCCTCTTGCCATCAACCATCGGTGCGAGGAATATAGTCCTAATTATATACTTGACGTACCAATGACCGATTCGCTACAAAAAGCCGGACAGGCCGGCACTATCGAAACGTACCAAGGGCGCGGTGTTTGGGTCCCCGAAGGACTGACTGCGCGCGATATTATGGAAGGGGCGAAAGTGTTGGAACGCGATTATGATATCGCGCCGTTCACGTCTCGCGAGATGGTATGCCAAGTGCTTTTCGCGTTGCATCTGGCGGCCAATCATCCGGCCAGAGACGCGAGTTGAAATCGTGGAGTTCGACCAGCATATCGCCGAGGCGCTCGGTCAGGATTAGAAGTTCGTAACTCGAAAAACCGTATGCCGGCATCCCATTGTCGTCCTGCTTTCTCGCAACCTGTACAGGCGGAATGATCAGGAACCAGCGACTAGACGGGCTTGCTAGAGGTAGGCGGCCTCGCCAAAAAGTGAACCTACTGACTTCCACGACTATGCCGTGCGCGAACTCATTACGGCGGTCGGAAAAGCCGGTGACTGCCGTCATAAGACGGTCGAATTCACCTTCGAACTCTTGGTGCGAGTTCTGGACAAACCATTTCTCAGCGGCGCGCTTTAGGATGTCCGCTCGTTCGCGGTAAATTCTACCCTCGCCATACCCTCTTACGGACCCTAAAGTCGTGTCACCGACGAAGAAGCTGTAGAGTGTGGATAGTGAAAATTCGACCCGCTCCCATTCGTTGATTGCGCGGCCTAGCCACTCAAAAAGCCGTGTGTCGTCGGTGTCAGCAATGAGAGGGAGCGGCAGTTCCCAGGGATTAGGCATGACGATGGAAGATCCAAAAGACAAAGACCAGGAAAAGGGCGACGAGGTTTTGCGCCGGTTGCTCAAGACGCCGCCGAAGCCACACCAAAAGGAAGAGCGTCCAGATCGCTCTGGACGCCCCCCTGTTTTAAAAGAAGATCGAGAGAATGGCCGCGATGCCGAATAGGCAGAGCGCAACGTTCACCTTCACTTCCCATATTACCGATATTTGCTTCCGCATTGGGAGGCTCCTATCGGGGAGTACCGGTACAACCCCGTAAGGTTGAAACCATCCGGTCCATAGAAGGGGTATCCCGCCCTTCATGGCAGCATCGGTGCACCGTCCGCGTCACGTGCCGCTTTAGGTACGCCCCATTTGCCTCTCGGAGATTGGACCCACTTGGCCTGACGCGGCTGCGGTCCAGTCCAAGAATGGGCTATGACTTGTCCCGCAAGGGGAGGCTGCTTGGCGAGCAGGGCCTCAAAGGGGTCATAGTGATTCGGATGGTATGCCGACTCATTTCTTGGAGTCGAGTCGGCGTTTATTTCGTAGGTGAAGGAATTTTCGAGCCTTTTGCTTAGGCGTGACTGGCTTCACCAATCCGCCGATAGGTAAGGCGCTTGTCGCGAGCCATGCGGAGCAAGTCTTCGGCGCGTTCTGCATCTGAGACTTTCAGAGCGGCGCGGCGATTGTAGCGGAAGTCGAACTCGGCAAGGTAGCGGTGCAAGTGAGCTTCGCCGCAATGCTGGTAAACACCAACCATGCCGCGCTTGAAGACTGAGAACACGTTTTCGATCGTGTTCGTGTGGACGATGCGGTCTGCCTCATAGCGAACGTATTCGCCGCCAGTGTGCTTCACAGTCGCGTGGCTTGCGAATTCTTCGCCGGTGAACGTGTAGAAGTTGGACTCGTCGGTCATGAGCGTCGATTTGCGGTCGGCGTTGCGGACCAGCACGTCGCGCACAGACGCTTTGGTCGCGCGCTCGACGTGGAAGGAACGGACAGAGCCGCCGCGCTCGACCAGCGCCACGATAGAAGGCTTGGACGAGTTGGACGGCTTGCCGCGAATGGTGCGCTTCACAACCCTATCCTTCGGGCCGAAATAGGTTTCGTCGGCTTCCACGATCTTGCCTTCACCACCAAGCGGGCCGGACGACTTCACGTCCTCTTTCATGGCTTCGCGAATGCGGTGCGCCATGAACCAAGCTGTCTTGTAGGTGACGCCAAGCATACGGTGCAGCTGATGCGCGCTCATGCCTTTCTTTGACGAGGCATAGAGATGCGAAGCCAACACCCACTTGTGCAGGCCGATCTTGGAACGCTCGAATACAGTGCCAACCGTTACAGAAAAGGGCTGGCGGCATTCATTGCATTTGTAGACGCCGGGACGGGTAGATTTGCCAGCCAGCTTGGTGATGCGTTCTGGGCGAGCATTGCCGCAGTGCGGGCAATACGGACCGTGCGGCCAATGGATAGCTTCCAAATGTTCG
Organism: Mesorhizobium sp. P2_B5; assembly: GCF_056404775.1. Lineage (NCBI taxonomy): Bacteria > Pseudomonadati > Pseudomonadota > Alphaproteobacteria > Hyphomicrobiales > Phyllobacteriaceae > Mesorhizobium > Mesorhizobium sp. P2_B5. The sequence goes on along the minus strand of NZ_JBFUDJ010000002.1, from coordinate 279,496 downwards.
CGAGCCTTGTCGGCGTCGTGGTAAATGGCGTTGGTCAGGTCGAACATTGCGATAACTCCTTGGATTTGTTATCGCAAAATACAGATGGTACGTCAAGTATATAATTAGGAATATAGTCCTCGTTGCGGCGACCCCTTCAACGGAGATCGCCATGCCTCAAAAGACACTCGCCGATACCTTCGCAGCCCGCGAAAGCGTCTATGTCAATTGCGGGCATCCTGTATGCTGCAAGTCGACCATGCTGGACATCCAGGCATTGATTGCCCGGCTCGGGCCGGATCATGGTTCCATGCATTGGGATCTTGTCGGGCTTTTCGGATGCTCGAATTGCAAGGCCGCCGGCCGGGATCGACGACCCGTGTTCTTCACCTGCATTCCTGACTATGAGGGCATTAACAGGGCTCGCAATCGCGATTGGAAACCGACCTTCAGGCGAAGTGATGAACCGCCGGCTTGACGTAACATTAGCCGCCTCTAAAGGTGGTGGTGCGGCAGGTGGTGCCCTCCATCGCTTGCTGAAGATCGGCCTCCGATCGGCCCGCGCTTCTTGTCCGCAAGAGAGAGGCGCGGGCTTAAAGATGCGAGGAAGTTTGTACGGAAATAACCATTCGATGCGAGGGCGGAACTAATAGCGGCCAATCGCCGTTTGTTAGGCTGGCCGGCGCCTTGTAACCCCTCTGGCTTACCGGCCATCCTGTGTACAAGGCCCGCTGCCCGCCGGCAGCGGGCTTTTTGTCAGCGCATTAGGTAGGCACCCATGCCGGCTATCAGGAGGCATGCGGCCATGCCAAGCATGTCGCGCTGCCGATAGCGCCAAGCGGCGCTGGCGAGCATCGCAGCGGTGATGGCGGCGATATAGATCGGTATCGCTGACTGTTCATCGCTTAGAACCCGGTGCTCCGCCAGATACAAATCGGACGCTACCTGGGCCGACAAGATAGACGGTCTTGCCCGGCGATGGCGGCTTGGGACCCTTCTTAGCGCGGTCCCGCTAGCGAGTTAAGCTGCCACCGGCTTTGTTCTTTGCCACCGGCCTCTTGCTGTCCTTCTTCTTTCCTCTCAGTGGTTTCCCAAGGTAGCCCATGTGTTACTGCCAAAGCCGATCTAATGCTTGCAACACGACTGACACGCCAGCGGCAGCAGCTGCCACTAGCCCATTTTCCCTGTCGGCCGATATCGAGCATCATGTCGTCGGTGCTGTCCCTGATCGGAATTGTGGCTGCTCTGATGCCTAGTCCAGCCGCAACTAAGCTCGTGGCAATTGAAAGGTATGGAATTAGCATCTGCTAGCTACCCCTTTTGAATCGTACGTCGCGAAGCGCATTGCGCGCCACCAGCCATGACGCGGCGGTAAAGGCCCCAAAATATGCTCCTCCGACCAAGTTGCCCTGATATAGCTGAAAAATCGCGACGAGTGGATTTGCGATCGCAGCGAATGCGAGCACGACGTACCACCAGAGCAAGAGCAGCCTGCTTACCATGGCTGTCAAAATGCATGCCGGCAGAACCGGCAGATCTTGGCGTCGACCCTCACATGTTCAGCGCACTGCGGGCATGTGTTCTCTAAAATGGGGCCGTTGGTATGCCGAGGAGCGTCTTCACTGATCCTGACCTGTACCGTTGGCCGCTTGTCCTTGGAGGCGAGCAGCAGCAAGCCACCAATCAGAGGCGTTGCATAATGGACAGCAGAAACCATGGCGCGCCTTGGCTGACGGCGGATGGAAGGCAACCACTTGGTGGATGGTAGCCTGAGCCGTACGCGCAATTGCCACACGTACGTCGTCCCCATCGCCACAAGTCGGCAATTCAACAACCGGACGTCGGATTATTCGTATGCAAATCAATTTTGCGACGCTATGGATGCTTCCTCAACGTCAGCTTTGGGGATTAGCGTGGCTCCGCACGGACAGCATGCCGTTGAAATTGTCGCAGGCAATACGTGGTCGGTTCGCGTCACCTTCAATGGCGTCACCAAAACCGTTGCCTTTACAGCTGAAAGCTACGCTCGCTCCTATGCTGACGGGCAGGCTTTTCGGCTTGGTGTTGAGGTGGTCAAGGTTAGGAAGAGCGCCTAATACCTTCGGCTGGAAGCCACCTGGGAAGGAGCACCCCGCTCTGGCTTCATTTTTCCCGCTTATCAAAGCTCATCTACAGAGCGCGCCAGAATGTTTCGCACATTCGAGACCTGCCACTGTCCGCCGCGGGCTGTTCGAACGCCTCGGTTATTCAAGGCAGTTGCCACCCCGCGCAGGCTGGTAATGCGGCAGCGACGGATGGATTCGATAACCGGAAGGACGGTTTCGGCGAAACGATCGGCAGCCTCCACCGAGATCTGTCGCCCCTTGGCGGCCGCCTGTGCGGAATTGGTTGGATTGCCGAGTTTCCTGCCGGTCATCTTGCGAGAGGCGAGGGCGGCTTTGGTGCGCTCCGAGATGAGACGGCGTTCCTTCTCGGCCAATGCCGCATAGAGGTGCAGCATGAAAGGGTCGGCATCAGCTCCGAGTTCGGCGACGATAAACGGAACGCGCTGAACCATAAGTCCGGCAATGAAGGCGACGTCACGCGAAAGCCGGTCAAGCTTGGCAACAATGACCGGACATTTTGCCTGGCGCGCCTTAGGGAGGGCGGCTGCCAGCTGTGGACGTCGGTTCAGGGGATAGGAGCCCTTGCCTGTCTCGACCTCAGTGAACTCGTGGAAGATCGCGATGCCTTCGGTTTCGGCGAAGCGGGTGACGGCTGCTCGTTGAGCGTCGATGCCGAGGCCTGATCGACCCTGCCTCTGGGTTGAGACGCGATAGTAGGCAACGGCGCTCTCCATGATTCAATCCCCGGTGGGTGTTCAAACTGCAAACCACCGTTTGCAGTGTGCTCACTCCGGTCAAATACGCAAGCTAACGCTCTGATGCGGCTGCATTATCCGCGATCTCCTGGCTTGTGGCCGCGCGGGTCTCTGGAGGTGCCAAAGGAGGAGTGTTTGTTATCCCGCCGCCCTGCTATCATTGCTCGTCGTAGCAAAAGACCATTCTATGGAGCGTGTGTCGTGCCCGTTTCCTATGACCTAACTGGAAAGACAGCCGTCGTAACCGGCGGGGCCAAAAGCATTGGCAAAGCAATTGCAGAGCGACTCCAGTCCTCTGGTGCGACAGTGCACGTGTGGGATCGAAACTCGAGTGAACTAAAGGGCGCAGTATCAACACAGCTCGACATCACAAAGCGTGATCAGGTTAACCGAGCAATCAGCGAAATAGTTGGTCGCGGCGCGCGTATCGATATTTTGGTCAACAATGCGGGTTATCTCGGGACGCTTCACCCGTTCGATGATCATGAACTCGCAGACTGGCGAAGCATTATCGAAACCAACCTGGTCGGCACCATGCAGGTAACGCAACTGGTGTTGCCACATATGCGCCGTTGGGGCGGCGGGCGCATCGTCAATATGGGATCGCTAGCGGGCAAGGAGGGTCTAGCCAACCTTGCGGCTTATTCGGCATCAAGCGCAGGCATCGTCGTCTTCACGAAAGCTCTCAGTCGAGAAGTTGCGGACGCCAACATACGCGTTAACTGCGTCGCTCCAGGCCCGATCGACACCGACATGATCCGAAACCTCGGAGCAACCGCAGTGGAAACCATGATCGGCGACAGCCCTATGAAGCGCCTCGGCAGAGTGGAGGAGGTTGCCCACATGGTGGCCTGGCTGTGCTCTGATGCTAGCGATTTCAATACTGGTGCCGTTTTCGACATGTCGGGTGGGCGAGCCCGCTATTGAGTGGAGAATGTGTCGGCCGAAGGTAATCCATTGGGACAAGGGTGTGCCCGTCCAGTAATCTTTGTGTGGCAAGACCCATCAAACACGCATGGAGGCTTCCGTGACGTCCACCTTCAATGTCGGAAAAGCCGCTGGCTATGAGCAGCTGATGGGCCGGTGGAGCAAACAGCTGGCACCTCTGTTCATCAATTTTGCCGGATTGTCCGACGGTGAACGGATTCTGGACGTTGGATGTGGCACGGGCAGTCTGACGTTCGCGCTGCCGAAAGCGGCAAATGTGCGCGAAGTTGCAGCGATAGATTTCTCGCCGGTTTTCGTGGAAGAGGCTAACCGGCTCAACACAGACCCGCGGATCCACATCCAGCAGGGCGATGCGACATCGCTATCGTTTCCCGACGCATACTTCGATCGAGCTCTAGCGCTGCTTGTTTTGCATTTCGTTCCCGAAGCAGGTCGCGCGATCGGAGAGATGCGGCGGGTGGTCCGGCCAGGGGGCGTCGTCGCCGCCGCGGTGTGGGACCATCTGGGCGGCATGCCGGTTATGCGGATGATGTTGGACACGCTCGCGGTTGTCGATGAGAACGCGCGAGCACTCCGAAGCCGGTACTGCTTCCAACCCATGATGCAGCCGAGTGAAATGAAGCAAAGCTTCATTAGCCAGGGACTTCACGATGTGGAGGAAACCCAGCTTTTGATCCGGATGGATTATTCTTCGTTCGATGACTATTGGGGTCCGATCACATCGGGAGAGGGGCCACTTGGAAAGTATGCAGCGGGTCTGGATCCGGCGATGCGAGCCAAAGCAGACGCTGCCGTTCGTGATGCTTACGAAGCAGGTCGCCCCGATGGTCCCCGTTCGTTCGTTTCGGTCGCATGGGCTTGCCGCGGGACCGTCGGGTAAGGCCTAGCTTTTCATTCTCTAAGCGTGTGCAGATCCTGGTCAATCGGCCTCACTGTTCTCAAACAAAAAACTGGAAATCGCGCCGCAAAGCTGCCGGCAACTCCAAAGAACGCCACGTGAACTGGCTGCTACGCTTTTTGCAACGCAACGCTACGGTATGAGACGGGACAGCCGAGCACAATGGGCAGTCCAAGCGACGCAACACGTTGATAGACAAGGATTTGACGGTATCAACCGGGAAGGGTAGGGATGCCAGCAACCGAATTTCAAGACCGGTGCCTGCGGCCCGAAACCGGAACATCATGCGCTGCGGATCGAGAGCGCGACGCCGCCTTTATCGCAACTGCAATGTCATTGATCCACGGCGGCGCAGAGTATCGCGTCTAGATCGATCATGGGCCGGGTTTGTCTTGGTAGTGAGGCAGTCATGAACACGCCCACCGCCACTCTGAAACCCCTTGGGGTGTCTAGGTGTGTCTAGGGGTATGGATCCGCGCGCATGGCGCCAGTCTGTGCAGAGGCGCCTGAACGACCACCTGGGCCGCGCCATGAGCCTGACAACGGGGCTCGACCTCATGGAGGCGGATTGCGACCTCGAAGACACTTCCGACGATGAACCGTCGCTTCTGTGCCTTGATGATCTGGAGCAGGACAACAGCGACTACGAGCCAGGCGGCGAGGGCGAGCCGACCATGGGTGCGTGCGAACGCCATCCCACGTCACGGGAAAGCCCATGGGGCCGCAGCGGCAAGTTGACGGTCTCGAGGGGCGGCAGACCGAGTGGGCGGGTTCCCGCGCCACCGCTCCAGGCCACGACGAGCGCGAAGCCGAAATACCAGCATGGCGGCGACGTGCTGGACGAGCCGCACGACGGCCGGGACGATGACGAGTACGAACTCGGCCGGACAGAGCACGTTGATCAGCGCCTCGCCGGGAAGGTCAACATGGAACCATCCCGAGAGCGAGCCTGATCTCGGCTGGTCAGGCCATGGGCGAGGCTGCGGCCCGAACGAACCCGCCGACCATCGGGAAGGCGACGACAAGCGAGAGTTCCATCACTGCGACTATAACGGCCCCGGCATCATATCGGCGGGCAGGGCCTATAGTCATTCCGCAAAGCGAAAAGATAGGCCCAGGGAGCTTTGCCTTCCGGAGCCTCTTTAACGGCGTTCCTGACCGTAGTGTAGATAGAGCAAGCCGGCGCATAGCAAAATGCCGATCCCATAAACAAGGATCGAAACGCCGGAAACGACCCAAACAAGCATCCGCTGCTTATCGGTCATTTCATTGTACCACGACTGCATACGAATCCCCCTAATGACCAGCTTGCGTATCTTCCATTTCGGCCATGTTCAACAGCCAAATGAGAGGGAGCTGCGCAAGGACAACACACCTTAGCCCGCTGCCTCACGGTGGCGGGCTTTTTCATTTAGCTCCGCCGGCTTACTGCAAGTGTTTTAACTGGTCCCCACATTCCGCCGGTAAAACTGTCAGAATCGGCGATCTGCAAGACGTTTGGCCGGTCTCTTTGATATTTTTCTCCGAACCAACCTTCATATTCGATCTGAATCGGAAACTCGGCCTGCGCCACCCAAAAGCTCTGGCGCGGATCTCTATGGGTTGTACCGAAGGAGCATGACGTCCGAGCACCGTTCTGGAGGAGACGGATCACGCTGGAAGGCTCGAAACAAGCCAACCACTGGCCCTTGTTCTCTTCGTTGGCTCCAGCGCCGAACGCCGCCTCCAGCGCTGTCCGATCACTAATGACGAGCTTGATATTCTTTGCTGGAATTGATCCGGAGTTAAGGATGACCAGGTTGTACGCGATGCCCTCGTTGCCGCCGTGGTGCGTTTCAACCATTGCCGTCACGATCGGTCGAAACTGACGATACCAAAAGAAGATGGAAAAACCTAAGGCCACCACCGAGACGATCAATGCAACAGCTGCGACTGCAAGATTGAGCAAGTCTGCGTATTCGCCCATTGTCGCCCCTTTTGCCGAGACCTCGACAATTGCAGGAAACATTTAGCACGGCAATTGGCGGTGTACGGCAAGGCGCTGCGGGACGATCGCCTAGAAGCAGCCCTTCGCGTCGTCTACTGTGGTGGCGCTTGAAACACAGTCGGCAACTCGCCGCGCCTTTGACTGTGCTGCCTCAAGGTCCGTGCGAGCCTCTTCGTAGCTGGAATTGAGCGAATTAAATTTGTCGACGAGCTCGTTGTAGTTGCCCCTTTGCGTATCATAAGCCTCGACGGCATCATCGAGCTTCGACTTGCATGCGAACCCCTCGTAATCGCAGGTGTAGGAGTCAAAGCAGACCGAATCCCTAGCTACGCATTGGGCTCCGCTCTTGCAGACGACGGCGCCGTAATCCAGGCAGGCCGGTTCGCCGAATGAGCATGAGAATGACTGGCCGGCCGGAGCGGGCATTGTCCAAAGGAAGGACGTCAACATTGCGACTATTGGTTTGTGCCAGCCCATGATCCCCCTCCCAAGGCTCTTATTCGCCCCATAGCGCTCAAGCATCGGAACAATACCTCTCGTGCGCTCCAGCGGGAAAGAGGGCGTTCGCATTTCGAATTCCCGCGAGGTACATCTGATCAAGCGTGGCGTCCTTCCCAATCTCTGCCACGGCGGCCGCGAATTCGCGCCGATTACCGCCGTGAAAGGGCGAAGACAGGCCCGATCTCGCGACGCCAAAGCCGAAAACAATTGTCGATCCTGTGGCGAGATGGTGGCAATACGAAAAAAAGTCTGTCGTCGGCGTCTAGCAAAATGTTAGTAGATAACTGATTTTAATATGGAATTTGGGGGGGTGCACGATTGGACCTGCGACCCCACCCGTATGAAGAGCTCTCACGTCAAGCTGGTCGCGCGAAGAACTCATCCGAAGTGAGAGATGTCGAGCTGATGAGATTGACCGTCGCCGACGATACAAGGCAGTGCTCAGAATGCCTCGTATCGTCGTCTACTATCAGGGGAACAAAGAGTGAAATCACGTTACACGAGGGTTTGGCTTGCAGCACTAGAAATTACCCACAAGAAACGCCGGAGCCATTGTAAACGCTGGATTTTCTGTAGGGGGTGGAAACCCGAGCGGGGCCTCCATATACCCTACCTGAAAAATTGAGAGGCGTGATCACTCAACTGGTTGCTGGCTATGACGAGATGCGGACGATGGTTCGAGTCAGGGCGGTCGGGCGGATCCCCAGTTCGAAACAAAGAACAACTAGTGCGGTTTCCCATCCTGGCGACATCACCGAACCTTGCCGCCTGTCCACCCCTAGAGGGTGTTGACGTGACCGGCCTTCCGGCCAGGGAGTGGTTGAGCGACGCCTGCATCGGCCACAGCTAAGAAACAAGCTCCAGTGACCGACGACGCTGTGCGCCGCGCTTGGGATTGCTCGGGGACGTGGAAAAGGAGCCTCTATGCAAACCTAATTTCACCGACTAGGGTGCGGGCGCGGAAAGGAATTCCGTAATGATTGTGATGGGCTTTTTGTCAGGTGCGGGCGCCTAAGTGGTTGTGCCATAAGGGACTGGCACTATTCTCGACCGCACCAATATCCCGATCCATAGCGATCGGAATCGCCTAAATCCTAATAAGATCAGGTTGCGACGTCCTGCTGCTTGCGGCAGCCGCCGCGCGCTCCTAGGTCCCGATGGTGGATGCATCGCCCATCAGCGCAGCTCATTTGCCCGGAAACGGCTTCCTGCCTTGTTGGGACGCTTCCCCATCGTCCTCCCCAGCAAACTCGGCACAGTCTGGATACGCCATTGCCTGCGTGCTCCATGCCGCCGCCAGCTCGGAGAACGAGCTTGCGCAGAAGTCATTTTTCCCCGAGTCACCGAACTTTGAAACACTTTTTCTATGGAATTTGTAGAATTACGTTTTGAATGGGGTCTCGGTACTGCTCGCAAAGTCCTGGCGGCCTTCGCCTCCTGAGTCGCGATCAGCGCTTTCGTAAGCAAGCAAGACAGCTCCCTTGACGGGAGTTGCTCCGCCGATCGCATTGCGGCCGGTGACGGTGGAGCATTTGCCAGCAGCCCGCGGCTCCAGAGGATAGAGGTTTTCCATGCCCAAACTTGCACCCGTAGAGCAGACCATTCCGGAAGCCGATATAGTCCCGCTTACCGGACGTGTCGGCGCTGAGATCAGGAACATACGGCTTTCCGGCGATCTGCCGCAGCAGACGGTGGCGGCTATCAACCAGATCCTTCTGCGGCACAAGGTGGTGTTTTTCCGCGATCAGGCGCATCTCGACGATGCCGAGCAGGAGCGCTTCGCGCATCGTCTCGGCGACCTTGTTCCCCATCCGACCCAAGGTCCCATCAAGGGAACGGCGTCCATTCTCGAGCTCGATTCGAGCCGTGGCGGCGGTCGCGCCGATCAGTGGCACACCGACGTCACCTTCGTTGACGCCTATCCGAAATTCTCCGTTCTTCGCGGCGTCGTCATACCGCCGGCCGGCGGCGACACCATCTGGTCGAACACCGCCGCGGCCTACCAGGACCTGCCCGCACCCCTGAAGTTGCTCGCGGACAATCTCTGGGCAGTTCACAGCAACGCCTACGACTATGCCGCCGTGCGGCCGCGTGCGAGCGCCGCGGAAAAGAAGCATTTTGAGGAGGTTTTCACCTCGACGGTCTATGAGACCGAGCATCCCGTTGTCCGCGTCCATCCCGAAACAGGCGAACGCACGTTGCTGCTCGGCAATTTCGTGCAAAGGCTGGTCGGTCTTTCCAAAAGCGATTCAGCGCGGCTCTACGAGGTGTTCCAGTCCTATGTCACCGCGCCGGAGAACACCGTCCGCTGGCGCTGGAAAGCCGGCGATGTGGCGATCTGGGATAACCGGGCCACCCAGCATTACGCAGTCAACGACTATGGCGATCAACACCGGGTCGTGCGTCGCGCCACGGTCGACGGCGACGTTCCGGTCAGCGTCGACGGCCGCCGCAGCGCCACCCGCACCAAGGTTGCGAAGCCCGCGACCGACAAGGCTGCCTAAAACCTGGGCTGCCTAAAGCCTGGGCTGCTTGACGTCTGGGCCGCCTGAGGCGCGGTTGAACTCGAGGGCCGCCGTTCAGGCGGCCTTCTTCATCCACGACAGTGTCTCGGCCACCACCCACCGAAGGAAGGATACCAACCGCCACGTCGGCGTCGCAAATGGCGTGACCGACGGTGTCGCGCTTACCTATAGTGCCCATGACAACTTCATCCAGGGACATCGGGCATGTTGGGTAATTTTCGTGCGGTGGTCGTCGGTGGCGGCTGTGTCGGCGCAGGTATTCTTTACGGCTTGGCGAAGCGCGGCTGGAGCGATGTCGCGTTGCTCGAGCGGACGCAGCTCACTGCCGGCTCGACATGGCATGCAGCGGGGCTGATACCCTCCTACGCCCGCAGTCTCAACATCGGCCGGATGATCGCCAAATCCATTGAGATCTATGAGGGCCTCGAAGCCGAGACCGGTCAGAAGGTCGGCTGGCACAAATGCGGCCAGCTGCGCATCGCCAACACGCGCGACAGGCTCGACGAGTACCGCAGCTATATCGATGTCGCCGAAGTTCAGGGCATAAGGGCGCGGATCGTATCCCCCGCCGAGGCGCGGGAAATCTGGCCGCTGCTCAACAATAGCGGCATGCTCGGCGCGCTCTATCATCCCGATGACGGCCACATCGCGCCCGCTGACGTGACCCAGGCCATGGCCAAGGGTGCACGCGACCTCGGCGCGAAGATCCATCTTGGCACCGAAGTGACGGGCTTCGAGCGGATGCCGGGCGGCGAGTGGAAGGTCAGAACCACCCGCGGCGACATGGTCTGCGAACACGTAATCCTCGCCACCGGCAATTATGCACGCCAGACAGGCGCCATGCTGGGCCTCGACATTCCGGCAATTCCGATCGTGCACCAGTACTGGATCACCGACGCGGTGCCCGAAGTCGTGGAGCGCAAGCGGCAGGGCCTTCCGGAAATGCCGATCCTGAGGGACGAGGGTTACGAGGGCTACCTGCGTGAAGAAGGGGACGGGCTGCTGTTCGGCCCCTACGAGCGCACCGAACAGCTCAAGCTGTTCGCGGAAAACGGCGTGCCGGAATGGTTCGGCGCCGACCTGCTCGATGAGGATTTCGACGCCGTCTCCTGGAACTGGGAACGGGCGACGGAATTGGTGCCCGCGCTCGGACGCGCCGGCATCACGCGAAATGTACGCGGACCGTTCCAGATGACGGCCGATGAGCTGCCGTTGATGGGGCCGGCCTGGGGACTCCAGAATGTCTGGCTCGCCGAAGGCGTGCCGGGCGGCATCCTGTGGGGCGGAACGATCGGCCATTACCTTTCCGAGCGGATTGTCGAAGGCGGCAACAGCATCGACACGGCGGAACTGGATCCGCGGCGCTTTGGCGACCATGCCAACAAGAACTGGACTAGGGAGAAGGTGCGGGAAGCCTGGGGCACCCATGCAACACAGCACTATCCGGGCCAGGACATGCCGGCGGCACGACCGCAGAAAACAGCTCCGTCCTACGAGCGCCTGAGTCAGCTCGGTGCTGTGTGGGATGTGCTGAACGGCTGGGAAATGCCAAGCTGGTTCGCACCTTCGGGCGTCGAGGCACGCAATTCATACAGCTGGCGCTGGACCGCCAAGGGCACCTATGTCGGCGAGGAGGTCCAGGCTGTCCGGCAAGCCGTCGGCCTGGTCGAAATGACGCCGATGACGAAGTTCGAGGTCGGCGGCCCGGGTGCCGAGCGCTGGCTCGACGGGATCCTCGCCAATCGCTTGCCGCGCCTCGGTCGCATCGCGCTCGCCCATCACCTCACGCCGGCCGGTGGTGTGCAGGCCGAGTATGTCGTGGCGCGGCTACGGAGCGACCTGTTCTACCTCGTCTCGACGCCGCGCGCCGAACGCTGGAACTACGACGACCTCAACCGGCTGCTGCCGAAGGACGGCAGCGTGCAATTGCGCAACGTCACCAACGATCGCGGCAGCTTCACCGTGGTCGGGCCCAAGGCGCGCGACGTTCTGCAGCCGCTGACGGAGATCGATCTGTCGAACGAGGCTTTCCCCTGGTTCAGCGTGCAGTCGGCGACCGTGGCTCTGGCCAGCGACGTGCGGCTGATGCGCGTCAACTATTCGGGCGAGCTCGGCTGTGAGCTCTATCATCCGCTCTGCTATCAGCGGCATTTGCTGGACGCGCTTCTGGCATCAGGTGAGGCGCACGGGCTCAGGCTGGTCGGGCTGCAGGCGCTGGAATCGCTGCGTCTCGACAAGTCTTTCCGCGCCATGTACCGCGACATGAACCTCGAACTGTCGGCCTGGGAGAGCGGCCTCGACCGCTTCGTGAGGCTCGACAAGGGAGACTTCATTGGCCGCGCCGCTCTGGCCGCGAAGCAAAAGCAGGGCCCGGCACGCCGGATCGTGACGCTGTCCATCGACACGGATGGGGCGAGCGCCTTTGCCTATGAGGGCGTCTATCGCGACGGCAGCCTTGTCGGCCGCGTCACGTCGGCGGGTTACTCCTACACGTTTGGCCACGACATAGCATTGGCGCTGCTGCCGCTCGAGCTAGGCACGCCCGGGACAGCGCTGGAGGTTTCAATTCTCGGCGAGCGGCGCCCGGCAAGGGTGATCGCCGACTCTCCCTATGACCCGGAAGGCGCGCGCGGGCGTATGTGAGGTTCAGGCCGCCTGCCGTCTGAAACTGCGCGCGCCTGGCGGTTGCCTTGCCGATACGGCCCGTGCCGACAATGCCAAGGGTTTTGCCCGACACTTTCGCGCCGGCCATGTGCGTCGGCGACCAGCCGCGCCATGCTCCGGCTCGCAACTGGATATCCTACCGATCGAGGGGGCTGGCGATGCTTGGCGCCAGCCCCGATTTCACATTGCTCTGTGCGGGGTTAGCCCGGCCGAGTGTCAAGCTGCCTTCTTCATCCGCGACAGCGTGTCGGCCACCACCTCGCCGAAGGAGGAGGGCGTCGGCACGATGACGACGCCTGCGTCTTTCAGGATCTCCACCTTTTCCTGCGCCGACTCGCCGAAGGCCGAGATGATGGCGCCGGCGTGGCCCATGCGGCGGCCTTTCGGAGCGGAAAGGCCGGCGATGTAGGCAATCAGCGGCTTGCGCATGTTGTCGCGCGCCCAGATCGCGGCTTCGGCTTCCTGCGGCCCGCCGATCTCGCCGATCATGACAACAGCGTCGGTCTCGTCATCCTGTTCGAACAGCTTCAGCATGTCCTTGAAGGAGGAGCCGTTGATCGGATCGCCGCCGATGCCAACGCTGGTCGACACGCCGATGCCAAGCGACTTCATCTGCGACGCCGCCTCGTAGCCCAGCGTGCCGGAGCGGCCGACAATGCCGACGCGGCCCGGCAGATAGATGCTGCCAGGCATGATGCCCATCAGCGCCTGTCCCGGCGTGATGACGCCGGCGCAGTTCGGGCCGATGAGCCGCATGCGGTCTTCGTAGCGGTAGCGCAGCATGTAGCGCTTGACCTGCATCATGTCCTGCGAGGGGATGCCGTCGGTGATGCAGACGCAGAGTTTAATGCCAGCGTCCGCCGCTTCCATGATCGAATCGGCGGCAAAGGGCGGCGGCACGAAGACGATGCTGGCCTCGGCGCGGGTCTCGCGCACCGCGCCTTTGACCGTGTTGAAGACCGGCAGGCCGAGATGCTTCTGGCCGCCCTTGCCGGGTGTGACGCCGCCGACCAGCTTGGTGCCGTAGCGTTTCATGTCGTCGGCGTGGAAGCTGCCGATCTTGCCGGTAAACCCTTGCGCGATCACGCGGGTGCTGCGGTTGAGCAGAATTGCCATTTTCTCGACCTCCCTCAGGCTGCTTTTTTCTTGGTGGCCGCGCGCCAGGCGGCGACGGCTTTTTCGGCTGCTTCGGCCAGCGTGTCGGCGACGATCACCGCCTCGCCGGAATCGGCCAGGATGCGGCGTCCTTCCTCGGCCTTGGTACCGGAGAGCCGCACGACCAACGGCACGTTGACGCCGACCTCGCGTATCGCCTTGATGACGCCTTCGGCGACCCAGTCGCAGCGGTTGATGCCGGCAAAGATGTTGACCAGTATGGTCTCGACATTCTTGTCGCCGAGCACGGCGCGGAAGGATTTCGCCACCCGCTCGGGCGAGGCGCCGCCGCCGATGTCGAGGAAGTTGGCCGGCTCGCCGCCGGCAATCTTGATCATGTCCATGGTCGCCATGGCGAGGCCGGCGCCGTTGATGATGCAGCCTATATTGCCGTCGAGGCCGACATAGGAGAGGCCGCGGTCGCTGGCGAAGGTTTCGCGCGGGTCTTCCTGGCTCTTGTCGCGCAGCTCGGAGATTTCCGGCCGGCGGAACAGCGCGTTCTCGTCGAACGACATTTTTGCGTCGAGCGCGATCAGATTGCCGTCGCGGGTCACCACCAGCGGATTGATCTCCAGCATCGAGGCGTCGTAGTCGCGGAACACCTGGTAGCAACTGAAGATGGTTTCAGTCGCCTTGCCGATCAGATTGTGGTCGAGGCCGAGCCCGAAGGCGATTTCGCGCGCCTGAAAACGCTGCATGCCGACGCCGGGATCGACCGATGTGCGCAGGATGGAATTGGGCGCCTTTTCGACGATGTCCTCGATCTCCATGCCGCCGGCGGCCGAGGCCACGATCATGACGCGCTCTTCCTTGCGGTCGAGGACGAAGCCGACATAGAGCTCCTGCGCGATATCGACGGCTTCCTCGAGGTAGAGGCGTGAAATCAGCTTGCCGCGCGGGCCGGTCTGCTGGGTCACCAGCTTGCGGCCGAGCATGGCTTCGGCGGCGTTGGAGATCTCCTCGTCATTGGCGCAGAGCTTTATGCCGCCGGCCTTGCCGCGGGCACCGGAATGCACCTGCGCCTTCAAGACCCATTTGCTGCCGCCGATCTCGCGCGCCCGGTACGTCGCCTGCTCGGGGCTGTAGGCCAGCCCGCCGCGCGGCACATGCACGCCGTGCCGTGCCAGCAGTTCCTTGGCTTGATATTCGTGGATGTCCATTTTGTCCTCCCGGTATTTCGCTTTGTTTTTCCGCAATTCCGGACGGAAAACCGCTCACACTTTTCCTGGAATTGCTCTATTGCGCGGCGGCGACGTGCGCCTGGCCAGCGCGTTCGATGGCCTCGTTGACCACCAATACGTTCCTGGCCATGCGCTCCGACGCGGCGTCGATCATCTTGCCGTCGAGGGCTGCTGCTCCCTTGCCCTGCGCCTCCGCCTCCTTCAGCACTTCGAGGATGCGCCTGGCGCGGGTGACCTCTTTTTCCGGTGGCGAGAAGACGTCGTTGGCAAGCGCGATCTGCGAGGGGTGGATCGCCCATTTGCCTTCGATGCCGAGAGCGGCGGCGCGCCTGGCGCCGGCGATGTAGCCTTCCGGATCGGAGAAGTCGCCGAACGGCCCGTCAATGGCGCGCAAGCCGTAGGCGCGGCAGGCGACGGTCATGCGCGACAAAGCGAAGTGCCACTGGTCGCCGGGGTAGTCGGGGTTCAGCCCGCCAATGTTGACGGTGCGCGCCTTGCAGCTCGCCGCATAGTCGGCGACACCGAAATGCATGGCTTCCAGCCGGCCGGGCGTCGCGGCAATCGCCTCGACATTGGCCATGCCGAGCGCTGTCTCGATCAGCGCCTCGAGGCCGACACGGGTCTTGAAACCCTTGGCCATCTCGATCTGGTTGACCATGGCCTCGACCGTGTACAGATCAGCCGGCACGCCGACCTTCGGCACCAAAATCGTGTCCAGCCGGTCGCCGGCCTGTTCCATGACGTCGACCACGTCGCGATACATGTAGTGGGTGTCGAGGCCGTTGATGCGCACCGAGACGGTCTTGCCCTTGGCGCGCCAGTCGATGTCGTTCAGCGCCTGGATGATGTTCTTGCGGGCGCGCTCCTTGTCGGGCGGCGCGACCGCGTCCTCGATGTCGAGGAAGATGAAGTCGGCGGCGCTGTTGGCCGCCTTGTCGATCATCTCCGGGCTGGAGCCGGGAACCGCCAGCTCGCTGCGCTGCAGCCGGAGCTTCTTCAGATGGTTGATGGTGTGGCTCATTGTGCGCTCCCTCAGGCGGCTTCGGCGACCGGCACGGCGGCCGAGGTGCGGAAATGCTGGATGGCGGCGCCGACACCGGAGCCGGGCGCCAGCCTGACGCCGCAGTCCAGCAGCGCCATTTCGGCTGCCGACAGCGAGGAGAGCACCATCACTTCGTTCAGCCAGCCGAGATGGCCGATGCGGAAGACCTTGCCCATCACCTTGTTGAGGCCGCCACCAAGTGACGTCTGGTACTTCTGGTAGGCCCGCTTGACCACATCGCCGCTGTCGATGCCTTCGGGAACCAGGATGGCGCTGACCGTATCGGAGTGCCATTTCGGCGCCTTGGCGCAGAGTTTCAGGCCCCAGGCATCGACCGCCTTGCGCACGCCTTCGGCGAGGCGATGGTGACGGGCGAAGATGTTCTCCAGCCCTTCCTCGGCGATCAGGTCGAGCGAGGCGCGCAGGCCGCGCAGCAGCTGTGTAGCCGGCGTATAAGGAAAATAGCCGGCATCGTTGGCGCGGATCATGTCCTCGAAGGAGAAAAAGCAGCGCCGGTGGGTGGCGCTCCTCGAAGCCGCTAGCGCCTTCTTGCTGACCGAGAGGAAGCCGAGGCCGGCGGGCAGCATGAAACCCTTCTGCGAGCCGCTGACGGCGCAGTCGACGCCCCATTCTTCCTGGCGGAAGTCGATCGAGCCGATCGACGAAACGCCGTCGACGAAGAGCAAAGCAGGGTGGTTGGCGTCGTCGAGCACGGCGCGGCAGCCGGCGACGTCGCTGGTGACGCCGGTCGCCGTCTCGTTCTGGGTGCAGAAGATAGCCTTGATGCGGTGCGCCTTGTCGGCCTTCAGCCGCTCGGCATAGAGTTCTAGCGGCACGCCTGTGCCCCATTCGCAGTCGATCACGTCGACCTCGAAACCGAGGCGCTCGGCCATGTCGACCCACAGATGCGAGAACTGGCCGAAGCGCGACATCAGCACGCGGTCGCCGGGGCTGAGCACATTGGTCATCGCCGCTTCCCAGGCGCCGGTGCCGGAGGAGGGGTAGATGAAGACGCGGCCGGTCTCGTTCTTGAACACCTTCTTGATGTCTTCGAACAGCGGCAAGGTGAGATCGGGGAAGGATGCGGCGCGCATATCCTCCATCGGCAGGTTCATCGCCTGCCGGACCTGTTCGGGAATGTTGGTCGGTCCGGGAATGAAAAGATGGGTGAAACCGGCCATGTCGCGAACTCCTCCTGATCCAGCAAAGCGGTGATGGGAGTTTCGTTTCGGCGGCTAAAGGCAACAACACCTTGCCGGGTAACATCTTGCCGCGTGCGGGTGGGGGCGGCCTACCCGGTTGACCTACCCGCGGCCTGTCGCTTGCCTACCCGAAAGGCTGCTTCTGGGTACGCCTCTCGCGCGCATAAAGTGCGACGGCCATCGCCCGGTTGCGGACGTCGAGCTTGTCGTAGAGATTCTTGAGGTGGTATTTCACCGTGTTCTCGGAAATCCCCGTCCGCGTTGCGATCTGCAAATTGGTCCAGCCGTCGGACAGCACCGCCAGCAGCTCGCGCTCGCGCACGGTGAGCTGCGACAAGGGCGTGTCGTTGACCTTGTTGATGTCGATATAGGGGATGCACATGCGGCCATGCGCGACCGCCAGGATAGTCTCGAAGATGATCGACGGATCGTCGAACTGGAAGCAGTAACCCTGGGCACCGAGCCGCACGCACTGCTTCAGAATGCCGATGTCATGGTCGTTGGAGAACACTGCGATGCGCACGCCGAGCTTGCGGCTGTGAATCTCGGCCAGCACATCGGCGCCGTCCATGTCGGCGAGCTTCCAGCCGATGACGGCGACGTCGAATTCGCCTTCCGCTGCCAGCTCGAGGAAATGCCTGCCGCTTTGCACGCAGGCCAGGAGCTCGAACCGCCCGTCGCAGTCCAGCATTTCGCGCAGCGCCGATATCACGAGCGGATTGCGTTCGGCGACGACCACGCGCACGCGCCGTTCCTCGATTGCCTTCACTGTCTGTGACCTGGTCTTCAAGGGCTTCCGGCTGTTCTGGTTGTGGCCTGGGCGGGTCCGGCCATTGCCTGGACCTGCATCATGACAATTCTGCCCCAACCGTGCGGGGGTGCTCTTTCCCCAGCGACATGCGCTGTCGCGCTGCCTTAAGCCGGAACGCATCCTGTTTTGATGAAATCCACCGGCTTTGCGCCTGGTGACACCATCGCATCGGCGCAAACCGGCGCCGACGGCCAAGCGGGCATTTCGCTTGAAATTCCCGTGCGTTAGAGCGACAGCCTGCGTTGTCGAATCGTGTTGCGGCCCTATCTACTTTTGTTTGAGCGCCGGACCCAAAACCGGTTTCCAGTTTTCAAGATCATGGTCTAGACCTGACGGACACCTTTTCCCAAGGGATGATGGCGGGAGGCGCTGGTGGAAAGCCAGGACGAACAAACGACCGGCGCCAAAGCCGCTGACGATGCCCACGCCGACATCTATGGCGAGGACGGCGCCGTGCTGTCGTCGTTCCTGGCCCAGATCGGTGCTGCCATTGCCGATCGCGACACGCTGACGCTGAAGCGCGAAGTCGACGACCTGCACCAGTCCGAACTCGGCGACCTGCTCGAAGCGCTGCATCCCGAACAGCGCCGCGCTTTGGTCGAACTGCTTGGCGCCGATTTCGACTTTTCGGCGCTGACCGAGGTCGACGAGGCGATCCGCCGCGATATCGTCGACAATATGCCCAATGAGCAAATTGCCCAGGGCATGCAGGACCTCGATTCCGACGACGCGGTCTACATTCTCGAAGACCTCGAGAAGGAAGACCAGGACGAGATCCTGTCGCAACTGCCGTTCACCGAACGGATCAGGCTGCGGCGTTCGCTCGACTATCCCGAAGAGACGGCCGGGCGCCGCATGCAGACCGAGTTCGTCGCGGTGCCGCCGTTCTGGACCATTGGCCAGACCATCGACTACATGCGCGAAGACAAGAACCTGCCCGAGCGCTTCAGCCAGATCTTCGTCATCGATCCGAGCTTCAAGCTGCTCGGCGCCATCGACCTCGACCAGATCCTGCGCACCAAGCGCGCGACCAAGGTCGGGGAGGTGATGCACGAGACAAGGCATGCCATTCCGGCCACCATGGACCAGGAAGAGGCGGCGCGGGAATTCGAACAGTACGACCTGTTATCCGCCGCCGTCGTCGACGAGAATGAGCGGCTGGTCGGCGTGCTGACCATCGACGACGTCGTCGACGTCATCCAGCAGGAGGCCGAGGAAGATCTGCTGCGCATGGGCGGCGTCGGCGACGAAGAGCTGTCCGACACGGTCGCGGCGACATCGCGCTCGCGCGTGCCCTGGCTGCTGGTCAATCTCGGCACAGCTTTCCTGTCGGCCTCGGTGATCTCAATGTTCGGTGCGACGATCGAGGAAATGGTGGCCCTTGCCGCGCTGATGCCGATCGTCGCCTCACTGGGCGGCAATGCTGGCACACAGACGATGACGGTCACCGTGCGCGCACTGGCCACACGCGACCTCGATATCTACAATGCTGGCCGCGTCATTCGCCGCGAGGTCATGGTCGGCCTGCTCAACGGCGGGATCATCGCGACGATTCTCGGGCTGGTCGCCGGCCTTTGGTTCCACAATCCCGATCTTGGCCTAGTCATCGCCGCTGCGATGATCCTCAACATGCTGGCCGCGGCACTCGGCGGTATCCTGATCCCGCTGTTCCTCGACAAGCTTGGCGCCGATCCGGCGATTTCGTCATCGATCTTCACGACGATGATTACCGACGTCATCGGCTTCCTCGCTTTCCTCAGCCTCGCCACTTGGTGGCTTCATCTGGGTGCGGGAGGCGCATAGGCGCTCAATTGACTTTTACGTAAATGCCGTGCGAGGTTCGCACCGGGGTTTCATGCCGAGTCCGGCATGGGACATGGTTGATCGGGACGAGTGGGGTGCGTCGCTTGGCAGGCGGTCGCTCACGTTCCGGCTCGGGAGCAAGAATGCGGGAATATTATACGATTACCGAGCTGACGCGCGAATTCGATGTGTCGACGCGCACGCTGCGCTTTTACGAGGATGAGGGGCTGGTGCAACCGGTGCGGCGCGGCCGCACAAGGCTGTTTCGCCCCTCGGACCGGCATCTGATCCGCCAGATCATGCGCGGAAAACGGCTCGGCTTCTCGATCAACGAGATCCGCGAAATCATCCAGATGTACAAGGAGCCGCCCGGCGAGGTCGGTCAACTCAACCTGATGATCAAGCGCATCGAGGAAAAGCGCGAGGATTTGCGCCAGAAGCGGCGCGACCTTGAGGAGACGCTGGCGGAACTCGACCAGGCGGAGGAGTCGTGTGTCGAGCGGTTGGTGGAGCTCGGGGTTAATACCTGAGGGTCGCTGCGCAGGCTATTGGTTCAAACTTCCGAAGGTCGGTGCTGCCCCTCATCCCCCTGCCGGGACCTTCTCCCCGTATAGTGACGGGGAGAAGGGGCTGAACGAGGCGCCGGCGCTTTTCTGCAACGCAGACAATTGGCGAAACCTTCAACCAAAGGGCCCTTTCTCCCCGTCACTATACGGGGAGAAATGTCCGGCAGGACAATGAAGGGCAGCGCTAACGTTCGCTGAATTATCAATCCGAACTCGAGCGATCGCCTTTGGTCCGCGAGCCGCTCCGCCTCAGATCCAGCGCCGAACCCGCTTGGCGTAATCGCGGTATTTCTTGCCGAATTTGGCCGCCAGCACTTTTTCCTCGCTCTCGATCGCGACCTTTTGGGTGGCGAAGGCTGCGATCAGGGCCAGCGGCAGGAACCATACGATCCCTGAAACGAAGGCGACGCCGATGAGCATCAGCGTGTTGGCGAGATACATCGGGTTGCGGGTGACGCCGAACGGGCCTGACGTCACCAGATGCTCCGGCACGCCATTGGGATTCATCGTGGTCCTGGCGCGCATCATGGCGCGGATGGCGGTGAACCAGAGGGCGGCGACGGCAAACAGCACCACAAAGCCGGCCGCGAACAGGAGGTCGCCGAGGAGGTCGCCGATCCAGGGCAGGGGATAGAAGAGGCCAAGCACAATGCTGATGGCGATGGCGGCGCAGTAGATCAGCGGCGGCCAGGGAATCAGCCCGGCTTTCGATGGCCCAGCTTTTGCCGGCAGCTTGTCGGTCATTGTTGCCCTCCCTGCGTCATCGGGCTCTCCTCCGTCTTGGCGGTGCAGATGCCGGCGAGTTCAGCGAGATGCGCCTTGAACTCCGGAGTCTGGTCGCCATTGTAGAGCCGGTCGAATGCTGCCTCGCCTTGCAGCGTGTCCAGCATGCACACACAATAGCTGGCACAGAACTCCGTGTCGCGCTGCTGTTCGCAGGATACCTGGCATTCCTTGAGGAAGACCACTTCCCGGGTCTCGACCGGCGCCGGCGAGATTTGCGAGAACAGCCAGACACAGCCGAACAGCAGCGGCTGGTGGATCAGGTAGAACGCCAGGCTGTGGCGGCCGATGAAGGTGAATGGCTTCGCCCAGCTTCCCGGCGTCAGCGTCGCCAGCCGCGCTAGCAGGCCGGTGGTGGAGGCTAGTTTTGCCGCCGCGATGCCCACAAGCACGGCGCCGAACCAGGGAAACAGCGGAACATAGTCGTTGGAGCGCGGGTTGACCGCCGACAGGCCGACCCACCACAGCGCCGGATGATCGAAGGCTTCGGATCTGAGATAGAGGGGCGCTGCGATCACTACCGCCGCCACGACCAGCGTCAGCAGCGCCGGCAGCCGCAGGAACAGAAGGCCGAGCAGGCTGGCAAGCGTGATCTCGTGCAGGATGCCGAAGAAGATGAAGCTGTCCGGCGTCAAGAAATAGGTGACCGCCGATATGGCAGCCGCCGCCACGGCGACCATGGCAAAGCGTTTCCAAAAGCCGGTCCAGCGGATCTGCCTGCCATGGGCGAGAAACAGGCTGACACCGACCAGGAACAGGAAGGTCGAGGCGATGCAGCGCGCATAGATCTTCCACCAGCCGACGGCGGTGAGGCCGGGATCGGTGTAGTGGAAATTCTCGAGATCCCAGGTGAAGTGGTAGCTGGCCATGGCGATCAGCGCGATGCCGCGCATGACGTCGATGGCGACGATGCGCTTCGGTTGATCCGGAACAGGTGCGATCGGCGTTTGGATGCTCATGGTCTCGTAATCTGATTCAGCCCCTGAAGACGACTATCACGGTTGCACCGGACAAAAGAAGGCCGTGCGCGCTGGCATCGCTGGCGTCGCGGCTACATGAGGCGGCGCTTTAGGCCAGAGCCGGAAAGGCTTTGGCCGAATTCGCTTTTTGCCGCCCCTGGTCTATTCGGTGGTGCTGGCGTTTTTCGGCCTGGGCTCGGTTTTCGTCACGCTCGGCCTGCTGGCCGCGGCCTGCGGCTTTGTCACGTGTCCCTATCTGCCGAAATCGCCTTGATCAGGATGTCGCGTGGCGTTCGCGCACCCAGTTGTGGAAGCGATGCAGGTCGTATTCCTCCGGCATCAGCACGCCGGCATGGTGACGCATCGAGCGCAGGCCTTTCTGGTTGACCTCGCAGATCGCGGCATCCTCTTCCAGCACCTGGGTGCCGAAGGCGACGACATTGTCGATGTCGGTCTGAGCCAGCGCCTCGGGCGCGAACAGCCATTCGGCGGTGAGCTCGGTCTGTTCGGGACCGAGCGGCGTCAGCCGCACGGTCCTGACATAATCGACATGGCCAACGATGAACATCGAGGGCAGGTTGGTGGCATAGGTCTGGCCGGCCGCGCGCTCGGCCGGCGTCAAGCCGGAGAAGACCGGGCCATGGACGTGGCCGTCGCGCGACCAGGTCTCGGCGCCGGCGCGCAAGCCGCCGGAAAACTCCGGCGCGTCATTGTCGGCATGGCGAACCCAGTCGGGGTCGTCGTGCCGGCTCATCAGGCCGCGGCCGTAGATCGGCACCAGCCGCGACAGGTCCTTGTGGACGCCAGGGCAGTGCAGGCACTCGTTGAAGTTCTCCCAAAAGATCTTCCAGTTGCAATTCATCACCTTGCGCAGGACATGGCCTGATACCAGCGTTTCCAGCGGCCAGTTGCCGAGGTTGCCGGAAGCCGGATCGAAGGATGACGCAGCCGTACCGTCGACGCTTTCAGCAAGGTTGATGAAGACAAAGCCGCGCCACACCGAGAGCGCCACCCGATAAAGCGGATGATCGGCCTTGTCGAAACCGTCGGGCAGCGATTTCGAGGGAACGCGCACGAGATCGCCGCGCAGCGAATAGGACCAGGCGTGGTAGGGGCAGGTGATGAGCCGCGCCTTCAGCCGGCCCTCGCTCTCCTGGCAAAGCTGCGAGCCGCGATGCCGGCAGGTGTTGTGAAAGGCGCGCAGTTCGCCGGTGTCGTCGCGCAGCACGACGATTTCCTGGGTGCCGACGCGTAAAGTCCTGAACGCCAAAGGCTGGGCAAGGTCGGCCTCGCGGCAGACGAGCAGCCAGCTTTTGTACCAGATGGCGTCGAGATCGCGCTGGTAGGCGTCGGCGTCCCAATAGGCCGAGGACGGCAGCGTCGGCTCGGCCTTCGTCAGGCCGTTATAGGGGTCGCGCTGGCTCGGATTGGGTTGCATGGCTGGCTTCCTCTAGGGATACGCCAGCCGACACCCCGGCAAATCGTTTGTCAATCAGGGTGCCGCATTGCCGGTTGCGGGTGCGGCGCATAATCATGTCATGGACATGAGGGGATTCGGAACGTGGCCGCACGACAGATGTCGCTTACGCCGGAGCTGGTCGCGCGTTGCTGGCGCGAGATCGCCGACGCCGGGCCTGACCCGGAGGCGATGCACCTCGATGACAGCGACTATGACGCGCTGCTGGATGAGTTGCAGGCCGAGCTCCCCGACAGCGAACCGCTGTGGCTGTTCGGCTATGGCTCGCTGATCTGGAAACCGGAAATCGATTATGTCGAGGAGCGTGTTGCGCTGGCGCGCGGCTGGCACCGTTCCTTTTGCATGAACATGACGCGCTGGCGGGGCACCAAGGAAAGCCCCGGCCTGATGATGGCGCTCGACAGCGGCGGCCAGTGCAAAGGCGTTGCCTTTCGGCTGACCGACGACAACCGGCGAGAGCAACTGGGCAAGCTATTCCGGCGCGAAGTCACGCTGAAGCCGACAAGCTACCGGCCGCGCATGCTGAAGCTTGCAAGCGAGGCCGGTCCGCTCAGGGCGCTAGCTTTCGTCATCAACCGCAACGGGCTGAGCTATTCCGGCCCGCTCGACGAGGCGAAGGTCGTCGAGCGGCTGGCCACATCCTGCGGGCACTGGGGGTCGGGCGCCGACTATCTCTACAACACGGTGAAGAATCTGGAGGGGCGCGGCATTCACGACCGCCATCTCTGGCGGCTGCAGCGGCTGGTTGCCGAGCGGATCACCGCCCTGAACCCGTAACGCTGCATGGCGCATTCGCGCTGTTGGCCGGCGGAATTTGGTTTGCCGGATGCGGCTGTTTCAGCCTATAGTCGCGCATGTCGTCGGTTCCGCTAGGGACCAAGAGGGAATGCGGTGAGGGCTGAGTTGTTGCCCAATGCCGCGGCTGCCCCCGCAACTGTGTGCGGTAGTCCTCTCCAAGCCACTGAGGATTTTTCTTCGGGAAGGTGGGGAAGGGCGTTATTCCGCGAGCCAGGAGACCTGCCGGCGACAGGGAACTGACTTCGATGCCCTCGGGTGGAGGGCGAAAGGACAAGATATGAATACCGCTTCCGTCTCCCTCGGCGCTTCCGTCTCCTCGCAGTCGCGCTTCATGCAGCTCGTGCTTAGCGCGTTTCTGGGCATTTTCGTCATCGGCGTTGTCGGTTTCTCGCATATCGATGCGGTCCACAATGCCGCGCACGACTATCGCCATTCGATGGCGTTTCCCTGCCACTGACGAGGATCTGACATCATGAATCTGTTTCGCAACGTCGTGTTCGTCGCGGCGATCGCCGGGCTCGTGGCAGGCGTCGTCCTCGCCTGCATGCAGGCCTATGCCACCGTGCCGCTCATCCTGAAGGCGGAAGTCTTCGAACAGGCCGGTGGCGGCCATGAACATGAGCATGCCGCAGCGCCCGCCGCCAATGTTACGGACACCAATGCCATGAGCAGCGCAGCACCGGCTGAGGCAGCCGCGCCGGCGGAGGACGAAGGCTGGGCGCCGGCCGACGGCTTCGAGCGCTTCACCTTCAGCATTCTGGCCAATATCGTCACCGGCATCGGTTTCGCGCTGGTCCTGGTCGCGGTTTCCGAATTCGCCGGCGGCATCGGCAACTGGCGCCAGGGTGTATTCTGGGGTCTGGCCGGTTTTGCCGCGTTCACGCTCGCCCCGGGCCTCGGCCTGCCGCCGGAACTGCCGGCGATGCCGGCGGCCGACCTCACCCAGCGCCAGATCTGGTGGTGGGCAACGGTGGCGGCGACCGCGGCCGGTCTCGGCCTGATCGCCTTCCGCAAATCGCTGCCGCTGGCGATCCTGGCGGTGGCCCTGATCGTGGCGCCGCATATTGTCGGCGCGCCGCAGCCGGACAGCTTCGAGACGCCGATCCCCGAAGGCCTGCATCACCAGTTCGTGGTGGCGGTGACGGTGACCAATCTGGTGTTCTGGCTGGTGCTCGGCGCGGTTGTCGGCCTGGTGCGAGGGCGCTTCACCGGCACGGCGACCAGCCTGCGCGACAGCTTTGCCTAATCGCAGTTTGACCTTCATCATCGGCGGTGCGCGCTCCGGCAAGAGCGCGCATGCCGAAACCTTGGCGACGGCGCTACCGCCGCCATGGGTCTATATCGCCACCGCTGACGCCTATGACGATGAGATGCGCGAGCGCATCGCGCAACACAGGTCGCGGCGCGGCGAAGGCTGGGCAACCATCGATGCGCCGCTTGATGTTGCCGGTGCGCTCAAGGCCTTGCCGGACAACCAGCCCGTACTCGTCGATTGCCTGACGCTGTGGCTGACCAATCATATGCTGGCCGATCATGATCTTGAGGCGGAATGCCGGCGGCTAACCGACGTGCTGTCACGGCCGCGCGGGCCGTGGTTCGTGGTCTCGAACGAAGTCGGGCAAGGCATCGTGCCCGACAATGCGCTCGCACGCCGGTTCCGCGACGCTGCCGGCCGGCTCAACCAGCAGGTCGCGGCAATTGCCGATACGGTGCTACTGATGGTGGCGGGGCTGCCGCTCAAGGTGAAATGAGATGACCGATATCGACGCCAAGGACGAGGAACGCCACCGCGCCAAGATGGCCAAGCGCAAGGCGGTGCAGGACGCCGAGGTTGCGGAAAAGACGGTCGAGAAGGGCCTCTTGATCGTCAACACCGGACCCGGCAAGGGCAAGACCACGGCCGCCTTCGGCCTGGCGCTGCGCATGCTCGGCTATGGCAAGCGCGTCGGCGTCGTGCAGTTCATCAAGGGCAAATGGCACACCGGCGAAAAGGATGCCTTCGCGGCGTTCGGCGACCGCGTCGTCTGGCACACGATGGGCGAAGGTTTCACCTGGGAAACGCAGGATTTGAAGCGCGACATTGCGGCGGCCGAAGCCGCCTGGGCCAAGGCGCTGGAGTTGATCGCCGATCCGTCCATCAGCCTTGTCGTGCTGGACGAACTGAACATTGCGCTGCGCTACGATTATCTCGATCTAGACAAGGTCGTGGCGGCCCTAAAGGCGCGGCGCGAAGGCCTGCATGTCGTCGTCACCGGCCGCAACGCCAAGCCGGCGCTGGTCGAGGCAGCGGATCTTGTCACCGAGATGGTCGTGACCAAGCATCATTTTTCTGCGGGCGTGAAAGCGCAGCAGGGGATCGAGTTTTAGGGTTCCTTCCACCTTGTGCGGTTTCTTACCCTCCCCCTTGTGGGGAGGGTCGATCCGCGAAGCGGATCGGGGTGGGGGTTCTCGTAGGGCGCTGTCCCCCACCCCGGCGCTTCGCGCCGACCCTCCCCAAGGGGAGGGTGAAGGAAGGGGAGGGTGAAGCTCTCAGAACGTCATCGCGATCAGCGCCGCCGAGAGCAACCCGAACAGCGCGATCAGCAGATAGTCGGCGACCTGGTAGAGTTTCAACGCCCGCCTGATGTCCAGGCTCTCGGCCTCGCGCCGGCCGCCTTCGCCCATGAACGCATCCTCGACGACAACGCCGCCGTAGGTGCGCGGTCCCGCCAATGCCAGGCCGAGCGCGCCGGCCATCGCCGCCTCCGGCCAACCGGCATTGGGCGAGCGGTGCTTTTTGGCGTCGCGGCGCACAGCTTCCCAAGCGTTGCGAGGGTCGGCGTCGCGGACAAGAAAGGCGGCAGCGACGATCAACAGCGCCGTCAGCCGGGAGGCCGGCAGGTTGATCCAGTCGTCGAAGCGTGCCGCTGCCCGGCCGAAGGCCTCGTGGCGCGGCGTGCGATGGCCGATCATCGAATCGGCGGTGTTGGCCACCTTGTAGGCGACGCCGCCAGCCAGCCCGCAAACACCGGTCCAGAAGGCGGGCGCGACGATGCCATCGGAGAAATTCTCGGCCAGGCTTTCGATCGCGGCCCGGCTGACGCCGGCGTGGTCGAGCTTTTCCGGATCGCGGCCGACAATGCGGGCGACCGCAATGCGGCCGAGCGCCAGCCCGCCGGTGTCCAGCGCGTCGGCCACAGCTTCGACATGTTCGGTGAGGCTCTTTTGCGACAGCAGCGACGAGGCCAGGATCGCTGTGATGATCATCCCGGCGGGAAAGAGCTGCCAGAGCAGGATTTGCACGGCGAAGGCGATCAGCGCCGGCACCAGCACGATCACCAGCAGCGCCTGCATGCCGCGGCGACGACGCTGCGCGTCGGAATCAGTGTCGCGGTTGAGCCGGAGGTCGAGAAAGGCTATCAGCCTGCCGAACCAGGTGACGGGATGGCCAACGGCACGGAACAGCCAGTCCGGGTAGCCCAGGATGCGTTCGATGGCCAGCGACAGGAAAGCGATCAGGACCGACATGAAGCTTTCTGATGGAGCGATTGCTGCGGTGGATCACGGTGGATCCCTTGGCCGGGCGAGCGCGCTCTTCCCCCACGCGCCACAGCCTTTCGTCGATCTTTCGACAGGTATCAATCCGCACTCCTACCCGCTTTTCGAGCTGCCCGCCACCGCTCTGTCGCGATTGCCGGAAGCCGCGCGTCTGCATGAGCTGACTAAGGTCGCCGCCGATGCCTATGGCGCGCCGTCGGCGGTGCATGTTGCAGCAGCCCCGGGCACGCAGATCCTGTTGCCACGCGTCGCCTCGCTGGTGAGCCCAGGCCGGGCGTTGGTGCTGGGGCCGACCTATGCAGAGCATGCCAGGGCGGCTGCGATCGCCGGCCATGCCGTGGCGGAGGTCGAGGATGTCGAGGCGCTTGCCGCAGCTGACCTTGCCATTGTCGTCAATCCCAACAATCCCGATGGACGCGTCGTTTCGCGGGAAAGGCTGCTTCGGCTTGCCGGGGAGTTGCGCGCCAAGGGCGGGCTGCTGGTGGTCGACGAAGCCTTCATGGATGTCGGCCCGCACGTGGAAAGCCTGGCCGGCGATGTCGGGCAGGGCGGCATCGTCGTGCTGCGCTCCTTCGGCAAGTTCTTTGGCCTTGCCGGCCTGCGGCTCGGTTTTGCGCTTTCCGAAACGCTGACGGTCGAAAGGCTGGAGACGCAATTCGGACCTTGGGCGGTGGGCGGCCCAGCGCTCGAATATGGCATAAGGGCGCTTGCCGACAGCGGCTGGCAGGCCGACATGCGCCGCCGGCTGGCCGAGGATGCCGCGCGACTCGACGCGCTGTTCGGTCGGTTTGGCATTCCCGTCGCCGGCGGCACGACGCTGTTTCGCTATCTGCGATTTGCCGATGCGCCCGGTCTGTTTTCGGCGCTTGGCGAGTGCGGCATCCTGCTCCGGCATTTTTCCGACCGCCCGCACGTGCTGCGCGCGGGACTGCCTGGACGTCAGGAGGAATGGCAGCGGCTTGAATCGGCGCTTGCCGGCTGGGACGCACGGCGCGACGATAGCGCCAGGGAGATCGCGCGATGATCCATGTCTGTTCGCTGTCCAAGCTCGAGGAGACGGTGGCCAGAAGCGGCGCCGAGCGCGTGCTGTCGCTGCTTGCCGCCGGCACCGAGGTGATGCGGCCGGCCTCGATTGCGCGGGAAAACCACCTGCATCTGGTCATGCACGATATCGCGGTGGCGCAGGACGGCATGACCATGCCGGGTGAAGACCATGTGCGCAATCTGCTCGATTTTGCCCGCAAATGGGATCGCGCCAAGCCGATGGTCGTGCACTGCTACGCCGGCATCAGCCGCTCGACCGCCTCGGCCTATATCATTGCTGCAGCGCTGGCGCCGAAGCGCGACGAGGCGGAACTGGCGCAGACATTGCGGAAGCTTTCGCCCTCGGCGACGCCCAATCCGCGGCTGATCGCGGTAGCCGATATGTTGCTCTCACGCCAAGGCCGCATGATCGAAGCGATCGAAGCGATCGGACGTGGCGCCGACGCTTTTGAGGGCACGCCGTTTGTTTTCAAGATCGACGGCTGAGCTTTACGCCAACCAGTCGGCGAGCTTCGCCTTGCGCACGTCCTTCAACAGGGTGACGAAACCGTCGGCCTGATGCTCCGCCGTCAGCCGGCCTTTTTCCGCGGTGGCGATCGAGGCGTCGCCGACGACGCCGTTGGGGTTGAGGTCGCTGGCGATCCAGGCGAAGGCGTGTGTGCCGGTGTGGCGCAGCAGCGCAAATTCGGTCTCGGCGCGGGCGACCTTGGAGACGAAATTGTCGGCCTTGCCCATGTCGACCAGCTCCGGGCGGAAATGCAGCATTAGTGAAGTCTCGACATCGCCACCATGAATGCCGTGGCGATCTTCCAGCTCGGTGTACATGCCGGCCGGGCGGCCGAAGCGCTGCCAGCTGGTCTTCACCGCCAGCATCCTTTCACGCACGCGCAGCTCGCGCGTGACGATGCCCATGATCTCTTCATTGCCGCCATGCGAGTTGACGACGATCAGTTTTCTCACCCCGGCACGGGCGATGGACAGGCCAAGTTCGGTCCAGGCATCGACCAGGGTCGTCGCAGGCAAAGTGAGCGTGCCCGGTGCATGCAGATGCTCGTTCGATTTGCCGACCGCCTGGACGGGCAGAATGCGGATGTCGAGATCGCCTGGCAGGCGGGCGATCACCGTCTCCAGCATGCCGTTCATGATCGATGTGTCGGTTGATACAGGCAGATGCGGGCCGTGCTGCTCGATCGCCGCCACCGGCAGGACGGCAATTGTGGCCTCCGGGTCGATCGTAGCGTATTCGGTGGTCCGGTAATCGCCCCACCACACGCGTCTGTTTGCAACGGTCATGTCATGCCTCTTCAATGGACGCGACAGCCTTTAGGGCTGGAACCCGAAATTGTCGACCCGGCCCTCCGCTATGGCTTCGGGCGTTCGTCGCTTGGAAAGCCAATTCTGTGGCTTTCCATCCGCTTCGCGGACCACTCCTCACCCAGCGGCGATCGCCTCGACCTCGACCTTGAATTCGGGCCGCGCGAAGCCCGACACGATCATCAGTGTCGAGGCCGGCGCCGGGCTGGCAAACAGCCGATCGCGGACATCCATATAGGGCCGCAGATGCGCGCGGTCGGTGACGTAGGCGTTGATGCGTACAATGTCGGCAAGCCCGAGCCCGGCTTCAGCCAGAATCGCCGCTATGTTTTGAAAGCAGAGTTCGGCCTGGCCGCCGGCATCCTCCGGAATCTGGTCGTCCGCCGTTATAGCGACCTGACCCGAGCACAGCACCAGCCGCTTGCCCGCCGGCACTTCGACGCCGTGGCTGTAGCGCGCGAAAGGCGGCTTGATCGACTTCGGGGCGAGGAATCTGAACATGGCAATCTCCGGTTTGGCGGTAGCCTAGGGCCGGTAAGCAAGTCTCTCAAGATGTAGTGCATGTTGCCGGGGCGATTGTGGACAGGCGTCCAAAAAATAGGCACGATGCCTCCCGCACAGCATGACCCGTCCGGTCTTGGCAATGGCTGCCGCGTGAAGCAGGCGGTCCGGGCGGTGGCATGTGTCTTGCTTCTTGGACCAATGGTGTCGAGCCCGGCGCGTGACGCTCCGGAGCCAACAGAGGGTGGTGTTGATGTACGGAAAACAGAAGATTTCAGCGGTCGCGCTCGCGCTGCTTGGAGCCAGTACGCTAGGGGCTGCGGCGAACGAGAAGGTCACCTTCGGCACCAACTGGCTGGCCGAGCCAGAACATGGCGGCTACTACCAGGCCGTGGCCGACGGCACCTATGCCGCCTGCGGCCTCGATGTCACCATTTCGCAGGGTGGCCCGCAGGTCAGCGGCCGGCCGCTGCTGCTCGCCGGCAAGCTCGATTTCTATATGGGCGGCAATCTGCTGTCGGCCTTCGACGCCGTCCAGCAAGGCATTCCGATGCGGGTCGTGGCGGCCGATTTCCAGAAGGACCCGCAGGTCATCATGTCCCAACCGGGGCAGGGGCTGGACAAATGGGAAGACCTGAAGAACGCCGACCAGTACATTCTGGGTGACGAGGGCGCGCAGACCTTCTTCCAGTGGATGGTCACCGAACTCGGCTTCGATGCCGCCAAGCGCGTGCCTTACACTTTCAACCCGGCGCCCTTCATCGCCAACAAGAAGTCGATCCAGCAGGGCTATGTCACCTCTGAGCCGTTCGCGGTGCAGAAAGCGGGCGGCTTCCTGCCCAACCAGTTCCTGCTCGCCGACTATGGCTGGGAGACCTATGCGACCACCGTCGAGGTCATGCAGGATACGATCGACAAGCGGCCGGAGGTGGTGCAGTGCTTCGTCGATGGCTCGGCCAAGGGCTGGTACAACTACCTCTACGGCGACAACAAGGCCGCCAACGACATGATCAAGAAGGACAATCCTGACATGACGGATGAGCAGATCGCCTTCTCGATCGAGCAGCTCAAAAAATTCGGCGTGGTCGATTCCGGCGATACGGAAAAGCTCGGCATCGGCGCCATGACCGACGCACGCATTCAGAGTTTCTACGACAAGATGGTCAAGGCCAAGGTCGCGCAGCCCGGCATCGACATCAAGAAGGCCTATACGCTGGCCTTCATCAACAAGGGCGTCGGGCTCGAGCTGAAGAAGTAAATCGTGAGACTGGAGACAATGGCGCAGGCGCCCATGGCGGCATCGGGTGAAGGCCCGATGCTTTTGGCGCTGCGCCACGTCGGCAAGGTATTTTCCAACGGCGTGACGGCGCTGAGCGACGTCGACCTGACAATCCGCGAAGGCGATTTCCTCAGCCTGCTCGGGCCGTCCGGCTGCGGCAAGTCGACGGCTTTGCGTCTGATCGCCGGCCTGTCGACGCCGACCTCTGGCGTGCTCGGCTGGCGCGGCTCGATCGACCGCGCCAATATCGGCTTCGTCTTCCAGGAACCGACGCTGCTGCCTTGGGCCAATGTCTTCGACAATGTCTGGCTGCCGTTGCGGCTAAAAGGCATCTCACGCGCCAAGGCAGCACCTGCGGTGACCGAGATGCTGGCGCGCGTGCATCTGACCGGTTTCGAGAATGCCGTGCCGCGCGAGCTTTCCGGCGGCATGAAGATGCGCGTCTCGATCGCGCGCGCCATGGTGACCAAGCCGCGCATCCTTTTGATGGACGAGCCGTTCGCCGCGCTCGACGAGATCACCCGCTTCAAGCTCAACAATGATCTTCTGGAGCTGTGGCAGGACGAACGCTTCACCGTCGTCTTCGTCACCCACAGCGTCTTCGAGAGCGTGTTTTTGTCCAACCGCGTCGTCGTCATGGCGGCGCGGCCGGGACGCGTCCATGCCGAGCTTGCAATCGATGCGGCCTATCCGCGCGACGAGGTGTTTCGGACCTCGCCCGACTACGCCGCGCTCTGCCGTCAGGCCTCGGACATCCTGGTCAATGCCATCAACACATCAGCCGGACCGCACCATGACGGCCATTGAGCAACCCGTGCTGACCCTCGATCCGGAGGAGGCGGGCCGCGTGCGCCAGGAGCGACTGGAGCGGATCGGCCGGTGGGTGCTGCCGCTGGCAATCATGATTCTGGCGATCTGGTTCTGGGACCGCATCTGCGTCTGGAACGAGATCCCGAAATACATCCTGCCGCGTCCGGGCGTCGTGCTGCAGACGCTTTACGACGATGCTGGGCTGCTGTTCTCGTCGCTGCTGGTGACGCTCCGGATCACCTTCCTCAGCCTGCTTCTCGCCGTCATCGGCGGCGTCGGGCTGGCGGTGCTGTTCGCGCAATCGAAATGGGTGGAGATGTCGTTCTTCCCCTTCGCCATCGTGCTGCAGGTGACGCCGATCGTGGCGATCTTTCCGCTGATCAACATCTACGTGAACAACCAGACGGTGAAGCTGTTGCTGTGTGCCTGGATCGTCGCCTTCTTCCCGATCCTGTCCAACACCACGCTCGGCCTGAATTCCGTCGACCGCAATCTGCGCGACATGTTCAAGCTCAACGGCGCGACGCGCTGGCAGCAATTGCGCTATCTCAGGCTGCCGGCGGCGATGCCGTATTTCCTCGGCGGCTTGAAGATCGCCGGCGGCCTGTCGCTGATCGGCGCCGTGGTGGCCGAGTTCGTCGCCGGCGCGCAGGGGCAGTCGTCGGGGCTCGCCTCGCGCATCATCGAGGCCGGCTACCGGCTCAACGCGCCGCGGTTGTTTGCGGCGCTGATCCTGATTTCGCTCACCGGCATATTGATCTTCCTGGTGCTATCGCTGGTGTCGCATCTCATCCTGCGCCGCTGGCACGAGAGCGCGCTGAAGCAGGAGCGGTGATGATGTTTTGCGCCTTGGACAAAAGTTGGCTGCCGTCGGTACCAACGTTGGCGCTGCCCCTCATTGTCCTGCCGGACATTTCTCCCCGTATAGAGACGGGGAGAAAGACGCCATCACGTATGGTTTCGCCAATCGTCAACCTCGCAAAACGAGCGCTGACGGCCGCGACAGCCCCTTCTCCCCGTCACTATACGGGGAGAAGGTGCCGGCAGGCGGATGAGGGGCAGCGGTGACCTCACAGATTCCAGATTCCGGCCAGTTTGTACTTGGCAACGTTCGTCTTCACCGGTCACTAACGCCGGGTCTTGCCGCCACCTTCGATGCTGACGGTTTCGCATTGGCCGACATCACCGTCGCTAACGGCAATATCTCGAGTGTCGCCGCGCATAAGAAATCAAAAGCGCCGGCCGATGCCATCGACCTTGCCGGCCGCATCATCCTGCCGTGCTTCGTCGACTGCCACACCCATATCGACAAGGGCCATATCTGGCCGCGAAAACCCAATCCCGATGGCACCTTCATGGGCGCACTCAATGCCACCGGCGCCGATCGCGCTGCACGCTGGAATGCCGAGGATGTGGCGCGGCGCATGGATTTCTCGCTGCGCTCAGCCTATGCGCACGGCACCAAGGCGCTGCGCACGCATCTCGACAGCGTGCCGCCGCAGGAAGAAATCTCCTGGCCGGTGTTCGAGGCGATGCGGGAGAAATGGCGTGGCCGCATCGAGTTGCAGGCGGCCTGCCTGCTCGGCATCGAAGGCGTGCGCGACAAGGAATGGTTCGAGAGGCTGGCCAAGCGTGTCGCTGCCGCCAAGGGCGTGCTGGGCGTCGTCACCTATATGGTGCCGGACCTCGAAGAACTGCTCGACAAGGTGTTTTCAGAGGCGATCAAGCACGGGCTCGATCTCGATTTCCACGCCGACGAGACGGACGACGTCGCGGCGATCTCGCTGAAGAAGATCGCCGAGGCTGCCCTCTGGAACGGCTTCGAGGGTAACATCCTGGTGGGACATTGCTGCTCGCTGGCACGCCAGCCGGATCTCGACGTGCTGGACACGCTGGACAAGGTGGCCAAGGCCGGGCTGGCCGTGGTGTCGCTGCCAATGTGCAATCTCTATCTGCAGGACCGGCGCGCCGACCAGACCACGCCACGCTGGCGCGGGGTGACACTGCTGCACGAGATGAAGGCGAGGGGCATTCCGGTCGCCGTCGCCTCCGACAACACGCGCGACCCGTTCTATGCCTATGGCGATCTCGACATGCTGGAGGTCTACCGCATGGCGACGCGCATCCTGCATTTCGACCATCCGGTCGGCGATTGGCCGCAAGCGGTGGCGACGACGCCGGCCAAGGTGATGCGGCTCGACGGCTTCGGCATGCTGGCTGCCGGCGGCAGCGCCGACTTCATCATCTTCAAAGGACGGAGCTGGACGGAATTGCTGTCGCGGCCCGAATCGGATCGCATCGTCGTGCGCGACGGCAAGGCCATCGAACGCCAGCTGCCCGACTATGCCGAACTCGACGAACTGATGGTGGACTAATGGATGTTTCGGCGCTCAAACGCGATCTCGACGGGATAAAACTCGACGACAATCCGGCCATCGTCCAGCAGAAGAGCCGCGATTTCTACTGGTACAGCCCGGTGCTGAAACAGCAGCTCGACCATGTCACGGGCGACCTGATCGTGACGCCGAAGAACGAGGCCGAACTGATCCGCGTGCTCGCCGCCTGCCACCGGCATGGCATTCCCGTGACGCCGCGCGGCAGCGGCACCGGCAATTACGGCCAGGCGATGCCGCTGTCGGGCGGCGTGGTGCTCAATCTGGCCGAGATGAATGAGATCAAGTCGATCGCGCCGGGGCGTGTGGTGACCGGACCGGGCGCGATCCTGGCCGACATCGACAGAGCGACGCGGGCGCATTCCGGGCAGGAACTGCGGCTGTCGCCATCGACCTACAACACGGCGTCGATCGGCGGCTTCATCGCCGGTGGCTCGGGCGGTGTCGGCTCGATCAATTTCGGTGGCTTGCGCGATTTCGGCAATGTGCTGCGCCTGCGGGTCGTCACCATGGAGGCCGAGCCGAAGGCACTCGAACTCACCGGCGAGGATTTGCACAAGGTCACGCATGCCTACGGTACCAATGGTATAATCACAGAAGTCGAGATGCCGCTGACGGCGGCCTATGAGTGGATCGACGTGATCGTCGGCTTCGACGCTTTCATGCCGGCGGCCCGCTACGGCAATGCGCTGGCCTGCCAGGACGGCATTCTGACGAAGCTGATCACGCCGATCGCCGCCCCGGTGCCCCAACTCTATTTCAAGCGGCACCAGAAGTTTTTCAGGGAAGGGCAGAGCATCTGCGTCGTCATGGTTGCCCGGCATGGGCTCGACGCTTTCCTCGCGTTCACCCGTCGCGCCGGCGGCGAAATCATCTTCAATGCGGCAACAGTGACGGACGAGGAGAAGAAAGGCCTGCCGCCGGGCTTCGAACTGGCGTGGAACCACACCACGCTCAGGGCACTGCGCGTCGATCCCGCGATCACTTACCTACAGTCGCTCTATCCGTTTCCCAACCAGTTGGCGCTGGTCGAGAAGATGGATGCGATGTTTCCGGGCGAGGTCTTCTCGCATCTCGAATTCGTGCGGCTCGACGGCAACATCACTTGCTTCGGCTTGCCGCTGGTCAAATTCACCACAGAGGCGCGGCTTAACGAGATCATCCGGCTGCATGAGGAGAATGGCTGCCCGATCTTCAACCCGCATCGCTACACGCTGGAAGAAGGCGGCATGAAGCAGACCGACGAAATCCAGCTCGCCTTCAAGCGCGAGACCGATCCGCAAGGTCTGCTCAACCCCGGCAAGATGATCGCCTGGGAAAATCCGGATTATGACTATCGCTCGGGCCGGACTTTTTTGTTCAAGGGCCTGCAGAAGGCGGTGTGATGAGAGGTTTGCGCCCGTCCACCGGCTCCATTGGCGATTGGCGAAAGCCGCGGCGACGTCGGATCTCCCCCCTTGAGGGGGAGATGGCCGGCAGGCCAGAAGGGGTCGGTTCGGCTGGCGCGACGCGGTTCGGCCTTTCGAAGAAAGAGAAAGTTGGCGCTTCACGCGCGGCGACCCCCTCTGTCGCCCTCGGCGACACCTCCCCCTCAAGGGGGGAGATTCTCCCATGAAAGTCCTCGTCCTCTATGCGCATCCGGTGGACACCAGCTTCAACGCCGGCATGCACCGGACGATCGTCGAGCGGCTGACGGCGGCCGGCCATGAGGTCGACGACTGCGATCTCTATGCCGAGGATTTCGATCCCAGGCTGACGCGCGCGGAGAGGCTGGACTATCACAACCAGCGCAGCTCCGCGGACCCGGCCGCACCCTATGTCGAGCGTCTGCTTAAGGCCGAGGCGCTGGTGCTGTCCTACCCCGTCTGGAATTATGGCTTTCCGGCCATCCTGAAAGGCTTTTTCGACCGCGTCTTCCTGCCCGGAGTGTCGTTCAAGATGGTCGATGGCCAGGCGCAGCCATCGCTGCACAACATCCGTAAACTGGCGGCCGTCACCACCTATGGCGGCGGCCGGTTTCGCGCCATGCTGATGGGCGATCCGCCGCGCCGGCTGGTCAAACGGATGCTGCGGGCGACGATCAAGCCCGGCGCCTCCGTGTCCTACCTCGCGCATTATTCGATGAACCTGTCGACCGATGATACGCGGGCGGCCTTCCTCGCCAAGGTCGCGGCCAGGATGGATGAATTCTGATGCGTGTGCTGGTGGTCTATTGCCATCCGGTGCCCGAAAGTTTTTGCGCCGCCATTCGCGACACAGCGGTCGACGTGCTGAAGGCACGGGGCTGGGATGTGCGCCTGCTCGACCTCTATGCGGAAAACTTTGACCCGGTGATGGGCAGCGATGAGCGGCGCGCCTACAATGAGCGCGCGCCGGAGGATCCGGCGCTGAAGCCGCATTTCGAGCATCTCGCCTGGGCGCATGCGATCCTCTTCATCTATCCGACCTGGTGGTACGGGTTGCCGGCAATGCTGAAGGGCTGGCTCGATCGGGTGTGGGCGACCGATGTCGCCTTCAAGCTGCCGGCGGGCAAGGGGCGGATCACGTCGCTGATGACGCATGTCACCAAGGTCGGCGTCATCACCACCTGCGGCGCGCCGACCTGGTGGAGCGTTGTCGTCGGCCAGCCCGGCCGCAAGACTTTGCTGCGCGGCATGCGGGCGCTGTGCGCTCGCCGCTGCCGGACGTTCTTTCTGGCGCACTATCTGATGGATGCCTCGACGCCGAAAAGCCGGGCGGCGTTTCTGGTCAAGGTCCGAGGGAAGCTGGAGCGGTTTTGAGGTTAGCCTTCTTCGCCCCGTTTACGGGGAGAAGATGCCGGCAGGCAGATGAGGGGCGGCGCGAACTCTGCAGACCTTGGCGCCGCCCCTCATCCGGCCCTTCGGGCCACCTTCTCCCCGTGAACGGGGCGAAGGAAGAGAGCGCTATATCTTCACCCGTTCCGCCTTCGGATCATACATCGGCTTCAGCGAGGCTTCCGCGGCAAAACGCTCGCCGGCGATCTCGATCTCGTAGGATGAGGAAAGCACATCCGCCTCGCTCTCGCCCTTGCTTGGCACATAACCCAACCCAATCGCGCCACCAAGATAATGGCCGTAATTGCCTGAGGTGATCGGGCCGACGATCTTGCCGTCGCGCAGGATGGCCTCATTATGGAAGAGCAGGGGCTCAGGGTCCTTCAGCCGGAACTGGACCAGCCGGCGTGACAGGCCGGCCTCCTTTTTCTCGAGCACCGCGTCGCGACCGATGAAGTCGCCTTTTGCCGTCTTCACTGCAAAGCCGAGGCCGGCCTCCAGCACATTGTCCTCGTCGGTGATGTCGTGGCCGAAATGGCGGAAGGCCTTTTCGATGCGGCAGGAATCCAGCGTATGCAGGCCGCAGAGTTTCAGGCCGACATCCGCGCCGGCCTCGTCGATCGCCTCGAAGACATGGGCCGCCTGGTCGGTCGAGACATAGAGCTCCCAGCCGAGTTCGCCGACATAGGTGACGCGGTGCGCGCGGGCCAGGCCCATGCCGATCTCGATCTCCTGGAACGTGCCGAACGGATTGTTCTCATTGGAGAAATCGTTGGGGCTGACCTTCTGGATCAGCTTTCGCGCATCCGGACCCATCAGGCAGAGCACGGCCTCGGCGGCCGTGACATCGGTGATGACGACGAATTCCTCGCCGACATGCCGGCGCAGCCAAGCGAGATCCCGCTGCAGCGTCGCGCCGGGCACGACGAGGAAGTAGGCGGTCTCCGACAGGCGCGACACCGTCAGATCGCTCTCGATGCCGCCGCGCTGGTTGAGCATCTGGGTGTAGACGATCTTGCCCGGCGCCACGGCCATATCGTTGGCGCAGAGTCTTTGCAGGAAGGCGCAGGCATAGCGGCCCTCGACGCGGATCTTGCCGAACGAGGTCATGTCGAACAGACCGACCTTGTTGCGGACCGCCAGATGCTCCTCGCGCTGGTTGCCGAACCAGTTCTGCCGTTTCCAGGAATAGCGGTATCCGCGTTCCTGTCCTTCGCGGGCAAACCAGTTGGCGCGCTCCCAGCCGGCGACCTCGCCGAAGACCGCGCCGCGCGCCTTCAGATGCTCATGCAGCGGCGAGCGCCTGACATTCCTGGACGTTGCCATCTGCCGGTAAGGAAAATGGTCGGCATAGAGCAGGCCGAGCGTTTCGGAGACACGCTCCTTTAGATAGCGGCGGTTCTTCTGGAACGGCTGGGCGCGGCGGATGTCGACTTCCCAGAGGTCGAAGGGCGCTTC
This sequence comes from Mesorhizobium sp. P2_B5, assembly GCF_056404775.1. Taxonomy (NCBI): domain Bacteria; kingdom Pseudomonadati; phylum Pseudomonadota; class Alphaproteobacteria; order Hyphomicrobiales; family Phyllobacteriaceae; genus Mesorhizobium; species Mesorhizobium sp. P2_B5. Next base: position 240,226 of record NZ_JBFUDJ010000002.1, on the reverse strand, counting down.
GCCATCGTTGATCCATTGTGCCAGCGCCATGCCGGCGCCGCCGGAGGAGACGATGCCGATCGAGTTATAGCCGGTCGCCATCCAGTAGCCCGATAGCTCCGGCGCCTCGCCGAGATAGTAGCGGTCGTCCGGGGTAAAGCTTTCGGGCCCGTTGAAGAAGGTGTGAATGCCGGCGGTGGCCAGCATCGGCATGCGGTTGACGCCCATTTCGAGTATCGGCTCGAAATGCTCCATGTCCTCGGGCAACTGGTCGAAGCAGAAATCCTCGCGGATGCCGTCCATGCCCCAGGGTTTGGCCACCGGCTCGAAGGCGCCGAGCATCATCTTGCCGGCATCTTCCTTGTAGTAGGCGCATTCGTCCGGAACGCGCAGCACCGGCAGCCGGCCGAGGCCGGGGATCGGTTCAGTGACCAGGTAAAAATGCTCGCAGGCATGCAGCGGGATGGTGACGCCATTCTTGGCGCCGAGTTCACGCGCCCACATGCCGGCACAGTTGACGACGATGTCGGCCTCGATCGTGCCCTGGTCTTCGCCTTGGGCCCACGACACGCCGGTGACGCGGCCGGCTTTGGTGTGGACCTTGGTGACCTTCACATTCTCGACAATGGTGGCGCCGCGCTGGCGCGCACCCTTGGCCAGCGCCATGGCGATGTTGGCGGGATCGCACTGGCCGTCGAGCGGCAGATGCACCGCGCCGACGACGTCTGACACGTTGAGATGCGGATACATCTCTTTGACTTCCCTAGGTGAAATCTCGCGTACATCGACATCGAAGGCGCGGGCGAGCGAGGCCTGCCTATAGATTTCGTGCTTGCGCTCCTCGGTCAGCGCCACGGTGATCGAGCCGACCTGGCGCATGCCGGTGCCGACTTCGGTCTCGGCCTCCAGCTTGACGTAGAGGTCGGCCGAATATTTCGCCAGCCGCGTCATGTTCTGCGAGCCGCGCAGCTGGCCGATCAGGCCGGCGGCGTGCCAAGTCGTGCCCGACGTAAGCTGTTTGCGTTCGAGCAGCACGATGTCGGTCCAGCCGAGCTTGGCCAGATGATAGGCGACGGAACAGCCGGAGACGCCGCCGCCGATGATCACGGCGCGGGCTTTGGTGGGAATGGGTTTGGTCATGCGGCCTCGCGGCGATAGCTGGATGCAAAACGGCGCAGGCGTTTTGCGGCTTCCTGAAGCACAGGTTCCGGCTGGCAGAGGCTGATGCGGATATGGCCGGCGGCGGCCTTGCCGAAGCTGGAGCCCGGCATGACGCCGACCTTTTCGGCATCGAGCAAAGCCCAGGCGAATTTCTCGTCGTCGGGCTCGACCGCCGAGATGTCGAGCATGACATACATGCCGCCCTCGGAGCCGTGCACGGTGACATTGTTCATGCCGCGCACCGCGTCGAGCAGAACGGTGCGGCGCGCCGCGTAGCGCTCGGCGATTTCCTTGACGCCGTAACGGTTCTCCAGCGCCTCGGCACAAGCGATCGAGATGAAGGCCGGCAGGCCGTAGGTCGTCACCAGATTGAGGTTGGTCAACAGCGTGATCATCTCAGTCGGGCCGGTCAGCCAGCCCATGCGCCAGCCGGTCATGCCATGGCTCTTGGACATCGAGTTGATGACCAGCGTGCGCTCAGCCATGCCGGGCAGGCCGCGCGGTGAGATGTGCTCGCCGCCGCCCAGCGTCCAGTAGACCTCGTCCGACAAAAGCCAGAGATCATGCTCGCGGCAGATTGCGGCCAGTTCTTCCAGCCGCTCGCGCGAATAGACAGCACCGGTCGGGTTGTTCGGCGTGTTGATCAATATGGCGCGAGTGTTCGGCTTGAGTGCCGCGCGGATCCTGTCGGCGCGCGGCTGGAAACCGTCCTCGGCCGGGGTCTCGACCACGGTGAAACTGGCGCCGGCGGCGCTGAACGTGTTGGGGTAGGTAGCGTAATAGGGCGCGACCACGATGGCATGGTCGCCCTGGTCGAGCACGGCCTGCACCGCGGCATAAAGCGCTGCCTGGCCGCCCGGCGTGGCAATCACCTGGTCAGGGTTCGTCTCGATGCCGGTGCAAGCGGTCGAGGCCGCCGCCATTGCTCTGCGTAGGCGCGGAACGCCGGGAAGCGGGGTGTAATGGTGGTTGCTGCCGCGAACCGCCGTCACGCAGGCTTCGATCGTCTGGCTCGGCGTATCGAAATCATGGTCGCCGACCGACAGCATGATGATGTCCTGGCCGGCCTCCTTGCGGGCCCAGGCCTCGGTGTGGACCTCCCAGCCATCCTTGCCCGAAGGCACGATGCCGGAAATGCGCTTTGACGGTCTGGGCATCATTGAACTCCCGAAATCTGGTAACCGGCCTGTTCGAGCCGGTCATGCAAGGCAGCGATGTGGGCAGGGCCGACTTCGCAGCATCCGCCGACGATGCTCGCGCCGGCCTCGACCCAGCCGAGCGCCTGGTCGGCATAGGCATCCGGACCAAGGTCGTGGCGGGCGTGCAGCACATCGACGGTGCCGCCGTGCTTGAGCGCTTCTGTAGAGGTGAAGCCGTTGGCATAGGCGCCGACCGGGCCGCCGAGATCGATCAGCTCAGGCAGTGCCGCGGCGATCGCTTCTGGCCGACAGCAATTGACTAGCCGTGCCGCGAGCTGCAGGCCGTCGAGTGCACGCGAGGCCGCGGCGATCGCTTCGCCGCTCCGCAGGCGCGGGGTGCCGTGGTCGGCCAGCGTCCATGACACCCAGACCGGCTTGCCGCTTTCCGATGCTGCCGTGACGGCCGCGCGCGCTTCATCGGCGGAGGCCATGGTTTCGCACAGAAAGAGATCGACGCCGTCCGCCTGCTCGGCAACGATGCGGCGGTAGATGTCGAGTGTGTCCTGATAGGAAATGGTCAGTGCCGGCGCATAGCTGCCAAACAGCGGCGACAGGCAGCCGGCGATGGTTGCCTCTCCGGCTTGCTCGCAAGCTTGCCTTGCAAGCTCGATGCCGCACTTCTGCAGCGGCTTGAACAGTTCCTCCGCGCCCTCGCGCGCCAGCCGCTCCGGCGTGGCCGAATAGGTGTTGATGGTGATGACGCGGGCGCCGGCACGGATGAATTCCGCATGCAGGTCGCGCACCAGATCCGGTTCGTCGATCAGCACCCTGGCCGACCACAGCGGCGTCGGTTCGGATTTGCTGCGGCGGACCAACTCCTGGCCCATACCGCCATCGGTGAGGATAACAGTCTTCACGCCCGCAGCCTCTCGTTCTTCGGATCCCACAGCGGCTCGTCCCTCTGCACGACCGCCTTGAAGCGGTCGCCGAAGATTTCGATCTCGATGGCGGTCTCGGGTTCAGCCAGGTCGGCGCGCAGCATGCCGAGCGCGATCGACTTGTCGATGCGGTGACCCCAGCCGCCCGACGTCGTTTCGCCGACGATCTTGCCGTCATGCCACAGCGTCGACACCGACGGCGCGTCGCAATCGCCGGGGTTTTCGACGACCAGCGTGACGAAGCGCTTCTTCACGCCTTGCTGCTTTTCGTTCTGCAGGGCGGCCTTGCCGCGGAAGTCAGGCTTGTCCCATTTGACGAAGCGTTCGAGCCCGCCCTGCAGGATCGTGTAGTCGGTCGACAGGTCGCCCTTCCAGGTGCGGTAGCCTTTTTCAAGACGCAGCGAATCCAGCGCATACATGCCGAACGGTTTCAAGCCGTGCTTTTGTCCCGCCGCCCAGACGGCGTCGAAGATGGCGGCGGTTTCTTCCACCTTGGTGTGGATTTCCCAGCCGAGTTCGCCGGCGAAGGACACGCGAACCAGCTTCGTCCAGCGGCCGGCGATCGTGGTTTCCTGATGCGTCAGCCATGGCAGCGAGAGATCCGCATAGCAGACCTCGGCCAGAATCTTGCGCGCGTTGGGACCGGCGAGGATTTGCGTCGAATAGTCTTCGGTCCTGTCGGTGAGGGTGAAAGCTGCGTCCTTCGGCATGCGCGACTTCAGCCATTCGAAATCGTGCCACTGCGCTACCGCCGCGGTGATCAGCGTCATCTGCTCTTCACCATGGCGCACCACCGACATCTCGGTAACGATGCGGCCCTTTTCGTCGGCAAAATAGACGAGGCCGATGCGGCCGGGCTTGGGCACCAGGCCGGTGACCTGCAGCGCCAGCCATTCGGCTGCGCCAGGGCCTTCGAGGTTGAAGCGCGAGAAGCCGGGCAGGTCCAGAATGCCGGCGGCGTCGCGCACCGCCAGGCATTCCTCGCGCACGCGGTGGTGCCACGGCCCTTCGCGGCGGAAGGTCAGCGTCGCTTCTTCCGACGTGTCGTCGCTGTCCTTCGCGTACCAGGTGGCGCGCTCCCAGCCATTATAGGCGTCGAACTGAGCGCCGAGCGCCTTGATGCGATCGTGGATCGGCGACAGCTTGCGGTCACGCGCCGCGGGCCAGGCATGGCGCGGGAACTGGATGGCGTATTCGTTGCCGTAGATCTCCATGCCCTTGGCGACGCTATAGTCGGGCGCGGCGGCAAAGCTGGTAAAGCGGCGTGGATCGCAGGACCACATGTCCCATTCGGTCTGGCCCTGCGTCACCCATTCGGCCAGCACCTTGCCGGCGCCGCCGCCTTGCGCGATGCCGAAAGTGAAGACGCAGGCCTCGAAGGCGTTGGGGACGCCGGGCATCGGACCGATCAGCGGGTTGCCGTCCGGCGCATAGGGGATCGGCCCGTTGATCACCTTGGAGAGGCCGGCAGTGCCGAGGATCGGCACGCGGGCGACGGCGTCGGCCAGATAGTGCTCGAGACGGTCGAGATCATCGGGGAACAGCTGGAAGGAAAAATCCTCTGGCATCGGATCGTTGTGGGTCGCCCAATGCGCGCGGCAATTGCGCTCATAGGGGCCGAGATTCATGCCGTTCTTTTCCTGGCGCAGATAGTAGGAGGTGTCGACATCGCGCAGCAGCGGCAGTTTCTTGCCCTGTTCCTTCGACCATGCCATGAGTTCGGGGATTTCCTCGAACAATATGTACTGGTGGCTCATCACCATCATCGGGACGTCGCGGCCAAACATTTTGCCGACTTCGGCGGCACGGTAACCGGCGGCGTTGACGACGATCTCGCAGCGGATCTCGCCTTGTGGAGTTACAACCACCCATTCGTCATTCTCGCGGCGCACACGTGACACCGGGCAGAAGCGGATGATTTTCGCGCCCATGTCGCGGGCGCCCTTGGCCAGCGCCTGCGTCAGCTGCGCCGGGTCGATGTCGCCATCGCTCGGGTCGTAGAGCGCGCCTTTGAGATCATGCGTCTCGATGAAGGGATAGCGGCGCTTGATCTCGTCGGGGCCGACAATGTCGATGTCCATGCCCTGGTAGCGGCCCATGCCCTTGGCGCGCTGGAATTCCTGCATGCGCTCCCTTGTATGGGCGAGGCGAAGCGAGCCGGTGACGTGATAGTTCATTGGATAGTCGACCGCTTCGGCGAGGCCGCGATAGAGCTCGGTCGAATAACGCTGCATGTTCATCAGCGACCATGACGATGAGAAGGTCGGCACATTGCCGGCGGCATGCCAGGTCGAACCCGATGTCAGCTCGTTCTTTTCGAGCAGTACACAGTCGGTCCAGCCCGCCTTGCACAGGTGGTAGAGCGAGGAGGTGCCGACGACACCGCCTCCGATGATCACCACGCGTGCCGTGGTCGGCAAACCGGCCATATTAGAAACCCTCGTTCAATAGACAGGCGGTGAAACCACCCAGATAACCACGGCCGGCTCGGTGCCGGGATTGCGCCAGCGGTACGGCTTGCGTTCGAAGCGGAAGGAATCGCCTTCGCCGAGACGATGCCAGACGCCGGCGAGCTCGATCTCGAAAATACCCGAGGCGATGTAGCCGGCTTCCTCGGTCGGCCGCAACTGCTCGCTCTTCATCTCCGCGCCAGGCGCGAAGATCGAGCGCACCATCTCGAAACTACCGCCGAGATCGGGCGACAGAAGCTCCTCCACCAGGCCAGTTTCGCTTGTGCCAAGCGTGCGCCGGCTGCCGGCGCGAACGACAACGCCGCGCTCCTTCTCGATCGGCACATCATGGCTGAAGAACAGGCTGAGCGGCACGCCGAACAAATCGGCGAAGGCCCGGAGGTCGCCCAGCGAAGGGATCGACAGGCCGCGCTCGACCTGGCTGACCCAGCCGACGGAGCGGCCGAGCTTCAGCGCGATCTCGGCCAGCGTCAGCCCACGCGCCTTGCGCAGCGCACGGATATCGCTCGCCAGCAGGCGTTCGTCAGATCCCTGCAATGTTTTGGCGATAGCTGGGGACAAAACGCTCACTTTGTGAAAATTCCGGAGTGAATTTCATGAGAGCCCACGCCCGTGAAAAAATCAAGGGGATTTTCATGGGGCCACAAGATTTGCTTGCGCGATTTTGGCGGTTCATGCAAAGGCTCGGCCACGAACGGCTGATGTGGGGGCGCCGGATCGGCGACCAAGGTTTGGAATCTGCGCAATGTGTTCCCTGAAAGCCGTTTCGGCTTTCCGGGTATGCGCAAAGGGACGGCCCATGCTGGAAAAAAACGCCCAAATCACGCAGGACGCGGCTGTTGTCGACGAGGCGATCCTGTCGCGCCGTTCGGTGCGCGCCTTTCTGCCCGACATGGTCGATGACGAGACGATCCGCGCCATTCTCTCCGTTGCCGCGCGCGCGCCTTCCGGCACCAACATGCAGCCATGGCGGGTCTATGTGGTCAAGGGCGAGATCAAGCAGCAGATATCAGATGCCATCCTCAACTCCGGTATCCGCGCCGAAAAGGCCGATTGGGACGAGTATCGCTATTATCCCACCCAGTTCTTCGAACCTTATCTGACCCGCCGGCGCGCCAACGGTTTCGGGCTCTACGGGGCGCTTGGCATCGGTCGCCGCGAGGTCGACAAGATGCGCGCCCAGCACGACCGCAACTTCGTCTTCTTCGATGCGCCGGTGGGCATGATCTTCACCATCGACCGGCGGCTGAACCAGGGCTCGTGGATCGACTACGGCATGTTCCTGCAAAACATCATGGTGGCGGCGCGGGGCAGGGGGCTGCACACCTGCCCGCAGGCAGCCTTCGCGCCTTATCACCGGCAGATCCGGCCGGTGCTCAACATTCCCGACGAGGAGATCGTCGTCTGCGGCATGGCGCTCGGCCATGAGGACACGTCCAAGCCCGAAAACGACTTCCGCACCGACCGCGTGCCGTTGGAAGAGTGGGTGACGTTCAGCGAATAGGGCGGGTCTTAGCTCGCCGGTTCTATTCCACGGTCATCTGCGCGCCGTGACCGCTGACATGGGCGCCGTCCTGCGGCGTCAGCTTGAGATAGGCGATCAGCGCGCACAGCGTGATGACGCCCTCGACCACGAACAGGATGCGGAAATCGTTGGTCACGGCAGGCCCGCCGCCGGCCAGGAATGACAGCAGCGCGGCTGCCAGGCCGACGCTGATCGCCACCGCCAGCTGCCAGAGAATGTAGTAGAGCGCGCTGAAGCGGGCGAGCTGGTCGGGGGCGATGTCGGAATAGGCGAGGTTGCCGGTCGACGCCCACTGCGCCGAGCGCAGGACACCGAAGGCGAAGATATAGGCAAGCACGATCCAGACCGGTGTGGCGGCCTCTATCAAGGCGAAGCCGGCAACCATGGCGGCAACGATCGGTGTGTTGACGACCAGCACACGGCGAAAGCCGAAGCGGTTGAGCAGGCGCGGCATGAAGATACGCATGATCAGCGATCCGATTGCGGCAACGAAGGTCAGCGATCCCGCCTGCACCGCGCTCATGCCGAAGCCGAGCTGGAACATCAGCGGCAGCAGGAAGACCACGGAGCTTAAGCCGATCGTGTCCAGTCCGCCCCCGGTGAGGAAGGAGATGCGGAAGGTGCGGATGCGCAGGAGTTTCAGGTCAAGCAATGGGTTGCGGGCACGCAGGCAGTAGAAGGTGGCAAGCGTCAGGATGACGATCGCCAGCGCCAGCTCGGCCGCGATCATGCTGCCGGATGCATCTTTCGCGGCAAGTGAGTCCATGCCGAAGACCAGCAGCACCATGCCGCCGCCGACCAGCAGGAAGCCTGGAAAATCAAACGGCGTGCGCACCGGTTTGGTGACCGTCGGAAACAGCGAGGCGGCAAGGATGGCTGCCGCCAGCGCGAACGGCACGTTGATGAAGAAGATCCAGCGCCAGGAAATGTAGGTGGTGAGCGCGCCGCCGACGAGCGGCCCGACAAGCGGTCCGGACTGGCCGGCGAGCGAAATATACATGTTGATCTTCAGCGTACAGCTGCGCGGGAAGGTCGACAGGATGACGACTTGGCCGAGCGTGCCCATCAAGGCGCCGCCAAACCCTTGCAGGGCGCGGGCGCCGACCAGCGTCCAGATGTCGTTGGACAGCCCGCAGAGCGCCGATGACGCCGCAAACACCAGCAAGGCGAAGCAGTAGACATTGCGCAGGCCGAAGCGGTCGGCGGCCCAGCCGCCGAGCGGCATCGAGATGATCAGGCTGGCGACATAGACGGTGATCAACAGGCCAAGCTGGCTCGGCGGGCGGCCGAGGCTTTCGCTGATGCCGGGCAGCGCGGTGACCACGACATTCTGGTCGAGGCTGGTCATGAACACGCCGCAGGCGACCGTCAGCGGCAGCAGGAGCAAGGCTCTGGCCGACACATCGGCGCGATCCGTGGCGCCGGCGGATAGTTCTGCGGTCATGGGGATGTTCGAACCAAACGACTATGCCGACTCTGAGACGGGATTTCTTGATCCCTTGGACCGGTTGGGCGGTCACATCTTCTACCATGGGCGCACGCGGCAGGATTCTCTAGCGGCAGAACCGGCTGGCCTTGATGCCAGAACGGCTATTCGGCCACCTACTGCACCTCGTAGCCGACTTCCTCGCTGGCGTGACAAAGCGCCTTCCAGAACGAACGGGCGAAGGAGCGGAAGACATAGATGTCGAACTGGTCGGCGCCGGTGCGCTGGATCTGGGCGAAGATATCGTGATGGGTGGTCGAGCGACCGGCGCCGATGGGGAAGGCGGCCAAAGCGAAGTCAATGGCGAAGAATTTCGCCAGCACCCATTCGGCCTTCGGCCCGGCGATGCGGATGGCGGTGCGGCCATGCGACAGGTCGGTGACGGTGCCGATGGCCGGGGTGACGGCCTTGGAAAAGGCCGATGCCAGGCCCTCGGCCTCGTCAACGACCGTGAACTTTCCCGGCGCGAAGCCGAATACGGCCTTGCCGTCCCTGGCAACGCCGCCGCCGGCGCCATCGGGCAGCGCGAGGCCGGTGACCTTGCGGATCGCATCGATCAGCTGCTTCTCCGCGCCCGGCCATGCGGCAAGCTGCAGGATCGAGCCCGGCCGGGTCTCGGTCAGGATGACATCGACGCCATGTTCGAAATTGCCGTGGGAACCCGGATGGAACACCGGCTCGAGCGGCGAAAGGCGTTCGGGTGATTGGCGCTCAGCCATGCATGCGGCTCCCGTCCGGGTCGTAGAAGTGGTTGGAGACGATCTCGACCGGCCCGAAACGCTTGCGCAGCGGATCGGAGACGAACGCTCGGGTCCCATGCCTCGCCTTGCCGCCCTCGACCAGGGCCAGCGCGATATGCTTGCCGAGTGCCGGCGAATAGCAGCAGGCGGTGATGTGACCGAGCGAATCGTGCGGATTGGTCTCGTCCAGTTCCGCCACGATGTGGGCGCCGCCGTTAAGCGGCAGGTTGTCGAGCGAGACCAGGCCGACCAGCTGCAGCCGGTCGGGCGCGATCAGGCCTTCGCGGTCCATCATCGCCGAGCCGACGAACGGCTTCTTCTTCGATAGCATCCAGTCGAGATGCAGGTCGCGCGCCGTGGTGCGGCCGTCGATCTCGGCGCCGGTGACGTGGCCCTTTTCGATACGCATCGTGCCCAGCGCCTCCAGCCCGTAGGTGACCAGGCCGAACGGCTTGCCGGCTTCGATCAAGGCTTCCCAGACATGTGTGCCGTAGCCTGCGCCGGAATAGACCTCGAAGGCCATCTCGCCGGAGAACGACAGCCGGCAAATCATCACCGGAACGCCGGCAATCTGTCCATGCACAATGCCCATGAAGGGCAGGGCTGTGTTGTCGACGGCGGTGCCGGTGATGCAAGCGGCGAGGATGGCCCGAGCCTTCGGCCCACCGATCGCGGCACCTGCCCATTCGTCGGTCACCGAGGTGACGTGCACCTTCAGCTCCGGCCAGATGACGTCGAGGAAATATTCCAGATGCTGCATCACCTTGCCGGCATTGGCCGTGGTGGTGGTCATCAGGAAATCCTGTTCGCCCAGCCGCCATGTGGTTCCGTCGTCGAAGGCGAGCCCGTCTTCGCGCAGCATCAGCCCGTAGCGGGCCTTGCCGACGGCAAGCGTGGAAAACATGTTGGTGTAGACGCGGTCGAGGAATTCCGCCGCATCCGGTCCCTGCACGGCGATCTTGCCCAGCGTCGAGACGTCGACGATGCCGGCGCTCTCGCGCGTCGCCTTGGCTTCACGAACATAGGCCTGCTCGATCGTCTCGCCGGCAAGGCCGTAGATCATCGGCCGGAACCAGAGGCCGGCCGAATACATGGTCGCGCCATTGGCGAGGTGCCAGTCATGCATCGGCGTCAGCCGCTCGGGCTTCAGATCGCCGAAACGTTCGGCAGCGAGCGAGCCGATCGACACCGCCGAATAGGGCGGGCGGAAGCGTGTCGTGCCGACTTCGGGGATCGGTTTGCCCAACGCCTCGGCCATGATGGCGAGACCGGGCACATTGGAGTTCTTGCCCTGGTCGGTCGCCATGCCGAGCGTGGTGTAGCGCTTCAGGTGCTCGACCGAGACAAAGCCTTCGCGATGCGCCAGCCGCACGTCTTCGGCGGTGACGTCGTGCTGGAAGTCGACAAAGCTTTTGCCTTTCGCCTTGATCTCGAACACCGGCGCCGGATTGGGATCCCCAGGGGCTGCTTCGACATCAGGCAAGGCTGCCGGCGCGCTTGCGCCGCCTGCCGAGGACAGGCCGGCGGCGCGGCCCTCAGTGATGGCTTCGACGGTCGAAAAGCTGCCATTGAAAGCGCCCGCGCCGATCCAGCGCTGTTGGGTCGGCTTGGGCGGCAGGAAGGCCTGGCGGGCAGGGTTCCATTCGGCCCTCGCGCCGGCCTGGCTGGCGAGATGGATCGTCGGCGACCAGCCGCCCGACATCAGCAGGCAATCGGCGTGGATGCTGCGGGCGTCACCGCTGAGCAAGCCGGAGTTCATGTCGAAGCGCTGCACCTTGAGGCCGGAGAGCGCCTTGCCGCCCTCGGTGGCGACCACGGCATGGCCGGAGAGGATTTCAGCCTCGGCCTCGGTGGCCAGGCTTCGCATCTCAGAGGAAAGCTCGGGGCGCACGTCGACGATGGCGACAATGGCCGCGCCGGCCTTCTTCAGCGCCAGCGCCGAGCGATAGGCGCCGTCATTGTTGGTGAACAGCGCAATCCTGTCGCCGGGCAGCACGCCATAGTCATTGGCATAGCGCTCGGCCGCATGCGCCAGCATAACGCCCGGCCGGTCATTGCCTGGAAACACCAGCGGCCGCTCAAAAGAGCCGGTGGCCAGCACCACCGTTTTGGCGCGGATGGCCCAGTAGCGATGGCGCGGTTCGCCCTTGCCAGGCACTTCCTTGTGATCGGTGACGCGCTCGAGTGCGGCCAGCGTGTTGCCGTCATAATAGCCCCACACCGTGGTGCGCGGCAGCAGGCGGACCGTGTCGTGGCCTTCGAGTTGGCTGACGGTGCGCGCCGCCCAGTCGGCGGCCGGCGCGCCGTCGATGGTCTCGCCCGACCAGTTGGCCGAGCCGCCGAAACGCGGCTCAAGCTCGGCCAGGATGACGCGCGCGCCCTGATCGGCGGCCGTCTTTGCGGCCGACAGGCCGGCCGGGCCGGAGCCGACGACCAGCACATCGCAAAACGCATTCATGCGCTCGTAGCGCGAAGTGTCGGCGGCAATGCCGGCCTTGCCGAGACCCGCGGCACGGCGGATGAAATGCTCGCAGAACATCCAGAAACGGGTGCCTTTGAGCGGGCCGAAGACCGGACCCATGAAGGTCTTGTAGTAGAAGCCGGCGGCCAGGATCTTGCCGCCGAGCTGGTTGATGGCGTTGACGTCCCAGGCGAGCGAGGGGAAACGGTTCTGGCTGACGGCCACCAGCCCGTCATAGATCTCGACCATGGTCGCGGCGATGTTGGGCTCGCGGACTTCGCCGCGTAGCACGGCCACAAGCGCGTTAGGCTCCTCGACGCCGGCCGACAGCACGCCGCGCGGGCGGTGGTATTTGAACGAGCGGCCGAACAGCGTAACGCCGTTGGCAAGCAAGGCCGAGGCCAGCGTGTCGCCGGCATGGCCGGTGTAGGGCACGCCGTCGAAGGTGAAGCGGATGGTGCGCAGCCGGTCGATGCGGCCGCCGGTTTCGATGCGACGCGGGCTCACGACTTGCCCCCCGCCTTATGCCGGGCGGCGGCATTGTGGTCGCCGCGCGCGAAACCGGTGCTGGAAATCTCATGCGTGACCGTGTTGCGCACAACCCTCAGATGCGTGCGGCAGCCGCCGGAGTGCTGCCAGATCTCATTGTGGTCGCCGGCCGGGTTCAGTCGGTCGTAGACATAGGCGTTCCAGGCGTCGAGATCCTGCGAGTTGGGCTGCGGGCGCTCGCGGTTGCCGTCGCCCTGATAGGTGAACTCGATGACGTCGCGCGGGCCGCAATAGGGACAGGTGATAAGCATGTTTTGAACCCTAATGCAGCCGAGGCGTTGCGCCCTGGCCCTTGTCGTCGATCACCATGCCGCGATAAAAACGGTCGAGCGTGAAGGGCGCGTTGAAGTCGTGCGGCTCGTCCTTGGCGATGGTGTATGCAAAGCACCAGCCTGAGGCCGGCGTCGCCTTGAAGCCGCCATAGCACCAGCCGCAATTGAGATACATGCCCGGCAGCGGCCCGGTGGTGATGATCGGCGAACCGTCCATCGACATATCGCAGACGCCCCCCCAGGAGCGCAGCATGCGCACGCGGGCAAGGCCGGGAAACAGCGCCAGCATCTCGCTCATAACCTCGTCGACGATGGGCAGGTTGCCGCGCTGGGCGTAGCTGTTGTAGCCGTCAATGTCGCCGCCATAGACGAGGCCGCCCTTGTCGGACTGTGACATATAGAAATGGCCCATGCCGAAGGTCAGCACCGTGTCGATGAAGGGTTTTAGCGATTCGGTGACGAAGGCCTGCAGCACATGGCTCTCGATCGGCATTCTGTCGACGCCGGCAAGCTGCATCACCCGTCCGGTGCTGCCGGCAACCGCCACAGCGACCTTCTTGCCGCGGATTTCGCCGCGCGTCGTTTGCACGCCGGTGATGCGGTCGCCGTCGCGCAGGAAGCCGGTGACCTCGCAATTCTCGACGATGTCGACGCCGCGCCGGTCGGCGCCGCGCGCATAGCCCCAGGCCACCGCATCGTGGCGGGCCGTACCGGCGCGCGGCTGCATCAGGCCGCCGACGATCGGAAAGCGCGCCGAGGCCGAAACGTCCAGCGCCGGCACCAGCCGCTTGATCTCGGCGGTGCTCATCAACTCGGCGTCGACGCCGAGATGGCGCATAGCGTTGCCGCGCCGTGCATAGTCGTCGAACTGGGCCGGCGTATGGGCCAGGTTCAGGCAGCCGCGCTGCGAGAACATGACGTTGTAGTTGAGGTCGTGTGACAGGTTCTCCCACATCTTCATCGAATGTTCGTAGAAGCGGGTGTTGGAGGGCAGGAGGTAGTTGGAGCGCACCGCCGTGGTGTTACGGCCGACATTGCCGGAGCCCAGCCAGCCCTTCTCCAGCACCGCGACATTGGTGATGCCGTGCTCCTTGGCCAGATAATACGCCGTCGACAGGCCATGGCCGCCGCCGCCGATGATGATGACATCATAGGAGGCCTTGGGCTCGGGCTTGCGCCAGGCCGGCTTCCAGTCCTGGTTTCCCTTGAGCGCGTTCGTGAGAAGCGAAAGGGCTGAATATTCGGCCATTCTTCATGCCATCCTTGGTGCGATGCGGCAGACTATAGAGCAGGCGGCGGGTGCAAAGCCAAGATTGCGCCATGGCTTTTCGACTGGCCGACGCCGCGATGCGACGGCTTGCCCCACGATATGGCCGTCTTTATCAAGGACAGGCTTTTTGAATGCCTTTGCCGCCCGTGAGTCGCCAATAGTCATGCTTTTGAGATTGCTTCGCCTCATTTTGGTTTTCACGCTGATCATTTCGGCGTCGCCTTCGTTCGAGGCGATGGCGCAGGCGCTGGGCCAGGGCTCCGCCGGCTTGATCACCGATCAGCAGAAGGTCATCCAGGGCCTGACGGCCAAGACCGACGATCTCGAGAAGAAAATACAGCAGGACGGCGAGGACGATGCCTCCCTCGTCGATATCCGTCTGCAGCTGGAGGATTTGTCGCGGGCGGCGCTGACCAGTGCGCTGGCGTTCCGTTCGCGGCTCACCGACATCAACAATCGCATCGAGGTGCTGGGTCCTCCTCCGGCGGCGGGCCAGCCGCAGGAGCCCGACATCGTGACCGGCGAGCGCCAGGCGCTGGCATCGGAAAAGGCCGAGATCAACGCGGTTGTCGCCAGCGCTCAGAACCTGTCGATCCGCATCAGCGGGCTGATCGACAAGATCGGCAATATGCGCAGCGAACTGTTCCGCAACCTGCTGACCAAGCGCTATGTGCTGTCCGACGTGCTGAGCCCGCAGGTTTTTTCCGACGCCCGCGACGAATACGCCAACCTTTTCAGGGCGGTGTCGTCCTGGCTCACCTTTGCCTTCAAGTTCAAGTTCCAGGCGATGCTCGCGGCGACCTTCATGTCGTTGGGGCTGGCCGCGATATTGTTCGTCGGCGGACGCCGCCTGTTCGGGCGTATCTTCGAAGCCGATCCATCGGTCGAGGACCCCACCTATCTCAGCCGCCTTTCGGTGGCGTTCTGGTCGACCTTGCTGCCGACGCTGGCGGTCGGCGCCTTTCTCGCTTCGACGGTCTTCCTGTACAATTATTACAATGTGCTGCGCGGCGACATCGGCCTCTTCCTCAACGCGCTGGCTGGCGTCATCGCCGTCGTTTTCTGCGTCAACCGCCTGACCAATGCGGCGCTGGAACCGCGGCAGCCGAACTGGCGCCTGATCCAGGTTGAGACCGGCCCGGCGCGTTGGCTGGTGCGGCTGACGACAGCCATGGCGATTGTCATCGGCGTCCACTATTTCCTGGCGGTGGTCAACGACAGTATGGGCTCGCCGCTGTCGCTGACGGTCGCCAGAAGTTTTGTCGCCGCCATCATCGTCGGCGTCATCCTGATCCTGATGGCGCTGCTGAGGCCGTACAAGGGCTCCGATGGAAGCTGGCGTCCATGGCCAACCTGGCTGCGCTATACCGCCATCGCGCTCGGCCTGGCCACCATTGTGGCAGCGCTGTTCGGCTATATCGGCCTGGCAATCTTCGTTTCGGTCCAGGTCGTGGTCACCGGCACCATCCTGGTCACCGCCTATATCGGCTTTCTGTCGGCACGCGAGATCGGCGAGGAGGGCGGTTTCGCCGGCACCTCGATCGGGCGCTGGCTGTCGGCCAATGCCAGCTACGAGGACACCGCGCTCGACCAGCTCGGCCTGGTCGTCAGCGTCGCCATCAATCTGATGATCGTGCTGGTGTTCCTGCCGCTGATCCTGTTTATGTGGGGGTTCCAGCCCGGCGACATCCAGGCTTGGGCCTACAAGCTGGCAACAGGCATCACCATCGGCTCGGTGACGATTTCGGTCACCGGCATCCTCAGCGGCATCGTCGTTTTCATCATCGGCTATTTCCTGACCCGCTGGTTCCAGGGCTGGCTCGACGGCTCGGTGATGGCGCGCGGCAAGGTCGATACCGGCGTGCGCAATTCGATCCGGCTGGCGGTCGGTTATGCCGGCGTCGCGGTCGCCGGTCTCGTTGGCATCTCGGCGGCGGGCATCGACCTCTCCAACCTGGCACTCGTTGCCGGCGCACTTTCGTTGGGTATCGGTTTTGGCCTGCAGAATGTCGTCTCCAACTTCGTGTCCGGCCTGATCCTGCTGGCCGAGCGGCCTTTCAAGGTCGGTGACTGGATCGTCGCCGGCGACACCTCAGGCACGGTCAAGAAGATCAGCGTGCGCGCCACCGAGATCGAGACCTTCCAGCGGCAGTCGGTGATCCTGCCCAACTCGAACCTGATCAACAACGCCGTCGGCAACTGGACGCACCGCAACAAGCTTGGGCGTGTGGAGATCAAGGTCGGCGTCGCCTATGGCAGCGACGTCAAGCGGGTGCACGCCATCCTCTTGGAGATTGCGCGTGGCCATCCGCTGGTCCTGAAGAACCCGGAGCCCTTCGTGCTGTTCACCAATTTCGGTGCGGCGGCACTCGAGTTCGAGATCCGCGTGTTTCTCGCCGATGTGCTGAACGGGGCCATCGTGCAGAACGATATCCGCTTTGCCGTGCTCGATGCTTTTGACGCCGAACATATCGAAATCCCCTCGACGCCGCGCGCCGAAGTCAAGGTCAAGCAGACCGAGGCATGGCCGCTCGACGACGACAAGATCGAAGTCGAATTCGCCGAGAAGGAGCAGGCGGAGGCCGAAGCCGCCGCCGAGAAGGCGCGCCTGGCCAAATCAGGCCGCAAGGCGCGCAAACCCGATCCCAGCTAGGGCCCGGGCTCCTCCCAAACCAATTGCGGCATGAATGCGGCATTCAGTTGCGGTTCAGCTTGCATCTCATATAAGCTCACATGCAAAGGCGAGAATGCCTTGCGAAATGCAACAGAGGCGGTGTGGAAACACCGATATTGCAAAATGTGGAAGTCGCTCGTCGTCGCCATCGCCCTTACCGCAGCGAGTGGCTCGGCCTTTGCCGCCAGCGCGGTCAACAAGGACGCTGAGACCCGTATGCTGATCGTGACGGAAGGCGGCGGCAAGACGGAGCTGGCGCTAGCCGCCGGCGAAACAGTGGAATTCTGCCCCAACGGCTGTTTCGTCACCTTACCCAATGGTGACCTCGAGGCCCTGACCGGCTCGGAAACGGTCGAAATTTCGGGTGGCGTCGCTCGCATCAAGTAAAGTTGGCGGGCAGCTCTTGCAAAGGCCGGGCAATGCCCGGCCTTTTATTGTTCGTGGTAGTGATTGCTTAACAATGACGCGGGAAATATCGTCGCGCCTACCGGCTGCAACCAGGCGTTTTAACGTTCACTGCGCCGTTCCGCCGCTATACCCTTGCAAAGACGCCGAAACACGGCGCGACGGGTTTATGAGCAGGACAGGACAGACATGGATGCGCGGTCGGACAAGAACGCAATCCCGCTTGCGGTCGACCTCGACGGCACGCTGATTGCGACCGACCTTTTGTGGGAAGGCCTGTTCATCCTTCTCAAGAAGAATCCGCTCTATATCTTCCTGGTTCCGTTCTGGCTGGCCGCCGGCCCGGCGCGGCTGAAGCAAGCCATCGCCGACCGCATCGACATCGATCCGGCCGCGCTACCCTATCGCGAAGCACTGCTGCAGCGCCTGCGAGCCGACCATGTGGACGGCCGCAAGATCGTGCTGGCGACAGGAACGCCACGCAAGTTCGCCGAGGCGATCGCCGCCCATCTGGGCATCTTCGACTATGTGCTGGCGACCGACGGTCCACACAACATGACCTCGGGCCGCAAGCGCGACGCGCTCATCGCCGCCTATGGCGATGGCGGTTTCGACTATGCCGGTAACAGCCGTCACGATCTCAAGGTTTTCGAAGCCGCGCGCGACGCCATCGTCGTGGCGCCCGACCGCCACGCGAAGCGCTGGCAGACCGCGCATAGCGCCGAAATGGTGCCGGCGCAAGAAAGGACGTTGAAGACATTCGTCAAGATGCTGCGGATGCATCAGTGGCTGAAGAATTCGCTGATCGCGGTGCCGATGGTGCTGTCACACGAATACTTCAACGCCAACATGATCTGGCAATGCATGCTGGCGTTCGTCTCCTTCAGCGCGGTGGCTTCGGCGATCTACATCCTCAACGATTTCTTCGACCTTGCGCTCGACCGCAAGCACCCGACCAAACGCAACCGGCCGTTCGCCAGCGGCGCGCTGTCGATCCCGTTCGGCCTCGGCGCGATGGTCGGCCTGTTGGCGATCGGCATTGCAGCCGGGTTGCTGTTGCCGATCGAGTTCCTGGGTGTGCTCGCCGGCTACATTGTGGTGACCACGGCCTATTCGCTGTCGTTCAAGCGCATGCTTCTGGTCGACGTGCTGACGCTGGCCGGCCTCTACACGGTGCGCGTGCTGGCGGGCGCCGCGGCAACCGGCGTCGAGGTCTCGTTCTGGCTGCTCGCCTTCTCGATTTTCTTCTTCCTGTCGCTGGCGCTGGTGAAGCGCTATGTCGAACTGCGCACCACGGCCATTCCAGTGGGCGAGCGTATTGCAGGCCGCGGCTACCGCATCGAAGACCAGGAGATCGTCGCCCAGGCCGGCATGGCGTCGGCCTTCTCCTCGGCGCTGGTGCTGGCGCTCTATATGGACAGCGCCGCCGTGCGCGAACTCTATCCGCATCCCTGGCTGGTCTGGCCGCTGGCGCCGATCGTGCTCTATTTGACCATGCGCGTCTGGATCCTGGCACGCCGCGACGAGATGAACGACGATCCGGTCGTCTTCATCATCCGCGACTGGCGCAGCCAGATCATCGTGGCTATCGGCGCAGCACTGCTGGTCGCCGGAGGCTGGTAGCATGGCGGACGAACGGTTCCAGAGTTTCGGCCGCGCCACGCCGGCCGCAAAGCGGACCATCGCGGCCGATACGGCTGTCGAGCTGATGAAGAGCGGCAAGGCGAAGGCAAACGGCTTGCTCGCCTATGGCAACGGTCGCTCCTACGGTGATTCCTGCCAGAACGAGGCGGGCGCGGTCGTCGACATGCGGCCGCTGAACCGTATCGGCGCCTTCGACGCCGAGACCGGCCTGCTCGAGGCCGAAGCCGGCGTGTTGCTGTCCGACATCATTGCGCACGCCGCACCCTACGGCTTCTTTCCGGCGGTGGTTCCGGGCACCCAGTTCGTGACCCTTGGCGGCGCCATCGCCAACGACGTTCACGGCAAGAACCATCACCGGCGCGGCACTTTTGGTTGCCATGTCGAATCGCTGACGCTGCTGCGCTCGGACGGGCGGACCTACACCTGCTCGGCAACGGACAATGCCCGGCTGTTTGCGGCGACGATCGGCGGCATGGGGCTGACTGGCCTAATCCTGTCGGCCTCGATCCGGCTGATGCGGGTGCCTTCTCTCGACATCGTCGAGACGGCAGCGCGATTTGCCGACCTCGGTGAATTCTTCGAACTGGCCGAGGCCGCCGACCAGGCCAATGAATATGCCGTCGCCTGGATCAACCAGCTTGCCGGCGGCCATGGCCGCGGGCGCGGCCTGTTGTTGTCAGGCAATCACGCCGAGCATGGCTCGCATGCGGCGTCGCGCGCCGGCTCCCGCCTTTCGGTGCCGATCCAACCGCCGTTCAACGTCCTCAACCGGCCGTTCCTGACTGCTTTCAACGCCGCCTATCGGTGGAAGAAAGGGCGCTCGGCGGCGCCGTGCCAAACCGGCTATCAGGGCTTTTTCTTTCCACTGGACGGCGTCGGTGACTGGAACCGGCTCTATGGCCCCAAAGGTCTCTACCAGCACCAAAGTGTGGTGCCGGAACATGCCGCGCGCCAGACCGTGCCGGAGCTGCTCGACGCCGCACGGCGAGCCGGGCAGGGCTCTTTCCTCACCGTGCTGAAGCGCTTCGGGTCGATCCGCTCGCCGGGTCTTCTGTCATTTCCGCGGCCCGGCTTCACGCTGACGCTCGATTTTCCCAATCGCGGCGGCAAGACGCTGGCACTGCTTGGCGAACTCGACCGCATCACGGTCGCGGCCGGCGGGGCGGTCAACCCTTACAAGGATGCGCGCATGAGCGCCGATGTTTTCGCGGCGTCCTTCCCGGATTGGCAGCGGCTGGAGGCGCTGCGCGACCCGGCGTTCATGTCCAGTTTCTGGCTGCGGACGGCGAAAAAGCTCGACATGCGGCCGGCGCGCGTCGAGGCGGCGCAATAGCCAGAATTCGAATAGATTATGGTAAATAGACCGTAAAACCCAGCGTAGTTCAAACATTGTCGTGGCTTCACGAAATGTTTGCAGGTTTGTAATAGGACGCTTGCAAGCGACGAGTGGAAAATATGAAATATATAGTCTTCATTCTGTTCACAGTCATGACCAATGCCGCCGCTCAGCTGATGCTGAAGCAAGGCATGATGTCGCTTGGCCCGATTTCGTTCGAAGGCACCAACCCGCTTTTGAAGCTCCTGCAGATCGTCTTCAGCCCATGGGTGTTCCTCGGCCTGTGCACCTTCGTCATCTCGATGGCGTCGCATCTCTATGTGCTCTCCAAGGTCGAGCTCAGCTTCGCCTATCCGTTCCTCAGCCTTGCCTATGTCGCGGTCGCGATCTTCGCCTATTTCATCTTCCGCGAGGACCTCAACGCCTGGCGCATTGCCGGCATCGCCTTCATCTGCGTCGGCACCGTGCTGATCGCGCAAAGCGGGCGGGGGCATGACGATCAGACGGCTTCCATTGACCCCGACAAGATCCAGACAAACGAGATCGTTCGATGAGACATATAATTTTCGGCGGTGACGGCTTCGTCGGCCGTCATCTTGCCCCGAAGCTTGTGGCCGACGGCGAAGAGGTTGTCGTTGCCGATGTCGTCAAGAGCGACCTGCCGCATTATCGTTCGGTCCGTTTCGTCACCTGCGATGTCACCGATCCGGCCTCGGTGGCCAAGGTCGGATTGAAGGCCGACGACATGGTCTACAATCTGTCGGCCAAGATGCTGTCTCCGATCCAGGTGCGGGCCAAGCGCCACGACTTCTTCTTCCCGGTGAATTTCCACGGCACCGAACACATCATGCAGGCGATGGACAAAGCCGGCGCGCCCAAGCTCGTCCACTACACCACCGACATGATCTACGGCCACACGGTGACCCAGCCGATGACCGAGGAGCATCCGGTCGCCCCGCTCGGCGAATATGGCTGGTCGAAGCAGAAGACAGAAGAGCTCGCCGCCGAATGGCGCAAACGCGGGATGTCGATCTCGCTGTTCCGGCCGCGCCTGATCATCGGCCCCGGCCGTCTCGGCATATTGGAAAAACTGTTCAAGCTGATCGACTGGAACCTTCCGGTGCCGATGATCGGTTCAGGCAAGAACCCCTATCAGTTCATTTCTGTTTTCGATTGTGCGGAAGCTGCGCGCGCGGCCTGGAAGGCCGGCGTGCCCAATGAGGCCTATAATCTGGGCTCGCTCAATCCGCCGCCGGTTCGGAAATTGCTCGGTGACCTGATCAAGCACGCCGGGTCGAAATCGTTGCTGATCCCAACACCGGGCTGGGCGGTCAAGCGCACGCTCGACCTGCTCGATCTCATGAACATGCCGATCATGGATCCGGAACAATATCTGATCGCCGATGAGGAGTGCGTGCTCGACGTGTCCAAGGCCGAGCGCCAGCTTGGCTGGGTGCCGCAATATCGCGACGAGGACATGCTGATCGCGGCCTACAGCGAATACCGCGCCAAAAAGGACGGGCTTGCCGTCAACGCCAATCATGTCCCCGCTGAATAATGGGACGACCAGGAGAACTCCGAGATGACCGTCATGGCCAAGCCTGAGCAGACGAACGCGCGCACCATGGTCAGTGCGCCGGCGCTGTCGCCCACCACTATTGCCAAGCCCGATCTGATCAGCGTCGAGCAGGCGAAGTCGATGGATGTCGCGCGCATGACCGACCTGTTCAAGGCGCATCTCAACCCGGGCCAGCTGCATTTCATGAAGCTGCTCGGCTTCCACAAGATCAAGATCGAACGCGCCGAAGGCATGTTCTATATCGACCAGAACGGCCGCAAGATTCTTGACTTCTTCGGCGGCTTCGGTTCGCTCGCCTTCGGCCACAACCATCCGCGCATCCTGGAGGCCCGCCGCAAATTCCAGGAGGAAAAGCGCCAGGAAATCGCCATCGCCTTCATGTCGCAATATGCGGCCGCACTCGCGCACAACATCGCCAAATGCTCGCCCGGCGATCTCGACATGGTGTTTTTGGGTTCGTCCGGCTCGGAGGCTATGGAAGCAGCGGTGAAGCTCGCCGAGCGTGCTGCCGGTCCTAAGCGTCCCAAAATCGTCTATGCCGAGAACTCCTTCCACGGCAAGACCAAGGGTGTGCTGGGCATCACCGACGGCCAGCTCTACCGCGCCGATTTCAAGATGGCGGACAACACGGTGCGCATCCCGTTCGCCGACATCGAAGCGGTCGAGCGCCTGTTCCGCTCCGATCCGGAAGTCGGCGTCATCGTGCTCGAAACCATCCAGGGCGGCGGCGGCATCATCCAGGCGGAGGCGCAATACTGGCAGAAGTTGCGCGCTCTCTGCGACCAGTATGGCGTGCTGTGGGTGGCCGACGAAGTGCAGTGCGGCTATGGCCGTTCCGGCCGCTTCTATGCTTTCGAGCATTACGGCGTCGTGCCTGATGTGACCGCGCTGGCCAAGTCGCTCGGCGCCGGCAAGGCGGCGGTCGGTGCTATGATCGCGCGGCGCGAGGTCTATATGAAGGCCTATGGCACGCCGAAGACGGCGATGATCCACGCCATGGCCACCTTCGGCGGCATGGGCGAGGCCTGCATCACGGCGATCGAGGGCATCAACGTGCTCTATGACGAGGGGCTGATCGACAACGCCGCCTCAACCGGCGATTACTTGCTGCAGCGTCTGCAGGCGTTGAAGGAAAAATATCCGAAGATCATCAAGGATGTGCGCGGCAAGGGCTTCATGGTCGGGCTCGAGTTCCACGATTTCTCGCAGACCTTGCCGATGGTGCTGCGGCCGATCGTCAGCGTGCTCGACGACAAGCTGAAGGGTTCGCTGTCGGGTTTCGTCGGCGCGCTGTTGCTGCGCGACTATGACGTGCTCGTCGCCTTCACCGAATACAACCGCAACGTCATCCGTCTCGAGCCGCCGCTGATCTGCCAGCGCGAGCAAGTCGATCGTTTCGTCGATGCCTTCGACAGCCTGTTGTCGCGAGGCATCGTGTCGATCGTGAAGGATTTCGTCAAAAGCCAAGTCCGTTAAGTCCCGAGCCTGACAATGCTGAGCAAGCCTCCCGCCGCGCAAAGCACACTCGACCGGCTGACCGCTGCCGCTCTCGCGTGGGGCGAGGGGACTTATGCGCGATGGGCGGCGCCGATCGGCGCGATCGCGTTTTCGCTCTACATCCTGCTCACGGCCTTCACCGCCTGGACGATGCCCGACGCCAATTGGGACATGCTGCCCTATCTCGCCGTTGCCGAGGAGGGCACGTACCCCGATGCGCAGGCGCTGCATGACTATGCCTATAGCACGGTCCAGGCCGGCGTGTCGGCCGCCGACTACAAGGCGCTGACCGACGATGGCGGCGGCTTCCGCAGCCATATGGCTGAAAATGCCGCCGACTTCCACTCGCTGCTCGGCATGTACCGGATCAAGTTTCTCTACGCCGAAATGCTGTCGACGATGAGCGCGGTAATGTCCCCGGTCGAGGCGATGCGGGTGCTGCAAGTGGTCTCGGTGCTGCTGTTCGGGGCGATAACGCTGTTCTGGCTGCGAACCGAAGGTGCGCTGCCGCTGGCGCCCGTGATCGGCGCGGTGCTGATCATGGCCGATTTCGGCGACGCGGCGCGCGCCTCGACGCCGGATCTTTTGTGCTCGGCGCTGTTCCTCGGCGGCCTGCTTGCCTATGTGCGCGGCCGCGAGGCGGCAACCGCTAGCCTGCTTTTCCTCGCCTTCATGGCGCGGCCGGACAATATTGTTTTCCTGGCCATTTTCGCCGTGTTGCTGCTGGTTTTCCGGCAGCGGGCATGGGGGGCGCTGGCCGGCTTTGCCGCTTCCTTCGTCGCCTATTTCGCCATCTCGCACTGGGCGCAACATCCCGGTTGGTGGCCGCATCTGTGGTTCTCCAGCATCGAGCAGCACTACAATATGGATGGTTTCGAGCCGCCGTTTTCGGTTGGCGCGTATCTCAAGGCGTTCGCCGCGTCCTTCCTTCGAGCCATTGAGCTCAACAGCTGGGTCGGCGTCTCAGTGCTCGCGCTGGCCGGGTGGTTTGCGCTCAGCCGCGCCGGCTTTAGGCTCGATCGCCGCGCCGGCATTCTGCTGGCAGCACTTGTACTCGGCGTGCTGGCCAAATTCACCGTCTTCCCGATCCACGATACCCGTATTTATTTCCCCAACCTTTTGCCGCCGTTCCTGCTGCTGGTGGGGCCGGTCATGGCACTGTGGACGTCGGCAAGCCCAGGTGGAAGGCGGCCCATCGCCTTGCAGGTCATACCAGGAGATAAGCCTTGAGTTCTGAATCCGGCCTGGCTCGCATTGCCCTTTCGCTCGGCCTGCCCGCCGGCCTGCTCGATCGCGGACCGTCGCTGCGCGGCACGAAATTCCTGGCCAAGGCGGCGCTGAAGGCGCGCTTTAGCGGCGGCGGGCAACCGTTCCAGATGGTCAATGTCGGCGCTTGCGACGGTGCGCTGTTCGACGACGTCACCCCATGGCTGCATCGTATTCCGCAGGCGCGGGCCGTGCTTGTCGAGCCGATCCCGTACAATCAGAAACGGCTGCGCGCCAACTACCCCGACACGGAACGCTTCATCATCGAGCCGGTGGCCGTGACAAAAGCCAAGGGCACGATCACGGTCCACACGTTCGATGCCGCAGCGCTCGAGGCCGGCACGCTGCCGATCGAGTTCATCGGTTGCTCGTCGGTAACCGACACCAATTTGATGTCGGGCAAGAATGCCTGGGGCGAGGCCGATGCCAATTTCAACAAATTCGCGCCGCACCTCAGGGATATCGAGGTGCCGTCTGAAACGCTGCAGACGCTGCTCGACCGCAACGGCGTCACGCATATCGACGCCTTCCTCGTCGATTGTGAGGGCGCCGACTGGATCGTCTTTGAACAGCTCGACCTCAAGCGTTACCGTCCCGGCATGATCAAGGTCGAGGTCGGCGCGCTGCCGGCCCCGGAAATCGGCCAGGTCGTGGTCAAGCTGAAGACCGCGGGCTACCAGGTCGGTTTCCAGGCCGAGGACATCTGGGCCTTCGCCTGAGATAGATCGCCACTGACGACACGCCGGCGCGCTGGTCGCGCCGCATCTGCGACGTGTCGCAAACAGGCGGTAGCTCCATCCGCGTCCTCTGCATATTGTGCGCCATTCGAACGGGCGCGGACGCGCCCGCTTTATCCCCTTGGAGTCGCGGGCAATGGCAGAGTTTCCGAAACAGGCGAAGGTCGTTATCGTCGGCCTGGGTGGTATTGTCGGCGCATCGATCGCCCATCACCTGATCGAACGCGGCTGGACCGACATTGTCGGCATCGACAAGTCGGGCATCCCGACCGATATCGGCTCGACCGCGCATGCCTCGGACTTTTGCTACACGACGAGCCATGATTTCCTGTCCTGCTGGACGACGCTCTATTCCATCGATTTCTACGAGAAGATGGGCCATTACGCCCGCATCGGCGGCCTCGAAGTGGCGCGCGTCGGCGACGACAGCCGCATGGACGAGATCAAGCGCAAGATCGCTTCGGCCAAATCCTTCGGCACCCGCGCCCGGCTTATCGAGCCGGCCGAGATCAAGGAAAAGTTCCCGCTGATCGAAGTGTCCATGGTGCAGGGCGGCCTGTGGGATCCGGATGCCGGCCTGGTCATTCCGCGCTCGCAGACCGTCGCCGGCAAGCTGGTCGACCAGGCGGAGGCGTCGGGGAAACTCAAATCCTTCGCCAACACGCCGGCCAAATCCCTCATAGTCGAGGAGGGCCGCATCAAGGGCGTCGTCACCGACCGCGGCACCATCATGGCCGACTATGTCGTCGTCTGCGCCGGCATCTGGGGCCGGCTGATCGCCGAGATGGTCGGCGAAGACCTGCCGGTGATGCCGATCGACCATCCGCTGACCTTCTTCGGCCCCTACAACGAGTTTGCCGGCACCGGCAAGGAGATCGGCTGGCCGCTGCTGCGCGACCAGGGCAATTCGGCCTATATGCGCGACACCGGCGATCCCAAGACGGCCGAGGGCGGCCAGATCGAATGGGGCTACTACGAAGAGACCAATCCGCGCCTTTGCCATCCGCGCGACCTTCTGGAAAAGGACCAGGCGCGGCTGTCGCCGTCGCAGCGCGACCTCGACATGGAGCAGATCCTGGCGCCGCTCGAGCGCGCCATGGAGCTGACGCCGATCCTGGGCGAGCTCGGCTACAATGAAAGCCATTCCTTCAACGGCCTTTTGCAGGTGACCGCCGATGGTGGCCCGTCGATGGGCGAGAGCCAGAAGGTGAGGGGTCTGTGGTACGCCGTCGCCATCTGGGTCAAGGACGGGCCCGGCATGGGCAAGCTGATCGCCGACTGGATGACCGACGGCCGCACTGAGATCGACCATCACGCCATCGACTATGCGCGCTTCTATCCACACCAGACCAAGGAACAGTTCATCTGGGATCGCTGCACCGAAACGGCGATGAAGGTCTACAATCCGGCGGTGCATCCACGCGAGCCGTTCTCCAAGGGCCGCAACATTCGCCGCTCGCCGTTCTGGGAGCGCGAGAAGGAACTCGGCGGCTACTTCATGGAGCTGGGCGGCTGGGAGCGCGCGCATGGTTACGCCGCCAACGAGCACCTGCTGGAGAAGTATGGCAACCGGGTTCCCGTGCGCGAGAACGAGTGGGACAACCGCCATTTCTGGCGCGTCTCCAATGCCGAGCACCTGGCGATGAGCGAGGATTGCGGCATCGTCAACCTGTCGCATTTCTCGATGTATGACGTTGAGGGGCCCGATCATGTCGCGCTGCTGGAATGGCTGTGCGCGGCCAAGATCGGCGGCGACAACAACATCGGCAAGGGCATCTATACCCACTTCCTCGACGAGGAAGGCATGGTGCGCGCCGACTTCACCGTGATCCGCATGGCCGATCGCTGCCGTCTGATCGATGGCGCCGACGCCGGCCCGCGCGACTTCCGCTACATGCAGCGCACCGCGCAGGACAAAGGTTTTGATGTCACCGTCACCGACGTGACGGAGAAGTTTGTCACCATCGGCATCTGGGGTCCGAACGCCCGCACGACGCTGCAGAAGGTGGTCGAGAATCCGGACGGCCTGTCGCTCGAGAATTTCCCGTTCGCGGCGATCAAGCCGGTCAGGATCGGCGGCAAGGATGTCACCGCCTTCCGCATCTCCTATGTCGGCGAGCAGGGTTGGGAATTGCATATGCGCTACGAAGACGGTCTGGCCGTCTGGGACGCGCTGCGCTCGACCGGCGTGATGCCGTTCGGCGTCGAGACCTACGCCAACACGCGGCGCATGGAAAAGAGCCTGCGGCTGCAGAATGCCGACCTTCTGACCGAGTACAATCTGCTGGAAGCAGACCTTGCCCGACCGAAGGTCAAGGAGAACGATTTCTGCGGCAAGGCGAAGCACGTCGAGTATCGCGCCCGCGACCATCAGCCGGCGATCCTGTGCACCCTGGTGATGACCGAGAACGTCGATCCCAAAGGCGTCGCCCGCTATCCCGTCGGCACCATGCCGGTGATGGATCCAAAGACCGGCGAGACGCTGGTCGATGAACTCGGCCGCCGCTCCTTCACCACCTCCGTGGCCTATGGCCCGACCATCGGCAAGAACATCGCGCTCGCCTATCTGCCCCGGGCCTATGCCCAGGAAGGCCGTAAGCTTAGTGTCGAGTATTTTGGCGAGACCTATCCCGTCGAGGTTGCTGGTGTCGGCTACAAGCCGCTCTACGATCCGGAGAATTTGAAGCCGAGAAGTTGAGCGGACGCCGCAATCGCGGAAGTATGAATGCAAAGCCCGGCTCATAGCCGGGCTTTTCCCTTTGTCAGCCGCTGATTCTCGCTTACCTTGCGGCATGTCTGCATTTTCGCGCGCACGACATCTCCTTTCAGGCAGCGCCGGGCTGGCGCTGGTGGTTTGGCTGACACCACCGATTGAGGCCGCCGAGCCGGTCGATGTCGAACTGGTGCTGGCTGTCGATGTGTCACTGTCCATGTCGCCGGGTGAACTCGAAATTCAGCGTCACGGCTATGCGGCTGCGCTGACACACGACAATGTGCTGCAGGCCATTGCCGACGGCGCCTATGGCAAGGTTGCCGTCACCTATGTCGAATGGGCGGGAGCGACCACGCAACAGGTCGTCGTGCCGTGGACGGTGATCGCCAGCCGGGCCGATGCGGAGCGGGTCGCGGCGCAGCTTTCGGCCCATCCGCCGGCCAGCGCCCGGCGCACTTCGATTTCGGGTGCGCTGGAATTCGGCAGCGACCTTTTTGCCGAAAGCGGTTTTCAGGGAACGAAGCGCGTCATCGATATCTCCGGTGATGGCCCCAACAACCAGGGTGAACCCGTCGACATCGCCCGCGACGCGGTGGTCAAGCAAGGCATCATCATTAACGGCCTGCCGCTGATGACGCGCGGCGGCGGGTTTGGCGGCGCCTATGACGTCAACAATCTCGATCGCTATTATAGCGACTGCGTCATCGGCGGTCCCGGATCCTTCATGATCCCGGTCAATGACTGGACGCAGTTTCCCGAAGCGATCCGCCGCAAGCTGGTGCTGGAACTGGCCGGCCCCGCTTCGCCGCAATGGGCAAGCGAAGAGGCCGCTCACCCGCCTGTGGTGCTGGCGCAGGACCGGCCGACCGACTGCCAGGTCGGCGAAAAAATGTGGCGCGACCGCAGCTGGATGTTCGACGCGCGCTAGGAGGTCAGGCGGCCAAGAGCTGCTTGCGGTCGACGCGCTCCTGTTGCGGCGAGCGGGCGTAGAGCTCGCGGTAGCATTTGGAGAAATGCGAGGCCGAGACGAAGCCGCAGGCGACCGCCACCTCGACCACCGGCATCGACGACTGGATCAAAAGGTGCCGGGCGCGGTCGAGGCGGATTTCGAGATAGTAGCGGGCAGGGGACCTGCCCATCTCGGTACGGAACAGGCGCTCGATCTGGCGGCGCGACAGGTCGACATGGTCGGCGATCTCGATCAGCGACAGCGGCTCGGAGAGGTTGCCTTCCATTAGCTCGATGATGGTCAGCACCTTGGAGTTCTGCACGCCGAGGCGGGCGCGCAGCGGCAGGCGCTGGCGGTCGGTCGGGCTGCGCACGCGGTCGGTCAGCACCTGCTCGCAGACACGGTTGACCAGATTGTCGTCGAAGTCGTCGCCGATCAGCTTCAGCATCATGTCCAGTGCTGCGGTGCCGCCGGCGCAGGTGTAGATGTTCTGGTCGATTTCGAAGAGGTCGGCAAAGACGTTGGCCTTCGGGAAGGCCTCGGAAAAGCCCGGCAGGTTTTCCCAGTGGATGGCGCAGCGCTTGTTGGACAACAGGCCGGCGGCGGCAAGGATATGCGCGCCGGTGCACAGGCCGCCGACGGCGACGCCTCTGTTGTACTCCTCGCGCAGCCAGGCGAAGGCCGACCTGTTCTGGTAGCGCTCGACATTCACGCCGCTGCAGACAATGGCCATGTTCGGCCGGTCCGGTCCGGCCATTTTCTTGCGCTCTTCCTCGAGCGAGGTGTTGACCGCGCATTCGACGCCATTGGAGGCGCGCACCGGCTTGCCGTCGATGCTGGCGAGGCGCCAGCGATAGGCCTCATAGCCAAGCATGCGGTTGGCCGAGCGCAGCGGGTCGAGCGCCGTCGCAAAGGCAATCATGGTGAAGTCGGGGACGAGGAAGAATACAAACGATCGCTTGATCGGATGCTTTACGGCGTTCAAGGGAACCTCACGCAGCCATGGCGCGAACAGGATGTCGCGAACAGCATAGCGACATCAGGAAAAACCATTCCTGTCAATTGGCTAGGCGGCCAAGCGGCAACTAAATTTGCGACATGGGTCGCAAATGGGCAATCCTTGGGGATGACAGGCACGGGCTGCCGCCGGATCGAGCATCGCTATCCGGCAACATCGGCTTCAGAACGAAAAACGCCGCCTCGGTCAAACCGAAGCGGCGCTGTTATCGACTGTCGACAGCGGCAGGGAGCGCTGCGCGGTAGTCGTGATCTCAGGCGACGAAGCCAAGGCGCACCGCGTTCATGGCGCCGGTCTGGCCGGGCATGGTGTTGGCAAGGCGCTGGCGCTCGAGAGCGGTGGTCAGGTTCATTTCGCGGCGGGGGAAAAGGCGGGCAAAAAGCTTCATCATCATCTCCTATCGGTTGCTCAGACGGGTCGCCTTCGCTTGATGGAGTGGGGCAGCTCGTTTGCTGGCGCTGATATAGGCTTGTGTGAGCAGAAACTAAATCGCAAATGCGAAGCGCTTGATATGAAAAGCGACATCAATTGCGACATTTTTGGGCAGATTGCCTTGGATTTGTGATTACTTACAAGGCGTTAATGCGGAAACTGGGCCGGTATGCAGCTTGCTCATATGCGCCATGCAAGGGCGACATGGCTCTGAAATTCATTTGAGTGCAAATAAGTCAGAGAAGGTCTGGGCTAAAACAGAGAAGGCCTGCCGGGCTGGTTCTGCGCGGCAGGCCTTCAGCACATGGTACACAATGGTTTACTTTGCTCCAGCCCAGGATCCGACGCCGTGGCGTGCACCGGTCTTGGTGTCGGCAGCTTCAGGCCAGCCGATATCCTTCTGCAGTTCGATCGGCAGCGAGCGGATCGCACGTTCGGTCTGGAAGCGGGCGCGGGCCGCGCTGAACTCGGTCGCAAGCTGACCGATGGATGACAGGATAGACATTTCATTCTCCTTTGGTTGTGGCACGTCCCGCATGAACGCGTTCTGTGACCGGGATATTCCGCATCGAATGCAATTTCGTGTCAGGAGCTTTTCGATCCGGGGCACGTCCTGCCTTCGATGGAGTTGACTATCCTCCCAATCTGATGTTCAATCAAACGAAATGGAATGATGCTTCACATCAGAAAAATTGAAGGTCGATCCCAATGAACGCCCCACTCAATCACCCGCTGCCGCTGCTCGATCTCGACGTTTTGCGCACTTTTGTGGCCATTGCCGAGACCGGTAGCTTCACCACCGCGGCCAATGCGGTGTTCCGCACGCCGTCGGCGGTCTCCATGCAGATCAAGAAGCTCGAGGACATTCTCGGCCGCTCGGTCTTTGCGCGCGATGCGCGCTCGGTGACGCTGACCACCGATGGCGAGATGCTGCTCGGCTATGCCCGCCGGCTGTTGTCAATCAACCGCGAGGTTGTGTCAAAATTCATCATCCCCGAGATCGTCGGCGTGGTGCGGCTCGGATCGCCGGACGATTATGGTGAGCGCGTGCTGCCGCATGTGCTGAAGCGCTTCGCGCAATCGCATCCGTCGATCGCCGTCGACGTCACCATCGACCAGAGCAGCAATCTGCGCCGGCGCATGGACGACCGGGCGCTCGACATCACGCTGTTGACCAATTCCTACAAGACCAGCGCGCTTGGCGCCGAGGTGCTGCTGACAGAGCCGATCGTCTGGGCCGGCGCCAAGGGCGGCAGCGCGCATCTGCGCGAGCCTTTGCCGGTATCGCTGTGGGAAGAGGGCTGTGCCTGGCGGGCCGGCGCGCTCGATGCGCTGAGCCGTGAGGGCCGCAACTACCGCATCGCCTATATGAGTGCGCATACGGCCGGCCAGCGCGCCGCCATCATGTCCGATCTCGCCGTGGCGCCGTTGCCGAAGTCGTTCCTCGGCAACGACATGGTCGAGCTCTGCCCGAAGGACGGCATGCCCGATATCGGCACCTACAATCTGGCGATGGTGGTGTCGCCGGACGCCAGCGCGCCGGTCAAGGCCGTCGCCGACCATATCCGCGCGACCTTCGAACTGTTCCGCGAAACCGGCAAGTTCTGAGTTATTCCGCTGCCTCGGCAGGGCGCGCCGAAGGCGGTTCGCGCTCTGCGCCGCGCAGTTGCGCGCCGCCTGGCGGGCTCACCTTCAAGGAAGGTGACGATGCTGTCCCTGGCGCGACGCGCCTCCGGCATTTCGATCAGCGGCCAGACGTGGAACATCCCTTCCTCGTAGACGACGTCGATATCGACGCCGACAGCGCGCGCCTTTTTGGCGAAGATCAGATTGTCGGGGCTGAGCAGGTCGTGTGAGCCGGTCAGAAGCAGGGTCTGCGGCAGCACCGAGAGGTCGCCGTAGAGCGGGCTGATATGCCAGTCGCTGCGATCGATGCCGGCGCTGTACATGCGGATCGCTTCCAGCCCGCCTGATATACCCAGCCACGGATCGTTGCGTTCCGCCTCGAACACTTCCGGGTTGGACAGCGACATGTCGAGGCCGGGTGAAATCAGCACGTGGCGCGACGGCAAGGACAGGCCTTCTTCGGCCGCCATCATGGTCAGCACCACGGCCATGTTGCCGCCGGCGGAATCGCCCATGAAAACGATATTTTCGGCGTCCGTCTCGTCCAGCATCTGCCGGTAGACCTCGCCGACCATGCCGAACATGGCGTGGAAATCATGCTCGGGCGCGATCGGGTAGATAGGTACGGTGATGCCGAAACCCAGCCGCTCGGCCATCTCGGCGATCAGCCCCCAATGATAGGAGGTGATCTGGAAGACGTAGGCGCCGCCATGCATGTAGAGGATGCGCCGGCGCTCGCCGGCCTTCGGCGCGATCTCGTAGACGGGGAAACCATCGACGCTACACTCGGTGATATGGAGGCGCTCGCGCAGCAATGCCGGAGGATGGTGGTCCTCGGTCTTGCGCGCATAGGCGATCCAGCGCTGCAGGTTTTCGGGGCTGGCAAATGCCTTCTTCCGGCTGTGCCGGAGGATGAAGGAAACGACATGGCTTTTGAAACTGGGCATTCGAATACACAAGCTCGGCAGCAGCCGACTAAGAGAATTCCCCTACTATTTCGAAGATCGCGCTTCCAGCCGAAATGTCAAGAATTTGGACCAACGCAACACGGTTGTTTGATCGACCGAGTTTGCGGTTTTCCCGCCAACGGCCTCAGCGCCGGGGCAGCAGCGCGGCGCGCAGCTTGATGTCAGGCGCAGCCGGGACCACGCGGCGGCCCCGGCGTTTTGTCAGCAATTTGCATTTGTCGGCGAAGGTCATCAGCGGCCCGAACCCAGGATCAGGCGCGTCAGGTTGGCCTGGGCGTCGATGCGCGGCGACACGGGCCAGCCAATGTCCTTCTGCACTTCAGGCGGCAGGCTGTTCATGGCCCGCACGGACTGGGCATGCTTGATGGCCGCACGAAAACGGCCGAGGCTGTCGAACATCGACATCTTCATTCTCCTTTGAAGCGTTGTGACGGCGCAATAGTCCGGCCCGCCATTCGGTGTCCGTTAAATGCTTCACGTCTGTATCGGGTGGATTGCGCGAAAACAGCGCTTCGGTTTCCAGATCGGAGCGATCTGGAAACATTTGCATACAAA
Organism: Mesorhizobium sp. P2_B5; assembly: GCF_056404775.1. NCBI lineage: Bacteria > Pseudomonadati > Pseudomonadota > Alphaproteobacteria > Hyphomicrobiales > Phyllobacteriaceae > Mesorhizobium > Mesorhizobium sp. P2_B5. Next base: position 206,836 of record NZ_JBFUDJ010000002.1, on the reverse strand, counting down.
CGAAATTGAAGACTGGCGGCCGGCTTACTCGCGGCTGCGCCTGGCCGCGTGGCCTTCGCGCGAACGCCGGCGTGGGGCAGCGTCGCCGGCGACGCCGTCCTCGCTGACGGTCTTGCGTGGTGGCAGCTTTACCGCCGCCGATAGTTTCGGGAACGGATCGACCTTGTTGGGCAGCGCCATGGCGTAGACGAAATGCTCCTGGAATTTCGGTTCCAGCGCGGTCTCGATCTTCTCGATATGGCTGACCGTGTCCTCGATTTCGCGGCGATAGCCGCGGTTGAGCAGCGCCATGCGGGCGCCGGCGCCGGCGGCGTTGCCGACGGCCGAGACCTTGTCGAGGTCGCAATCCGGGATCAGGCCAAGCACCATGGCGTATTTCGGGTCGATGAAGGAGCCGAAGGCGCCGGCGAAATGGATGCGGTCGACATGCTCGGTGTTCTGCTTTTCCATCAACAGCTTGGTGCCGGCATAAAGGGCCGCCTTGGCGAGCTGGATGGCGCGCACGTCGGTCTGGGTGATGGTGATCTTGGGTTCGCCTTCCTTCAAGACATAGGAGAAGGTGCGGCCATTGGCGGTGACACGCGGCGAACGGTCGGCCAGCGACCCGTCGACAACGCCATCCTCGGAGATGATGCCGGCGAGATACATTTCGGCGACGATCTCGATGATGCCGGAGCCGCAAATGCCGGTGACGCCGGTGGCTTGGACGCTGTCGAGGAAGCCTGGCTCGTCGGACCAAAGTTCCGAACCGATGACACGGTATTTCGGCTCCAGCGTGTCGGGATCAATGCGCACGCGCTCGATGGCGCCAGGCGCGGCGCGCTGGCCGCCGGAGATTTCAGCGCCCTCAAAGGCCGGACCGGTGGGGGAGGAGGCCGCGACAACGCGCGAGCGGTTGCCGAGCACGATCTCGGCATTGGTGCCGACATCGACGATCAGCATCATTTCATCCTGGCGGTGCGGACCTTCCGACAAAGTCACGGCGGCAGCATCCGCGCCGACATGGCCGGCGATGCAAGGCAGCATGTAGAGACGCGCGCCCTGGTTGAGCTTCAGGCCGATATCGGAGGCTTTGATGCGCACCGCGCCCGAGACGGCGAGCGCGAAGGGCGCGCCGCCGAGCTCGGTCGGATCGATGCCGAGGAACAGGTGGTGCATGATCGGATTGCCGACGAAGACGCTGTCCAGGATGTCATTGCGCTGGACATTGCCTTCGGCGCAGACCTTGTCGACGAGGCCGGAGATCGCCTCGCGCACGGCGACCGTCATGCCTTCGCGGCCGTCCGGGTTCATCATCACATAGGAGACGCGGCTCATCAGATCCTCGCCGAAGCGGATCTGCGGATTGGACGTGCCGGACGACGCGGCGACGCGGCCCGACAGCAACGACACCAGATGCATGGCGATGGTGGTCGAGCCGATGTCGCAGGCCAGTCCATAGGCCTCGTTCTTGAGGCCGGGCCACAGCGCTATGACGCGGGCAATGTCGCTTTCGGCATCCTTGTGGATGGCGGCGGTAGCGGTCCAGTTGCCCTTGCGCAAAATGCCTTGCACCTGCGGCATCAGGTAGAAATCGAATTCGAGGTTTTTAAAGCCCCAATCCTTCATCAGGGCGATCTTCAGGCGGTCGAGATCGCCGAGCGGCTTGTGCATGTCGGGTTCTTCGATCTCGACATAACACATGCGGATTGCCGCATCGCGGGCGATGACGCGGGTGTCGGCGTCCTTGCGGATGGTCTGCGCGTTGATGACCGTGTCCTGCGGCACGTCGATGACGAGGTCGCCGAGGATCTGTGCCGAGCAGGACAGGCGGCGCCGTTCGGGCAGGCCGCGCACGCGCTCGTAGCGCTCCTCCTTGGCGCCCTTCTGCGAAATGTGGTCGTTGGAAGAGACGATCTTGTGCTTGGCGAAATTGCCTTCCTGCACCTCGATCTGGCAGCGACCGCAAGTGGCGCGGCCGCCACAGACGCTTTCGACATAGACGCCGAGCTGGCGCGCGGCGTCGAGCACCGATGTGCCAACGGGAAACCGCCCGCGCTTGCCTGACGGCATGAACAGCACGAGCGGATCGGTAATGTTTGCAGGCGAGTTCACGGTTGCGCGCTTATCCTCGACCCATCCGGGCTTCGCGGCCGCCACGGCGGCGGCCACCATTGGCAGCGCCATCGCCCGGCGCGTTGACGGCCGTCGGCGCGGCAACCGCCTGGCCGCCTTCGGCCGGCTTGTAGTCCTTGTAGGTCCTGATCCAGTTGGTGCAGTTCTCGTCGGTGCCGTTCAGCACATTGGCGCCGCGCACGGCTTCCATTTCCTGCGGGCGCACGGGGTTCATGATCGCCGAGGTCATGCCGGCGCCGATCACCATCGGGATGAAGGCGGCGTTGATGCCGTGGCGGTGCGGCAGGCCGAACGAGATGTTGGACAGGCCGCAAGTGGTGTTGACCTTGAGTTCTTCGCGGAGCCGACGCAGCAGCGCAAACACCTGGCGGCCGGCATCGCCCAGCGCGCCGATCGGCATGACCAGCGGATCGACGACGACGTCATGCGCCGGAATGCCGAAATCGGCGCAGCGCTGCACGATCTTCTTGGCGACGGCGAAGCGGACGTCCGGATCCATCGAAATGCCGGTCTCGTCATTGGAGATGGCGACGACCGGCACATTGTACTTCTTGACCAGCGGCAGGATGGCTTCGAGCTTTTCTTCCTCGCCGGTGACGGAGTTGACCAGCGGCCGGCCCTTGGCGACCTTTAATGCGGCTTCGATTGCGGCGCTGACGGAGGAATCGATCGACAGCGGCAGGTCGACCAGACCCTGGACGATCTCCAGCGTCTGCACCAGCAGCGCCGGCTCGGTGGCGTTGGGGTCGACAGCGGTGACGCCGGCATTGACGTCAAGCATGGTGGCGCCGCAGGCGGCCTGTTCCAGCGCATCCTTGATGACGGTCTCGAAATTGCCGGCCACCATCTCGGCGGCCAGCTTCTTGCGACCGGTCGGGTTGATGCGCTCGCCAATCACGCAGAAGGGCTGGTCGAAGCCGATGATGATCTCGCGTGTCGCCGAGGCGACGATGGTCCGGGTCATGAAGTCTCTCCGCCTGATATAAAGTGCTTCTTTATATCGTGTCTGGTTTCGTTCCAGGTCTGGTGCTCGGCCGGGCTTAGTGCGCGGTCTTTACCATGTCCACCTGCGTTTCGGTAATCTCGTCATGCAATATGTGGTCGAGCCGGTCGGCGACCATCTGGTCGTCGCGGCGGATCTCGCGTTTCCACGGCTGGCGGCCCTTCAGCACGCCCGATTCATCGACGATCTCGGCGACATATTCCTCCTGGCGATAGGCCATCACATGGACGCCGGCGACGCCGGCGATGTCCTTCACCTCGTTGATGATGTCGATGCAGAGCTGCTTGCCTTCCTTCTTCTGGTCCTGGGCGCCTTCCAGCCGCTTGATGATGGCGTCCGGGATATGGATGCCGGGCACGTTGGAGCGGATCCATTTGGCCGTCTTGGCCGAGGCCAGCGGGCCGACGCCGCACAGGATGAAGACCTTTTCGGTATGGCCGAGATCGCGCGCCTTCTGCATGAAGGTTCTGAACATCGGCACGTCGAAACAGTACTGCGTCTGCACGAACTGCGCGCCGGCGGCGATCTTCTTGCCGAGATGGATCGGTCGGAAATCGAAGGGCGGCGCGAATGGATTGACGGCGGCGCCGAGGAAAATCTGCGGCGGTGTCGTCAGCTTGCGGCCGGACAGGAACTTGCCGTTGTCGCGCATGATGCGGCAGGTTTCGAGCAGCGACATGGAATCCAGATCGAACACCGGCTTGGCGCCGGGCTGGTCGCCTGCCTGCACACCGTCGCCGGTCAGGCACAGCATGTTGGCGACGCCCATCGCCGCACCACCCAGCACATCGCCCTGGATGGCAATGCGGTTCCTGTCGCGGCAGGCGATCTGCATGATCGGGGCGTAGCCCATGCGTGTCAAAAGCGCGCAGATGCCGACCGACGACATGTGGCAGTTGGCGCCGGAGGCATCGACGGCATTGATGGCGTCGACCCAGCCGTCGAAGATTTTCGCCCTGTTGTAGACGTCTTCGGGATCTGCGCTGTCGGGTGGGTTGAGCTCGGTGGTGACGGCGAATTCGCCGCGCCGCAACACGCGCTCCAGCCGGCCGCGGGAGGAGTGGCCGGGCAGGGGGTCGAGCGGCAGATGGATGCCGGCCGGGTTCTCGTCGCGCTGGCGGGCGATCATGCGGCGGCTCCGGTGTTGGCCTTGGCCGCGGCTTCGCGGGCTGCTGCCGACTGCGCCGTCACCCGCAGCCAGGCTGAGGTTTCCCGCAGCGACTGGTCGACGGGCTTTTGCACGTCGAGGATCTTGTCGCCATGCACCATGTTCTTGGAGCCTTCCCAGGCCTTGACCCAGACGCAAGGCATGTCGGGCTCGACCTCGCAATTGCCATTGGCGCGCACGCCGCCGCAGGGGCCGTTGCGCAACTGCTTCGGGCAGTTCATCGGGCACGACATGCCGGTCGAGGACAACACGCACTGGCCGCACATGCGGCAGTCGAACATGAAGCCTTTGACGCGTTTTTCGACAAACTTGATCGGGGCCTCGACCCGCCCGTAGCCAATGCCTTTCCACAAAGGGTGGAGAAGCAGGAACATGTCGGCGAATCTGGAGTAGAACCATTCGAGCAGGCGCGAATGCCGGATCGACCACAGCCTGACCGCAAACGAGCGCTGCACGCGCCGCTGCGGCGACACATCGGCCGGCTTGTAGTCGGATTTCGGCGCTGCCTTCTTGACCAGGGTGGCCTGGGTAACCGCCGGGCCTTCTTTGGCAGGAGTGGTTTCAGACATGTTCTTTCCCGCCCGCCTTGACCAGAGCGACCAGCCGCTCGCGGTCATATTTCGCGTCGATGTCGTTGAATGCCTTCTCGACCTCGGCTTCAAGATCGTCGCCGACCGCGACCGGTTCGGCCTTGCGCCATTCGGCGAGATAATCATCGGTGCCGCCGGCGCCGGTGCGCATGGCGCACATATCGATCGCCTCGGTGAAACGCAGCGGCAGTTCGCGCTTGGCGTTCTGCCGGCCCTTCTTGACGATCACCTGGGCGGGTATGTCGCGCCAGTAGACGACGATCAGATCGGCCATGAAATTCTCACTCCCTGCCGAGCGCAGTGCATCCGCTTGGACGCACGAAGGACGCTCGACCACTCTATTCAGCAGGTGCGAGCATTGCCGGATGCGCAGTGGGGCTGCTTGTTATGGGACGACGCGCGCGCATTCAAAAGCGACGCTATTGGGAGTCGCAAAAAGAAAGGCGAGATTTCGAGGAATTGCCGGCTACCAGACCCGCCTGGTAAGGCCGGTCCAGAGATAGAACCAGATCGTCGGGTGGTACCATTGTTTGGACGGCAGATCCGGCTTGATGGTCGCCAGTTTGCCATCCAGCGCATCGCGGACCGCCTCAACACAGATGTCGCGTGAGAAGGCCGCCTGGCGCAGCGCATAGCTTGAGATGGTGTCGCCGGGCTCGGGCTTGCCGCGCGCCTGTTTCAGTACGCCGCCTGTGTCCACGCCGGCATCGACCAGATGAACCGTGGTGCCGAAATTTGCCGTATCGCCGGAAGCCAGCGCCCAGTAGCCGCCATTCATGCCGCGATATTTCGGGGCGACGCCGGCGTGGTAGTTGAGCACCGGGCACGGCATTTGCGCCAGCGTCTGCCGGGACAAGAGCCGGCAACCGGCAAGCAACACCACACCCGGCCGGATGTCGGCGATCGCCTGCAGGCAGTCGGGCGCGTTGGCCGAAGACACGTGGAAGATCTTTTGTCCAGGCTTCGGCTCGATCTGCAATTTCTGCCCGGCAATCAGCTGCGCCGCATGGCCGGCAAAGAAGCGTTTGCCCAGCCTGGTCAGCACCATCGTACCGAGCTGGCCGATGGCAGAAAACCAGCCCTGGCGGCGGGCGCGGCCGAGCAGCAATTGCTTTTTGGATTCAGGGTTTTCCAGGATGACGCTGACAGGGCCTAGACGGTCGGCGATGGCGTTGACGATGGCCCAGATGTGCGGGCCGCCTTCGGTGACGACAACGATCGCAGTGCTTTTCCCAATCGCTGAAGCCATGGCGCGCCTTCTTGCCGGCGCGCAACCGTCTTCCCGTGCGCTGCCTGGCTCAATTCTGTGCCAGGCGGGGTTAAATCTTGATGACCGCCCGGCCGGTGAGAGGCCAGCGGGATCAGCGCTTCAATTCCATGATGTCGAGATGCGATTCGTAATAAGGCGCCGGGAATTCGATGCGCCATGCATTGGCGCTGTTGCGGAAGGCGTAGCCGACCTGGTCGCTTTCCGGGCCGCTGCCATAGCGCTTTGGTTTGTTGTCATTGACATAACCGGAACCGAGATAGATGGCGCGCTTTTCGCCATCATCGAAGAAACGGCCCGTGGTGCGCTGCGAGCCGCTGATCTTTTCCAGCCGCCAGCCGGAGCCATCATCACTGACCTTGCATTTGAACCAGCCATAGATGACCAGCGGGCTGATGCCGCCGACCTTGATGGTGCGGCATTGCCAGTTGCCGGTCAGATCCTTGTCGGAAAAGGCGACCAGCGGCTTGGCCAGCAAGGCGTTGAGCTCACTAACCTCGGCCGGGTCGCCGGCCTTCGCCTCGTCGAGGGCCGCCTTGCGGGTCTCGCCATATTTGTCGAGCCGTGCCTTGTCGGCTGGCGTGATCAACTTCTGCACCTCGCCGTCGGCATAAGCGGGCAGGGCAAAGCAAAGGAAGCCAAGGGCGGCGATCAGCAGGCGAGGGGTCATCGGGGGCTTTCCATGTTTCAAATGGCTGAATCAGCCTGGTTGCTTAGCGCACAACTTATCCGTTCGCAGCGGCCTGTCATCCGTGCTTGAAAGCGTTTCTGCTCGAGAATTGCTTCAGACGTGTGCGGCCACCCGCGCGAGTTCGCCTGTCAGATCACCATAGCCGGTCGCGCGGCGCTCATAGACGAGGCCGAGCAGTTTCGCAGCCTTCTCGGCAACCTTGTCGAGTTCGGGATCGTCGGTCTGGGCGATGTAGATCAGCTTCTGGTAATTGCCGAAATAGTCCTTGATCAACTCCGGATGCTTGTCGAGGCCGAGCGGCTTCATGAAGAAGGCGTCGAACTGGCGGCATAGGAAGTCGGTCATGTAGAACGACATCATGTCGTCGTCGGCGACCTTCGCGTAGGCATCCATGCCCTGATAGAAGGCAAAGCAGTGCGGGCCGGCCATGCGCTCGACACCGTGCTTCTCCAGTACCCGGTCGAGCAGGCCGCCGGTGCCGCAATCGGCATAGCCGACGAAGATATGCTCATAGCCTTCCGTCTTGGCCTTTTCGATTGCCTTGTCCATCGCCGGGGCGATGCGGTCGGGGTAGAAATGGAACTCCGCCGGCAGGCAGGTCAGGTCGAGATGGTCGAGCTTGAGCTGCTCCTTGACGGCCAAAACTTCGCGCGCAATCATTCCGCAGGCGATGACCAGCAGCCTGTCGTCTTGATTCGGTTTCGTTTTTTGTTTCCTGGCCATGGAACCCGGTCTAAGCGGCCTTCGTTGCTGTGGGGCGAATCTATCGAGAGAGGGATAAACCGTCCATGAAACTGTTACGCGTTGCGCCGATCGCAATCCTTGCTTGCGTCCTGGCTCTTACAGCCTGCGCCAACACCGTCCGCGGTGTCGGCCGGGATATCAAATCGACCGCGAAAGCCGTCGACGACACCGTCACCAAACCCTGACGCCGCTATCCGTTCCAATAGCTGGGAACAAAAAAGCCGCGCTGCAAGGCGCGGCTTTCGATTGTCGGCCAGACACCTTGCTGACAAGATCAGGCTGAAGCGCGCACGTTGTGCTTGCGCTTCATGAAGTCCTTGGCGGTCTCGACCGCCACCGCCGCGTCGCGGCAATAGGCGTCGGCGCCGACGGCCTTGCCGAATTCCTCGTTGAGCGGCGCACCGCCGACCAGCACGACATAGTCGTCGCGAATGCCCTTTTCCTTCATCGTGTCGATGACGACCTTCATATAGGGCATGGTCGTGGTCAAAAGCGCCGACATGCCGATGATGTCGGGCTGATGCTGCTCGATGGCGTCGAGGTATTTCTCGACCGCATTGTTGATGCCGAGGTCTATGACGTCGAAGCCAGCGCCTTCCATCATCATGCCGACGAGGTTCTTGCCGATGTCGTGGATGTCGCCCTTGACGGTGCCGATGACCATCTTGCCCTGCTTGGGTGCGCCGGTGGCGGCGAGCAGCGGGCGCAGGATGAACATGCCTGCCTTCATGGCGTTGGCAGACAGCAGCACTTCGGGAACGAACAGGATGCCGTCGCGAAAGTCCTCGCCGACGATGCGCATGCCTTCGACCAGCGCCTCGGTCAGCACCTTGTAGGGCGCCCAGCCGCGCTCGAGCAGGATGTTGGTGCCTTCCTCGATCTCTTCCTTCAGCCCGTCATAGAGATCGTCGTGCATCTGCTGCACCAACTCGTCGTCGGAAAGCTCGGAGAGGATGATCTCGTCGTCGGACATTTTTCTCAGGCTCCTTGCCGCGCGGGATGAGATCGCGGCGGCTCAAATTTATCGCGTCAATACCTAACCCGGCGGGGGCAGGTATCCATAGCTGATTTGCGACTTCCCGCAAAAGGAAAGCGACCGCAAATCTATTGGAATTCTTGTCGATTTTGCGACAGGCGTTGGCGCTGGCGGGCCGTTTCGAATAGGGTGCATGGCTACGATCCGGGCGAGAAGCTGCGATATGCGGCCGCAAACGGTTTTTAGGGAAAACGATCATGAGTGAGAACGCGTCAGTCGACCAGGAAGCGTCCAATGCGCGACGCGGGCGTGCGGCCAGCGGCGGCGCGGCGGCAAGGCGCGCGGCGCGCTCCGGCGGCGGACCGGGCACGCAGCTCACCTACATCAAGCGCAAGATCAACATCTATGAGGTCCTCAACGAGGAAGGCCTGGCGATTATCGAAAACAACACCGATACGGTGCTGGAAGAGATCGGCATCATCTTTCGCGACGACGCCGAAGCGCTGCAGCTGTGGAAAGAGGCCGGCGCCGACGTCAAGGGCGAGCGCGTGCATTTTCCCAAGGGTCTCTGCCGTTCGCTGCTCAAGACCGCGCCGCCCATCTACACCCAGCATGCGCGCAATGCCGAGCGTTCGGTGCAGATCGGCGGCAACGCCACCGTCTTCGCGCCCGTCTACGGCCCGCCCTTCGTGCGCGATCTCGACGGTGTCAGGCGCTACGCAACGATCGAGGATTTCCAGAATTTCGTGAAGCTCGCCTACATGGCGCCATCCATCCACCATTCGGGCGGCACGGTGTGCGAGCCGGTCGACGTGCCGGTCAACAAGCGCCATCTCGACATGGTCTATTCGCACATAAAGTATTCCGACAAGCCGTTCATGGGGTCGGTGACGGCGCCGGAGCGGGCCGAAGACACGGTCGCCATGGCCAAGATCGTGTTCGGCGATGATTTCGTCGAAAACAACACCGTGCTGACCAGCCTGATCAACGCCAACTCGCCGATGGTGTTCGACGAAACCATGCTGGGTGCGCTGAAAGTCTATTCGCGCCACAACCAGGCCTGCATCGTCACGCCGTTCATTCTCGCCGGCGCGATGAGCCCGGTGACGGTCGCCGGCACGCTGACGCAGGTTCTGGCCGAAGTGCTGGCCGGCGCCTCGTTCACGCAGCTGATCCGGCCCGGCGCGCCGGTGCTGTTCGGCACCTTCGCCTCGTCGATCTCGATGCAGTCGGGTGCGCCGACCTTCGGCACGCCGGAGCCGTCGCTGGTCTCCTATGGCGCCGCACAGCTGGCGCGCCGCCTTGGCCTGCCGTTCCGCACCGGTGGCTCGCTCTGCGCGTCCAAGGTTCCGGACGCACAAGCCGCCTATGAAAGCGCCAACACGCTGAACTCGACCATCCTGGCCGGCACCAATTTCGTGCTGCATTCGGCCGGCTGGCTCGAAGGCGGACTGGCGTCCTGCTACGAAAAATTCATGATGGACATCGACCAGCTCGGCATGCAGCAGAAGTTCGCCGAGGGTGTCGACCTGTCGGAAAATGGCCAGGCGATGGATGCCATCCGCCAGGTCGGCCCGGGCAGCCACTATCTCGGCTGCGACCACACGCAGGCGAATTTCCAGACCGCCTTCTACCGTTCCAGCATCGCCGACAACAATTCCTACGAGCAGTGGCTGGCCGAGGGCGAAAAGACCGCGCCGCAACGCGCCAACGAGCTCGCCCGCCGCTGGCTGGAAAGCTACGAGGCGCCTTATCTCGATCCGGGCATCGACGACGGGTTGAAGGACTACATCGCGACGAAGAAGGCGTCGATGGCTGACGCCTTCACTTGAAAGGAGCCCGAGTCAGGCGGGGCTAAAGTCGCCAACATCATCCACAAGGAAGTCTGGCGGAGCGCTTTCTCTGACCCGGACCAAAAGGGATGATTGTGCGCGGCACCGCTGACGAGATAGCGGCCGCGCTTTCCGCCAACGGCCTCATCCTACGCGGCTGCGTCACATTCGCCGAAGGCGAGGAGGCACCCTCTGGCCTGTCGGGTGCTTCCGCCAAATCAGCCATTTTGGTCGGGCAGGCGGGTGCCGAGCCGTGGCCGCATTTCCTGCGTTGGCGCGAACGGCAACCGCCAGCCATTGCCAATCCGCTCGACACCTGGTCACGCCAGGTGATCGGTGCGGTGGCGGAAACATTCGGCGCACGGGCGGTTTCGCCATCCGACAGGCCGTATCTGCCGTTCCAGCAATGGGCGATGCAGGCGGAGGGGCTGAAACCGTCGCCGCTCGGCATTCTCATGCATCCGAAGTACGGGCTTTGGCACGCCTATCGCGGCGCTTTGCTTTTCGAGGACGAGATTGGGGTCGAGGCGTCTCAGGCATCGATTCACCTTTGCGACACATGTGTCGAAAAACCCTGCATGAAATCCTGTCCGGTCGACGCCTATTCGACTGAAGGGTTTGCCTATCAGTCGTGCCTCGCGCATGTTCGCGGAGCGAACGGCTCGCCTTGCCGGACCGGCGGCTGCCTCGATCGCAACGCCTGTCCCTATGGCACGGCCTATCGCTATCCCCCTGACGTACAGGCCTTTCACATGGCGGCATTCGCGCGCTGAGTTTCCGTTCCAGCGGCCGGGCGATACGGATTTGTGAACGCGGCGGGCCTTCGATTGACTTGCCCAGCCGTCCGTCACGGATATGTATCGCGCGACACTCAAATGGAGCGGGCCATGGCCAAGCAGGATATCGAGATCAAGACCAAGGACGGCTTGGCAAAAGCAGGGCTGTTTCGCCCAGCCAGCTCGGCCAAGGCCGGCGCGATCCTCTATATGGACGCCTTCGGGCCGCGCCGTGTGCTGGATGCGATGGCTGAGCGGCTCGCCGGTCATGGCTATGCCGTGCTGGTGCCGGACCTGTTCTACCGCAATGCTCCCTACGGTCCGTTCGACGCCAAGACGGCTTTTGCCGTGGAGGAGACGAAGGTGGCGCTGATGGCGCTGGTCACCGGCACGACGCAGGACATGACCATCCGCGACAGCGGCGCCTTTCTCGACGCGCTGGCTTCTGAAGGCATCACCGGGCCGGTTGGCGTCGTCGGCTATTGCATGGGCGGCGGCCGGGCGCTGAATGCTGCGGCGACCTATCCCGATCGGATCGCTGCCGCGGCGAGCTTCCATGGCGGCAATCTGGCGAGCGAGGCTCCCGACAGCCCGCACCGCAAGGCGGCCTCGATCAGGGCGCGTGTCTATGTCGGCACCGCCGGCGTCGACCGCAGCTTTCCGCCGGAGCAGTCGGCGCGGCTGGCGGAAGCGCTCAGGGTCGCCGAGGTCGACCACGTCATCGAGAATTATGTCGGCTCCGGCCATGGCTGGTGCATATCGGACCACGGCTCCTATGACGAAGCCGGCGCCGAGCGCCACTGGAAGCGGCTGCTGGCATTCTTTGCCGAAACGCTGGCTTGACTTCTTCCCGTTGATGGCCTGCTAGAGCGGCGCCAGTCGTGCGGGAACGAACAGCCTGATGCAATCTTATGATGTCGTGGTGATTGGCGCCGGTGCGGCCGGGATGATGTGCGCCATCGAGGCAGGCAAGCGCGGCCGCTCGGTTCTGGTGCTCGATCACGCGGCAAAGCCCGGCGAGAAGATCCGCATCTCGGGCGGTGGGCGCTGCAATTTCACCAACATCCATACCAGCCCGAAGAATTTTCTCTCGGGCAATCCGCATTTCTGCATCTCGGCGCTCAGCCGCTACACGCAGCGCGACTTCATCGCACTCGTGGAACGCCATGGCATCGCCTATCACGAGAAGACGCTGGGGCAGCTGTTTTGCGATGGCTCTGCGCGCCAGATCATCGACATGCTGGTTTCCGAAATGCAGGATCGGGGTGCGGAACTAGCGGTGTCGACCGAGGTGAGGGATGTCAGCCGGACCGCGGAAGGGTTTACCCTGAGCCTCTCCAGCGGCACCGTCGCCTGCCAATCGCTGGTCGTGGCTTGTGGCGGCAAGTCGATCCCCAAGATGGGCGCGACGGGGTTTGGCTACGAGCTTGCGACGCAATTCGGCCTGGCCGTGGTGGAGACGCGGCCGGCGCTGGTGCCGCTCACCTTCGACGCAAGAACGCTCGAGCGGCTGGCGCCCCTGGCCGGCAATGCCGTCGATGCTGAAGTCGGCTGTGGCAAGACACGGTTTTCGGAGGCGATGCTGTTCACGCATCGCGGCTTGAGCGGGCCGTCCATTCTGCAGATATCGTCCTATTGGCGCGAGGGCGATGAGATCCGCATCGCCATGCTGCCTGGAATGGATGTGGCCGAACTGCTTCGCGCCGCCCGGCGCGTCAATGGCAGGCAAGCGGTGCAGACGGTGCTGGCAAACCATCTGCCGAAGCGCCTGGCACAAGCGGTCGCCGAGCGCACCGGGATTGACGGCAATCTCGCTGATTTGACGGATGGTCAGATGAAAACTGTCGACGCCGCCGTCAACGACTGGCGCATCAAGCCGGCCGGCTCGGAGGGCTATCGCACCGCCGAAGTGACGCTTGGCGGCGTCGACACCAACGGGCTCGACCAGAAGACGATGCAGGCGAAATCCGTGCCGGGACTGTTTTTCATCGGCGAAGTCGTCGATGTCACGGGCTGGCTTGGCGGCTACAATTTCCAGTGGGCGTGGTCGTCCGGTTGGGTGGCAGGACAAGCCGTCTAGTTTCAAAAAGCGCCTGCCTGAAAAAAATCTTTCCATAACCCCAAGGATTGGCCATTAGCCTTCGTCCAACAGGCAAATGATGGCGATGATGCTGGATGAAAGCGAAGCCTCCGACGCCGAGTTGATCGGGCGGGCGAAGGGCGGAGACAGGGGTGCCTTCGGCAAATTGCTGGAGCGGCACTACGACTTCGTCTATCGCGCCGCCTATCGCTGGTGCGGAAAAAAGGCCGATGCCGAAGACATTGCCCAGGAAGTTTGCGTCCGGCTCGGCAAGGCCATTCGCGACTATCGCGGCGGCGGCGCGTTCACGACATGGCTTTATTCCGTGACGATGAATGCGGCGCGCGACATGATGCGCAAGACCACGCGCGAAAACGTCAAGACCGAGGCCTACGGCGCCTACAGCATGATATCGCGAGAGGCGTCCGCCGAGCCCGAAGATCCGACTGAGGCGCTCTGGGCAGCGGTGCGGCAATTGCCGGACAAGCAGCGCGATGCAGTACTTCTGGTCTATGGCGAAGGTTTGAGCCATGCGGCCGCCGCCGAGACGATGGCAATCTCGGAGACGACGGTTTCCTGGCACATCCATGAAGCGAAGAAACGGCTGAAGACGTTGATGCGTTCAGCCGGGGAAGTGTGACCATGGTCGACGACAACGAACTCAACAGGCTGCGCGATGCAGCAGTACCGGCGCCGGGCGAGAGCGCGAAGGCACGCGCCTTCGAAGCCGCCATGCGCGCCTATGATCAGGAAAATATTTCTGCCGCCACCCAAGGATCGGCCGGCGGGCTTCGTCTCACAGAGCGAGCACAAAAGCTCTGGAGCGAGATCATGCAAAAGAAACTCATCGCCACGCCGGCCATTGCCGGGCTCGTCGCCCTGCCGATCGCCGGATACGCCACCTTCCACATGCTGAGGGAACAGCCCGCCACATTTGGTGGGGACGAGAAGATCACGGAGACGCTGGCCGACAAGCCGGCAACCAGTGGGCCGGCGATCAACGCACCGGGAAAAGACAAGCAGGCGCCCGAAGGCGACCTGAAGAAGGCCGACGCCGACGCCGAGGTGCGAAGCCGCGACGTCAACGACGCGCTTGTCACGCCGACCGCGCCGAAGTCTGGGTCGGGTCCGACCGCTGGTCTGGGAGGCGATGCGTCGCCGAAGACCGAGGCTGCAGCGAAGGTGAACGAAGCCGAGTACGGCACTTTGCAGACTTACCAGCAGGCGCCCGAGCCTGCGCCAAGCACCGAGGCCGCGCCGCCGTCCAACCGAGCGATGATGCGAATGGTGCCACAGGCGCCTGCGGCCGATGGCGCCGCGCAGGCCGGCCGCACGGCCGCCGAATCCAAACTGATGGCGCCGCAGCAGCCTTCGACGATGTCGGCCGACCAGATAGCGCCGCAGGAGCCAAACCGCGACCGCATTGAGGATTTCAAGACCAATCCGGTGCATGCAGCCCTTCAGGATCCGGTCTCGACCTTCTCGATCGACGTCGACACCGCTTCCTATTCCTTCGTGCGCGGCTCGCTGAAGCAGGGCTACCTGCCGCAGGCCGATACGGTGCGTGTCGAGGAGATGGTCAATTACTTCCCCTATGACTGGAAGGGTCCGGATTCGGCCTCGACGCCATTCAACTCGACCGTCAGCGTCATGCCGACGCCGTGGAACGGGCATACCAAGCTGATGCACGTCGCCATCAAGGGCTTCGACGTCAAGCCGGTGGAACAGCCCAAGGCCAATCTGGTGTTCCTGATCGACGTCTCGGGCTCGATGGACGAGCCGGACAAGCTGCCGCTGCTCAAGTCGGCGTTCCGGCTGCTGGTCAGCAAGCTCAAGGCGGACGACACCATCTCGATCGTCACCTATGCCGGTGACGCCGGCACGGTGCTGATGCCGACCAAGGTTACCGAGAAGGACAAGATCCTCAACGCCATCGACAATCTGCAGCCCGGCGGCTCGACGGCCGGCGAGGCAGGCATCAAGGAAGCTTACAAGCTTGCCCAGCAGTCCTTCGTCAAGGACGGGATCAACCGTGTGATGTTGGCCACAGACGGCGACTTCAATGTCGGCCAGACTGATGACGAGGATCTGAAGCGATTGATCGAGCAGGAGCGCAAGACGGGCGTCTTCTTGTCGGTGTTCGGCTTCGGACGCGGCAATCTGAACGACCAGATGATGCAGACCATCGCCCAGAACGGCAACGGCACCGCCGCTTATATCGACACGCTGGCCGAGGCCGAGAAGGTTCTGGTCGAGGATGCCTCCTCGACGCTGTTCACCATCGCCAAGGACGTCAAGATCCAGGTCGAGTTCAACCCGGACAAGGTCTCGGAATACCGGTTGATCGGCTACGAAACCCGCGCCTTGAACCGCGAGGATTTCAACAATGACCGCGTCGATGCCGGCGATATCGGCTCCGGCCATTCGGTCACCGCCATCTATGAGATCACGCCGAAAGGCAGTGGCGGCGAACAGATGGATCCGCTGCGCTACGGCCAGGCAACGGTCAACAATGGCGGCGTCGCCAATGCCGACGAGTATGCCTTCGTGAAGATCCGCTACAAGCTGCCGAACGAAGACATCTCGAAGCTGATCACCACGCCGGTGACCTCGGCCAACGAGGTCCAGTCCTTCGACCAGGCCAGCACCGACCAGCGCTTCTCCGTCGCCGTCGCCGCCTTCGGCCAGAAGCTGCGCGACGAGGATGCGACCGCGAAGTTCGGTTACGACAAGATCATGGAGATTGCCACCGCCGCCCGAGGAGCCGACCCGTTTGGGTACAGGTCCGAGTTCCTTTCGCTTGTGCGCCTTGCCTCGGCGCTGGGCGGTAACCGGTAGTGGCAATACAGCCGGTTCCTTTCAGACGGGGGTCGTTCTGATACGGGGGAACCGGCTACGGGCGGGTGAGGCAGGCCGGCGAGGGATCTTTTCCTTGCCGGCCTTTTTTCGGATCTGCCGATATTCAGGTGAGGTGCTCCTCGAACAAAGGGGTGATGTGCCGGATCGATAAATTTTGCGGCAATTCCGGAACGGGATCGCAATTTCCTCTTGTTACGAAGAGCTAATACAGGGCTTTGGGGGCCGAATTGCAGATCAGAGACATTGCGACTTCGATGCCGGCGGCAAGGGACGTTCAGTCGACCGCTTCGCAGGCGCATTCGGCGGAATCTCGGCGCATCATGAATGACGTGGCCGCGGCCAGGACCACGGCGATGTCGGCGCTGAACAACGACCGCTTCCGCGCCATGCTTGAGCAGATCACCGATCCCGGCGCATCGGGTACGCTGATGACCATGGGCGGCGGCGCCGGCAACACCAGCACGGATTTCAAGACGGCGCTGTCGCGCTACGCTGAAAACAGCGAATAATTCCAGATCGATATCAGGCTCGGCTGCGGCGACGTTCGCGGCGGGCTTCGCTGGTCTCGGCGGTGTTTTCCGTCGCCACCTTGTTGCGCATCGGGCCGATGCGCTCGACGATCGTCTCGACGGTTGGGCGTTCGGATTTGGTGTGCGCGTCGAGCGCCTTGCGCATGGCGGCAAGGTGCTGGAATGAGGTGCCGCAGCAGCCGCCGACGATCTTGGCGCCGGCATCGACCGCCAGCCTGACATAGTCTGCCATCAGTTCCGGCGTGCCGGAATAGTGGATCTCGGTGCCACGGAATTCCGGGATGCCGCAATTGCCCTTGACGATGATCGTCGCCTCCGGCTTGGCCTCGGTCATGTCGAGCAGCGACGCCAGGATGTCGGAGGCGCCGACACCGCAATTGGCGCCAACGCCGAGCGGGTTTTGCGACAGCCCGTCGACGACGCCGTGGATATCCTTGGGCAACAGACCCATCATGGTGCGGCCGGCGGTGTCGAACGACCCGGTATAGGTGTAGGGCAGGCCGACGCGGATGGCGGCTTCGGCGGCGGCGCGGATCTCGTCCGGCGCTGACATGGTCTCGATCCAGGCGACTTCGGCGCCGCCTTCCTTCAAACCCTCGATCTGTTCGGCGAAGGCCTCGACCGCCTCGTCATAGGTCATGGCGCCGAGCGGCACCAGCAACTCGCCTGTCGGGCCGACCGAGCCCGCCACGATGACTTTCCTGCCGGCCTTGTCGGCGACAGCGCGGGCGATTTCGGCGGCCCGCTTGTTCAGCGCGTGGACGCGGTCCTGCGCATGATGCAGCTTCAGCCGGTGGCGGGTGCCGCCGAAAGAGTTGGTGAGAATGATGTCGGCGCCGGCATCGACGAAATTCTGGTGCAGGCTGGTGATGGTGTCAGGCGCTGTCTCGTTGAGCAGCTCGGGCGCTTCGCCGGCCTCCAGACCCATCGCGAACAGATTGGTGCCGGTGGCGCCGTCGGCCAGCAGCACGCCCTTTTCGGCCAGCAATGCGTCGATGGGATTGGTCGTGGTCATCGGATCGGCTTTCAAATCTTCGAACGGAATAAGGATATAAAGAAGTCTTTATGTCCAGTCAATGTGTTTGCGGCCCGTGGTCGCCGCGCTGCGAACCTTTCCGGGGTGTTGACGATCAGGCAGAACCCGACGGGAACGACGCGCCGGCCAGATTGCGCGCGAAGGCGGCTGCTTCGTGCGGGTTGACGTCGGCGGCCCGGATCAGATTGTCGAAATGCCGGGTCAGAGCCTGCACCGGCTGGGTGGCATTCAGCACCACATACATGTCGCCGACATAGATGGCGGCGCGGTAGGGACCGAAGATGGTCAGCGGGATCGAGTAGCGCATGCGGCCGTCATAGAGAAACAGGCGGAAGGTAGGGTAGAGATCGTCAAGCAGCGTCGCCATATGGGCGAGCTGCTGCCGCCGGTCTGCCTCAGGAAAACGATCCCAGACGCCGAGGCCGCGGGCAAAAATCTCCAGCGTGTGGCGCGGCATGCAGACCTCCATATCGGTCTCCGGGCGCCTGTTATACTCGATGCGGTACTGGGTCTCGCTGGCCTGCGCCAGACGGCTGCGGTTGGTGATGTTGGCTTCGTAATCGACCAGCTGGCGTGTGCGCAGGAGGTCGGGAATGCCGGCCGGCACATAGCGGATCTTGGTGCCCGCGGCTTCCGCAAACCATTTGGCCAAGAGCGTGCGGTCGAAACCGTCGGGCGCCTCCTCAATCTCCAGGCTTTCGCGAATTTCGCCGGTGACGCCTTCGTCCTGGCTCAGCCCAAGCAGCCAATCCAGAGACACTTTGAATTCGGCGGCGATGTTGAGCAGCGTTTCGGCGCGCGGCAGCCGCGTCGAAGCGCCGGACATCAGTTGCGACAGCGCCGACCGATCGATGCCGACTGCTGACGCGAAGGCCGACTGGTTGAGGTCGGATCGTGTCAGGAGCAGCTTCAGACGCTCCCGAAAGATGGCTGACAGGTCCCGTTTGTCCACTGTTGTTCTCCGCGCTCTTTGAGGAAAAATTTGCGCCAGAGCCGTCGAATCAGGGCTCCAAGCGTAAATGAATCCCGAAGGTTGTTTACAATGTGTAACATATGCGGTCAAAAATGCGCAATCGCAACATTTTGTACACTTTGTCTCGTTGAGTGGAATCGCTTCTCCTGACACTATGCTGTCAGGAACCAATTGGGGTTCCGGCGACTGAAGGACAGTGGTCGATAGCATGGCAGGCAAGAGCATCAAGCGACGCAACGCAGCGGCCATCGAATGGCCGACCGTGGTCCTCGCTTTCTTCTGTTACGGAA
The DNA here is from genome assembly GCF_056404775.1 of Mesorhizobium sp. P2_B5. Taxonomy (NCBI): domain Bacteria; kingdom Pseudomonadati; phylum Pseudomonadota; class Alphaproteobacteria; order Hyphomicrobiales; family Phyllobacteriaceae; genus Mesorhizobium; species Mesorhizobium sp. P2_B5. The sequence continues at coordinate 187,906 of NZ_JBFUDJ010000002.1, read as the reverse complement.
CATGGCTTGCTGTCGGTCTGCTGTTCTGGCCCTCTTATCCGATCCTGGCTCTCATTCTCCTCGGCTTCATCCTGGCCCTGCAGTCGTCAATCATGCACGAAGTGCTGCATGGCCATCCGACGCGCAGCGCGCTGATCAATGAAGCCTTCGTCTTCCTGCCGATCGGCCTGGTCTGGCCGTTCCGTCGCTTCAAGACGCTTCACTTGCGCCACCACGCCGACGAGCGACTGACCGATCCGCTCGACGATCCCGAGAGCTATTACCAGGCGTTGTGGATGCATGACGATCTGCCGCCGACGATGAAATTCCTGCTCAAGATCAACAACACCATGGTCGGCCGTTTCTTTCTCGGCCCCTGGCTGTCCTGCATCGGTTTCTTCATCGACGACGCCAAGCACATGATTGCCGGCGACAAGGTGATCGGCAAGGCATGGCTGCTGCATGCGATCGGTCTCGCCATCGTGCTGCCGGTCGTGCAGCTCGGCTTCGGCATCCCCGTATGGCTCTACATTCTGGTGCCGGTCTGGCTCGGCCAGTCGCTGATCGCTGTCCGCACCTTCGCCGAGCATCAGTGGTCCGAGCATCCTGAGGGACGCACGGTGATCATCGAGCGCTCGCCGCTGTCGTTCCTTTTCCTCAACAACAATCTGCACTTCGTCCATCACAAGACCCCGACGGTGGCCTGGTACAAGCTGCCGAAGCTGTTTCGCGACCGCCGCGACGAGTGGCTGCGGATGAACAATGGCTATGCCTACCCGAACTATTTTGCGCTGATCAAAGCCTACGCCTTCAAGGCCAAGGAGCCGATCGTTCACCCGGTGCTGCGCCGCCAGGCCGAGCCGGGCAGGGCGTTCAAGCCGCGCGTCAGGGCACGCAGTGTTAGCGGGCTCGGTAGCGCGCCGGTTCCCGCCGAGCCGCCCAAGGAATAATTTCGGGGCATCCCAGGACCCGTGTCGGCCAATTCTGATTGGACGCCGCGTTTTTGCGATCCTTTCCTGAGACATGATGATTGGGTGTCGGCATGAGTGACTTGGTTGCGGCTTTGCCGATGTACGACTGGCCAGAGGTGCGCGACGAGGTCGACGCGCAATGGGCCGGGTTGCGCGAGGCTTTCAGGCAAAAAGGCATCGATGCGCCGCAGGCTATCGTGCGCCGCAATGGTGACCTGCCGCAGGTGCCGGGCGGCATCCACGACGCCGAGGGCAGACTGATCGCGCCCGATCCGGTAACGCTGCCGCCGAACGAACTCGACTATCACCAGCTCTGGCTGCATCCGGCGCTGCTGTTCGCGCAGACCTGCTGGGGGCCGATGGAGCTGGGCCTATCCAAACAGGTGCAGGTGGTCGGGCAGCCGAGCTACGACGCTTACGAGGGCGGCCAGGGCGAACTCTATTCGAGCGCGTTGGTGATGCGGACAGGCGAGGGGCCACAGGTTCGGTCGCCTGCGGACGGCAAAGCCTCGCTGCCGCTCGATCTCATGCGTGGCAAGCGCTTCACCTTCAACAGTCTCGATTCGATGTCGGGCGTCATTGCGCTGACGCGAGACCTGCAAGCGGCCGGCGAAAGTCTCGATATCTTTTCGTCGCGCAGCGAGGGTGGCGGCCATCGCGGTTCGATCGTCGCGGTTGCCGAGGGCAGGGCGGATATCGCCGCGATCGACTGTGAGAGCTGGGCGCTGGCGCAGCGTTTCGAGTCAGCGGCACGCAAGGTCGCTGTTGTCGGCTGGACGGCGCGGCGCAAAGGCCTGCCCTACATCACCGCCAGGACGACGCCGGAACCGGTCAGGCGGATCATGGCCGACGTGGTGGCCTCTGACCTGTCGTACACACCGTTCGCTAACTCTGCCCGTCGATAGATCGGGCCAGAGTCCGATCTTTACGCGACCATCACCATCTTCGTGCAGCCTGCACGGGACTTCGCCGGATGGTGCATATGGCCGCCGCAACTGTGCAGAGATGGACATTCCGAGCCGTGTTGCTGGTCCTGGGACTGGCGGCCATACCGTGCCTGCTTTTTCCGCAGATGGCGATCGTTGCGGCGATGAGCATCGTCGGCATCCCGATCGCCATACTGATGGCGCTGATCCCACCGGTGTTTCTGTTCGTGCTGTTGACCTGGGCCATCAGCTTTCGCATTCCAGCTCGGCTGGCCTGGCTGACCAGCCCGTTGATTGCGGCGGCGCTGCTTGCCGTGCCACCTTTCCTGATCAACAGATCGATGGACCAGACCACGACAGCGCTGGTGTCGGGCGACCACGACCAGGTTCTGCGGCCTTTCCAGACCGGGACACTGGCGGTTCGTTCCGATCGATCCGTCTTCTGGACGAAAACCCAGACGCATTGCGACGATTTCTGCATGCGCGCGCTGCTGACCGGCAGCGTCCAGCGCATCATGGTGCTCGACTACGACAAGGAAATGCCCGAGGTCGATTTTTCGGCCACTGCCAGGACCTTCCACATGGAGCATCGAGCTTCTTGTCCGCTGGTCGAACTCGCCGATGCGCGTCCCTCTTGGTGGTCCCCGGGATTTCAAGGCGCCTAAAGCCTCGGAGCGCATGCGGATCGAGATTGCCAAGGGCAATTGCCTGATCGAGGCCGAGGCCCCGCTGTCGGAAGCCGATACCATGATCAGCACCGGGCAGGTCAAGCGTGGGCTGGACGACTATCAGGCGGGGCTCGATCCGACGGCAGACACGATGTCGGTCTACCGCATCTCCGTGCAGAGCAAGGCGGGAGGCCGTTTTTCCGAAGTCTATCGATCGACCAGCGTTGCTTCCTATCGGCTGCTGCCGCTGCTCTTGCCGAGCTACGTGACGGGCTACCAGTTCGATATTCGCATCGGCTTCCCGCGATTGCTTCGGCTCACCCACCTTGACCGGTTCGGCCCACGACCCGACTGGAGCGGGTTCGTCGTCCACGCGCTCGGCATGAAGCTTGCGCTGCCGGCTGGTTCGGCGGATGCCGCTGTTGTCCTGGCTGCGAAGGTCGGTCAGCCTCAGCCGATCGACGCCGTCACCAATTCCCTCGCCGAGGATTTCTTCAGCAGGCTGGGTGACAAGCGGACTGCGTCGCAGGACGATATCGATCTCGCCGTAGCCGTGCTCAACGACAGGCGGTTGGACATCCCAAGGCATGTCTACACGGCGGCGAGCCATGCGAAGGACGCGACGCCGCAGAGTATGGCGCGTCTTGCCGATGTGCTCTTCGCGAGGCTGTTCGAGCTGGATATCGAAGTCGGCAACATCGATGCACGGCAAGCCGGCGACCTGGCTCTCGCTATCCAATACCTGCCCGACGACGTGATTCCGGCGCATCGTGCCGATCTCGAAAGGTTGGCGAGGGATATGCCCCGGCGCGTGGCCGCCTATCGTGCCTTGACGAGGTTGTCGGCGCTTAATGCCGATGCCATCACGACGATGCTCTATCTGATCGACGACGCTGCGCTGCAGCCACGCGACAACGGCAATTTTTGGCAGCATTCCTATCTGGCTGGCGTGCAGGGCCTTTGCCAACTTGGAGAGCGGGGCGCTCCCGCCGTGGAGCCATTTCTGGAGCGTATCCGGGCGGGAACAATCCCGCTTCATGCCAGCTATGGCGACTTGGCGATCAACACGCTGGCCGGCATGGGTGCCGACAAGGAGCGGACCTGGCAGGCTGTCTCGGCCAAGGACCAGACCATTGGTCGGGGGCGGTTCGATAGCGTCTTCGACCGGGCAAAGCGCAAGATCGACTGCGATTACTGAGAGCTCCGCCGTCAGTCGGCCAACAGCCTCGCATCCAACGGGTAGGTTGAAAGCTGCTCGTTGCCGGTCGCGGCGATCAGGATCTGCTCCTCGATCTTGACGCCCTCATGGCCGCCAAGCCTGCCGATATAGCTTTCCACGCACAGCACCATGCCCGGCTCCAGCACGCCGTCGGGCGTGCCTGGCGTCCAGTCGCTGGAATGCGGCAGGGTCGGATATTCGTCGGCCAGACCAACGCCGTGATAGAGCACGCCGTATCGGGTCGGGAAGCAATCTCCCGGAGGCACCACGGAGCGTTCGACCAGGTCACGGAAGGAGATGCCGGGCTGCATCAGTTGCGTGTTGTGGGCGATCTGGTCGGCCGCGATTCGGAAGAGGTCACGCTGCTCGTTCGACGGCCTTTCGTCGCCGCAAAGGAAGGTGCGTGAGAGATCGGCGCAGAAGCCGTAGGGGCCGATCAGGTCGGTGTCGAAGGCGACGAGGTCACCTGCTTCGATGACGCGTGACGAGCATTCCTGGAACCATGGATTGGTGCGCGGCCCCGACGCGAGCAGCCGGGTTTCGATCCATTCGCCGCCGCGCGCAATGTTGCCGCGATGCAGCTCGGCCCAGAGTTCGTTTTCGGAAATGCCCGGCTTCAGCGCCTTCTCCATCTCGCCCATCGCCGCCTCGCACGCGACGATGGCGCGGCGCATGGCGAGGATCTCGTCGGGCGACTTGATCAGCCGCGCGTTTTCCATCACCGCTTCGCCATTGCCGATGGCAATACCAAGCCGAGCGAGTTCCTCGACGCCTTCCGGATTTATGTGGTCGACGGCGATGCGGCTGTTGCCGCCGCCATGTTCCCTGACCAGATCGGCGATGCCGGCGGCCCAGCGGCGGACCTTCTGTTCGGTCAACTCGCCGCCATAGAGATACATCCACGACACTGCCGGTCGCACCTCGTCGACGACGCCGGAATGGTCGGAGAGATGCTCACAGGAGAAATAGTCGAACAGCACCACCGGTCCCTCAGTGGCGACGAAGCAGTGGCGGGTCGGATTGTGCGCCACCCACAGCTGCATGTTGGTCGAATCGGTGGCGTAGCGGATGTTGACGGGGTCGTAGAGCAGGGCGCCGGCATAGCCGCGGCGCTTCAGCTCAGCGCGGATGCGCTCGAGCCGGTATTTACGCATCGCGGGCAGGTCGGGTGCTGCGATGCCTGCCGCTTGCCATTCGGACTCAGCCAGCGCGCCATAGCCCAGCACGTGCTGGTTGAGCGAAGCCGCCTTCTGGCGCGAGGCGTCGCGCAAAGCCTCGACCGAGCCCGGCTCGAACGGCATGATCTTGCGGTGACGACCGAACCCTTGCTTCTCCACCCGACGCCTCCCTGCCGATGCTATTGTGGTGTTGCGCCTGCCGCGGCCGCCACCTTCTTCAGGCGCGTGACGGTTATAGTGCGGGTGGGCGGGTCGCTGCCGAACAGCATCGGCACGGCCAGCTGCTGCGGCGGTCCATCCGCTGCGTAGCCGGCCTCATTCAGCAATTTGAGGATACTTTCGACCCCCACCCTGTCGTCTGCCGTGACGAACACCGCCGGCTCTTTCAGCAATTGGCCGAAGTCCGGCAATTCTCCATCGAGGACGACGAGATCGGGGTCGACCAGACGCAGATTTCCCAACCAGTGCCAGCTCGACACGGTGGTGCGTATCGGTCCGTTTGCCGTCAACTGGCTGTAGAGCGAATTGTAGTCGACGCGCACGATGCTGCCGCGGCTGTCGCCGCCATTGAGGTGCGCGTACCAAGTCACCGGCAGCACCAGGATGGCGAGCGTCACGCCGACAAAGACGATGATGTCCTGCACTTTCCTGCCCTTGTCGCCCCTGGCGTCCATGCGAAGGGCGAGTGCGACAGGCAGCAAGACAAGGATGGGGAGCATCCAGCGATCGCGAAATTCCGTCGCGCCGCTCACCAGGACGAGCACGATGGTGATGGCGAGGGCAAAGGCGATGGTGCGCCACACCAGTCTTTCGGGCCAGGGGGCCGGTTGCGGGGTCGGCGCGGGCCTCTTCCATGCGATGAGGAAAGCCACTGCGAATATACCGACCGGCAGCAGGGCGAAAAACAGGATCGCCCTGCCCAGCCCGCTTATTCCGTCGAATGCGGTCTGTAACACCCCGCTTTCCCTGGCCGCGCCGAAGAAACCGCCGCTATGCGACAGCAGTTGGTCGGTATGCGTCAGGCTCCAGTAGAGTGTCGGCAGGCAAAGCAGCACAGCCACCGCGACACTGATCAAAAACTGGCGATTCAGCACGACGCTGCGTGTTTCGCGCAGCGAAAGCGTCGACAGGATCAGCGCGGCGAGGAAAATCACATTGTTGTATTTCGACAGGATCGCGGCAGCGATAGCCACACCGAAAAGCACATAGGCTAAGAGCGATCGGCGTTGCACAAGTTCGACGAGCGCAAGAAACAGCACCGCTGAAAAGCAGAAGGCGGCAATCGAGTGGGTGAGGGCATGCTGCATCTCCCACACCATCTGCGGAAACAACAACAGGCCGAACATGGCGGCGGCGCCAGCCCGGCTGGAATAGCCGAGACGGCGGACAGCGATGAAAGCCGACGCCAGCGCCACGCCGATCAGAAGGTACTTCACGATCTTGAGCGCGAGTATATTCGTCCCGACCACGCCGGCGACGATGCGGGCAAGCCACGTATAGAGAGGCGGCTGCGAGCCGCCATAGCCGGCCCAGAGGTAATGCATGTACATCAGCTGTTCGGAATCGTCGACGCCGACGCCGGTTCCAACGATGTGGGACAACAGCGCCATTACCACGATCTGGACAAGGCAATAAACCGCGAGGCAGACCAGCGCGGCGTTGAAGGGACCGACCTTGCCTTCGCACAGCCAGTCCGTCCATTTCTCTAGATACTGCAAGGGGATCGTCTTCTCATCGAGGGAAAAGCCTGCGGCCACCGCCGATGGCCCCTTACACGATCTCACACACGCTGTCGCCTTTTTAGGTCCGCATCTTCTCGCCGCTGGGGTCGAAGGGCGCCTCGACATTGATGCGGGCGGAACGCCGATGGCCGAGGATCTCGATCTCGAACAAGCCAGCACTTTCGTCCTCGGCAAGCGCAGCCGGCACATAGCCTTGCGCCATCGATTTCTGCACAGAATGCGCATAGCCGCCCGAGGTGACCCAGCCGACCACCCGCCAGTCGCCATCGACGATGCCGCGCACGGCCGAAGCCCCTTCCGCCGCTTTCGAGCCGCGGACTTCCTTGCCCGATGTGTCGAAGCGCGGCGCGCCGTAACCATGCGGCTTTTCAACCGTGCCGTAGTCCTTGCTGACCTTGGCCCAAATCGGCTCGTCGCCCATGACATCCGCATCGGTCGCATCGACGATGAACGAGACGCGGCGCAGCTTCGGCCCTTCCGCCTGTTCCTTGGCGGCGGCCTCGCGGCCGATGAAGTCGTTCTTCTCGAGCTTGATGAAGCGGTCCATCGAGCCTTCGAACGGCCCGTAGATCGGGCGCAGCTCGCGGAACCAGGTCGGGAAGTTCTTTTCCAGGCGCATGGAGAGCAAAGCGCGCATGCCGAAATCGACCAGGCCGAACTCCTCGCCGGCGTCCTTGATGGCCTTGTAGACCAGACGCTGATAGGCCGGCGCCATCCAGATCTCGTAGCCGAGATCGCCGGTATAGGTGATGCGGTTGACCATGCAGGGCGCGCCGCCGACCGCCATCTCGCGGAAGTCCATGAAGCGGAAGGCTTTTGTCGAGATGTCGACATCGACCAGCTTTTGCAGCAGGTCACGGGATTTCGGACCGGCGATCGACAGACCGACCAGTGTCTGGTCGAAGCGATGAATACGCACCGACCCATCCCTAGGCAGGTGCTTTTCGAACCAGCGCATATGGTATTTCTGCGCCGCGGACGAGCCCCAGATCATGAAGCGGTCCTCGCCGGCCTTGGCGATGGTGAAGTCGCCGATCAGCTTGCCGAATTCGTTGATCATCGGCGTCAGCACGATGCGGCCGATCTTCGGCATGCGGTTGGTCATCAGCCGGTTGAGGAAATCCTCCGCCGCAGGCCCCGACACTTCGTATTTGGCGAAGTTGGCGATTTCGGTGACGCCGACCTTCTCACGCGTGGCGCGCACTTCCTCGCCGATCGGGCCGAAATCGTTGGAGCGGTGGAAGGAGACGATGTCCTTCGGCTCCTTGCCCTTCGGCGCGAACCACAGCGGCGTTTCGAGACCCCAGCTATCGCCCATGACGGCGTTGTTGGCGAGCATGGTGTCGTAGAGCGGCGTCGTCTGCGCCGGGCGAGCCGCCGGCAGCTCTTCATTGGGGAAGCGGATGGAGAAGCGGCGCGAATAGTTTTCGCGCACCTTGGCGTTGGTGTAGCGCGGGCCGGCCCACTCGCCGAAACGGGCGACATCCATACCCCAGACATCGAAGCCGGGATCGCCATGCACCATCCAGTTGGACAGTGCGAGGCCGACGCCGCCGCCCTGGCTGAAGCCGGCCATGACGGCGCAGGCGCACCAGAAATTGGTCACGCCCTGCACCGGTCCGACCAGCGGGTTGCCGTCGAGCGCGAAGGTGAAGGGGCCGTTGATGATCTGCTTGATGCCGGCCTTCTCGATGCCGGGGAAATGCTTGAAGCCAATTTCGAGCGATGGCGCGATGCGGTCGAGATCCGGCGGCAGCAGTTCGTGGCCGAAATCCCACGGCGTGTTGACCGGCGACCACGGCTTGCAGGCCTTTTCATAAGTGCCGAGCAGGATGCCGTTGCGCTCCTGGCGGGTGTAGATCTCGCCCTTGAAGTCGAGCACGCCGATCATCTCGCGGCCGGTCGACTTGTTGAATTCCTCGACCTCCGGCATCGGCTCGGTGAGCAGGTACATATGCTCCATCGCCAGCACCGGCAGTTCGACGCCGACCATGCGGCCGATCTCGCGCGCCCACAGCCCGCCGCAATTGACGACATGCTCGGCATGCACCGTGCCCTGCTCGGTGACGACGTTCCAGGTGCCGTCGGGCTGCTGCGTCAGATCAACAACGCGGTTGCGCAGCACGATCTCGGCGCCGAGTTTCTTGGCTGCCTTGGAATAGGCGATGGTGGTGCCGGAGGGATCGAGATGACCTTCGACCGGATCCCACATGGCGCCGACGAAATTCGTCTCGTCCATCAGCGGGAACATCGCCTTGGCTTCGGAGGGGGTGATCAGCTCGGTGTCCATGCCGAGATAGCGGCCCTTGGCATGGGCCAGGCGCAGAAAATCCATGCGCTCGGGCGTATCGGCCATCATTACGCCGCCGGTCAAATGCAGCGAGCAGGACTGGCCGGAGATTTCCTCGATCTCCTTGTAGAGCTGCACCGTATAGGCCTGCAGCTTGGCGACGTTCGGGTCGCCGTTTAGCGTGTGGAAGCCGCCGGCCGCGTGCCAGGACGAGCCGGAGGTCAGCTCCGAACGCTCGATCAGCATGATGTCGGTCCAGCCGGCCTTGGCCAAATGGTAGAGAACCGAGCAGCCGACGACGCCGCCGCCAATGACAACCGCTTTGACGTGAGATTTCATAAAGATGGGTCCGTTTTTGCGTAAATTGAATCAGGTGTTGGCCAGCGGCGTGACGAACGCTGCACGGTGTGTCGATCAGAAATCGGTCGGCGCGCCGCCTTCGGACGTGCGCTTTTCGACAAAGTCGTTGAGCTCTTCGCGAATGGCCGGGTCCATATAGGGTTCTTCGTAAGACGCCAGCCGTTCCTTCCAGACCTTGTTGGCCTTTTCCAGCGCCGTCGGCGAGCCGGCTTCGGCCCAGGTTTCGAAATTGCGCCAGTCGGAGAGGATGGGCGAGTAGAAGGCGTTCTTGTAGCGGTCTTGCGTGTGCTGGGTGCCGAAGAAATGGCCGCCGGGGCCGACAGACTGGATGGCGTCGAAGCCGAGCGCCTCTTCGGAGAGGTCGAGCGGGGTCAGGAACTCCGCCACCATCTGCAACAGGTCGATATCGAGAATGGTTTTTTCGTAGGAGCAGCGCAGGCCGCCTTCGAGCCAGCCAGCGCCGTGCATCATGAGATTACCGCCGCCCTGGATGGCGCCCCACAGCGAAAACACGCTTTCATAGGCGGCCTGCGCGTCGACCGTGTTGGCGGCGCAGGTGTTGGAGGTGCGGTAGGGGATCTTGTAGCGGCGGGCAAGCTGGCCGCCGACCAGCTGTGCCTTCATGTATTCGGGTGTGCCGAAGGCCGGTGAACCGGACTTCATGTCGACATTGGAGGTGAAGCCGCCATAGCCGACCGGCGCGCCCTTGCGCACCATCTGGGCGAAGGCGATGCCGGACAGTGCCTCGGCATTCTGCTGCACCAGCGCGCCGGCGATGGTGACCGGCGCCATCGCGCCCGACAGGGTGAAGGGCGTGACGACAACGACCTGGCCCTTGCTCGACATCTGGATGATGCCTTCCATCATCGGCACGTCGAGCTTGAGCGGCGAATTGGTGTTGATGATGGTGAAGACGGACGGCTCTTCCAGCATCTGCTCGTGGCTGATGCCGCGCGCGATCCTGGCGATCTCGATGCCGTCGACATTGCGTTCCTTGCCGAGCGAATAGATGTGAAACACCTTGTCGGTCAGCGTGGCGAGGTCGCGGATGCATTCGAGGTGGCGCACCGACGGGTGGATGTCGGTCGGCTCGACCGGATAGCCGCCGGTGCAGTTCAGGATGTTGTGCATCTGCGCCAGGCGCAGGAAGTTGCGGTAGTCCTGCTGGTTGCCCGGGCGGCGGCCGCGATCGAGGTCGGAGCAGTTCGGCGCCGAGGCCATCATCGACAGGATCACATTGTTGCCGCCGAAGCGGACATCGTGCGCCGGGTTGCGGGCATGCAGCGTGAATTCCGACGGGCAGTTCGAGATGAGATCGAGGATCATGTCACTGTCGAAGCGCACGCGCTCGCTGCCCGCGGTCACGTCGGCGCCATGTTCCTTCATGATGCGACGGGCTTCGTCATGCAGCACGTCGACGCCGATTTCCCTCAAGACGCGCAACGAGGCGAGGTGGATCGATTCCAGCTCGTCGTCGGAGACCAGCTTGGTCGGCGTCAGCGGGTTTCTCAACTGTCGGAAAGCCGGCTGTTCGAAGGCGGCCGAGCCGCCGGCGCGCTTGCCCGCACGGCCACCACGACGGGCGCGATCGGTTGCCAAAGGCGGTTCGGCTGGGTGCAGGGCGGCGGTCATGATGGTCCTCGTACGATGCGGGTAGCGGCCGGCATAATGGACCGGCGGCTGTCCGGCCATTGCGGAGGCGGCGACCACTAGGACGAGGGAAGCGACATGCCGGAATGGCAGTGTGCGACAGATAGGACGCGTCCACTGGCCCTTGGCGCAAGGGGATTTCGGCGGCGGCCCTTCCTTTCGCGAATTCGAACCGCTAGCTCATGGTTTGCCGCTGAATGGTCCGGCAGTTCACATGGAAAGCAGCATGGCCGCGACCGGTTCGAGTGATGGCGAAGCGGTAACCCAATGGGCAGCGCTTGCCGGTGTCACTGCGGCCCTGGCCATGTTCGGGGCCGCGCAAGGCTTGAGCTATCCGCTGTTCACGCTCTTGATGCAGCGGCAAGGCATGTCGCCTGCGCTGATCGGCCTTTCGGCGGCGATGATGCCGGTCGGCCTCATCCTGTCGGCGTCCTTCGTGCCGGCGGCCGTACGGCTGTTCGGCGCCCGCAATCTCGCCGTCGGCAGTTCGCTGATCGGAGCGTTGTGCTTTCTAGGCATCGGCTATCTGCAGGACTGGGTGGCCTGGTTCGTCATTCGCTTTTTCGTCGGCCTCGTCATCAACCCGCTCTATGTGCTTGGCGAGGTGTGGGCGCTGTCGCTGGCGCCGCCGTCGCGTCGCGGCCGGGTGATGGGTGTGTTCAACGCGCTGATGGGCGCTGGCTATGCCGCCGGGCCGTTGATCCTGATCACTGTCGGCGCCTCGGGATGGCCGCCCTTCATTGCCGCGATAGCGGGCTTTGCGTTCTGTGCGCTGATCCTGCGCGCAGTGTCGTCGAAGCTGACCGGTTTCGAGGATGACGGTCAGCCCGCCAGCGACCTTTTCGGCTTTGCCAGGCTGGCGCCGGCGCTGCTTTTGGCGGTGCTGGTTTCGGCGGCGGTGCAGCAGAGCACCTACGCGCTGATCCCGGTCTTCGGCGCCGGCTATGCGCTTCCCGAAGCAAAGCTCGCGGCGCTGGTAACGGCGCTGTCGGCCGGCAACATCCTGCTGCAGATCCCGCTCGGGCTGATGGCCGAACGCTTCGGCGGCCGGGCGATGATCGTCTTTTGCGCATTGGCGACAGCAGCGTGCGCGCTGTCGCTGCCGGTACTGATCACCACGCCGCTGGTCTGGCCGGTGCTGGTGGTCATGGGCGGTCGGCTACGGCGTCTACACCATGGCGCTGGTCGAGCTCGGCAGCCGCTTCAAGGGAACGGTGCTGGTCGCCGGCAACGCCGCCTTCGCCTTGATGTGGGGCGCCGGCGGCATTGTCGGCCCGCCCGGCGCTGGTGCCTTGATGCAGGTCATCGGCCCGCTCGGCCTGCCGGTGGTCATCGCCGGCCTCGACGCACTGCTGGTGAGCTTCGCGCTCTACCGATCCTTCAAGCGCCAAAACGCCTGACGGGGTTGTCTGGAGCAGGGGCTAACCTTCATCAGTCTCAATGACCCAACGTCACCATCTTGAATAAAACCGCCTGGGACGCGATGTAGGCAGGGCCGCCCGCCAATAGCTTGGAGACCATGCGTGACCCAATCGATGACAAAACGCCAGACCGAGACCGCCGCCGAGGATAATTTCCTCTGGCTGGAAGATCGGACCAGCAAGCAATCGCTCGACTGGGTGCATCGCCAGAACGAGGTCACGGTCGGCGAGTTGCAGGGCGATCCGTCCTATCAGGCGGCGTTCGAGACAGCGCTCGACCTGATGACAGCGGAAGACAACATTGCGGTCGGCGCTGCGCTCAACGGCCACGTCTATAATTTCTGGCAGGACAAGACCAATGTGCTCGGCCTCTGGCGCCGTACGACGGTCGCCTCCTACAAGACCGAGAAGCCCGACTGGGAGACGATCATCGACTTCGATATCCTGTCGGCCAAGGAGGGTGTGAAATGGGTGTTCGGCGGCGCCAGCCGCCTCTATCCCGACTTCAATCTATGCCTGGTGGCGATGTCGCCGGATGGCGGCGATGCCAGCGAGATGCGCGAATTCGACATTGAAGCCAAATCCTTTGTCGAGGGCGGCTTCCGCGCTCCCGCCTCCAAATCCGGTTTTTCCTGGCTGGACAAGGACACCGTGCTTGTCTCGGCCGCCTTCGAGGAAGAGGACAAGACCCAGTCCGGCTATCCGCGCGTCGTCAAGCTGTGGAAGCGCGGCACCCGCCTGGAAGACGCGACGCCGATCTTCGAGGCGGAGAAGCAGGATCTCGCGGCCGGCGTCGGGGTCGAATATGACGGCGACAGGCAGTATCTGTTTCTGGCCCGCGCGATCGCCTTCTTCTCCTCGCACAGTTTTCTGCGCCTGCCATCGGGCGAAAACCGGCGCATTCCGCTGCCGGACGATGTCACCGATACGGCACTGTTCAAGGGTCGGTTTGTGTTCAGCGTGCGCAGCCCGTGGACGGCGCCTGACGGCACCGAGTGCCAACCTGACGGGCTCTATTCCCTGGATTTCGAACGCTGGATCGACACCGGCGATTTGGGGCCTGTCGAAACCATGCTTGCGCCGGCGCATCGCGTGTCCATCGCAGGCATTGCCCGCACGCAGGACCGGCTGTTCATCAACCTGATGGACAATGTGCGCGGCAAGATCATCGTCGCCGAGCGCAATGGGGAAGGCTGGTCGCTCAAGCCGGTCGCACTGCCCGAAAACGGCAATGTCGGCATCGCACACGCCGAGCATTTCGGCTCCAGCGTTTCGTTCTCCTTCACCGATTTCCTGACGCCGAGCTCGATCATCTGGTCGGACGACGATGGCGAGACGCTGGCGACGGTGAAGGCGCAGCCGGCGCGTTTCGATGCCGCGCCGCTGATTTCCGAACAGTTCGAGGTGCGCTCGAAGGACGGCACCATGATCCCGTATTTCGTCGTCAGGCGGCGCGACCAGAAGGGTCCGGTGCCGACGCTGCTTTACGGCTATGGCGGCTTCGAGGTGCCGCTGCTGCCCGGCTATGCCGGCGTGCGCGGCAGGCTGTGGCTGGAAAAGGGCAATGCCTATGTGCAGGCCTGCATCCGCGGCGGCGGCGAGTTCGGACCGGCCTGGCACCAGGCGGCGCTGAAGGGCAATCGCCAGACTGCCTTCGACGATTTCGCCGCGGTGGCCGAAGATGTCGTCGGGCGCGGCATCGCCACCGCCGGCTCGCTCGGCATCCAGGGCGGTTCTAATGGCGGCTTGCTGACCGGTGTTTCGCTGACGCAGCACCCCGAGCTGTTCGGCGCCGTCATCATCGAAGTGCCACTGCTCGACATGCTGCGCTACACCGACCTGCCGCCGGGCGCCTCGTGGATGGGCGAATATGGCGATCCGTCGAAACCGGAAGAGGCCAAATGGCTGGGCGCCTATTCGCCCTACCAGCATGTGTCAGCCGACGCTGCCTATCCGCCGGTGCTGCTGACGACATCGACCGCCGACGACCGCGTCCATCCCGGCCATGCCCGCAAGATGGCGGCGCGGCTTCAAGAAGCTGGGCACGACAGGACTTTGTTCTTCGAGGAGACCGAGGGTGGCCATGGCGGGCGCGGCGACCGCCGGCCGCAGGCTGCACAAACCGCGATGAAATATGTCTTCCTGCAAAGGGCGTTGTCCGCCAAGGCCTAGACCCCTCGTGGGCCAAGCAAAGGGTGGTTCACCTCGACCAGCCTTTGCTCTAAAGTGCGGCCATGGCTCTCGTCAGGATCTTGGTTAGCGCCTTTGGGGCTCGCGTATTTCGGGTCGCGGTGACGCCGTCACCGCGCACGCTGCGCGCCGAGCTTTTGCGGCTTTGCGCCCGCATTGGCTATTCACCACCTGCCGTCCTCTGACGAATTCGCCCCGGCATCGCCGGAATGATTTCAGAGGAAAGACCCAGAGATGACCTATCAGAATTATTCGCTGAAGCAGCTTCAGCAGATCGACGCCGCGCATCATCTGCATCCGTTCACCGACCACAAGGAATTGCGAGAGGCCGGCTCGCGGATCATCACCCATGCCAACGGTCCGTTCATCTACGATGCCGATGGCACCGAGATTCTCGACGGCATGGCCGGGCTGTGGTGCGTCAATGTCGGCTATGGCCGTGACGAGCTGGCCGACGCTGCTTACGCGCAGATGAAGGAATTGCCCTACTACAACTCCTTCTTCAAATGCTCGACGCCGACGCCGGTGCTGTTGTCGAAGAAGCTGGCCGAACTGGCGCCCAAGGGCGTCGCCCAAGTGTTCTACGGCTCGTCGGGCTCGGAGGCCAACGACACGGCGCTGCGGCTCGTGCGCCACTACTGGGCGCTGGAGGGCAAGCCGGAGAAGAACCGCATCATCTCGCGCAAGATGGGCTATCACGGCTCGACTGTCGCCGGCACATCGCTGGGGGGCATGGATCTGATGCACAAGCAGCTCGGTGGTGCTGTCCCCAACATCGTCCATGTGATGATGCCCTATGCCTATGAGCTGGCGCTGCCTGGCGAAAGCGACCATGATTTCGGCCTGCGCGCCGCCAAGGCGGTCGAGGACGCCATCCTCGAAGCCGGCGCCGACAAGGTTGCCGCGTTCATTGGCGAACCGGTGATGGGAGCAGGTGGGGTAAAAATCCCACCGATGAGCTACTGGCCGGAAGTGCAGCGCATCTGCCGCAAATACGATGTGCTGCTGATGCTGGACGAGGTCATCACCGGCTATGGCCGCACCGGCGAATGGTTCGCCGCGCAGACCTTCGGCATCGAGCCCGACACCATCACCACGGCCAAGGCGCTGACGTCGGGTTACCAGCCGCTTTCGGCACTGCTGGTCGGCGACCGCATCGCAGCGACACTGGTCGAAAAGGGCGGCGAGTTCTATCACGGCTATACCTATTCGGGTCACCCGGTCGCCTGCGCGGTGGCGCTGAAGAACCTCGAGATCATGGAGCGCGAAGGTCTGGTCGACCGCGTCAAGAACGACACCGGACCTTACTTCGCCCAGGCGCTGCAGGAGCGCATTGCCGGCCACGAGCTGGTCGGCGAGGTGCGTTCGATCGGGCTGATGGGGGCGATCGAGATCGTCAAGAACAGAGCGACCAAGGAACGCTTCCTGCCGGCGGGCAGTGCCGCCGTCACCGTCCGTGACCACGCCATCGCGCAAGGCATGATGCTGCGCGCCACCGGCGACACGATGATCCTGTCGCCGCCGCTGATCTGGTCGCGTGAGACGATCGACATGGCTTGCGAACGCATCGCCAGGGCGCTCGATCTGGCGCTAGCGGATTTGCGCAAGAAGTAGGCGGAGAGATCGCCAGGCGCGCTGAGGGCAGCGCGCCTGCGCAACCTCGTGATGTCAGGGAACGATAGCCGCCGTCGCGCGTAGTGTTCTCAGCCGGCAGGATCGGCTGCAGTTGAGGGGTTCATGAAAAAGATCACGAAGACACTGCGCACGCGAGGAGCGGGCGCCATAGGAGCCGACCTGATGCTGGCGCCATTGGTGATGGTCATGCGCCTGCCTCTGATGGCAGCCGACGCACAAAACGGCAGAGGCCTTGGCTCCGAGACTGCACGTGCCATCAATGAGAAAGCCACGGCTGTTGCCGAAGGGGCGTTTGCCGCGCAAATGGCGCTGTTCCAATCGGCGGCGCGCTTCTGGCCGGAGGTTTTTTCCGGCCGCACGCCATCGCTGTTCAACGGCATAGCCGTGGAACGGTCGATCAGTGCGGCGCTGAAGCCTGCCAGCCGCGCGGTGAAAGCGAATTTTCGCCGGCTGTCGTTAAAGGACTAATTGAGGCTTCGGCCCCGCCTCTGTCCGACTTTGGCGTCGGGGTCAAAGCCGGTTTCCGGTTTTGCCGCGCCTGCGCTAGACTCCCGCGCGGCAGTCTTTGCCGATGGGGGACATGATGGCCGTACAACCGCTCAACCAGCCCGCTGAAATTCCGCCCGAACTCGACCGTTGGAACTGGGGCGCGTTTTTCCTCAACTGGATCTGGGGTATCGGCAACAGCACGTTCATCGCATTGCTGATGTTCGTCCCTCTGGTCAACATCGTCATGCTCTTCGTGCTGGGCGCGCGCGGCAGCCGCTGGGCCTGGGAAAATTACCCATGGCGCGATGCGGAGCATTTTCGCAGGACGCAACGCAACTGGGCGATCGCCGGGCTCATCGTCTGGGTCGTCGGGTTCGGCGTTGTTGCCGTCACCGTCGGCGGCATTCCCCGCCTGATGAAAGGCAGCGACGCCTATCACATGACCATGGACGCCGTACGGGCCGACGATCGCGTCAAGGCGGCCATCGGCGATGACCTGACCGACAATTACTGGGTTGGCGGCAGCATCAATGTCGATGCCAACGGTTCCGGTGAAGCCCGGTTCAGCATTCCGATTCACGGCGCCAAGGGAAAGGCCACTGCGTATTCGCATGCCATCCGCACCGCCGGCATATGGCGTGTGCGCCTGCTTATCGTCAGGGTCGAAGGGGCCGGCGCACCGATCGTGCTGGTCAATGAAGACCATGAGGCAATTCCGAACGCTGCAATCGGAATATAATTCAGACCACACAGTATAGTCCGCAAAACGCAAAAACCGCGCCCCATCGGGAACGCGGCTTTGCCAGATACGCATGGCGTTTCGCCAACAAAACACTTGCGAAACTTACGGGCTCCGGTACGCGAGACCTGATCCGGAGCGCCGGGCGGATGCGATATGTCCGCCTCGCCATCCGTTGTATAGGCACATCGTTACCGTCGGGTTATCGAGAGCTTAAGCAAATCTAAATTTGCAATTTTTCCATACGAGAAAAATCGATAAAAACGCTGCAAAATTCGAAACTTATAGAGAATTGCCGCGCAGAAAATTTATGATTCCGGAAAAATCGGCGCCGCCATTTCCCTGCGCGTTGAACAGCGCATAAAGCTGGGCTGCTTCAGCCCCCATGGGCGTCACCGCGCCCGCACTTTGGGCAGCCTCCTGCGACAGTTTCAGGTCCTTCAGCATGAGTGCCGCGGCAAAGCCCGGCTTGTAATCCCTGTTGGCCGGCGATGTCGGCACTGGGCCGGGCACCGGGCAGTAAGTGGTCAGCGACCAGCACTGGCCGGACGAGGTCGAGGCGACGTCGAACAGCGCCTGATGCGAGAGGCCCAGTTTTTCGGCCAGCACGAAGGCCTCGGCAACGCCGATCATCGAAATGCCGAGCATCATGTTGTTGCAGATTTTTGCCGCCTGGCCGGCGCCGTCATCGCCGCAATGGACAATGCGGCCGGCCATCGGCTTCAGGATCGGTTCAGCGGCAGCAAAAGCTTCGGTCGACCCGCCGGCCATGAAGGTGAGGGTGCCCGCGGCAGCTCCGCCGGTGCCGCCGGAGACGGGGGCATCGATCGAATGCAGACCGTGCTTCCCTGCAACGGCATGGGCCTTGCGGGCTGATTCGACGTCGATGGTCGAGGAATCGATGAACAGCGCGCCTTGCTTGGCCTTGGGCGCGATGTCCTCGTAAACCGAGAGCACGTGCTTGCCGGCCGGCAACATGGTGATGACGACATCAGCGTCTTTCACCGCGGCAACAGCATTGGCCATTACCGTCACACCATGTTCACGGGCGACCGTGAGGTTTTCCGGCATAAGGTCAAAACCATTCACCGTATGCCCCGCTTTGACCAGGTTGGCGGCCATCGGATTGCCCATGTTCCCTAGGCCGATGAAGGCAATGGTGGTCATCAAGTTCTCCTGAATTGTTGCCGTCAGCGGACAATCAGTGCCCGCGCAATAATCACGCGCATGATCTCGTTGGTGCCTTCGAGGATCTGGTGCACGCGCAGGTCGCGCACCAGCTTCTCGATGCCGTAATCATGCAGATAGCCGTAGCCGCCATGCAACTGCAGCGCCTCATTGGCGACATTGAAGCCGATGTCGGTGACGAAGCGCTTGGCCATCGCCGACCATTTGCCGGCATCCGGCGCCTTGCGGTCGAGTTTCGCTGCGGCGGCATAGAGGAAAATGCGAGCCGCCTGCAGCTCGGTCTCCATGTCGGCCAACCTGAACTGCAGCGCCTGGAACTGATTGATCTTCGAGCCGAAAGCCTTGCGCTCGGCGGTATAGGCCAGCGCCTTGTCGAGCGCCGACTGCGCGCCGCCGAGCGAGCATGCGGCAATGTTGAGGCGGCCGCCATCGAGCCCGGCCATGGCGATGCCGAAACCGGCGCCTTCGCCCGACAGCAGGTTTGCCGCCGGCACCTTGCAGTCTTCAAAAATGACCTGGCGGGTCGACTGCATGTGCCAGCCCATCTTGTGCTCGTTGGCGCCGAAGGAGAGGCCGGGCGCGTCCTTTGGCACGACGAAGGTGGAAATGCCTTTCGGACCGTCGGCGCCGGTGCGCGCCATGACGACATAAAGGTCGCTGTCGCCGGCGCCGGAAATAAACTGCTTGGCGCCGTTCAGCACATAGTCGTCGCCATTCTTCACCGCGCGCGTTTTCAGCGCCGCCGCGTCGGAGCCCGAGCCGGGCTCGGTCAAGCAATAACTTGCCAGCCATTCCATCGAGGTCAGCTTCGGCAGGAAGCGCTTGCGCTGCTCGTCGCTGCCGAAGCGGTCGATCATCGAGGCCGCCATGTTGTGAATGGAGATGAAGGAGGAAAACGCCGGATCGGCGTGCGACAGCGCCTCGAAGATCAGCACGGCGTCGAGCCGGCCGAGCGCCGAACCGCCGACATCGTCCCTGACATAGATGCCGCCGAGGCCAAGCGGGCCGGTCTCGCGGATCACATCGGCGGGAAAGTGTTTTGCCCGGTCCCATTCGAGTGCATTGGGCGCGACGCGATCGGCGGCGAAGGCCTGCGCCATCTCCTGGATGGCGCGCTGCTCCTCGTTGAGTTCGAATTGGCTGGTGCTCGCATCGACCGCGGCGTCCATGGCGTGCTCCCTGTGTTTCCCCTTGCTGGGGGTTGGCTTGCTGGCCTGTTGTTTTTGGCTTTGCGCGCCGCCCAATCTAGACCAATGATGCCGCCGCGCAACCCGGCCTGCCGCGCAGCCGCTGTGCATGAATGGATCAACGGAGCATTGCGTGCCGACATATCTCAGTGAGCTGCTCGACCGTTTCCACGGCTATCTCCGAGGCGTGGACAATGCACTGGTGCGGGACGCTGTCGCCCGAATCGACTGGACAATGCCGGCGCGTGCGCTCGAACCGCATAGACTGCCTTGCCTTTCCCAACTCGACCGTATCGCCGAACTGGCGCCGCCGGATGCGCAGCCTCTGGTGCAGCTGCTGGCGGAGCGCCGCAACGATCTGCATTGGGGGCAGACCTACAATGCGGCGGATTTCGGCTCGGCGTTCCTGCAGAAATACGGCTGGCTGGAGGTTTTTGGGCTACGCGGCCATTTCGCCAACGACGAGGTCGCGGCCGGCCTGCTGATCCTCGGACCTGATATCACCTATCCCGATCATCATCACGTTGCCGAGGAGATCTACATTCCGCTGACCGGCGGTACCGAATGGCGCATGGGCGAGGGCGGCTTTCACGTCCGCCAGGCAGGCGAGGTGATCCACCACGCCTCCAATGTCAGCCATGCCATGCGCACCGGCGACGAGCCGCTGCTGGCGCTCTACATCTGGCGCGGCGGGCCGCTGGCGCAGAGGTCGACCATTCCCGGCGCGCAGGGCAGGGGCTGAGCCATGGCCAAAGCGATCATGCTGCAAGGCACGGGCTCGGATGTCGGCAAGACCGTGCTGGTTGCCGGGCTCTGCCGCGCCGCAAAAAAACGCGGACTGAAGGTCAGGCCGTTCAAGCCACAGAACATGTCGAACAATGCCGCCGTCGCCGACATTCCCGGCGACAACCGCGCCGACGGCGGCGAGATTGGCCGTGGGCAATGGCTGCAAGCGCTGGCCTGTGGTGTGCAGCCGACCGTGCATATGAATCCGGTGCTGCTCAAACCCCAGAGCGACATCGGTTCGCAGGTGATCGTGCAGGGCAAGGTGTTCGGCGAGGCGCGAGCGCGCGACTACCAGGCGATGAAAGCGGGGCTGATGGACGCCGTACTGGACTCCTGGGGCAAGGTCGGTGAGGGCGCCGATCTGGTCATCGTCGAGGGCGCCGGCTCGCCGGCCGAGATCAATCTGAGAAACCGCGACATCGCCAATATGGGCTTTGCCACGCGCGCCGACGTGCCGGTCATCCTGGTCGGCGACATCGACCGCGGCGGCGTCATCGCTTCGGTCGCCGGCACGCATCTGATCCTGCCGGAAGAGGACCGCCGGATGATCGTCGGCTACCTCATCAACAAGTTCCGGGGCGATGTCTCGCTGTTTGACGACGGCATCCGGT
This sequence comes from Mesorhizobium sp. P2_B5, assembly GCF_056404775.1. Taxonomy (NCBI): domain Bacteria; kingdom Pseudomonadati; phylum Pseudomonadota; class Alphaproteobacteria; order Hyphomicrobiales; family Phyllobacteriaceae; genus Mesorhizobium; species Mesorhizobium sp. P2_B5. Next base: position 166,677 of record NZ_JBFUDJ010000002.1, on the reverse strand, counting down.
CGATCGAAAAATTCACAGGCTGGCGCTGTTTTGGCGTCGTCCCGTGGCTGAAGGCAGCGGCCCAGCTGCCGTCCGAGGATTCGGTTGTGCTCGAACGCCTGGCCTCCGGCGAGAAGCGGGCGTTGAAAGTCGCGGTGCCGATGCTTGGCCGCATCGCCAATTTCGACGATCTCGACCCGCTCAAGGCCGAGCCGCAGGTCGAAGTGGTGTTCGTGCCGCCGGGAAAGAAACTGCCGGAAGATGCCGGGCTGGTGGTCATTCCCGGCTCGAAATCGACGATCGGCGACCTCCTGAAATTTCGCGAGAATGGCTGGGATCGCGATCTCCTCGCCCACCGCAAGCGCGGTGGCCACGTCGTCGGCATTTGCGGCGGCTTCCAGATGCTGGGTCGCATGGTGCGCGACCCCGCCGGCATTGAGGGCAGCGTGACCGAAGCGGAAGGGCTCGGCCTGCTCGACATCGAGACGGTGATGGAACCGGAAAAGACGGTGCGCAATGTCAGCGCGCGCTCGGTGCCATTCGGCCTGCCGCTCGAGGGTTACGAAATCCATCTCGGCCGCACCACCGGGCCTGATATGGCACGGCCATCCGCAGTGATCAACGGCATTGATGACGGCGCTATTTCCGCTGACGGGAAGGTGTCGGGCACCTATCTGCACGGCCTGTTTTCCGCCGACGCCTTCCGGGCAAGATTCCTGGAGAGCCTCGGCGTCAAAGGCGGCGGCATCGACTATCGCGCCGAGGTGGAAAAGGCCCTGGACGAGGTCGCAGCTGAGCTGGAGAGGCATCTCGACTGCGATGCCATTTTCGGGCTGGCCCGTTAGCCGGCTTCGCCCGCCTTCGGCCAATATGTCCCGAACGACCAGACATTGCCTTCCGGATCGCGGCAGATGAATTCGCGGCTGCCATAGTCGCGGTCGGTCAGTTCCTGAATGATCGTGGCGCCGGCCTTTTTGGCCCTGGCATGGGCGGCATCGGCATCGTCGACGGCGACATAGATCGACTTGCCGCCGCCGGAACCGGGCTCACCGACCATCTTGCCGTAGTCGTCGCTGCGCGCTGTACCCAGCATGATCATCGAGGAGCCGAACACCAGCTCGGCATGGTGCACGATGTCGCCCTCGCCATAGCGGGCGCGGACTTCGAAGCCGAAGGCCTCGCCCAGCCAGTCGATCATTTTTCCTGCATTCTTGTAGCGCAAGGCAGGGTAGAGCCGGGGTGCTTCAGTGATTGCGGGCATGAAAACCTCCTTCATTCAAGTTGGTTGATAACCCACTCTGTTCGAAGGCCGCTCGCCCGTCTTGAAGAAATGTTACCTCCAGCGCCGTTGGCGGATCGCCGGCGAGTTGGCGAAAGTCGCGCACCAGGTGCGCCTGGTCGGCATAGCCGCAATCGGCAGCGATATCGGCCCAGTCGCTTTGGTCCTGCCGAGACAGGCCGAGCGCCCGGTTGAAACGCACGATGCGCGACAGTGTCTTGGGGCCGATGCCGGTCGCATCGGAGAACTTGCCGGCAAGATGTTTGCGGCTCCAGCCCAGTTTCTCGGCGATGGTTGAAATGCGGGTCCGGCCGCCAGATGTGACGATGCGGTCGTAGGCCCAGGCAATTTCAGGCGACGTATCGGCGGCATGCCCGAGACGGGTGGCGATGAAGGCCTCGGCAAGGTCGAAACGCGCCGCCCAGTCCGGCGCGTTACCAAGCCGTTCACGCAACGCCATGCCCTCGGCGCCAAGCACATCGTCGAGCACGACCATGCTGTCGGTCAGCTCGCTCATCGGGAGGCCGAAGAAGCGGCGGGCACCGAGTGGGGTGAAGTTGATCTGCACGCAGCAGGCGGCGCCAAAGGATTCGATGATTACCGGGCCGGCAAACAGGCCGGCGGCGAAACTGGCGAAACGGTCATTGTCGCCGGGATCCTTGCCAAGGCCGATGGCGAACGGCTCGGCGAAGCTGACCACCAGCGGCACGGTCAGCGAGGCATATTCGATGTTGCGGAAATGGCCGGGCGCGGTTTCGCGATAGCCGCAAATGTCCGACACAATGCCCTCGAGCGCTGGCGGCGGAGCCCGCCGGCGCATCTCGAACCGCCCGGCAATGGAGAGGTCCTGTTCCTTGCGGCGCTGCATCTCGATCGGCATAGGCCATCCTTTGCCGATCAAATCTAGCAGACGCCCAATCCTGAATCAAAACGGGGCCTGAATCAAAAGGGGCCGAAAGCAAAGCGCCCGGCTTTTGGCCGGGCGCTTCGGTTGCCTGAGATATGCGTGCTTAGGCGCCGCGCATCATGCAGCCGGCGGCAAGCACGATGTAGGCGATGAGCATAATCCAGACCGATGCCAAGGGAATAAACGCAAGAACGCCAAGTGCGGCGAGAACGCCGATGATGGCGATGACAAGGGAAATAATGAAAATAAGCTGAGTGGGTGCACTAAGATTCATGTGTGGTCCCTCCAACATGATTCGTACGGCTACATTCTATCAGGGCGTGGGCTCATACACCAATTAGCTGGCGTAGTGGGTTTGCCGGATCGGCCAGCAGCTTGATCGCCAGCGCCAGGCAGACGATCACCAGCAGCGGCTTGATCAGCCTTGCGCCGATGCGGATGGCAAGGCTGGCGCCGAGACGCGCGCCAAGGAACTGGGCTACACCCATCATCAGCCCGATCTTCCAGTAGATGACGCCGGCGACGGCAAAGACGATGAAGCCGCCGATGTTGGAGGCAAAATTGAGCAGCTTGGTGTGCGCCGTCGCCTTCAGCACGCCAAAGCCGGCGAGGCTGACGAAGGCGAGCATGTAGAACGAGCCGGCTCCCGGTCCGAACAGGCCGTCATAGAAGCCGACTAAAGGGGCGATGATCAGCCCGAACAGGAAGGGAGACAGGCGCTCAGAGCGGTCGACATCGTTCATGTTGGGTTTCGCCGCGAAGTAGAGCGCAATGGCGATCAGCAGCAGCGGCAGCAGCGCCCGCAAGAGATCGCCGGGCACGAAGGCCGCCAGCAAGGCGCCGACGGCACTGCCGGCAAGGGCGAGAAGCGCGGACGGCAGCTGGCGCCGGAGATCGACATGGCCATTCATGGCGTAGTGGATGGTCGCCGACGCCGTACCGAAGATGCCTTGCAGCTTGTTGGTTCCAAGTGCTGCGACCGGCGGGAAACCGGCAAGCAGCAGGGCCGGGATGGTGATCAGGCCGCCGCCGCCGGCTATCGAATCGACAAAGCCGGCGGCAAAGGCGGCGAAGGCGAGCATGATGATTGTCTGGGTGGCGAGGTCGAACATCGGGATTTTCTGGGCATTCCGGCGGGAAAAGAGATGCCGCGCCTTCGATCATGGCGACCTGGTTTGCGCAAGGCCGAATCCGCGCACCTCTATCCAGGCACGTTGCGCTTGGATTTCCTGTAGTGCATGTCATTATCCCAAAGCCGCTGCGCACTTTTGGGTCATAGGCACCGGGCGGACTAGCAAAAGGGGACGTTGTTGGCGATGGCATTGCTCGATCAGATACGCTCGATCTTCGATGGCGACCCCGGCGTGCGCAAGGTGGCCGACGACCCTGTGCTGTCGGCGGAACTGCTGATGTTGTTTCGCATGATCCTGGCCGACGGCTCGGTGTCGGAGAGCGAGATGGTCGCCTTCCGGCGCATCTGCAGGGAGGCCTTCGGCATCCCGGAAACCAGCATCGACGCGGTCATCGAATACCTCAACGAGTTCGGCTACGAGACCAACGGCTCGCAGGCCATCGCGCTGTTTCGCGATCTCGATGTCGAGCGGCGCAAGCTGCTGGCACGCCACATGGCGGAGATCGCCAAGGCCGATTCAAAACTGGCCGGGAGCGAGGTGCGGCTGCTGCGCCGCACGCTCGACCTGCTCGACATCAGCCCGGTCGATGTGGTGAAGCCGGAAGAGTGAAGCCGGCAGAGCTGGGCTCGACGGCGGCTAGCCGGGTCCCCGCTGCTTCGCAGCGTCCCAGCGTTCGCGACCTTTCATCGTGCCACTGGCACGATGAATTCGCTGCGCGAACCGGCCGCTCACCCCTGTTCCTGCATGCGCCGTGCGATCGCCCGGTGCAGGTCGGGAGCAGCCGCCACCAGCGCCTTTGCCGCCTCCGACTGGGGATGGTCGAGCACATCACTAGTCTTGCCGCGCTCGACGATCCTGCCGTCATGCATCACCAGCACCTCGTCGGTGATGGCGCGGGCGACGGTCAGATCGTGGGTGATGAAGAGATAGGCGATGCCGAGCTTCTGGTTGAGCTCGGCGAACAGATCGAGGATCTGGGCGCGGATCGAGACGTCGAGTGCCGAGACCGGCTCGTCGGCCACCACCAATTTCGGGCGTGTGATGATGGCGCGGGCGATCGATAGGCGCTGGCGCTGGCCGCCGGAGAATTCATGTGGATATTTGTCCATGTCGCTGACGCCGAGGCCGACTTCGTGCAGTGCATGCGCCACCATCTCGCGCCGCTCGGCAGGCGTCGGCTTCTTCTCCAGCACATGCAGCGGCTCGGCGACCAGTTTCTCGACCTTCTGGCGCGGGTCGAAGGAACCGTAGGGGTCCTGGAACACCACCTGCATGTCGCGCCGCGCTGGCTTCAGCTCCGCCTCGCTCCTGCCGGTGATGGTTTCGCCGCGGAAGCGGATCGTTCCCGAGGTGGATTTGTCGAGCGCCAGGATCATGCGGGCCAGCGTGGACTTGCCGCAGCCGGAGCGGCCGACCAGCGCCACCGATTGACCCGGCGTCAGCGACAGGGAGACGTCGTTGACAGCTCGGATCGGGGGCGCGGGTTTGAACAGGGAGATACGCCGCCCAGGATAGTCGCGCGTCACGCCTTCGACCTGAAGCAGGGGTTTGCCCTCTACGGTAGCATGCGCCTTGGCGCGCGCCGGCACATGCATCGAGGCCAGCGCCAGCTGGCGCGTGTAGGGATGCAGCTGTTCCGACAGCGTGCGCGCGGTGTCGCCGGCTTCCATCACCTCGCCGTGGCGCAGGATGGTGATGCGGTCGGCCATTTCGGTCACGACGGCGAGGTCGTGCGAGATCAACAGCAGGCCCATGCGGTTTTCGCTGACAAGGCCGCGAAGCAGGTCGAGGATCTGCGCCTGCAGCACCACGTCGAGCGCCGTGGTCGGCTCGTCGGCGATCAATAATTTGGGTTTCAATGCGCAAGCAATGGCGATGACCACGCGCTGGCGCTGGCCTCCGGACAGTTCGTGCGGATAGCGCGACAGCGGGAATTTCGCCTCGGGCAGGCCGACGCGGTCGAGTATTTTGCGCGCCCGGTCTTCGGCGTCTGCGCGAGTTGCTTTGGTGTGCCAGCGTATACCTTCGGCGACTTGTTCGCCGATGGTTTTCACCGGATTGAGCGCCGTCATCGGCTCCTGGAAGACCATGCCGATGTCGTCGCCGCGCAGCGCGCACATCTGGTCCTCGGTGGCCGCAAGGATGTCGATGCCGTCGTAAGAGACGCGGCCGCTGACGCGCGCGGCGTGCGGCAGAAGCTGCATGATGGTCAGCGCCGTCATCGATTTGCCGGAGCCGGATTCTCCGACCAGCCCCATCACCTCACCGGGCGCGACTGAGAGCTCCACCCCTTTCAGGATCGGCGTGTCGCCGATCGCCAGCGACAGGTTTTCGATCTCCAGCAAGCTCATCGCTGCCGCCGCGATTTCGGGTCGAGGATGTCGGCAATGCCGTCGCCGAGCAGGTTGAGGCCGAGCACGGTGATGACGATGGCCATGCCCGGGAAAATCGCCATCCATGGCGCCACCACCATGCGCGTCTGGGCGTCGAACAGCATGCGGCCCCAGCTCGGCATTGGCGGCTGTGCGCCGAGGCCGACATAAGACAACCCGGCTTCGGCGAGGATGCCGAGCGCGAACTGGATGGTGCCTTGCACCAGAAGCAGCGTGGCGATGTTGGGCAGCACGTGTTCGATGCTGATCTGAGTCTTGCTCTTGCCGGCAGCACGCGCGGCGAGGATGAATTCGCGCGGCCAGATCGCCAGCGCGCCGGCGCGGGCGACGCGGGCAAACACCGGAATGTTGAAGATGCCGATGGCGATGATGGCGTTGATCGCGCCCGGCCCGAAGATGGCGGTGATCATGATCGCCGACAGCAACGCCGGGAAGGCGAAGACGAGATCGTTCAGCCGCATCAGCGCCTCGTCGACAAATCCGCCGCGCGCCGCGGCAAAGGTGCCGAGTGGCACGCCGACGCCCATGCCGATGCCGACCGCGACCAGTGCCACGGCGATCGAATTGCGGGCGCCGACCATGATCATCGACAGGATATCGCGGCCGAAATGATCGGTGCCGAACCAGTGCGCCGACGAGGGCGCGAGCGTCTTGTCCGAGATCACCAGCTTGGTCACGTCGTAAGGCGTCCAGACGTAAGAGACGAGCGCCATTGCCACCACCAGCACAGTGATGGCGAAGCCGATGAGGAAGGAGCGGTTGCGGAATGCTTTGGCCAGGATGCTGCCAAACGTCTCCTCTGGGATGTCGATGTGCAGCGTCATTGCCGGCCTCGAAGGCGGGGGTCGACGATGGCGTAGGAGACATCGACGACGAGATTGACCGCAATGACGGCGACGACCAGCAGCATGACGATGCTTTCGACGACAATTAGGTCGCGCTGGGTGATCGCCTGGAACACCAGCCGGCCGAGGCCGGGCAGATAAAAGACGTTTTCGATGATGATGGTGCCGGCAAGCAGGAAGGCGAATTGCAGGCCCAAAATGGTCAGCACAGGGATCATCGCATTGCGCAGCGCGTGCCGCCACAGCACGGCGCGGTAGGGCAGGCCCTTGGCGCGAGCGGTGCGAATATAGTCCTCGTTCAGCACCTCGATCAGCGCCGAGCGAGCGACGCGAGCCAGGATCGCCGCTTGCGGCAGAGCGAGTGCTACGGCCGGCAGCAGCAGCGATTTCAGCGCCGGCCAGACACCGGCACCCCAGCCGGGAAAGCCGCCGGCCGGCACTAGCCGCAGCCAGACGGCAAAGAGGTAGATCAGCATCAGCGCGAACCAGAAGTTCGGCACGGCAACGCCGAGTTGGGCCGCGCCCATGGCGATGGTGTCACCGGCCCGGCCGCGCCGGCTGGCGGAATAAAGCCCGACCGGAATGGCGATGATGGTCGACAGCGCCAGCGCGATCAGCGCCAGCGGCAGGGAAACCGCCATGCGTTCGCGCACAAGGTCGATGACCGGCACCGAATAGGTGTAGGAGCGGCCGAAATCGAGGCTGAGCAGGCCGCCCACCCAGTGGAGGTAGCGATAGGCCAGTGGTGCGTTGAGCCCCATCTGGTTGCGCAGCAGCTCGACCTGCTCGGCGCTGGCGTTGAGTCCAAGCATCAACCGTGCCGGATCGCCGGGCAGGATTTCGAGCACGGCGAAAACGACCATCGAGGCCAGGATCAAGGTCGCGATAGCGATGGCGAGGCGTTTGAGGAGGTAGGCGGTCAATCCGTCCACTTCACCTTGGTCAGGTCATTCGCCTGGATCGGCGCGTTCTCCCACAAGCCTTGCAGCTTGGCGTCCCAGACGCCGACCTTCGGCAGTTCGTAGAGGAAGCCGACCACGGCATCGTCGGCCAGGATCTTCTGGGCTTCGCCGAGCAGCGTGTTGCGCTTGGCGTCGTCGGAGGTGAGTTTCAGCTCGGCGATGATCTTGTCGAAGGCCGGATTGTCGTAGTTGAAGTAATAGTCCTTGCGCGAATAGATATCGATGTCGTTGGGTTCGGTGTGGGAGACGATGGTGAGGTCGTAATCCTTCTTGGTGAACACCTGATCCAGCCACTGCGCCCATTCGACCGGAATGATCTCCAGATCGATGCCGACATCGCGCAGTTGCGAGGCGATGATCTCGCCGCCGAGGCGGGCATAGGAGGGCGGAGGCAGTTTCAGCGTCGCCTTGAAGCCATTTTCCAGGCCAGCCTGTTTCAGCAATTCCTTCGCCTTGTCGACATTGTGCGGATAGAGGCCGGTGAGGTCGACATAGGCCTTGCTGGCGGGCGACATGTGCGAGCCGATCGGCACGCCGAGGCCGGCCGAGGCGCCGTCGATGATCGCCTTGCGGTCGAGCGCGAAGGCAATCGCCTGCCGCACCTCGAGCTTGTCGAAAGGCGGCTTCTTGTTGTTGATCGCCAGAATGGTTTCGCCCTCGGTCGAGCCGATCACCACCTTGAAACGCGGGTCGTCCTTGACCTGCGCGACGCTGTCGGGGTCGAAGAAGGGGAAGGCCTGGATGTCGCCGGAAAGCAGTGCCGGCACGGAAGCCGCGGCATCGGGAACGATGCGGAACTCGGCCTTGTCGAGAGATACCGGAGCGCCCCAGTAGGTGTCCGATTTCACCAGGGTGATCGATGAGCCCTTGGCCCAGCTCTGGAACTTGAACGGGCCGGTGCCGATTGGCTTTTCCTTGTTGGTGTCGGCGCTCTCCGGCGCCACTATCACCGCGTCGCCCCAGCCCATATTGTAGAGGAACGACCCTTGCGGGTTCTTCAGTGTGACCTTGACCGTCGCCGGATCGACGACTTCGACCGTGTCGATGGCCGCGAACAGGCCCTTTTGCGCGTTGACGGAATTGTCGGCGCGGGCGCGGTCGAGCGAGAATTTCACGTCGCTGGCGTCGAAATCGGTGCCGTCATGGAACTTGACACCAGTGTGCAGCTTGAAGGTGTAGACCTTGCCGTCATCGGAAATGGCCCAGCTCTCGGCGAGATCGGGCAGCACTTCGCCGTTCGGACCAATGCGGGTCAGGCCCTCGAAGACGTTGGCGTAGAGCACTTCGTCGATCGCCGCGGCGGCACCGGCGGTCGGATCGAGATGCGGCGGTTCGAGCGTAATGCCGATCACCAGGTCGGTGCGCGCGGCAAACGCCTGAGAGCTGGTGGCCAGCGCCAACAGCGCGGCGGCAAGAATGGTTTTCCACAATTTCATCGTGCAACTCCCAAATGCTCGAACCCTGGTGCGATAGAAGCGTGATTTCGAGGTGGAGTAAATTGCGTTTCGTGCTCTGCGGCGGCGCCGGGAGGAATGTTTTTTCGGCTGATGTCGACGGATCAGCCAGCAGCCGTTCCTCTGAGCAGCACATTGAGCCCGATCGCCATTACTTTGGCCGACTCCACCATGTCCGAGATGCCGACCCATTCGTCGGGCCGATGGGCGAGATCGAGAATGCCCGGACCGTAGGCGATGCAATCGTAGAGGTGGCCGATGCGGGCAATGTGCTTCTGGTCGTAAGTGCCTGGCGAAATGACATAATCCGGCTCGCGGTCGAAGATCGCCATGATGCCTTGCGCCACCGCCTTGACCACTGGCGCATCGCGTTCGGTCATCAGCGGCAGAACTTCCATCAGGTCGCGGATTTCGTAGTCGAACTTTTTGCGCTCGCGTTTCAGTCGGTCGAGGATATCGGTGACCTCGCTTTTGACCGTGGCAAGGTCTTCCTCGAGCAGGAAGCGGCGGTCGATGGTCAGCCGGCAAGCATCCGGCACGTTGGGCGAGGGAAGGCCGGGGCGGAAATCCTCGGTCTGCCCGCCATGGATCGAGTTTATGTTCATGGTCGAGCGTTTTGCCCCTTCGGGTACCACCGGCATGCGCGTCACCTTGCGGTCAAGCGCCGGAAACAGCTCGTCCTCGAAGGCCTGCAGCACGGCGCCCATGTGGCGCACCGCATTGTCGCCGAGGAACGGCATCGAGCCATGCGCGATCTCGCCCTTGGTCTCGATCTCCGCCCACCAGACACCGCGATGGCCAAGGCAGATGCGGTCCTTGTTCAGCGGCTCGGGAATGATGACGTGATCGACCTTGGGTTTCGAGAAATAGCCAAATTTCGCCAGGTGGGCGACACCACCGAAGCCGCCTGACTCCTCGTCGACGGTGCCCGAGATTTCGATAGCGCCGGGAAAATCGGGGAAAACCTCCATGAAGGCCTCGGCCGCGATGATCGACGCGGCAAGGCCGCCCTTCATGTCGCAGGCGCCGCGCCCGTAGACCTTGCCGTCCTTCACCACGCCGGCAAAGGGATCGACACTCCAGCCTTCGCCGGCTTCGACGACATCGATATGCGAGTTGAAATGGACGCAGGCGCCGGGCGAGCGGCCGTCGAAGCGGGCGACGACATTGACGCGCGGATAGCGGTCGGTATCGCCCGGCGTGCCCTCGGCGCGGATAAATTCGGTTTCGAAGCCGCGCTTGCTTAGCCGGGCAGCAATATATTCCGCGCAGGGGCGATAGGCTTCGCCCGGCGGGTTGATGGTCGGGAAGCGGATCAGGTCGGCGGTAAGCTGGACCAGTTCATCGGAACGGTCGTCGATCGCCTTAAGGAGTCGTTCGTTCATTCCCGGATTTGAGCAGGCAAGGGGATGGTTTTGCAAGCGTCACGCCATCGGCGTGGAAAGTACGTGTAGCAGCAGCAACTATAGCGGGAAAATCGTTCAAATTCGCTGGTTTAGATTGGCGATTTTATCAAGGAGTGTGTGTTAGATCACTCACCTGTCGTTAAAAAGATGAAAAACCGCGTGATGACAGAGCAGGCAAGGGGCATCAAAGGGGTTTGATCTCATGACTAAAATCGTTCTCATGGCGGCAGCTTTTGCTGCGATGCTGTTCGGCACGTCCATCGAAAGCAGGGCTGCTTCGCTGGTGGCCAGCATCGACGTCTCGTCGCAAACCATGACCGTCAGCCAGTATGGCCAGGTGCTTTACCGGTGGAACGTCTCCACCGCACGCAGCGGATATTTCACGCCGCGGGGCACCTATCGGCCGCAGCGGACGGCGCGGATGTGGTATTCGAAGAAATACCACATGTCGCCAATGCCTTATTCGGTGTTCTTCCATGGCGGCTACGCCATCCACGGCACCAATGCGGTAAGGCAGCTCGGGCGTCCGGCCTCGCATGGCTGCGTGCGGCTGCACACGGCCAATGCCGCGGCCTTCTATTCGATGGTGCGGGAAGTCGGCTTCAGCAACACCCGGATCGTGGTGACGAACTGACGACCTAAGATTGACGCTGCCGCTGGCCGGCAGCGTCAAACTCTTTTCGGCGCAATTCCCAAGGGAAAGCGCTACGCGCTTTTCCCGGGAAAACCGTTTCACACTTTTCCTGGAATTGCTTTGGCCTGTCCACGCCGGCGGCGACGCCGGCCTGAGATTTCCCACCTCTTGTGGAACCACATCCACTGTCCCGGGTCCTCGCGAACCCAGCGCTCGACGACGTCGGCGAGCAGTTGGGTGGTGGCTGGTACGTCGACGCTGCCGCTTTCATTACGCGGCAAGGTCAGCTTGTCTTCGATCTCGAGGCGGAAGCGGTTGCCGGGCAACCGGATGCAGCGCGCCGGATAGACATCGCAATCATAGTGGCGGGCGAGCATGCCCAGAACCGGATTGCTCTGGCACGGGCGGCCGAAGAAGGTCGTCTCCAGTCCGCTGGAGAATTTCTGGTCGACCAGAACGCCGATATTGCCGCCACTCTCGAGAATGGACGCCAGCGCGAAGGAGGCGCCGGTGGAGGAGGGCAACAGAGCGCCCATGCTCGAACGGCGGGTCGAGTGGATGTAGTCGGCGAGGTACGGGTTGTTGGGCGGGCGAAACAGCGCCGTGATCTGCATGCCGAAGGTCGCGGCCGCCACCGGCAAAAGCTCGAAATTGCCGAGATGGCCGGTGAACAGGATGTGCGGCTTCTGCTCGGTGGCGATGTGCTTGAAGTGATCGGCGCCACCGACTTCGACGCGCCCGGGGGTCGTCGCGTTCGGATCATAGTCGAACAGCGCGTCGAGGAAGATGTATTCGGCGGCAAGCCGGGCCATGTTGCCCCACATGTCGGAGGCGATGGCCTCGATCTCGGCGTCGCTCTTGTCGGGGTAGGCGAGACGCAGATTGTTGACAGCGACGCGGTGGCGTCCGACCCGCGGGCCGATGCGGCGGGCGGCGCGGTCGGCGAAATTGAGCGCGCTGTCGGCCGGCAGCAGACGTAGCAGCGAGATGATGGTCATCGCCGCACGCGCCACCAGCCAGTGCTCCATCTGGCGCAGTCTTCGGCCATAGCGGAACATGAAGTCCCGACGGGCTTTCTTGAACACCTTGCCGACCATTGTCCTAGGAGACGCGCAGGATGATCTTGCCGAACACGTCGCGGCCTTCCATGCGCTTCAGCGCGGCGTCGATACCGTCGAAGCCGACTTCGGTGTCGATGACTGGCGCAACCTGTCCGGCCGCCATCTTCTGCATGGCGTTGGCCATGTTCTCCATGCGGCAGCCGAAGGAGCCCAGCAACTTCAACTGCTGCTGGAAGAGCTGCATCAGATTGATCTGCGTCGACACGCCCGAGGTCGAACCGCAGGTGACCAGGCGGCCGCCGCGCTTGAGGCACAGCATCGAGGCGGCAAAGGTGTCGGCGCCGACATGTTCGAAGACGACGTCGACGCCTTTCTTCTTGGTCAGCTTGCGCACGACGCCTTCGAAACGGTCGTCACGGTAGTTGATGACATGGTCGGCGCCGAGCGCTTTGGCCTTGTCGATCTTGTCGTTCGAGCCGACGGTGGTGATGATGGTGCAACCCATGCGCTTGGCCAGCTGGATCGCCGCCGAGCCGATGCCGGAGCCGCCGGCATGGATCAGGATGGTTTCGCCGGGTTGCAGCTTCGCATTGTCGAACAGCATGTGCTCGACCGTGCCGAAGGTGACGGGCGCGACCGCCGCGCCGACATCGGTCACGCCGGGCGGGGCAGGGACCAGCAGGCGCGCCGGCAGGTTGATCTTCTCCTGGGCAAAACCGTCGAGATGGAAGCCGTGCACGCCCGATACATGTTCGCAGAGATTGTCGCGGCCTTCGCGACAGGCACGGCAGAGGCCGCAGGTGCGGGCGCCATAGATCGACACCAATTGCCCGGGCAGCAGTCTGGAAACGCCGGGACCGACGGCCTCGACTTCGCCGGAGGCTTCGGCGCCGACGACCAGCGGCAGCTTGCGCTTGGCAAAGGCCATGCCGCGCCAGCCCCAGACGTCGATGTGGTTCAGCGCCACCGCCTTGATGCGCAGCGTGACCTCGCCCAGCGCGGGGGGCGGCGGGGGCGGCAGGTCCACCGTTTCAAGACGGCGGTCCTCGATAAGTTGCAGTGCGCGCATAAGGCCTGTCGGTTCTGTTTGAGCGGAAAGCGCTCGCTTAGACCGGTTCCCGCGCCATGACAAGGCAGGTGTTCTGGCCGCCAAAGCCGAAGGAGTTCGACAGAACGCTGCGAACCTCGGCATTGCGCTTCTTGTTCGGCACCACGTCGAGAACGATCGCCGGGTCGGGATTGTCATAGTTGATGGTCGGCGGAATGACGCTTTCGCGCATCGTCATCAGCGAAAACGCCGCCTCGACCGCGCCGGCGGCCGACAGCGTGTGACCGATCATCGACTTGTTGGACGAAACCGGCATCGAGCCGATCCTCTCGCCGAACACGGTCGACAGCGCCAGATGCTCCATCTTGTCGTTTTCCGGCGTCGATGTGCCGTGCGCGTTGACATAGTCGATCTCGTCTTGGCTCAGTCCGGCATCGGCAAGTGCGGCGCGGACCGCGGCGATCGCCGGCGAAGCATCCGGCTTCGAGCGGGTGCGGTGGAAGTCATCGGCCTTTTCGCCACAACCGCCCAGGATGCCAAGGATGGTCGCGCCGCGCGCCAGTGCAGCCTCAAGCGATTCCAGCACAAGGGCGCCGGACCCCTCGGCCAGCACGAAGCCGTCGCGATCCTTGGAGAACGGCTTCGATGCCTTTTCGGGTATATCGTTGTGGGTGGAGAGCGCGGAAAGCAGCGAGAACCGGATCAGGGCTTCGGCGGTCGCCGAACCGTCCGCGCCGATCGACAGCGCACGGTCGCATTCGCCGCGCCGGATCGCCTCGACGCCGAGCTGAATCGCGGTGGCGCCCGAAGCACAGGCCGTCGACAGCGTGATCGGCAGACCACGCGTGCCGAGACGGTCGGCAAGGCGATCGGCGATCGAACCGAACTGGGTGGTCTCGAAAATATCCAGCTCTTTCAAGCCGCGCGCCACCCGAAGCAGTCGTTCGGCGGCGGTGTCATCGCTGTCCTTGCCAGCATTTTTGTCCCTGCCAGCATTGTAGAGCGAGAAGCGCTCGGCCCAGTCGAGTTCGACCGGCGGCGATGCGAGGAAGAGCGGTCCGCCGAAATCGCCGGAATTAAGACCGGCTTCGGTCACCCCTTCGAGGCCCGCAAGCTCTGCTAGCTCATAGGTGAGTGAGCTGGCACCTTTCGAACTCGACGGCAGGAAATCGACCATGCCGGAGATGCGGGTGTTGAGGTGGTCGACGGGAAAGCGAGTGATCGGGTGGATGCCCGATTTGCCGGAGGTCAGCGCCGCCCAATTGTCTGCCTTGCCGACGCCGAGCGAGGTCACCACGCCGATGCCGGTGACGGCGACGATCGGCCTGCCCATGTGATCTCTGAGATTGGCCATCCGGAACCTCTTAACTTTGCAGCATGATCGCGCAGCACTGCTTCAAGCAGCGTTGATCAGCGCCATGCCCTCGAATTGGTGATAGCCGATCGCCGTTGCAAGCACGGTTTGCGGAATGCCTTCGAACGGCTTCTCGGTCGCGGCGTCGAAAACGGGGTAGGCAGCCTTTCGGTCGACAGCCAGTGCGGCGAGCGCCACAGCGAACGGAAACTGCGCTTCCTTCATATGCCCGGTCAGCGTCGCGAAACCGCGCGCCGATATCGCCGGATTGGCATCGAGCGCTGCCTTCTCGGCTGATGTTGCCGTATGCGCGCCGGAAGCGCCGGATATGGCAAGCAGCTTACCGTTCGGGAGTGCTGCCTGTTTGAGCAAGGCCGCGATCTCGGCGTCGAGTTCGCCGCGCGAGCGCCGGGCGCGGCCGGAGACGACCGGTCCGAGCTCGGCATAGATCTTGCGGCCACGGCTTGTCGCGTGTTCGCGCTGTTCCAGCACCAGGAAGGCGCCGCCGGAGCCGGAGACCAGGCCGCCACCCTCGGCACCCTGTCTTTGCCAGACCGGCTTCCACGGGCCGCGATGCAGATAGCCGGCCAGTTCATAGCCGAGCAGCATGTCGGAATGTTCGGTCTGGAAGGCGCCGCCGACCAGAATATGCGTCGACTGTCCCGAGCGGATACGCGCGGCAGCCGTCTCGACGGCGGCGACACCGGCACCTTCCTCGCCCATGAAGGTCCTCGACGATCCGGTCACCTTGTGGACGATGGAGATGTTGCCGGCGAGCAAATTGGAAAGCTGCGCCAGGAAGAGCGTCGGCCGCAATTCGGTGGTCAGCTTCTCGTTGAGCAGCACGTCGCGGTCGTTGCGGCTTTCCGAAGCGGCAAGGATGGCGGCATCGACCGCCTCGTCGCGCTCGCCGCCGCCGGCGGCGACAACCATGTCCATGGTCGTGCAGAGCTCGTCATTGCCCTTGATGCCGGCATCGTCCAGCGCCAGGCCTGCGGCATAGGTGCCGAGCCGCTGCCAGGTTTCCATCTGCCGCTGGTCGCCGCGCTTGGCGATCTGCAGGTTCCAGTCGATCTCGGGCAGCGGATGCACGGTATAGGGTGCAAAGCGCGCGGCTTCGAGCACCGGCTGCAGGCCTGGCTGCGCCAGCTTCTGCCAGTGGGCGTCAGGGCCTTCTCCCAGCGAAGAGACAAGGCCAATACCAGTGATGACGACGTCGCGGGGGCTGCTCATGAGCGGCTTTGTGGGTCACGCGGCGCAGCCCGTCAAGGCCGCGCGCTTGCCCGATATCAGGCGTTCTTGGCGGCGACCAGCGCGTCGATCTTGGCGCACAGGTTCTTCATGACGAAGTAATCGTCGGTCGAGGCCTTGCCGTCATTGACTTCCTGGGTCCACTTTTCCAGCGGCACCTTGATGCCGAATTCCTTGTCGATGGCAAAGACGATGTCGAGGAAATCGAGGCTGTCGATGCCGAGATCGTCGATCGTGTGGCTCTCGGGGGTGATGGTGTCGATATCGATCTCGCTGGTGTCGGCAATGATCTTGGCGACTTTGTCGAACGTGGTGGACAAGGGCTCTTCCTTCGGTTGCGGGCGGAATCTGTCCGCATCTGGTTTGGGCGCTGTCTAATCGGTTTTTCCCGGCAGGAAAAGGCCTGATGCGCCGGGCGCAGATGGGGAGGGGTCTCAAGAAGCGCAAGAAGGGCCGCCGGCTGACCCGGCGGCCCTTCCATTTGACGTAACGTCAGCTCAGCTCTCGCGGAGCTTGACGATGTCGTTGAGCAGTCCGCCCGTTCCGTTGTGGACAGTCAGCCGCTCGACCTTGCCGGCGATGGTTTCCAGAGCCTCAAGCTCCTTCAACCGCAGCATCACCGGGTTCTCGGCCATCACCCTGGCTGTGTTGAGGAGCGAACGCGTGGCGTTCGTCTCTTCGCGGCGGCGGATGACGTTGGCCTCGGCCTGCTTTTCGGCCGAAACCACCTGGTTGAGGATTTCGCGCATCTCGCCCGGCAGGATCACATCCTTGACCGAGATATCGCTGACCTCGACGCCGATCGCGGCCATGTCGGCACGGACCTTGGCCGCCGCCTCCTCGTCGACCGTCACCTTCTTTTCGAGGATCTGGTCGAGCGTCAGCGCGCCAAGCGTCTTGCGGAAGGCGTACTGCAGGGCGCGGTAGAGGGCTTCGGAGAAGTCCTTCACCATGCCGCCTTGACCGGGTCGACGACCTGGTATTCGGCGGCGATGTTGACCCGGATCGTTACCCGATCCTTGGTCAGCACTTCCTGCCCGGCGACATCGAGCGACTGGCGCTTGAGGTCGACGACCTTCACCTGCACCATGCGTCCGACATTCCAGAACGCATGCACGCCCGCCGACAACGTGCGCACCAGCACACCGTCGACGAACAGCAGTCCGGCCTGGCCATCGACAACCGGATGGACGGACATCAATTCCGTCTTCCTGCTTTGGCCGAGCCGGCGGGTCAGCGCCGGATCGATGGCAAGATCGACTGCAGTGTCGACCAGCGTCACCTTCCACGGGCCGGCATCCGTCCACAGCACAAGCTTGCGGTCCGGCGCCAGCGCAGCATGCAGATTGCCGTCGCGCTCGATGACGGCGACCTCCGTGCGTCCGGTGCGAACCACGGTCAAATGACGCGCGGCCACATCCGGGAGCTTGTCGAACAACGCCTTCTCGTATGCCGAAACGAATTCCGGGTTCTTCAGATCGTGCCGGGACACTTCGAGGTTGCCGCGCCGGTTGACGAGCGAATGCTCGCCCGGCAGCAGGACAGCCTTGATCTCCCCCTTGTAGAGGGTGAGGGCACGTTCGTTTTCCCTTACGAGGACGCGCTCGCGTCCAAGAACCTTGTCGAGAATAGTCGTCATTGTCTTACTCCTGTCGGGCATGGCCCCATGCGAGGCGTCACGTCATGCGTCGATCTTCCCTTCGTTTCTCGTTTCACTTCGTCGTTCCCGGCACGAATGATCCGGGGACCGGTGGCATCAAATCGCGGCGGGCCTTCGGGAGCGGATCGCGGGGCAGCGAAGCGAGCGCCGGGGGCCGAAGCCTCCCTTGCCGGCGACACTGCGCCTTGATCATCACCGCGGGCCTGGCCGCGAGCCGATGGCGTCAGACCGTTCGAACCGGCCTTGGCCCGAAGGCTTCGGCGGCTCGTCGGGTCTTCAGCATTCCGGTCCCCGGACCGTTTTTTCAGATAACACCGTGAAAGGGTGGTGGCCTGTCAGCCATTGGAGAAGGATTCGAACCTTCGACCGTCAGATTATGAGTCTGATGCTCTACCCAAACTGAGCTATCCGTGGTGCAGACAGCAGGATTCGAACCTGCGACCTCCGGACCCAAATCCGGCGCTCTCCCCCTGAGCTACATCCGCGATCCCAATCCCCAAAGCGGCGCCGTATACAGGGCGGCAAAGCCGCCTGCACGGGCGGAGACGAAAGCTCCAACCGTTGTGCTCGCTTCGGTTTTCGTGACCGGGAGCGCGCCTATAGACCCTGCGACGGGTTGTCGCAAGCGGCATTGTGGCGGCGAATTTGCGGCTTCTTTCGGCAGTGGTATTTCGGCAACAGTGCGCGGGGCTGTTGGGCTTGTCAGAAAGTGACGCGGCCAAGCACGCGCAGGCCATCGCCTTGCGGCTCGACCACCACCGCTTCGCCTTCGCGCGGCGAGACGCCGGTCAGCGCGACGATGTTTTCGAGATGGGTGACCATGACCAGATTGTCGGAGCCGGAATAGGCACGGATCTCCTTCATGACCGCGTCGAGCTGCGCGGCCTTCTCGGTCGGATCGCTCTTCAGGAGATCGAGCGGCGCAAAAAGCTCCGGCTCGGCTTCGAAGGCGATACGGGCGGTGTCGAGGCAGCGGCAGTAGCGGCTGGACAGCACCCGCTCGATGGGCGCGGCACGAGCGCCGAACAAGGCGCCGATCTTGCTCGCCTGTTGCTTGCCGCGGGCCGAGAGGTTGACCTGGGTGGCGCAGTTTTCGATGTCGAAATTGGCCGGGTCGGTGGTACCGGTAACCAGCGCATGGCGAAGCAGCACGACATGACCGCCGTCACGCAAAAGCGCCCAGCCGGCATCTGTCGCATGGGCCGCGGCCGGGAGAACAAGCAGAAATAGCGCCAGCACAAATCGAATCATCTGATACCTTCCGGGAGCCCGATGTCGGCCCCGGTTATTCGCATATAGGGATCGGAAAGCCGGCACAAAGACAAGCGAAAGGCGGACGCTCCGTCCGCAACTTCACTTTTTCGCCATCTGCTTCTTCGCCAGATCGATCTTCTGGTCGGTGAGCGGGATGGGGATCGTGTAGCCGGCTTCAGTAAAGCCCTGCTTGGCGTTCTCGAAGAATTCGATCGCCTTGAGATATTCCGGCTTGCCCGCCCCATAGCTGGCGCGGTTCCAGTGGACGTCACCAAGATTGTTCTGCTCGAAGGCCCACTGCAGCGGCTGACTTTCGCGCGTAAACACCTTCAACGTCGCAGTGAACGCTGCTTCGGCGTCGTTGAGATATTTGTCGGTCCGCTGGAGATTGCCGAGATTGAGCAGGCTCATACCGATGCCATTTTGAGCATTGGCCCAGTCGACCGGTGCTGCCTCGATAGTGAGTATTTCGAGCGCTGCCCGCCGCGCCGCAATCGAATCCTGCAGGGTCTTGGGATCGGCATTGCTCATGCTCAACCAGTGCAGCGTCGAGCCCAGGCCGGCCTGGGCCAGTGCCCATTGCCGCGGGTTGGTCTCGCGCTTGTACTCGCGCAACGCATTGCCGTAGGCGTCGACCGCATCGCTATAGTGTTCGGGCTTGTCGGTCACGCCGCCCAGTAGCTGCAGCGTGTTGCCGAGATTGTAGTAACTCATGGCCCAGTCCTGCGGGAACTTCCGCCTGACATAGACCTGCCGTGCCGCCTGGAAGGCTGCCGCCGACTGTTCCAGCTTGGCCGCATCACGCGTGCGCTGGCCGAGCGTCTGGTAGATCGAGCCGAGATTGTTCTGCGCCGAGGCCCAGTCCATCGGGAAGCGCTGGCGGGTGAACACAGTCAGCGCGTCATCATAGGCGGAAGCTGCTTCTTCAAGCGTAGCCGTGCCCATGTCGAAGCGGGCAACACCGCTCAGCGCATTTCCGAGATTGAGGCGACTGGTGGCCCAGGACACCGGAAAGGTTTCCCGGGTTCGCACTTCCAGCGCGGCGCGGAAAGCGTCGGCCGCCTCATTGATCTTTGCCTTGTCGTTGAGCTGGATGCCAAGTGTGACCAGCGTGTTGCCGAGATTGTTCTCGACCATCGCCCATTCCACCGGCGTTTTGGCGCGTGTGTACTCCTCGAGCGCCAACCGGTAAGCGGCTTCGGCCTGCTTCAGATGCTCGCCGACGGGTTCGCGTTCGGAGAGTGCATAGAGGGCGAGGCCAAGATTGTTCTGCGAAGATGCCCAGTCCAAGGGCAGCTTGTCGCGCGGGCGCTTCTCCAGCGTGGCGCGCATTGCTGCCACCGCATCGTTCAGGCGCTTGGGGTCGCTTTCGCGTTCCCCTATCTTCAGCAGCACATTGGCCAGGTTGTTCTGCGCAGCGGCCCAGTTGCGATCATCTTTCTCGCGCTCGAAGACCACAAGCGAATCGCGAAAGATCTGCGCCGCTTCTTCCAGATGTGCGGTCTCGGTTTCGCGTTCGCCGATGGTTTGCAGCACGACTGCCATGTTGTTGCGAGTGATTGCCCAATCGCGATTCTGTTCACCGTTGGGGATGAAGTTCAGGATGACATGATAGGCCTCGATGGATTGTTGCAGGGCATTGAGGTCGCCCGTGGCGTAGCCATAAGCGTTCAGCGCCTCGGCCTCCTGGTTCTTGTAGTTCCAGCGCAGCTTGTCATCCCATTTCTCGACCAGCGAGAAAGCTTTGGCATAGTCGTTGGCGGCGGATTTGTAGTCGAAGACCAGTGCGGCGGCGTCGGCGCGTTTGGCATAGATGGCGGCGTCGGCGATGCGCTTTTGCCTGACCAGATCCTCGGCTTCGTCAACCGCATCGCTGTTTTGCTCAACCCGGCCGACAGCGTCATCGAGGAATTTGCGCGCCGTCACCATGGCGCCCTGGTTGATGGCTTTGTCGGCGGACGCGACCAGGCGGCTGATCTCGGGATCGTCGGTGCGCAGCGCCGCGCGTTCGGCCATCATCTTCTTCAGGCGCTCGGCCTGGCTATCCAGCACCTTCTGCAGGTCGTTCGGATCTTCCGGGATCTTTTCCGTGCCGAGCGCCCTGAGCACGCCGTAGAGCGCGTCGAGCGGCACGCCGTCCTTGAGCGAGGCCAGTTCCACCTGCGCCCGCTTGGGGTCGGGCAGGTCGGAGATGGTTAACAGCAATTGCCGCCGCTCACCAGTGATCAGCCCATCATCGCCGGTCGGCTCCGGCGGCGCGACGCCGAAATAGAGCAGACGGCGCAGGCTCTCGCTGACCCAGGGGCGCTGCTTTGCCTTGGTGTCGAGATAGACCTCTTCGGTCACCATGCGCATGACCGAGCCGAATTCCGTACCCTTCATCGCCGTGAGGTGACGCAGCAGCGCGGCCGCATAGGGGCTGTTTTGGCCTACGGTGCCATCGAGCGCCGGGCGGCCCGGCTCCGCGGCAAAGCCGACCACCGTGCCGAGGCTGGCATCCTCCGCCGTTGCATTGCCGAGCGCCTTCGCGCCACGCACCGGTTCCAGCCCGCCGGCGCTGATTGGCTCGGCGGAAGCCGTCGGCGCCAGGCGTACGACCGCATCGGCCGGAAACGGATTGGTGCGGCAGGCGTCGAGCAGCACGATCGTCACCGGCACGGTCTTCTTCAACTCGTCCATGACGGCCGAAATCGGCACCAGCGCCTCACCGGCATTTTTCAGCGAGGAGACGTCGGCATCGACCGGCACCAGATAGTTCTCGCCGCCGGCCTCGATGCCATGGCCGGAATAGTAGATGAAGGCGACGTCGGCGCCTTCGGCATCCTCGGTAAACCGCTCCAGGTCGCGCTTCAGCTTGGCGGCATCACGATCGGTGACGTTGCGGGCGTCGAAACCGAGGTCGGTCAGCATCTTGGCTATGTCGCGGGCATCGTTGGTCGGATTGGCCAGGGCCGCGATATGGTCGTATTTCGACTGGCCGATGATCAGCGCCACGCCCTTGAGGCTTTTGTTCTCGGCAGCCTGAGCCACAGACACGGCAAGGCAGAACAGCACGGCGACGAAAGCCGCCAGCCGCCGGACAAGATTGCCTTTCGAGGTGCCGACAAAGGCCATTTGTCGTGTCGTCCGCCCAATAATCCAAACCCTCTATAAGCCTGCCAGCCGACGATGATCAAATTCGGGCACGATTGCGCCGCGAGCATGGCTCGCTTATCCCTCGGGAAATGTCGCCGCTCACCGAAACCGTCCTCTTCGTCTTCAGCCTTGTCGCGCTCGGCTACATCGCCGGGTGGACCGGCTATCTCCGGCCGGCGAGCGGCGAGGGCATCTCCGAATTCGCCATCAACGTGGCGATGCCGCTGCTGCTGTTCCAGACGATGGTGCGGTCCGACTTCCATGGTGTCGCGCCATGGCCGCTATGGGGCGCTTACTTCGCGGCCGTCGCCATCACCTGGGCCGCCGGCCATCTGGTCACCACCCGTGTCTTCGGCAGGGATTCCCGCGCCGGTGTCGTTGGCGGTGTGTCGTCGGCGTTTTCCAATGTCGTACTGCTCGGCGTGCCCTTTATCCTCGGCATATTCGGTGCGGATGGCTTCGAGGTGCTGTCTCTGCTGGTCTCCGTGCATCTGCCGACCATGCTGATGGCCTCGATCGTGCTGTTCGAAGTGTTCGGCCGCGGCAGCGGCGAACCCGTGCATCCTCTGCGCGTTGTGCGTAGCTTCCTCAGGCGGCTGTTCATGAATCCGTTGATCATCGGGATTCTGGCGGGGCTCGCATGGCGCATCACCGGTGCACCGCTGCCTGATGTCGCCATGCGCCTGGTCGATGCGCTGGCCGCTACGGCAGGGCCGGTGGCGCTGTTCGCCATGGGGCTCAGCCTGCGCCGCTTCGGCATTTCGGGCAATGTCAGGCCGGCGTTGGTGCTTTCGGCGCTGAAACTGTTCCTGATGCCGGCGCTGGTGCTTGTCTTCGTCTGGTTGCTCGGCCTCCCGCCCTTGACGGCCAAGGTGGCGGTGATGGTGGCCGCGATGCCATCCGGCGTCAATTCCTACCTGATCGCCGTGCAGTTCAACACCGGCCAGGCGCTGGCGTCGAACCAGATGACCATCGCCACCGCCTGTGCCGTTCTCACGACGACCTTCTGGCTGACGGTGGTGGTTCACGTCTTCGGTTAGGCCACACGGCAATTTGCCTGTTGCGGCTCTCGTCTTGCTCTGGCCCAACCCCTATATGCCATCTTGCGATTGCTTGCGGGGCTTGCCCTAGGTTAAGAGCAGTGGCTTCAGCGTGCCGGCTCCGCAGCCTTTGCGCACGCTCATCGAAGAGATCCAGAAACCGGCCCGTCAGTGCGCCGAACGGAGGCTAGACCATGCTTCAGAAAACCAGCCATTTCATGCGCCAGGCCAATCTCATCAACGGCGAATGGGTGCAGGCCGACAGCGGCCAGACGGTCGACGTCAACAACCCGGCCACCGGCCTCAAGATCGGCACCGTGCCGAAGTCGGGCAAGGCGGAAACCCGCCGCGCCATCGAAGCCGCCGCCGAAGCCTTCAAGAGCTGGCGCAAGACCACCGCGCTCGAACGCTCGAAGCTCTTGCGCAAGCTGCATGACGCGATGATGGACAATCAGGACGTGCTGGCCGAACTGCTCACCATCGAGCAGGGCAAGTCGCTGGCCGAATCCAAGGGCGAGATCGGCTCGGCCGCCGCCTACATCATGTGGTTCGCCGAGGAAGGCCGCCGCACCTATGGCGACGTCGTGCCGTCGCCGTGGGGCGACCGCCGCATCCTGGTGACCAAGGAGCCGGTCGGCGTCATCGCCGCCATCACGCCGTGGAATTTCCCGTCCTCGATGCTTGCCCGCAAGCTCGGCCCCGCACTTGCCGCCGGCTGCACCGCCGTCGTTAAGCCGGCCTCGCAGACGCCTTACTCGGGTCTCGCCTGGGGCGCGCTTGCCGAGGAAGTCGGCTTCCCCAAGGGCGTCGTCAACATTCTGACCGGCTCGGCTGCCGAAATCGGCGACGAGATCTGCGCCAACCCGCTGATATCGAAGATCACCTTCACCGGTTCGACCGAGGTCGGCAAGATTCTGATCCAGAAGTCGTCGGTGACCGTCAAGAAAGTGTCGATGGAACTCGGCGGCAACGCGCCGTTCCTGGTCTTCGACGATGCCGATCTCGACCGTGCCGTTGCCGGTGCGATCACCGCGAAGTACCGCAATTCCGGCCAGACCTGCGTTTGCACCAACCGCTTCCTCGTGCAGGCCGGCATCTACGACAAGTTTGTCGAGAAGCTGGTCGCAGCCAGCAATGGCCTGAAGGTTGGCTCGGGCCTCGAAGAGGGTGTGCAGCAGGGACCGCTGATCGATGTGAAGGCGGTCGAGAAGGTCGAGGAATTCATCGCCGACGCCACGTCCAAGGGCGGCAAGGTTGTTGCCGGCGGCAAGCGCCACGCGCTTGGCGGCTCGTTCTTCCAGCCGACTGTCATCGCCAATGCGAAGCCTGACATGCGCTTCATGAAGGAAGAGATCTTTGGCCCGATCGCCCCGGTGTTCAAGTTCGAGACCGAGGAAGAAGCCATCGCGCTCGCCAACGACACAGAGTTCGGCCTTGCCGCCTATTTCTACACCGGCGATCTCGGCCGCGCCTTCCGGGTCATGGAAGGTCTGAAATACGGCATGGTCGGCGTCAATGAAGGCCTGATCACCACGCCGGAAGCGCCGTTCGGCGGTGTCAAGGAATCGGGCCTCGGCAAGGAAGGCGGACATCAGGGCATCGAGGATTATCTCGACACCAAATATGTCTGCATTGGCGGCCTCGGCCTCTAACAGCGTAGAAAGGCGGGGCAGGCTATGCGCCTGCCCTTGCCAGACGACATTCAGCCGGCCTAAGTCGACAGATCGACGCATTAGCATTTGGGCATAGCGATGAAGGACGGCGAGGTCTTCGGCACGACGCAGGCGGGCGAACCGGTGCGGCGTTTCACCATCCGGGGCGGCGGCATCAGCGCCAACATCATCGGGCTCGGCGCCATCATCCAGGATCTGCGGCTTGCCGGTCACGACGCCCCGCTGGTGCTGGGCTATGACCGCTTCGAGCCTTATGAGACCGACCGGGCCTTCTTCGGCGCGGTCGTCGGCCGTTATGCCAACCGCATCCGCGACGGCCGCTTTACCATAGCCGGCCAGCGCTACCAGACCGAACGCAATTTCCTGGGCAAGCACACGCTGCATGGCGGTTCGCGGGGCTTTTTCCATCGGCCATGGACGGTTTCGCTGCACGGCAGGGATTTTGTCACGCTGACCCTGCACGATCCCGACGGCACGATGGGCTTCCCCGGCGCGCTCGACGTCACCTGCACCTACCGGCTGAAGATCCCCGGCACGCTCAGCATGGAGCTGACCGCCACCTGCGAGGAGCCGACGCTGTGCAATCTGGCGCAGCATTCGTACTTCAATCTCGACGATGGCGGCAGCAGTGACATTCTCGACCACCGGCTGATGCTGAATGCCGGCGCCTACACGCCGGTTGATGGCGAGATGATCCCGACCGGCGTGGTCAAGCCTGTCGACGATACCCCGTTTGACTTCCGCCAGGCGCGGCCGCTGCGCATGGAAACGGAAGGCGAGCAGCTCCCCTACGACGTCAATTTCTGCCTTGCGTCCAGCCGTGGTCCGCTTCACCAGGTGGCGTGGGCGCAAGGCGCCAATTCAGGCGTCGAGATGGAGGTCTGGACCACCGAGCCCGGCCTGCAGCTTTACACCGGCCAATATGTCACGCCGACCTCGGGCGGCCTGGGCGGGCGGCGCTACAAGGCGTTTTCCGGCTTTTGCCTCGAAGCACAGGCCTGGCCCGACGCGCCGAACCGGCCCTATTTCCCGCAGGCCACGCTGTGGCCGGGACAAATCTATCATCAGGTCACGGAGTATCGTTTCCGCTTACCCTGAGATTTCCTCAGCTGTTGAAAGCGGTTTTCAGCGTTTCGAACGGCGCCAGCGCACCGCGCACCTGCACGATAGCGGCGGCGACGCGATGCGCACGCTGCACGGCCTCTGCCGGCGCATGGCCGGCAAGCCGGGCGGCGAGATAGCCGCCATTGAAGGAATCGCCGGCGCCGGTGGTGTCGACGGGGGTGGCGACATGCTGGGCCGGGACCGGCTGCAGGGTTCCGCCAGTAGCGATCAATGCCGGCTCCTCGCCATTCTTGACGACGACTTCGTCGACCAGTTTTCCAAACCGCGCTGCGGTCACTTGCGGCGCGGTGTCGCCAAACAGCATCTGCTCGTCGGGGAAGGTCGGCAGCGCGATATCGGTGACGGCAAGCGCATCGAGGATCGCAGCTTGCGCCTCTTCGCGACTCTGCCAGAGGCGCGGCCGGTAGTTGGGGTCGAAGGCGACCAGCGAACCGGCAGCGCGCGCCGTGGCCACCGCTGCCAGCAACGTCTTGCGCGCGGCGGCGTCGAGAATTGCCAAAGTGATTCCGGAAAAATACACAAGCGCCTGGTTTTCAAGGCTTTTTGCCAGGGCGACTGGGTCCGAGGCAAGCCGCCTGGCCGCCGCGTCGCCGCGCCAATAGGTGAAGGCGCGTTCGGCGCCGGTCAAGGTGATGGCGTAAAGGCCGGGCCGGGCACCCGGGATGACCGGGCTGGCGCCGATGCCGATGCCGTTTTCTGCGAAAAAGGAAATCTGACCCTGCGAGAACGGATCGTCGCCGAAGGCAGAGACGTAAGTGGCGGGCCTCTCGCCGCTCAGCGCATGCAGTGCCCATAGCGTGTTGAACGTGTCGCCGGCAAAGCCCATGCGCCAGTTGGGCCCGGTCTGGCCGGACAGTTCGAGCATGCATTCACCGATCGAAGCGATGCCGTCTGCTGCCATAATTCTCCCTCGGGGTTTGGTTTCGGTCCTGTAGCTTTTTGCAGCCGGCAGCGCCATGCTTGGCTGCGGCGGTTTTTTGCGCCAGGAGCGTTTTCCCACAGAAGCGGCGGGACGCGAATTGCTCCCTGAGACGTTATGTTTGGAAGAGGAACCGGTTTGGCATCACTATGGCGTTATCTTCTTGCGGGCCTTGGTCTGGCAGCCCTGCTGGCTGGCATACTGGCGATCGTCTATCTGACCGCGCCGCAATCGGCGCCGGGCCTGGATATTTCGCGCTCGAAGAAAACCGCGAACGGTTTGTTAGTCGCCAGTTTCCAGCCGGAGCGGGGCGTTATCAAACAAGGCGAGCTGCAATCCTGGCTGCTCACCTTGAAGACGGTCAAAGGCGATCCCGTGGAAGGTGCGGCGATCTCGGTCTCCGGCGGCATGCCGCAGCACAATCACGGCCTGCCGACCAGTCCGCAGGCGACCGATTATCTGGGCGAGGGGCGCTACCGCATCGAGGGGTTGAAATTCACCATGAGCGGCGTGTGGCAGTTGCGCTTCGCCATTTCAGCCGCGGCCGGTTCCGACACGGTCGTCTTCAACGTGGTGCTGTGACCCGATGAGCCGCCTGTCGCGTCTTCTAGCACTGGTGGCGGTTTTGCTGGTTGCCGGCTGTGGCAAGCCGGATTTTTCCGATGCCGAGAAGAAGACCATCGCTTCGCTGGCGCTGAACGCCTTGCCGGTGCTGAAGCCCGACACCACCAACCGCTTCGCTGACGTGCCGGCCGCAGCGGCTTTGGGCTCCACTCTGTTCTTCGACCAGGGCATGAGCCATGACGGCAACGTGTCGTGCTCGACCTGTCACAAGATCGACCGGCAATTCCAGGACGACCTGCCGCAGGCCGTCGGCGTCGGCCGCACCAATAGGCGCTCGATGCCGCTGGCCGGGGTGGCGCGCAATCCGTGGTTCTTCTGGGACGGACGGCGCGACAGCCTGTGGGCGCAGGCGCTGACGCCGCTGGAAAACCCGCTCGAGCAGGCGGGAAACCGCGCCGCCTTCGCGCATTACATCCAGAAGCGGTTCGGCGAGCGCTACGAGCGGATCTTTGGGCCGTTGCCTGACCTTTCCACCGTGCCGGCCAATGCCAGTCCGCTCGGCAATGAGGCCGAGCAGGCGGCGTGGAAGGCAATGACCGCAGCCCAGATGAATGACGTCAACCGCGTCTTTTCCAATATCGGCAAGGCGATCGCCGCCTTCGAACGGTCGATCGAACCGGCGCAGACGCGCTTCGACCGTTTCGCCATCGACCTGGCGTCCGGCGCCAAGCCGAAAGCCGACGATGCCTTTTCGCCGGAGGAAATGCTCGGGCTGAAATTGTTCATCGGCAAGGCCAATTGCGTGACCTGCCATAACGGGCCGCGCTTCACCGACAACAGTTTCCACAACACCGGCGTGCCACCGGTGAAGGACTTGCCGCTGGATCGCGGCCGCTTCGATGCAGTGGCGCAGGTTGAAGCTGATCCGTTCAACTGCTTCGGCGCGTTCCGCGATGGTGACGCCGGCGCCTGCGGCGAACTGCGCTTCATGGTCAAGGACGCGCCCGAACTGATGCGCGCCTACAAGACGCCGTCGCTGCGGGGCGCGGCGACGCGGCCGCCCTATATGCATGCCGGTCAGTTCTCCTCGCTGGAGGAGGTGGCGACGCATTATTCGGCGGCACCCGCTGCTATCGAGGGCACCTCCGAGGTACACCCGCTGCAGCTGTCGGACCGTGAACGCGCTGCGCTGGTGGCATTCTTGAAGACGCTGTCGGAGTGAGTCAGCGGTCCTTCACCGTCTCCATTGCCACGAAGGTCGAGGTCTGGGCGACGTGCGGGAGCGCCGAGATGCGCTCGCCGAGCACGCGGCGGTAGCCGGCGATGTCGGTGGTGCGGACCTTCAGCAGATAGTCGAAGCTCGACGCCATCATGTGGCACTGCTCGATTTCGGGCACGGCCTGCACCGCGCGGTTGAAAGCGTCGAGGGCGGCAGAGCGCGTATCCGACAATTTGACCTGGACGAAGGCGACATGGCCTTCGCCCATGCGCTCGCGGTCGATGATCGCCTGGTAGCCTCTGATGTAGCCGTCCTTTTCCAAGCGCTTTACCCGCGCCTGCACCGGCGTCTTCGATAGGCCGACCTTGCCGGCCAGTTCCGACATGGACAGCCGCCCGTCGCGCGCCAGAGACGACAGGATGTTTTTATCGATGCGGTCCAATTGGTCTTCTGTCACTGATATTGCAGTCCAATTGATGAGGATGTGAACACAATGATAGTTCATTCGGCCTGCAATGTCGATTTCTTTGGACCGGTTGAAAATGCGGCTCTGTGCTAGCTTGCGCCATTCGGTCCGGCGACCGCCGGCCCGTTCCCTGATGCTCGCTCCGCAGGACCGCCATGCCGCTCGACACCATCCGCCAGCAGATCCGCGCCAACTACCTGCCCGACGAAGACGCGGCGGTGAAGAGGCTTGCCGAAGCAACCGGGCTTTCCACCGAAGACCGCGATGCGATCTCGGCTCGTGCCGCCGATCTGGTGCGGGCGGTGCGCGGCTCGTCCGACCCCAGGCTGATGGAGGTTTTTCTCTCGGCCTATGGCCTCTCCACCAAGGAAGGCGTGGCGCTGATGTGCCTGGCCGAGGCGCTGCTGCGCGTGCCCGACACCGAGACCATGGACGACCTCATCGCCGACAAGATCGCGCCGCATGACTGGTCGGCGCATTCGGGCGGTTCGAGTTCGATCTTCGTCAATGCCTCGACCTGGGCGCTGATGCTGACCGGACGCGTGCTCGACGAGGGCGAAGGCGGCATCGAAGGCACGCTGCGCTCGATGGTGCGAAGGCTGGGCGAGCCGGTCATCCGCAAGGCGGTCGCCGCCGCCATGCGCGAAATGGGCGAGCAGTTCGTGCTCGGCCGCACCATTGCCGAGGCGATCAAGCGCGGCAAGGCGATGATCCAGAAAGGCTATCTCTACTCCTTCGACATGCTGGGCGAGGCGGCCCGCACCGAGGCCGATGCGCTGCGCTATCTCAAGGCCTATGCCGACGCCATTTCCTCGCTCGATTCCGGTTCCAACGGTCCCGATATCCGGCAGAACCACGGCATCTCGGTCAAGCTGTCGGCGCTGCATCCGCGCTATGAAGAGGCGCAGAAGGAAAAGATGCTGCCCGTCATGGCCGAGCGGCTGCTGTCGCTGGCGCTGGCCGCACGCCATTCGCGCATGGGCCTCAACATCGACGCCGAGGAAGCCGACCGGCTGGATCTGTCGCTGGATGTCATCGAGCGCGTGCTAGCCGAGCCGGAGCTTGCCGGCTGGAACGGCTTTGGCGTCGTCGTCCAGGCCTATGGGCCACGCGCAGCCTTCACCATCGACTGGCTCTATGCGCTGGCGAAAAAGTACGACCGCAACATCATGGTGCGGCTGGTCAAGGGCGCTTATTGGGACACCGAGATCAAGCGGGCCCAGACGCTCGGGCTTTCCGGCTACCCTGTCTTCACCCGCAAGGCCAATACCGACGTTTCCTATATGGCCTGCGCCAAGAAACTGCTTGGTATGACCGACCGCATCTATCCGCAATTCGCCACCCACAATGCGCATACCGTCGCCGCCATCCTGTCGATGGCCGACAATCGCGACGCCTTCGAGTTCCAGCGCCTGCACGGCATGGGCGAGGCGCTGCATGAGACGGTGCGCCAGGCCGAAGGCACGCGCTGCCGCATCTATGCGCCGGTCGGCGCGCATTCCGATCTCCTGGCCTATCTGGTACGCCGGCTGCTGGAGAATGGCGCCAACTCATCCTTCGTCCACCAACTGACGGACGAGGACGTCGAGCCGGAGGATATTGCGCGTGATCCGCTCGAGACGGTCGAGAGCCAGGGCCCCGCCGCCAATCCGGCGATCGCTCGTCCCGCAACGATCTTCGGCGCTGGGCGGCGCAATTCGATGGGGTTCGACATCACCGATCCGGTGACGCTGGCGGCGATCGACAAGGCCAAGGCGGACTTCGCCGGGCCTGAGCGCTGGCATGCCAAGCCGATCACGCGTGCGGCCGGCTACGGCAAGCAGCGCCGGGTGGTCAATCCGGCGAAGCCCGACGAACTCGTCGGCACGGTCAGCGAAGCCGCCGCCAAGCAGGTCGCGACGGCCGTGCGCTTTGCGGTGGAGGCGCAGCCTGCCTGGGCGAAGCGCCCAGTCGCTGAACGCGCCGCGATCCTCAACCGCGCCGCCGATCTCTATGAGGCCAATGCCGTCGAGTTCTTCGCGCTCGCCACCCGCGAGGCCGGCAAGTCGCTGGCCGACGGCGTCGCCGAAGTGCGCGAAGCCGTCGACTTCCTGCGCTACTACGCTGCCGAAGCGGCGAACAATGAAGCGGGCACCGAGGCGCGCGGCGCCATCGTCTGCATCTCGCCATGGAACTTCCCGCTCGCCATCTTCACCGGCCAGATCGCGGCAGCGCTCGTCACCGGCAATTCGGTCATCGCCAAGCCAGCCGAACAGACGCCGCTGATCGCCTTCCGCGCCGTCGAACTGCTGCGCGAGGCCGGCGTGCCGGAGGATGTCATCCAGCTTCTGCCCGGCGACGGCCCGTCGGTCGGCGGACCGCTGACCGCGGATCCGCGCATTGCCGGCGTCTGCTTCACCGGCTCGACCGAGGTCGCCAAGCTGATCGAAAAGCAGTTGGCCGAGACGGCAGCGCCTGATGCCATGCTGATCGCCGAGACCGGCGGCCTCAACGCCATGATCGTCGATTCCACGGCACTCCCCGAACAGGCGGTGCGCGACATCCTTGCGTCTGCCTTCCAGAGTGCGGGCCAGCGCTGCTCGGCGCTGCGCGTGCTCTATGTGCAAAAGGACGTCGAGAAGAAGATGCTGGAGATGCTGAAGGGCGCCATGGAGGCGCTCACCATCGGCGATCCTTGGGCTATTTCGACCGATGTCGGTCCGGTCATCGACGACGAGGCGCAGGCTTCGATCCGCGACTATTGCACCACGATGGGCCTGCAGGGCCGGCTGATCGCCAAGCTCGAAGCACCGAAAGATGGCCGCTTCGTCGCGCCGCATGTGTTCCGGATCAAAGGCATCGAGGAGATGGAGCGCGAGGTGTTCGGCCCGGTGCTGCATGTCGCCAGCTTCGACGCCGACGGGATCGACGCCGTTATCGCCGCCATCAACCGCAAGGGCTATGGCCTGACCTTCGGCCTGCACACCCGCATCGAGGGCCGCGTCCAGCATTTCGTCGACGGCATCCATGCCGGCAACATCTATGTCAACCGCAACCAGATCGGCGCCGTCGTCGGTTCGCAGCCCTTTGGCGGCGAGGGGCTTTCAGGCACCGGGCCGAAGGCCGGCGGTCCGCATTATCTCCGGCGGTTCCGCAAGGCGCCGGAGGCCGGCACCGAGATTGCGGAGGGCCACAAGGTGACGGCGACCGAACTCGCCGACAATCTGCCCGAGCCGACGCTTGGCGGCTGGTCGACGCGGCCGGACCGCATCGCCATTTTGAGAAAACATCTGCGCGGCAAGGGCGCAGCGGCGATCGGCGCTGCCGCTGCTATCGATTTCGGCCAGGTCGACCTGCCCGGGCCGACCGGCGAGGCCAACACGCTGTCGCTGTCGCCGCGCGGCCGGGTGCTGTGCCTCGGGCCGGACGCCGACACGCTGCTTGCCCAGGCGATCCAGGCGCTTGCCGCCGGCAACGCGGTGCTGGCCGTGGCGCCCGGCGCGCCGGCAGCCCTCTCCGCGTTGACCGGCAAGGGGCTGCCGTTGGCAGCCATAGATGGCCGGCCCGACCCGGTCGAGGCGCGTTCGCTGCGCGTCGATGTTGTCGCCTTCTCGGGCAAGCCGGAAGCAGCCCGCATCGTGCGCAAGGTCATCGCCAACCGGAGCGGCCCGATCGTGCCGCTGGTCAGCGAAGTGCTCAACCCGGCGGCCTATGCGCATGAACGCGCCGTCTGCGTCGACACCACGGCGGCCGGCGGCAATGCCAGCCTGCTCGCCGCGGCGTAGGGAACTTTTCGCGGCTCGCTTGCCTGTGTCTGGTTGCAAGGATATGCGCTGATAGAGAACAGTAACCCGAGCGGGCGTAGCCGAGCCGATGGAAGACACGTCCCTACCGTTCGAGCTGCCGCGCGTGGCCGTGGTCATCACCTGCTATAATTACCGGTCTTATGTCGAGCGTGCCATACGCTCTGTGCTGGATCAGACCTACCGGAATTGGGACTGCGTCATCGTCGACGATGCCTCGACCGACGGCTCGGCCGAGCATGTCCGGCAGCTTCTCCAGATCATAGACGATCCGCGCCTGCGCCAACTGGTGCGCCAGGACAATGGCGGGCAGATCGCGGGCTTCCGCGATGGCTTTGCCGCGACCGATGCGCCTTTCATCGCATTTCTCGATGCCGATGATGTCTGGCTGCCGGACTTTCTCCTCGCGCATCTGTCGACCCATCTCAACACGACGCATTCGGCCGCGCTGTCCAGCTCCGACGTTTTTCTGGTCGATGGCAACGACACCTTGCTCGCCGGTACTTTCCTTGCGTTGCGCAAACCGCGTTCCGGGCCGGAACGCAATGGCGTCGCCATTGGCCCCGGCGGCCAGCTTTCCGGCATGGCGCCAGGGATCCCCTATGCATCGCAGCATCCCGTAACCTATTTTGCTCCGAACGTGTCGGGCTGGCTGTGGTCGCCGTGCTCGGCCATCCTGTACCGGCGTGGTGCGCTGGAGCCGGTATTGTCGTTCCCTTTCAAGGCGAAAGTGGGGACCGACTACCTGACGGCAACATGTGCACATATGGCCGGTGGCAGCCTCATCTTGTCCGAATGCCTCGGTCTCTATCGCCTGCACGGGTCCAACCTATCTACCAGCACTGCCTTTGCCGGTGGTCCTGTGCTGCAAACGCCTGGCTTCAGAACCTACAGGAGCGTCCTGGCTGCGGATGTCGTCGACTATGTGCTGGCGAATTCAACCTGGCTCAGCGATGTCAACGGGCGCAATTTCATACCCGCATTCCTGAAGCAGCATGTGCGCCAATTCAGGGAGATCGCCCGCGATCCGCGCCTTGTGCGTTATCTGACCCGCGGACAGCCTTTGCAACGGCTGCGCCTGCACATTGCCGGATGGTTGCGGCGGCTGGGCGGCCGCGGCTCGATGCGATAAATGACAAGAGCGCCTGAGGTTCTCACGCTCGAGTCGCGTCAGGCGCCCTCGACGACCGAAAAGCCTTCGAACTGCGGATGGCCGAGATAGTGCACCTTCGAGGTGCCGGCGTTGCGGTGGGCGGCGCGGAAATTCTCGGATTTGGTCCAGGCGACGAAATCCTCGTGACTTGCCCACACCGTGTGCGAGGCAAACAGCGTGTAGCCCTCGGTCTCGTTGACCGGGCCGCGCAGCAAGTGGAATTCCCTGAAGCCTTTCATCTCCGAGAGGCTGGAATCGCGGTTCTTCCAGACATCCTCGAAGGCGGTCTCCGAGCCATTCTGGACCTTGAAGCGGTTCATGGCGATGTACATTGGCTTCCTTTCGACACCGATGAGTTGTGTTTGATGTGCCGCTACGGCTGCGGCGGTGGAGGTTTCTTAAAATGGACCGATCCGCGCCCTGAACACCCAACTCGACCTGCCGGTCTCCGTTGGAATGGGCGGGAACGGAGCTTGCTGGCGCACCAGCTTCAGAGCGAATTCGTCAAGCTCGGCAGACCCTGAACTTTCGGCAAGCTGTACGTCGCCGATGCTGCCATCGGCCATGACGACGAAAACGACCCTGGCATTGTTTTGAGCCTTTGCCTGCACCGCTTTGGAAACGCGGCGGTTGGCCTTGGCAAGTTTCTTTTGAATTTCACCGCTGTAGCGGGATTCCATCGCATTGCCGGCCGCAGCCTGCTTTTTGCCCTTGCTGGCAACCACCGATGCGTCGCGTTCCTCGCCGTCCGCCGCGCCGCGCGAATCGTTGGTGTTGCTTGTTCCTCCGACTCCAGCTGATGCGCTTGGCCTTGCAGTCGGGACTGGTGGCTGGGCAACAGGGGTTTCTGCGGGAGGTGCGTCTGCAGGCGACGCCTCGGTGCTTTGCGTCGGAGCCGCGGGCGCTGTCGGCGGCTCGCTGCTTTTGGTGACACTCTGGTCGTCCTGGCGAGGGGTGGCGGCGGTCAACATGTGGGGACTGTCGATTGCTTGTTTGACGGCTTCCGGTGGCGACTTAGGCGCCTCGGGGTGCTCCACCGGTTGTGGCGCCTCGGCCGGTGGCGCAGCTGGAACGGCCTTGGGTTCGGACGGTCGCGGGTCCGACACCAAAGTGACATCCACCGCGCCAGGCGCCTGGCCGTCCAAATCGCTGCCGACGACATCAGCGCCCGATTGATCGGTTCCCTCGGATTGTATCGCGTTGCTGGAATCGAATGTTCCCGCAGGCGCGATCAAAAACGCCGCCGCAACAGCAGCGTGGAGCAGGCCGGACGCGATGATCGCCACCGCCCACTTGCGGTCCGCGGCCGACGGCTGCGACTGCGCAAGCGGCTCGGCCGGCGCAATCGCCAGTTCGTTGCTGGCGTCGGGGAGGGGGCTGATTTCCTGCATGATTTGCGGCGAGACCTGCCGCGAGCGGGGTGGGATTGTCAAATCAAGATCGGTTGCGGGCCACGGCAATGGACCCGGGAGCCGCCAGGCCGCGCAGTCTTGCATGACGGCGGGATGCAGGCCCACCTCAGACGCCGAAAGCGATACCTGTCTTGGTCTGCGTTTTCAGCCCGCGCATGCAGGCGCCCGGCTCGACACCGGTGCCGGCGCATTCGGTGGCGCTGTTGATCAGCACGCGGCTGAGTTTGGTGCAGTTGGTGCCGGCGAGGTCGAAGCGGGTCACCTTGGTCTTGCCGGCGGGTAGATCCTTGAAGTCGAGCACGCTCAGACGGTCGACGATGCCGGCCTCGTTGAACAGCGCGATCTCGAAGGCCGCCTTGGA
The DNA here is from genome assembly GCF_056404775.1 of Mesorhizobium sp. P2_B5. Taxonomy (NCBI): domain Bacteria; kingdom Pseudomonadati; phylum Pseudomonadota; class Alphaproteobacteria; order Hyphomicrobiales; family Phyllobacteriaceae; genus Mesorhizobium; species Mesorhizobium sp. P2_B5. Next base: position 131,208 of record NZ_JBFUDJ010000002.1, on the reverse strand, counting down.
CAGATCGGCGCCGAGCGCATTGTTGATGACGAAAGTCAGGCGGCAACCCTTGTCGGAGGGCTGCGCGGCATTGAGCTCGAGGCTGAGTTGCGGCGCCGGCGCGGACTGCGCCCACGCCGGCACCAAGCCGAGCGACATCGCCAGCGTCGAGGTCAAAAGACGAAGCGATGTCGTCAACCTTATCATGGGTATCAGCCTCCAAAGCGCATGGTTGCGGCCAGCTTCAGCGTGATGCCGGGCTCGTAGATGACGGCGGTGGTGCCGCCGTTCAGCGGGTTGGTGTATTTGACATCGAACAAATTGTCGGCGCGGAAGTCCACCTTCAAATTGTCGGTTGCCTGGTAAGTGGCGAAGGCGTTGACCAGCGTATAGTCCTTGGCAACGGGATTGCCCTTCGGCTTGCCGTTGTACTGCACCTCGCCGCCAACGGTCAGCTTGTCCTGAAGGAAGCGGAAGCCGAGCTGCCCGGTGACCTGCGAGGACGGGATGGTGGCAAGGTCGGCCCGCTCACCTTCATAGGAGATGGTGTGGCCGTTGATGATAGAGGCCGAGAGCCCGGCATAGCCCCAGCCGGCATCGTAGACGCTTTCCAGTTCGAAGCCGTTGATCTTGGCCTGGGCGAAGTTCTGGTACTGGAAGCAGATCGGAATGCCGGGGCCAAACGGGCAGCCGCTGGTCGGGTCGAATGGCGACAGTGTCACGCCCTCGATATAGTCGTCGACATCGTTGTGGAAATAGGCCGCCTTGAGCCGGAACGCGTCGCCGGATTCCAGGATGTTGTTCAGCTTGTAGTTGACGCCGAATTCGGTGGTCTTGCCGGTTTCAGGCCGCAGGTTCGGGTTGGGCAGGAACGGGAAGGTGACGCCGGCCGGATGATTGCCGCTGATCAGCGTCTCCGTCAGCGACGGCGAGCGGTAGCCTTCGGCGTAGGTGCCATAGAATTGCAGGCCGGCCAAGCTGGCGCTTTCGAAGGGCGAGAGGCCAACGGTGATGCGCGGCGACAGCCTGTCGCCTGAGGTTTCGTTGTCCGAGTCCTTCAGGCTGTAATTGTCGTAACGCAGACCGGTGATGACTTCGAGCCAGTCCCAGCTCAGCCTGTCCTGGATATAGGCGCCCGAAACGTTGCGCTTGCCCGACGGCGTGTAGAAGCTGTCGCCGCCGGACGTGCCGCCGGTCTCGACATCGTCGCCGACCCAGTCGCCGCCATAAGTCAGCTCGTGCGAGATGCCGGCGGTCTCGAAGCGCGACGTGTTCCAGATGTCGATGCCGGTGGTGCCGACATCGAAGGTCGACGTCGAGCCTGCCGGAAGCACGACGGGAAGACCGGTGACCGGATCGAACCGGTTTTGCGGAACAAGCGTGGTCAGGTCGAGATTGGTCTTGTTGTAGGAGGCGTTGATGTGGAGATCGAGCCAGCTCTTGGCGTCGTCGGTGATATTGTAGCGGGCGGTGAAGGTGTTCGACTTCAGGTCGACGTCGTTGGCCGGCACGCCGCCGCTGGTTTCCGTCCAGCCATCGCTCGAACCGACCCAGCCGAGCTTCAATTCGCTGTTTTCACTCGGGCGGATGGTGGTCTTGAGCTGGCCGCTCAGCACGTCGAAGCCGGTGCCGGCGACGGTGTCGCCGCTGCCATTCTTGTAGTCGTCGTAGTCGCGGTAGACGATGTTGCCCAGCACATCCCAGTTGTCGTTGAATTTGTAAGCGCCGCTGGCGCTGGTGGTCCAGCCCTTGCCGTTGCTTTCATAGCGCCCGGTGACCGATGCGCCCCAGGTTTCGCCCGGCTTGAGGAAATCCTCGGCATCCTTGGTGTCGAAGAAGACGACGCCGCCAATGGCGCCGGAGCCATAGGTGTTGGCGACCGGTCCGCGGATGACATCGACGGATTTGATAAGCTCGGGATCGACATAGAAGGTCGACTGCGTGCCGTGATCGGAGCGCTGGAAATTCTGCCTGGCGCCGTCGACGATCACCGCGACGCGGCCGAAATCCTGCAGGCCGCGGATGTTGATGCTGGAGCTGACGCGCCGTGCGTCGGCCTGCACGGTAACGCCCGGCACGCCGAGCAGCATTTCGTTGGGTGTCGTCGCCATACGGCGTTCGAGCTGTTCCTGGTCGACGTGGCTGGCCGAGGCCAGCGATTCGATCGCCGTTTCGCCGGTGCGGCTGATGACGAGGATCTTGTCGAGCAGCGTTACGCCGGCCGGCGCGGGCTTGGTGTCCTCGGTTTTCTTGCTCGGATCAGTCTGCTGCTGGCCGGTAGCTTGTTGCGCGCTGGCCGGCGGCGTCAACAATGCGATCGCTGCTGCCCCCGCAAGCAAGGCTGCAATTGCCTTTGCCATAGGCCGATGCGCCGGATCGGCGTTTGCCAGATCCGGTCGTCCACGATTTGCCAACCCCATTGCCCCAACTCCAGGTTCGATGCTGGCTGGCGGCGGCGCTCGCTAGCATTTTTCATTTCGTCCGGCGTCTTAAATGTTGACTCGTTTAGTCCGGTAATGCACTGACTAATAAACATGATTATTCTAGTCAAGAAATGAATCGGCTTTTTTGCAACGCCTAGCCAGACGCCCGGCACAGGAAAGGGATAGACAGAAATGAACACCCACAATCCCAATGACTTCCGTTACCGCGTCCGCCGTTCCGAGGAGACGCCGACCCGCTTCGACCGGGTGCCGCTGGCGGTGCGGACCTTGTCGTCCAACACGCTGTTCCAGGGCGAGCACGAGATCGGCATCGAGCACCATGGCGCGCTCTACCGGCTCAAGATCACCCGTCAGGGCAAGCTGATCCTCAACAAGTGACGACCCAGATAGGGCAGACAGGTAAGCAGGACATGGACCAGCGCGTAAAACCCGCTCCGCATGAAATCCGACGGGCGCGGGCAGATAATCCGAAAGCGCGCGAGCGCGATCTTGCCGCCGAGCTTGGCATTTCGGAGGCCGAACTGGTCGCCGCCCATTGCGGCGAGGGGGTCGTGCGCGTCGAGCCGCGCGTCAACGATCTACTGACCGGCCTCGACGCCGTCGGCGAAGTGATGGCGCTGACCCGCAACGAAAGCGCGGTGCACGAGAAGATCGGCGTCTACGACAAGGTCGTGCCGGGCACGCACAATGCCATGGTGCTCGGCGAAAACATCGACCTGCGCATCTTTCCGAAAGTCTGGGCGCATGGTTTTGCCGTGGAGAAGCGCGACGGCGGCGACATCCGCCGAAGCCTGCAATTCTTCGACGCGGCGGGCGATGCCGTGCACAAGGTACATCTGCGGCCGGCGTCCAATCTATATGCCTACCAGAAGCTTGTGGGGGCACTCGAATCATCGAACCAGGAGCCGACCGTGTCTATCGCAGGCCTTGCCGACGATGACGCCGAGACGCCCGGTGCTGCCGCCAACATCGACGATCTGCGCGACCGCTGGAGCCGGTTGACCGACGTGCATCAGTTCTTCGGCATGCTGAAGGCGCTGAAACTCAGCCGTCGCCAGGCCGTGCGCATGGTCGGCCAGGACTATGCCTGGCTGCTCGACAATGACGCCGTCAGCGCCATGTTCCACCATGCTGCAGCCGGCGGCATGCCGATCATGTGCTTCGTGGGCAACCGCGGCTGCATCCAGATCCATTCCGGCCCGGTCAAGTCGATCAAGCCGATGGGTCCGTGGATCAACGTGCTGGACGAGACTTTCCACCTGCATTTGCGCACCGATCACATCCAGGAGGTCTGGGCGGTGCGCAAGCCGACCAAGGACGGTCATGTCACCTCGCTCGAAGCCTATGGCGCCGACGGCAAGATGATCATCCAGTTCTTCGGCAAGCGCCATGAAGGCGAGGGCGAGCGCGATGATTGGCGGTTCCTCGCCGAAAACCTGCCGCGTATTCCAAGCCCGACCGCTGCCTGAGGATCACGACGATGATTTCACTGTTCAGGCGCCCGACGCTTGCGATGGCGATGGGCCTATCACTGCTTCTTGCGGCACCCGCTCCGGCCACCGAAAACCTCGCCATGTTTGCCGATACGTCGCGGATCGCGGCGATCGGTGGCTCGATCACCGAGATCGTCTACGCGCTCGGCGAAGAGGGCCATCTCGTCGCCCGCGATTCGACCAGCCGCTACCCCGCCGCCGCGATGGCGCTGCCCGACGTCGGCTATATGCGCCAGTTGTCGGCGGAAGGTGTTTTGTCGGTCAATCCGTCCGGCATTCTGGCGCTGCATGGCAGCGGCCCGAGGGAAGCGATGGACGTGCTGAAAAAGTCGAGCGTTCCATTCATCGACGTGCCCGAACACTACAGCCATGACGGCATTCTGGAAAAGATCCGCATCGTCGGCAAGGCGCTTGGCGTCGACACCAAGGCCGAGACGCTTGCTGCCGAGACCGACGCCAAGCTGAAGGCGGCCGAAAAACAGACGGCGTCAATCAAGAAGCGCAAGCGCATCCTGTTTGTGCTGTCTATCCAGGGCGGCAAGATCCTCGCCGCCGGCAGCGACACTGCCGGCGACGGCATCATCAAGCTTGCCGGCGCGGTCAATGCGGTCGAAGGTTTTTCCGGGTACAAGGCGATGTCCGACGAGGCCATCGTCACCGCCAGGCCCGACGTGATCCTGGCGATGAAGAATGCCGGACCGCCGATTGCGGAGGCTGAGCTGTTCGCCATCCCGTCGATCACCTCGACGCCGGCCGGTGAAGGCCGCAAACTGATCCTGATGGACGGCGGTTATCTCCTCGGTTTCGGGCCACGCACGGCCAACGCCATCCACGATCTCGCCGTCTCGCTCTATGGCAGTCAGGTCACGGACTGAGCGAATGGTGGATCAGTCGATCGCCGGCGCGGCGAGCAAGTTGGTGGCCGAAGGCGATCGTTCGGGGCGCGCGCGCCTGGTTATTTTGCTCCTGTGCCTGGTGCTTGCGCTTTCCATGTTCCTGTCGCTGACATCGGGTGCCTCCGATGCGTCGGCCGTCGGCGTCATTCGTGACTGGCTGACCGGCGCTGTCCCGGCCAATGCCGCGCGCGGCGCTCGCGACCGGCTGATCGTCTACGACATCCGCATGCCGCGCGTGCTGCTCGGCGTGCTCATCGGGGCAGCACTCGCCGTGTCGGGCGCGGTGATGCAGGGCCTGTTTCGCAATCCGCTCGCCGACCCCGGCCTGATCGGGGTGTCAGCCGGATCGAGCCTGGGCGCCGTCGCCGTCATCGTGCTTGGGACGACGTGGCTGGCGCCGCTCACTTTGGCGCTCGGCAGTTTGGCCTTGCCGATCGCCGCCTTTTGCGGTGGCCTTGCGGTGACGCTGGTGCTCTACCGTGTCGCCACGCGGCAGGGGCGCACCTCGGTCGCCACCATGCTGCTTGCCGGCATTGCGCTCGCCGCGCTTGCCATGGCGCTGACCGGCATCCTGATCTTCATGGCCGACGACCGGCAATTGCGCGACCTGACCTTCTGGCAACTGGGTTCGCTTGGCGGCGCTTCCTGGCCGAAGATCGCCTCCGTCGGCCCGATCATCGTTTTGGCGCTGGCGGCAATGCCGTTCATGGCCCGCGGGCTCAATGCGCTGGCGCTCGGCGAGGCGACAGCCGGCCATCTCGGCATCCCGGTGCAGCGGCTGAAATACACCGCGATCGTCGGCGTCTCGGCGGCAGTCGGCGCTTCGGTCGCGGTCAGCGGCGGTATCGGCTTTGTCGGCATCGTCGTACCGCATCTGCTGCGGCTGCTGATCGGTCCGGACAATCGCTATCTCTTGCCGGCATCGGCGCTGCTCGGCGCCTCGATGCTGCTTCTGGCCGATGCCGTCGCTCGTGTCATCGTGGCGCCGGCCGAATTGCCGATCGGCATCGTCACGGCGATCGCAGGCGCGCCGTTCTTTCTCTGGATCCTGCTGCGCAAGCGCGGCGTAATCGACTTGTGAGACTTGAAACCTGTGAGGCGGGCATGATCGAAGCACGCGATGTCTCGGTGGCGATGGGCGGCAAGCGCATTGTCACCGATGTCGACTTTACCGCGCGGCCCGGCGAGATCGCGGCAATCGTCGGGCCTAACGGCTCGGGCAAGACCACCTTTCTGAAGGCATTGTCAGGTGATCTGCCGTTTTCAGGAACGGTTGCTGTCAACGGCCGCGACCTCGCCGCGATGAAGCCGGTGGAGGCTGCGACGGCGCGCGCCGTGCTGCCGCAGGCGACGACGCTGTCGTTCCCTTTCACCGTGCGCGAAGTGGTCAGGCTCGGTCTTGTCGGCGGCCGCTCCGGCGTGCTGCCGGGCGAAAACGAACGACTACCGGAGCGGGCGCTGGCTCGAGTGGATCTCGACGGCTTTGCCGGCCGGTTCTACCAGGAGCTTTCGGGCGGCGAACAGCAGCGTGTGCAGCTGGCGCGCGTGCTGTGCCAGGTCTGGGCGCCGGTGCTCGACGGCAAGCCGCGTTATCTGTTCCTCGACGAGCCGGTTTCCAGCCTCGACATCAAGCACCAGCTGATCATCATGAACATTGCCCGAGATTTCGCCCGGCGCGGCGGCGGCGTGATTGCTATCCTGCACGACCTCAATCTGACGGCCATGTATGCGGACCGGGTTTTCGTCATGCATCGCGGCCGGCTCGCCGCTGACGGTTCGCCGCAAGAGGTGCTGAGCGACGATCTGATCGAAAAAGTCTTCGATTGCCGGCTGCGGGTCGGCGTGTTGCCGGCCGCCAATATGCCGTTTGTTTTGCCGCAGTCCGCTGTCTAGAAAGTTCAGGCGGCCGGAGCGCGCTGCACCAGCATGTCGATGCCGAGCAAATGGCGCACGTTCGGCCGCGCCGCCACCATATCGGCAATCGTGTAGCGGGAGAGTACGGCAAAGAAGGCGTTGAGCGCCTCGCGTAGCGCCGAGTTGAGGGCACAGCTGTCGACCAGCGGACATTCGGCGGCGTCGTTCTCGAAGCACTCGGCCATGGCGAAGCTCTCTTCGGTCACCCGCACGACGTCGAACAGGTTGATCTGCTCGGCGGGACGGCCAAGCCTGACGCCGCCATTGCGGCCGCGCACCGTCTCGACCAGACCGTGTTCGACCAGCGGCTGCAGGATCTTGAACAGGAAAAGCTCCGACACCGAATAAGCGGCCGCGATCTCCGGAATGCGGCTCAGCCGTTCGGTGTTTGCCGCGCAATACATCAGGATGCGCATGGCGTAGTTGGTCTGGCGCGTTAACCGCATTTCATTCCTCACCCAAGTGCTGGCGCATTGGAACTGCACCAGATTTTAGATTTGTGCTGGTGCGGCTTTCTCACCCGGAGTTTCGGATTCGCCCACACTGGCCTCTCGGGAATATGGCCCATACCTTGGAACAATTCCAGACTGGGATTGCATGATAGATGAATATTCCTGTCAACTTTGTGTGCGTAATCGGCATGTCTTGAGGCGAAATCGGCCGTCCTGTCATGTCACGGGCCGAAACAGTCCCTAAATACCCTGAGATCGACGAGGAGCGGCCCACAATGTCTCAATCGGCCCCGTCCCTGGTGTCCGGCGGTTTCGATGCCGAAGCAGGCGCCAAGCTTTCCGCGCTGCGGTGGACAAAGTTCCTCGCCACGGCAGCGCTGGCGCTTTGCGTCGTGGTCTTTGCCGTCGCCAAATCGTTCGAGGGCACTTATCCGTGGCTGGGCTTTGTCGCGGCCTTCGCGGAGGCGGCGACCATCGGCGGCCTGGCAGACTGGTATGCGGTGGTGGCGCTGTTCAAGCGGCCGCTCGGCCTGCCGATCCCGCACACCGCAATCATCCCGGCGAACCAGAACCGCATCGCCGACAATCTCGGCCGCTTTATCGAGGTCAATTTCCTGGCGCCCGAGCCGGTGCGCAAAAAACTCGCCGAGGTCGATTTTGCGGTGCTTGTCGCCGACTGGCTGACTGACGCCGAACGCTCTGCCGGCCTGTCGCGCTTTGTCGTGCGGCTGGTGCCGCAGACGCTTGCGGCAATCGAGCAATCCGGCCTGCGTGGTTTCGTCACCAGCCGCATGCTGGAGCAGATCGACAAGGTGCCGCTGGCGCCGCTGGCGGCCGAGCTGCTGTCGGCGCTGACCGACGACCGCCGCCATCAGAAACTGTTCGATGAGTTCACCCGGGTGATCGGCCGGTTCCTGAACGACGAAGAGGCGCTGGCGACCATGCGCGAAAAAATCCGCGAGGAATTGCCGTCGCTGTTCAACCTGTTCCGCGCTGACGCTTACCTGTTGAAGAAAATCGTAGCGTCCGCCGGTTCGCTGCTCGACGAGGTGCGGGCCGATCCCGATCACCCGATGCGCGCCGAATTCGATCGTTTCGCGCATTCCTTCATCGAGCGGCTCAGGACCTCGAAGCAATACGCCAAGCGGGCCGAGAAACTGAAGCGCGATTTTCTGGCGCGGCCGGAGGTCAAGGCGCTGTCCGGCGACATGTGGGAGAGTCTGCGCCTGTTCATCGAACAGGACGCCAAGGCGGAGAATTCGATTGTCCGCGAGCATCTCGCCAACATGTTCGTCGAAGTCGGCCGCCATCTTGCCGGCGATCCGCAGATCAGGGCCGACATGAACCAGGGCTTTGTCGTGGCGCTGGCCTCGTTCGTGGAGAGCCAGAAAAGCGGCGTGTCGACATTCATCGCCGACCAGGTCAAGCGTTGGGACCTTGCCCAGCTGACCAGGCTGATCGAGATGAACATCGGCAAGGACCTGCAATATATCCGCTTCAACGGCATGATCATCGGCGGCCTTGCCGGAGTCGCGCTCTATGTGGGTGAGCTGCTGTTGCTTGCCGGCTGACCTGCATTCGCCGCCAAATTGCATTGCGCGGCGAATGGACACGCGGCGCGCGAGTGCTATTGTCCAGCCTAGGGTTCAGCATTTGCGCAAACTGGGGAGCAAGCGACCAATGGCCAAACAACCCGAATCCGATTCTTTCCTGGACATGTTCAGCCGGTTCGGCCGCGACCTGAAGGTGCCGAATGTCGAGGCGATCCTCGCGCATCACCGCAAGAACCTCGAGGCGCTGGAGAAATCGGCGCGGGCGGGGGCTGCCGGCGCGACCTCGCTGCTGTCCCGGCAGCGCGAGATGCTGCAGGACACGTTGCGCGAAATCAGCGACATGGCGCAGAACTACAAGGCGCCGGGCAATCCGCAGGAGTTGATGACGAAACAGGCGGAGTTCGCCAAGAAATCCTTCGAAGCCGCCCTGAAAAATGCCAGCGAAGTGGCCGAGTTGGTCAAGAGGTCCGGCACCGAATCCGTCGAAATCCTGCGCGAGCGCATCAAGGAAGCGATGGAGGAAATCCGCTCCGGCTACGACAAGAAGAAGTGATCTTGGGCACGGCCTGACCCGCTGCCCGCCGCCTCTGCACAGACGGCTGTTTGCGGCGCATGGCCATGGATGAGGCGTACCGTTCGGCGGAAAATGACGGAACGGAATCGCAACAAGCGAATTGACAGGGGCGGTTGGTTCGTGGTCCGAGGCATTTGGAGCCATCGGGAAAGCAGGAATGACGGAAATACGGCCGAAAACGCCGCCGACCTTTGAGCAGCTAAGGGCGATGGCCGGGCAGGAGCTCGGCGTGTCGGAATGGACGACGATCGACCAGAGCCGCATCAACCAGTTCGCCGAATGCACCGGCGACCATCAGTGGATTCACGTCGATCCGGAGCGGGCCAAGCGGCAAAGCCCGTTTCGCACCACGATCGCGCATGGCTATCTGACGCTGTCGATCATCGGCGCACTGGCGCTCGATCTGGGCGTCGTGCCCGAAAACACGCAGGCCGCCTTCAACTACGGCTTCGACAAGGTGCGTTTCCTGGCGCCGGTCAGGGTCGGCGCACGAATCAGGCTGCGCTCGACGCTGTTGTCGGTGGAGGACAGGGGGCCGGGCCAGTATCTGATGAAGGCCGCCAACACCGTCGAGATCGAGGGTGAGCAGAGGCCGGCTTTGACTGCCGAAACGCTGGTCATGCTCTATGAGCGCCGCAAGCGGGCCGCAACTTAAGCACCCTACCTTCGATCACGAAGGCTGTTGCCGCGACGATGACCTGCCGGCTGATCGGGCCGATAGCAGCGCCAGCAACAGTGCAGCCACTGCCATAGCCGTCGCTGCCTGACGTGCATTCCGTGCGCGGCTGCTGCTGAGGCCGACACCTCCTGGCCTTGCCGCCCTCCCGTCGATGCGGCCGCAAAGATGGCGCCCATCAGCGATGCGCCGGTGATCAGGCCGAGATTGCGCGACAGATTGAGCAGGCCTGACACGACGCCGCGCTCACCGGCGGCGACACCGCTCATGACGGCGGCATGGTTGGATGTCTGGAACAGGGCGTAGCCGAAGCAGGTGACGGCGATCGGCATGACATAGCTGGCAACGCCGAGTTTTGTCATGGCGAGCGACAAAAGCGAGGTGCCGATGGCGAGGGCGAGCAGCCCGGCGATCATCATCCTGTTGGCACCGAAGCGATCGGTGAGGCGGCCGGCAATAAGCGCCGAGAGCGCCGAGACCAGCGGACCGGTCGACAGCACCACGCCGACCATTGCGGCATCGAGCCCGAGCCCGCGCGCCAGATAGAATGGAGCGACCACCAGCGTTGCCATCATGATCGTGGCGACGACGAGGTTCATGGCGAGGCTGGCGGTGAGCCGGATGTCGTACAACCGGGCAAGCCGGATCAAGGGATTCTTCGCCCTCGTTTGCACAACGCCGAACATAACGACGCCGATGCCGGCCGCGATCAGCAGGCCGATGTTGAGAGTGCCGAAATTGCCCGGGCCGAGCGTCATGGCCAGCGCATAAGCAGCGAGCGTCAATGCGAGCAGGGCAGTGCCTACCGCATCGAAGCTGCCTCGATCGGCTTCGGCCGCATTGCCGCGGGCAGGCAGGGCCAGCAAGGCGAGGGCGAAGGCCGCGACGCCGAGCGGGACATTGACGAGGAAGATCGCCCGCCAGCCGAAGCCGGCGATCAGCAAGCCGCCGAGCGAGGGGCCGAGCGTCGTGCCGATCGCCGACATGGCGCCGAGCAGGCCCATGGCGCTGCCGGTTCGTTCCTTGGCTACGGTCTCCGCGACAAAGGCCAGCGTCAGCGCCATCATCAGCGCCGCGCCCAATCCTTGCACCGCGCGCGCCGCGATCAGCAGCCATAGCGTCGGCGCCAGGCCGCAGAGCACCGAGGCCAGCGTGAACAGCGCGATGCCGCCAAGCAGCAACGGTCGGCGGCCGACTATGTCGGCCAGCCGTCCGGCGCTGACGATCAAGGCGGTGATGGCGAGCAGATAGGCCAGAACCACCCATTGCATCGACTGGAAGGACGCGCCGAAGGCCTGCATCAGCGAAGGCAAGCCGACGCTGGCAATGCTGGTTCCGAGCGACGACAGCAGCGCGGCGAGCGACAGGCTGGCCAGCGCCAGGACTGCGGACTGGGTCTGTCGCGGCACGGATGCGCGCTCGTTCTGCTCAGCAATTGCCATGGCGATCTCCTTCTTTCAGGCTCGGGAAACGGACCTGTTGGAGATCTAATTTCTGAGGTGGCATAGCGAAAGGCGCAGCATTTGCATCTTATCCATGCATCAAACGCCATGTCGTGTGTTACAATCCGCTGATGACATCGCCCGATCTCAACCTGCTGTTCGCGCTCGACGTCCTTTTGGCCGAAGGCAGTGTGGCGCGCGCCGCGAGCCGGCTGCGGCTCAGCCCTTCGGCGATGAGCCGCACGCTCGCGCGACTGCGCGAGGCGACCGGCGATCCGCTGCTGGTTCGGGCCGGCCGGGGCCTGGTGCCGACCCCACGGGCGGAGGAATTGCGTCAGCAGGCTGGCCGCGTCGTTGGGGATGCCGAGGCGTTGCTGCGCCCTGCCAGGCTTCTCGATCTCGCGAAGCTGGACCGGATCTTCACGCTGCGCACCAATGAGGGCTTCGTCGAGGAGTTTGGACCGCGTCTTGTCGCCCGCATCCAGGCCGAGGCGCCCGGCGTGCTGCTGCGCTTTGCGCCCAAAGCCGACAAGGATGTCGCCTCGCTGCGCGACGCCGCGATCGACCTGGAAATCGGCGTTGCAGGCGAAACCGGACCTGAAGTGCGCATACAGGCGCTGTTCCGCGACCGCTTCGTCGGCACGGTGCGAGCGGGTCACCCCTTGAGCGAAGGCGTGGTGACGCCCGAGCGCTATGCCGCCGGCCGCCACATCAGCGTTTCAAGGCGTGGCCGGGAGAGGGGACCGATCGATGAGGCGCTGGCACAGCTTGGCCTGCAGCGGACCGTGGTGTGCATGGTTTCCGGCTTCTCGGCAGCACTCGCCATGGCACGCGCTTCCGATCTGATCGCCAGCATCCCCGAACGGCATACGCAAGGCGCACGCGCCGGCATGGTCAGCTTTCCGCTACCGGTCGCCACGGTCGAGGTGACCATCTCGATGCTCTGGCATCCGCGGCTCGATGCCGACCCGGCGCAACTCTGGCTGCGCGATTGCGTGCGCGAGGTCTGCGCGGCCTCTCGGTGAGCGATCAGCGCGCCATTGCCGTCTCAAGCACTCGGAAAATCCGCTCATCTGCGCACTGGGCAACGTTGAAGCGCAGGAAGCGGCTGGCGGTTCCCGACAGGCTGAACGCGTTGCCGGGCGCCAGCACGATGTTGTCGGCCAAGGCACGGCGGGCGATGTCGGCGGCATCCACGCCATCGGGCAGGCTGCACCACAAGAACAAGCCGGCGGGCTGGTCGATCCATGGCGTGATGCCGATCGTTTTCAGGCGCGCGCCCGTCTCGCCCATGGCGCGGGAAAGGCGCGCCCGCAGCAGATCCATGTGCTTGCGATAGCTGCCGTCCCTGAGCAGCGCCAGCACCAGCTCGGCCGCCAGCCGGCCGCCGCCGAAAGTGGTTGCGATCTTGAGGTCGGTGAGCTGTTCGATCCAGTCGCGCGGTGCGGCGATGAAGCCGCAGCGCACCGAGGCCGACAGCGTCTTGGAGAAGCTGCCGATGTGGACGACGCGGTTGAGGCCGTCGAATGCAGCAAGGCGCGGGGCCGGGCTGTGCTCGAAATCGGCAAAAATATCGTCCTCGACGATGGTCAGGTCCGACTGGTCGGCGAGCTTCAACAGCCGGTGCGCCGTGACCGGCGACAGGATCGCGCCGGTCGGGTTGTGGATGGCGGAATTGGTGATGTAGAGGCGCGGCTTGTGTTCGGCCAGCGCCTGCGCGAACAGCTCGATGTCAGGTCCCGTTTGCGTGTAAGGCACGCTGACGACCTTGGCACGGTGGGCGCGCAGCAGCGCGTGAAAATTGAAATAGCAGGGGTCGTCGACCAGCACGGTATCGCCGGGCTCGATCAGGAACCGGCACAAGAGATCGATGGCCTGCGTGCCGGATTCCGTCAGCATGATCTGTTCGGGCGAGACGTCGATGCCATGCCCTTCCATACGCCGCGCCAGCAATTGCCTGAGCGGCGGCAGGCCGAGCGGCGTGCCGTAATCGGCGAGGTCGACATCGTCGGCTCGCGCCACAGTGCGCAGCGCCCGGCGCAAGGCGGACTGCGGCATCCACGAGGCCGGCATCCAGCCGCAGCCGGGTTTCAGCATCTCGCCACCGGCTTCCAGCGACTGGCGCGAGACCCACAGCGGATCGATGGCGCGGTCGAGCCGGGGGCCGATCTCGGCCAGCGACAGCGGCGCCAGCGACCCGGCGGCATAAAAGCCCGAGCCCGGCCGGGAGCGGATCGCGCCTTCGGCGGCGAGACGCTCATAGGCCTCGACCACGGTCGACTTGGACACCTGCATGGCTTTGGCGAAAGCGCGGATCGAGGGCAATCGCGCGCCCGGCGTCAGGCTGCGCGCGGCAATCCGCTGACGAATGGTCGCCATGACAGTTTCGACAAGCGTGTGGGAGATGGGCGTGGTCGCGGCAAGGGCGTCTGCAGCGTTGGTTTTGAGAGCGAGTTCGATCATCTGTATTGTTCAATCGACCATTACAGTTCTGCAAAATTGTACCGCATTGTCTCTGGCAGTTCCATACCCTCAGGCCCGATAGAGGGCAAAAAGCAATGGAGCCTGGAATGGACAAGACCGCGAGCGGCTGGGTGAACGGATTCGTCGGCGTGCTGATCTTCTCAGGCTCGCTGCCGGCGACACGCGTGGCGGTGGCGGATTTCGATCCGACCTTCCTGACCTCTGCCCGCGCGGCGATTGCCGGACTGCTCGGCCTGGCAATGCTGCTTCTGTTTCGGCAGAAGCGCCCGGAGCGCAGCGATTTTCTGTCGCTGGTGATCGTGGCCCTTGGCGTGGTTGTCGGCTTTCCCTTGCTGACGGCGCTGGCGCTCAAGCACGTCACCTCCGCCCATTCCATCATCTTCGTCGGCCTGCTGCCGCTGGCAACCGCGATTTTCGGCGTGCTGCGCGGTGGCGAGCGTCCGCGTCCGGCCTTCTGGCTGTTTTCCTGCATCGGCAGCGCGCTGGTCGCAGGCTTTGCCCTGATGCAAGGCGTGACGGCGTCACCGATCGGCGATGGCCTGATGCTGGCCGCCATCATCGTCTGCGGACTGGGCTACGCGGAAGGAGCCGCGCTGTCGCGCCGGCTCGGCGGCTGGCAGGTCATTTGCTGGGCGTTGGCGATCTCGCTGCCGATCATGCTGGTGCTGAGCTTTGCAACGCTGCCGCAATCCTTTGCCGCCATCGGCTCCGGCGCCTGGGCAGGTCTCGCCTATGTCTCGCTGTTCAGCATGCTGATCGGCTTCGTGTTCTGGTACCGCGGCCTTGCGCAAGGCGGCATCGCCGCCGTGGGACAATTGCAGCTGCTGCAGCCTTTCTTCGGCCTCGTATTGGCGGCGACGCTGCTGCACGAGCAGGTCAGCCCGCTGATGGTGGTCGTCACGCTCGGCGTGGTCGCCTGTGTATTCGGGGCGAAGAAGTTCGCGCGGTAGTTTGGGTGCGGAGGGCGGCTCCGCCCCTAAAACTTCGTCACAACCCCGATGCCGATGCCCTCAAAACCGCCCATCGCCATCAAGGCAGCCGGCGCTTCCTCAAGACTGATCCTCTTGCCGACCAGCAGTTCCGGCTTGAGTTTGCCGGTGCGGATCATCTCCATCATTGCGGGGTAGCGATAGGCCTGCATGCCGTGGCTGCCGAGGATTTCGAGCTCGAAGGCAATCACCTTGTCCATCGGCACTTGCGGCCGGGCATGTTCGCCCAGCATCAGGCCGACCTGCACGTGGCGGCCGCGCCGGCGCAGATTGGAAATCGAGTTGAACGACGTGGTGGGGTGGCCGAGCGCATCCATCGACATATGTACGCCGCCATTGGTGATCTGCTTGACGGCCTTGACCACGTTCGGCGTCGTCGAGGCATTGATGGTGGCCACGGCGCCGATCTTCTTGGCGAAATCCAGCTTCTCGTCGGTGAGGTCGATGGCAATGACATTGGCGCCCATGGAACTGGCGATCATGATCGCCGACAGGCCGACGCCGCCGCAGCCATGCACCGCCACCCATTCGCCGGGCGTCACCCGGCCCTGGTCGACGATGGCGCGAAACGAGGTGACGAAGCGGCAGCCGAGGCTGGCGGCGGTGGCGAATTCCATCTCGTCGGGCAGGCGTACGAGATTGGTGTCGGCATGGTCGATGGCGACATATTCGGCAAACGATCCCCAGGCGGTGAAACCGGGCTGAGATTGATGTTCGCAGACCTGATGATTGCCGGAGGTGCACTCGAAACAGCGGCCGCAGCCGACGCAGAACGGCACGGTGACGCGTTCGCCGGCCTTCCAGCGGGTGACCCGCTTGCCCACGGCGACAACGATGCCCGCCAGTTCGTGGCCGGGAACATGCGGCAGGGTGATGCCGGCATCATGGCCCATCCAGCCATGCCAGTCGCTGCGGCAGAGCCCCGTCGCCTCGACCTTGATGACGACGCCTTCGGGCGCCGGCTTCGGATCGGGCACGGTCTGGATCGTCGGCACTTCGCCGAATTTTTCGAAGACGACGGCTTTCATCGGCGGGTCCTTATGGCAGCACCATTATGCTTCTATTCCGCATCTATCTGATTCTCGGGCGCTGCCTTCTGAAAGGCCGGCAGCGCCATGCAGGCGGCGTGGATGCGCGAGATCGTGGGATAGGGCGTCAGGTCGACGCCGAAACGGGCGTTGCTGGCGATCTGGGCAACCAGGCATATGTCGGCGAGGCCCGGCGCGTCGCCGTGGCAGAAAGTGCCGGTCTCGGCTGACGAAGCCAGAATCTTCTCAAGTGGCTGGAAACCTTCGTTCACCCAGTGACGGAACCAGTTGACGACGTCCTGGTCGCCGGCGCCGAACAAAGTGCGCAGCGAGGTCAGCACGCGCAGATTGTTCACCGGGTGGATATCGCAGGCGATCATCTGCGCCAGCATTCGCACGCGCGCCCGGCCGAGCGCGTCCTTGGGCAGCAGCGGCGGTTCGGGATTGGTCTCATCGAGATACTCGATGATTGCCAGCGACTGCGTCAAAAGCGTGCCGTCGCCCAGGATCAGCGCCGGCACCAGCCCCTGCGGATTGACGGCTAGGTAAGCCGGCTCCAGATGGTCGCCATGGCGCAGATGATGCGGCACGTAATCGTAGGTCAGCCCCTTCATCTCCAGCGCGATGCGCGCGCGGTAGGAGGTGGAGGAGCGATAGTAGTTATGGAGGACGAGGTCGCTCATCGGATCACGGCTGGCCGACAGCGATCTCGATCGTGCCGATGCCGTCGACGCCGCCGGTCATCGTCTGGCCGGGCGCCACCGCGCCGACGCCGGCCGGCGTGCCGGTAAAGATCAGGTCGCCCGGTTGTAGTACAACCGACTCGCTGCAGATCGACACGATGTCTGATATCGGCCAGATCAGCTCGGCGAGGTCGCCATCCTGTTTCACCGCGCCGTCGACGGCGAGCCAGATGCGGCCCTTTTGCGGATGGCCGGAATTTGCCGCCGGCACTAGTGGGCCGCAGGGCGCCGAACGGTCGAAGGCCTTTGACCAGTCCCAGGGCCGCGCTGCCTTCTTGGCCTCGTCCTGCAGGTCGCGGCGGGTGAGGTCGATGCCGACGCCGTAGCCCCAGACATGGTCGAGCGCTTGCGCGCGGGGAATGCGGAAGCCGGCCTTGCCGATCGCCGCGACCAGCTCGATCTCGTGGTGCAGGTTTTTGGTCAGCGGCGGGTAGGGGATCGTGCTGCCGCTGTCGACCACCGCATCGGCCGGCTTGGTGAAGAAGAAGGGCGGATCGCGCTCGTCATTGCCGAGTTCGCGGGCGTGCGCCGCGTAGTTGCGGCCGACGCAGAAGATGCGGCGCACCGCAAAACGGTCGGCCGAACCGGCGATGGCGACCGACGGGATTGCGGGCAAGGGGAGGACGAAGTCTGTCATGCGCGGTCTTTCTGCTTCAACTGCTGGCACATTTGACCGATTTGGACCGCTGGGCAAGGCATGAGCGTCCGCAAAGCGTCGGCGCCGCCTGCGGGTTAAGATGGCGATAGACTATTTGCCAATAAGCTGGCCATACCAGCGGGAGTATCCTGTCCAGGAAGGACTGAAACGAACCCCATGACCGCAATCAACGATCGCGCGCGCTTCCTGATCATCGACGACCATCCGCTGTTTCGCGAGGCGTTGCACAGCGCCGTGCAGATGGCCTACCCAGAAGTCGACACGGTGGAGGCGCGCTCGATCGCCGAAGCGCTCGATCTTCTGGGTGGGATAAAACCGTTCGATCTGGCGCTGCTCGATCTCAACATGCCCGATGTCCATGGCTTTGATGGGCTGCTGCAGCTCAGGACCCGCCATCCGCGCCTGCCGGTGGTTGTCGTCTCGGGCTATGAGGAGCCGAAGATCATCTCCGAGGCGCTGTCCTATGGTGCTGCCGGCTTCATCCCGAAATCGGCGCGCAAAAGCGATCTCGCCGCCGCCATCCGCTCGGTGATGGAGGGCGCAATCTATGTGCCGGAAAACTACGAGGGACAGCCGCCGGACGCCGACAGCACCGACCGCGCCGACATGGTGCAGCGCCTGGCCAAGCTGACGCCGCAGCAGCTCAGGGTGCTGCAGATGCTGCGCCAGGGCCTGCTCAACAAACAGATCGCCTACGAGCTGCAGGTCGGCGAGACCACGGTGAAGGCGCATGTCTCGGAGATCCTGCGCAAGCTCAACGTCTACAGCCGCACGCAAGCGGTGATCGAGGTGTCGAAGCTGGACAATGCGGAGTTGTTCAGGGATCAGGCGGGGTTTTGAGGGGCTGAAAAGTGCGCTGCTCTGGATCGATATCTTCGTGTTCAGCCCAACGGCCCCATATTATTTCGACCATCATGGTCTTCTCATTTACGGCAATTTCTAGAACGTCCCCGACAACCGGAGAATCCGCGTTTGCCAGCGTACCCCCCCATTAGGCAACGTTCTCTCAGTTATTAATTCCCCATTTTCAAAATGATTCTTTGAACGATGTAGGGCAAACTCTACCTACGATACGTGAATTGCGGTGACAGTGGGTTGTTCTTCACTTGTCGCGGCCCTCGGGCAGGCACTATCTCGCGAACTTCCGGGCGATCTGCCTGCTTTTCTGACTCGCCCATTTCGAATCCCTGATCGCAACGAGCGAGCTCTTCAGCATTCCGATTTCCACTTCGTCGAGAAACGGAAGCCATGCCACGGCAAAGTCTGTCCATGGCCTGGATTCGGACTTAAAAGCTGCGGCGACGACTTTCCAGGCTGGGAATCTGTCAATCGAACCGGCGTTTTTCGCCAGCTCATCGAGCAGCGGTCTGACCTCTGGAAGCGGGCGCTCCAGAAGAGGCCACACTCTGAAAAAATCTTTGGGCTCATCGAGATAGACCCTGCGTTTGACCATGAGACGTACCAACGGCCTGCCTCGTCGAGCTTCAAGTCCACCCCGTGTGTGATCGCCAGCCTGTTGCTCACCACCTTGCTCACGGCACCGCGTCGGCTCGCATCAGCGTCACCCTCCTTATCCGATCAGCATGAGGCTGGTATTCGATATGTATTGAATGACGCGTCTCATCAAATCGATCCCAGGGGCCATACTCACCCAAAATCGGATCTGTCCGCGCGGCGCCGCTTTTTGAGGGCACGCCAAAACGGCTAAGCACGTCGTTGCGACTGGATGAAAAGGGAATGTCCCAGAGGTTTCGATCCAGATTGTCAGCCTCTATGAAGATGCAGTCTATCTTGTCGTCGACATCGGAGGTGAAGGAAAAATTATTGGATGCAGATACATAGTTTATTCGGATTTCCGGCAGGTCGTCATCGACTGTCTTTTTGAACGTCCGGGGTTTGAACGGCGGTGACGTCAGGAGCGCTGACGCCGGCATTCCCAGATAATCAAGCAATACATTGGTCATTGTCTAAGCCAGCAAATGCGCCAGCAGCGCCCTTAATTGCGCCGGTTTCAGCGGCTTGCGCATCAGTTCGATGCCGGCGGCGCGGGCGGCTTTGGCTACGGCTTCGGAGGCGTCGGCGGTGACGATCAGTGCCGGCACGGCGCGGCCGATATAGTCGCGCACTTCGGCTATTGTTGCGGTGCCGAGGTCGCCGTCGTCGAGATGCTGGTCGGCAATGACGATGTCGGGCACCCAGTCGGTGTCGCCGAGCAGGCTGATTGCATCCTCGGTCGAGGTCGCGGCGCGCACCAGGCATTGCCAGCGCTCGAGCAGGAAGGTCATCGCCTGCAGCACATCGGCGTCGTTTTCGACCAGCAGCACCTTGGTGCCGAACAGGCCGTAGCCGCGCGGACGCTCCATCTCGGCAAGGCTGGCGATGGCGTCGGCGCTAGCGCCAATGCCGACCGGAACATCGATGTGGAAGATCGTGCCGCGTCCGACCTTCGAGGAGAACGTCACGGGATGGCCGAGCGCGGCGGCCATGCGCCGCACGATTGCTAGGCCGAGCCCCAGCCCGCCGCCGGAGATTGCGGCATCTGCCGGAATGGCGGAGCCGCGATGGAACTCCTCGAACACCGCCTCGCGCTGGTCGTCGGGAATGCCGCAGCCGGTGTCGGCGACGTCGATGCGGATGGTGTCGCCGCGATGCCTTGTGCCGACCAGCACGCCGCCCGAACGGGTATAGCGCAGCGCATTGGACAGGATGTTCTGCAGGATCCGGCGCAACAGCGTGCGGTCCGAACGCACCACGGCGCTGACCGGGCGGAATTTCAGTGTCAGCCCCTTCAGCTTGGCAACCGGCTGGAAATCCGAGCGTAGCGAGGAAAACAGCGTCTCCAAATTGACGTCGCCAATGTCGGGCTGGACCACGCCGGCATCGAGCTTGGAAATGTCGAGCAGCGTGCGCAACAGGTCTTCCATGGTCTCCAGCGAGCGCTCGACCTGACGGACGAGTTTCTTGCCCTCGTCGCTGGTCTGCACTTCGGCCAGTGCCGAGACGGAGAGGTGGGCGGCGTTGAGCGGCTGCAGCACGTCATGGCTGGCGGCGGCCAGGAACCGGGTCTTGGACAGGTTCGCCAGTTCGGCATTTTCCTTGGCGGCACTGAGGTCGATGTTCGACTGCTCCAGCCGGCGCAAGGTCGAGTGCAGTTCCTCGGTGCGGATGCGCACCCGGTTCTCCAGCGAAATCGCGGTCTGGAACAGCGAGAAGGCGTTGCCCTGCTGGTCCATCGAGCGCTCGACGCGGCTGACCAGAGCGGCATTGATCTTCTTCAGCCTGTCGACGTCGTCTATATCCCTGAGCGGCATGGAGCTATTCCGCCGCCTGGCGTTCGCCGAAAGCGATGCCGGTGAAAGTCTGGTTGAGATGCATCGAGCGGTACTGTTCACCATAGGTGCCAAAGCCGATGACGTTGTTGACCCGGTAGAGCTCCGAAATGTCGCGGAAAACCTGGCGGTTGCGCGCATCGAGCCGGCGCAGCACGCAATCGAAACCGAGGATCATGTCGATGCCACCCAGCCGCTCCTCGACGTCGCGCAGTGCGGCACGCGTCGACTCCACCATATCCTTGGGCTGGGCGATGGACAGCACGACGCCGTCGTCGATGGCGCAGAAGAACGACAGCGAGCCGTCGGGATGCATCTTCTGGATCGAGCGACAGTAATATTCGCCCCCCACCTTCACCACCACCGGATGCGAGGCGAAGCTCATCGGCGTCAGGGTCTGCGCGACGATGCCGACCGAAGCGGCATATTCCTCGGCCGCATTGGTGGCGTTGAATTCGCGCACGGTGCGGTGGTCGGGATCGGATGCCGTCACCACCAGCTTCTCGTCTGTGGGGACAAAATTGTCGGTCTTGAAGACATGGAAGGGAATTTCGGTTGATATCAGCACGATGATGGCGCTGTCGGAGGCCACCTTGCCGTTCGAGATCAGCCTGGTGGTTTCGAATTTCAAATCGTCGCCCGCCGAACCGCCGATCAGCGGGATGTCGTCCAGCCCCCAATGGATGGCCGAGGTCACCGCTTCCTCGGCAAAGGACAGGCCGTCGATGAAGCAGAGCGCAAAGGTGCTGTTGGAATGGCAACTGCCGATGCGCCCGCGCAGCAGGCGCCGCAAGGCCTCGACTTCACCGGTGATCCTGTCCATGCCCGATGAGGAGAGATTGTCGACCATGGTGCTGACCGCGCAGAATGACGTGGAAGGAAGCAGAAGAGCCAGCACATGGCCTTCCTCCAGGCCCTGCGGGGTGATCTCGCCGGCAGTCGAGCAGGCGGCATAGGCCAGCGTCGGCGCATGGGTCTTCAGCGCTTGCGACAGGGCGGTGGCGTCGACCAGGCTCTGCGAGAAGAACAGCAGCGCAAAGCCGGCGTTGATGGCAGAGGCCTCGGTGGCGACCGCCCGGGCGAATGCATCGGCGTCGGGCTCGTCGGTGGTGAGTGCCGACAGACCGGATGCATAGCTCGTCCGTGAACTGGCCAGCAGCTTTCTCCGCATTCCTCCGACGCATTTTTGTGTGCGCCTGTTTTTATGTCTTTTGGCGCCAGCGTCGATGACATTGTTGCCTTCAATCCGCACTTTGGCAATGGGGCGGACGAGCCCATGATTTTCGTTTCTCCATGACCGAAAGTACAATGAGCACCGTGTGTTTTTTGCGCGTTGTGCGGTGTACGAATAGCGTCTGGCCGAGCGCCAAAGCCGCATCGGCAGCATGATTACCGAGGTTATACCCAGGGAGGATGCATGTCGGACGTTTCGTTTGTCGTGAACGGAAAACGGGTCAGCGGCGCTGCCGAGGACCGAACGCTTCTGGTTCATTTCCTGCGCGAAAATCTTGGTCTCACCGGAACGCATGTCGGCTGTGACACCTCGCAATGCGGCGCCTGCGTCGTGCATGTCGACGGCAAAGCGGTGAAGTCGTGTTCGATGCTGGCCGTGCAGGCCTCCGGGTCGACCGTGGTGACGATCGAGGGGCTGGCCAACGGCGCCGACCTGCATCCGGTGCAGGCCGCGTTCAAGGAACATCACGGCCTGCAATGCGGCTTCTGCACGCCAGGCATGATCATGACGGCGACCGACATGATCGCGCGCCATCCCGAAGGCCTCGACGAGGCGACGGTTCGCACCGAGCTCGAAGGCAACATCTGCCGCTGCACCGGCTACCACAACATCGTCAAGGCGATCCTCGCCGCATCGAAGACGATGGCGAAGGCGTCGAAGGGCAAGGCGAAACAAGCAGCTTAGGGAGTAGGCAGTAGGCAGTAGGGAGTAGGGCAAAACGGCCATACTGAACCGCGAGATCTCCCCCTACTGCTTAACTCCCTACTGCCTATTCCCTTAAATTCCGGAGGAATTTTCTTATGGGTATTGAAGGTATTGGCGCACGCGTGGCGCGCAAGGAAGACAAAAGGTTCATCACCGGCGCCGGCCGTTATGTCGACGACATGGTGGTGCCCGGCATGAAGCATGCCGCTTTCGTGCGCAGCCCGCACGCCCATGCGCAGATCAAGAAGATCGACGTCAAAAAGGCGCAGGCCATGCCCGGCGTCATCGGCGTCTTGACCGGCAAGGAACTCAAGGCCGACGGCATAGGCAACCTCATCTGCGGCTGGATGATCCATTCCAAGGATGGCTCGCCGATGAAGATGGGCGCCTGGTCGCCGCTCGCCGTCGACAAGGTGCGCTATGTCGGTGACGCCATCGTCATCGTGGTGGCCGAGACCAAGGGCCAGGCGCGCGACGCGGCCGAGGCGGTCGAGATCACCTACAAGGAATTGAAGGCGGTGGTCGATGCCACCAAGGCGCTGCAAAAAGGCGCGCCGCAGGTCCATGCCGAGGCCGAGGACAATCTTATCTTCGACTGGGAGATCGGCGACGCCAAGGCGACCGATGCGGCGATCAAGGCTGCCGCCCACGTCACCCGCATGAAGATCGTCAACAACCGGCTGGTTCCCAACGCCATGGAGCCGCGTGCGGCCCTTGGCCATTACGACAAGGCCGAGGACCATTACACCTGCTGGACGACCTCGCAGAACCCGCATGTCGCGCGGCTGGTGATGAGCGCCTTCTACAATGTCGCGCCGGAAAACAAATTGCGCGTCATTGCGCCCGATGTCGGCGGCGGCTTCGGCTCGAAGATCTATATCTATCCCGAAGAGATCGTCTGCCTGTGGGCGTCGAAGAAAACCGGCGTGCCGGTCAAATGGGTGGCCGACCGCACCGAAAGCTTCCTCACCGACGCGCATGGCCGCGACCATGTCTCGACGGTCGAAATGGCGTTCGACAAAAACAACCGGATCACCGGTTTCAAGGTCGACACCATCGCCAATCTCGGCGCCTACATGTCGCTGTTCTCGTCCTGCGTGCCGACCTATCTCTATGCCACGCTGCTGTCGGGCCAGTACAACATCCCGGCGATCCACGCCAATGTGCGCACCGTCTACACCAACACCGCACCCGTCGATGCCTATCGTGGGGCAGGGCGGCCGGAAGCCACCTATCTGCTGGAGCGCACCATGGAGACGGCGGCGCGCGAACTCGGCGTGTCGCCGGCCGAACTTCGGCGCACCAACTTCATCACCTCCTTCCCGCATCAGACGCCGGTGATCATGAATTACGACGCTGGCGACTATGGCGCTTCGCTCGATGCGGCGACAAAGGCGTCCGACTATGCCGGCTTTGCCAAGCGCAAGGCGGCCGCCGCCAAGCAAGGCAAGCTGCGCGGCATCGGCATGAGCTGCTACATCGAGGCCTGCGGCATCGCGCCGTCGGCGGCGGTCGGCTCGCTCGGCGCCGGCGTCGGCCTCTGGGAATCGGCCGAGGTGCGGGTCAATGCCGTCGGCACGATCGAAGTGCTGACCGGTTCGCACAGCCACGGCCAGGGCCATGAGACGACCTTCGCGCAGCTGGTCAACCAGCGCTTCGGCGTGCCGATCGACTCGGTCTCGATCGTCCATGGCGACACCGACAAGGTGCAGATGGGCATGGGCACCTACGGCTCGCGCTCGGGCGCCGTCGGCATGTCGGCCATATCAAAGGCGCTCGACAAGGTCGAAGCCAAGGCCAAAAAGATCGCAGCCCACCTGCTCGAGGCCGACGAGGGCGACATTGTCATCGAGAATGGCGAGGTCAAGGTTGCCGGCACCGACAAGAGCCTGCCCTGGTTCCAGGTGGCGCTCGCCGCCTACACCGCCCACAATCTGCCGGCAGGCATGGAGCCTGGCTTGAAGGAAACCGCCTTCTACGATCCTGCAAACTTCACCTTCCCGGCTGGCTGCTACATCTGCGAGGTCGAGATCGATCCGGAAACCGGCACGACCGAGATTATCCAGTTCGTCGCGGCGGACGATTTCGGCAACATCATCAACCCGATGATCGTCGAGGGCCAGGTGCATGGCGGCATTGCCCAGGGTATTGGCCAGGCGCTTCTGGAAGGCGCGCATTACGACGCCAGCGGTCAGCTGCTGACGGCAAGCTACATGGATTATACGATGCCCCGCGCGGGGGACCTGCCGTCGTTCAAGGTCTCGACCTCGAACACGCCGTGCCCGAGCAATCCGCTCGGCATCAAAGGCTGCGGCGAGGCCGGCGCCATCGGCTCGCCGCCGGCGGTCATCAACGCCATCACCGACGCCATCGGGATCACCGACATCGCCATGCCGGCATCGCCGTCCACGGTCTGGGCAGCCATCCGCGCGGCGACGAAGCACTGAGGAGGAACGAAAATGTATTCGGTCAATTACCACCGCGCCGCCTCGGTCGCCGACGCCGCCAAGCTGGTGAAGAGCGGCGACGCCAAGCTTCTGTCGGGCGGCATGACGCTAATCCCGGCGATGAAGACCAGGCTTGCAGCACCTTCCGACCTGGTCGACCTGTCGCGCATCAAGGAGCTGCAAGGCGTCAAGGTGTCGGGCAAGACCGTCACCATCGGCGCCGCTACCACTCACTACGATGTCGCCAATGACGAGAAGCTCAGGAAGGCCTGCCCGGCATTTGCGCATTTGGCGTCGCTGATCGGCGACCCTGCCGTGCGTTACAAAGGCACGATCGGCGGCTCGGTCGCCAACAACGATCCGGCCGCCGACTATCCGGCGGCACTGCTGGCGCTGGGCGCTACCATCGTCACCAACAAGCGCGAGATTGCGGCGGCCAAGTTCTTCACCGGCCTGTTCGAGACGGCGCTGAAGGACGGCGAGATCATCACCGCGGTGAGCTTCACGGCGCCGGCCAAGGCGGCTTACGAAAAATTCCGCAATCCGGCATCGCGCTATGCGATCGTCGGTGTGTTCGTGGCCAAGGGCAAGGACGGGGTCGGCGTCGCCGTCACCGGCGCCGGCGATGACGGCGTGTTCCGTTCGAAAGAGATCGAGGCGGCACTGGCGAAGAACTTTGCCGCATCGGCGCTCGACGGCGTCAAGGTTTCGGCGAAGAATTTGATGACCGACCTCCACGCCTCAGCCGACTACCGCGCCAGCCTGATCGCAGTGATGGCAAAACGCGCGGTGGCGGCCGCCAACGCCTGAATTTTTCTGACATAAGTGATGGAAAAGGGGCCTTCGTGGCCCCTTTTTATACGCTCAAGCTTACGCTCGCCTGGCTGCTCGTCGGCTTTCCGCTGCTGTGGGGGTTCTGGATGACCGTCAACAGCGCCACGGCGCTGTTTCATTAGCGCTCAGCGAGGCGGCATCAGGCTGCTTCGCCCTCCTTCTGGGCCGCAAGATAGCGGCGCAGGCCGGCTTCGCCGCGCGGTGTCGTCCAGCGATGGTTCCAGGCAAAGGCCGGCCTGAGCAACGGCGCCAGGAATTTGAGGATCGGCCTCTCGACCGTCACCTGCCAGACGAGATCGACGTGGGTGCCGGTTCCCGAAGGCGACAGTTCCGCCCGCCACAGGCCGTCGAAATCGCCGAATGTCTTGACCACCACCAGCCGGCCAGGCTCGAGCTCGGCCGCCTCGATGATGAAGTTCAATTCATAGGGCAGGGCGCCGCGCGCCCGGGCTTTGGCGCGCGAGCCGACGAGGCCCTTGCCCTTGCGGTCGAGCGGCACGACCTCCTTGTAGACGTCGCCCCACCACAGCGGCAGCAATTCGGCATCGGAGAGCACGTCCCAGACCTGTTGCGGCGTCGCCTCGGGAATGTCCCAGCTTTCGTCGAAGCGGAAGACGTTGCTCGGCATTGGTGTTTCGCCCCCGGCTGCTGGAAGCCGCTACATTAGCTCTGGCTTGTTTACAGCGCCAGAGCCGCTCGCCGACGCTGGACTCATGGCGATGAACAAGGCTTAATTGTCGCGGCGATGGGGGATGCCGATCATGAGATCACCCGGCAATGGATGATAGTGCCGATGTTCTCGATGCTGTCGTCGTCGGGGCTGGCTGGGCGGGCCTCGGTGTCAGCTATTGGCTGACACGAAGGGGCTTGCGCCATACCGTGCTGGAGCGGGGTCGCATAGGAGAGACCTGGCGCACGCAGCGGTGGGCTTCCTTTCATATGAATAGCCCTAACGTGCAGACCGTCATGCCGGGCGACCGCTACGAGGGTCCGGATCCGTATGGGGTCCTTACGCGCGACCAGTTCATCGCTCTCCTTGAGGATTTCGCCGGGAGAAATGAGCTGCCTATCCAAGCCGATACTGCGGTGAGCGAACTCACGCAGGACGATGGCGTCTATCAGCTGACCACCTCGAACGGAATGCTCCGGGCGCGCAACGTGGTTGTCGCAAGCGGCAACCTGAATTGCCCCGTGCGCCCAATCGCATCAGATGGGTTGCCACCTTACATCTACCAGATCGACGCCTCCGGCTACTGCAGCGCTGCCGATCTACCCGGTGGAGCGGTGTTGGTGGTCGGAAGCGGTCAATCAGGTGTTCAGATCGCGGAGGAACTGGCGCAAGCGGGGCGGACCGTCTTCCTCGCGACCAGTCGCGTCGGGCGACTCCCACGGCGCTATCGTGGACGCGACGTCATGATCTGGCTCGAGGAAAGCGGATTTCTCGACGTACGGCGAGAGGAGGTCATTCGGCTTGCGGGGCGCATACCCGCGCGTGGTGTGCTCGGGTCGGAGCACACGATAAGCCTTCAGTCGCTCAGCGCCCAAGGTGTTGTGCTTCTCGGGCGGTTGACCGGCGCTGCGAATGGCGACCGTCTTACGCTCGCCGACGATCTCGAAGCAAATGTCCGCTTTGGGGACCAGGCCTCTGACAATGTCAAACGTCATATCGATGATTACATAAGCCAGGCCCGGATCGACGCACCCGTATCGGACCCCGACCCCGCGGAGACGGTCGCATGGCGTCGACCGGATACCTTCATCGGTTCGCTCGATCTTTCCGGGTCCGGCATCACGAGCGTGGTGTGGTGCACAGGCTTCAAGGGTGATTTCAGCTATGTGAGACTTGCTGATGCGCTCGACGCCGCGGGACAGCCCGTTCACACGGATGGGGTGGGTGTCCTGCCGGGCCTCTACTTCGCCGGCCTGGATTTCGCCTCCACCCGCAAGTCCGGAATCATATTGGCCATTGCCGAGGAAGCACCACGCCTGGTCGAACACATCGCAAGGCATTCGTGACCGCCTATGGCACAGGCAAGAAGCACTTCGCCGTCAGGGCAGGAAATCAGGATCGGAGGTCGGCTGCCAACGCTTTGCGCGCCAGTGTCACGTTTCACTCCCGTTCCCGGGAAACCGCTCACGCTTTTCCTGAATTGCTCTGGATCTGCCTGAGGTAGTAGCGCACCGCCTTCTTGCCGCCATGGATCACCGCGTCGCCGACCTCGGCAAAGCCGAGCGCTGCGTGGAAGGCGTCCGAAGCCGGATTGGGCGGGTCGGCATTGACCTCGCAGGTGACGATGCTGTGGCCGGCGCGGGCGACCTCTGCGAACAGATCCTCATAGAGCCGGCGGGCATGGCCGCGGCCCCGGGCCTCGCCGGTCACGACGACGCGGTCGACATAGACGAAGCGTGGATAGCGCTCGCGGAACCAGAGGAAGTTCGGGCTATCGTAACGCGCATCCTGGTCAAAGGTCATGATGAAGGCTTCGAGCGCGCCGATGCGCCTGATGTAAAACGCTTCGCTAAGCAGGAAAGACAGCCGTTCGGGTTCGAGCCATGACAGTTCGGCCGCATGCTCGTTGTTGAGCGCGAGGATCGCCGCTTCGTCCTGGGGCGAGACGCGGCTGATCGGCGCGGCCGTCATGTCCTGGCCGCCGCAATCGTCGCCGCCACCAGCGCCGCGTCGGTCACCGTGGTGCGGTACTCGCGGTCGAGATCGGTGCCGCCCATGCCGACTTGCGGGTTGCGGTAGGCCATTGTGCTCGGCACGTCCTTGAGCGCGGCGAAATGCATTTCCATCAGCCCGGTTTTCTTGAGCACCTCGGCGATGTTTTCAGGGGCAAGCGCGCCGCAGCCGAGAATGATGATGCGGCTGCCGGCCTGGCGGACGAGCTCCGCCAACAGGCCGGCGCCTTCCACCGCGGTGTCCCTCTGGCCGCTGGTCAGCACGCGGCCGACCTTGCAGCGGATCAGCGCTTCCAGCGCCTCGGGGGGGTCGCGAGTCATATCGAAGGCGCGGTGGCAGGTGACGGCGAGCGGACCGGCCGCCTCGACCAGTGCGCCCATGCGCGCCTCGTCGATGGTGCCATCCGCATTGAGGCAACCGACGACGACACCGGCGACGCCGAGATCGCGGAGCGATGCGACATCGTCAAGCATCGAGCTGTATTCGGCCTCGCTGTAGAGGAAATCGCCGCCGCGCGGCCGCACGATGACATGGAAGGGAATGGTCGCACTCTCGAGTGCAGCGCGCACCGTGCCTAAGCTGGGCGTGATGCCGCCTTCGACCAGGCTGGCGCAGAGCTCGACCCGGTCGGCGCCGGCGGCCTGCGCCGCCAGCAATCCGTCGATGCCTTCGACGCAGATTTCGATCAGGGGGCGAGCATTTCCGGCCAAGGGGCGATCCTTCGTGATTGCAGACGGCCAGCCCTAGCATCGGCTCGGTTGCCGGGAAAGCGGAACAGCCAATCGCTGCTTGGGCCAGCCGGCAACCCGGCCGCTGTTATTGGCGCAGCACCGTGTTCTTGGCGCCTTGCTCGACCTGGTCGATGACCAGGAGCTTGACCGGGTCGTCGCCGATATTGGTCGCCTGGTGCCACTGGCCGATCATCTCGACGATGAAATCGCCAGTCTTGTAGGTGTTGCTGTTGCCGGTCTCGACGTTCGTCACCTTGAGCGTTCCAGCCTCGACATAGGCGTAGCGGGCAAACGGGTGCTTGTGCACCGGCAGCGTGGCGCCCACCACAATATCGTAGGTCGAGACCAGCACCTGGACATTTTTCTGCGGCAGCACGATCGGCTGGCCGGAAGCCGTCTGGGTGCGATCGGCAAGCGGCGTCACGACGACGGGTGGGCTGGAACTGTCCAGTGCCGCAGCAGGATTTGCAGATAGCGCGGCCGCGAACAGCAGCGTCGATGCCAGAATCTTTCGCATGGTTCCTCCAGGTTTTGCCGCCACGGTCCCGCGGTAAGGATGAACGCGAGCTGGCGAGCCTTGGCTATCTGTACGCCTTGAAGGCAATCAGACCAGAGAAGACGATTATCGCAGGATCAGCATCCACGCACCGACGTTACGCGAAAGGCGCCTCCGGCGACCGCGCACGGCCTGGTCCCTCCAGCGTTTGGCCTGATCAGCCCCTATATTCAGTTTGTCCATTTTGCCTTCTCCCGCGATTTCTTCCGCGCCGATGGCATGTCGCGCATCTCAAAGGATCGTTTCCATAGGCCGATCCCAGATCGAACTGAATTCGATGTGAATCCCTGCTAGGCGTGGGCAAGGCTTCATCAAAATGAACGGCGACATGGTTCACGAATGTATGGAATCGATGGATGGAACAGCATCGGGAGTTCGAGGTTGCAGGAATGTGTTGGCTGGGAGATCGCCCAGGTGCGCGGTCCGCGAAAGCGGTCATTGAGGTCGAATGCGCTGAACGTGTAGCCAAGACGGCCAGATTGAAATCGCTTCGCATGGCGCAAATTTTGCTGGAGGCGGATCCGTGCGTTTCATTCAACGAGGAACTCGACTGCTCGGTGCTTGTCGCCGTACTGGCGCGGGAAACTAAACGTCCACGTCCCGAATCCAGCGTGGGCCATCACCGGCTGCTGGATCCCAGCACGACTATTTCCCTCTTTTCCATCAAAGTCTAACGACTGGCAAAACGCACCGGAAAGTACCTGTCGTAACCGTTGATTCAACCATTGCTGGTACTAATGGGTTGTGTGGGAGCGGCTCCGACAGTGCGGCGGGGGTTGGGTTGCCGGAGCCGCCTGCGCAGCCGGTTGGGATTTGACCGCGCCGTCCTATTCTGGGACAGCGCGGTCAATGATTCGTTAAAATTCTCCGGATCTAATTAAGTGCATACTAATTGATTTCGGTTGGCGGCAGGGCACTGCGCAATCCGATTACGCGACGCTAGGCGTGACATCCTGGGGGCAATGATTCGGCCGGCGGCAGTTCAGCCAAGCGCTTCTTGGCAACGCAATGCCATCTTTAAGTTGGTCGGTGATGTAAAGGGGCCGGCGCCGCAATGGAGGTTGCCTGATCAGCGCCGGCCAAGCGGGTATCAGCTCCGCCGCAGCTGCAGCGGTAGCTGATTCTTGACGTAACGTCATGCCGTCCTGTGATGGGCACAATCGCTGGCATTGAAGCCAATCTGGTGAAGCCTTCCCGCCCGACATGACAATTTGGCGGTTCGATGTCCGACATCGTCGACAAGTGAGGGCCGTCAAAGTGAATTGGTTAACAGATTGGCAGAACGGCCTCTGATTTGATCGGGGGAAGACTTGGCACCTTTTGTGCAAGTCTGGAATTGCCGGCTAATCCCGGCCCTGATTTGTGTGACAAATCGGGATGGGCTCGTCGGGAGTTGGGGTTGGGGCCAACATCCGGCGAGTTCCGGTTCACAATGGGAGATAGCTGCCAAAGGCGAGACCTGACCTTCGAGGATCATTGTCCCGGCTCAGCTAAGCGCATGGGCTCGGCGACTTTGGTTGCAAGCACAAGATGCACGAAATCAAACCGGCGCCTAGGCAGTCGGGTTTGGGGCTTTACCTGCCTAAGCGCCGGCCGGGCGGAGTTGACCCCACCGCTGTAGGACCTAGCCGACTTTCGCCGTACCTTCGTCATGCGTTTGAGCAGGAGAGATCAAAACTGGGCCGCCAACCGACGGCGGCAAGCGATTCCGCCAAGCAATCAGGTCTGCCGTGCCTATAGTGCCCGTCGCCAAAATTACAGGTTGGCCCGAGAGGCAGAGAAGCAGCGCGAGACCTATTTCGGGAGCGAGTTCAGAAACGCTGCCTGCAGGTCACAGCGAGCCGCCTGGGGACGCATGGGCCGCACACGGTGCCTGACTGAACAGCGGGCAAGGGTGAACGCTCGCTGGCGGGCGCGCGCCTAGCTGCCTGCTAGATCAACAACCAATCCGAAATGTGAGTTGGCAGGCTCGCGTGCTCGATGCCAGCAAGGCCGGCATCAGGTAGGTCAACGGTTGCATGGGGAGCAAAATGCTCGCCCGGGCCTTTGGGATGATCGGGAGCGGCCAGGAACAGGGTATTGATATCGAACGAGGCAGGTGGGGCATGGTCCTGAGCTTGGATCGGCAGGTGATCGAGCGCAGGAAAGATTGCTGGCTTGCCGGACATAGTTATCTCCATCGGGCGTCCCCACGCTCGAGGAAAAATACGAAGATATTAGCAGTCGCGCAATTAAGACCGAAGGTCCTGGTACACTGGGCCTAAAGGCGGTCTAGCGATCGCGCGCAGTTCCGGATGGAACCTAATTGGCGTGTCAGGGACTCAACCCCGCCGCGCTATGGTATCTCTGGATGTGCTTGCCTTGTCGTAACCGTTGATTCAACCATTGCTGGTAATAAGACGGGTGTGGGAGCGGCTCCGACACACTGGGCTGGGTAGGCGCGTTTGCCGGAGCCGCCTGCGCAGTCGGTTGGGATTTGACCGCGCCGTCCTATTTTGGGACAGCGAGGTCAATGATTCGTTAAAATTTTCCGGAACTAATAAAGCGCGTGCTAATTGAATCGCCGGTTGACGGCTGGTGCATGCGTTTGAAGTTTGTCGAGCGTTGATGCCGACCTTGTGGAGAAGCCTCCCGAGGGCGATGCCTGGATTCACGAAGTCAAATTCGATGGGTCGCAGATAGTGATCGACGAAGAGGGCACGCGCCTCTTCACCCGCCGCGGCCTGGACTGGACCTCTAATATCGCGACCTCGCCGCAGCAAGTGCCGAGGGTCAGCGCCGAGAGCGCAATCATCGGCGGCGAGATCATCGTTCTCAACGACAAGGGCCTGTCCGACTTCGCGGCTTTACGCAAAGCGATCACCCGCCGGCAGCACGACTTGTATTTCGTGGCATTCGACCTGCTGCACCTAAAGGCCATGATCTCCGCGAGATGGGCCTGGAGGAGCGGCCGGCGACGTAGTGGGTCAAGCCGGGCCTAGTCGGCCGTGTGAAGCATCTTCGCGGCGAGGAGGACTTGCGGCACGCCTCGTTACAGGATTTCCGCGAGGAGACATGATGCTGTTTCGTTGCGGAGATAGAACGCTTGGACCGACGATTAACATCCCTTATCGCCGGTTTTGTCCCGCCGCCCTTCGTTCGTTCGAAAAGGCGACGGGACACCTTTCGACCCCTAGCTTGGCGGCTGCGCCGGCCCTGTCCCCGTTCCACTGGAGGAACTGCACTTCCTTCCCAGTGATAGCCCGCACGGCGTTCAAGAGCACCTCATGCAGGAGACGGGTAGCTCGGTAGTGGCGATAGGGGGTTGGGTGGGCAGGCGCCGGCCAAAGGCGGGTAAGGTCCGCCGCTTGAGAAGCGTAACTGAGTCGCCTGCGTGCCCTTAATGGTGTGATCGCCTAAGTCAGCCGGTGGCCGGCAGCATCAGCACCGCAACCGCCCGGACGGCCATCAGAGGCAGGCGGGCCATGCCCACCATGTCGTGCTGACGGTAGCGCCACACTGCGCTGCCGTGCATTCTACAACGCAAGCATAGGCCGGTGCCGGAGTTTTAGGACGATGGATCAGGAAAAAGTTCTAGCCGCAGTCCTCTTAGCCGATGTGGTGGGCAGCACGCCGCTCTATGAGCGCATCGGCGACGATGCCGCTCTGCAGCAGGTCTCGGATTGCCTAGACGCGATACGCGAGATCGCCTCCCGGAACGGCGGTGATTTCATTCACTCGAAGGGCGATGACGTGCTTAGCCTGTTCGAGAGGCCAGAGGGGGCGCTGAGGGCCGTCCGTCAAATTGTCAGCCAGCTGACGAGAGGGTCGCTGACCACCCGGATCGGATTGCACTTCGGGGCGGTTATTCGCACGCGGGGCGAAGTATTCGGCGACGTTGTCAATGTCACCGCAAGGTTGTCCACCACGGCCAACCCGGGGGAGGTGCTGATCAGCCAGAGCTTCTTCGAAGCCCTTTCCTCAGAGGGCCGCAGTTCCTTGCGGCTCATCGACAAAATGCCCTTCAAGGGGAAGGAAGAGCCGTTCGACGTCTATACCCTGGGTGGCGATGATGGGGCGCTCACTACGCAGATCGCCAGCCGGGGCACCATTATCGATAGGCGGTTCGCCCCGCCAAGGCACATCAATCTGGTCATCCGCTATGGAGATCAGTTGCGATCTTGCCGCAACAACGAATTCGTGACCATCGGCCGATCTCCTGAATGCAATATCGTCGTCCCGCGGCCGTGGGTCTCAAGGCACCACGCGACCTTCACCATTTCGAACGGCAGGGCGGGGCTTGTTGAGCGAAGCTCGTCGGGCACATTTGTGTCGACTGGGCCCGACCATGAAGTGTTCGTTCGCCGTGAAGCAGTTCTCCTGTTCGGCTCCGGCGTCATCTCGCCTGGGCGGAGGTCGTCCCTCAGCGACGCTCAGATCCTTAGCTACGAAATTATCTCAGGCTGACCCGGCTGGAGAGCATCAGGGCGGCGAGGGCGAGGCGAATCGCCAATGCTGCAGCAAAGGCGCGCCAATTCCGTCTCGGCCGTGTCCGTTGCAGGCCGATCAAATCGTCAAAAACGTGTTCCATGGCCATTTTCTCTCCTTCGAGCGATCTCATGTAGATCGGCGCCTAGCGAAGTCGAGTTGTGTAGATATGCTGTAGACCAGCCAATTTTCGGCTGTTCCTGCGACTCTGAAACCTATGGAAATGTTGGCTCCCCGGGCCGGATTCGAACCAGCGACCAACCGGTTAACAGCCGGTTGCTCTACCACTGAGCTACCGGGGAACAGAGGCTCTCATGTGAGTGGCGCAGCCTATAGCAAACCCGTTTCGGCTTTGCAAAGAAGCATTTCGCATTTTTTTAGCGCTTTTTCATGCAATGGTTTCTGGCAATCGCCCGATGACACCACATATGAGCGGTCTTGGACGCCGTCCGACCCTGGTCGGCGGAACCGAAAGGGCGATTGCAGCCTTTACCATCTATGGCTTTAACTGGTGGCAACCGGATCGACGTTCGACATGACTGCAGCAGGCGAAAACCAGGCATCGGCGCGGAAAATTTCGGTGTTCGGCCGCGAGTTCGCCATGCCGCGCTCACGCGGCCTCAGGATCGCCATCGGCGTCGTGCTGGTGTTTTTCGGCATTCTCGGCTTCCTGCCGATTCTCGGTTTCTGGATGATTCCGCTCGGCCTTTTGGTGCTTTCCTACGAATTTGCCGCGGTGCGCCGCCAGCGGCGGCGGTTCGTCGTCTGGTGGGAACGACGCCGGCGGCCGGGTTGAATGCGATGGGCGCACGGTCCCGGCTCAGCCGTCGCTGCGCTTTTCCAGCCCCTCGCAGATTTCCTTGAGGACGGCCGCCGCTGAAGCCAGCCGCGCGCGATCGTGCGGCGAGAGCCGGCTTGCGCCCTCGATGGCGAGGCGGTCGATCGCGTAGCGCACAAGCTGTTCGCAGCGCAGCAGCGACAATTTGCCCGATGTGCTGGATTCCCGGTCTGCTGCGGGCTGACGCATGGATTACCTCCATCTTCCGCTACGTAGAGCCATGGGTTCGAGTTTCGTCTGCTACTCGGTCATGCTTAATGACCGGCTAATATGCTGGCGTGCCAAGCGATTAAACCGCTCGGGAACCACGTCGCGGAGGCTGACGCGGAAAGCGCGCCGGAATGCTGCGCGGACGCTTGACGACCTTTCGCCGTCACCATATTGAGTTCGCTCGCCGGGAGCGACGAGGCCTCGTGGCGGAGTGGTTACGCAGAGGACTGCAAATCCTTGCACCCCGGTTCGATTCCGGGCGAGGCCTCCAGTTGCTTCAGCTCCCGCGCGGCGGGGGCTTGAGTTCCGGTCGAATGCGCCGCAGTGTTGGCGCGGCAAGCGCATTTCGGCGCATTGGTTTTTGACGGATTGGTTGGGACATGAGCGCTGATTTCTCCGAACTTCGCGTCAAGATGGTTGACGGCCAGGTCCGCACCACCGATGTGACCGACGCAGCATTGCTCGATGCCATGCTTGCCGTGCCGCGCGAGGCCTTTGTAGGGGCCGGCCAACAGGCTCTTGCCTATATTGACGAGGATATCCGCATCGCCGACGGCGCCGACGGCAGCGGAGCGCGCTACCTCATGGAGCCGTCGCCGCTGGCCAAGCTTTTGCAACTGGCCGAGATCGACGCCGGCGATTCGGTACTCGATGTCGGCTGCGGCACCGGCTATTGCGCAGCACTCCTGTCCAGGCTGGCAAAATCCGTCATTGCGCTGGAAAGCGATGCCGGACTGGCAGAGACGGCCAAGGCCGCACTCTCGGCGCAGGGCTGCGACAATGTCACCGTGGTCACCGGGTCGCTGCCGCAAGGCCATGCCGCCAAGGCGCCCTACAATGTGATTCTGATCGGCGGCAGCGTCGAGGAAGTGCCGGCGGCGCTGCTCGGCCAACTCGCCGAAGGTGGCCGTCTGGTCGCCGTTGAAGGGCAGGGCAATGCGGGTGTGGCCCGTTTGTTTTTCAAAGCAGGGGGGGTTGTAACCGGAAGACGGGCATTTAATGCGGCAATTAAGCCACTACCGGGGTTTGAACGTATTCATGCGTTCGAATTCTAAGTGATTTTGCCTTGCAGCAAAGGCGCTGTCATGTTGGCTTGCGATTGGACAATCGTTGCTGATTTGGTTAACCGGTGTTTCGGGAGGCCGTCAGCGGGGGAACGATAAATCGACGCGGCGCTGGCTGATCCCTCGGGATGGGCTGGCGTGGCGTGGTTCCCGTGCAAAACGAATGAGGGATTTAAAGTGCCGTCCTTAGCCAAAAGCTTGTTTGCTACCGTCCTTATTTCCGCGACAGCGCTTTCGCCGATAGCCGCCTCGGCGGAAACCATTCTCGGCGCGCTTTCCAAGGCCTACCAGAACAATTCGTCGCTGAATTCGGCCCGTGCGGGCGTGCGCGTCACCGATGAGGGCGTGGCGATCGCCAAGTCAGGATACAGGCCGGTCATTACCGGGAGTGCGGACGTCGGCTACGCCAGCCGGCACCTCAACGGTTCAAACGCCGGCACTCGTCTGACAACCGGGAGCTTCGGCGTC
Organism: Mesorhizobium sp. P2_B5; assembly: GCF_056404775.1. Classification (NCBI taxonomy): domain Bacteria; kingdom Pseudomonadati; phylum Pseudomonadota; class Alphaproteobacteria; order Hyphomicrobiales; family Phyllobacteriaceae; genus Mesorhizobium; species Mesorhizobium sp. P2_B5. The sequence continues at coordinate 94,317 of NZ_JBFUDJ010000002.1, read as the reverse complement.
GCCATCAATCAGATGCTGTTTGACGGGTTTCAGACCAAGAACAACGTCGCGGCAGCCGAGGCGCAGGTCAAGGCGTCGGTCGAGAGCCTGCGCAACACCGAAGAGAATACGCTGTTCAACGCGGCAAGCGCCTACATGGATGTCATCCATGACCGTCAGGTGGCGGTGCTGACCGAACAGAATTTGCAATTCCTGACCGAGCAGGCGCGCGCGGCGCGCTCGCGCTTTGAGGTCGGCGAAGGCACGCGCACCGACGTGGCGCAGGCCGACGCCTCGCGCTCGGAGGCGGTGGCGCAGTTGAGTGCGGCCCGCGCGCAGGCGCTGGCCAGTGCCGCAACCTATCGCCAGATCGTCGGTGACGAGCCGGGCAAGCTCAAGGCGGCGTCGCCATTGGCGAAGCTTTTGCCGAGGAGCCTCGATGCGGCGATCGACATCGCGGCGACCGAACATCCGGCCATTCTTTCTACCGAGCATCTGGTCGACGCGGCCGCATTTCAAGTGAAGTCGCAGGAAGGTGCGCTACTGCCGCAGCTTTCCGCTTCCGCCGGCGTTTCGGACGACTACTCCAAAAACTCGCCGGAAACCTTGACGTCGCAGAATGGCACCACCCGTTCCGCTAATATCGGTGCGACACTGACCATTCCGATCTATTCGGGTGGCCGCACCTCGGCCCTGGTCCGCCAGTCGAAGGAATCGCTTAGCCAGGCTCGCATCGAGGTCGATGTCAGCCGCGACCAGGTGCGTCAGGCGGTGACATCGGCATGGACGCAATACACCTCTGCACAGGAGAGCGTCGCGGCCAACCGGCAGGTGATCGCCGCCGCGCAGTTGGCTTTGAACGGCGTTATCGAAGAGCGCAATGTCGGCCAGCGCACGACGCTCGATGTGCTGAACGCCCAGAACGATGTCATCAGCGCCAAGATCAACCTTGCCACCTCCGAGCGCGATGTGGTGGTGGCGAGCTATGCCATCCTCTCGGCCATGGGCCGCCTGTCGGTCGAGCGCCTGGCGTTGAATGTGGTGAAGTACAAGCCTGAAGAGCACTACAGAGCCGTCAAGGACAAGTGGATCGGTCTGCGCACACCGGACGGCCGCTGATCGCGCCCAGGCGGTTTCAAGTCCCGCCAGGATTGGAGTGTTGGAGCGCCGCGCATCCCAGGGATGCGCGGCGCTATCCTTTTGTACCGACAGGATCTTTTCCGAAGAAGGTTTTCGGCTCGCAGCCATGTCTAAATTGTTGAAATCCCGCATCTCCCGAGATTGGGGATTCTCCGATGGCGATCCGTCGGCTACGCTGTCGCCATGATTCGTGTCCGGCTTTGACGGACAGAGAATCTTAGAACGGGTCACAAGGGCGGCGGATGTGACGATGGCGACGGCAAGCAGCGCGCAGCGCGAACCTTCCATGGAAGAAATACTGGCTTCCATCAGAAGGATCATCGAAGACAGCGACACCGGCCGCAAGCAGCCGGGTGACGCCGATGAGTTGCGTCAGGACCTTGTACCTGTCGCCGGGCCGGCCTCGGATGTCGAGGCCTTCCGCAGTGAGCTGCACAGCGCGGCCGAAAGCAAGAAGCCGGTGACGCTGGCCGAGGTGCAGGCGCAACTGGCCGAACCTGTCGCGGCACGGCTGGAGCCGCGCTCCGAGCCGGCTTCGGTGAAGCCGGCCACGCCGGCAAATCCTGCTGCTACAACCGTCGCGCCCCCCGCGCATGCGCCGATGACCCTGGCGGAAGTGAGCGCCAGAATAGCCAGCGAGTCTGCCCCGGCAGCCAGGGCGGAAGCGCCAGCCCGGCCAAAGGCGGAGACCACCGATTCCATCGTCACCGATTGGCGGCGCGAAATTGCAGCCGTGGGCAGTCAGACAAAGCCCGCCGATGTGGCCAAGCCGCTAGAAGTCAGGCCGCCAGAGATCAGGCAGCAAGAGATCAGGCAGCAAGAGACCGAGAAGCGGCAGGCTGCTGCCGCGGAGATCGATGCTTTCGAGGACGATCTCGCAGCCGAGCCGGCTTTCGAGTCAGGCCTGTCGCGAAGCGAGCAGGCGCGCCAGGCCGATGCAACACCGGTTCGCCCGGCGATCGTTTCGGAACACACCGGACGGCAGGTCGCAGCGGCCTTCGGCGAGCTCTCCGACGCCTTTGCCAGCCGCAGCAAGAAGACCTTCGACGAGATGGCCGTGGAGATGCTTCGGCCGATGCTGCAGGACTGGCTGGACAACAATCTGCCGACGCTGGTCGAGCGCCTGGTGCGCGAGGAAATCGAGCGCGTCGCGCGCGGTGCGCAGTAATTCCGCCGATCCCGAAGAGGAAAAGCGTGGCCTTGAGCTTTTCTAAGCTGCAGCTTCCCTTGGTTGCTGTGGCAAAAGCGATCAGGTTGCCGTCGATATCCGCGGCAATGAAAACACAGGCATGGCCTTCCCGTTGAAATGACCGGGGCGACGCCTATTTGCCGGTGAAGGACCAGGCCGCCCTGCGGTTGACTTGGCCAAAACCTTCCGATTTACACCGGACCAGCAAACTCCCGACAGCGCGGACCATTTTCCCATGCTTGAAAAGAACTACGACGCCAAGACCGTCGAGCCGAAGATCGCCAAAATCTGGGAAGAGGCGGACGCCTTCCGCGCCGGCGCCGGGGCAGAGGAGGGGGCCGAGGCCTTCACCATCGTCATCCCGCCGCCCAACGTCACCGGCTCGCTGCATATGGGCCATGCGCTCAACAACACGCTGCAGGACATCCTGGTGCGCTTCGAGCGCATGCGCGGCAAGAATGTGCTGTGGCAGCCCGGCATGGACCATGCCGGCATCGCCACGCAGATGGTGGTCGAACGCCAGCTGATGGAAAAACAGATCCATCGCCGCGACCTCACCCGCGAACAATTCATCGAGAAGGTCTGGGAGTGGAAGGCCGAATCCGGCGGCGCCATCTTCAACCAGTTGAAGCGGCTCGGCGCCTCGGCCGACTGGTCGCGCGAGCGCTTCACCATGGATGAAGGCCTGTCCAAGGCCGTGCTCGAAGTCTTCGTCAGCCTGTACAAGGAGGGGCTGATCTACAAGGACAAGCGCCTTGTAAACTGGGACCCGAAGTTGTTGACGGCGATCTCCGACCTCGAGGTCGAGCCGCAGGAGGTCAACGGCAATCTGTGGCACTTCCGCTACCCGATCGAGGGCAAGGCGTTCGATCCGGAAAATCCGAGAACCTTCATCACCGTGGCGACGACCCGCCCGGAGACGATGCTGGGCGATACGGCGGTCGCCGTGCACCCGGACGACGAGCGCTACCGGCATCTGGTCGGCAAGAATGTCGTCCTGCCGATCGTCGGCCGGAAGATCCCTGTTGTGGCTGACGAGTATTCCGATCCGGAAAAAGGCTCCGGCGCGGTCAAGATCACGCCGGCGCACGACTTCAACGATTTCGAGGTCGGCAAGCGCCACAAGCTGCCGGCCATCAACATCCTGACCATCGAGGCAGCCATCAAACTGAAGGACAACGAGGACTTCCTCGCCGGCCTTGAGATCACGCCGGAGCGCCAGGCCGTCTGGGACGAACTCGACGGTCTCGACCGTTTCGTCGCGCGCAAGAAGATTGTGGAGCTGATGGAGGCTGGCGGCTTCCTCGAAAAGGTGGAGCCGCACCGTCATGCCGTGCCGCATGGCGACCGCGGCGGCGTGCCGATCGAGCCGTTCCTGACCGAGCAGTGGTATGCCAATGCCGCCGAACTCGCCAAACCGGCAATCGCCTCGGTGCGCGAAGGCCGTACCAACTTCGTGCCGAAGAACTGGGAAAAGACCTATTTCGACTGGATGGAGAACATCCAGCCCTGGTGCATTTCGCGCCAGTTGTGGTGGGGCCACCAGATCCCGGCCTGGTACGGGCCTGACGGGCGGGTCTTTGTCGAGAAGACCGAGGAAGAGGCGCTGGCCGCTGCCATCGAATACTATCTGGCGCTGGAAGGGCCGTGGAAGGCTTGGGTCGAGGACAAGCTTGAGAATTTCAAGCCGGGCGAGATCCTGACCCGTGACGAGGATGTGCTCGACACCTGGTTCTCCTCGGCACTGTGGCCGTTCTCGACGCTGGGCTGGCCGGACCATACGCCGGAACTGAAGACCTACTACCAGACCGACGTGCTGGTGACCGGCTTCGACATCATCTTCTTCTGGGTCGCCCGGATGATGATGATGGGCCTGCACTTCATGCACGAGGAGCCGTTCCACACCGTCTATGTGCATGCGCTGGTGCGCGACAAGAACGGGCAGAAGATGTCGAAGTCGAAAGGCAACGTCATCGATCCGCTCGACCTCATCGACGAGTTTGGCGCCGACGCACTGCGCTTCACCCTGACGGTGATGGCGGCGCAGGGGCGCGATGTGAAGCTCGATCCGGCGCGCATCGCCGGCTATCGCAATTTCGGCACCAAGCTGTGGAACGCGACGCGCTTTGCCGAGATGAACGAGGTCGCGCGCAATGACGATTTCTGGTTGAACGAAGCCAAGCTGCCGGTCAACCGCTGGATCCTGACCGAGCTGACCAGGGCGTCGCACGCGATCACCGAGGGCATCACCAGCTACCGCTTCAACGAGGCGGCGGGCGCTGCCTACCGCTTTGTCTGGAACCTGTTCTGCGACTGGTATCTGGAACTTCTGAAGCCGGTGTTCATGGGCACCGACGAGGCGGCCAAGGCCGAAAGCCGGGCCTGCGTCGCCTTCGTGCTCGACGAGATCTACAAGCTCCTGCATCCGATGATGCCGTTCATGACCGAGGAATTGTGGGCGCAGACGGCAGGCGAGGGCAGGACGCGCGCAACGCTGCTTTGCCACGCCGCCTGGCCATCACCAGACTTCGAGGACGCGGATGCGGCCGCCGACATCAACTGGCTGGTCGATCTGGTCTCCGGCATACGCTCTGTGCGCTCGGAGATGAACGTGCCGCCGGCAGCGATCGCGCCGCTGGTGGTGGTCGGCGCCAGCGCCGAGACCCATCACAGGCTGGAACGCCATGCTTCGGCCATCAAGCGGCTGGCGCGGGTCGGCGACATCTCGCTGCCGGACGCAGCACCCAAGGGCTCGGCCCAGATCGTGCTCAACGAAGCAACGATCTGCCTGCCGCTCGGCAGCCTGATCGATCTCTCCGCCGAGGCGGCGCGGCTCCAGAAGGAACTGGCCAAGGTGACCGAGGAAATCGCCCGGTTGCACAAGAAGCTGTCTAACGAACGATTCGTCGCAAGCGCGCCGGAAGAGATCGTTGCAGCCGAGCGCGAAAAACTCGACGAATACCGCGATCAGCAAGAGAAGCTTTCGGTGGCGTTGACCAGGGTGCGCGACGCCGGTTGAACACCGGATTCGCGAGGCGCCGACAAGCGCGTCGCGACTGCTCTTTTGCCCGAAAAATAGGCATTCCGTTGCGTTAATATTGACGTAAACGGAAAGTTTCAGCCCCATTGTTGCCATAATGTAACAATCGGGCGCAATGCCGGCAAAACAGCCGGATTTCGTGCCGTTTTAAGCGTTTCTTTCTGATTTTTTTCCTAATGTGCCTCCCAAATGGCTATTTTCGGACCTGCTGGCCAGGCCACCACTGTGTTCGAAATGCGGTCCGCAAGAGTGTACGTGTACGCTATGTGATTTCATTGTTGCACCGTTAACCTGAATTGGTTCTAGCTTGACGCACTAGTATTTCGGGGAGGACATCCATGAGCAATTTGCGTTTGAAAACACTGCTGGGGGCGGGGTGTTTTTCGCTGGGCTTGATCGGTTCCGCGCATGCCGGCGGCATCGAGCGCGGTGGCTACGACATCGACCTTCTGTTTGACCCAGCTCCGTTCGCCACGGAAGCCGAGGCGACTTATGTGATGCCACAGCGCAAGCTCAAGAACGCGGTCGATACCGATCCGAGTGACGGCAATCTTACATTCCTGGGCAGCACGGCGAAAGACAGCAAGAGCTACTGGGTGCCGCGCATCGGCGTCAAGGCCGAGGTCGTCAAGGGCGTCGACTGCATGTTCGACTATTCCCAGCCGTGGGGCGCGCACACAAATCCGGGTCTGTGGGCCGGTGCCGAGTCCAACATGGAAACCGACATCAAGAGCAACAACTACGCCGGCACTTGTTCTTACAAGATGGATGCCGGCAAAGGCCAGGTTCGCTTCATCGGCGGCGTCTATTACCAGGAAGTCTATGGCTTCAAGGAAGACCTGGTGTCGCCGCTGGTGCCGGGTTTCCAGGGAACCGGCCGTGTTGATCTCAAGGGCACGGGCTGGGGCTGGCGCGCCGGCCTTGCCTATGAAATCCCAGAAATCGCGCTGCGCGCCAGCCTCGTCTACAATTCGCGGGTCAAGCTCGACAACATCTCGGGCTCGCTGGACTTGACGCATGTTGGCCTTGTCGTGCTGCCGATCTATGGTGCGACGCAGTACATGCCGGATACGGTCGAATTGAAGTTGCAGTCAGGCATTGCGCCCGGCTGGCTCGCCTTCGGTTCGCTCAAGTGGGTCAACTGGAGCCTGCTGCAGAGTGTTCCGATTTGCGTCGTAGGTACTCCCGCTGCGGCATGCGTTACGGGTGATGCTCTGCATTCAGGCCAGATTACCTCGCTGGACCTGATGTATCGCGACGGCTGGACGGTTACGGGCGGCATCGGCCACAAGTTCAACGATGAGTGGAGCGCGGCCGGCCAGCTTTCCTGGGATCGTGGCACATCACACGGCTACGGCTCGCAGACCGACACCTGGACGTTGGGCGGCGGCGTCGCCTACACGCCTTCGCCCAATATCGAAGTGCGTCTGGCCGGCGCGGTCGGCGTCCTGACCAGCGGCCATTCAGGGGTCGTGAATGGCGAAAACGGTTACCAAGCCGGCACCGACGTCAGCTATGATTTCGGCAACGATCTGGTCACGGCCATTTCTGGCGGCGTCAAGATCAAGTTCTAAGCCTCTGAAAATTCACACAAAAGGCCGGGCACTTGCCCGGCCTTTTTCGTTTGAGGCACGGTGTCGAGCCGTGCCGCCACGCGCCGGCGTTGCAAATCCGTCTCATCACTTTCGCCTCTCGCGATTGTGACGTTTTGGCAACAGTTCCCGGCCAACCCCCGCGCTGCGGCCCCGCCCGACCAAATTGCCCATTTCCCGCCATAAACCCGGCGCACCTCGAATTTGTCTCGGGACACGCGCCAGAAGGCTCGGCGATGGGGCAGGCCGCACCGCCCGCGGCAAGGAAGAGTATGGACGCCAAAGTTATTTCCAAGGCCAAGCTCCCGAGCCGCCATGTGACCGTCGGTCCGGCGCGTGCGCCGCACCGTTCGTATCTCTATGCCATGGGCCTGTCGGCGGCCGAGATCGCGCAGCCGCTGGTCGGCGTCGCCTCCTGCTGGAACGAAGCCGCACCTTGCAACATCTCGCTGATGCGCCAGGCGCAAGTGGTCAAGAAGGGTGTGGCCGCCGCCAACGGCACGCCGCGCGAATTCTGCACCATCACCGTCACCGACGGCATCGCAATGGGCCACCAGGGCATGAAGTCGTCGTTGGTGTCACGCGATGTGATCGCCGATTCCGTCGAACTCACCATGCGCGGCCATTGCTACGATGCGCTGGTCGGCCTTGCCGGCTGCGACAAGTCGCTGCCCGGCATGATGATGGCCATGGTGCGGCTCAACGTGCCGTCGATCTTCATCTATGGCGGCTCGATCCTGCCCGGCAGCTATCGCGGTCGGCAGATCACCGTGCAGGATGTGTTCGAGGCGGTCGGCCAGCATTCGGTCGGCACGGTCAGCGATGCCGAGCTGCTCGAGATCGAGCAGGCCGCCTGTCCGTCAGCCGGCTCCTGCGGCGCCCAGTTCACCGCCAACACCATGGCCACCGTCGCCGAGGCGATCGGCCTGGCGCTGCCCTATTCCTGCGGCGCGCCGGCACCTTACGAGATGCGCGACCGCTTCAACTTCGCCTCCGGCGAAAAGATCATGGAGCTGATCGCCAAAAACATCCGGCCGCGCGACATCATCACGCTGAAGGCACTGGAGAATGCGGCGACGGTGGTGTCGGCCACCGGCGGCTCGACCAATGCGGCTTTACACCTGCCGGCGATCGCGCATGAGGCCGGAATCAAGTTCGACCTGTTCGACGTCGCCGCGATTTTCGAAAAGACCCCCTACATCGCCGATCTCAAGCCGGGCGGCAAATATGTCGCCAAGGACATGTTCGAGGCCGGCGGCATTCCGCTGCTGATGAAGACGCTGCTCGACCACGGCTATCTGCATGGCGACTGCCTGACCGTGACTGGCCGTACTTTGGCCGAAAACATGGAGCATGTTGCCTGGAATGATAGCCAGGATGTGGTCCGTCCCGCCAACCGACCAATCACCCAAACCGGCGGTGTCGTGGGCTTGAAGGGCAACCTTGCCCCCGAAGGCGCGATCGTGAAGGTCGCGGGCATGACGGAGCTGAAATTCTCTGGCCCGGCACGCTGTTTCGATTCGGAAGAGGAATGTTTCGAGGCGGTCACGCACCGCAACTATAGGGAAGGCGAGGTTCTCGTCATCCGCTACGAAGGTCCGCGCGGCGGTCCGGGCATGCGCGAGATGCTGTCGACGACGGCGGCGCTCTACGGCCAGGGCATGGGCGGCAAGGTCGCCCTTATCACCGACGGCCGTTTTTCGGGCGCGACGCGCGGGTTCTGCATCGGCCATGTCGGGCCTGAAGCTGCCGTCGGCGGACCGATCGGACTGCTGAAGGACGGCGATGTGATCTCGATCGATGCAACCAAAGGCACGATCGAGGTCGACCTGTCCGAGGCTGAACTGGCAACGAGGGCAAAGACTTGGAAGGCGCGCACGACCGACTATCAATCGGGCGCGATCTGGAAATACGCACAGACAGTAGGGCCTGCCCGCGACGGCGCGGTCACCCATCCCGGCGGTGCCAAAGAAACACATTGCTATGCGGATATCTGAGTTGTTGAGGTCGTCTGTCCTTCCGGCACTGGTCGCTGTTGCGATCTTTGGCGCCGTGGGCCAGGCCATGGCCTTCGACGACAAGGTGTTCGACGACAAGACCGGCGTAAAGCCGCAATCGAGCCCGTGGGCCGTGTTCCAGTTCGGCTTCTCCGCTTACAAGAGCGGCCACAAGGAACAGGCGGTCGAGGCCTATAAATACGCCGCCGAAAACGGCCAGATCGGCGCCACCTGGAAGCTCGCGCGCATGTATGCCGAAGGCGACGGCGTGACCCGCGACGACTATGCGGCCTTCAAATTCTTCTCCGAGATCGTCGATCAGGATGTCGAGCCGGGGTCGCCGGAGGAAAGCTATGTCTCCGACGCGCTGGTGGCGCTGGGCGACTACCTCAGGACAGGCATTCCAGGCAGCCCGGTCGAGGAAAACGAGGTCGCGGCGCAGGAATATTACATGCGCGCAGCTGCCAATTACCGCAATCCGAACGCCCAGTTCGAGATGGGCCAGATGTTCCTGAAGGGCGAGGGCGGCGTGAAGGCCAGCGTCAAGCAGGCCGGCCGCTGGTTCCAGCTCGCCGCCGAAAAAGGCCATGCCGGCGCCCAGGCGACACTCGGCAATCTCTTGTTCCAGAGCGGCAAGATCGTGCGCGGGCTGGCGATGATGACGGCCGCGCTCGAACGCGCCTCGCCGGCCGATCAGCCATGGATCCGGGGCATGCAGGAAGAAGCGTTTGCCGCCGCCGGCGAAGCCGACCGCCGCACTGCCATTTCGCTGGCCGACGATATTCTCACCAAGGGCGGCGGCGACCAGTAAGGGTCGTGCGCTGATCTTCCCCCTCGTGGGGGAGATGGCCGGCAGGCCAGAGGAGGGCGCGAAGGATCGCGACCTCTCGTCCAACCTACAAAATGTTGAGACCTACAGCTGGAATCTGCGGCATCTCCCCCGAGGGGGAGATCAGCTCTCGACCAAATCAGTTCGCGATCGGTTCCGTCGGCACCGCGTTGTGCGCCGGCATCGAGATTGGCGTGACCTTCAGGTGAGGCTTCATCGTGTTGTCGGGGCAGGTGTCGCCGATCTTCGTCCATGAGGTGTTGTTGAGCACGAGGTCGCAGCGGGCCATGTGGCTCTGATCGGAAACCGTCAGGCAAGCGACCTGGCCGACCTGGTACGACTTGCCATTGGCCAGGCACTGCTGGTCGGCGAAGGCCGCTGCGGGTGCAGCCATGGCAAATACCAGGCCGATCGGACAAAGAAGGAATCGTATGGTCATGGAACCCCAGCCGCCATGCTGATTTCCGAATGAAGAGCGCGATTGTGGCGATATCAGGGTTCGGCAGCTATCAGGCCGGCAGCAAGGCCAGATCGATCGCCACTGGCACGTGATCGGAAGGTTTTTCCCAGGCGCGCACGTGCTTTTCGATCGAAGCCGAGGAAAAGCGGTTGGCGGCTTCGGGCGACAACAGCAGATGGTCGATGCGAATCCCGTTGTTCTTCTGCCAGGCGCCGGCCTGGTAATCCCAGAAGGTGTAGACGTCGGCAGCGTCGGTGACGGCGCGCACCGCCTCGGTGAAGCCGAGATTCTTCAGCCGCCGGAAGGCCTGCCGGGTCTGCGGCTGGAACAGCGCATCGCCAAGCCAGTTCTCGGGGAAGCGCGCGTCGATCGGCTCGGGGATGACATTGTAGTCGCCGGCGAGCACCAGCGCCTCTTCCAGAAGCAGGCGCTGCTCGGCCCAGCGATGCAGCCGCTCCATCCAGGACAGCTTGTAGGGGAACTTCTTGTCGTCATCGATCGGATTGCCGTTGGGCAGATAGAGCGAGGCGACGCGCAACGCACCCTGATCGGTCGAGAACACGCCCTCGATGAAGCGCGCCTGCTCATCCGTGTCGTCGCCCGGCAGGCCTCGGATAACCTCATCAAAGGGCAGCTTCGACAGCAAGGCGACGCCGTTGAAACCCTTCTGGCCATGGGTTTCGACATTGTAGCCCAGGGCCTCGATCTCGGCGCGCGGGAACTGTTCGTCGACCGTCTTGATCTCCTGCAGGCAGACGATGTCGGGCTGGCTTTCGGTCAGCCAATGGGTGAGGTTGCCGATGCGGGCGCGAACGCCGTTGATGTTCCAGGTGACGATTTTCATGGGCGGCCTCAGGGATGTTCGGGCGGGAGACGTTCGACAAGCCCGATCGTATTGCCTGCCGGGTCCTTTAGAAAGGCCATCCACTCGCTTTCCCCCGCTGGACCGAACGTGCCTTCGCTGTCGCGATGAACAAGCGCTGGCGGTGCGGTGAAGGGAACGCCTTCGGCTTTCGCCTCGGCATGGAAGGCTTCGAGCCCAGCTATGTCGAGATAGACGGTGCCGGCCGGCACGCCGTCGGTGAACAGCAGCCTGATATCGCCGGCCATGATGAAGGCCATGCCGGGCGGATCGTAGCGGGCGTGAACACCCAGGCCGAGCACGTCGCGCCAGAAGGCCAGCGTGACATCCAGATCGCGCCCGGCCGACAGCGCGACCTGACGGACCGCGCCGATCGCAGGCATCTGATTAAATGGAGAAACTGGTGCCGCAGCCGCAGGAGGCGACTGCATTCGGGTTGCGGATCTGGAACGACTGACCCATCAGATCATCGACGAAGTCGATCACCGAGCCACCCATATAGACCAGCGAGAGGTCGTCGATCAGCACGGTGGCACCGTCCTTTTCGATGGCGACGTCGTCGTCGTTGCGGGTATCGACCAGGTCGAACTTGTAGGAAAAGCCGGAGCAACCGCCGCCTTCGACGGAGACGCGCAGCGCCGTCTTGCCGGCTTCGCCAGACACGATTTTCGCGATCCGCCTGGCAGCGGAGTCGGTCATCTCGACTTTCATGGCAGTCTTGGCATCAGCGCCCATGGGCGTCACCTTGCTTTCGGTTTCACATGATAGGTATGAAGCGGGAAGGGGCAAGTCAACTGCGGCGGCATCAGCCCATGACAAATGAGCTTGGCGACATCGGCTTCGGCTATCGGCCGCGCGCGGCCTATGCCAGTGATCCCGCCGAGTCGCGTGGGCGGCTCTATGACGAGGTCGAAAGCCCGACCCGCACGCCGTTCCAGCGCGACCGCGACCGTATCATCCATTCCACCGCCTTCCGCCGGCTGAAGCACAAGACGCAGGTGTTCGTCGCCCATGAGGGCGACCATTACCGCACCCGGCTGACACATTCGATCGAGGTGGCGCAGATCGCGCGGGCTCTGGCGCGGGCGCTGCGCGGCGACGAGGATCTGGCCGAGGCGGTCGCTCTGGTCCACGATTTCGGCCACACGCCGTTCGGTCATACCGGCGAGGACGCGCTGAACGAGCGGATGGCCGCATGGGGCGGCTTCGATCATAATGCGCAGTCGCTGCGCGTGGTGACGCGGCTGGAGCGGCGCTACGCCGAGTTCGACGGGCTGAACCTGACGTGGGAGACGCTGGAAGGCCTGGTCAAGCACAATGGCCCACTGACCGACGCCAAGGGAAAAGGCCTTAAGGGTCCGGTGCCGCAGGCGATCCGCGACTATTCCGAACTGCACGACCTCGAACTCGACCGTTTTGCCGGGATCGAAGCGCAATGCGCGGCGATCGCCGACGACATCGCCTACAACACCCACGACATAGATGACGGCCTGCGCTCCGGCTTCCTGACGCTGGACATGCTGGAGACGGTTGCGCTGCCGGGATCGATCCTCGAAAGCGTGCGCGCACGCTATCCCGGCCTCGACGACGTGCGCACCGGCCATGAACTGATGCGCCGGCAGATCACCATGATGGTCGAGGATGCCATCGTTTCGACCACCGCCAACCTGGAGCGCATCAAGCCCGACAGTGCCGAAGCGGTGCGGGCGGCGGGCGAGACGATGGTGACGTTTTCCGCCGGGATGGCGGCGACCGAGAAGGAATTGAAGGCGTTTCTCTACAAGCACCTCTACCGGCACGATGAGGTGATGCGCGTGCGTGGCGACGCCGAGCAGATCGTGCGCGACCTGTTCGATGTCTATTTCGCCGATCCGCGCGCCATGCCGGACGGCTGGCGCGAAGGGCTCGATCGGGCCGAGGATCGCATCAAGGCGCGCAGCGTCGCCGATTTCCTGGCGGGGATGACGGACACCTACGCCTTGAAGGAACACCGCCGTCTGTTTGACCATACGCCCGATTTAAGCTAGGGCGGGCGCGATTTGCCGGCCAATGAGCCGGTTCTCCTGCACAGTCCGCCAGAGCAAGACCCATGAACATCTTCGCCGATTTCAGCGCGCGAATCACAAAAGCCGTCGAAGCGCTTGATTTGAAAGACAGTAATGGCGTTTCGCCCGACCTGTCGCGCATCGCCGTGGAGCCGCCGCGCGACGCCAGCCATGGCGATCTCGCCACCAATGCGGCGATGGTGCTGGCCAAGCCGACCGGGCAGAACCCGCGCGCGCTGGCCGAACGGCTGGTGGAAGTGCTGCGCGCTGACGCCGATGTCGCCGCGGCCGACGTCGCCGGCCCGGGCTTCGTCAATCTCAGGCTCAAGGACGCCTTCTGGCAGACGCATCTGACCGCTCTGCTCGGGCGGGGCCGCAACTATGGCCGCTCGACCATTGGCGGCGGCAAGAAGACCAATGTCGAATATGTGTCGGCCAACCCGACCGGACCGATGCATGTCGGCCATTGCCGGGGTGCGGTGGTCGGCGACACGCTGGCCAATCTGATGGGCTTCGCCGGCTATGACGTGACCAAGGAATACATCATCAACGACGCCGGCGGTCAGATCGACGTGCTCGGCCGCTCGGTCATATTGCGGTATCAGGAGGCGCTCGGCGACGAGATCGGCGAAATTCCGCCTGGCCTTTATCCCGGCGACTATTTGGTCCCTCTTGGCCAGGCGCTGGCGAAAGAGTTCGGTCGCAGCCTGCTGCAAATGCCGGATGACGAGGCGCTGGCCATCGTCAAGGACCGCGCCATAGATGCGATGATGGTGATGATCCGCGAGGATCTGGCGCTGCTCAACGTGCATCACGACGTGTTCTTCTCCGAGCGCACGCTGCATGCCGACAACGCCAAGAAGATCCGCTCGGCGATCAACGATCTGACGCTGAAGGGCCACATCTACAAGGGCAAGCTGCCGCCGCCCAAGGGCGAAAAGCCGGACGACTGGGAAGACCGCGAGCAGACGCTGTTCCGCTCGACCGCGGTTGGCGACGACATGGACCGGGCGCTGGTCAAGTCCGACGGCTCGTTCACCTATTTCGCCGCCGATGTCGCCTATCTCAAGGACAAGGTCGACCGCGGCTTTGTCGACCTGATCTACGTGCTGGGCGCCGACCATGGCGGTTACGTCAAGCGGTTGGAAGCGCTGGCGCGGGCGATTGCCGGCGACGACGTGAAGCTCACGGTCCTGCTTAGCAATCTGGTCAAGCTGTTTCGCGACGGCGAGCCGGTCCGGATGGGAAAAAGGGCTGGGAATTTCATCACGGCGCGGGAAGTCATTGAAGAGGTCGGCCGTGACGCGGTGCGCTTCATGATGCTGTTCCGCAAGAATGACGCGCCGCTCGACTTCGACTTCGCCAAGGTGACCGAGCAGTCGAAGGACAATCCGGTGTTCTACGTGCAGTACGCCTCGGCGCGCTGCCATTCGGTGTTCCGGCAAGCGAGCGAGCAGTTGGGCGAAGCCAATTTCGACCGCAAAAGCCTGGCGGCCGCCTCGGCGTCGCTGACCGATGAGGGCGAGATCGGCCTGATCCGGAAGCTGGCTGAATATCCCCGGCTGATCGAATCCGCAGCCCTTGCGCTGGAGCCGCATCGGCTGGCATTCTACCTCTACGACTTGGCCTCCAGCTTTCATGGCCACTGGAATCGGGGCACCGATAATCCCGACTTACGTTTTGTTAAGGTTAACGACCGACAATTGACACATGCCAGACTAGGGCTGGTGCAGGCTGTTTCGGATGTTTTGACCTCCGGCCTGACGCTGATTGGGGCTGATGCGCCCACCGAAATGCGTTAGGTTTGACTAAAAAACCTGTCACCATTTGCCCACATTGCGCTGGTAAGGGCCAACCCTGCGCGACGTCCATGGCGTCCGAATGAGTGCGAGTTCGGGAACAATAATGGCAGACAGAACCCAGCTGAGAGCAGCCGACAACAACGACATCGCCGAGGATGATCCGTTCGCGGAACTGACCAGGATCATGGGTTTCGATCCACGCCAGCCGGTCAAACCAAAGGCGCCGGTCGTCCAGAAGGTTGCGGACGAGGGCGATTTCGACATCGACCTCGAGAAGGAGTTGATGGGCGAACTCGGCGACGACCTCGTCTCCATGGAGGTTAGCCAGCCAACTCCCGAGGTTCACCGACCTGCCGCCGCGAGTCGCGAGCCGGCTTTCGAAACCGCCGATGCCGCGATGGACGATGCGCTTGCCGCTTCGCTGGACCATGATTTCGTGTTCGACGACGCCGCCGATCATGATTTTGGTGCTCGCCCGCAGGCCGTGGCGCCAGCCGCCGAGCCTTCGTTTGCCGAGCCTGCATTCGACGAACCTGCAGTCGATGACGATTTCGACATGGCTGTCGCCAGCTCGCTGGAAAAGGTGTCGCCGCTCGAAGACGACCTGCCGATGGACGATGAGCTTGCCGCCTCGCTCGAGCAGGGATTGCTGCTCGATGACGGTGCGACCGATGACGTCGCCCATAGCGCTGGTGTCGCCGAGGTTGCTGCCGCGCCTGCTGACGATGTCGCATTCGACGATGATTTCGACAATGCCGTCTCGCTGTCGCTGGAAGACGAGCTGACGCTGGTCAGAAATGTGCCGGCGCAGGACCAGTATGCCGCTCCGGCAACCGAGGTCGTCGATGCCGGCGACCACGCTGTTGCCGATGAGGATTTTTCCGGCCATTTCGACGACGCGATGGCCGATGTCGACATGGATTTCGCTGCCCGGGATTTCGCTGGCCAGGATTTCGAGCCTCAGGCTTTCGAAGCTCAGCCTGTTGAAGCCGAGGCTCCGGAAGGGCGCGATCTGGATGTCAGCGATCTGGAGGCCAGCGCCCCGGTTGAGATGGATGCGCCGGAAGTCGACGAGACGCCGGCGTGGACTGCGGAGGCAAGCCCCTCTCATGAGGCCGCGCACGAAGCGTTCGACGATTTCGACCTGAGCATCGACGACGCGGTTGCCGACCATGAGCCGGCTGCCGAGGTCGCCGCCGCCCCGGTCCAGCCAGCCCCAATCGCACCCGCTTATGTAGCGCCCGCTGTTGTGGCGCCCACCGTTGTGGCGACCCCGGCCGCGCCGGCTGCTGACGAACGGACTTTGGAAGATGAACTCAACGCGCTGCTTGGCGCGATGACCACACCACGGCCGGCGCCAGTCATCGAGCCCACACGGGCCTATGAGCCTGTCGTCCCGGTGCAGCGGTCCGCCGCGGCGCCGGCGGCTCCTGCCGACAATCTCGACTGGGACCTGGACGAACACGCGCCTGGGCAGGCTCCTCAAGCCGCCGCGGCCCAGAAGGATGCCGATTTCGACGATCTGCTTGCCGGTGAACTCGAGGGCCATGAGCCTGAGATCGAGTTCGACGATCATGCCTTCGACGGGGCCTTGGCCAAAGGCATCGATCTCGGTGATGACGACACAGCCGCACCGGTCGCTGGCGATTGGCGCTCGACGCCGCCGGAGCCGGCGCGTTCGTGGAGCCGCGTGACCCCGACCCCTGCCCAGCCTTCCGTTGCTGCGCAGCCGCAACCTTCTTTTGCAGAAAAGCCTTCCATGCCTGCGGCAGCCGCGCCAACCTATCGCGACCAGCCGGTCGCGGCGGCCGCCTATGCGGCGCCGGCGCCGACGCGCCAAGCGCCGCCTCAGGCTTATGACGAGATGCCGGATGTCGAGACGGTCGATGTACCGGAGCGCGTGGTGGCGATCGCCGACGACCTCGATATTCCCGAGCTCAGCTTCCAGGAAGACGAGCCGGCGGCTTATGACGATATCGACGCCGAATTCGCCGACCTGCTCACCGACATGAACGCAGTGGAAGTGCCGCCGCCGCCTGCGGCCACGCGCAGCGCCGCCTATGACGACGATTCCTACAGCTCCGGCTTCAGTTCGGGCCATGAGCTCGACCAGCGCGCCTATGCGGCGCAGCCGGCCGATGCGCCTGCAGCCGCAGCGCAAACTGCCTATGCAGCCGGTGGCTTCGACATGGGCGATTTGCCCGGCAGTCAGCCGGTTTCGCAGGCCGACGATTTCTCTGTCGACGAACTCGACTACGATCCGGACCTGGACGAGGCGATGGCGGTGCCGGGCCTTGCCGAACAGGAAGCCGCAAAGCCGCGCCGGAGCGGCCTGTTTATCGCCGCGGTCGTCGGCGCGGTGGCTGTTATCGGTGGCTTCGGTGCCTTTGCCCTGTCCTTTGGCGGCAAGGGCGGCAGCGACGCCCCGGTGATCGTCAAGGCCGACAACACCCCGATCAAGGTCAAGCCGGAAAATCCGGGCGGCGCTGTCGTGCCGAACCAGGACAACAAGGTTTATGACGCGGTCGCCAAGGGCACCAAGCCGGCCGAGCCGGTGCAGGAGAAGCTGGTCACATCAACCGAAGAGCCGGTCGATGTGAAGGCAAAGGAGCCGGAAAGCCGCGTTGTCGATCTGTCGCCCGACGAGACCGACGCTGCCCCGGGCACCGATGCCGCCGGAAACCCCGACGCTGCCGGCAATCCCGATGCGGCTGCAGCACCCGCGCCCAAATCCGAGGACCGCATCGCGCAGGTTCTGCAGGAAGCCGACAAGAACCCCGATACGGTCGCCGTTGCCCCGCGCAAGGTGCGGACCATGGTGGTCAAGCCTGACGGCTCGCTGGTGGCACGCGAGGATCCGGCGCCGGCCGCGCCGCAAATTGCAGCTGCCGAGCCGACCGATCCGGCGCCGCAGCACGTCGCCCCTCCAGCCGATGCCGAGCAGACCGGCACCGTGGCGCCCGCCACCGATCAGGCAAACAGCGACCAGGCAACTGCCGAGACCGTCAAGCCGGTCAAGCCGGTGAAGCCGGCGGCCGCGCCGAAGGTTGAGACCCAGTCCGCCAACACGCCGGAGACGGTTGCCGTGGCGCCGCAGCGCCCGTCCGACCAGCCGGTCGACGTGGTCGGCGAGGTCAAGCCAGACCAGGTTGCCTCCATTCCGGCGACGGCTTCGACATCTGGCGGCGGTTCGTGGTCGATGCAGATTGCTTCGCAGCCAACGGTCGAAAGCGCCCAGGCCAACTATGCCGACCTGCAGCGCCGCTACGGCAATGTTCTGGCAGGCCGCACCGCCAACATCGTCAAGGCGGAGATCGCCGGCAAGGGCACCTTCTACCGCGTCCGCGTCCCGGCGCAGTCGCGCAACGATGCGATCAATCTGTGCACCAGCTACAAGGCAGCCGGCGGCAACTGCTTCGTCTCGCGCTAAAAAGAGAGCTAAAGTTCAAAGCCGGCGCGATCTCAGGATCGCGCCGGCTTTTTCATGTGGATGAACAAGGGCTTCAGGCGCTTGCCGTCGGGGGTGATTCCCTTTGACGGCGCGAAGCCCTAAACTCTTGGGATGACCGAATCAAAATCCATGATCCTCGGCTGTGCCGGGAAATCGCTCACTCGCGAAGAAATCCGTTTCTATCGCAATGAATGCCCGTGGGGCTTCATCCTGTTTGCGCGCAACATCGGCGAGACCGAGCAGATCCGCGATCTGGTCGCCGAAATGCGCGACTGCATCGGGCGCCCCGATGCGCTGGTGTTCATCGACCAGGAAGGTGGAAGGGTGCAGCGCCTGCGGCCGCCGCTGGCACCGAACTATCCGGCCGGCGGTGCGCTCGGCGCATTGTGGCGCAAGGACCATGATGCCGGCACGCGCGCCGCCTGGCTGATGGCGCGGCTGCATGCTTTCGACCTGTTGCGCTACGGCATCTCGGCCGATTGCCTGCCGGTGCTGGACGTCCCAATCGAGGGTGCCAGCGACGTCATCGGCGCGCGCGCCTACGGCAAGGAGCCACGCCCGGTCATTGAGCTTGGCCGCGCGGCGGCGGAAGGGCTGATGTCGGGCGGCGTGCTGCCGGTCATGAAGCACATTCCGGGCCATGGGCGCGCCTTTGCCGACACGCATTTCGAACTGCCTGTGGTCGATGCCTCGCTGAGCGACCTGCAGCGGCATGATTTCGCCCCGTTCCGGGAGCTTAGCCATCTGCCGATGGCGATGACGGCGCATGTCGTCTACAGCGCCATCGATCCGAACAATCCGGCGACGACGTCGGGCAAGGTGATCGACGAGATCATCCGCCGCGAGATCGGCTTCGACGGGCTGTTGATGAGCGACGACACCTCGATGAAGGCACTTTCTGGGGATTTCCCGACAAAGGCGGCCTCGATCCTTGCGGCGGGCTGCGATCTGGTCCTTCACTGCAATGGCGTTTTCGAGGAGATGGCGGGCATCGCATCGCGAACCACAGGACTTGAAGGGACGTCGCTGGAACGCGCCAAGCGGGCGCTGACCTATATAAGGGATCGTGACCGGGCCGACGAAACCGAGATACGCGCCGAGTTTGCCACCTATTTCGATGCGGTGGCCTAGAGCCGGATGATTTCAGGTCTGTTCGACCTGAAATCTGAATCCGTCTCTAAATCAGATAGAGATCATGATGTCGTCCGGAAACCGCTTCATACTTTTCGGCATCATGCTCTAACCAAAAGGAAGCAGGGCTAAGTGGCGGAAACATTGGACAGCAAGGCTGCGAAGGCCGCACCGATGGACCGTCTGTGGGCCGAGAACGACGATTCACGCGTCACCGGCGATCCGTCGCTGGTCGTCGATGTCGCCGGTTTCGAAGGTCCGCTTGACCTTCTTCTGCACCTTGCCCGCACACAAAAGGTCGATCTGGCGCGCATATCGATCCTGGCGCTGGTCGAGCAATATCTGACCTTTGTCGAGACGGCGAGGGCGCTCAGGCTCGAGCTTGCCGCCGACTATCTGGTGATGGCGGCGTGGCTGGCCTTCCTCAAGTCGAAGCTTTTGATCCCCAAGCAGCCCGGCGAGGAAGGCGAGAGCGGCGAGGAACTGGCGGCGGTGCTGCAATTCCGGCTGAAACGGCTGGAGGCCATGCGCGACGCCTCGGCGCGGCTGGTCAACCGCAACCGGCTCGGCCGCGACGTGTTCGCGCGCGGCATGCCCGAAATGGTCATCGTCGAGAAGCGCAACGCCTATTCGGCCTCGCTCTACGACCTGCTCACCGCCTATGCCCAGCAGCGCCAGAAACAGGCGATCACCAATGTGACGATCGCCAGGCGCGGCGTCTGGTCGCTCAAGGATGCGCGCGACATCCTGGCCCGGCTGATCGGTTCTATGCGTGACTGGACGACGCTCGACAGCTTCCTAATAGAATATATGACGAGCCCGGAAGAACGGCGCACGGCGATCGCAAGTTCGTTCGCCGCGACACTGGAACTGGTGCGCGAGCGCCAGATTGATGTGCGGCAGGAGCAGGCATTTGCGCCGATTTATCTGCGCGACCACCGGGCATCGGCAATCAAGGCAGTCGAGGTGGCATCATGAGCGAACGCGCCAACGCTTCGGTCATTCCGTTCAAGGTCGAACAAGAGACGGAGGAGGGCATTATCGCCCAGGACCCGACCGAGACCCACAATTCGCCCCAGAACGCGCCCATGAATCCTGGCGAGCGGCTGCATATGGCGGAAGCCGTGCGCATGGCCGAGGCAATCGTGTTCGCCAGCGCCGAGCCGGTCAGTGAAAAACAGCTCGCAGCCAGACTGCCCGACGGCATCAACATCGCCGCTGCCATGGCCGATCTGCAGCAAATCTATGCGCGGCGCGGCGTCAATCTGGTGCGGGTCGGCGACGCCTGGGCATTTCGCACCGCCGGCGATCTCGCCTTCCTGATGAGCCGCGATACGGTCCAGCAGCGCAAGCTTTCGCGCGCGGCGCTCGAAGTGCTGGCGATCATCGCCTACCACCAGCCGGTGACGCGTGCCGAGATCGAGGACATCAGAGGCGTCGAGACGTCGAAGGGTACGCTGGACACGCTTCTGGAGACGGAATGGGTGCGGATGCGCGGCCGTCGCCGCACGCCCGGCCGTCCGGTCACCTACGGCACGACAGACAGCTTCCTCGACCATTTCGCGCTGGAGGAAATCCGCGATCTTCCCGGCATGGACGAGTTGAAGGGGGCTGGGCTGCTTTCCGGCCGCATGCCGTCGAATTTCGCCATTCCGCTGCCGCCGGCCGATCCGGACGCGCTGACCGAGGATGAGGACGCGCTGACCGACATCGACCTCGAGGAACTCGGCCTGTTGACGCCGCGCGTCACGGAAGATTGACCCGGCAGCGCCTGTCAAAAGCCGCTTTCCGGATGTAGATGCGCCGATTGGTAGCGGGCAGCTTTGCCGAAAATGCGTGACATAAGCCGCGCCTTCATAAACTTTGTCGCGGTTGTGTTTGAATCCCAACGCGAAAACGCATAGATCATCGCCAGGGAAAACATTCGAGAGAGAGTTACAATGGGTTCATTTTCGATTTGGCACTGGATGATCGTGCTGGTGATCGTGCTGCTGGTGTTCGGCCGCGGCAAGATTCCCGAGCTGATGGGCGACATGGCCAAGGGCATCAAGAGCTTCAAGAAGGGCATGGCCGACGACGACACCGCCGATGACAAGCGCACCGTCGAGCACCGCCCCGACGAGACCGTTTCGGCCGTGAAGGAAAAGGCCAGCAAGAGCTGAGCCCAAGGTTCTAGTCGGAACAGATTGCCATGTTTGAAGTCGGCTGGACCGAAATGCTGGTGATCGCGATCGTCATGATCGTGGTCGTCGGGCCCAAGGATTTGCCAAATATGCTGCGCACCTTTGGCCGCACGACGGCGAAGCTGCGCGCGATGGCCGCCGACTTCCAGAAGCAGTTCAACGAGGCGCTGAAGGAAGCCGAACTCGACGACGTCAAGAAGTCGGTCGATACGCTCAGGGGCCTCAATCCGGCAGCCGAGATCCGCAAGCAGCTCAATCCGTTCGAACAGGCGGCAGCCGATGTGCGCTCCGGCGTCGATGCGGTGATGAAGCCGAAGCCTGCGGTCGATCCCGCAACGCCGGCGGCAGAGACGCCGCAGGCAGCGGAGCCGCTCAAGAACGGCGCGACGGTGATGCCCGGTGTCAACGGACCGGACGCTGCCCCGCCAGCGCCGATCTTCCCGGCCATGGCCGACGAGTCCGTGGTAACACCGGCCGCTGCAACGACAGCGCCGCAAAAAGCGCCTGCAAAGAACGCCGCGGCACCGAAGCAAGCGAACGCCCCGGCAACCAAGACAGCAGCAACCAAGGCAGCGCCGGCAAAGGCCGCACCTGCGGCGAAGGCTTCGGCCAAACCGTCGGCAGCGCCCGCCAAGGTGGCACCGGCAAAAGTCGGTAAATCAGCTGCTGCACCAAAGGCAGCTACAAAGGCTGACCCGAAGCCTGCGCCGGCCAAAAAGCCTGCGCCTAAGAAGACGGCCGGAGCCGCCAAGTGAGCATTACGGACAGCGAAAAGGACGAGATCGAGAAGTCGTCGGCTCCGCTGATGGAGCATCTGATCGAACTGCGGCGGCGGCTGATCTGGTCGATCGGCGGCTTCTTCGCCGCTTTCCTCGTCTGCTTCTTCTTTGCCAAGAAGCTGTTCAACCTTTTGGTCATCCCGTTCAAATGGGCGACGCAATGGGCTGGGCTCGATCCGCACAAGGTCGAGCTGATCTACACGGCGCCGCAGGAATTCTTCTTCACCCAGGTCAAGCTCGCCATGTTCGGCGGCATGGTGATCGCCTTTCCGCTGATCGCCACCCAGATCTACAAATTCATCGCGCCCGGCCTCTACAAGAACGAACGCAACGCCTTCCTGCCATTCCTGATCGCTTCGCCGATCCTGTTCCTGATGGGCGCGTCGCTGGTCTATTTCTTCTTCACGCCGATGGTGATGTGGTTCTTCCTCGCCATGCAGCAGGCCGGCACTGACGACCAGGTGCAGATTTCGCTGCTGCCGAAAGTGTCGGAATATCTCAGCCTGATCATGACGCTGATCTTCTCCTTCGGCCTGGTGTTCCAGCTGCCGGTGGTGACCAGCCTGATGACGCGCGTCGGCATGCTGTCGTCGAAGGCGCTGGCCGAAAAGCGCAAATGGGCGATCGTCATCGCCTTCGTCGTCGCGGCCGTGCTGACGCCGCCCGATCCGATGAGCCAGATCGGTTTGGCCATTCCGACCATCCTGCTTTACGAAGTGTCGATCTGGGCGGCCCGGTTCATTGAGCGCGATCAGGTCAAGCAGCAGCTGGCGCGCGAGAAGCAGGAAGCTGCCGAAGCCGTGGCCGAAAAGGCAGCGAAAGCGTCTTCGACGCAGGCTCCCTCCTAGCCGCACCGTTCTGGTGTCCGCGTCTGCGGAAAAACGCGACGGTCGCTGATCGCTCGTCTTGCATCGGTCAAGGATGCGGTTTACGCCCTCTGGCCTAGCTCAGGAGCGTAGTACCCATGCTTGATATCAAATGGATTCGCGACAACCCGAAGGCCCTTGTCGAGGCGCTGGTAAAGCGCTCGTGGTTGGCTGACGAGGCGCAGTCCACGGTCGATGATCTGATCGCCAGGGACGAGGCGCGTCGCGAGCATGTCACCGAATTGCAGACCAAGCAGGAGCGCCGCAACGCCGCCTCGAAGGAGATCGGCAACGCCATGCGCTCGGGCGACGCAGCCCTTGCCGAAAAGCTCAAGGCCGAAGTCGGCGACATCAAGACCTTCATCCAGAATGGCGAGGCGCGCGAGCGCGAACTCGACAAGGCGCTGAACGATGCGCTGGCGGTGCTGCCTAACGTGCCGCTCGACGATGTTCCGGTCGGCAAAGACGAGCACGACAATGTCGTCAAGCGCACCGTCGGCAAGGTGCCGACGCGGCCGAACTGGGTGAAGGAGCATTTCGAGATCGGCGAAGCGCTCGGCATGATGGATTTCGAGCGGGCGGCAAAGCTGTCGGGCTCGCGCTTCACCGTGCTGAAGAGCGGGCTGGCACGCATGGAGCGCGCCATCGGCCAGTTCATGCTCGATTTGCACACCACCGAGCACGGTTATGAGGAAATCATCCCGCCTCTGATGGTCAAGGACGAAGTCTTGTTCGGCACCAACCAGCTGCCGAAATTCGAGGACGATCTGTTCTTCACGCCGCATGGCGATGGCCGGCTGGGCCTGATCCCCACGGCGGAAGTGCCGCTCACCAATCTCGTTCGTGAAGAGATCACGGCTCACGAAAAATTGCCTCTGCGCTACACCGCGCTGACGCCATGCTTCCGTTCGGAAGCGGGTTCGGCCGGGCGTGACACGCGCGGCATGCTGCGCCAGCACCAGTTCTACAAGGTCGAGCTGGTCTCGATCACCGACCAGGAGTCTTCGCTGGCCGAGCATGAGCGGATGACGCAATGCGCCGAAGAAGTGCTGAAGCGGCTGGAACTGCCGTTTCGCACCATGGTGCTGTGCACCGGCGACATGGGCTTTGGGGCGCGCAAGACCTATGACATCGAGGTCTGGCTGCCCGGCCAGAACGCCTATCGCGAAATCTCTTCTTGCTCGGTCTGCGGCGATTTCCAGGCCCGGCGCATGGATGCCCGCTATAAGGACAAGGACGGCAAGGGCAATCGCTTCGTGCACACTCTGAACGGTTCGGGTACTGCCGTCGGCCGCGCACTCATAGCTGTCATCGAAAACTACCAGAATGAGGATGGCAGCGTAACGATTCCTGAAGTGCTGCGGCCTTATATGGGCGGTCTGGCGAAGATCGAATCGAAATAATGCGCATTCTTCTGACCAATGATGACGGCATCCACGCCGAGGGCCTGGCGTCGCTCGAACGCATCGCCCGCACGCTTTCGGACGATGTCTGGGTGGTGGCGCCGGAGCAGGACCAGTCGGGCTATGCGCATTCGCTGTCGATCTCGGAGCCGCTGCGCCTGAGGAAGATCGGCGAGAAGCATTATGCCGTGCGCGGCACGCCGACCGACTGCGTCATCATGGGCGTCAAGAAGATCTTGCCCGGCGCGCCTGACCTGATCCTGTCGGGCGTCAACTCCGGCGCCAACATCGCCGACGACGTGACTTATTCCGGCACCGTGGCCGGCGCCATGGAAGGCGCGCTTCTCGGCATCCGCTCGATTGCGCTCAGCCAAGGCTATTCCTATGTCGGCGAGGATCGCGTTGTTCCCTACGAGACCACCGAGACGTTGGCGCCTGTGCTGCTGAAGAAGCTCGTCGCCATGCCGCTGCCGGATGGCGTGCTGCTCAACGTCAATTTTCCGAATTGTCTGCCTGACGAGGTCGCCGGCACTGTCGTCACTTCGCAAGGCAAGCTGGTGCATAGCCTGTGGGTCGACGAGCGCCGGGACGGGCGCGGCCTGCCTTATTACTGGCTGCGCTTCGGCCGCGAGCCGGTCGAAGGCAAGCAAGGCACCGACCTCTACGCCTTGCGCAATCGGCTGGTGTCGGTGACGCCGCTGCAGCTCGACCTCACCGCGCATGAAATCCGCGATCAACTGACCAAGGCTCTGTCTGATTAAGGTTTTGGCATGAACAAGGTTTTTGCATGAACTTGCCGCTCGACGACCGCGAGGGTTTTGCCGCTTTCCTGCTGCGCCTGCGTGGCCGCGGCGCGGTGCCGAAGGCGCTGATCGCCGCCTTCGAGGCGACGCCGCGGCGCGGCTTCCTCAATGGACAGTACCATTCCATCGCCTGGTCGGACGGCATGCTGCCGATCGAATGCGGCGAGGCGATCGAGGGCGCCGACCTGCAGGCAGCGGTGATCGCATCGTTGGCAATAGAGCCCGGAAATCGGGTGCTCGAGATCGGCACAGGGTCCGGCTACACGGCGGCGGTGATGTCACGGCTGGCGGCGCGCATCGTCACTATCGACCGCTACAAGACGCTGGCCGAACAGGCGAAGCAACGCTTCGAGGCGCTCGGCATCGGCAATGTCGTCGTGCGCCAGGCGGACGGTTCGAATGGGCTTGCCAATGAAGGGCCGTTCGACCGCATCGTCGCCTGGGCGGCATTCGACAGCCTGCCGCGCTTCCTGCTCGACCAGTTGTCGTCCGGCGGCATCGTCATTGCGCCGATCGGACCGGAAGAGGGCGAGCAGGTGCTGGCCAAGCTGACCAAGGTCGGCAGCCGTTTCGAGCGCGAGGATATCGGAACCGTGCGCCTGCAGCCGATCCTGCGCAGCGTTGCGGCCGTCATCTAGCAGCACGCTCGAGTATTTTAAGAAAATTTGCGTCGGATTCTAATGGGTTAACCCGCCAGTAACATTAACGCGCTTTAATCATGACCAGTGTGTACCGGGTCTGTGCGGGTTAGTGCGATGCAATTCAGTGTTTTGAAGGCAAACGGGCGTACTCTGTCGCGGGGTTGCGCTGTCCTCATGCTAGCCGGCGTGGCTGCGGGGTGTAGTTCCCAGGCCTCGCGGTTCAACGGTGTAGACGACGTCTTCACCTCCTCAACCAACAATCAGCGCGCCATCATCGACAAGCAGAGCACCGCGCAGCCCTATCCGGGCGATGTTTCGCCGGCGCCGATCGCTGCAGCACCGGTCGATGGCAGCCACACCCAGTCGGTCAGCCGCTCCAGCCTGGAGCCGGTCACCGTGCAGCAGCTGCCGCCGCCAAGCCAGCCGGCGGCGGCGCCGATGCGCACCGCTTCCGCGCCGGCGCTTGCGCCGGCACCGCATGTCGACCGGACGACGACGACCGGCACCGTTCAGCCGGCAAGGCCGTTCAAGAATGCTGATGAGCCTTATGCACCGAAGCCGGCCGCCGGCACGCCGCATGCCACCGAGATCGTCATCAGGGACGGCGAGACCATTTCCGGCATCGCCCAGCGCTATCACGTGCCGGCCGATGTGATCATGAAGGTCAACGGCTTGAGCGCCACCAAGGGGCTGAAGACCGGCCAGAAGCTGGTCATCCCGGCCTATGCCTATTCGAGCAAGGGGACCGAGCCGAAAGTTGCCGATGGCAAGCCGGCGAACAGCCCCAAGGCGCCGGCGCCGGAGAAGGTCGCCGTGCTGCCGCAGCAGTCGAAACTCAAGGACGGCAAATCCGCCGCGCAGGTCGACGCCTCGGCCGCCGCGAACAAGCCAAAGACCGACACGCCGGCGCAGACTGCCGCCGCCGCACCAAAGGCCGGCGCCGGCACCTACACGGTACAGCAGGGCGATAGCCTGTCCTCCATCGCCAGGAAGACCGGCGTCGGCGTCGTCGCGCTGAAGCAGGCAAACGGCATGCAGGACGGCCTGCTCAAGATCGGCCAGACGCTGAAGGTTCCGGCCGGCGGCACTGCGACCGTCGCCAGCACCAAGCCGGCAAAGGTCGATCCGGTGACGACGGCCACCACCCAGCCAGCGGCAAAGCCGACTGAGACGCTCGCGACCTACACGCCGCCGAAGAAGGACGCCAAGGTCATCCAGCAGGCTGAGGACGACGACGCTGTCGCGCCGGATGCCACCGGCATCGGCAAGATGCGTTGGCCGGTGCGTGGCCGCGTCATCTCCAGCTTTGGCGGCGGCAAGGACGGTGTCGACATCGCCGTGCCGGAAGGGACGCCGGTCAAGGCGGCCGAGAATGGCGTGGTCATCTATGCCGGCGACGGCCTCAAGGAATTCGGCAACACGGTGCTGGTGCGCCACGAAAACGGTCTGGTCACCGTCTATGGCCACGCCAGTTCGATCGAGGTGCAGCGCGGCCAGAAGGTCAAGCGTGGCCAGGAAATCGCGCTGTCGGGCATGAGCGGCACCACCGACTCGCCGAAGCTGCACTTCGAAGTGCGCAAGAACTCGGCCCCGGTCGATCCGTCCGGCTATCTCGAATAGTCGGGCTGTCTCGAATAGAACAATAAACGATTGCAGGCCGTCTGACCTCCAGTCCGGCCCGCCGGCTCAGCCCGCTCCGCAAGGGGCGGGCTTCTTCAGCTTTGCCGAATCGCTGTCAGTCGTTGAGCGGCTTGCCGAGGCGGCCGGCCAGATCCTGGGTGAACTGCCAGGCGACACGGCCCGAGCGGCTGCCGCGCGTTGTTGCCCATTCGAGCGCTTCGGCGCGCAGTTGCTCCGGGTCGATCTCCAGCCCGTGATGGCTGGCATAGCCATTGACCATGTCGAGGTATTCGTCCTGCGAACATTTGTGGAAGCCGAGCCACAGGCCGAAACGATCGGACAGTGAAACCTTTTCCTCGACCGCCTCGGATGGGTTGATGGCGGTCGAGCGCTCATTGTCGATCATGTCGCGCGGCAAGAGGTGCCGGCGGTTCGAGGTCGCGTAGAAGATGACATTGGCCGGGCGGCCCTCGACGCCGCCTTCAAGGGCTGCCTTCAGCGACTTGTAGGACGTGTCGTCATGGTCGAACGACAGATCGTCGCAAAACAGGATGATGCGGAAGGGCGCCGCCTTCAATTGGCCCATCAGCCTGGGCAGCGTGTCGATGTCCTCGCGATGGATCTCGATCAGTTTCAGCGGCAGGCCGGATTTGGCTTTGGCGTTGATCTGCGCATGCACCGCCTTGACCAGCGAGGACTTGCCCATGCCGCGCGCGCCCCACAGCAGCACGTTGTTGGCGGCGTGGCCGGCGGCGAAGCGCTCGGTGTTTTCGACCAGTATGTCGCGCACGCGGTCGACTCCGCGGATCAGGCCGATGTCGACGCGATTGACCTTGTGCACCGGTTCGAGATAGCCGGGATCGGCCTGCCAGACGAAGCAGTCGGCCACGGCAAGATCGGTCTGCGGCACCGGCGGCGGGGCGAGGCGGGTGACAGCCTCGATCAGGCGGTCGAGCTTTTGGTTCAGGGCCTCGATGGTGCTGTCGGTCATGTCTCGGTCTTTTGTTGTTCTGCAAACGTGCGTAGCGGCGGAAATCGTCCTGGTCCGGGCGAGATAGGAACTGGTTCCAAGCTTTTGTTTGAGCGTGATCTTTTGTGCAAACCACGCCCCGTCATCCGGGAGCATGCTCTAACACGGGTCACCGGGCTGGAAAAGCAGCCGAAAGCCGGGCCGTCCAGTTGCATTGGCAACTTTACCCACTATATTCCGGCCAAATTTGGCGAGGCCGCCTTATGGCCTTCTTCGTAACCAGGAGTTCTTGATGTTCGTCACACCGGCATACGCCCAAGCCACAGGAACTCCGCTTGGCCCGTTCGGGGATATCGGCATGATACTCCCGTTCGTGCTGATCTTCGTGATCATGTATTTCCTCATCATCCGGCCGCAGCGCGCGCAGCTGAAGAAGCGCCAGGAGATGCTCTCGGCGGTGCGCCGTGGCGACACGGTCATCACCGGCGGCGGCTTCGTCGGCAAGGTGACCAAGGTGATTGACGACCATGAGCTCGAGATCGACCTCGGCGGCGGCACCAAGGTGACGGCACTGCGCTCGACGATCGCCGATGTGCGGGTCAAGGGCGAGCCGGTGGCCAACCAGAACGCCAAGAAATAATCTCCACAGACGATGACGGATCTTCGGGCGGCGTGATCCGCCGATACTGCGGGCAAAGCTGGATGTCGATTTCGCGTCACATCTGGCGGTGTCCGCGTTATAATATGGCCGTAAATCAACCGATTGACGCCGGAACCCACCCCGGCGGCGGCGGCAATTTGGCGTTGGCGCGCTCGACAATCGACGATGTGCAGGGTAAGGGCGGGCCGGTGGCAAATAACAACGCCAAGAAATAACCGAATTGTCGGCGGAACGATCCGCCAGTATGCCCTGACGGACGACGCCATATGCTGTATTTTTCGCGCCTGAAGATGATCCTGATCTGGCTGGCCGTGGCCGCCACGTTCATCCTTGCCGCGCCCAACCTTTTCCCCGCCAGCACATTGGCGCAACTGCCAAGCTGGGTGCCGAAGCGGCAGATGACGCTCGGTCTCGACCTGCAGGGCGGCTCGCATATCCTCTTGCAGATGGACCAGAACGATCTGGTCAAGGCGCAGCTGGAGACGACGCGCGACGAAATCCGCACGCTGCTGCGCGACGCCAAGGTGGGCTATACCGGTCTCGGCGGCACCGGCAAAACTGTGCAGGTGCGCATAACGGACCCCAATCAGATTGATGCCGCCAAGACGGCGCTCAAGCCGCTGACAGATCCGGTCGCCGCCGGCCTGTTCACCGGCGGTTCCATCCAGGAAATGTCGCTGGATGATTCCGAAGCCGGCGTGCTCAAATTCACCGTCACCGATGCCGGCGTCAAATACCGCACTTCGGCCGCATTGGCGCAGTCGATCGAAGTCGTCGAGCGCCGCGTCAACGAACTCGGCACCACCGAGCCGATCGTGCAGCGGCAGGGCGACGACCGTGTGCTGGTCCAGGTGCCCGGCCTGCAGGATCCGCAAAGGCTGAAGGAGATCATCGGCCAGACCGCCAAGATGACGTTCCAGATGGTCGACACCTCGATGTCGGTGCAGGATGCGCTCAATGGCCGCCCGCCGGCAGGCTCCTCGGTGCTTTACTCGCAGGATGATCCGCCGGTTCCGTATCTGGTCGAAAATCGCGTCATCGTTTCCGGCGAAGATCTCGCCAAGGCGACGGCAACCTACAACTCGCAGACCAACGAGCCGGTGGTTTCGTTCACCTTCAATTCGCGCGGTGCGACCCGGTTCGGCCAGGCGACCCAGCAGAATGTCGGCAAGCCATTCGCCATCATCCTCGACAATCAGGTAATCTCGGCGCCGGTCATTCGCGAACCGATCCTCGGTGGCAGCGGCCAGATTTCGGGCAATTTCACCGCTGAAAGCGCCAATGATCTCGCCGTGCTGCTGCGCGCCGGCGCGCTGCCGGCGAAGCTGACCGTGATCGAAGAACGCACGGTGGGCCCGGGCCTCGGCCAGGATTCGATCCATGCCGGCAAGGTCGCCGGCATTATCGGCTCCATCCTTGTCGTCGCCTTCATGTTCGTCGCCTACGGCTTCCTCGGCTTCCTCGCCAACATTGCGCTTGCCGTGCACGTGGCGATGATCGTCGGTCTGTTGTCGTTGCTTGGTGCGACGCTGACCTTGCCCGGCATTGCCGGTATCGTGCTGACCATCGGCATGGCGGTCGATTCCAACGTGCTGATTTATGAGCGCATCCGCGAGGAGCGACGGCTTGGCCGCTCCGTGATCCAGGCGATCGATACCGGCTTCTCGAAGGCGTTGGCGACCATCGTCGATTCCAACGTGACGTCGCTGATCGCCACCGTGGTGCTGTTTTATCTCGGCACCGGCCCGGTCAAGGGCTTCGCCATCACCTATGCCATCGGCATCCTGACCACGGTGTTCACCGCCTTCACCTTCACCCGTCTGCTGGTGTCGATCTGGCTGCGCCGCGCGCGCCCGAAGGAATTGCCGCGTGCGCCGGTGACCTTCATTCCGCCGGGCACAAAAATCCCGTTCATGGGCATCCGCCGCTGGACCTTCGCGCTGTCGAGCCTGCTGTCGGTCCTGTCGGTTATTGGATTCCTGACCATCGACATCAATTACGGCATCGATTTCAAGGGCGGCTCGATCATCGAGGTGCAATCCAAGCAAGGCGACGCCGATATCGGCGATATCAGAAGCCGGCTGTCGGAGCTCAACATCGGTGAAGTGCAGGTGCAGCAGTTCGGCGCCCCCAACGACGTGCTGATCCGCGTCGGCACCCAGGAGGGTGGCGAGAATGCCGAGCAGACCGTCATCGACAAGGTGCGCGGTGAGCTGCAGGATAATTATGATTTCCGCCGCGTCGAAGTGGTAGGCCCCACGGTCTCGGGCGAACTGGCCAAGCAGGGCACCATTGCCATGCTGGTCGCGCTGATAGGCATCCTGATCTATGTCTGGTTCCGCTTCGAATGGCAGTTCGCCGTCGGCGCCATCGTGGCGACGGTGCACGATGTGGTGATGACGCTGGGCTTCTTCGTCATCACCGGGCTCGAGTTCAACCAGTCGTCGTTGGCGGCGATCCTGACCATCATCGGCTATTCGTTGAACGATACGATCGTCGTCTATGACCGTGTCCGCGAGGATCTCAGAAAATACAAAAAGATGCCGCTGCCGCAATTGCTGAACAACGCCATCAACGAGACCCTGTCGAGAACGACGCTGACCTCGGTGACGACGATCCTGGCGCTGTTGGCGCTGGTGCTGTTCGGCGGTGAAGTGATCCGGTCGTTCACCATGGCGATGCTGTTCGGCGTCGTCTTCGGTACCTATTCGTCGATCTTCATCGCAGCACCGTTGCTGATCCTGTTCAGGCTAAGGCCGCAGGCGACGGCGGACGAGGAGAAGCCGGTGGGTGGCGGCAAGGCCGTGGCGACCTGACGGCCACCCCGGTGGCAAAAGGCATCGTCATCCGCGAGGCGCATTTCCCCGGCCGCGCCCCGATCGAGGCCTATGGCAATGGCGGCTTCCGCTTCGCCGATATGTCGCATCGCGGCTCGCTGCTGTGCCTGCCCTCGGGCATCCATGGCTGGGAACCGGCCGATCCGCTGGCGCTGACGGCGGCGGATTTCAGCCTCCTTTTGGCCGAGGCCGGCAAGGTCGAGATCCTGCTGGTCGGCACCGGCAAGGATTTGCGACCGTTGCCGGCGGCACTGCGCGCGGCATTGAAAGCGGCGGGCATTGCCTCCGACCCGATGTCGACGGGAGCGGCGGTGCGGACCTACAATGTGCTGCTTGCCGAAGACCGCGCCGTGGCCGCAGCCCTTATCGCCGTCGACTGACGTGACCGATACCGCCAACATCGTCATGGAGGCGGTGCGCGCCGGCGACCATGACCGCTACGTCAGCGCGCTCTATGCACCTGCCGACAAGCGCCAGGCGCTGTTTTCGCTTTACGCCTTCAATGCCGAGATCGCGTCTGTCCGCGATCGTATTCACGAGGCGCTGCCTGGCGAGGTGAGGTTGCAATGGTGGCGCGATGTCATCGCCACTGAGGCCGCGGTCTCCGGCAACCCTCTCGCCGACGCGCTGAAGGCGACGATTGCCGATCGCGGCCTGCCGAAAGCTGCCTTCCACAACATGCTCGAAGCCCGCATCTTCGACCTCTATGACGATCCGATGCCGTCGCGTACCGATCTTGAAGGCTATTGCGGCGAGACGGCGGCAGCGCTGATCCAGCTTGCGGCGATGGTGCTCGATCCCATCGAGGCGCCGCGTTTTGCCGAACTGGCGGGCCGGGCGGGCTGTGCGCAGGCGATGACCGGCCTTCTGCTGCTGTTGCCGCTGCATCGACGGCGCGGCCAATGCTTTGTGCCGGCCGATATTCTGGCAGCGGCGGGCTCGTCGCCTGAGGAGTTTGTCAGCGGCGATGGCGGTCCCGGCGCGGAGCGAGCGGTGGCAGCGATGATGGCATTGGCGCAGGAGCATCTCAGCGCTTTCGAGCAAGGGGCTTCGGCCGTTCCAGAGACGCTGCGCCCGGCTTTTTTGCCGTTGGCCCTTACCAGGGCCTATCTCGGCAAGATGGCGAGTGGTCGCCAAGCGCCTCCGGCCGGCGTAGCACGGCTTTCCGCCTTGCGCCGGCATTGGCTGTTGCTCAGACGCGCGACGCGGGGCTGGCCAGCCATTTGACGTAAACGTCAATCGTGCTAGAGATTCTTCGGCCCGAAATCGTCGCCAAAAGACGCGACCGGTCCGGAGGAGATTTCTGTTCATGAGCCTGCCTGTGCTGGTTGCACTCGTCGTTGTCGGCATTGCGCTGTCGGTGCTCGCCGTGCACTTCACCGGCGGCAGCAAGATAGCTACGCTTGCCGGTGCGGATCAGGCGCTCAGCCGGTTTGCCGATGATTTTCCGGACGAGAAAGCGGGAGTGGTGCGCCTAACGGCGGACGCCAGGACGGCGTTTCTCGATCTCGGTCCAGCGCGCATCGGCATCGTCCACAGCGTCGGCGACTGCTTCTTGACCCGCATCGTCACGCCACATGATGTCCTGGCCCTCGACGTCGACGAAGCCGGCGCGATCGCGCTCAGACTGGCCGACTTCACCTGGAAAGGCGGACGCTTCGCCTTCACCGACAAGGCTGACGCCAAGGCTGTCGCGGCAGCGCTTGCGCCGCACAATCCGAGCCTGGCGAGGAAGGCCGCGTGATGGACGACTACAATTTCCCTGAAGTGACCCAGCTTGCCATTCCGTTCTTCGTCGCCGCCATCCTGATCGAATTATGGTTGGTGCGGACCGGCCGCGCCAAGGGCTCGTTCGAGACGCGCGACACGCTGACCAGCCTGATGATGGGCACCGGCAATGTCGTTGCCGGCCTCTTGCTCGGCGTCGTTTCCTACTGGGCGCTGTTGTGGCTGTGGCAGTTCCGCTTCTTCAATCTCGGCCTGTCGGTATGGGTGTTCCTGGCTGCCTTCCTGCTCGATGACCTGCGCTACTATGTCTATCACCGCATCGCGCACCGGGTGCGCTGGGTGTGGGCCGAGCATGTCAACCACCATTCCAGCCAGCACTACAATCTGTCGACGGCGCTGCGGCAAAGCTGGACCGGGCTGTTCACCTTCATGTTCGTTTTGCAGGCGCCGTTGGTGTTGCTCGGCTTCCATCCGGCGGTGATCGCCTTCACCTTCGGTTTCAACCTAGTCTGGCAGTTCTGGATCCACACCGAGGCGATCGGCAAGATGTGGGGCTGGTTCGAATTCATCTTCAACACGCCCTCGCATCACCGCGTTCACCACGCCACCAATCCGCGCTATCTAGACGCCAACTATGCCGGCACGCTGATCATCTGGGACCGCATGTTCGGCACCTTCGTCGAGGAGTTGGAGGAGGACCGGCCGCGCTACGGCATCGTGAAAAATCTCGGCACCTTCAATCCGCTGAAGGTGGCTTTCCACGAGTGGATAGGCATGTTCAGGGATGCGTTCGCACCGGGACTGACGATGCGCGACCGGCTCAACTACCTGATCAAGCCGCCAGGCTGGAGCCATGACGGCTCACGCGAGACTTCGGAGAGTTTGAAGGCGGCCTATGTCAGGAGGAACCCGGGCGATGCGGGCAAGCCGGGGCTGCCGATGGTGAGGGCTGAGCTGGCGGAGTAGGGATTACTCCGCAGCTTCGGCAGTTTCTGGTTGCGCCGGCAATCCCAGCCACTCCCGGCAATCAGCCCGCGCACGCGACGTGATCGCGTGGCGCTTGGCCACCGTCTTGTCCTTGCCGCGCAGGCGTTTGCCCTCGGTCTTCGGTGCTTCGACCGGCGGGAACAGGCCGAAATTGACGTTCATCGGCTGGAATGAGCGTTTGCCCGGCTCATCATCGGAGACGATGTGGCCGCCGGTGATGTGGTTGAGCAATGCACCGAAGGCGGTGGTGAGTGGCGGCAGCGATGGCGCATGGCCGAGCCGCTCGGCAGCAGCGAAGCGGCCGGCGAGCAGGCCGATGGCCGCGCTCTCGACATAGCCCTCGCAGCCGGTGATCTGGCCGGCGAAGCGCAGGCCGGGCCGCGACTTCAGCTGCAGCGAGGCGTCGAGCAGCGTCGGCGAATTGATGTAGGTATTGCGGTGCAGGCCGCCCAGCCGGGCGAAGTCGGCGTTTTCGAGCCCGGGAATGGTTCGGAACACGCGCACTTGCTCGGCATGCTTCAGCTTGGTCTGGAAACCGACCATGTTGTAGAGCGTGCCCAGCGCATTGTCCTGGCGCAGCTGCACCACCGCATAGGCTTTTACTGTCGGATTGTGCGCATTGGTCAGCCCCATCGGCTTCATCGGTCCATAGCGCAGCGTCTCGACGCCGCGCTCGGCCATGATCTCGATCGGCAGGCAGCCGTCGAAATAGGGTGTGCCTTCCCATTGCTTGAATTCGGCCTTCTGGCCGTCGACCAGTGCCTGCACGAAGGCGAGATACTGCTCCTTGTCCATCGGGCAGTTGATGTAGTCCTTGCCGGTGCCGCCGGGCCCGACCTTGTCGTAGCGCGACTGGAACCAGCAGGTGTCCATGTCGATGGTGTCGAAATGGATGATCGGGGCGATGGCGTCGAAGAAGGCCAGCGCATCGGCGCCGGTCGCCTCGGCGATCGACTGGGCAAGCGAGGGCGCGGTCAGCGGGCCGGTGGCGATGATCGCCTGGTCCCATTCCGCCGGCGGCAGGCCTGGCACTTCCTCGCGTTCAATGGTGATCAGCGGATGCGCTTCGAGTTTTTTGGTCACCGCGTCGGAGAAACCGTCGCGGTCGACGGCGAGCGCGCCGCCGGCCGGCACCTGGTTGGCGTCGCCGGCGCTCATGATCAGCGAGCCGGCCAGCCGCATTTCGGCATGCAGCAGGCCGACGGCGTTGTTTTCGGCATCGTCGGAGCGGAAGGAGTTGGAGCAGACGAGCTCGGCCAGCCCGTCGGTCTTGTGGGCATCGGTGCCGCGCACCGGGCGCATTTCATGGAGGATCACTGGCACGCCGGCTTGTGCTGCTTGCCAAGCGGCTTCGGAGCCGGCGAGTCCGCCGCCGACGATATGGATGGGATTTTTGCTCATGAGCGCCGGAATAATCGCTTGCCGCGCTGTTGGCAATTGGCCGTCTGCGCATGGGCTGCTGCCATCCCGTAACCATTGCGCCGGACCGTGTGTTTACACCGCAGGGAAATAGGGATATTTCATATCCTTAATATAAGCTTGATTGGTATCGACCCGGAACCCATTGATGATCCTGAAAAGCCAAGTCGAATGGGCGCTGCACTGCTGCGCCATTCTCGCGGGCCTGCCCGCAGGGCGCTACCTCTCCACTAAAGCGCTCGCCGAATTCCACGGCCTTCCCAAGGAGTATCTCTCCAAGGCGCTGCAAAGCCTGTCGCAAGCGGGCCTGGTCGATACCACGCTCGGTCCGTCAGGCGGATACCGGCTGGCGCGGCCGCCGGCCGAGTTGACCTTCCTTGAGATCGTGGAAGCCGTGGAGGGCAAATCGCGGACATTTGTGTGCACTAACATCCGCGAAAACAATCCGTGCCGTCCGCAGGGCTATTGCGAAAGCGGTCCCTGCGCGGTGTCTCGCATCATGTGGGAAGCCGACGAGGCCTGGCGGGCAAAACTGCGCAGTGTCCGACTTTCCGACCTCACCGAAGCGCTGGCGCAGGAGATTCCGGCTGAGCTTTGGAAGAACAGTTTTGAATGGGTGCTAGAGCGCGCCGGCTGAGCGCATGAGCTTCGCTTGCGGCTGGTCTCCCGTCGCCCCGGCAGCAGGATGGCATAGCTCTGCGGCGGCATAGCCAGGGAAAGACCATTCGCCTCGCAATGCCGATGAACAGAGTCGATCACCTCATTCCTCGCAAGCAACCGGTCGGCCGGACCGGCCACGCAAAAGAACAGGTCCACCCCGATTGCAACCGCGTCGATA
Organism: Mesorhizobium sp. P2_B5; assembly: GCF_056404775.1. Taxonomy (NCBI): domain Bacteria; kingdom Pseudomonadati; phylum Pseudomonadota; class Alphaproteobacteria; order Hyphomicrobiales; family Phyllobacteriaceae; genus Mesorhizobium; species Mesorhizobium sp. P2_B5. The sequence goes on along the minus strand of NZ_JBFUDJ010000002.1, from coordinate 57,065 downwards.
TCCTTGAGCGCGACAAGCGGTGCCGGGTCCTTGACGATCCGCTCGCAGTTTCGGAGGGCCTCGCGCATGGTTTCCTCGATGACATGCGGTGCCTGCGTCCTGGCAATCCGCACGTTCACGCTGATCAGCTGCCTCTCGTCGGGACGGCTTAGATTGGTCAGGCTGAGTTTCGCCAACACGCTGTTGGGCAGGACGACAATGTTGGACGCACCGGTAAGCAGATACGTGGAGCGCCAGGTTGTTTCGAACGATGCGTCCTTCCGTGCCGTCGCCCAGCATGATCCAGTCGCCGAGCGTGTAGGGACGCCCCAGCGTCAGCGCAATGCCGGAAAAGACGTCGCCAAGCGTGTTCTGCAGCGCAAGCCCGACGATGATGGCAACCACGCCCGACGTTGCCGCCAGCGTTGCGACGGGAACGCCGAAGACGAAACCCGTTATCGACAGCGCCACGCCGAGATAGATGACAGCGACGACCAGTTCCTGGAGCAGGCGCGCTTCTCGCGGCCGATGTTCCACGACGATATAGAGGCGCACAAAGCCGACAAGCGTCCAGGCAAGGTGTATCCACCAGAGGATGCGCGCCGACTTTGCCAGATACGCGCCCTGAAGATCGGTCTCAGCCATCCAATGCGGCAGGATTCCGCTGAGCCAGAGCACTGCAGTCATGCTGGCGAAGAACAGGATCTGGACGATCAGGCGTGCCATCGGGCGCCCACGGCCCTGGAAATACCAGACGACAATGCCGGCAAGCCCCAGAAGATTGATCAAGACCAGGGCAACGGAATGATGATTGCCGAACATGGGTCCCCGATAGGATAAAGCTCACAGGCAAGTCCGGAAGCCAGGACGGCGTCCGGCCTTTTCGGCCTATTTCGTGACCGGATAGGTCAGTTCTTTCTGGGCTGTATCGACGACGAAGACGGCCAGCAGTTTTGCCGGCTTGGTCTTGCTGCCGTTCTCGCTCACGCTGTGGCGATCGCCCGGCATTTCCGAAAAGCTCTCGCCGGCCTTGTAGACCTTGGCCGGATCGTCATTGACCTGGCTGCGGATGGAGCCTTCCAGAACCGTCGCGTAGATGAAGGCCGAGCTCGGATGGGTGTGCGCCTCGGAGAAGCCACCGGGACCATATTCAACCAGGATGCCCTTGATGCTCTTGCCTGGCACATTCGGCAGTTCATGTTCATAGACAAGCGTGACTTTGGCGGCCTTTTCGCCGGCGGGAGCATCCTTGGCTCCGGCCGGGTTGGCCAGGGCTGCCGTCACGATGACTGCTGCGGCGATGGACTTGATCATTTCGAAACTCCTTTTCTTGTGTTGCGCACTGCGCTGCGCCTGGGCTGAGGCGCAGCCTGACGGTCATTTCCGCGCCGAAGTGGCGAACCACTGCTCGAAGCTGATGTGGCCAAGGCGGGGATCGTTGTCGGAGACGAGCGAATTGTCGTTCAGCCTGGCGCCGAAATAGAGCGCCTCCGGATCGGTCACGACCTTGCGGGGATCGCCGGAAGCCTTGAGGTAACGGGCGACGAGCTCGCTCATGTGCACACGCTCCGGGCCGGAAATCTCGATCGTGCCGTTGACCGGCGCGGCGAGCGCGACATTGGCCATGGCATCGGCGACATCGTCGGATGCGATGGGCTGCACATAGGCCGGCGACAGATGCACGGCTTCGCCGACAGCTCCGGATTTGGCGATGGCGGGCAGGAATTCCATGAACTGCGTGGAATGAACGATGGTGTAGGGGATGCCCGAAGCCTTGATCAGCTTTTCCTGAGCGAGCTTCGCGCGGAAATAGCCGGCGTCCTGCAGGCGTTCGGTTCCGACAACCGAGAGCGCGATATGGTGCTTGACCCCGGCAACCTTGTCCGCCGCCAGCAGGTTGCGGCCCGAAATCTCGAAGAATTCCATCGCGGCCTTGTCTTCGAAGGACGGCGAGTTGGCGAGATCGATGACCACCTCGGCGCCGGCGAGTGCTTCCTGCAGGCCTTCGCCGGTGATGGTGTTGACGCCGGTGTTCGGCGCGGCTGCGATCACGTCGTGGCCCTGCTTGCGCAAGCGTTCGGTGGTTTTGGTGCCGATGAGGCCGGTGCCGCCGATGATGACGATTTTCATGATGCTCTCCGTTTGCGGCCGCGCTGTCACGCCGCATCGATTGATGGTTGGGGAAGGGTCAGTTCAGGCCGGCCTTGCCGAGCCCGTAGAGCTTGTCCGCCGAACCGGGTACAGTCTTGAAGGCGACGTTGAGGCGGTTCCAGGCATTGATGGTCATGATCGACAAGGTCAGGTCGGAGATTTCCTTTTCCGAGAGCTGCCCGCGCACGCGCTCGTAGAGCTCGTCGGGAATGCCGCCTTCGGGGAGTTTCGTGACGGCTTCCGTCCAGGCAAGAGCGGCACGCTCACGCGGAATGAACAGGGTCGATTCCCGCCAGACGGCGACATGGTAGAGCCGCAGCTCGCTCTCGCCGTGGATCTTTGCTTCCTTGACATGCATGTCGAGACAGAAGGCGCAGCCATTGATCTGCGAAGCCCTGATATGGACGAGATCGCGGATCTTTTCCTCGATGGCGCCGTGCGCCTCGGCCATGCTGAGGTCGGAAAGCTTCTTGAACAGCTCGGGCGATTGTTGGGCGGCGTTCAGGCGCTGTGTCATGGCTAGTCCTTTTGAAGGTTTGAGGATATTTTGTGTCCTTAAGGACAATTAATATCCATAATATCTGGACAGTAAAGCGCCTGCCGCCTAGGATGCGGACATAAGGCATATGTCGAAAGGTAATGAGGGTAAGGATGGACGTCGTCTCGGCATTGCGAACGTTCCTGCGGGTGGCGCAGACAAGGTCCTTCTCCGCGGCCGCGATCGACCTCAATTTGACGCAGCCGGCCGTGTCCCGGCAGGTCTCCGCGCTGGAAGCGCATCTGAAGACGCGCCTTCTGCATCGCACCACGACCGCGCTTGCCTTGACGGTGGAGGGCGAACAGATGCTGCCGATGGCGCTGCGCGTGGTGGAAGCGGTCGACGCGCTGAGCGAAGCGGGTGGCGCCGAAGGTGCAACCGTGTCTGGAAAAGTGCGGCTCAGCTTGCCGGCGCCGCTCGGGCTCTCCATTAGCGATCGGCTCGCAAGGCTTCTGGACGATCATCCATCCCTTGCCGTCGAACTGATCTTGCGGGAGGAAGCCTCGGATCTCGTCGCTGATGCCATCGATCTCGAGGTGCGCCTCGGCCCGGTCGGCGACAGCAGCCTGATCTGCCGCCGGATCGGCTGGACGACTGCCTTTCTCGTGGCCTCGCCCAGCTATCTCGAGGCGCGCGGTACACCGCAAGGACCGCAAGACATCAGGGATCACCGCTGCATTTGTTACAGCCGTGCCGGCGATGGCCGGTCATGGTCGTTCTCCGACGGGGCGGACGATGTTGTTCTGCGGGTTGAGCCTCGCCTGGTCGCCAGCAATTCAATGGCGGTTCATCGGGCAACACTGGCCGGGGCCGGGCTTGCGGTGCTGTCCCATATCCTGGCCGGGCCGGACATCGAAGCAGGCAGGCTGGTCAAGGTGATGCCGGATTTTCCGCCGACGCGGCTGCCGATTAATGTCGTTTATCCATCCCGCAAGAACATGCCGCTGCGGGTGACGACGGTGCTCGACTTTCTTGTCCAGTCCGTCCGCGACGATGCTTTGATGGCGGCATAGGGGCGCAAGATCAACGGCGTGCTCGGCTGAAAACCTGCCCTAAAACGACAACACCCGCCGGGGGAGGATCCGGCGGGTGTCGTTTTGGGGGCCGATCCTCGGGAGGAGGTGGGGATCGGCCGTATTCGCCATCGCCGGGGAGGAGGTCGGCTTTGACGAAATTCCTTTCGCCGGATGAAGGGGGCGAAACCCTGGAAGACGAACTGCGTTCGCTTTGAAAGACGAACTGCGTTCGCTTTGGAAACAACGCCCGCCGCGGGAGGAGGTGCGGCGGGCGCCGTTTTGGTGGTCAACCCTTGGGAGGAGGTAAGGGTTGGCCGTATCCGTCAGGGTCGGGGAGGAGGTCGACCCTGGCGAAATTCTTGCCGTTAGAAGGTCGCCTTGCGGGCGACGATCTTGATCTCGTCGCGGACGATACCGAGATCATGGAGCTGGCGGTTCGAAAGGCGACCCAGCTCGGTAACGGTGTCGCGATAAACGCGCCAGTTACGGTAGTTGCGGATCAGGTTCATTGTCGTTCTCTTTTTCAAAACTGTTTCGGACCATTTGCGATCCGAAGAGGATTAGACCGCCTTGCGGGCGACGTAGTGGATGTCGCTGCGGCTGATGCCGAGGTCGGTCAGTTCACGGTTCGACAGGCGGCTCAGCTCGGAGACGGTGTCCCGGTAGCGGCGCCAGTTGCGGTAGTTGCGGATCAGGTTCATGGTAGTGCTCGTTTCGTCTTTCTTCGGATCATTCCGTTTGTGTACGAACAGAAAATAGGTGGACCTATATCGATTTAAAAGTGCGATTGACGCATGGCAGCAATGCAAATTGTGCAATGCAACATTAACGCCCGTTCACGCCTTCGACATAAAGAAACCCGAATCGGAAAATGCCGTAGCGTCAATAATTTGACCCGATCGGCTATCAGATAGACCAAACTGGGGGAGACGCGGCATGGCGAGCTACTCGTCACGGGTGAGGACGGATATCGGGCGTTGGCTGCAGGTCGGCCTGATCGACGCGAAGACGGCCGATGCGCTGACGCGCGACATCGACGCAAACGAACGCAAATCGCTGAGCTTCGGCACCATATTGGCGATGATGGCGGCACTGTTGTTCGGCGCCGCCATCCTGCTCTTCGTCGCCGCCAACTGGGAGGCCATCCCACGGCTGGTGCGCGTCGCAGCACTGTTTGCCGTCATTCTCGCCGGCTATGTCGGTGGCGCGGTGCTGAAGACGCGCGACCAGGCGGCGATCGGCGAGGCACTGTGGATCGTGGCTGCAGCGGCGTTCGGTGGATCGATCGCGCTGATCGGCCAGATGTACCATCTCACGGGCGACGAGGCCTCGGCCATTGTCACCTGGGGCATCGGCACAGCACTTGCCGCGGTGGCGTTGCGCTCGAACCCGCTGACCGTCGCTGCCGTCGGCATATCCGTGGCCTGGCTGTTCGTGCGCGAGTTCGACTTCAACAACCGCACCGAATTCCCGAATTTCTTCGTCATCATGGCACTGGCGCTGTTTGCCGTCTCGTTCTGGACGCGCAGCCAGCCGGCCCGACATCTGATTATTCTCGCGGTCATCTTCTATATCGCGGTGCGCGGCATGGACCACAACACGCTTCTGCTTGCCATCCCGCTGGTCGTGGTGTCGGCGTTGCTGTTTGCCGCGGCAATCTTCGCTGCAGAGCCGGTCGATAGGATTTTGCAACTCGGCGGGCGGCTGCCATTGCATGCCTTGATCGGCTTTCTGACAGGCTTGGCAATGGTTCAGTTCGAGCTTGGCGATCACAGCACCTTCAACGGCGGCTTTGCCATCGCCTCGGTCGTGGCACTGGCCGGCATCGCCGCGGCGGTCATGCTGGGCGGGCGCGAGAGCAGGGGGCTGCGCTGGGTCGCCTATGCCGGCTTTGCCTTCGAACTCGCCGTCATCTACGTGGTGACACTGCAGTCGATGCTCGACACGGCCGGCTTCTTCCTGGCCGCAGCGGTGCTGTTCGGCATCCTGGCCCTCGTCATCATCCGCGTGGAAAAACGCATGAAGGCCCCGGAAGGAGCGGCAGCATGATGTCGGGAAAGAAACTTGTCATCTCGGCGCTGATCCTGGCGCTGGTGCAGATCGGCTTCCTGAGCTGGATCATCGCCGGCCGGGCCGCGATCCTGCGCAACGGCAAGGAGGTCTTGCTGAAGATCGAGCCGGTCGATCCGCGCGACCTGTTGCGCGGCGACTATATTATCCTCGGCTATGAGATATCGCGCCTGCCGGTGAAGCTGATCGCCAACATTCCGGCCGGACAGCTCAGCACCGAAAACACGCCGATCATGGTCCGGCTGAAGCCGGGCGCCGACGGCTATTGGCATGCGACCACAGCCTGGTTCGGCAAGGCGCCGACGCCGCCGGCCGCCGACGAAGCCGATATTGTCGGCCAGGTCGCGCCGGGCTGGACGCTTGATCCCGAATCCACAATCGCACCGCAATATGGCATCGACCGTTTCTACCTGCCGGAGGGACAGGGCATCGCGATCCAGAACGACATGCGAGTGCGGCCATTCGGGGTGCGCATCGCGCTCGCCGCCAATGGCGAGGCGCAGATCAAGGCGCTGATGGACGGCGACAAGACAATGTTCGAGGAACCGCTCTATTAAACGACGTTACCCAGGGCACGGATTTCGGTAGACATCGATCGCTTCGCCCAGATGCATCCAGACCAGGCCGGGCGAGGAACCATGACGACTACGCTGACGACGCGTGAAGACATCAATCTCGATGCGGTTTTACGCGTAGCCTGGAAAAACGACACGGTCGCCATCAGTGACAAGGCCTTGCAACGCATTGCCGAATGCCGCGCCTCGTTCCTTAAACTCATTGAATCCGATCCGCCGCCGGTCATCTATGGTGTCACCACCGCCATGGGCGAACTGGCGAGCCGCAAGCTCGAACGTGGCGAGCGCGACCGCCATGCGCGCATCAAGGCTTTTGCCGCGGCCACCTCCTTCGGCGAGCCGTTGCCTGGGCGCGTCGTCAGGGCAATCGTGCTGGCCCGGCTGACCAATTTCATTGAAGGCAATGCCGCCACCACGCCGCGTATCGCGCAGGCTGTCGCGGCGATGCTGGATGGCCGACCGATGCCGGTGGTTCCGTCGCAGGGGCAGGGCGGCGCCGGCGAGATCCTGGCGCTCTATCCTCTGTTTGCCACGCTTACCGCCGGCTTGGAGCTCGAAGTGAAGGAGCGGGGTTCGTTGATCAACGGCTCGCCTTGCGCGGCGGCACTGGTGGCTGACGCGGCACTTGCCGCACGCCGCCGCGTTGCGATGGCGCACAAGGTGTTTGCGCTGTCGATCGAAGCGTTTCGCGCCCCGCTTGAGCATTATGATGCCGCGCTCGATGGGCTCTGGGGCGATGAACACGAGGCGGCGGCCTTGCGCGGGTTGCGGCAGTTTCTGGTCGGCGCCGGTGACGGGCGGCGCAACTATCAGGCGCCGGTCAGCTACCGCATCGTGCCGCGTGTGCTCGGCCACGCGCACCGGGCGCTGGCGGGCGCCGAGCAGGCGGCCACCGTGTCGCTGGCCTCGATATCCGACAATCCCGTCTATATCCCGCCCGACGAGGCGCATCCGCTGGGACGCTGCATCTCCACCGGCGGCTATCACAATGCCATGGCGACGCCGGCATTGGACGATCTGGCCGCGATCTGGGCCGATATCTGCCTGCTCTGCGACCGCCACGCCTCGAAACTCCTCAACGGCAAGGTGTCGCTGCTGCCGGACCTGTTGATGACCGGTCGGCATTGGGCCGACAGCGACGGCCACGGCAATGTCGGCTATGTGCCGATGGCGATCACCGGCTATCTCGAACAGGCCAAGCTTGCAGCGCAACGCACCTTCATTCCGGGCACCGAATCCGCCGGCGCCGGCCAGGACGATGTCGCCACCACGGCATTCTTCGCCTGGACCAAGGAGGCGACCGCAGGCCGCTGCCTAGATGCGGCGATGGCCATGCTGGCTATGGTCGCCTCGCAGGCGCTGCACGTGACTGAACGCGCCGCGCCGCCGACGCTGCAGGCTTTCGTGGCGGATATCAGGAAGATCGTGCCCCCGGTCAACGCCGATAGGGTGTTGGGGCCGGAACTGGCCAAGCTGGCGGACTGGTTCACGAGCCAAGCGTTTGAAGTGTAGGGCGTCGCGCCAGTCTTCCTACGCCAAGGCTTCGGAGGACACCCTTCGCTCTATCAAGCTCCCGGGTGGCCTGCCACCCGAAGCTCGATAGAGCGAAGGGTGGTGCGGGTAGAGGGACTCGAACCCCCACGCTTTCACGCCAGAACCTAAATCTGGTGCGTCTACCAATTCCGCCATACCCGCGTGGCCCGGCAATCCCACGTAGCCATCATTCTGTCAATGTCGGGGCGAAAATGGCGGTCATTCGTTGCAACGCGAAGATGGTTGAAAATTAGCCTCGCCTGTGACAAAAGGCGTGTCAAATGTGACGGGACGCGCCGATCCGCTTCTGCAGAATGTGATAAGAAGTAGGAAAAACAAAGACTTATTCACATCTTGGAACGCAGTTTGGAAGAATTTGAGCCGTAATTTCGGTCAAATCGCCAGGTTCCGTACCAAAAGCCATTCCCGGCAAGATTGTACCGGCAGGCTGTGAACGGCAGAAGGCCGTGGCAGTCTCTTTGGTGAAGATAAAGGTTTTACGATGCAGGTCACCGAAACGCTCAACTCCGGTCTCAAGCGCGAGATCAAGATCACCGTGCCGGCCGGTGATATGGAAGCCAAGCTGATGGCGCGGCTGTCCGACGCCCGCAACAAGGTCCGCATCAACGGCTTCCGTCCCGGCAAAGTGCCGGTCCAGCACCTGCGCAAGGTTTACGGCAAGTCGTTCATGGCCGAAGTGGTCAACGAGATCCTCAACGATTCGACCCGTTCGATCATCACCGGGCGAGGCGAAAAGGCCGCCATGCAGCCCGAAGTGATCATGACCGAGGACGAGAAAGAGGCCGAGAAGATCCTGGCCGGCGGCGCCGACTTCGAATTCCGCCTCAACTACGAGGTCATCCCGGCGATCGAGATCAAGGATTTCTCCGACATCAAGGTGACTCGCCAGGTGTTCGAAGTGCCGGACAGCGAGATCGACGAGCAGGTCCAGCGCGTCGCCGAATCGGCACGCAGCTTCGAGCCGAAGACCGGCAAGGCCGCCGAAGGCGACCGCGTTTCGATCGACTATGTCGGCAAGATCGACGGCGAGGCCTTCTCCGGCGGCGCCGGTACCGACCAGCCGCTGGTGCTGGGCTCCAAGGAATTCATCCCGGGCTTCGAGGACCAGCTGATCGGCTCCAAGGCCGGCGACGAGAAGCAGGTCACGGTCACTTTCCCGGAAAACTATCAGGCGGCGCATCTGGCCGGCAAGGAAGCCACCTTCGACGTCACCGTCAAGGAAGTGTCCAAGCCCGGCGCGCTGGAAATCAACGACGAGATGGCCAAGAATCTCGGCCTGGAATCGCTGGAGCGCCTGCGCGACGTGGTGCGCGGCCAGATCGAGAACCAGTTCGGTTCGATGACCCGCCAGAAGGTCAAGCGCCAGCTGCTCGACCAGCTTGACGCGGCCTATTCGTTCGAAGCGCCGTCGAAGCTCGTCGATGCCGAGTTCAACAACATCTGGACCCAGGTGAACCGCGATCTCGAAGCTGCCGGCCGTACCTTCGCCGACGAAGAAACGACGGAAGAAGAGGCACGCGCCGAATATCTGCGCCTTGCCGAACGCCGCGTGCGTCTCGGTCTGGTTCTGGCCGAGATCGGCGAGAAGGCCGGCGTCACCGTTTCGGACGAGGAACTGCAGCGCGGCCTGTTCGAGCAGGTGCGCCGCTACCCGGCCAACCAGCAGCAGGAAGCCTTCGAGTTCTACCGCAGCAATCCGGAAGCGCTGAACACGTTGCGCGCGCCGATGTTCGAGGAGAAGGTCGTCGACCATCTGCTCGGCCAGATCTCGGTCACCGACGTCAAGGTCAGCAAGGAAGAGCTGATGGCAGACGACGAGGAGACCGACACCGCCAAGGCCAAGCCGGCCAAGAAGGCCGCTGCCAAGAAGGCCGACAAGGCTGAAAAGGCCGACGACGCGGAAGAGCCCAAGAAGAAGGCCGCGCCCAAGAAGAAGGCGGCCAAGGACGCCGAATAAGCGCTTGACGACAAGATCAGAAAAGGCCGCCCTCGAGGCGGCCTTTTTCGTTGTGGCGGATGTGCCTTGAGCCACCGCAGATCACCTAAACCTTTGTACGGTCGACCTGTTCTACCTGCCGGCCAGATTCTGTGGTACACAGGTGCCGCAATTCCATTTGGGGGAGAAGCGGAGAATCCGTTCTGCCGTGCAAGGCGCATGCTGGCGGTATCGGCATGCGCAGATCGTCTCGGGCAAATTTGACGACCAGGGAGGAAATGCCATGCGCTTGGTTGCGTTTTTCGCTGTCGTGTCTGTTGCAGCCTTCATCGCCAATCCATCGCGGGCACAGGATGCTGCGGCGGGCGAGAAGGTCTTCACCAAATGCAAGGTCTGCCACGTCGCAGACCAAGACACGAACAAGATCGGCCCGTCGTTGCACGGCGTTATCGGCCGGACGGCCGGCACGCATCCGGATTTCAAATATTCCGAGGCCATGATCGCGGCCGGCGCATCCGGCGTCAAATGGGATGATCCGACGCTGACCACCTACCTTCACGATCCCAAGGCAATGATCAAAGGGACGAAGATGGCGTTTCCCGGCCTCAAGAAGGACGAGGATGTCGCCAACGTCATCGCCTATCTGAAGCAATTTTCCCAGTAGCTTGGCTCTTCGGTCGGCCAGGCTGCCCGTTTTCCATTGATGGTCGTCTCAAATGTCGGTCAAGGAAAGCCTCAAGGATACCGGCGTCCGCTTCTCGGAAGCGACGGCCGGCGATTTCTTTGCGCTCTTGAAGCCGCGGGTCATGGCGCTTGCCGTCTTTACCGCTTTCGTCGGTCTGATGGTGGCGCCCGGCGCGATGAACCCGGTCATCGCCGTGATCGCAATCGGTGCGATTGCGGTTGGGGCGGGAGCGGCCGGGTCGCTCAACATGTGGTACGATGCGGACATCGACGCGCTGATGTCACGCACATCAAAGCGGCCGGTTCCGTCAGGCCGTGTCACGCCCGGCGAAGCTCTCGGCTTCGGCTTGGTGCTTTCCGCGTTTTCGGTCATGACGCTCGGTGTGCTGGTGGGATGGCTTGCCGCGTCGCTGCTGGCCTTCACCATCTTTTTCTACGTCGTCATCTATACGATGTGGCTGAAGCGCTCGACGCCGCAGAACATCGTCATCGGCGGCGCGGCAGGTGCCCTTCCGCCGATGATTGGCTGGGCGGCGGCCACTGGCGCCATCGGCATTGAAAGCCTCATCCTGTTCCTGATCATTTTCCTGTGGACGCCGCCGCATTTCTGGGCGCTCGCGCTGTTCAAGGCAGGCGACTACGCCGCTGCCGGCATCCCGATGATGCCGAACGTGGCCGGCCAGGCCTCGACCAGAAGGCAGATCTTCGCCTATTCACTGCTCCTGGCGCCAATCGGCGTGCTGCCCTGGGCGTTCGGATTCACGAGCGGGTTCTATGGGGTTGTTTCGGCCGCGTTGGGCGCGGGTTTCATCTGGTACGCCTGGAAGGTTCTGGTCATCCTCGACAAGGAGATGAAGCCGGCAAAGGCGCTGTTTGCCTATTCGATTTTCTATCTTTTCGCGATCTTTGCCATGCTGCTTGCCGACACCATCGCGATGCGCGCGTTCATGTCAGCCTGAGGTTGACAGCGTTGCACATCGGGATCGGCTCACGCTGGCAGAGCACAGAATCCCAGGATCAGCAGAGCGATGACGCCAAGGCCGAGCAGCAGAATGGTTTTTCCGTCCATGACCTACACCTTCGATTGAGAGGATATCGAAGAAGGGCCGCAAGAGCCAGCGCATGACCTTCCGAGCCTTTGCGACAAAAGGGCGACAAGTTCCAGGCAATGGAGTATGTTGATTTCGGTGCAGGTCGCGGTTTTGCGTGGCCAGTCATGCAGAACGGCAGCACCGTGAAACCGCGACCGTACCGGACCTGGTCTGGAGGAACGCGCATGGCAAGTTTTCACGTCATTGCAGGCGCCAGCGAAACGCTGGAACACACCAAAATTCGAAAAATCGGTATTTCCGATCTTTTCGATGCGCTCAAGCGCGGTGTTGACGATTTCATGGTCAAACCGTCGCACATCGTCTTTCTCTGCCTGCTCTACCCGCTTGTCGGCGTCGTGCTTGCTGCCTGGACTTCGGGCGCCAATGCGTTGCCGTTGCTGTTTCCGCTGGTGTCCGGCTTTGCGCTGATCGGTCCATTCGCAGCGATCGGCCTCTATGAGATCAGCCGCAGACGAGAAGCCGGGCTCGACACCTCCTGGAGGCACGCTTTCGAGGTCAGGAATTCTCCGGCCGTGCCGGCCATCGCGGCGGTCGGGATCATGCTGTTTGCCATCTTCATCACCTGGCTTTTAACAGCGCAGATGTTCTACCAATACCTCTTCGGCCCGGCTCCGCCGGAATCGATATCCGGTTTCATCAATGAGATATTTGCCACCGGGCGCGGTTGGACTCTGATTATCCTGGGGCACGCCATCGGCTTCGTCTTCGCGGTGGTGGTGTTGTGCACGACAGTCGTCGCCTTCCCATTGTTGCTCGACCGCGATGTCGGCGCCTACGAAGCCATCCACACCTCGGTGCGAGCGGTGCTGGCAAATCCGATCACCATGGCTGTCTGGGGACTGATCGTCGCCGTCGCCCTGATCATCGGCTCGCTGCCGGTGTTTGCCGGGCTGGCGGTCGTGCTGCCGATCCTCGGTCACGCCACATGGCATGTCTACCGCAAGGTTGTGGAACCGCCGTCGCCGGTCAGGCCGACGAGTTGACGATATCCGGCTGGTCTGCACCGGCAAGAGTGCCGGTGCAGACGGTTGATTTTTTCAGTAGGCAGCGTGGCTGAAGCGGGCGTGACGAGCGTCCATGGTCAGGTTGCGGAAATCCTTGCCGCTCACATGCACCAGCGTCCTGTGGTCGCCGCCCTCGAAATAGATGTCGGCGGCTTCGCCGAGGCTGTCGTCGAGGATCACCGGGACATCATAGGCCGCGCCGATCGGTGGAATGGCGCCGGTGTCACAATCGCCGAAGAGTGAGACCACCTCGTCTTCGGAGGCGAGTCCAAGACGCCTGTCCATGACGTCCTGCAGTGTACCGAGCTCGATTCGGTGCGTGCTCGGGACCACGGCCAGCGCATAACCGAGTTCGTGGTGAACGACCACCGATTTAGCCATCATGCTGCCGGGCACATGCGCGGCAATGGCGGACTGCCTGCTCGTCGATGTGCGATGATGGGCGACGGTGTCGTAGGAGATTCCTCTCCCGTCAATGTAGTCCTTCAGTCTGTTTGCGATCGTCATCTTCGGCCTCCCTGTTGGAGTTCGCGGCGCATTGGAAACGAAGGCAATCATTCCCCTCCGATCGTTTCCCGATAATAGCAAGATGGATCAGCCGCCGCTTGTTTCAAGGCAGCAGCATGTCGACCCGGACCGCAGTCAGGATCCTGCGGTTCCTGACTGGAAATGCCGCGGGCGAAGCCTCAAATCCGGATTGCGCGTCAGGGCCCCGGCCCGAAAAACACCATCCGGGTGAAAAGCGTGTAATCCGCTTCGAAGAGCATCATCGCCACAAACACCAGAATCAGAGCCGGCGGCAGGATGATCGCGTAGGTCAGCGCCAACCGCTCCCAGGCCATGTGCATGAATACGGCGACGATCAGCCCCGCCTTGAGGATCATGAAGATCAGGATCAGCGACCATCTGAGATAGCCGTGAATGCCAAGATAATCGACCATGTAGGAGCAGGCGCTGAGGATGAACAGCCAAGCCCAGACCACCAGATAGAGTTTGATCGGGTGTTCCTGATGGACCTCCGCCTGGGCGACGCCGGTCGCTGCCGCATCATGGGTATGACCAGCGTGAAGTGCTGGTTGCCCCAGGCCGTTTGCAGTTGCTTCAGCCATGTCAGCCTCTCACCAAAGATAGAAGAATGCGAAAATGAACACCCAGACCAGATCGACGAAATGCCAGTATAGCCCCATGATTTCGACGTTCTCGTAGCGACCCCGGCGGCTGGTGAAGAAGCCGGGACGTCCGACGTCGTAGTCTCCACGCCAGACCTTTCGCGCCACGATGATGAGGAAGATCACCCCGATCGTCACATGCGTGCCGTGGAAGCCGGTGATCATGAAGAAAGTCGAACCGAACTGCGCTGCGCCCCACGGATTGCCCCAGGGTCGTACCCCTTCGGTGATCAGCTTGGTCCATTCGAAGGCTTGCATGCCGACGAAGGTGGCTCCCAGCGCTGCCGTCAAAAGCATGAGGATTGCTGTTTTGCGGCGGTCGCGGCGATAGCCGAAATTGACCGCCATGGCCATCGTTCCGCTGCTCGAGATCAACACGAAGGTCATGATGGCGATCAGGATCAGTGGGATGTCCGAACCGCCGATACGAAGCGCAAAGACCTCGCTCGGGTTGGGCCACGGCACGCGCGTGGAGGCGCGCGCGGTCATGTAGGAGAGCAGGAAGCAGCCGAAGATGAAGGTGTCGCTGAGCAGGAAGATCCACATCATGGCCTTGCCCCAGGACACGTTCTTGAACGCGCGCTGATCCGAGGACCAGTCGGCGGCAATGCCTTGCCAGCCTGCGGGCCGCGACTCCGTTTGGCCGGTATGCGTCAGCGTCGTTTCTGCCATGCTCCTCGACCTCCTAGGTCAGCAACTGCCGGCAAATATCGATGAACGTCGCGGCCCAGCCGGCCAAAAGAGCGAAGATGGCGAGCCAGACGAAAAGCAGGAAATGCCAGTACATGGCGCACAATTCGACGCTGAGGCGAAGCCGTTCCGGCCGTGCTCCGTTCCAGGCGCCCGCGGTTGTTCTGCCCAGGCCCACCAGCCCTCCCACTATGTGCAGGCCGTGCATCCCGGTTATCAGGTAGAAAAAGCTGTTGGCCGGATTGGAGGCCAGAAAATAACCATCGGCGGTCAGGTCCCGCCATGCCATGAGCTGCCCGACGAGGAAGGCGATCGCGGTGAGCCCAGCTGCGGCAAGGCCGAGCCTGACCGTGTCCATCTGGCGCTTGCGAGCCGCGACCGAGGCGCATTGCAGCGCGATACTGCTCAGGACCAGCATGCCGGTGTTGAGCCAGAGCAGGCGCGGCATGGGTAGCGGCTGCCAGTCCGACAGCGCCATACGCATAAAGTAGGCGCTGGTGAACAGCGCGAACAGGCAGCCGACGACGGCGAGGAAGACGCCGAGACCGATCTTGGCGGTCGGCAGGCCCGACCGGTCGAAGGGGACAAAGTCTTCCGCCACACCTTGCTCGAGCCATGGTTTCGTCATCAGCCGCTGATGCGAGAGCCACCAGCCGGCAAAGCCGGCGATCACGAGCAGGAAGACCAGGATGACGCTCATGCCGGCTCCCTGGACGGGCCGAAGGTGCCCGGCACGTTTTGCGGAATGAAGTCCTCCTTGGCGCCCGGCACGCTGTAGTCATAGGCCCAGCGATAGACGATCGGCAGCTCCTTGCCGAAATTGCCATGCGCCGGCGGCGTCTGCGGCGTCTGCCATTCGAGTGTCGTGGCCCGCCATGGATTGCCACCAGCCTCGCGGCCATGGCGGATGCTCCAGATCAGATTGAACAGGAACACGATCTGGGCAAAGCCGACGATGAACGCCATGATGCTGATGAACGAGTTCAGGTGATGCGCCGACTCCGTCATGACCGTCACATCGGTCATCTCGGCATAGCGCCGCGGCACGCCCATCAGGCCGATATAGTGCATGGGAAAGAAGATCAGGTAGGCGCCGAGGAAGGTGACCCAGAAATGGAACCGGCCGAGCGTCTCGTCGAGCATCCGGCCGGTGACCTTCGGATACCAGTGGTAGATCGCGCCGAAGATAACGAGGATGGGGGCAACTCCCATGACCATATGGAAGTGGGCGACGACGAACATCGTGTCCGATAGCGGGACGTCGACGACGACGTTGCCAAGAAACAGTCCGGTCAACCCGCCATTGACGAAGGTGACGATGAAGGCCAAGGCAAACAGCATCGGTACGGTGAGATGGATGTCGCCGCGCCACAGCGTCAGCACCCAATTGTAGACCTTGATCGCGGTCGGGATGGCGATGATCAAGGTCGTGGTGGCGAAGAAGAAGCCGAAATAGGGGTGCATGCCGCTGACATACATGTGGTGCGCCCAGACCACGAAGCTCAGCGCGCCGATGCCGACGATGGCCCAGACCATCATCCGGTAGCCAAAAATGTTCTTTCGCGCGTGCGTGCTGATCAGATCGGAGACAATGCCGAAGGCCGGCAGCGCCACGATGTAGACTTCGGGGTGGCCGAAGAACCAGAACAGATGCTGGAACAGGATCGGGCTGCCGCCATTGTGCTGCAGCTGTTCGCCCATCTCGACGACTGCGGGCATGAAGAAGGAGGTGCCAAGCGCGCGGTCAAGCAGCATCATCACGCAGGCGACGAACAGCGCCGGGAAGGCGAGCAGCGCCATCACTGTGGCGGTGAAGATGCCCCAGACGGTCAGCGGCAGGCGCATCAGCGTCATGCCGCGCGTGCGGCCCTGCAGCACCGTCACGACATAGTTCAGGCCGCCCATGGTGAAGCCAATGATGAACAGGATCAACGAGACGAGCATCAGAATGATGCCCCATTCCTGGCCGCCAGGTGTGCCGGTCATGATGGCTTGCGGCGGATAGAGCGTCCAGCCGGCACCGGTCGGCCCGCCAGGCGCAAAGAAGCTCGCCACCAGAACCAGCACGGCAAGCAGATAGATCCAGTAGCTCAGCATGTTGACATAGGGGAAGACCATGTCGCGGGCTCCGACCATCAGCGGGATCAAGTAGTTGCCGAAGCCGCCGAGGAAGAGCGCCGTGAGCAGGTAGATCACCATGATCATGCCGTGCATGGTGATGAACTGGTAGTAGGCCTCAGGGGTGATGAAGTCGAACGTGCCGGGGAAGCCGAGTTGCAGGCGCATCAGCCATGACAAGACTAGGGCGACCAGGCCGATGGCCGTTGCGGTCCCCGAATACTGGATCGCGATGACCTTGGCGTCCTGCGAGAAGACATACTTCGTCCACCAGCTGTGCGGATGGTAGAGTTCCATTTCCGCCACTTCGGCGGGCGGGACGGCATCTGCAGGCGTGACATCGACCATGGGAGCACCTCCGTGCCCTTCAGCGGGACCCGACAGTTTCGAGTTTTGCCGCAACTTTCAAAGCTGACACCGTGGCGTTGCCCGGCGCCTGTTCCGCCGAGCCCGTCTGCTGGGGCGCCGACAATTGCGCGAACGTCTGCTGCTGGTCGAGCCAGGCCACATAGTCTTCCTGGGTGTCGACCATGACGATGCCATGCATCATCGGATGCCCCTGGCCGCACAGTTCGGCGCACAGAACTTGGAAGGTTCCGGTTTTGGTGGGGGTGAACCAGAAATAGGTGACCGAGCCCGGGATCATGTCCATCTTGGCGCGGAATTCCGGCACGTAGAAATCGTGCAACACATCGATCGAGCGGAGCAGCATTTTGACCGGCTTGCCGACCGGCAGATGCAGGTCGGCCGCTTCCACCACGACATCGTCCTGGCCGTTGGGATCCTTGGCGATCACGCCCAGCGGATTTTCAGCGGTAACGTCACGGGTGTCGGATGTGCCGAGCTTGCCGTCCTTACCGGGCAGGCGGTAACTCCACTGCCATTGCTGGCCGATGACTTCGACCACGGTTGCGTCGCTTGGAACGTTGACGAACTGGCTCCAGACGAACAGCCCGGGAACCAGCATGGCGGTGACGCCCACTCCGGTGACGATCGTCAGCCACCATTCGAGCCGCCTGTTCTCCGGTTCGTAGGCCGCCCGGCTCCCCTCGCGATGACGGAAGCGGAAAACGCAATAGGCCATGAACAGCACCACGGCGGCGAAGACGACGCCGGTGATCCAGAAGGTGATGATGATGGTGTTGTCGATATAGTCCCAGTTCGAGGCAATCGGAGTCCACCACCATGGGCTCAGGAAGTGGAACAACACCGAGCCCACGACGATCAAAACGAGTACAACCACGATGGGCATGTCCCGTTCCTCCCGATATTCCAGGGGCGTGAAGCCATCGCTGGAAATACCAAAGTGCATCATGCGTGATTTGCGATGGAAATTCTAGAGCCGGCTGTGGAAGGGGCGAAAAATCGCTTTTGCGGCGGCGGCCGGGGCTCGGCACGGGATCAAAGCGCCTTGATGACAATGCAGCCGGCCAACAGCAGCATGACGCCGGCGAGCCGCATGCCCGACACCAGCCGCTGCGGCAGCCGGAACCAGCCGAATGTGTCGACGAAAATGCTGGCGACCTGCTGGCCAGCCACCGTCAGGCTGACGGCAGCCGCTGCGCCAATGACAGGGATGGCGGTGAACACGGTCGTGACATAGGTGGCGCCGGCGAACCCACCGAGCCAACCCCACCAGGGCATCGACGACAGGCCTGCGAGGCGGGGGCGAGGCGCCTTGCTCAGGGCCAGCGTGGCCAGAAGCACCGCGGCCATGGCCAGCATCGCCACCAGGAACGAAATGGTGCCGACAGCAAACGGCGCGCCGCCAAGATCGTGCCGAAGCAAAGCGTTCACCGCGCCTTGTACCGGCAGCACGGCGCCGGCCAGCAGCGCCAGGCCGATCCAGCCCAGTTTCGACGGCGCGACATTGTCGGCCGCGCCCTTCTGTCCGAGAACGATGAGGGCCGCGCCTGCAAGCACGACAAGCAGCCCAAAGGCAGGCCCGGCGCGCAGGCCGGCCTCCGGAATGCCGAGCCAGCCGAATGTGTCGAGGGCGAAGGACGCAAGCATTTGCCCGGCGATGAAGAGGCCGACCGATACGACGGCGCCGAGGCGAGGGAACAGAAGAATGGTCGAAACGACGTAGAAGGCCGAAGCCATGCCGCCAATCGCGTGCCACCATTCGGCGTTGCGAACGGCCAGCAGCGCAGGCGCCGTTCCTGTAAGGGCCGTGACCGACAGCAGCACGATTGCGCCGACGGCGAGCTGAAGCGTCGTCGCGGCAAAGGGCGAGCCGACCGCCTTTGACAGTTGGGCGTTAGCGCCGGCCTGCACCGCGAGCAGACTGCCGGCAACAAGCGCCAGGGGTATGAAGAGGATTTCCACGATATCATTCCTTGAATTTGAGGCCTGCGACTGTTGCGACGGCTTATATGGCGTGCGCGGATTCGCAGATCGATCTGCCGATTTGCCCATCCGTTGTGCGTTTCTGCAGAGCTCTGTTGGCTTTTAGGTCGCAACCTTCCGTGTTTTCCCTTATCCTTCTGCAAGAATGCACAGCTCACGCGACCAAATCGACTGGGAAGATTTGCGTATGGTGCTGGCCGTCGCGGAGGGCGCTTCGCTGGCGGCGGCGGCGCGGATCCTGGGCGTGAACCACACCACTGTGCTGAGGCGCGTCAATGCGTTCGAGGCGCGGCTTGGCATCCGTCTTTTCGATCGGTTGCCGACGGGCTATGCGCTCACCGCCGGCGGCGAAGAGCTGCTTGGTGCGGCGCGCACAATGGCCGAGACGGTCAATGAGCTGGCACGCAAACTTTCGGGGCAGGATCTCAGGTTCGAAGGCACGTTGCGGGTCACGACCACGGACACGCTGATGGTGTCGGTGCTGCCGCCGATCCTGGCTGCGTTTCGTGAGCTCCATCCCGGCATACGGGTCGAGGCGATGACGCAAAACTCCATCGCCAATTTGACGCATCGCGATGCCGATGTGGCGATCCGGCCGGTGTCGCAGCCGCAGGAAATCCTGGTCGGCAGGCGCATTTCGGGCGTCGCCTTCGCCGCCTACGCGGCGCGCGCCTATGCCGAGACGCTGCCAGCGGAGCCGAAATCCGGTTCGCTGTGCTGGATCGCGCCCGATGACAGCCTGGCCAACACAGGTGTTGCCCGCTGGATGCGGTCGTCACTGCCGGATGCCGAGATAGCCATGCGCGCGGATTCCCTGGTGACGATGTCTCACGCCGCCGGCGCCGGCATGGGGATCGCCGCACTGCCCTGTTATCTCGGCGACAGCCTGCCCGGGCTTGTACGGGTCGGCGGGCTGATCGAGGAGATAGGCTCGGCGCTGTGGGTGCTGGTGCATGACGATCTGCGCCGCACGGCGCGCGTGCATGCCTTTACCAAATTCGTCTCCGGCGAATTGCAGCAGCGGCGCGATCTTCTGGAAGGCAGGCTCGGCGGCGTGCGTGACGTGGACGCCAACTGAAGCGCGTGCGTTCGGGCCCAGCAAAAAGCCCCAGAGCTTCGTCGAGAGCCAAGGCGCGCGATCACGAAGCGGTGACGGCCGTAACGAAGGCTCGGCAGGCTGCGAAGACTGGATGAAGGCGCCGGGCGAAGCATTTGCGGTGCGTCCCAGCCGAAGTCTGGGCGCGATCCGCCAACCTCTCAAGGAATCCACGATCATGATAAATCGCCGTACTTTCTCCACCGCGCTCGTCGCCGGGGTGGCGACGAGCCTATTGGCCGGCTCCCACACGGCGCGAGCGCAGACGGCCCCCAAAGTTCGCAATGTCGTCCTGGTCCATGGCGCCTATGCGGATGGCTCGTGCTGGTCGGAGGTGGTTGGCCTGCTGCAACAGGCAGGACTCAACGCAACCGTCGTCCAGCATCCGCTGACCACGCTGGAGGCTGGCGTCGAGGCAACGCGGCGTGCGATCGCACTCCAGGATGGACCGACGGTCCTTGTCGGGCACTCTTTTGCCGGCATGATCGTCAGCGAGGCAGGGATGGATCCAAAGGTTTCCTCGCTCGTCTATGTCGCGGCGCGCGCTCCGGACGCGGGCGAAGATTACACGGCGCTCGCCAAGACTTTTGCGGCGCCGCCCGCCTCCGCCGGGCTCGTCTGGTCCGAAGGCTATGGCAAGCTCGGTGAGGAGGCTTTCCTGCGGGATTTCGCCGGCGATATTCCTCGCGACAAGGCGCGCATCCTCTACGCTGTCCAGGGGCCGATCTCTGACAAGCTTTTCACCGGAAAGACAACGCAAGCGGCCTGGCGCTCGAAGCCAAGCTGGTATGCGGTCTCGACCGAGGATCGCACGATCAATCCCGATCTCGAACGCTTCATGGCAAAGCGCATGAACGCAAAGACCATCGAAGTGAAGGCAAGCCATTTGTCGCTGATCTCTCACCCCGACGTGATCGCAGGACTCATCTCGCAAGCAGCCGGGTCGCTCAGCTAGCGGGATTGGGCGGATCTGGGGCGGCATGGAAATCAGCTGCCTCATGCTCCGTCCGCGCTGCTTTGGGTCGGGCTCAGATTAGCAACAAGCCCTTCATCGAGGCATTGCCCTTCTTGCCGATGATGATGTGATCGTGGACGGCGATGCCGAGCGGCTTGGCGCTGTCGATAATCTGCTTGGTCATCTCGATGTCGGCGCGCGACGGCGTCGGGTCGCCTGAGGGATGATTGTGCACCAGGACAATAAGAGAAAAAATAGATTATTTTTCAGTATGTTATCGCCATTCGCAATTGAGCTGGGGTATGGGTTTGGTGTCTGGAACGAATGACGTTTTGTGACCATCCCGCCGTATTCCGCCTGATCCTTTGCGCTTCCGGAAATGCATGCGGGATCACGAGTTTCCCTGCGCAGCATAGTACCCGCCGCTGCGACTCCTGAATGTGAATTCGTTCACCGTTGTAACCTTAGATGCGGACAGTATCGGCAGCAGCACGCTGGCAACCATCAGGACTAGGGCAGGACGTGGGCGACAATCTCATCGTTCAGAGATTGGCTCGGCGCTGGCCAGGCCCGATGGCGACGAGTTCTGTTGGTGGGCTTTCAATCGGGAATGAAGTCGCGCATCCTGCCCCGGAGGGGCGTCGATGGCCGATCAGGGCAGGCAGGGCGAGGAGTGGGATGCGGGCGAACTCGACGTCATCATCGCAGACTATTTCGCCATGTTGGGCGACGAGCTGGCTCAGAGACTTTACGTGAAGGCTCATTATCGAGCCGCCCTGATGCAGCGGATCGGGCGATCGGCAGGATCCATCGAGCGCAAGCACCAGAACATCTCGGCTGTCCTCATGGAACTGGGACTTCCATGGATCTGGGGTTACAAGCCACTGCCAACTATCAGGACGCCTTGGCTGAGGCTGTCGACCGATACATCTCGGTCCACCGTGGACTGCTCGAACTGCAATCCATCGCGTCGCCAATGGCGATAGTAGAACCGGACACCGTCTTCACCGCGATGCCGGTACCATCGTCTCGCCCTCGGCGCGAAAGCCTCGAACGCCTCGTGCGGAAATTCGATCCTGTCGAGCGGGATTTCAGGAATCGGCAGCTCGGCCGCGCTGGCGAGGAGTTCGTCATCGACCTGGAACGCAAGCGATTGACCGCGGGTGATCGCGGTGATCTCGCCCACAAGGTTCGCTGGGTGGCGATGGAGGATGGAGATGGTGCTGGCTTCGACGTCCTTTCCTATGACCTGGGCGGCAGGGAGCAGCTCATCGAAGTCAAGACAACCAACGGCGCGGCCCAGACGCCATTCTTCCTGACGCGAAACGAGATGGCCGTATCTAAAGAGCGGCCAGAGCACTGGCATCTCTATCGCGTCCACCTGTTCGCCCAACAGCCTCGTATCTTCACAGTGCGGCCGCCGCTGGAAAGCGCGTTGAGGCTGGACCCCGAGACGTGGCGGGCGGCACCAGGAGCGAATGCCCCCGACGTTGGAGTGGCGGCATCATGAAAGGCTGGAAACGCGTTCCATTCGATTCCAAGGAGCTGGCCGGGGGCGCGTTGATCCGGATATTCAGGAAAAAGGGCAGGGTGGTCGCCACCGTCACCCAGTACGAATGGTTCGAGCCCGATGGCCATGAGTGGCTGTCGTCGCCCTGGATAGCCACGAGTTATGGGACGCCGCATGGGGCAAACTGCTGTGAGCTGCGTCCCCGATCATTCGCCGAAGCCGATGAAGGCGATACGGATCTGCGGGGCTACCTCGACGCCGAACTCAGTTTATCCGATCGTTGTGCTCGATCCGCCGGGACACGCCATGTCGTCGATCTGCCGGCACTGATTGCCGAACGCGGCACCGATCTCGATGTCGACTATGTCTTCAAGCAGTCGTTGACTTGTCCGGAGTGCGGCGAGCCAGGAGGTGGTCTGCAGATCAAGGAACGGGGCGCTGGTTCTTGGTAGCAAAGAAGCGCGATGAGACGAAGTCTCCAAATACGTCAGTGCGAAAGCCTCCCGTCACCCGACCTAAAGGTGGCGATTGATCATAGCCAGAGACTGTCAGAATTCAGAGAGCTAAGTGGGGGGGCATGAGCAGCAAAAGCAACGGCAACAAGCCATCTTTCGATAAAAATCAGAAAAAGGAACTGAAGCAACACGCGATCGGCGTCATGCATGGGCTCCTGCAAGGAGCAATTCGGATTGGCGATCCGAAGCCGTTTGACTTTGGCGAGCTCGGTGGAACTTTTTTTGAAGGATTCACGGCACGCTTCACCTCCCTGTTTGTTGAGGCCAGGCGAGAATTCGTGGTCTTGGCGGCGACTATGCTAAAAGCGAAAAGCGCCCACGAGCCCACCCTGCTGAACCTCTGCCTGACTGCGGCGCAGGACTGCATTAAGCAGTTGGACCCCAAAGCCAGTCCGCAGCAGGCAGACAAAACAATCGATCAATGCGCCGATAAACTGGTGGCAGACACACTTGCCGAAGGTGGCAAGGAATATATCGAGATCGTACCCAACTTCCTGATAATGCCGAATGGTTATGACGGCCCCATCAAGATTGGCCGGGTGACCTCAATGCGGACCGATGACGCAGTGGCGTCAACGGCCGCGCTGGCTGGAAACAAGAAGGTGTCGTTGGTCAAAGGTAGCTACCCGAACATTGAATTAATCAAAGGGACCCTGTTGGTTGGGATGCCGGCGATGGTGTTTGTTGTCGAAGTCCCGGCAGCTCGCCAGAATGTCGCGGAAGAAGCCAAGTGGCTTATTGACGTGGCGATCACCTTCATTCGGTTGTTAGGGTCAGGGTGGTCGCCTCGCTTCCCAGATATTGGAGACATCGAACCTCATCCGACGCTACCGACCAATCCGAGGAGGTCTCACGTAACCATAGACGGCACTATCGTCTCCGCTGGCGGAGCGCAGGGAGTTCGAGCCTATGACGTTGACCATGCTATCGCCGCCCAGCTTTCCGACCAGTCGATACAAAAACTCGCCGACCTCCTATTCGACACCACAGAGAAAGCACTTGCGGGGAGGGTAGCGCAGGGTTTGGGGTGGATTACGCGCGGCCGGCAATCGTTGGACCGTGCCGAGCGTCTGCTTGCCTTCTTCACCGCCTTGGAAGCTCTGCTCACGAATGACGACAAATCTGCGCCAATCACGCAAACCATCAGTAGGTTCGTATCAGTCATCTGCACCAACGACATCGAAACGCGCGTCAAAGTCTTTAATCAAGTCAAGAGCTTATACGGTGTCAGGTCGAAGGTTGTTCATGGAGGAAAGCGAGAGGTGCTCTGGAAGGATGTCAACGTACTTCAGAGCTATGTCGAGGTCGTGTTCAAAGTGGTTCTCAAACAATGCGATCTGACTATGGGGCATTCCAGATTCAACGATAGCCTTGCCGTGGCCTCGCACGGCTTGCCGTGGGAATTCGCTGTCCCCGGGGACGTTGCGGCGGGCGAATCCACCGAAGATGCTGACGTCCAGGAGGCCGACAGTGCTAAGCCCGGCGAAGCCGAAGGAGAAGGCAAATCGGGCGAGGAAAATGCCGCGGTCGAGAAAGCCAAAGCGCCAAACGGACCAAACCAGCCCCCGGAAGACCCGGACCTGCAGTCACCCTAGACTTGCTTGGTGCTATATTCGTGGCGAGCAATTCAGCGGACCTGTCATGGGAAAACGATTTGTCGCGCGTTGTGCACTGTGCGGTGAGGTACGTCTCAGTACCCGCGAACACGTCATTCCGCGGGGATTCTATCCGCCGTCGAAAGCGTCGAGCCGCATTCAGCGTATAGTGATCCCCGCTTGCGGCCCCTGCAACAATGGAACGGCCGACGATGATGTTCATCTGCGGAACGTCATCAGCATTGCCGGGACCGCAAACGCTGCGGTTACCGAGCTTTGGGATGGCCCTATCCGCCGCAGTCTGGGCCTCGCTGACGGACCCAGGCGTGCCGCCGAGATGATGCGGATCATGACGTCGGCGACCGAGCGCCCGGGTATGTTCAGGATCTATCCGGGGAAGGATGCGCGGATCCTAAGGTCTGTGCG
The DNA here is from genome assembly GCF_056404775.1 of Mesorhizobium sp. P2_B5. Classification (NCBI taxonomy): domain Bacteria; kingdom Pseudomonadati; phylum Pseudomonadota; class Alphaproteobacteria; order Hyphomicrobiales; family Phyllobacteriaceae; genus Mesorhizobium; species Mesorhizobium sp. P2_B5. The sequence goes on along the minus strand of NZ_JBFUDJ010000002.1, from coordinate 32,023 downwards.
CAAAATCGTCCGAGGGCTTAGCTTCCATCACGGACTCCGCTGGCCTTTGGACGACGACCAGGTCTTTTGCGACACCTTGCGCGCGCCAGTGCCGACCGCAGTCTTGAACCATATGACGGAGGCGCATGCCGAGCCTGATATCATGGACTACCGCTATGGCACCGTCACGGATAGTCCAGGCATCGAAAGCGGCTGGTTGCTCCGCTTCTATGAGCGGACGGTGTTCATTGGCATGGTTTTTGAAAGTGCCCAGGAGAAGCGACGCCAAGAGACAATCGGTGAACTTGGCCGGTTTGAGACCCGACTAGAGACCGTGATCAACGGGGAGGCCGGCATTCCGTCGGTTCGCGGCTGAGCGCACGTGACGGTTCGCCGTGCGTGGACGTGCATCCACGCTTTTGCCTTGCGTTTTGGCGCCGGCTTTTTGACCGGAGCGGCCTTGCGTCCCAACCCCAACGATTTCGCCAATGCGGATCGCGTTGCCGAATAGTTTTGAGCGACCGTACGGTAATCTTGGCCAAAAATATTCATTTTACCCTGTGGGTGCGGTGTTTTGGGGCGGTCTTTTCCTCCTCCGTGAACGTCGCGCTCACTCAACAGCGCTCATCGTGAGTCGTCTTGACGTACGGCACGCCACCGTATTTTTTTGATCCCACATCTCAAGCTCCTCGATTGGGTACAGCACCGCTTTTCCAATCTTAACATAGGCCGGTCCAATCCTCATGGCTCGCCAGTTTCGAAGCGTCCCAACAGAGATGCTACCACGGTAGCGTTCCGAGACTTCCTCGGCCGTCAGATACTTCATCGGGGCCTCCCAATGTCTGCTGGCGGCTGCGCTGCTCTAGCATCCCAACCGCTAGCTGTGAGTAGGCTCGGGCACGCTCCCAAACCGTTGATCATGCAGTAGCACGGCTATGACTGACGTCTGCGCACGAGAAATGGAAGGCGCGGAACAGGGGAATAGTGACAACGGATACGGCCGGATAGAAATCGGATGACTTGCCGACCAAAATCGCAAAGACCCACGGCTTGGTCGAGCTGGCTTAGCCGAGCGCGCAACTGTGCTCATTGATGGATGGGGCAGATACCAAAATAAAATCAATTGGTTATGGCCGTTTGTGTGCAAAAACTGCACACGAAAGTTCTGCTTCTCTTCTTTTTTCGTACCCACGAGGGAGCTGCCGACCGGCCTTTTCGGACGCTCAATTGCCGACGATATTCACCGCTCCTATGCGAATGTTCGCCGGGATATCCGTGAACCTCGAAAAACTAAAGCACGAAGCACTTGAGTCCGAACCTAAGAAACCGAAGACGCTGGCCTAGAAGTTACTAGATCTCTGGTGGCTACTCCGTCTCAGCATATGATATATCGCCCTTGGAGACGGGGATCCCCATGGGGCGCCCCGATTCGCGCACCCGGGTATTTCTATGATTGCGATATTGCCCCAAGCATGGGGCGACGAACTGCGCCTGACTTTCCGGCTGGCTTGGCCATTGGCCCTTGCCCAGCTCTCACAGAGCGCGCTCTTCACCACGAATATCGTGATGTTGGGGAAGCTTGGCACGCCTTTTTTGGCCGCGGGTACACTGGCTTACTCCTTCATGATGCCGTTCTTTCTTTTCGGAATCAGTGTGGTCGCCGCCGTCGCCCCGCTAGCCGCGCAAGCCCGGGGGCGTGGAAGAATCGATAGAGTCGCTGACTGTGTGACGCAGGGTTTGGTCGCCAGCTTCCTGCTGGCGGTCGCCCTGATTTGCATACTTTCGCAGATAGGATCGGTGTTCCGGTTGATCGGACAGGACCCTGGTCTCACGGAGCGCGCGGTCCGGTATATGAGGGTGGCCTCGCTGATGCTTTTGCCGGCGTTCTTCTTCTTGGTTTTCAGATCGTTGATGTCGGCATACGGCCGAAGTCGGGCTGTTTTCGTCATCACCGGCGGCGGCGTCGTGTTGAACGCATGCCTGTCAAATGTGTTGATCTTCGGTGAGTACGGCGCGCCCGCGCTTGGCATGGAAGGAGCGGCGACGGCCAATGTCGTCTCTTACGGGTTCATGGCGATCGCCGCTGCTGTGTATATTCGCCTCGATAGGGAACTCGGGGAGGCATTTCGACTTCAAGCGCTCATCCATCCGAACTGGTTGGAACTGTGGCGCATATTTCGTTTCGGAGTGCCGTTTGGTCTCACAATGTTCGCCGAGTTGATCGTGTTTTCCGGCGCGGCGCTCGTTATGAGCTACATCGGGCAGGAAGAGGTCGCGGCACATGCGATCGCGCTGCAGATGGGCGCGCTGACGTATACGGTTCCGTTCGGCATCGGAGCCGCCGCCACGGTCCGCGTCGGGACGGCTTACGGCCGCCGTGACGACCGGGCCATTCAGGCCGCAGGCTGGGTGTCTATCGCGCTCGGGGCCGCGTTCATGCTCGTTGCTGGGTTTACCTTCGTGGTTTTTGGCCGCGACGTTATTGCCATTTTCCTCGATCCGTCAGCTCCTGGCGGCCACAAAACCTTCGAACTCGCTGTTGGCTATCTCGCGATCGCTGGCATCTACCAACTTGCCGATGGTGCGCAGGTGAACGCCACACATGCCTTGAGGGGACTAAATGATACTATGGTTCCGATGCTGATTGCATTCGGAGGATATTGGTTGGTGTCGGCGCCGTTGGGAATCTATCTTGCTCTTGGCACTAGGCTTGGCGGTACGGGCATCTGGATCGGTCTCGCAGTCGGCCTTGTTGTGGTAGCGGTATCGCTTGTGACGCGTTTCGCGCTGCGGAAGCAGCTAAGAATCGTGACCTTCTGACACGGCGTGGCCGTCGCGCACCAAGCTGTTTCACAAACTTGACCGCGGATGGTTCGCCAGGGCGGCGGTCAAATCGAAATGACCTCGAGGCCTGCTTCGAATTGCGCCGACCCTCGGAAAAATATGTTCCACAATCGATTGTGAAAGCCCGCGCTTTTCTGTATTTAGAAGCTCACATGGATCGGCAAGGTCGACGGAGTTGGCTGCTGCGGGTCGGGGAGAGATTGAACGGTGGCTGATGTGGCTGGAGAGCCAAAGGGGGGAATGCGAGACGCATCGCGGCCGCAGGATCGCGAAGGTTCGACATCGTGTCGGTAGTCGTCCTGGATGTTGGTAAAACCAATCTGAAGGCGAGCCTCGTCGCCAATGATGGAGAGGTCATCCGGTCTCTTGAGGCGGAGAACCGCTCAGTCGAGGAGAATGGCTATATCGTCCAGGAACTGGAGTCCGCCTGGTGTTTCATGTTCCAGTCGCTTTGCGAGCTGTCAGAGCTCGACAAAGTGTCCGATGTAATCGTCAGCACGCACGGTTCATCGGCGATGATCGTCAACGAGGACGGGTCGACGACGCCGCTTCTCGACTATGAATCGACCATGCCGGCCGAGCTGGACATCCTTTATGCGGAAGTGGCCGACGGGCTCGAGGAACGTGGCGCCAACATAGGCCTCGGCGCGACACATATTGCCAAGCAGCTGTTCTGGATACAGCTTAAGCACCCCGATCTTTTCGCGAAGGCGGCCACGTTGATGCCGGCGCCCCAATACTGGGCCTGGCGACTGTCCGGCATTGCATCGATGGACATCACCAGCCTCACTGCCCAGTCTCACTTATGGAATGCGCGAGAGAAAAGGTTCACGTCCCTGGTCGCCAGACAGGGATGGCAGCATCTCATGGCTCCGGTGAGGATGCCCTCGCATGTGCTTGGGCCGATATCGGGTCATCTCGTGAATCTGTGGGGACAGCTCGGTGGGGTGCATGTTCGTTGCGGCGTCCACGACAGCGCCGCAAACTTTCATCGCTACCAGGCCGCCGGCTTTACCGGCGTGACGTTGCTGTCTTGCGGAACGTGGCTGGTCGGCCTGAGCGACACGAAATCGAATTCGATCCCGCATGGGATCGACGTGACCTTCCAGCAGTCGGCGCTTGATGTCCCGCTGACAAGCTGCCGGGCGATGGCCGGGCGCGAATTCGAGATATTGACCGGCGGCAGACGCGATATTGCCACCGTGGATTCTGTCAACAGGATTCTCGAATCGAAGATTCTAGCACTACCGAGCTTCGTTCGGCGCGGGGGACTGGTTCCCAATGCGGGCAACAGGGGAAGAGTTGTCGGCCCCATGCCGACCGATCCCCCAGACCTGTCGGCTCTGGCGATCGTCTACTACGCCATGCTGGCGGATCTATGCGCCGGTTATCTCGGTCATCAGCGGCAGCTCATCGTCGACGGAAATGTGACTGCGCAACCGATGCTCGGCGCTCTGCTCGCGGCGCTCGATCCAGCGCGGCGGGTCCTCGTTGCATCGGCCAGGAACGGTACGGCGAGGGGCGCAGCTATGCTGGCCGGGATCGCCCGTCCACATCAGCTGCGGTTCGAGACCATCGACTGCGGCGGCCTGAACGTGACTGCGCTACGGGACTATCATCGGGCCTGGCGCCAACAGATTGACGAATCCAACTATGGAGACCATCGGTGACACTTGAACTAAGACAACAGATGATCGAAACCTGCCTGCGGATGAATTCTTCCGGCATCAACCAGGGAACCTCGGGCAACCTCGCCGTGCGTAGCGGGAAAGGCTTCCTGATCACCCCGACGAGCTTGCGCTACGAGGTGATGAAACCGGAAGATATTGTCGAGATGGATTTTGAAGGAGGCTATTATGGTGCGCGTCTGCCGTCTTCCGAGTGGCGGTTCCATCGCGACATCCTGAAGGAGCGTTCGGACCGAAACGCCGTGCTGCACTGCCATTCATCTTTCGCGACGTCCTTCTCGTGCCACCGCCGCCAGATCGAGGCTTTCCACTATATGATCGGCATAGCCGGCGGGAACACCATCCGCTGCGCCGACTATGCGCCCTATGGCACCCAGGAATTGTCGGAGAACGCGTTAAAGGCGCTGCAGGGACGCGACGCGTGCCTGCTCGCCAATCACGGCCAGATCGCCGTCGGCCGCGATCTTAACCATGCCTTGCGCATTGCCAACGAAGTGGAGACGCTGGCGCGACAGTACATTCAGTCGCTTGCGATGGGCGAGCCAATCCTGCTCACCGACGAGGAAATGGACCATGTGCTGCGCCAGATGAAGCAGATGTCCTACGGCAACGCGCCAGATCTGGAGGGCGCCACCATCCGTCTGATACCAAAGGAAAACCATACGGGATGATTGATTCTGTGCGGCGGGCTGGCGAATCGCTGGCTCGATGCCATGCGCCAAGACAACTCATAACTAAACATATGTCATAGTCCGACCGGATACCGGTACGTTGCGGGGCCAGATCGGCTCAATAACGCCCATGTCGATCACTCCAAAGCCCCATTGTCGTGCAGGGCTGATCCAAACATGGGTCAATTCTCAATGGAAATGTCATATGCTGCCGGATCAGTTCTCGGTGGCAAATCAACACCTAGCCTCGGTTCAAGGATATTGCGCGCCATCTCAATGTGGGATCAGGCAGCTGCCTTTGGGGCTCGTTAGGGCCGGATCGTTCTCATGCCATTTCACAACCGACTGTGTAAGATTGATATCCTCTAAGGAATACGGAATCACAGCACCTGAGGTGAATTTTTGGCTATCGACAATCAACAACGCTCCACGATTTATGAACTCTCGAAAAAAGCTGGTCTTTCCGTCTCGACGATCAGTGCTGTATTGAGTGGGACTTGGTCGAGGCGGGGCATCTCAGCCCGGACGGCGGAGGCTGTGAAAGCGCTGGCAAAAGCGCACAATTACATGCCGAACAAGCAGGCCCAGGGCCTTCGCAAGTCCGTCTCGCAAATGACGGGACTGATGATCCCCTCGCACAACAGTCGGTTTTTCGCAGCGGTTGCACAGAGCTTCGAACTGAACGTTCGCCGTCGGGGAAAATGTCCTATCGTGGTTAGCGCCGGTCGTGATCCGGCCACCGAACGTGAAACCGCTAAGACATTGATTTCGTACTCTATTGAGGGTTTAGTTATCTGCGGTGCAGCCGACCCGGATGGAGTCCATGAGATTTGCAGTTCTGCTGGGCAGCGCCATGTCAACATAGACCTTCCCGGGTCGAAAGTATCGTCTGTCATCAGCGATAATTTCAATGGCGGCTTGACCCTGACGAGCGCAATTATTGAGACTGGAAACAAGGACGGCCTGCGGGCTAATGATATTCATTTTTTTGGGGGATGCAGTGAGGTCTCAACGCTCGATCGTATTCGCGGATTCAAGGTCGCTGTCGACAACTTTGCCGGTCCACCGACCGACGAAGTCATTCATTTTACTGGCTATGACCCTGCGAAAACATGTCAAGCCTTCGAGACGTATTATCAGAATCATAGCCGTGTCCCGCGTCGTATTTTCCTGAACAGTACTCTCAATTACGAAGGATTTCTTCGCTTTTCATCTCGCCATCCAGATCTTGATTTGTCCGATATCGAAATTGGTTGCTGCGACTACGATCCTTTTGCGTCATTTTGTATTTTCCGGACATGGATGATAAAGCAAGACGTGGTCGCAATGATGGAGAAGGCCTTTGATATCCTGGATAAGGATCCAGGTGACCCAACCATCTACTACATAACGCCGATACTGGTTCCTCCCAGATCTTCCCTTCCGACGCCGGAGTTGACGATGATCAATGTCGAAACGGGCGTGATATAGGGGGCGAGCTACCGGTTCTCTGGCGCACGAATGAGATCACGATGGTGGTCAAGTTACGTCGCCATTTTGACGTTTTGTAGGGCAAGTCCTTGTCCCCGTGCTGCGCGCTAGCTTGCGGCCCGTTCTTCAAATCCTGCCTCTCGCGCTTTCTCTGATCGCCGACCTCGATCGTGATAAAAAGAACTTGCCATCACAATCGATTGTGGCCCATACTTGGGCTCTCTAAGGGCGAGGAGATCGCGTTAACTGCCATTGGAGGGATTAGATAATTTCTCAGCGCTAGAGGAGGGGGCCGTCTGCCTGGCAGCGACCTTGACGCGCTCAGAAAACCGATTAACTTCGGGCACAATCGTTTGTGCTTTTGACACCGACTGATGCCTTGCATCGTCCGGTCGAGATCTTATTGGCTGAACAAGTAGAGGGAATTTACATGCCAAAACTGTACAAGGTCGCAGATATTAAGAGGGAATTCACGCCACGTGGATCATCCACTCATGTGTTTGTAGACGACAAAGATAACGCCAGCATGGCAGCTGGCGTTGTATACTTCAAAGACTCCAATATCGATTTTAGACTCTGGTACGATGAAGTCATGTTCTGCCTATCCGTGGAAGATAGCTTTTCTATCGTGATCGACGGAGAAGAGAATTTTATGAAGCCCGGTGACATGATGTGGTTGCCGGCGGGAACCTCTCTGATTTGGCGGTCGAAGGGCACGTCGGCGGCGATATTTGTGGTTACGCCTCCCGACTGGGCCGCTAGACGGCCTACGACCTAGATTTGAAGCCTCAACAGGTTGCCCTCGTTTAGGGCCGCGGCGACTGATAGGTGGGTTGGACTTGAGGCTGCCGTGCGGACGGTGCCAATTATCTCTGTGCAGCCGTACCGGCAATTCAACGGCGCGGAGGGCTGAGGTCGGATAGGCGGCGGCTTAACCCATTCGCGCAGCGCCGCCTAGGTGAAGCACCCGGCCTTGAGCGCCCCCTGGTCTTTGGAACGAGGGCGTTTCCGGTTTTCTACCAACCACTTGGAGCTGAAGAGATAATGGAAATTACCGGAAAGACCGCTCTCATATTTATGCTCACCGATCCCGTCGAACACGTCCGCGGCACGATCATTGTCAACAAGAGCTTCGAGGCTTTAGGGGTCGACGCGGTGTTCGCGCCGCTCCACGTCCGGCCCGCTGATCTCGCCTCTAGTCTTGAGGCGTTGCGAAGGATGCTTAATGTGGTCGGGCTGGGTATCACGGCTCCCCACAAGATTGCCGTGATCCCTCATCTCGAACACATGACGGAAGTCGCAAGACGGGTTGGTGCGGTGAACGCAATCCGCTTCAACGCCGATCGAACGTTGACCGGAACCAACACGGACGGGGCGGGCTTCATCGCTGGTCTTGCTGCCAACAATATCTCGGTAGCGGGACGTCGTGCCCTGATCGTTGGGGCCGGGGGTGTAGCCCGCGCTATCGCCTTTGCCTTAGCGGACGAAGGATTGGTAGAGCTCGTCCTGGCGAACCGAAATACAGAGCGTGCAGTTGCTCTTGCCGCAGAAATAGCGGCCGTCGTCCCGTCCTGCCGAATTGTGGTTCGCGATGCGAATGCGCAGGACATAGCTGCCGGAATGGACTTGGTGGTGAACGCCACCAGTCTTGGGATGAAGGAAGGCGATCCCATGCCCTTCAGCATCGCCGCCATGGAGCCAGCCGCCATTGTTGCCGAAGTAGTCGTCAATCCGGTGATGACGCCGCTGCTTCAGGCAGCTGCTGAACGCGGCCACGCGATTGTCTCCGGCGCGGAGATGCTCAAACCACAGCCGCGTCTGGAAGCGGAGTTCTTAGGGCTTCTGCCTAATCGAAGGGGATAGGCACACAACGATGCGACAATTACCTGAGATACGAGAAAGGCCAGAAATCCGGCCTCGGGGAGGGTGCCACAAGTTATGAACCTGCGGCAACATATACGCGTTGCGTACCTGCCCAGTCGTGACTCCATGTCGGCCTGACGTGAGCGAAGCGTGCTGGAGAAGGTCCCCGAGGTCCGATGCGCGTCAAGGACGGTCAATGGCGGAGAAGGCGCATGAGCATTCCGATCGCACGAACCGTCGCCGAGTTGCGCATGGCCGTGGCCGGATGGCGTCAGAATGGCCTGAAGGTCGCTGTCGTGCCGACTATGGATGCCTTGCATGAAGGCCATCTGAGCTTGGTGCGTGCCGCGCTCGCCAATCGAAACGTGCGACGAGGCGAAAGCTGGGAACAGATGACAAAGCGTTCAGCGGCAGCGTAGGATCATTCATTAACCGGTAGGTTGGTCTCCGCAAATCGAGCGGTTTGCCGTAAACAAAATCCGCCAACCCATGAGTTTTTCAGATTAGCAAGGTATCGTTTTTGAAAAACACCCGGGCCACTATCGCCGATATCGCCGCTAAGGCTGGCGTCAGCCCGTCAACAGTAGATCGAGTGCTGAACTCACGGCTTCCGGTCAAGGGGAAAACCGCTGAGCGGGTGTTATCGGCGGCCCGTGAACTGCGTTATCACGGCACAAACCTGATGATGCAGAGGATTGATGAAAGTCGCGGGTCGGTGTCTGTCGGGCTTGCCCTCCAGCACAAAACCAATCCATTTTTCCGACAATTGGCTGAGGAGATCAACGCCTATGCCAAGCATGCCCGACCCGAATGCCGCAGCATTTTGATCGAAGACTTTAGCGACCTGACCCCAAAGGGCATGGGGCGTGCGCTGCACCAGCTGGCTGCAAAGGTCGATGTAGTCGGCGTCATGGCTTTCGACCATCCTGCGGTGAATGAGGCCGTCTCTCTGCTCGCCGACATTGCAAAACCCGTCGTCGCCATCGTGTCCAATCTTTCAGCGCCTCGCCTTGCCGGCTATGTCGGGATCGATCACCAGAAAGCGGGACGTACCGCAGGATGGTCCTTGTCGAAGCTCCTCAATCGCTCTGGCAAGATCGGCATGCTGATCGAAAGCTATCAGTACCGTGCCTACCAGGAGCGAGAGATAGGTCTTCGCAATTACATTCTCGAGCACGAACCGGGTATGGAACTATGCGAGGGCGTCTACGGAATCGCTACCAACTCTGTCGTCGAGAGAATGTTCGAGGAATTACTCGCCCGTCATCCCGATTTAAGGGGGCTCTATTTTATCGGAGCCGGTGTGGCGGCGGTTTTGCGGACGCTCGAAACTTTACCTCCCGAACGTCGTCTCCACGTCGTCTGTCACGAACTGACGCCGGTGACCCGTGCGGCGCTGGCTTCCGGAACGGTCGGAATTGTTCTCGATTCGCCGCGCAAGGACCTCGCGCGCGAGATCGTTGACCAATTGGTTCGCCGCGGCTTGAATCCAGCCTCGGATCCCCGCTCCACCCATGTCGAATTTCGCCTGTATTGCCCCGAAAACCTGTAGGCTCCTGCGCCCGCAAAAAGACGTCACGATCGCTCAAACGAGCACGACTGGACAGCGCTGACCGACCATACGATATTTCATAAACGTCGACGTTGGCCAATGCGCGCGCATGCCAAAAGGCCGACAGTCGCTGGACCACCACACGAGGCATGATCTGGGTCGAAAAGGCGCATCGGGCCGAAAACCAGCCATTCATTCAGGCTTTGCGGCTGCGAGCCGCGTTCTCAGCGCGTTATGCGTGAATTTTCCCGTTGCGCAACGAGGTCAAAAGCGACGCATTCAAATGCGCCCCACCCAGTCCCAGATCAAGGCGGTTGCCATGTTTGATATATCACCCTACCGTAGTTGCAAACGCAAATGTGAGGGACGATGGTCAGCATTCGAAGTGAGTTTCTGCATGCCAAGTTCACGTCGTGGCGTGCGGAGTTGGTGGAGTTTGGCGATCATTCAGGCCGCGAATTTCTCTGGGATGGAAACGCAGACATCTGGAAGGGTACATCACCGATCCTGTTTCCCATCGTGGGTAGGGTTCCCAACGACAGCGTGATGATCGGCGGCCGGCCATATGGCTTACGTCAGCACGGATTTGCACCATCCAGTGAATTTGCCCTCATGGCCGCCGAGGAAGGTAGCTGCATCTTCCGGCTGGAGGCAAGCGCCGCCACGCGGGAGCTCTATCCTTTCAACTTTTGCCTGGATGTAGCCTACGGCTTGAACAGGAACACCCTAACCATGACGGCTAAGGTGACCAACCGCAGTGCGGACGTCATGCCTTACTCGTTCGGGTTCCATCCGGGGTTTCGCTGGCCTCTTCCTGATGCCGGAGAACGGCTTGAACATTTCATCGAATTTGAGGAGGAGGAATCCTGCGCTCTGCGTAGACTATCTGCAGGTCTTCTGGACCCGAAACCATATCCGAGTCCGGTCGCGGGCAGGAGGATTGAATTGTGCGATGAGCTATTCAGCGACGAAGCCATGATGTTTTTCGATCTTGAATCGCGACGTTTACGCTATGGCTCCGGCAAGGGAAGCTACCTTGAAATCGAATGGCGAAACCTACCCCACCTGGGCATCTGGACAAAACCTTTGGCCGGCTACGTTTGCATCGAGCCTTGGCAAGGTTTCCCCACGCCTCTCGGCTTTGATGGCGAACTTTCAGAAAAGCCTGGCATTCTCTTGCTTCAACCTGGTGAACATCGGGACTTTGAGATGTCGATCACTGTCATGGGCCGTGATCCGACTTAACTCGCCTGCAATGCATCCAAGGCATGATTGTGAGGACCGACTTGGCTTCCACCACTCGCACTTTCCGACGTCCGGCTTCACATACATGGCCAGTGCTGACTGCCCGCTGAGGCTCGTCCAGCCATCGTCCCGAAGCGCGCGCGCTATTGGTGAGGACCCCCTTGCGCCTATGGCGTTGATGGTGCCGATGCCTCGGTCTACGACCAGATCGAGGAAGCCAATCGGTTCAAGCTCACGCGACCATCATCTTTGCCAACTGCTTCAGATTTAGCCCTTCAGTCTGCAACAATTCCGGATCGCTGATTGTTTGCGCTGCGATAAGCATCTCGCTCAGCCTGACATCCTTTGCCAGGATGTTACCTTCAGCGAGCGCGCTGACGGCGACGATCCGATTGGCTTCGTCTAGGTGAAAAAGAAACAGGCCTGCGACGCCCTTTCGCCGAACGGTCCGGACTGCGGAATTCGGTAGACCAGCGACCTGGAGGGTCAGTTCATACTGATCGGACCAGAACCAAGGCATCCCAGTGAATTGCTGTGCGCGGCCAAGCATGTTCAATGCAGCTGTGCGACCTTGGTCTTTGGCCGCTCGCCAGCTCTCCAAACGGACGGATTCACCGCTAATCGTGGGAAAGCAACAGCAATCGCCGGCTGCAAACACATCAGGATCCGTCGTTCGCAAATGCGCATCAACGGAAATGCCGTTGGATACCGCCAGACCTGCATCCTGTGCAAGCGCGGTCACTGGTTGCGAACCAACGCCGGCCAGCACTACATCGGCCTGGAAAGTGCTTCCATCGGCAAACCGCAGCTCCTGGGTCCGTCCGTTCGTAGCAATTCCTGTCAGTTTCTGGCTGCAGGAAATGCGAACACCAGCACCCACATGCCTGTTGTGCAATGCAGCGGCGATTTCTGCCGGCACTGCCCGTGAGAGAATTCGTGGAAGACCTTCAAAGACCGAAACCTCGCAGCCATTCTGGCGCGCACTCGCGGCTATCTCCAGGCCGATGAAACCAGCGCCAATAATCGCGATCTGCATGCGTTGAGAGATCGCTTGCCGCACCAGGCGGGCGTCGTTCAATGTTCGGAGATAGACACAGTTCTCGCCGCCTGGAACAGGTAGCCGTCGAGGCACGGACCCGGTCGCTAACAATAGTCTCGAGTAGGCGAGACTGCCGCCGCCTACAAATTTGACTCTACGGGACGGCCGCTCGATGCTGCTGATCGTCTTGCCGCGATGCAATGTGATCTGGTGACTTGCGAAAGCCTCCAAGGGGCGGATCGAACGGCCGGGTTCACTCTCACCATCCACCCGAAGCTTGGACAGCGGAGGTCTTTCGTAGGGTACGTGCAACTCGGATCCGAAGAGATCGATCGGGCCTTCATAACCGCTCTCTCTCAAAGAGAAAGCGGCGCTGACGCCAGCTTCTCCGGCGCCAACGATAATAATGCCGCTCACGTCATCGTCTGGACGTTCACGAAGACCCGCCCGGCCTGGATGCGCACCAGATAGGTTGCAAGGTTGATGCACACCGGGGCACCCTTGGCCTGGCCAGTCTTGTAATTGAATCTTCCGTTATGTTTCGGACATTCGATGATGTCTCCCATCACCAGGCCATCAGCAAGGTGAATCTTTTCATGCGTGCAAAGCCCTTCCGTGGCAAAGAAGTTTCCGTCGGGACTGTGATAAATCGCGAAGGTCCTCCCTTCGTAGTCAAATCGTGCAACATCCTCTTCATCGATGTCATCCGTGCCGCAGGCGTCGATCCAGTTGTCTGAAGTCATGATAAAATCCGATCGGGGTCGTGGTGTTTGATCCGCGGGGTTATTCTGCTGCAACCACGGTTGCGCCAGTTTTGTGCAACTCCGGTCGATAGGCTTTTGCGTGGGGCGGGAGCGCACGCGTGATGTACCAATTGGGGTCCTTCCGCTGCCGAATAATGGCGGGGATGATCTCTGCATAGGCGTGGAAGGTGCTGCGATACGGGGAGGGCATGTCGTGGAGCGTCAGCCTGTGGAGCGCCGGCAGCTTGTGGTAGGGGACCATGGGGAACATGTGGTGTTCCACATGATAGTTCATGTTCCAGTAGATGAACCGCAGAACTGGATTGACGTAAATCGTTCGGGCGCAAAGCCTGTGGTCAAGTACGTTTTCCTCTAATCCGGCGTGTTGGGTGATGGCGAGATAGTAGGAGAGCCATCCGCCATACATGCTTGGAAGCGGGCCAATCAGCAGCACCGGCAGCCATGATCCCAGATAGACGGCAGCCGCTACGATACCCAGATGAAGGATCAGCAGAAGTCGCGCTGTGCGATAGATGTTCGGACGCTCCATGTCGGGAACAAAAGACGCTTCTTCCGGGGTTAGCTTCCCAAATGCGTGTTTGATCATGTTCTTGAATGTCAACGGAACCCGACGAATGCCGAAAATCGCCATGACCATTCTTGCGAGGTCTGCCGGTCGCATTGTTACAATTTCAGGATCGCGTCCGATAATGGTCGTGTCGGTATGGTGCCGAGCGTGACTCCAGCGCCAGATCTTGGGCTCCCGCAGCATCATGAAGCACGCAATATTGTAAACAAGATCGCTCAGCCAGCGTGTCTTGAACGCGGTGCCATGTCCCGTCTCATGCCAGCGCGCATCCGACGCCGAACCGTAATACACGCCGTAGACTGCCAGGATCGGTACGCACCAGAAGCTTCCCCAGGTGATGTAGGCTCCAAATGCCAGAGACCCGAGAATGGCAAACCATAGAAAGGTATCGCGGATCGCGGGGCCGTCGGAGCGTTTCATAAGTTCTTTCAGCTTCGCCCGCCCAATGTCGGTATGATACCATTGCGCCGCGGCGATGCCTTCCTCGATCGCTGCTGTCGCGTCCCGGCCCAGCAGGCTGTAATCCCGTTTGAACTCGCGAATTCGCGCCATCTACCTTTGCCTCCGGTTGCCGACTTCAAAGAGTTGTTGGTGCGCTCGGCCGACAAAGGTAAAGCCGAACCCATTGCTTCTTGCAATGAAATACGCCCCAGATATATCAAACTGTCAGACGTTGGATTTGCAAAATGACATGTTTATGTCATTTTTGATGAAGGTTCGCCCTTGTCCGGAGAGGCATGAATTCCCGCAAGGCTGGGGATTTTCTGGCCATATGGGAAAAGGAGCTCGGGCTTTGAAGCTATGACGGGCGCGCCCGTCGCGTCAAAACTCTGACAGTCTCGGCTTAACTCCGATGCGGTATTCAGGGCCCTCGGTGATTAAGGATCAAAAGTTGCATTTTTGACATATCAAAAATGTGCCGTATGTCCCCTTCCTTAAGCTTGCGAAGCCCGTCGAAAGGGGAACATTTCGCGAAAAGGCGTAAATCGTAAGGAGATATTGCTTGCGAAGCCAAGCATGCCAGACTAGATATCGTATATCATAGAGTTCGCAACATGGCATTCGCCGTACATTACCCCCAAGACGCGCTTCTAACCCAGCTCGACAAAGGCGCTCCTCCCATGAAGGTTGGCGTCCCTATCAATCGTGTCGGCGAGCAGGGATGGAGGTTGCTGAGTGAAGACCTGCCATTGCCGGTGGCGGTGCTCAAAGAGAAAAGCCTCCGTCACAACAGCGAATGGATGAAGGCGTTTCTGGCCCAGGGCGGAGCAGTTCTTGCTCCGCATGGCAAAACGACCATGAGCCCGGCGCTATTTGACCTGCAACTTGCGGATGGCGCGTGGGCGATCACCGTTTCCACGCCCCATCAGGTTCAAGTCGTGCGCAGCTTTGGTTACAAACGCATCTTCCTGGCAAATCAGCTGATTGGCGCAAAGGCGATCGACTACGTCATTTCTGAATTGGCCCGGGACGCCGAATTCGAGTTCTTGTTCCTGGTCGACTCTGCGGTCAATCTGGAAGCAATCGCCAAGGCAGCACGAAAGGCGAAGCTCCAACGTCCGCTCGATGCCCTCGTGGAGATCGGATATCCGGGTGGCCGCACCGGTTGCCGCAGTGTCGAAGAGGCGCTGAATCTTGCGCGCGCCGTGAGCAGAACCGAAGCCGTGAGGCTGCGCGGCGTGGAAGGTTTCGAGGGGCTGCTGAAGGGCGCAGACAATGCGGGGACACTCGCACTAGTCCATTCGTTCCTCGATAAAATGGTGCAGTTCGCTCAGGCATGTGACCTTGAGAAGCTTTGGGGCGCCGAGACAGTCATCCTGAGTGCCGGCGGATCCGCGTACTATGACGTCGTCGTGGAGAAACTGGGCTCCACAGGGCTTTCGAAACAAAACATGGTCCTGGTTCGCTCGGGTTGCTACATCACGCATGACTCGATCCTGTATGCCAAGGCGGTTCAGGCGCTGCGGGAAAGAAATCCAGGGTTGGCTGACGCGCATGGCGGACTGACACCCGCGTTGGAAGTTTGGGCTTATGTCCAGTCGAGGCCAGAGACCGAGAAGCTCATCGCGGCACTGGGCAAGCGTGACGTCTCGCATGACGACCAGCCGATTCCTCTGCTTTGGTTCCGTCCGGGTTCTGGCATGGAGCGTCCTCGACAGCTGTCTCCAGATCACGTCGTGACGCGCTTGAACGATCAGCACTGCCATGTGGCAATTCCTGCTGATTCACCTCTCCAGGTTGGGGATATGCTCGGCTTCGGCATTTCTCATCCCTGCCTCACCTTCGACAAATGGAGAGTCATGCACATAGTTGATGAAAATTATCACATCACGAGTTCCATTCGCACCTATTTCTGAGAGCGAACACGGACAAATTGTCGAGGGAAAACATGACCAAGACCTATCTCATCACCGGCGGCGCGAGCGGAATTGGGGCTGCCCTTTCACGGCTCGTCGCGGAGGCTGGCCACACCGTCTTTGTGGCCGATATCAATCTTCGGGGAGCCGAGCAGGTTGCCTCAGCAGTCGGTCCGTCAGCGTCCGCCGTAAAGCTCGATATCTGCTCCGAGGCGCAGTGGGAGACAGTCCTGGACCAGATATGGAAGGAGCGTGGCGGCCTTGACGTTCTGATTAACAATGCCGCCATCGTCCACACCGGTTATGCGCGAGACCTTCCTATGGAAAAGCACGTGCAAACGATGGACACAAATTTCTTTGGCCCGGTGAAGGGAATGCTCGCGGCACTTCCGCGCTTCAAATCGCAGGGGTACGGGCACCTCGCGACGGTTTGCAGCATGACAGCGTTGCTGCCGTTCCCGGGTATCGCGAGCTATGCCGCTGCAAAACATGCCCTTCGCGCTTTTCATCTCGCGCTGGCCCTGGAAGAGCGCCAAGCGCCAGTGAAATTTACCATCGTCCATCCGACGTCCACCGAAACGCCGATGTTGGACAAGGAAGCGGAAGATGACGCGATGGCGCTTTCCTTTGCCGGCATATCGGTCACGCCCGAATATGTCGCCAAGGTGGTTCTCGAAGCCATTCGCAATGAGGACCTCGAGGCCTTCGCGCCGCCGGAACGCGGCGATGCGGTGAAACTGCTCGGGACCAATCCCAAAGACCTTTGGGAGATGATGGACCGCAACTCTGCCATCGGCGCTGAAAAGCTCAAGGCTCGCCGCGCTGGAAAGGCAATGAACGGGCCTCAATGACAGCGATGCAGGGCATGGCCTCGTCACGTGAAGAGTGCCATGCCTGCCTCGACAGCGTCGGCCGACCCGGCAACGATAATCGTTGACCGCGAAGTGCTTCAGCTTTCCTTTTTCTTCTTTCGCCGCGATGGCGTAACTTCGCCGTTTTCCGCGCCGCTCAGTCTTTGCAGGATATTGTAAGATCCTTCGCGGAGATCCCGAATGACCAAATCGCCGGTTTCGGCCGGCGAGCGCCTGTTCAATGCGTCGACAATCAGAAGATGCAGATGGACAGCGGCCGTTGCGGGTCGGGTGATCGGATATTGATTGTTCACGAAAGGATAAGCAAGGAGCCAGAGATTTTCAATATACCTCACGAGGACATCGTTGCCACAGGCGCGATAGATCGTGAAATGAAACTCCTGGTTTGCAGCAAGTGCTTCCTTCCAACGCTCTTCCTTTTCGCTCTGGATAAACCTCTGGTGCAGTACGCTTAGTCTCGCAATGTCCTCATCGCTAATCCGCACCACCGCAAGTTCTGCTGCGAGTCTCTCGAGAGGCACCCGCGTTTCGCGAATATTGATGTATTGCGGAATCGACAGCACTGGCACACGGGGTTGATGGCCAAGTCGGATTTCCAATGCGCCCTCGCGCACGAGCTGGAAAATGGCCTCCCGAACCGGCGTTGGCGACGTGTTGTAGGTGGCCGCTAACCCCCTGATATTGAGGCGTGCTCCAGGTTCGTATTGGCCGGTCATGAGTGCCACGCGCAAACGTGAGTATATCCGCTCCGACAGGCTGTGCCGATTGAGACTGAGATCCTCGTTACTATCGATGTCGGTCTCTGGTGTGACTATCGAATTCATATATGCCTTCCCGCCTGTCCAATACCGGCGTCTGAGTTTACCAGCAATAATGCCAGCAAACCCCGATTACGAGATGTCGACAAGGCGAAGCCCGCTTTTCAGCCCTTGAGACCGTTCTTGTCCATAGGAAAGTGACATGCAAAGGCGGTTTCGTCCTGGTGAATAAGCATGGGCTCGACAGTGCGACAGAGTTCCTGTGCCTTCCAGCACCGCGTTCGGAAGCGGCAGCCGCTCGGGGGATCGGCGGGGCTGGGCACGTCCCCGGTCAAAACGATGCGGCGGCGGGTGCGTTCGCTTCGAGGGTCGGCGGTTGGCACCGCCGATAGGAGAGCGGTCGTGTATGGATGTCTTGGCGACGTGAAAATCTCGTTGCGGGGACCGATTTCAACAATCTTGCCAAGATACATGACGGCAACGCGATCCGAAATGTGGCGCACTGTCGATAAATTGTGCGCGACAAACAAGTAGGAGAGGCCTAGCTCTTGCTGCAAATCATGGAGCAGATTAAGCACGCCTGCCTGGATGCTCACGTCGAGAGCGGAGACGGGTTCATCAAGAATGATGAGTTTCGGCTTGACCGAGAGCGCCCTTGCAATACCCACGCGTTGTCGCTGGCCGCCTGAAAGTTCGTGGGGAAAGCGGTCAAGATGCTCCGGGTTGAGTTTGACGAGTCCCATCAGCTCACTGACACGATCCGACATGTCCTTTTTTGACATATCCAGAAGACGCAATGGCTCCGTCACTATCTCACGGATTCTCATTCGAGGATGAAGCGAAGCAAAAGGGTCCTGGAAGACCACCTGGAGATCTTTTCGCTTTGCACGCATTTCCGCCTCGCTGATCTTGCTGAGGTCGGTTCCCTCGAGGAGCACTTCTCCCGAGCTGGGTGGCAAGAGTCTGAGAATACAGCGCGCAAGTGTCGACTTGCCGCAGCCGGACTCGCCGACAAGCCCAAGTGTTTCTCCCTTGGCAATATCGAAACTGACACCTGCAACGGCCCGAATGACCGGAGCGTTCTTCAGAGTGGAAAAGACCCCGCCGGCGCCGAAATCCTTGGTCAGGTTTCTAACCGACAGCAAAGGCGCACCGGCATCCGAATGGCTCACAGCTCTAGTGGTCTGTCCCGCGGGGAGATCCTGCAAAGTGGATGTCATGCCGAGTTCACCCTGGTTTGAGCAGCCGGGATGGCCTGGGCGAGATGACAGGCCACGTCGGTTGGCCCGAAACCTCGGAGTTCGGGCCTTTCGAGCTGACATCTTTCGACAGAGAAACTACATCGCGGGTTGAAAGCGCAGCCAGGCGGTATGGTACCTGCCGTCGGCGGAGCCCCACCGATATCGCTGAGACGAGCAATCTCACCGGTCAGCTGGGGCAACGAACCCAGCAGGCCTCTGGTATAGGGATGACGCGGATTGTCGAACAAGTCATCGACTGGCGCTCGTTCAACGATCGAGCCCGCGTACATGACCGACACGTGCTCAGCCATGCCGGCGACGACGCCCAAGTCATGGGTAATAAGCACCAGGCCGGTTCCGCTGCCCTCGCAAAGATTGCGGAGAAGCTCCAGCACCTGCGCCTGGACCGTTACGTCCAAAGCCGTTGTCGGTTCGTCGGCGATAATAAGATCTGGCTTGTTGGCGATTGCGATTGCGACAACCACGCGTTGACGCATGCCGCCGGAGAATTCGTGAGGATATTGGTCAATGCGCTTTTCCGGAAAAGGAATCGCGACCGAACGAAACAATTCGATCGCCCTTGTCCGCCCCTCCTTGGCTGTGCACTGCGGATTGTGAATCCTGATCGCTTCGACCAATTGGTCGCCGACCGTCAGTACGGGATTGAGCGCAGTCAGAGGATCTTGAAAGACCATCGACATTCTCGATCCACGCAATTGTCGCAGGTCCTTTGCAGGACTGCCGATTAGTTCTCGACCGAGAAGCTTGACCGAGCCGGAAACCATCGCGGAAGGCGGCAAAAGCCCCATGACGGCACGCATCGTGATGCTTTTCCCCGAGCCGGATTCACCGACGAGGCCCATGATCTCGCCTCTCTTCAGAGAAAAATTCACCCCGCGAACGGCCTCGACGTAACCGTTCGCTATTTCAAAGGTCACGCGTAGATCATTTACTTCGAGAAGAGGTTGGTCGCCCATGTCATGCTTTCCGCGGGTCGAGAATATCGCGGACCCGGTCGCCGATGAAATTCAGCGCGAGAACGACACTCAGGATGGCCAAACCGGGCGCTGCGGCGATCCACCAATAGTAGAAATTCACGGTGCCATCCGAGACCATCGCGCCCCATTCCGGGGCAGGAGGGGCGGCGCCGAGACCGATGAAGCTCAGCGATGCTGCGAGCAGTACGACCTGCCCGAAATCCATAGTTGCATTTATGAGAATCGGCGTTCCGCAGAGAGGCAGGATATATTTCCGCAGCAATCGGCCTTTGCGGACGCCGGACGATATTGCAGCCTCGACATGCTCCATTTGTTTGACGCTGATAACTTGGGCCTGCATCAGACGCGTATAGAGCGGCCACCAGACAGCAATCATCGCCACCGTCGCCGTCCAAAGTCCCGGGCCTAGTGTAGCCGCGACCGCCATCGCCAGGAGCATTGGCGGAAAGGACAAGGTGATGTCGACCAGCCGCATGATGATCGTGTTTATCCAGCCCCCCAGGAAACCTGCCATCGCTCCAAGACAACTGCCGAGGATCGCACCGACACACACGACGAAAAATGCGACGGGAATGGAATAGACCGCTCCCGATAGCGTCCGTGAAAAGACGTCGCGACCCAAGCCGTCGGTACCAAACAGATGCTCAAGGCTTGGGGGCTGGAGCCGACGGCCAACCATGTCGAAAGCACTATAGGGCATCCAATATTGCGCGGTTAGAGCAGCAAATATCCAAAACAGGATGATAGCGAAGCCAATATATGCGGGAATGACCGACCACAGATTGGTGCGGCGTCGTTTACGCCTGAGCGTTGCGTGTAAGGTGTCTGCTGCGGCCATGGAATTGCCGGGCTCCTACTGGAGTTTGATGCGAGGATCGACCAGCACGTAGGTGAGATCGGTAAGGAGATTGGTCAAAAGAAACGCCGTCCCTCCAAGCATGGTCACTCCCATAATCGCCGGATAGTCCAGTGCCCGGGCGGATTCCACTGCGTAGGAGCCTATGCCGGGCCACGAAAAAATCGTTTCGGTCAAAACAGCGCCGGTAATGAGGAAGGCGAAGGAATAGCCGATGACGGTGATCGCAGGGATCAGTGCATTCCGGAGGGCGTGATGGAAGAGGACCCTTCTTTCGGTCGCACCCTTGGAGCGCGCCATAAGAATATAGTCCTGGCTGAGCACGTCGAGCATGCTGGCGCGTACCAGCCGAGATATTATGCCGGTGACAGACCATCCAAGGACGCTCGCGGGAAGTATCAAGTGGGTGGCAGCCTCCCAGAACGTCGACATGTTGCCGGCGAACAGCGCGTCGACGGTATAGAAGCCGGTAATCGTGGATTCTGGGGCCGTGCGGGCATCAAGCCGCCCCGGTCCGGGCAGAATACCAAGCTGGACGGAAAATATGAAGAGCACGGCAAGCCCGGACCAGAATACCGGAAGCGAAGATCCCAAAAGTGCGAAAAGGCGCACCAGGTGGTCCACGGCGGTATCACGCATACGCGCTGCGACTACCCCAAGCAGAATTCCTGAAACCGAGCCAAACAGCAATGCCGCAACGACCAGTTCCACTGTCGCGGGAAGGCGCTCCATCAGGTCTTGAGCGACCGGCCGCTTTGTCCGGAAGGACGTGCCCAAATCCCCCGTGACCACGTTCTTCAGATAGATCAGATATTGCTCGACGGGCGTCTTGTCCAAACCCCAGCGGACTTTCGCCGCTTGAACCGCCTCCGGATTACTGAGCTGCCGCTCGGGCAGGATCGAGGAAAGTGGATCCGCCGGCGAGGCGTGCGACAGAAGGAAGGCGATGGTAAGCACACCCAAAAGCAAGGGTGGAAGTCCGATCAAACGGCGAAGAACGTATGTATGAGCTTGCATTGTTCGCCCTTTCGATCAGACTTCCACGTTCCCGTCGTCGCGCATTACTGCGCGAAGCTGAGATCCTGTAGCGGCAGGATTGACGTCACGCTGTACTTCATTCCGCTTATGTTCTTGCTATAGGCAAGGACCGTATCGGGACCGACCAGTGGCACGATGATGCGGTCCTTGATCATCTCCAACGCGATCTGGTGATAGAGTTCGTCGCGTTCGTTGATCGGCGCCGCAACGGCCTTGTCCAGCAGTTCCTTTTCCTTGTTGTTCAACACGCCCTCTATCTTGTCTCCGCCAGAGCGAGCCAGCCAGCGTGTGCCCGGGATCATACCAAAGGTTTTCACATACTGGTCGGTACCGAAGTAATCAGGTCCGTAAAACGATGCAGTCAGCGGCGTGTGGTCTCCCTTGACCGTGTCAAGCCAGACCGGGAAGGTGGCAGGCTTCAGCTGAAGGCGGATGTTCACCTTGGCGAGGTTCTGCTGCACGAACTGCATGAGCGTTGACATATCAACCCCATAATAGTTCTCGTTGGGAAACACGGATTCAATGTCGAAGCCATTCTCAAGCCCTTCCTCCTTCAGGAGTTGCTTGGCTTTCTCGACATTGTATTCCGGCTGCGGCAGGCCGTCGGTGCCGGGGAAGCCGTTAGGAATCGCAACGGGCACGACCTTGCCGGCCCCGCCGATTGTGAAGTCGATGATGCCCTTATAGTCGATGGCGTAGGCTATGGCCTGCCGCACCTTGAGCGTCAGCGGTACCGTGTTTGCCTTCGCGCCCGGGCTTAGCGCCATGTAAAGGAAATTGAACGAGGGCACTGATTCGAGAACTACATCGGGAGCTTTGATCGTCCGGGCGGTATCCGGTGCGATCTGCATCGCTATATCGACCGCGCCGCTTTCAAGCGCCTGTGCCTGCGCAACAGAATCCTTCGTCTGCTTTATGACGATTTCGGCGATCGCGGCTGGCTTGTCCCAGTATTTTTCGTTGCGTTTGAACCGCAATTCGTCGTTCGGGCTGTAGCCTCCCAGCACATAAGGGCCGCTGCCTGCCGAATTGGTGAGGAACCAAGGCTCCGCGCTGTCCGAGGCAGCCCCATCCTTTGAGGCCTTGGCACCCTGTGTCGAGGCGACGTCGCTGTTTACCACACCGGAGTATGGCGCGATGACTTTGCCGAGGAATTCCGAATCCGGCGCCGACAGTTTGACCACGACCGTGCGTGCATCGGGGGTCTCGATCGACGTAACGGTTTCGAAGAGCCAGGCCATGCCTCCCTGGAGATTGGCCAGCCGCTCCCAGGACCATTTGACGTCCTTGGCTTCGACCGGCGATCCGTCGGAGAAGACCGCCTTCGGATTCATGTGAAACGTGAACTGCGTATTGTTGTCGTTGACCTCCCACTTTTCGGCCAGCGCCGGGGTGATCGTCTTGTTGTCATCTCCGAGCCTCACCAGCGTCTCGTAGACCGCATACAAATAGATGTTGCAGGTATCGCACGTGGTACGAGCGGGATCGAGTGAATTGACGGCAAGGTTGCGGGCAATAATGAGCGGTTTTTGCGCTTGCGCGGAGGCAAGAGACGTCGAGCCAAGCATAGCCAGGGCGATAGCCAGCGGGAGCAAGGCACGGCCGACTCTTTTGCGATTGGGAGTCTTATCGAACGCTACGGTCATTTTGATCTTCCCCTTTGTTGATTGGTGACGAAACGCGGCGCTTCAGAACGTCCATCATATATCATAACGTTGAATTTTGGGCCACCTGTCAATGGGAAATTTGGCGGGAACCAGCCCCGCAGGCCATAAATGGCGAGAGGTCAGTCCGATTATTTCGGCAGAAAGGACGTTCAGAGACGGCTTATCTGCTATGTCAAAATGGCCGTAGCATTCTCCAGCCGGAAAGAAATGTGAGAATTTTCAATGATTTCGATCCGAACCGGAGAAAGTTGCGATCGATGGAAGATTGCGTCTCGACACTAGCGAAGAGTTTGCTATATCAAAAATGATCGTTCCGATCCCGGGTGGAGGCTTTTGTGCCGACAACATCTCATTTTGAGACCTGTATAGATTTCGAGCTGGCCATCGGTGAGAGCCCGGTCTGGGACGAAGAGAAAGGCCTCCTGTGGTTTATAGACGTCCTGCGGCCGGCAGC
This sequence comes from Mesorhizobium sp. P2_B5, assembly GCF_056404775.1. Lineage (NCBI taxonomy): Bacteria > Pseudomonadati > Pseudomonadota > Alphaproteobacteria > Hyphomicrobiales > Phyllobacteriaceae > Mesorhizobium > Mesorhizobium sp. P2_B5. The sequence goes on along the minus strand of NZ_JBFUDJ010000002.1, from coordinate 8,099 downwards.
TTTCACCCTCGAACCGGCCTCAGGAACGGTGGTGGAGTACCCGATGCCCGACGAGATAGGCAGTCTTGGCCTCGTCGCGGGCGGCAAGTTAATTGTAGCACTCAGGAGCGGTGTCCATATTTTCGACCCGGCCACCCGGTCGCTCCAATTTCTCGTTCACCCTGAACCTGGCCGTCCGACGAACCGGCTCAATGATGGGAAAGTCGGTCCCGACGGGTCGTTTTGGGTCGGTAGCATGCACGATGCGTTGCCGCGGCAACCGACGGCGAGCCTGTACCGTGTAACACCAGGTGGCGAAGTGACGACCATTATCGACGGGCTGCGTGTCTCAAACGGCCTCGCCTGGAATCCCGACGGAACAACAATGTATCACGCGGATTCGCGGGGGCCGGTCGTGCGAGCTTTCGACTTCGATCCGGGCAGTGGACAAGTCTCCAATCAACGGACCATCATCGTCCTCGACGAAAAAGGCGGCCTGCCCGACGGGGCAGCGGTGGATGTCGAGGGTTGCTATTGGAGCGCAGGTATTTCCGCTGGGGTCCTCAACCGGTTCACGGCCCACGGCTCTCTCCTCGAGACCCTGGTATTGCCGGTAGCAGCGCCGACGATGCCTTGTTTCGGCGGACCGGATTTCAAGACAATGTTCGTCACGTCCCTGACAACCGATCGGGACGGGAAGCATTCAACCGGTACTTTGATCGCCTTTGACGTCGCTGTGCCTGGTCTTCCCACATACAGGTTTCCGGAGCAGGCACCCCATGCCCTGCATCCCGCATAGCGCGGTGTCGGGACTTTTATCATCTCAACCCCGGAGGGCCCCGCATGGTCGCTGATATTCAACACGTTGAAACCCTGGGCGCCATGCTTGGAGAAAAAGCCGTCATGTTCGGCGATGACGCGGCCTCGTATGAGGACGGTGCCCGCTATGACAAGGGGCGCGCCTCATTCGTTGTGCGACCGGCTACGACAAAGGAAATGTCCCAAGCAGTGTCCTATTGCGTGCGCCACGGGATACATATCATTCCGCAAGGGGGCAACACGGGCGTCGTCGCGGCTTCGACGCCGGACTCCAGTGGAACCCAGGCGGTGATTAGCATTGACCGGTTGGCCCGGAGCCTCAATCTGGACGTCGACAACCGTTCGGTGGCCGTAGATGCGGGTTTCCTGCTGTCGGATCTGAATGCCGCGCTCGAAACCGAAGGGCTGTTCTTCCCAATTGATCTTGGTGCAGATCCCCGGCTGGGCGGCATGCTGTCAACAAATACAGGTGGGGCACGATTTCTCAAATATGGCGACGCCCGCAAGAATACGCTTGGCATGAAGGTCGTGTTGGCGGATGCGGAAGGTACGATCCTCGATTTCGGCCGCGAGCTCAGAAAGAACAACACCGGCATCGACTGGAAGCAGATTTTTATTGGTACATCCGGCAGTCTCGGCATTATCACCGAATGTGTTCTCAACCTTGAACGGCGCCCAAGACAAAGCGCCGCTGCATTGCTGGTTCCATCAAGTGCCGGCCATGTCATGTCACTGCTTCGTGCAATGGAAACACGCGCCGGTGGCTATCTCACTGCCTTCGAGGGCATGTCCGCAAATGCGATTAAGGCCACGCTCCATCATATCCCATCTTTGCGCAATCCCTTCGAAAACCGCGAAATCCCCGATTACGTGATCTTGGCGGAGTTAACGCGAACCTGGGATCTTCGCGACAATGAGCAGACGCTCGACAGCGTGCTTGAAACGGTCCTGGCAGAGATGTGGGAGTTGCAAGAGGCGCCCTTGGCCGATGCTCTGTTCGGGTCGGCGCATGAAATGTGGGCGCTGCGCCATGCGATCTCCGAGGGCGTGAGACAGATGGGAAAGCTTGTCGCGTTTGATCTGGCCTTTCGCAGAGGTGACGTGATGACGTTCTGCGAGCGGATGAAAGCCGAAATACCGGCGCGCTTCCCGGGCGTTGCGGTCTGCGATTTCGGTCATATCGGCGATGGTGGTGTGCATTTCAATCTCGTTGCCGATCGGGCAAGCGGCGTTGCTGCAGATGCGAGCATGGAGGGCCAGCTCCGGGACTGGGTGTATGACGTCGTGGTCAATGACTTTGATGGCAGCTTCAGTGGTGAACATGCGATTGGCCGGAGAAACCAAGCCTACTACGACAAGTTCACGCCGGCTGTGCTGAAACATATGGCGCGAGAACTCAAAACGATCACCTCACCAGCGGGTCTCGGTGCGGTGAGGTTCGGCTAGCAATTGACCTCGCCGGATCTCTTCGAGGCCCGGCTGGAGCCGGAAAAGGCGATCAGCAAGGGGCAAAGGCCTGCTGAAAAGGGTTGAAGAAGGAAGAAAGACGATGGACGTACGCGCTGCCGTTGCCGTTCAGGCCGGAAAGCCGCTGGAAATTATGACGGTACAACTCGACGGACCGCGCGAGGGCGAGGTGCTGGTCGAGATCAAGGCGACCGGCATCTGCCACACCGACGAGTTCACGCTGTCGGGCGCCGATCCCGAAGGCCTGTTTCCGGCCATCCTCGGCCATGAGGGCGCCGGCGTCGTCGTCGATGTCGGCAAGGGCGTCACCTCGGTCAAGAAGGGTGACCACGTCATCCCGCTCTATACGCCTGAATGCCGACAGTGCCCGTCCTGCCTGTCGCGCAAGACCAATCTGTGCACGGCCATCCGCGCCACCCAGAGCCAGGGCCTGATGCCGGACGGCTCGTCGCGCTTCTCGATCGGCAAGGACAAGATCTTTCACTATATGGGCTGCTCGACCTTCTCGAACTTCACCGTGCTGCCCGAGATCGCGCTGGCCAAGGTCAACCCGGACGCCCCCTTCGACAAGATCTGCTACATCGGCTGCGGCGTCACCACCGGCATCGGTGCGGTCATCAACACCGCCAAGGTTGAGCAAGGCGCGACTGCTGTCGTCTTCGGCCTCGGCGGCATCGGCCTCAACGTCATCCAGGGCCTGAAGCTGGCCGGCGCCGACATGATCATCGGTGTCGATCTCAACAACGACAAGAAAGCCTGGGGCGAGCGCTTCGGCATGACGCATTTCGTCAATCCGAAGGAGATCGACGGCGACATCGTCCCTCATCTCGTCAACATGACCAAGCGCGGCGCCGACCAGATCGGCGGCGCCGACTACACATTCGACTGCACCGGCAACACCAAGGTGATGCGCCAGGCGCTGGAAGCCTCGCATCGCGGCTGGGGCAAGTCGGTCGTCATAGGCGTCGCCGGCGCCGGCCAGGAGATTTCGACCAGACCCTTCCAATTGGTCACCGGCCGCACCTGGATGGGCACCGCCTTTGGCGGCGCACGTGGCCGCACCGACGTGCCGAGGATCGTCGACTGGTACATGGACGGCAAGATCCAGATCGACCCGATGATCACCCATTTGCTGAAGCTGGAAGACATCAACAAGGGCTTCGACCTGATGCACGAAGGCAAGTCGATCCGGAGCGTGGTGGTCTATTGAAGGAGGTTCGAATTCGCTTCGTCGACCCTGAGAGGTCGAGGATCCAATCGAATACGGAACTTTGGCGAGGATCTCTGGCGCAGCTTCCGCGAAGAAAAGCGCGTCACGGTCAATCTGGAGGAGATCGACTGTGCCCAAGATGAGATCGCTTTATCTCGTGCATGGACAGTTTCTAAGGAGGAGCCTGACCGAAGTGCATCGTCTGCTGAAGGTGCACTTCATGGAAAATGAAGTGGTCATTGAGACCTAGGCCGTGAACTCATAAATGCTGAATGACCGAGGTGTGGTGTTTGTGGACCGGCAGCTTCCGGCGAAGAAGGTCGGATAGCTGCCTTTCCTCTGGGAGACGACAGAACTCCGGACATCGAGGAGAGGCAGTTATGCAATCAACTTGTAGAAGACGATGCGGGATCCGCCGCTAATCCAAACCGTCTTGCCGTCGGCCGAGAAGCCCATCGCACATTCGCTCGTCCAGGGCTTTGGAAGCTCTTGAAGAACCGCGCCGTTCGTCATCGATAGAAGCGCAACCGTGCCGGTTGGCATCGAGATGAGCGCAAATCGATTATTCGGGCTTACCGATGGTACGTCACTCCGAGCGAATGTATTTGCCGTCCCGTTAAGGGTCCACAATAGTCTACCGCTGGGAAGCTCATGGAGTTCGGCGATTGCGCCGCTCTGTGGGGTTGGTGCAGGGCATCGCGGATTGAGTTCGCATATGACCCCGGTTGCGCTCAGATTTCTCATGACGAGTACAGTTTTGCCGCCAGGTGAGAGTGCGTAAGGCGTCCACCGTGGCTTCACGCCGATCGAAACGAGGCGAGGCAATCGGCCCTGATTCCACAGCAGCCACTGGTTCGGCGCCATGGTGATCAAAGCATAGGCGTTTCCTCGGACGTCCAAACTGGAAGCAACGCCATTTATCCTGGACTTGACAGCCAGGCCGGGCACATCTGCGATCGCAATCGACTGGATCACTTTGCCCGCACGTGCGTCAACAAAGGCGATCGTCGGCTTGAGATCGGGATGCTCAGGTCGGTAATAGGCTCCTTTCGTTCCGAAAGCTGCAATCGCCAACCCGGTATGGCCGATCCAATATATCTCGTCGAGGGGCCCGGCCGAGCTAGACAACTCAGCAAGTTTCTCGTTGGTGCCGTTGATGTGGAAGCGGATAGGCCTGAGTGATCCAAGCGCGAAGCCGCTTGGCTTTACCGTTTCCTGTCGGACGCCGAGGACTGATCGGGAGTCATTCGACCACGCGAACGGAACATTCCCCATGAACGGCAAGACCGCTGTTATGCGTCCGTCGAATTGCTGACTTCCCGCCGCAGTGCCCGTTCCAGTGATGGATAACCCTTGGATGCTGTCGAAGACGAAGACACTGTTGTGATCGGGCGACGGTTGAGGGGGAGAAACTGGAAAATTGCTCGCAGGAATCTTCAGGCAAAAAATCTTTGCCAGAGCCAATGGACCGGACTTCAACGGCATCAAAGCTGGGACCGGATCGTAGTGCCCATCCCCACAACCGGAGACGGCCACCTTTCCCGCCCTTGCTTCGCTGATCGACAACATTGCTAGCAGCAGCGCCAGCGCCAAACCTGTGGGATAATGCATGATCCAATCCTATCGAAGCTCACGGGACGATATCGCGATTCACGATCTTAAGGGCGTGCACTTTAGCTTCCTCGTTGGGTCTAACTTCGCCTTACTAACGAATGAATAAGCCTGGCAGTAGATCAGGTATCTACCAAGGATATCCCAGCGAGGATGCCGATCACTATGGCGCACGGAACTATGCCAGTAATGGCAATATGGGGGTAGTTTTCCGACTGGCGGCTTTCATATTGCGGCGAAATCTGATTCAGGCTCTGCATGAGCCGATATGACCTGACCGACTTCGAGTGGCGTGTGATCGAGCCGCTGTTGCCCAACAAGCCGCGAGGAGTGCCGCGCGTCGATGACCGGCGGGTGCTTAACGGCATCTTCTGGGTGCTGCGATCGGGTGCGCCATGGCGCGATCTACCAGAGCGATACGGCCCACGCACCACCTGCTACAATCGCTTTGTCCGATGGCGGAAAGCAGGTGTATGGGACCGCCTCATGGCCAACATTACCAAAACCCATAACGGCGAGGTGCAGATGATCGACACCTCCATTGTTCGCGTCCACCAGCAGGGCGCGACGGCAAAAAGGGGGGTCGAGATCATTGTCTTGGTCGTTCCCGAGGCGGGCTGACAACCAAAATCCATGCTCTTGTCGACGCCCAAGGGAGGCCGATCAAGCTAACGCTGACGGCGGGCCAGAAGAGCGACATCGCCTCCGCAGTCGACTTGATCAGGGATCTGCCCGAGGGTGCCATGCTGCTCGCCGACAAGGGCTACGATGCAAACGCCCTGCGCACGGCCATCACCGAGCGAAAGGCATGGGCCAACATTCCGCCCAAGGCCAACCGCAAGGACCCGATCTGCTTCAGTCCGTTTCTCTATAAGGCGCGCAACCTGGTAGAGCGCTTCTTCAATAAAGCCAAGCAGTTCCGGCGGATCGCGACACGCTACGACAAGCTGGCAGAAAACTATCTTGCTGCCCTCAAACTCGTCTCAACTCGCATCTGGCTACGCGGTAATGAGTCTACGCCCTAGTCGAGATGACAAAACAGGGAGGAAGAAAATGCCTGAAAAACTGCATCCCAAGATCGACAATGGCTTGCCCAAGGAAAGCGCGAGCTTTGCCGGCGGCACGCTGGTCTGCGCCTGCACCAGCAAGCCGGTGAAGGTGAAGGTCAAGAGCCAGATCGCCCATAACCACGCCTGCGGCTGCACCAAATGCTGGAAACCAGAAGGCGCGGTGTTCTCGGTCGTGGCCGTCGCCGGCACTGGTGACGTCACCGTCACCGAGAATGGCGACAAGCTGAAAGTTGTCGACCCCTCAGCGCTGATCCAGCGTCACGCCTGCACCGGCTGCGGTGTGCATATGCATGGGCCGGTCGAGCGCGACCATCCGTTCAAGGGCTTGTCCTTCATCCATCCCGAGCGCTTCGAGGAAGACGGCTGGTCGCCGCCGGGCTTCACCGCCTTCGTCTCGTCGATCATCGAATCCGGTGTCGACCCCAAGCGCATGGACGGCATTCGTGCGCAGTTGAAGTCAATCGGCATCGAGCCCTATGACTGCCTCAATCCCGGCCTGATGGACTACATCGCCACCTGGACCGCGAAGAAGTCCGGGGCGTTGCCGGCCTGAAGATCTGAAACAAGCGTTCATGGGGCCGGAACAGCGATCCGGCCCCATATTCCCTGGATGCTAGTTGCTACCACACGCCAGCCCTCCGACAATGCCGCGCTCAGATATACCGGAGAGCGTGGGGACGACGTCCGCCTCGACAACATCGTCGTATCCGTTTCCCCCGCCAGCGCTCGTCAGACAGGTCTCGTTCAGTGGCCGAATGCTGAAAAGCTCGATCCCCGACGATCCATCGTCACGCTCAAGGCCGACCTTCTTGGCGAGGAGCAGGTTGTGCCGTGGTTTCGCAAGGCAAGCCGGGGAACGAAGCGCGTGCTGATTTTCGTGCCTGGATTCGACAATGGCCATGCCGAAGCCGTCTATCGTTTCGCACAACTCGTTCACGATGCGCGCATCAGTGCCGCACCGGTGCCGTTCACCTGGCCTTCGCGCGGCAACGTGCTCGACTACGTCTACGATCGCGAAAGCACGATCTATTCCCGCTTCGGGCTCGACGCCGTTCTGAACGCAGCCGTCGATAGCCCCGACGTCGCCGAGGTGGTGATCCTGGCCCATTCAATGGGCATGGCTGACCATGGAGGGCTCTGCGCGACATGGCCAACAGGACGCAAAAGTGTCGCCCAAAATTCGTTCAGTCATTCTCGCCTCGCCTGACATCGATGTCGACGTATTCGAGCGTCAGGTTTTGGAGCTGGGCGACAACCGGTCGCGTATCACCATACTCTTCGCAAAACGATCTGGCGCTCAAAGTATCCACCTGGATCGCGCGCGATGTGCAGCGCCTCGGTGCTACCGATTTTCGGCCATACGAAAATCTGCTTCACAATACGGCATCACCGTTATCGATGCCTCCGATGCGAAGCAGGGGGATGTTCTTCGGCATAGCACTTTTTCAGAAAACGCCGATATCCTGCGGAGCTTGGGAAATACCTTCCATGGCGGGACCAAAACCGCTGCTCCCGTGTTGATGCCCGCGAGTGCTCCATTCGGCCCCGCCAAGGCCACTCCTTGATCATTCGGATTTCACGGCAGCGGGGCGAATGTTGCAGGCATCGACCGCCCCTCGATGAAGCGCTGCATCGAGAGGTGGCGTTGCGAGTTGCCACCAGGCTCGGGGGGCTTGAGGGCGGCTACTGGAACGTGGTCACCACGCCGATGCCGATGCCTTCGAAGCCGCCCATGGCCATCAGGGCGGCCGGAGCCTCTTCGAGGCTGAGCCTCTTGCTGACCAGAAGTTCGGGCTTCAGCTTGCCGCTGCCAATCATCGCCATGATCGCCGGATAGCGGTAGGCCTGCATGCCCAGGCTGCCGAGGATTTCGAGCTCGAAGGCGATCACCTGATCCATCGGCACCTGTGCCCTGGCATGCTCGCCCAGCATCAGCCCGACCT